>CAVRAN010000003.1:0-925534 GCA_963719075.1 uncultured Verrucomicrobiae bacterium | reverse complement strand
TTTGGGGAATTAAAAATCATGAGATGAAAGGCCCGGAAGGTTCTCGAAAAAATTGCTTTTTGCTTCGCGCAACATCCGGTTTGAGGATGCCTGCCGGTTGGCAAAGGGTTTGGGATTTGAATTGGACAGGACGCGCAGCAGCCGGCCATTGCTTGTGCATCGTGAAGTGCCGGGTTTGCGGTTGAATTTACAGCCAGACAGGAACGGCCAGATGAAAATATATCAACTCCGGCAATTGCTCGATGCGATGGAAACGAACGGCTTGAGACTGGACGACGAATTATGAAAACACGCTATCACATCAACGTCTTTTACAGCGAGGAAGACAAGTGCTACATCGCCGACATTCCCGATTTGAAATACTGCTCGGCGCACGGCGACACGCCGGAAGATGCGTTGCGCGAGGTTTTAATCGCGCAGGAATTGACGCTTGAATCCATGCGCGAAATGCGAGCGCATATTCCCAAGGCAAAATATCGTCCGGCGGTTTATGAACTGGTTTGAACAAATGTCGATGACCGTGGCCGCGAGCGCGGGGAATATCATTGATCCGCGCGAGTATTTGGGGAATTGAAAGTAAAAATTCCTTCGGTTTCTTAATTGGAGTATCTGGCAAGAATGTCGGCCACAACTTGTTCGTTCAATTCATAACCTTCCAAAAATGGGAAACCTTCCCAACGAACGATACCTTGCGGGTCAATGATTAGGACATGCGGGATACCGGTCACTCCGACCGCGTTTTTCGTGCGCGCTTGTGTGTCTATGGCAATGGAGTATTCAATTTGCGGATTGGCGAAGTTCCTCACGGCTTCTTCAGTTTCGTCGGAAATCCCTATGACAACAAGTTTGTTGCCGAATTTCTCATGATAGGCATTCAATTCAGGAATGGCCTTACGGCACGGCGGACACCAAGTGGCCCAAAAATCAATCAAGGTGAATTTGCCACGACGATCTGGTTCAGGCGTCAGCCATTTTTCGACGATCAAATCGGGGGCTTTCTGATTCAAAAAAGACTTGGCCCAAAGTTTCTTTCCCGCCCCCGTAGTCTGAGTGGTATCAACAGATTGTTCCCGGCTCTCGTCTGGTGGTTGTGGGGCGGGTTGGCTGATAATCAAACTGTGATATTCGGCGTTAGCTTGAGCTTGTTTTTGTTCTGCTGCGCCGGCTTTTTTTGCGTTGTAATGAAACCGTTTTTGAAGTTCAGGATCGAGATTCTTTAATTTCACGTTTGCCATGCCACCGGCGTAGGTGAAAAAAATATCCGTGGGCGTCACCGTGGTGACCGTCACGTTGCTGTAAACATCACTGCCCACCTTGAGAACCGGCAGATTCTCATCCGCGCAAACGACCGCAATTGCCGCCAGCAAAACCAAGATTATAGAACCGCTAGGACGCATATTTCATCATACCTGTTTTATCAAATTCGCGCCGGACAGACAAAGCTGAAAGTCTCGTCTTCACTGCGAAGCAGATTTATTATTTGCTGAAGCCCTCCAATTCCGCGATGAAAACGCTTGGCCCGCCTTCGGCATAGCCAACCTGCCTTCCCAATTCTTTTCCAGACGGATTTAACAAAATATAAGTTGGAAATCCATTCACGTTGAATCTTTGAGACAATGCCTCGTTGGCCTGTTTAAGTGCGGCATCCTGTTCGGTGTGGCGCGGAAAATCAAGTTTCACGAGCTCGAGGTTGGCCTTGGCGTAAGAAGTAAATGCATCGGTGGACAGCACATCGTGATCAAACTTGATGCACCACGGACACCAGTCGGAGCCGGTGAAATCGAGAAGCACCAATTTGTTGTCCGACCGCGCTTGATTCAAGGCTTGAGGGAAATCTGTGCCCCAGTACAAATCGGAAGCATGTGCAGCCGCAGGTGGTTGTTCCCTGGTTTCATCGGGTGGCTGCACAACGGTCTGGCCGGCAATTTCAGCATGATATTGAAAGTTCGCCTGACTGTATTGCCGCTCTGCTTCACCGGCTTTTTTTGCGTTGTAATGAAAATGTTTTTGAAGTTCAGGATCAAGATTCTTTAATTTCACATTCACCATGCCACCGGCGTAGGTGAAAAAAATATCCGTGGGCGTCACCGTGGTGACCGTCACGTTGCTGTAAACATCACTGCCCACCTTGAGAACCGGCAGATTCTCATCCGCGCGAACGACCGTAATTGTCGCCAGCAAAACCAAGATAATAAAACCGCTGGCACGCATATTTCATACCTGTTTTATCAAATTCGCTCCCGGCAGATAAACCGTGAAGGTTGTGCCTTTGCCCGGTTGCGTGTGGACGTGCAACGCGCCGTTGCTTTCCTTGATGAGCCGCTGAATGATGTTGAGTCCAAGACCGGTTCCCTGTCGCGGGCCTTTGGTGGTAAAATAAGGCTGGAAAATTTTCGGCAGCACTTCCGCCGGAATGCCCGGGCCGGTGTCGCGCACCCAAAATTTTACCAGCGGCGCACTGTTGTCCAAGCCTTCGACATTTAGAAACCGCTCCTGCGGGCTATCCTTGAATGCCGTTAAATCAAGCGGCTGGCGCAAAATTTCCCCGCTGATTTCCACCTGATGACTGTGCGGCACGCATTGAAAAGCGTTCACGGCGAGATTTAATAAAATTTGAATGAGATCGGTGCCGTTGATTTTGACGGCGATGTCTTCAGCCACTGGCGTGACGCTGAACTCATTGTCCAGCAAACTCGGGTGAACGCGAATGAGCTGGCCGAGATCGTGCAGCAATTGGTTCACGCTGACGCACGGTGTTTCGCTGGGTTGCTGGCGCAAAAAGCCGAGGTAGCGGCGGGAAATTTCAATGCAATTGGTTACCTGCCGTGCAATCACGCGCAGGCGGTCTTTGATGAATTCCAAATCCTCGACTTCCAGCCGTGACAAATGATTGAGCCGGCGATTGAGGATTTGCACAAAGCCGGAAATGACCGTGAGCGGGCCGTTGATGTCATGAATGATGCTTGCGTAAATGTCGCCGCGCGTTTTGGCAATCTGCTCCTCAACGCGCTGGTTTTGCAATTCCGTGAGCAGTTCCTGCACTTTTTCCGCACTGCTGTGAATTTCACTTTCGAGCAGTCGCCGTTGCATCGCCTGGCCGACAGCGGTGCGGATCGTCGCGATGTCGAACGGTTTGTTGATGTAATCGCACGCGCGCAGTCGCAGCGCCTGTCGAATCGTGTCCGTCGTTTCAAACGCCGTCATCATGATCGCCTCGATGTCCGGGTCAACATACCGGAGGCGTTCCAGAACTTCGATGCCTGACATGCCGGCCATGCGAATGTCCAGCACCGCCACATCAATTTGATTTTCCTGCGCCAGTTTGATGGCGCTCGGTCCGTCCCCGGCCATCAGTAAATCGTATTCGTCCTTGAAAATTACGCGCAACGACTGGCGCGGCCCGTCTTCGTCATCCACAACCAATAAAACACCGCGCCGTTTCGGAGGCGTGGATTTCACCAACTCCGCCATCATGCTGTTCGCCTCGGCCACTGTTTCAACGATTGAAGTCATTTTTTGAAAATTATTTAAACTCGACCCAATGAAGGCGTCGAGCCGCGCTACTTTAATGAAAAAAAAAGCGTTCTCAAGAATAAATCATGTCAAACTTGCGACAATTTCAAACGCAGCATTTCAAGCGCTTGACGCCCCGTGACTTCCTTGAATTTTTCACGCTCGAAAAAATTCAGTTTTCGCTCAACCATTGTTTCAAATTCCCCGGCCAGCGCGATAAAAACCGTCCCCACCGGTTTGTCTCTCGTGCCGCCGCTTGGTCCGGCGATTCCCGTGACCGCGATCGTAAAATCCGCGCCGAATTTTTTTCGCGCGCCTTCGGCCATTTCGCGCGCGACCGCTTCGCTCACCGCGCCGTGCTGTTTCAAAGTTTCGGCGCGAACACCGGTAAATTTTTGTTTTGCTTCGTTGCTGTAAGCCACTACTCCGCCCAAAAAGACTTCCGACGCGCCCGGCACATTCGTGATTCGATTTGCAATAAATCCGCCGGTGCAGGATTCCGCCAAAGCCAGCGTTTGTTTCCGTTCAATCAGCAGGCGAATTAACGACGCTTCGAACGTTGCATTTCCAGTGGTGGTTGTGTTCAAGCGTGGAAAGGATAACAAATTTCAACGGCTGATTGCCAGAGCCACGCTCACAACAAACAGCAACATGCCAATTACCGCAACCGTCAACCACAAGGTTTGCGCCTTTGTCGGGCGTGAAACGGCTTTGACTTTCGAGGCGGAATGATAATGTCTGAACTTGGGTTGCCTTGCGCGTAAAATAAGCCGGGTTGTAGCATTGCTGGGTGATTTTGGGACAATGATTGGACGAAAACAGGTTGGACACTCCATGTGTGAGCCGGCCGCACCTGAATCACACGCTATATGCTGGTGGCATACCGGGCAGGCAAATTTCAATTCGCCAATTGTGGTCATGGCTTAACATGTAGAAAAACCCGTGCCAAATTCAGGGCTGGTCGGTGATAATATACTGGATTATGAGATTATGCTGTTTAGTAGTGGGTAGTGGGACAGTTTGGAATCAGCAAAAACTCTTAGATTCCCGGTAAAACCTTGGCAATGGCTTTGCGCAGGTCTTCCAGCAAAAATGGTTTGCTGATTACCAAGTCCACGCACGGAAATGGATCGCCAGAAGCCTTCGCAATTGCACCATTGGCCGAAATCATCAGGACTGGCAAGTCGGGCAGGCGCTCCTTGATGGCGGCGGCCAGCGTATCGCCTTTCATTCCCGACATGGAAAAATCCGTTGTGACCAAGTCAAACTTACTCTGCTCAAGTAGGACTAGAGCTTCCCTGCCGCTATTGGCCGTTTGAACATTGTGCCCGTCATGCTCGAGCAACAACTTGATGGTTGTAGAAACAGCGGGTTCGTCATCCACCACCAAAATATGCGTTGCCGGTTTCCCCTTGTTAATTTCTTTGGACTGCAAGCTGGTATGTTACGAGCATTTCCCAAGAAGGCCAGTTTATTTATCAAAAAATTCTACAATTTCCTAGATTGGAATACAGTTACAAGACCCATCTTAAAAGCGCAAAAGTGATTGTGAAGGCCAATAGACCGAAGGTAAGATTTTTGGCGAACTCGCTTTTACGCAAATTTAGTTCGCCACCGTTATTTATTTCAATATCCATTTGTGTTCAATGTGCAGACAAATTTTTAATCTGTATATGGGGTGAACACCTAATAGGATTCAAACTGACCCGCTACCAAACAGCGCAATCTAACAAAAGATGCCCGGCTGTTCGCCGTTTGGCAGTGACTTTTAAGATGGTTCGGCGCAAATTTCCGGTCATTGAACGTATGAAAAATAAATCTCCCGTCTCCCGCAGCGGACGCTTCGCGCGCGCAGTCAGCGCCGACGTCGCGCAATTCACCGAATCCATTTCCTTCGACTGGCGGCTGTGGCGGCACGACATTCTCGGCTCGATGGCGCACGCCGAGATGCTCCACAAAATCGGCGTGCTGAAAAAAAATGAATTGCATGCCATCGTCCGCGGCCTCGACGCCATCGGCAAAGAGATCAAAGCCGGGAAATTCAAATGGAAGCCCGAACTCGAAGACGTTCACATGAATATCGAAGCCGAGCTCACGAAGCGCGTTCCCGCCGGCGCGAAATTGCACACCGCCCGTTCGCGCAACGATCAAGTCGCGCTCGACGTGCGGATGTGGCTGCGCGATGAAATTATTTCGTTGCTCAAAGAAATTGCCGATTTGCAACGCGCCCTCGTCTCGCTCGGCGAAAAAAATTCCGACGTGCTGATTCCCGGCTACACGCATCTGCAGCGCGCGCAGCCCGTTTATCTCGCACACCATCTGCTCGCCTACGTCGAGATGCTCGAGCGCGATTGCGAGCGGCTTTGGGATTGCCACTCGCGCGTGAACGTCTGCCCGCTCGGCAGCGGCGCGATCGCCGGAACAACTTTGCCGATTGACCGCGAGCTGGTCGCAAAATTACTTGGCTTCACAGAGCAAATTTTTTTAACAGAAGCAAACAAAGGAAACAAAAAAACTTCGTTGCCTTCGTTATCTTCTGTGAAAAAATTTGAAGTCCTGCTTTCGCAAAATTCCATGGACGCCGTGAGCGACCGCGATTTCGCCGTCGAATTTTGCGCCGCCGGCGCGCTGCTGGCCGTGCATCTGTCGCGGCTCGCGGAGGACGTGATTCTCTGGGCCGGCGCGGAATTTAATTTCATCAAGATCGCCGACGCCTACACCACCGGCTCGTCGCTCATGCCGCAGAAAAAAAATCCCGACATCGCCGAACTCGCGCGCGGCAAGACCGGCCGCGTTTTCGGCAACCTGATCTCGCTGCTCACGCTGCTGAAAGGATTGCCGATGACCTACAACCGCGACTTGCAGGAGGACAAGGAACGCCTCTTCGACACCGCCGACACCGTGCGCGCCTCGACGCGGATTTTTTCCGCGATGTTGAAAAATATTAAAATCAATCGCGCCGCCTGCGCCGCCGCCGCGAGCGACCCGGCGTTGCTGGCGACCGACCTCGCGGATTATCTGGTGAAAAAAGGAATGCCATTTCGCCAGGCGCATCACGTCGTCGGCGCGGTCGTGGCGCTGGCGGAAAAAACTGGAAAGCTGCTGAACCAACTGACGCTCGCGGAATTGCAAGGTGTGAACCCGACATTCGGGCGCGACGCGCTGGGCGTGTTCAATCTGAAAACGGCGATGGCGAAACGAAACCTGACCGGCGCACCGGGAACGAAAGAAGTCGCGAAGCAACTGGCGCGCTGGCGGGAACAGCTTTCGTGAAATTTTGCCGCGATCCATTTCACCACTTGCGTAACGGCGGAATTGGGGTTTTATTATGAGCGATGAAACTGCGAACCGATCTGCTGGAGCACCTGACGGGGGAAGACTTGCGTCAGGCGGCGATGGACTCGGCTCACCGCTACAAGCCCGAGCCGCTTTTCTCAAAAACTGGGACTGGCTCGTTGTCGTCAGCATCAACCGAGGAGCGTGCGCGAGAAGTCGCGCACAGCACGGCCTTAACTCGGAAACTTCAGCAGCGTGCGCGGCGGACTGGGAAAAGCTCCGCAGCGAAATCCTGACACTGGGCGAAACCTTCGACCAGCTTCGCGCGTATCATCGCCGCGCGCCCTTTCTTTTCTTCAATGGAAACACGTTTGCCACCATCGGGCGCGAACTGGCGCTGGCGTTGTTCAGCGACCTTCATCCCAGCCGGAAACGCGAAGTGTCTTCGGTCATCGGGCATTACATCGCCGGCGTGCTCGACCGTGAAAGCATGACCGGCCTCGTGGATGGCTTATGCGAGGAATCCGTTTTACAGCGCGGCGATGAAGTCCAGACGTTGCGCGGTTCGATGAAAGGAAAAATCATCCGCGTGCTGCCGGATGGCCGCGTGGTGTGGCGCGCGGATTCCGGCGCGGAACTGACCGCCCTGCCGGAAAGCTTGATTCGGCTAAAGAAAAAGTGACAATGAAATCAACATGAAAATTGAGGCGATGGCGAAACGAAACCTGACCGGCGCACCGGGAACGAAAGAAGTCGCGAAACAACTGGCGCGCTGGCGGGAACAGCTTTCGTGATGGACGAATCCGCCAATTCAAAATGGAAAACCTTAAGACCAACTTAAACGAAGTAAAACGCTACTATTTATTGCCGGTGGATCTCAACCCAACTGCATCAGAAATCAATCGCGCCACAGAAGGAATTACCGAATGGATTAGCACCCATGCGAAAGTTTTTTTGGAAAACATTGAAGCAGCAGTAACGACAGCAAAAATTCCATACACGATTGCAAGGACAAGTATTCTTACAGCACGATTCAACACACTAATAATCAGGCATCGCATACTCGTTGATGCTGATACGCGGACAAGTCTTCCATCCGATGACGACATTGAAAAGACGCCAAAAGAGCAAGCTGAACTTGATGAAGTTGTGCACAAAAAAGCTCTTGTAGAGTTTCTGGAGGAACAAAAAAACCCAGCCGCAAAGAGTCAGATTGAAAATCAGTGGTCTGCCTTCCTGATTGCCCGACTTCAAGACAAGGAAATGGAAACTGCTGCCAAAGAATTACTGCGCCAGGCAGTTGTCATGATTTGGGGAGCTTTTGAAGTGTTGTGCCGAGATATTTTTGTCGGTCATCTGAATAGCAATCCTACGGAATGGCAAAAGCTAACGGCTGATTCCGACACAAAAAAAATATTTCAAGTGAGGGGAATCGTTTTTGAGGAGCTTTCCGAATATGGCTTTGATGTTTCTAAAAATCTCGGAAATGTCTTTGTTAATGCCCATGACTTTTCAAGTCTTGGAGCGATAAAACAGACGTTCAAAGTTCTTTTTCCCGCCAGCAACGAATTGCTTGATCAATTGGGCGACCATAAATTTTGGATACTTCACCAACGACGACACTTGATTGTCCATCGGCGCGGAGTGGTTGATAAGCAATATTTGGAAAAGACTGGCGAAAAAATTAAGATTGGCGAGCAAATGACTCCGACTCCGCCTGAAATTGAAGAATACATTCAGCTTGTTTGTCGTGCGGCACTCGCTCTAGTCAAAGCAGCTACGAAGAAATAAGCAGGTTAGAATTAACAAAATTTGAAACTCGAACTGGCGGCGCAAATTGAATTCTGAAAATAGGTCTGTCTAAAAATGCCAACGGCGTTAAATGATCTGCTCAAGACGGTCATCGCTCCCCAAAAACAATTGAAATTGACCATTTTCCCCAATTTTTGGTCGTTTTAACCCAAAACTGTCGCTTTTTGCACACGAACTGAACCCAGTCCGCCACGGATTGAAGTCAGTCCGTCATGGACTGAACCCAGTCTATCACAGACTGAATCCAGTTGGTCATGAACTGAAGTCAGTCTATCGCAGACTGAACCCAATCCGTCATGAATTGAATCCAGTCTGTCGCGGATTGAACCCGGTTCGCGGTGGATTGGAGTCAGTCCATCGCAAACTGAAGTCAATTCCTGACGGACTGGCTTGCTTCTGTAACGGACCAAGGCAGGTTGGGAATCCGGTGCTGACTTTCGGGCGCATTCCGTGTTTCATACTAACGATGTCCGAATCGCAAAATGAATCATTGGCAAATCTGCTCAAGGCGACGTCGCGCTCGTTTTATCTGACGTTACGCGTGCTGCCCGCGCGCGTGCACCCGCAGATCGGCCTCGCCTATCTGCTCGCGCGCACGACCGACACCATCGCCGACACGGAACTCGTCCCGCCCGCGCAACGGCTCGACGCGTTGCAAAAACTCCGCGAACGGATTCTCGGCCAAACTTCCGCGCCGTTGAATTTCGGAGATCTGGCGCAAAAACAAAATCTGTCCGCAGAAAGATTGTTGCTGGAAAAGACCGAAGCCGGTCTGGCCCTTTTAAAAACACTTTCAGCCGAGGACTTAAAACTCGTTCGCGATGTTTTGACCACGATCACGAGCGGACAGGAACTGGATTTGCGCCGGTTTGCCCAAAATGTCGAAGCCGGGGCGACTTCGACCGCACGCGTGGCGCGCGCGCTCCCCAAAATCATCGCGCTGGAGACGGCGGCGGAACTGGATGATTACACTTATCGCGTCGCCGGCTGCGTGGGCGAATTTTGGACGAAGATCTGCCGCGCGCATCTGTTTCCGAAGGCGAGACTGGACGAAGCGCAACTGGTCAAGGACGGCATCCGTTTCGGGAAAGGTTTGCAACTGGTGAACATTTTGCGCGACCTGCCGGTGGATTTGAAAAATGGCCGGTGCTATCTGCCGACCCAAAAGTTGGACGAGGCAAAACTGTTCCCTGAAACTTTGCTGTCGCCCGCAAACCAAGGAAAATTTCTTCCGTTGTTCCGCGAATATCTCGACAAGGCGGAATCGCATCTGCGCGCAGGCTGGCATTACACGAACACTTTGCCGTTCGGGCAATTCCGCGTCCGCCTCGCCTGCGCATGGCCGGTTTTAATCGGCATGAAGACGATTGAAAAACTCCGGGCGGCGAACGTGATCGAGTTACAGCAACGCGTGAAAGTTACGCGCGGCGAGGTACGCGGGATTTTATTGCGTTCGGTGGCGAGTTATCCGTTTCCCGGCGCATGGCGGAATTTGTTCGTTGCGACTGGAAAAGCAGTTGCATCCGGCGAAAATTTGGCGTAGAGAATTGGAAACATTATGCGAATTTCCAAGTTGTTTTCCGTGATTTGTATGGCTGCATTGGTGGCGAGCTTCGTTGTGCGTGCCGATGACACCCCGGCGCAGGCCGCCGCACGCGCGGCGCTGGAGGCCAAGATGAATGCGTTGAGTGCGCAAGGAAATGGCGGCCAAATAATATTTGTGCCAACAACGAATTCGCAGCCATCTGATGCGTCAACGGCTGTTCCTGCTGTCGCCCCACAGGCAACCAATAGCATGTCGCCCGCATCTCCCGAAGCGCAAGCACAGGCGGCGACGAACACCGTGGACGCCAATGACATTGACAAGGCGCGAGCCGCCGTCGAACAGAAAATTTCAGAGCTTAATCAGCCGCAGCAAATGCAAAATTCGCAGGTGATTTACGTGCCTGAATTGCCCCAGACCAATGGTTTCGACGCCGAGGAAGCTTTGCACAAAAGGATGCAGGAACTGAATGCGCAGGGAAAATCCGGCATGGTCTTTGTGCCGAGTGCATCACAAATACCGCAAGCCAGTCCAGAAGATCAAGCCAAGGCGCAAGCACTGTTGGAACAAAGAATAGCGCAGTTAAATCAGCTGGAAATGGCGGCGCAAAAACCTGCCACCAACGAAACTGCCACAGCGGCTGTCACGCAAACGGCACCGCCGCCAGCTCCAGCGGCGAAGCTGGAGAATGCGTTTTATCCTGGAAAAGATTTGGGCTTGAAGCCGATTGAAGCGCCACCGTTGCCGATTTCCGCCGATAAGGAGGCGCAGCTTCAGGTGTTGCTTGACCAATACATGGCCAACCAGGTTACTCCGGACGAGTATCAAAAAAAACGCGAGGAAATTCTGGCCGGACAATAGGGTTATTTTTTCCCGTCGCCCGCCGGAAAATTCCGGCGGGTTTTTTTATTGCAAACCTTGAACTTTGAGCGCCGCACTCTAAACTGCCAGCGCCATGCACGATTTCCGTTATGTCGGTAAAAAATTGTTTTGCGAAGGTGTCGCCGTCGAAACGCTCGCCAGAAAATTCGGCACGCCGCTTTACATTTATTCGCAAAAAACGCTGGCGGAGCATTTTCAGAAACTCGATTCCGCGCTCGCGCCACTCGACCACATGGTTTGCTTTGCGATGAAAGCAAATTCAAATCTTTCGGTCATGCGCGCACTCGCCAATCTCGGCAGCGGTTTTGATGTTGTCAGCGGCGGCGAATTGCAGCGCGTCATCGCGGCGGGTGGCGACCCGCGCAAATGTGTTTTCGCCGGTGTCGGGAAAACGAAAGAGGAAATCGAGTTTGCACTGCGGCAAAATGTTTATTCGTTCAATGCCGAGAGCGAACCCGAAATCGAGCGCATCAACCGCATCGCCGCGCGGCTCAAAAAAGTTGCGCCCATCGCCGTGCGGATAAATCCGAACATTGACGCGCACACTCACTCGAAGATCACCACCGGCACTTACGCGGATAAATTCGGCATCCAATTCGAGCACGTCGAAGGCGTCTATGCCCGCGCAGGCAAATTAAAAAATATCCGGCTGCGCGGCGTGCAAATGCACATCGGGTCGCAATTGACCACGGTGACGCCCTACGAACTGGCCATCAAAAAAGTCACGCCGCTCGTTAAAAAACTGGCGTTGAAATATGGCCTGGAATTTTTCAGCCCCGGCGGCGGTTTGGGAATCATTTATAAACCTGCGCTTGGAAGCGGTTCGCCGGCTTGGTGGAAAACGTCTGCGGCGAAGGGTATTTTGACTCCGGCAACTTATGCGAAGGCGCTGCTGCCGTTGTTGCAACCGCTCGGCTTGAAAATTTTGATTGAGCCGGGCCGTTTTATCGTTGGCAACGCGGGAATTTTAGTAACGCGCGTCGAATACGTGAAGCGGACGGGCAGAAAAACTTTCGTCATCGTGGACGCCGCGATGAACGATTTGATCCGCCCGGCCTTTTACGATTCGTATCACGAAATCATTCCGCTGGCGAAAAAATTCGGCACGACAGTTTCGTCCGATGTCGTCGGGGGCATCTGCGAATCGGGCGATTATTTCTGCAAAGACCGTCCGTTGCCGAAGGTTGGCGAAGGCGATTTTCTCGCGCTGTTGAGCGCGGGCGCGTATGGTTTTGTAATGGCGTCAAGTTATAACACGCGCCCGCTCGCCGCCGAAGTTTTGGTAAGTGGAAATAAATTCGCCTGCGCGCGTGAACGCCAGCCGGTGAAAGAAATTTGGTCGGGCGAGAAAGTTGTGGCATGGTTGAAGCAGTGAAAAATGAATTTTCCATGGCGGCGCACTGGCCGGGCGGTTTTGACGAAACCGGCCTGCGCCAATGGGCTGAAGACTTGCGCGCGCAGTTCGGCGCGCAGCCCGTTTCGCTCGGCCTCGTTTTCATGTCGCCGAAATTTTTCCCATGCGCGCAGCAAACGCTGGAGATTCTTCGCGTGCATGCGCGCGTGCCGTTGCTCGCCGGTTGTTCAAGTCCCGGTTTGATTGCTGGTTCGCAGGAAATTGAGAACGCACCCGGATTCGTCCTTGCGCTTTACTCGTTACCCGGCGCGGAATTGAAAAGCTTCCGTTTTACGCAGGAGCAGGTCGAAGAAGCGAACGGCGCAGCCTATTGGCATTTGGAAACCGGCATCGAACCGGGGCATACAAACGGCTGGCTGGCATTCATTGATCCGTTTCATCTCGACACGGAAAGCTGGATTCGGTCGTGGAACGACGCTTATGCGCCGCTGCCTGTTTTTGGCGGACTGGCCAGCGGTGGACTTCCCGAACCGCTCACGCAAGTTTACCTGAATGGCGACGTCTTTGAGGACGGCGGTGTGGCGATTTCCGTCGGTGGCGACGTTGCGCTGACAGGTGTCATTTCACAAGGCTGCACGCCCATCGGAGACACATGGACGCTCACGCGCGTCGAACAAAATTTGATTCACCAGATCGCCAATCGCCCCGCCTACTCCGTGCTGGAAGATACGGTGAAAAAACTTTCGTTCGCCGATCAGCAAAAAACGCGCGGCAATCTTTTCATCGGCCTCGTCGTTAATGAATACCTCGAAGATTTTCATCGCGGCGATTTTCTTGTGCGCAACTTGATCGGCGGCGACCCGAACTCCGGCGTGCTGGCCGTCGGCGCTTTGCCGCGCGCGGGACAAACCATGCAATTCCAACGCCGCGATGCCGGTGCCGCGACCGAGGATATGAGCGAATTGCTCGCGCGCGCGAAAAAACAACTCGGCGACGCGACGATTTATGGTGGCTGCCTCTGCTGCTGCAACGGACGCGGGAAAAATCTTTTCAGCCAGCCAAGTCACGACGCCGAACTGGTGCAAAAAAAAATCGGCCCGCTTGGTCTCGCCGGATTTTATGGCAACGGTGAAATCGGCCCCGTCGGCGAGAAAAATTTCCTGCACGGCTACACCGCGTCGCTGGCTTTGTTCGTTAAAAAATAAATTCACGCAAAAAAACCGTTGCGTTTGGCGGTCAGAGCGTCATGCTTATTTCAAAATGCCAGAGGAACAACAGCCGGAATCAAGCAGCCCTGCGCCCGCGAAAAGTTTGGGTTCACGCCGCCGTGGCCGTCGCGGTGGACGCGGGCGCCGTCGTCCCGCGCCAGCAATTCCTGCAACTGAACAACTTCCGCAAACAGAACCGTCGCTGACACAAATCGAACCGCCAATCCGTCTGCGCGAAATGCCGGTGCGTCCCGTGCCGTCGAAGCAAAAACTTCAACCTCCTGTTCCCGCTGCTCGCGCCGTCAAGCCGGACGGTTCTGCCATCAGCCAGGCCGTCAGCGAAATAACGAAAGTCGTCGAGTCATTGCGGCAGTCACTGGAACAAATGGAGGAGGTTTTGGAATTGGTTGAACTTGCCGAGCGCCAGAAACTCACCGACGAACGCGAAATTGAATCGCTGCTCCGCGCCCTGCGCCAGTTGCAGTCGCACGGCGGAAGACCGGAAAGGCAAGAACGACCGCAATCCGGCGACTGATTTTGCACGGCGGTTACTTCAACGCTTCTTTTACCTTCGCCGCATCACTCGTCGGCGGCTGGCAGGAATTTCCGGTGCAAAGATAAACCGTCGCTTCATTTTTCGCGGGCAGGGTTTTAGCAAACGCCTCGACTGCACCCACGTTGCCTGAAACAATTTTGTTTGGCTGATAAACAGCGTGTGCCGCGAGCAATAATTCGTGAAAATTGGTGAAATTTTTGTCGCCGACAATCACAACGCGCCTCGGTTCTTCCAACGAAAAATCCAGCGCGTGCAACAGGAACGGCACGGCTTGCGGAAAATTTTGCAGACGTTGCGCAAACAGGTGCAAAGTTTTTTCAGCGGCTTCCGCGAATTTTTTCTGTCCTGTGATTGCGCCAAGTTTTAACAGTGACAGAACTGCAACAGAATTGCCGCTCGGTTCCGCGCCGTCATAATCGTCCTTAACGCGCAAAATCAAATCTTTGGAATCGACGGCGCTTTGCCAGAAGCCGCCGTTCTCAGAATCGTAAAATTTCGCGAGCATCGTCTCCGCCAGTTCCATCGCGAAGTCCAAATGTTTCGACTCAAGCGACGCTTCGTAAAGCTCGATGACGCCAGAAAGTAAAAATGCGTAGGCTTCGAGCAATTGCACTTTATCGCGCTCGCCGTCACGCCAGCGGTGAAAAAGCGTTTTGGTTTTTTCGTCCCAAAGTTTTTCACAAATGAATTGCAAATTTTTCTCCGCCGTCGCGCGATATATTTCGTCGCCCAAAACAACTGACGCCCGCGCGAAGGCTCCAAGCATCAGGCCGTTCCATGACGCCAGGATTTTGTCGTCAAGATGCGGACGAACTCGTTTCGCACGCACTTCAGACATTTTCAATTTTGCCGAATTGAGCAATGACAGGTCTTCAACGGCGATTTTCGGATCAACAATGCTTAAAACATTTTGGCCGGCCAACGGTTGCGGATGGCTGTGGTCAACAAAATTTCCCTCCGCGGTGATGCCAAAATATCTTGCGGCGACGTTGAATTCATCAACCGTGAGCAGCTTGGAAAGTTCGTCTTTCGTCCAGCAATAAAATTTCCCCTCGTGGCCCTCGCTGTCAGCGTCTTCGGCGGAAAAAAATCCGCCGCCGGTATGCGTCATGTCGCGCAAAATGTAATCGAGAATATCGCGCGCGGTGTCGGCATGGTGCTCATTGCCGCTGACGAGAAAGGCGTCAAGATAAAGCTGCACGAGTTGCGCGTTGTCATAGAGCATTTTCTCAAAATGCGGCACGAGCCAATGGGCGTCCACGGAATAGCGCGCAAAGCCGCCGCCGAGTTGATCGTGAATGCCGCCAGCGGCCATGCGTTCGCAGGTGTGCAAAACCATGCGCGCAGCCTCATCATCGTGAAATCGTTTGGCGTAACACAACACCAGCGACGGAATGCTCGGCTGCGGAAATTTTGGCGCGCCGCCAAAACCACCGTGGTGCGGATCGTAGTTCGATTTGAAAATTTTGCCCGCACCGCGCAACATTTCCTCCATCAGCAGCAAATCGGATGTTGCTTCATTTGTGGTCGTCGCTTCAAGTCGCGCATGGATTTCATCGGCGGACACGGCGATTTCATTACGCCGATCCGACCAGAGCGAAGAAATTTGCTGAAGCAATTGCAAAAAGCTAGGACGACCATAACGTGCATCCGGCGGAAAATAGGTGCCGCCGAAAAACGGTTTCAAATCCGGCGTGAGAAAGACATTCAACGGCCAGCCGCCCGCGCCGGTCGTGGATTGCACAAAGGTCATGTAAATTTTATCCACGTCCGGGCGTTCCTCGCGGTCCACCTTGATGCTGACGAAATGGTCGTTGAGAAACTTTCCGATTTTTTCGTCTTCGAATGATTCGCGTTCCATGACGTGACACCAATGGCAGGTCGAGTAACCGACACTCAAAAAAACCGGCTTGTTTTCGCGCTTCGCTTTTTCAAAGGCTTCGGCGTTCCACGCAAACCAGTCCACGGGATTGTGCGCGTGCTGCAAAAGATAAGGCGATTTTTCACGGGCGAGACGATTTGTATGAGTGGCAGCCACACTTCAATGATACGGCGCGCATTAGATTAACGCACGAATTTTGCATCGTCTCCACCTCATCGCCGCGATAAACTGGCGTCATGCTGTCAGAAAAATTGTGGCGGGGCGAAGCCGTGATTCAGTTTTGCGCGGCGCAATTTGTGTGCCTTTGCCTTGGCATGGTTGCGGCTGGGCTGCTGCAAAAATTTGGCGTCAACGGTTTCAAACAACCGGAAGATTCCGGAAACATTCTGCTCGGCACGCTCTGCTTTCAAGGTGCGACGTGGATTTTAATTCCCATTTTTCTGCGGCAACACCAAATCGGCTGGCGCGAGGCATTTGGTTTGCGCGGGCCAAAATTAAATCGTGTGTTGCTTAGCGCCATTGTATTCACCATCGTTATCCTGCCGGTGGCGTGGTTGTTTCAAAATATTTCGGTTTCCGTGCTGACCAAACTCGGCTGGCCGCCCGCAGACCAAACGGCCGTGGCGCTGATGGCGGCGGCGAAATCACTTTGGCTGAAAATTTACCTCGGCATGTTCGCGGTCGTGCTCGCGCCGGTGGCCGAGGAATTTATTTTTCGTGGAATGCTGTTTCCCTTCGTCAAACAACTCGGCTGGCCCCGGCTCGCATGGCTGGGCGTGAACGCACTGTTTGCCTTGATTCATTTCGACCTTGCGATTTTTGTGCCGCTGTTCGTGTTCGCGCTGGCGTTGACATGGCTTTACGAGAAAACTGATAACTTGCTCGCGCCCATCGCCGCACACAGTTTGTTCAACGCGGCGAATCTTGTGGTTTTATTTTACGCCCCAAAATGAAATGAACGAATTTGACCTCATCGCGCGCCTGACAAAATCGCTGCCGACAAATGAAAGCGTCGTGGCCGGCGCAGGCGATGATTGTGCCGTGCTGGATTTTGGGTTGCCGGAAAAATTATTCTTGCTAAAAACCGACGCAATTGTTGAAGGAATCCATTTCACAAGGGATACGCCGCCGGAAAAAATCGGGCGCAAGGCGCTCGCGCGCTGCTTGAGCGACATCGCGGCGATGGCCGGCACACCGACCGCCGCGCTGGTGACGGTTGCTTTGCCGAAAAACTTTGAGCCGGAGTTTGTGGGAAAAATTTACAACGGGCTGAACACGCTCGCGGAAAAATTCGGCGTCGCAATTGTCGGCGGCGAGACGACGACGAATCCCGAACGCATGTTAATTTCGGTTTCGCTGCTTGGAACCGTTCCGCGCGGAAGACAGATTCTCCGTTCCGGCGCGAAAGTTGGCGATGCGATTTATGTGACCGGCGAACTTGGCGGTTCGCTGGCGGAAAAGCATTTGGAATTTGAGCCGCGATTGGCCGAGGCGCGCTGGCTGGCGGAACATTTTTCCGTCCATGCAATGATTGACTTGAGCGACGGTCTGGCCGGGGATTTGCGGCATATTTTAAAGGCGAGCGGCTCGGGCGCGGAGTTATTAAAATCGGCGATTCCGATTTCGCGTGAAGCAAGGCTCGCGGCACGAAAAAGTTCTTCGTCAAAACCGGCGTTCGCCGCCGCACTGACGGACGGCGAGGATTTTGAATTGTTGTTCACGGTCGCCAGCAAGGACGCGGTAAAATTGCTCGATGCATGGAAAAAGCAATTTCCAAAATTGAAATTAAGCTGTATCGGAAAAATTGTCGTGGGCGACGGCATTTTGATTCGCGACAAAAGCGGCTCGCACAAATTTACGGCCAATGGCTACGTTCATTTCACATAGTCCGACGGAGACCGAATCGTTCGGCGAAGCGTGGGGACGCGCGGCGGAACGAGGACTTGTCATCGCGCTGTCCGGCGAACTTGGCGCGGGCAAGACACAGTTGGTGAAAGGCATCGCGCGCGGACTTGGAATCACAGAACGTGTGCATTCGCCGACGTTCACACTGGTGAACGAATACGGCGGCGGGTGCCTGAAACTTTTTCATCTGGATTTATATCGGTTGGAAACGCGCGGACAGATTTTGTCCGCGGGGCTGGAGGAATTTCTACAGCCGGACGGCATGGCGGTGATTGAATGGGCGGAACGGCTGGAAGATGGAAGAGGGACAATGGAAGATGGCAAAATCAAAAAAGTGAAAATTGAAATCATCGGCAAAACAGAACGGAAAATTATTTATGACGATTTTGGTGCTTGAATTTTCTTCTCCACAGCGAAGCGTGGCGGTTGCACGCATTCAGGCGGGCAAAGCGCAAGCCGCCGCTGAAGTCGTGGAAACCGGCGGACGCGGAACAAACGCGCTTGGCATGATTGAAAATGTTCTGGCGCGGGCAAAAATCGAGCGCGAAGAGATTGACGCGATCGCAATCGGACTGGGGCCGGGTTCTTACACGGGGATTCGTTCGGCGATTGCCATTGCGCAGGGGTGGCAGTTAGCGCTCGGAACAAAACTCGCCGGCATCAGCAGCGTGGACTGTCTGGCCGCACAGGCACAATCAGAAAATATTTTTGGCCGTGTGAATGTGGTGATTGACGCGCAGCGCAGCGAATTTTATGCCGCCACGTATGAAATTTTTGAAGCGGAGCGAAAGGAAATCCGTCCGCTAAAAATTTTGACGGCTGCGGAATTGCAGTCGCGCGCCGATTCAAGGGAGATTTTAGTCGGTCCTGAAGTGACGCGCCGGTTTCCAAATGGAAAAGATTTTTTTCCGCGCGCCGCGATGCTCGCAAACTTGGCGTCGGGAAAAAATAATTTTGTTCCGGGCGAAAAGCTGGAGCCAATTTATTTGCGGGAAACCAGTTTTGTCAAAACTTCGCCGAGCAGCACGGTTGTGTTTTAAATCCATATTTGTCCCAATTTCATGCAAGAATGCAGGTTTTCATCATTTTTGGAATATTCTGCCGGTTGTGGCATCAGACATTCAGCGCGCGTGATGGCGCTTGCAAATGGCATAGTCTATGCTAACTTATTTGTAATTAGGCGGAAAGTGTGGAGATGAATTGGCGATGATATTTAACCTTGAAAAGACCGCAAGCCGGGGTGCGTGCACAGCTTTCACCTTGATGGAAGTGCTGATATCCCTTGTAATTTTTGCCCTGGTCACGGCGGGTATCGTTTATGGCTATGCGCAATCCAACCGGTTTGCGGAATGGAGTGAGATGTCGCTGGCGGCGCAGTCAATCGCCTCCGAAGGCGTCGAACAGGCACGGGCCGCGGTATGGTCAACGTCAACGGCGACAAACATTGACAATCTTCCCCCGACAACCTACACAAACGCCAATTACATGGAAATTCCGTCTTCCGGTCAATCGCTGGGGGGTACGAATTATACCTATACTAACTATATTTCTGTCACAACCGTTACAGCCAACCCGCCGGTGCGGCAAATTCTCGTGCAATGCATTTGGAAATTTCCACTAACCGGAAAATTGTTCACCAACACAGTCGTTAGCCAGCGCGCAGAGATCCAATGAAATTTTACCCGGCAATTCAAATCCGTGCGCGTGCGCGTGCCTCCGCTTTCACGCTGGTGGAAATAATGGTGTCGTCGTTCATCTTTGTGATCTTAGTAGTGGGCGGAATGATTGCGATGCAGACTTTCGGGATCCGCGCCTATCAGCTTTCAGCAACCAAGTTGATGGCCACCGCGGACAGCGTTAAGGTGCTGGCGAATATTCGTGACCAGATTCGCGGCGCCGCATCCGTCCAGGTTGGAACCATGAGTTCAACCAATCCCACCGGCTTTTTGGCCATTACCAACGGCATGAATCAGGTGGGCAATGCACTGCAAGTTTTTGCAAATGTGAATGACACAAATGATTACACAATCTTTTATGTGGATGCGCCCAATACCAATCTGTATTACATCAACAACACTACCAACAACCCCCAAACGGCCACCGCCGCCAATCCGGGAGTCTTATTAGCCCACTGGGTCGTGAGCAATACGCATTGCTTCCAGGCCGAGGATTTTGCGGGAAATATTCTGACCAACAACCAGAATAATTGCACCATCCACGTGGCGTTGCAATTTCAGGAGCTGGAATATGCGTTTCACAATAACTCCACGAATTTCTACTACTTGGAAAGCCGGGCGACTCCGCGCTCGCCGGACTTGAGTTCAACGATTTACTGATTTATGCGAATTCCGTTAAAACAAATTGCACGTGCCGACAAAGGTTATGCGCTGATAGTTATTCTGATATTTTTGGGCGTCACCCTGCTGGTGCTGGGCAGCTTGATGGAGCGGACTTCTTCCAGTTCCAATCAGGTTGCGCATAATAATCAGTTTCTCGCGAGCGAAGATGCCGCTGATGCCGCCACCGAATTGATCCTCGCCACCATGCAGCGCGATTATCTCAGCCAGACGCTTAATGCTTCCAACAGTTATACGTCGCTCATTCCAACGACGACCGGCTGGCCTGTCCAGTATAGCTTCAGTAGTTCAGTGAGCATCGGTACACCAACGACCTATCTGGTCCCTTTGACCTCCTCGTATAAAAATTTGCAAGGCTTGGAAGAGGATTGCACGATAATCTCCACCGCCACGCCGATTGGCCAGACTTACAATGTGCCGGCCACCGTCACCAATGTGGTTCAATTTGACAACGTGCCGATTTTTCAATTCGCCATCTTCTACAACCTTGACATGGAGATTGATCCCGGACAACCCATGGTGGTCAAGGGGCCGGTGTTTTGCAACGCCAACATTTGGGATGATTCGGCCAACCTTACTTTTCTATCATCGGTGGAAGCCGTTGGAAATATTTATACCAATAACGACGTTGATCCTTTTTCCGACAATTATACAGGCAGCACCGGTGCGCCCACCTTTGATGGTCCCGTAAAACCCGCCCAAAATGCGCTGACCATGCCCATCGGCGGCACCAATAACAGTGCTGCTTCCGTCCAGAACATCCTGAACCTGCCTCCACCCGGACTGGGCGCGCCGAATCCCGCCTATTTGGCCGCCTCGAACCAAAATTATATGTTCAACCAAGCGGACCTGATTATTTCCAATTCCGTCAACGGCATCAATGGCAGTAATGCTTACAACAGCGATATCACCGTTTATTACGAGAATCCAAATATATCCGGTTATCTCAATCGGATCACGAATGATGTGGTGCAAATTGTCACCAATTTAGTTAGTGGAACAAATGTTTATAAGACCAACCTTTTTTACTCCTTTGTGACCAATGTTACCTTCTTTGACTTCCGCGAGTCAGACACGGTGCAGGCATTGCAAATTGATATAGGTAAACTGGACACATGGCTTACCAACACGGCAACGAACGGAGGCAGTTATTGGAACCTTCAGAATACACAAGGCTCGACGTCCAAAGGCCACTGGATTGACGCCATTTATGCTTACAACAGTGTGCCTCTGACTAGCAGTCAACTGCCCGCTGTGCGCGTTGCCAACGGGGCACAGTTGCCATCATCTTATGGTCTGACCGTTTCCACGCCCCAGCCGCTCTATACTTTAGGCAATTACAATGTGCAGACCAATTCAGGTGGCGCATCCCTCGGCACAAACGACACGAGTCACACTTATCCAGCCGCGCTAATGGGCGATGCGCTTACTATTCTTTCCACCAATTGGAGCGACGCCGTCAGCCTTGCCAATGAAGGTACAGTTAACCCTGCTGGTATACGTACACCTGGTGACACCACGGTTAATGCCGCCGCACTGGAAGGAATTGTCCAGACCGTCCCGACGATTAATGATAACTACAGTGGCGGCACTGAAAATTTCCTTCGTTTGTTGGAAGATTGGAACAGCACCGTCAGCAATCATGGCGGCCAGTCCATTCTGACTTACAACGGCTCCATCGTTGTCATGTTCTACAGCCAAGACGCGACCAATTATTGGGGCAACGGTTGTTATAGTGTGCCCAAGCGCAACTGGAGTTTTGACCAGAACTTCACGCAACAAAGCAAACTGCCGCCGCTTACGCCGCAAACCAAAGCCGTGCTTCGCACGGTCGGCGGCTGGAACGCGAACTGATTCGTCAACCGCTCAGGTTAAAACTTGCTTTCGTTCCGCCGGTCAACAGTCATAAACTGCCTCTGTGAAAGCCGCCGTCCTGCACGGACAGGAAAAAATCCAGATTGAAGACCTCGCGCCGCCCGTGCTCAAGCTGGGTGAAGTCCGCATCCGCATCGAAGCCGCGCTCACCTGCGGCACCGATCTAAAAGTCTTTAAGCGCGGCTATCATGCCAGAATGATCGTGCCGCCTGCCGTCTTTGGCCATGAACTGTCCGGCGTCATCAGCGAAATCGCATCAGGCATCACTGACTGGCAAACCGGCGACCGCGTGGTCGTCGCCAATTCCGCGCCGTGCGGCGAATGTTTCTTCTGTACAAACAACCAGGAAAATCTCTGCGAAAACTTGCTTTTTCTCAACGGCGCTTACGCGGAGGACATTGTCGTCCCGGCGCGGCTGGTCCAAAAAAATCTGTTGCGCCTCAAACCGCAAACGGATTTTCGCGACGCGGCGCTGGTTGAACCGCTGGCGTGCGTCGTGCAGGGCGTCGAGGATGCAAAATTGCGCGCGGGACAAAATGTGCTCGTCATCGGCGCGGGGCCGATTGGTTTGATGTTCGTTGCGCTGGCAAAAAATCTTGGTTGCAGTGTCACGGTCACCGGTCGCCGCGCCGCGCGGCTCGAAGCGGCGAAAAAGCTTGGCGCAGGCGAAGTCATCGACATCGGCAACGCGGAAAATTTGGCCGCAAAAATCCGCGCTGGCTCGAAAACACGTTTCGATGCCGTCATTGAGGCGGTCGGCAAGCCGGAAACGTGGGAAGCCGCCGCGCATCTCGTTCGCAAAGGTGGCACGGTGAATTTTTTCGGCGGTTGTCCGTCCGGTGCAAAAGTGTCATTCGACACGGAACTGATTCATTATTCCAGTCTGGTTTTGCTGGCGAGTTTTCATCACACGCCGCGCACAATCCGGCGCGCGCTGGAATTCATCGAGGCAGGCGTGGTGCGCGCGGCGGATTTTGTGGACGGCGAATGTCCGTTGACACAACTGCCGGAATTATTCAAGTCAATGGCCGCCGGAAATTTCGCGATCAAAACTTTGGTTCGCGTCCGTGAATGATTTTACGGTTTCAGAAAACTTTCCAGAACTTGGTGCATTTTTTTCAAGTCCGGCTGGTTGATATACATCATGTGGCCGGCGTCGAACTCGGCGTAGGTGATGTTGGTGCGGTAGGCGTCGTCGAGCTGCATGTGATCAAGCGCGTAATGCACGGTGTCAATCGGGCAGACTAGATCGCAGCGCCCGCCGAGCACGAGAATTTTCATGTAAGGATTTTGGTTCATCACGGAAGCAAGCTTGTCGCCCGCGCTGGCGTAACTGTTACGCAAGCCATAATTCCACGGCTGCACACTGGCTTGAATTTCATAGGTCAAATCATCTTCAAACTTTAATTCGCCGCGAACATAGGAATTCATTGCGGCGGAAAATGGTCCGAGCACCGCCGCGTCGGATGGATCAAAATCAGGATACGGCGCGGCGGCATCGTCGTCGCGTCCGGTGATGCGGGCGTCGTAAGCGCCGATAATGAGACCTTCGTCGTGCAGCAATTGTTTGCGGAAAACGCCCTCGTCAATCCGCAGGTTGTTGTCCTCGATGACTTGCGATTTTAGACCGGTAAGCCGGGCAAGTTCGGTGATATTTTTTTCCCGTTCATCTGCAGGCAGCGTCGCACCTTGTTGCAAGGCGGAAGTGTATTCGCCCCTGGCAAATTCGCGGGCTTCGGCGAGCGCCTTGGGCAAATCATTTTGTAAATCGGGCGGCAATTTGTTGTGAAACTGTGCTGCCGCCGTATAAGCTGGCAAATAGAGCGGATACGGCAAATCGTTGCCCGGTTCATCATAAATTGTGGCGAAATCCAAGACGCCTGAAACGAGAATCAAGCCGTTAAGATACATGCCATAACGCTCGCGCAAATGTTCCGCCAGCCCTGCCGCGCGAAAAACACCATAACTTTCACCGCAAAGATATTTGGGCGAAAGCCATCGTTCATGTCGCGTTGTCCAGAGCCGGATGAATTCCCCGACAGAATCGAGATCGGCGGAATCGCCAAAAAAATGGTCGGGTTTTTCTTCCTTTGCCGCGCGGCTGAAACCGGTGGCGACCGGGTCAATGAAAATCAGATCGCTTCCATCCAAAATGGAATACTCGTTGTCCACGAGTCCGAAAGGCGGCGGCGGCAGTGTACCGTCTTCATTCATCTTAACGCGCCGCGGGCCGAGCGCGCCAAGATGCAGCCAGACGGACGACGAACCGGGACCGCCGTTGAAACAAAACGTGACGGGTCGCGTAGATTTATCGGTTTGGCCGGACCGGGTGTAGGCAACGTAGAAAACCGACGCGAGCGACGTGCCGTCGGATTTGAGAATCGGCAACATCCCCGTCTCGGCCACATAAGTCACGCGCTGGCCGGCGATGGTGACGGTGTTCGTTACGAAAACCGGCTTGTGCGTGGCGTCGGGAATGGTCGCGACTTCCAATTTGTTCGTGGGCGATGACGTGTTTGTTTCAGTCGAATCGTTCTTTTCCGCGGCGCGTAAATTTACGGCGGCGGCGACCAGCAAAATCCAGATGAGTTTTTTCATGTCGTTTTCGGAAGTTAAATTATCAAATCGCCGCCGCAATTGCATCGCCCATTTCGCGCGTGCCGGCTTTGTGGACATTTGGCTCGGTCGTGCTGAAAATGTCGCCGGTGCGAAAACCTTGCGCAATGACTTTGCGAACAGCTTCAACAATGGCGCTGTGCGCTTTATATTCATTGAAACTGTGGAGCAACATCATTGCCGCCGAGAGAATTTGTGCGATCGGATTCGCCAGATTTTTTCCCGCAATGTCGGGTGCCGTGCCGCCCGCCGGTTCGTAAAAACCGAACGTGTATTCGCCGCTTGTCGCGCCGAGACTTGCGCTCGGCAACATTCCGAGTGAACCGCCGAGCGCAGCGGCTTCGTCGCTCAAAATGTCGCCGAACATGTTTTCACATAGTATTACATCAAATTGCGTCGGGCGCAGCATGAGCTGCATCGCGGCATTATCAACAAACATATGTTCGAGCGTCACGTCGGGATAATTTTTCCCGACGCGTGTGACGACTTCTCGCCAAAGAACTCCGTTTTCCAGCACGTTCGCCTTGTCAATGCTCGTGACTTTTTTGTGGCGCAGGCGCGCGGCTTTGAATGCAACGTGTGCAATGCGCTCAATTTCTTGCGTCGTATAAACCATCGTATCAATCGCACGCTGCTGACCATCGCCAAGGTCTTCCGTTTTCTTGGGCTGGCCGAAATACATTCCGCCCGTCAGTTCGCGCACGACCAAAATATCAATGCCATTCCCTTGCCGTTCCTTGGCAAGCGGACAGGTGTGCGCGAGTTCATTCCAAAGAACGACAGGGCGCAGATTGGCAAACAAACCAAATTCTTTCCGCAGCCGCAGAAGCGCGGCGCGTTCGGGACGATCTTCTTTCGGAATTGTTGGATCGCGGTCCGGCAGGCCGACGGAGCCGAATAAAATGGCGTCTGATTTTTTGCAAAGCGCCAGCGTAATGTCCGGCAGCGCTTTCTTTGCAAAATCAATGCCGGCCCAGCCGACCGGTGCCCCGGTAATTTCGAGTTTGAAATCAGATTTCTTTTCCACCGCGCGTAAAACCTTGATGGCTTCGCGCATGACTTCCGGGCCAATGCCGTCGCCGGCAAGTGCTGCGATTTTAAAACTTTTCATGAGTCAGGAGCAGCGATGCTAACGTTTTGGCGCGGCGAGAAAAAGAAATTTTAAATTCGACATCCGGCGTTTGAAATTTGAAATTCTCCGTCTGATGGTTTTGCCCTACAAAGTCGCCACGCTGCTTTATTGTTTCAATGAGCGCGACGACGTGCTGTTGCTTGAGCGCGCGCAGGAGCCGAACCGCGGCTTCTGGAGTCCGTGCGGCGGCAAACTGAAGATGGACATTGGTGAATCGCCCTATGCCTGTGCCGGCCGTGAAGCCGAAGAAGAAATCCGCCTGAAAATTCGCACGGGGGATTTGCATTTGACCGGCATTGTCAGCGAACATGGTTATCAAGGCTGGACACACTGGCTGATGTTTTTATTCGAGGTCAAAATGAAATTGAAATCGCTGCCGCCCGCACATTCGGAAGGGCGGTTTGAATTTTTCCCGCGGGAGAAAATCACGGAATTAAAAATCCCGCAGACCGACCGCGAACAACTCTGGCCGTGGTTCTGGCAGCATCGTGGCGGATTTTTTGCGGCGCATTGCCATTGTCATACTGACGGACGGAACGAGTGGACGCTTGAAGAGTCAATCGAAAATCCGAAATCCAAAATTTGAAATTCCATGGACGAGCCAGTCATTGATTTGCACAGCGATGATTATTTCATGGGCGAGGCACTCCGTCAGGCTGCCAGAGCCTACGAGGCGAACGAAGTGCCCGTCGGCGCGGTCGTCGTGCGCGGGGGAAGAATCATCGCGCGGTCGTTTAACCAGGTCGAGTTGCTCAAGGACGCGACGGCACATGCGGAAATGCTCGCGCTCACCCAGGCCGAAGCGGTGACTGGTGATTGGCGGCTGACGGATTGCACACTTTACGCGACGAAGGAACCGTGCCCGATGTGCGCCGGGGCCATGGTGCATACGCGGCTGGCGCGCGTTGTGTTTGGGGCGGGCGATCCGAAGGGCGGCGCGGCGGGCGGCGCGCTGAATTTGTTGCAATTCCCGACTTTGAATCACCGGTGTGAAATCACCGCCGGCATACGTGAAAACGAATGCCGGCGATTGCTGCTGAATTTCTTTGGCGAGCAGCGAATTTCACAAAAGGTGGAAAAGAGGAAAAAGTCCGGCTGTTAAAAATAAAAACGGGCGCCAAAAGCGGCGCCCGTTGCGGGTGGAACAGGATTCAAGACTTATTGCGGAAAATTGTAGAAGACATAGCCTGATGCGTTATTGGTGGCCTGCAGCATGGCTTGGACCAGTCCGTTATCTGAATCTTGCTGAACACTGCCATCTGCCAGGCCTATGTTGCCGGCGTTCAAATGCAAGCCGCCGGAAGTCCATGCTGCTGCTGTCGAAGATGCCAAGAAATTTGCGCCTTTTGCAGTGCCTGCTCCTAAACCGTTACCATTACCTGCGCCAGTAAGCGGCACCGAAGGATCCGCGCCGCTGGTGAGTATGCCGATGTTGCCATCACCTGTCAGAATCGTTTGTGGCAGGGTATCAATCGCATCGCCACCGACGAAGTAGCTGATGTAATTGGTGGCACCGGTATTAATAGTGCCGTTTGCTTGTATCAAGGCGTTTACCCCGCTAAAGTTTGTCGATGCATTTCGGCTGGAATCCGATGGACAAACTATAATTTTTGGCGTGCTCAATTCGTTGGACATGCAGGCGTAAACTTCACCCAGATTATTGCCAGTATAAGCGACAGGGGAAGCAGCACCACCTTGACAGACATATTCTTCTGCGCCGCCTTGGTTCGTGCTGACGGTCATGGGGAAACGGTCGTTGTTGTCACCTTCCCAGAGGCGGAAGGACAAGCCGACTTGTTTGAGGTTGCTCACGCAGTTAATGCGTTGCGCCTTGCGTTTGGCGGCAGCCAACGCCGGCAACAGCATGGCCGCGAGAATGGCGATGATGGCAATGACGACGAGCAGCTCAATCAAAGTGAAAGCTTTCTTCTGGTTTGAATTTTTTTTCATACGTTCGACAATTTTAGTTTTCGTTTTTTTGACAGCGGTTCGCGGACTCTACCCGAATATCGGACCCTGTCAATAGATTTTTCAATTAACCAGCAGTGTCCGTGCCAACAAAAAATTAGCCGAGAATCCCCATAAAACAAACCTTCATCCGGCGGCCGAAATGCCATTTGCGTGAAAATTTTCACGCAGGCGTGATTTTCACGCATTAAAAAATTTAATGCCGCTGTTCATTGCGCGACAATTTTGAAAGGCAGTCTTTGTCGAATGTCATCTGATGCTGCGCCCAGAAGAAGTTCGTAATTGCCGGGTTCAACGACGTATTGCTTTTTGGTTGTGTCCCAATAACGAAATCGTTCAACCGGAATTTCAATCATCGTTTTTTCCGTCTGCCCCGCCGGAACGTGAACGCGTTCGAAACCGCAAAGCGCCAGTTTCGGCTGCGGCACCGCTGATTTGACGTGTCGAAAATAAACCTGCGCCACTTCATCGCCGGCGTGGAAACCCGTGTTTGTCAGATCAAAGGTCAGTTCGAGTGTGCCATTCGCACTGGTTCTTGGGTTGTCCAGTTTCGGATTGCGATAGTCGAAATGTGTGTAACTCAGGCCGTGACCGAACGCGAACAGTGGTTTGCCGCTGAAATAGCGGTAGGTGCGGTTGCTCATGGAATAATCCTCAAACGACGGCAAATCTTTCGTTGAACGATAAAAGGTGATTGGCAAACGCCCCGCCGGATTCACGTCGCCAAACAAAATATCAGCCACAGCGCGTCCGCCTTGCTCGCCCGGATACCACGCCTGTAAAATTGCCGGCAAATGTCTAACTTCCCACGGCATGGCAATGGCACTGCCGCTGCAATTTAAAAACACAATCGGTCTGCCGGTCGCTTTCAATGCTTTCAGTAAATCCGTTTGGATGGCGGGCAGTTCAATGCGCGTGCGGTCGCCTCCGGCAAAGCCGTCAAAGTCCACGCGCATTTCCTCGCCTTCGAGTCGCGGATTGATGCCGCCGACGTAAACAACGACATCCGCCGAGCGTGCGGCTTGGACGGCGCGGTTCAACATTTCAGTGTCCGGCTTGTCATCTTTTTTGTGCAATGCCAGCGGACAGCCCGGTTCGTAAATTATTTCAATATTTGTTCCCGCGACGGCTTTGATTCCGTCGAGAATGGTCACCGGATTTGATGGCGTGCCGTTGTAGTTGCCGAGCAGAACGGAAAGTGAATTGGCATTCATCCCAATGACAGCGATGCGTTTGATTTTTGCGCGGTCGAACGGCAGCACGCCGTCGTTTTTCAAAAGCACGATGGATTCGCGCGCGACTTTCAGCGCCAGCGCTTCGTGTCTTGGGGTGTTGTTTTCAGTCAGCGGAATTTGCGCATACGAAACCATTTCCGGCGGGTCAAACAATCCAAGCTTGAAACGTGTTGCCAGCAGGTGAGAAAGTGCAACGTCAATTTCCTTTTCCGTTATCAATCCCTTTTGCACCGCGCGAACCAGGCTGTCGTAGTCCGTGCCGCAACAAAGATCGTCGCCGGCTTTGACTGCGAGCGCGGCGGCTTCCTCGGAAGTGCCGACATATTTGTGATTGGCAAAAATGTCGTAAATCGCGCCGCAATCGGACGTGACGTAACCATCGAATCCCCATTGCGTACGAAGAAGTTCGGTCAACAAAAACGGATTTGCGCAGGCCGGTTCGCCGTCAACGCTGTTGTAAGCGCCCATCACGCCGCCGACGCGGCCTTCGCGCACGGCGGCTTCAAATTGCGGCAGATAAGTTTCATAAAGATCGCGCTCCGGTGGCTCGGCATTGAAACGGTGCCGTTCCGGTTCGGGTCCGCTGTGGACGGCAAAATGTTTTGCACAGGCCATCGCCTTGACATATTTCGGATCGTCGCCCTGCAATCCACGAATGAAGGCGACCGCCAACTGCGCCGTCAAAAACGGGTCTTCACCATAAGTTTCCTGACCGCGGCCCCAGCGCGGGTCGCGAAAAATGTTGATGTTCGGCGTCCAGAAGGTGAGTCCGTAATATCTCGCACTGTCGTCGTCGTGAGTGCGAACGTATTCGTTGTGCTTGGCGCGCGCTTCAGTGGCGATGACGTCCGCCTCTTCATGAATCAACTGCCTGTCCCAAGTTGCGGCCATGCCGATGGCTTGTGGAAAAACCGTGGCGATGCCGGAGCGCGCAACGCCGTGAAGACACTCACTCCAATAATCGTAAGCCGGAATGCGAAGTCGCGGAATGGCTGGAGCGGCGTTTCGCATTTGCTGCGTTTTCTCGGCGAGCGACAGACGGCTCACAAGGTCGTTCACGCGCACGTTGAGCGGTTGTGCCGGATCCTTCCACAATTCCGGCCCGCTGACCACGGGCGGTTGCAGTGCAACACCATCTTCGCTGTCAACCAAATCAACCGCGCGCAGCGAAATGAGTGACATGCCGGATGCGTCTTTCAGCTCAAATGTGTTCAGCTTGGCCGCGTCTTTGCGCGCAGTGAATGTGAATGTCAGCGGCCCGCCCAAAGCATCGCCGGGGAAATTGATTTGATTGGTGATGAAGCAAACTTTGCCGAAGCCGTCTGCAACGGCAAAAATGTCGAAATTGGTGACAACGATTTCCTCGCCACGCGCGATATCGAACAAACGCTGGCCGCCGCCTTTCAAATCCGTTTCAGCAAAACCGAATTCAGCGGTGTATTTGCCGGGTTCGAGATTTGGCACCGACACCGTGAAATTCGTTCCGAAAATTCCTTCAACAAACGCCTCGTCTCCACGACGCGGCGCATCTTCAATCACAATTCCGTGTGCCGCACGATGGCTAAATTGACCGCTGACCAAAACTTTTCTGTCGCACGCGCCGCAAACTTCTTCGGCAGCGGGTGCGATGTAAATTGAAAACCAATTGGTAAGAACGATTAAACCGCAAAAAATGTTTAGACGCATATTTCGAAATGGGCGAATCATTTTTCGCGCGATCTGTATGATTGTATCAAATGGTGGTTTGGACAGATAATTTGGCCAATAAAATGGGAATAATATACTTGACGATACTAGACGGATGATGTAGTTTGGTTACATAAAGTAACTGACTATGAAAACAGAGCCTAAATACAAGAGTTTGCTAGACGTGATGGAAACCTTTCCATCTGAAAAAGAATGTGTCGCGCATCTCGAAAAACTCCGCTGGCCGCAAGGGATAATCTGTCCGTGCTGCGGAAGCAACCGCAAAATTTACCACGTCGCACGCGGCTACAAATGCTCCGATTGCACCAAGACGTTTTCCGTCCGCAAGGGGACAATCTTTGAAGAAAGCCGCTTACCGCTCCGCACTTGGTTTGCCGCGTCTTGGCTTATCACGTCCAATCGCAAAGGCATTTCCAGTTATCAGCTTGCGCGTGAAGTCGGCGTGACGCAGAAAACCGCGTGGTTTATTCTTGGCCGTCTCCGCGAAGTTTCAACGGCAATGGGAAACTTTGGTGGCCCGGTGTCCGGCACGGTCGAAGCCGACGAAACATATTTTGGCGGCAAAGAGAAAAACAAACACGCCAGCAAACGATTGAAGGCCGGACGCGGCACAGTCGGCAAGCAGGCCGTTGTTGGCGCACGCGAGCGCGGCGGCAAGGTCAAGGCACAGATGATTGCTAACACCGGCGCGGGCGAACTTCACGCTTTCATCAAAAAGAACGTCGTGCCGGGGACAACGCTTTACACCGACGACCACCGCTCCTATCTCGGTTTGAAGGATTACAGGCATGAAAGCGTGAATCATTCGCTTGGCGAATATGTGCGCGGCAAGGCGCACACGAACGGCATTGAATCGTTTTGGGCGTTATTGAAGCGCGGCTATTACGGCACGTTTCATCATTTTAGCTGGAAACATTTGCACCGTTATCTTGGCGAGTTTGAAGCCCGCTGGAATATGTTTCAAAAAGAAGGTGACGAACGGATGGACTCGGTTTTAGAATCGGCTGTCGGCTGTCGTTTGACTTACGAAAAACTCATAGCATGAAAACTTTTCCGCACATACCAACGACGATGGACGGCTTGCTCAAGGCCGCGCTAACGAACGTGCCGGACAGTCACATGGCGCAATGGTTCGGCAACGTCCACACTGGCGATTGCATTGAACTGATGGACAAGATGCCCGCCAAGAGCATCGGCCTTGTCGTTACCAGCCCGCCCTACAATCTCCGCAACTCGACCGGCAACGGAATGAAAAACGGCAGCGGCGGCAAGTGGGCGAACGCGCAACTGATTAAAGGCTACAAAGGCCACAGTGACGATATGCCGCACGAAGATTATGTGAAGTGGCAGCGCGATTGTCTTTCGTCCATGATGCGCGTCCTGCGTGACGACGGCGCGATTTTCTACAATCACAAATGGCGAGTTCAAGACGGAGTTTTGCAAGACCGTTCCGACATTGTAAAAGATTTTCCAGTCCGGCAAATCATCATCTGGAAACGTGCGGGCGGAATCAATTTCAATGCCGGATATTTTCTGCCGACTTACGAAGTGATTTATCTGATTTGCAAGCCGGACTTCAAACTTGCCGACAAAGCGAACGCGGCGGGCGACGTTTGGGTTATTCCGCAAGAGATTAACAATCCGCACCCCGCGCCGTTCCCTGTTGAACTGGCGCAACGCTGCATTGAATCCACAACGGCCAAAATCATTCTTGATCCGTTTTTGGGTAGCGGTTCAACGGCGATTGCCGCCGAAGTGTGCGGGCGCAAATGGATTGGATTGGAATTAGAGAAAGATTATTGCAAGATTGCCCGCGAACGCATAGAAGTAGCACGTCGCCACCTGAAAAAATGAGCATCAAATCACCAACGAACAAGAAAGAATTGTTCGCAAGGTTGCGCGAGATACTTCAACACGGCTGGTATGACGTTCCAAAAACCGCCCGCACCGCTGGCACTGGCGGGCCGGGAAATTTCCTTGAAGATTTATTCGGCCTGACAACTGGCAATCTGGACATTGCGGACTCGCTCGGTTGGGAACTGAAATACTACACGGACAAAACTAACCTAATAACGCTTTTCCACAAAGAACCGCAGCCCAAAGACATCATGCTTTACATGGTGAGAAAATACGGCTGGCTGGACAGCGAAGGCCGGAAAGGGTTGCGGCACACAATTTCGCGCACGTCAGATATGTTCACGATAGAAGATGATGCAGGTCGAATCATCATCCGCCCAAAATCAAAAGATGGCAATGACCCTGTGGCGTATTGGGCGCACGATACGTTGCTGACAATCGCGGGCGGAAAATTACGGCGGTTACTCTTGGTGAAGGGCGAAAAGAAAGACGATAAAATCCGATTCGTGCAAGCCGACTGTTTTGAGAATTTGCATCTTGGCTTGTTTGCTCACGAATTGGAAATGGGAACTGTCCTGATTGACCTTGACGCCCGCGAAGCGCGTCCCGAAAGCTCTACTCTACGCAATCACGGCACGAAGTTCCGAGTCCCGCCGGAAAATATGTGCCGTCTTTACATGAAAAAAGAGCGGTTTGTCATTTAGTATCGTTAAGTATATTAACCCCAATAAAATGGAGCCAGCTGTCGGATTTGAACCGACGACCGACGGTTTACAAAACCGTTGCTCTACCACTGAGCTAAGCTGGCTTAAGTGTCACATTTAAAGTGCATTGCAGCGCAATTTTGTGAATCAAAAATTTGACTGCATGACGATTGCGTGACACATCAACAATCCATGAAGTCGAAACAGCTTTCGAAATCAAGACCGCGTCAATGGCCTAATGTGTATAGCCGCACTCATCGCAGTGGTCAAGTCGGTTACGTCGTAGATTTGGGTTTGATCAACGACAAGCGCAATCTAACGCACCATGACCGGGAATTGGAGTCAGTCGCCGATGGACGGACCTGTTTCCATGGCAGAGACAGGCCGGTCAAACGTCTTCACGTCAGTTCACGTAAGTGGGTGACAGGAAATAAAGATAACCCGCCTGCAGTTTTGGCATGTCCACGCCTTGGTCGAGCTTGATGTTTTTGGTGGAACTGCAACCTGAAAATCACCCAGCTCGTCCACGAAACCCAGTTGCAAGGCCTGCGTGCCGGAAACGACGCGGCCATCCGCGTAATTTGCCCAGTCGTCCGCAAGCCGGCGGCCTTCCGCAACAATAATTACGCGGGCGTTTGAACTTCGCGCTCGACCCGTCGCCGCAGAAGTAGTTTCTTTCCGGCATGGAATCGCCTCCGATTGAACGTTTGAAGCCGGAAGATTTTCTCCGGCTCATCGAAAAGAGCCGGCTGGGAAAATTAAAAATTTATCTCGGCCACGCCGCCGGCGTCGGCAAGACGTTCGCGATGCTCGAAGAAGCGCATCGCCTCAAGGCCGCTGGCGTGGACGTCGTCATCGGCTGGGTCGAAACGCACGGGCGCAAGGACACCGAGGCGTTGCTCGCCGGCCTGGAAATCATTCCGCGCAAAAAAGTCGAGCACAACGGCCACACGGTCGAGGTGCTCGACGTGGACGCCATTTTCAAACGCTACCCGACCGTGTGCGTCGTGGACGAATTGCCGTTCACGAACGTCGCCGGTTCGCAGCATCCCAAACGCTATCTCGAAGTGCATGATTTGCTGCTCGCGGGCATCAACGTCATCACCGCGATGAACATCCAACATCTCGAAAGTTTGCACGATACGGTGTTGCGCGCGACCGGTGTGGACGTGCGCGAGCGCGTGTCGGATCGTTTTGTGCTGGAGGCCGACCACGTCGTGAACGTGGATTTGACCGCCGAGGAATTGCGCGAGCGCTTGCGGCTGGGAAAAATTTATCCGAAGGATCGCGCCGCCGCCGCGCTGGAAAATTTTTTCACGGAAAACAATCTGAACGAACTGCGCGAACTGGCCTTGCGCGAAACGGCGAATGTTTTGGATCAGCGCCCGCGCACCGGCGCGAAGTCGCCGACGGACGTGAGCGAAAAAATCGCCGTTTGCATCAGCACGAATCCGGTGACGACGGCGCGGTTATTGCGCGCGACGTCGCGGCTCGCAGGACGTTTGAACCGCGAGTGGATGGCCGTTTATGTGCGGCGGAAAAAGGAAGACCCGCTGCGCATCCCGTCCGACTTGCAACGGCAATTCATCCAGAACGTCCAGCTTGCGACGGAACTCGGCGGCAGCGTCACGGTTTTGGAAAGCGAAAATGTCTGCGAGGCGCTGCTGGATTATTGCCGCAAAAATGACGTTCATCTTGTCGTGCTTGGCACGAGCGAGCGGAAATGGTGGCACTTCACACGCCCGAACGTCCTGGAATTTTTCATGCACCACGCACCGGGCATTGACATCCACATCGTTGACCCGAACAACTAACAGCGCGAGAATCAATTCGCCATCGCAACTTCCGTGTTTTCAGAAACTGCTGTTGACTCGTCGGCCTTGTGAAATTTCACGCTGACAATCTTGCTCACGCCGTGTTCCTCCATCGTCACGCCGTAAAGCACGTCCGCCATCTGGATGGTGCGCTTATTATGCGTGATGATGATGAACTGCGAGTGCGCGAGGAACCGCTGCAAAATTTTCACGAACCGGATCACGTTTGATTCATCGAGCGGCGCATCCAACTCGTCCAGCACGCAGAACGGACTCGGCTTGACCTGATAAATCGAGAACAGCAGCGACACCGCGACCATCGTCTGCTCGCCGCCGGACAAAAGCGAAATGCTTTGCAATTGTTTTCCCGGCGGCCGCGCGACGATTTCGATGCCGCTTTCCAAAACGTCATTTTCATCCGACAAAATCAAATCCGCGTTGCCGCCGCCAAAAACGTCCACGAACATCGCGCGGAAATTGTCGCGGATTTTCTCGAACGTCTCCAAAAACATCGTGCGCGTCTGAATGTTGATGCGGTTGATGACTTCGAGCAGTTGCGTTTTCGCGTTGACCAAGTCGTCGTGCTGCGTCGTGAGAAATTGATGGCGCTGCTCGGTCTCTTCGTATTCTTCAATCGCGACCAGATTCACCGGCCCGATTTCATCGAGCCGCTTTTGCAACGCCTCGATCTGCTGCGTGACCGCGTTCCAATCCGTCGCCGCACCTGCCGCCGCCATTTCTTCGGGCGACAGCGTTTGGACTTTCGCCGGCCCTTCGTCGGCGTAAGTGATCGTGATGCACTCGCTGCGAACGTCGTCGAGGCTGACGTGATATTTCTGCTGGATTTTTTCGCGCAGGTTTTGCACGGACATATTTTTCTGCGCCAGCTCAATCTCAATTCCGCCGCGCTGGTTTTGCAATTCCGTCAAACGGCTGCGCTGCGAGCGCAAACTTTCGTCGCGCGCCGCGATTTCCGTTTCCTGCGAATTTTTCTGCGCGAGCAATTCCGCCGCCTGCGCGTTCACTTGCGCGCGCTCGTGCGAAATTTTTTCAATCTGCGCGCGCGATTCCAAAATTTCTGATTCCGCCTGTTCTTTGCGCGAAATGAACGACGAGCATTCGCCCTTGCGCTGTTCGATGACTTGCGCAAGTTCGCGGATGCGCTGCGCCAAAGATTGCTGCTGTTGGCGGAACGAAGCCGCAAGCTGCTCGTCCGACGCGAGCGCGATTTTGCTTTCGGTCAGCGCAGCATTCGCCGTGTCGCGCTGCTGGCGCAAATTTTCCAGTTCGTTTGTCAACGCGGCGACATTTTCCTGCGCGGCGCGTTCGCGCGACTCCAATTCGTTCAACTGCGCCGTCAACGCGTTGCGTTTCTGCAAACCTTCCTGCTCTTGCGCCGCGAGGCTTTGAACTTCAAAAACGACCGTGTCAATTTTTTGATGCAGCAAGCGATTTGAATTTTGCAGCGCGTTAAATTCGCCCTCGCGCGTCGCGATGGCGACTTCCTGCTCGCGCAATTCCGTCTGCGCGGCCTGCAAGCTCGCCTGCAATTCCGTCTGCTCGCTCAACAGCGCGCCGCGTTTGCGGCTCGCTTCGGCGACGCGATTTTGGATTTCCGTCAATTCGATTTGCAGTTCGGTGATCTGATTTTTGCGGCCAAGAATCGAGCCGGGTGCTTTGGAACTTCCGTGGCCGTTCAGATAACCGCCGGTGTAAATTCCGTGACGGCTCAAGAGATCGCCGGTCAACGTGACAAAATCGCAGCCCGCGTGGCCGTTTTGGATTTGCGCCGTCGCCGTCGGCAAATCCGACGCGATAAATGTGCGGCCAAGCAACGCGCGCAAGAGTTTGTCCACCGACGGATCAGTCTGAACCACGTCCAGCGCGCGAACAATCTGGCCTTGTTTCAAGCCGTTTTGCGCAGCGGTTTTATTTTCGTCCGCCGACAATTCGCCGCCGAAAACAAGTTGCTTGTCGTCGGGAATTGAAATGGAAAGCGCGGCGACGCTCGCGCGACCGGATTTGTTCGCGCTCAAGTCGGCGAGAATTTCCTGCGCGGACTCCGGCTGCTCGGTCAAAACGAGTTGCAGGTGATGGCCGAGCGCGTTTTCGACGGCGACGACAAATTCATCGGGAACGCGGATGCGATCCGCGAGCGAGCCGATGACGGAACGCGACTGGCGCAACGCCGCCTGCGTGCCGACGCTGAATCCTTCGCGCGAACCTTCAAGCTGTTCGAGAACTGTCAGGCGCGAACGCTTCTCGGCCTGCGCCTGCAAAAATTGATCCTGCTCGGTGGACGATTGCTGCAATTCGACCAGCAGTTCTCGCAAACGATTTTGCCGCTGCTCGACCGAGCCGCGCGTCGTCGCGACGTTGAGTTTTTCGACCTCAACGCTCGCGGTGAATTCGTGCAGGCGCGATTCGAGCCGCGTGCGTTCTTCCTCAAGCTGCACTTTTTCAGCGGAAAGTTTTTCGAGCCGGATTGAGTTGCCCTGCTTCTGCAAATCGAGCGCGGTGATTTCGTTGCGGATGCGCGTCAAATCCTGCGCGGCGGAAAACGCGGCGGACTGCGCGTCGCGCAAATTCTCCTGCAACCGTTTCAAATCATTTTCAACCTGCGTCAGCGCAAATTGTTTTTTCTCCAGGGCAAGTTTGTGTTCTGCGAGCGCGCTTTCGGATTTCGATAAATGCTGTTTTACGTTTGCCAGTTCTTCCTCGGCGGCGCGCAGACGTTCCTCGGACTGTGAAATCTCCGCGAGTGCCTTGGAGTTTTGCGACGCGATTTCGTTCAATCGTTCTTCGTTGAACTGAATCCGGCTTTCGTGCCGGTCAATCTCACCCTTCAATTCCAGTCCGCGCTGCTGTTGCGCGGCGACTTCGTGCTCCAAGTCCGAAAGCCGTTCGCGCAGTTGTGAAATCTCATTTTCAAAACGCAGAATGTCGTTCGAGCCTTGCTCGATTTCGTTCCGCAAATTTTCGACGGCGGAATTTTTCTCGGAAATTTCCGCAAGCAAAACGTCGAACTGATGCCGCGCGAGCTGCGTTTCGAGATGCTGCAGTTCCAGTGAAATTTGTTTGTAGCGTTTCGCTTTTCCAGCCTGGCGTTGCAGCGAGCCAATCTGCCGTTTCACTTCCTTGATCGTGTCGGCGACGCGTAAAAGATTTTGCTCGGTGTATTCGAGTTTGCGGAGCGATTCTTTTTTCTGCGATTTGAATTTCGTGATGCCGGCGGCTTCCTCAAAAATCATCCGGCGATCTTCCGGCTTGCTCGAAAGAATCTGCGTAATGTGGCCTTGCGCCAAAATGCTGTAACTCGTGCGACCGACGCCCGTGCCCATGAACAGTTGCTGGATGTCCTTGAGCCGGCATGGAGTTTTGTTCAGAAAATATTCGCTGCCGCCGTCGCGAAAAATCCGGCGCGTGAGCGTGACTTCGTCGTAGGCGACCTCGACGCCGGCCGCGCGAAGATTTTCGCCGTCCACGCCGCCGAGCGTGAGTGAGACTTCGCCCATACCCATCGGTTTGCGACCGTCCGTGCCGTTGAAGATCACGTCGGCCATTTCGCCGCCGCGCAACGCCTTGGCCGACTGCTCGCCGAGCACCCAGCGGATGGCGTCGGAGACGTTGGATTTGCCGCAGCCGTTCGGGCCGACGATGGCCGTGACGCCGGGTTGAAAATTCAGCGCGGTTTTGTCCGCGAAGGATTTGAAGCCGAAAACCGTTAAATTTTTGAGATACATTGCTCGTGTTTAGACAACCAAAGTTGCCCGGTTAAGTAAAGTAAAAAACCACAATATAATGGACACAAGCGTGCTTGCGGCACAACTAATTGGTGAGGAACCGAGATTTTGTGTTGTGCTGCAAACCGCCATTTCAGACCGTTAAAACTACTCTGTTCTTATACGTCTGCATGTGAAATTCGTCAACTGAATTTAAGTGAAAAATGCTAGATAGAAAAATTTGAAAGCGTAGAATCAAATTCAGAATGAGACCTCGTATTGCAATTGTAATGTGGCTGCTTGTGGCCGCTGTTCTTGGTTTCGACTTTTACGTCAGATATTTTCAAACCAAAACAGCAATCACGACTTCGACAATTCGGGACGCTTTAACAATTATCCGTTTCATTTTCTTAAGTTTGGTTTTGCTTTTGTTCTTACTGAAATTTCGATGGACGCGCGCATTTATTGTGTTGTATGCGATGTTCGAGTTCAGCCGTTACATTTATATGTTTGAAATTGGTTATATTCCACTCGGCCTTACTGTGCTTGAGATTTTAGCAGTTGCGTTAATTATGATCTGGTGGTTTTTTCTTTCGCCTCCAATTACAAGCAATGGCCAAAAAAAGTTTTGACACTTCAACAAACTTATATCATTGTATCCGCATCCGTTGATTTGACGGACTCATAACGAGTGGTCGAGGGACTGGCCCGATGACACCACGGCAACCGATTGAACTTTGGTTTCAATGTCAGGTGCCAATTCCAGCTCAAGCATCATTAGCTTGGGAAAAATGAGAAGAGCACAACCGTTTTGTCGCCCCTTCTCGTCTTGAGTCGGGGCTTTTTTGTTTTTGAATTTAAAAATAAAAAAGCCATAGAGACGGAGAGGCACAGAGAAAATAATGGTGGCCGTGCGCAAGCACCTCTGTGACTCGGTGGCAAAAATTAAAATTTATGACCGACAAACATAATTACATGAAGGCGCTCAAGTGCCGCGAATGCGCGCGCGAATATCCGCTCGAAGCGACGCACGTCTGCGAGTTCGACTTCGGTCCGCTCGAAGTCGCCTACGATTACGACCGCATCAAAAAATCTTTGACGCGCGAACTCATCCAGTCGCGTCCGAAAACGATGTGGCGTTATCGCGAGCTTTTGCCGATTGCGGGCGAGCCGACCGTTGGGCCGCTCGTCGGTTTCACGCCGCTCGTCAAAGCGGATCGTCTCGCGAAGAAACTCGGCATCCGCGAATTGTGGGTCAAGAACGACGCTGTGAATTATCCGACGCTCTCGTTCAAAGACCGCGTCGTTAGTGTCGCGTTGAGCCGCGCGAAGGAACTTGGTTTTGAAACCGTCGCGTGCGCGTCCACGGGAAATCTGGCGAACTCCGTCGCCGCCAACGCCGCGAGCGCCGGATTAAAATCCTACGTTTTCATTCCGTCTGATTTGGAGCAGGGGAAAATTTTGAACTCGCTCATCTACGGCGCGAATGTCATTTGCATCAAAGGCCATTACGATGAAGTAAATCGTCTGTGCGCTGAAATCGCCGGCAAATTCGGCTGGGCGTTCGTGAACGTGAACATGCGGCCATATTACGCCGAAGGTTCGAAGAGCATGGCGTATGAAATCGCCGAGCAACTCGGCTGGCGGCTGCCGCAGCACACGATTGTGCCGATGGCGTCCGGATCGTTGCTGACGAAAATCCACAAGGGCTACCAGGAATTTGTGAAGCTCGGACTCGTCGCGAATTCCGAGACGCACATCCACGGCGCGCAGGCCACGGGCTGTTCGCCGATTTCCGTCGCGCAAAAGGCCGGCCTCGATTTCTTCAAGCCGGTCAAGCCCGACACGATTGCGAAATCACTCGCCATCGGCACGCCCGCCGACGGTTTTTACGCGCTCAAGGTGATGCGCGAAACCAACGCCGCGGCCGACGACGTTACCGACGACGAAATCCGCGACGCGATCAAATTGCTCGCCGAGACGGAAGGCATTTTTGCCGAGACCGCCGGCGGCGTGACCGTGGGCGTGGCGAAGAAACTCATTGCGTCCGGGAAAATCCCGCGCGATTCTTCCGCCGTCATCTGTGTCACCGGCAACGGATTGAAGACGCTCGACGCCGTGCAAGGTCATTGCGGCAAACCGCGCGAAATCAAGCCGAGCCTGCGCGAATTCGAGGCGCTGCTGGCGCATGAAGAAAAAGTGAATGCGTGAAACGCTGCATTTGCCTTTAAGCTAATCAACCATTAAAGTTTGAGCATGAAAACGGTGAACGTTCAAGAAGCCAGCCGGAATTTGAGTGAATTGTTGCATTGCGCCGCCGATGGTGAAGAAATCACCATTCACGACGACGACGGAATGTTGACAATCTCGCTCCGGCTGGTTTCTGTCTCGCCAAAAAATCGTCTGAAAGGACGCGAAGCGCTTCGACAGTTGCAGTCACAATCGCAGCTCACGGCTGGTCAGGCTGAAAATTATCTGCGGGAAGTTCATGCCGAACGGCTGGCGCATGAAAACGGCAACGGGCGATGATTCATCTGGACACGAATTATCTGATCGGCCTCGCCGTGCGCGGTTCGTTGCCAGCGCAAAACGTGGACAAATGGCTGGCCGCCGGCGAACCGCTCGCCGCAAGCGCGCTGACGTGGACGGAATTTCTGAACGGGCCGGTCAGTGCGGATGAAATCGCGCTGGTGGAATCGGTGATTGAAGGAAATCTGGTTGCATTTGAAAAACCAACGGCGGTTCTGGCGTCGCAACTTTTCAATCACGCCGGACGGCGACGCGGTTCGCGGTTTGATTGCTTGATTGCGGCGACGGCAATTTTAGCGAACGCTGAACTCGCAACCGAAAACAAAAAAGATTTTGAGCCGTTTGTTCCGTTTGGATTGAAATTGATTTAGTCCGCGAGCAGAGAAAAATTTAATTTATGCCAAAAAAAGTCCGCATTCCCACGCCGCTCCGCAAGTTGACCAACAACGAGGAGCTGGTCGAAATCAACGCCGCCACCATCGGCGAGGCGCTCGTCGAATTGCAGACGCGCTTCCCCGGCATCCAGGAACGCCTCGTGGATGACCAAGGCGAGGTGCGCCGCTTCGTCAACGTGTATGTGAACGAGGAGGACATCCGCTTCCTCAAAAACCGCGAGACGCCGCTCAAAGACGGCGATGAAGTCAGTATCATCCCGGCGATCGCGGGAGGTTGAAGCATTGAATGGTTAAATCATAATTTTATGGCCAAGAAAAAAACTTCCACGACGAAATCGAATTCACCCACGCAGCAGCGCTTGTGGCTGATGTATCCGCCCAAGCTCATCAAGAAACCGTTCATCTGGGAAGTCGGCCACAAGTTCAAGGTCGTGACAAACATCCGTCAAGCCAGCGTGACCGACGAAATCGGCATAGTCTGCCTCGAACTCGACGGCGCGCGCAGCGAAGTGGGCCGCGCCATCACCTGGCTGGAGAAACAAGGCGTGAACGTCGAGCCAGTGGAAATCGGCGTGATTGCGGGTTAACGCTGCTGCTGACATCAGTAACTTCATTTTGCGGACAAGTTATGAAATCGCCAAAACCCAAACACGAATCGATTTGGGTAATCATTTTGCTCGCAGCACTTTTTGCGTTGCTCTTCTGGAAAAGTTTTGTGCCGGGTTTCGTCGAATTTTTCAATGACGGGCCGCTTGGCCAAGTAAAGGCCGCTTGGACTCAACTTCCTGCCGGCATGTTTGGCGCATGGGAAGACTTGAACGACATTGGTTTTAATGGGGGGGTGTTCTCGCCGAGTTTGACGACGTTAATCCGTTGGATGCTGGGACCCGTTGGCTTCGCAAAATTTTATACACCGATGGCGCTGGTTTTTCTTGGCTTGTGCGCATGGACTCTTTTTTCCAAGGGATTGAAACTCTCGCCGTTGGCGGCAATTTTGGGCGCGCTGGCTGCTGCGTTGGCGTCCACATTTTTTTCAGATGCTTGTTGGGGTCTGGCACCGCATGAAATCGCGTTCGGCATGGATTATCTCGCGCTGGCGTTGATAGTTTCGAATTCGCCGACAACGCCATTTTTTGACCGTTGTCTCCGACTCGCACTGGCTGGATTCGCAGTGGGCATTAATGTGATTGAAGCAGCGGACATTGGTACGATCTTCAGCTTGGTCGTCGCTGCATTCGCTCTATATCATTCGTGGATACAGGAAGGTGCAGTGGCAAACAAAAAATGGCGCGGTGTCTGGCAAATTTTGATTGTTCCCTTTATTGCCTTTTTCGCGGCATGGATGGCTACGCAAACCATCTGGGCGTTGAAAGTTTACGCATTTCACAACAGTCAAGCCGTTGCCGTTACACAACAGGACGCAGAAACCAAAGCGGCGCACTGGGATTTTGCCACGCAATGGAGTTTACCAAAAATCGAAACGTTTGGAATCATCGTGCCCGGACTTTTTGGTTATCGCATGGACACCCCCGGTGGCGGCAATTATTGGGGTGCAATTGGTCGCGATCCGAATTGGGACCGCTATTTTGAGGATGGAAATCAAGGGTCTCCTCCAGACCCGAACGGCCTGCGTTTTTCCGGTGATGGCTATTACGTCGGCGTGCTGGTGGCGTTGGTGGCACTCTGGACCATTGCGCAATCATTGCGCGGACAAAATTCTATTTTCTCAGAAACGCATCGGCGATTTCTCTGGTTTTGGACGGTAATAATGATGGTTTCGCTGCTGTTATCCTTCGGACGGTTCGGCCTCTTTGATGGAATGCCATACCGATTGTTTTACGCGCTACCGTATTTTTCAACGATTCGAAATCCGAATAAATTCCTATTCGTATTTACATGGGCGATTGTCATCGTTTTCGCCTATGGCATTGACGGATTGGATCGGTGCTATCTGAGAATTCCAATTAAGGGTTCAACTTCATTATCCGTTCAACTCAAAAACTGGTGGACAAAAGTTCATGGCTTCGACCGGAATTGGGTTTCCGGTTGCGGCATCGCGATCATTGGCAGCTTCATCGGCTGGCTGATTTACGCATCGGAAAAGCCGAGCCTCGTGTGCTATTTGCAAACGGTGGGGTTTCCCGATGAAGACACGGCCAAACAAATTGCCACGTTCAGCATCGCGCAAGTCGGCTGGTTTATTTTATTTTTTGTGCTCGCCGCCGGACTTTTGACGCTCATCCTCGCGGGTATTTTTTCAGGACGCCGCGCAAAATGGGCGGGAATTTTTCTCGGTGCACTGCTCATTCTGGATTTGGGCCGCGCAAACCTGCCATGGATTGTTCACTGGGATTACATGCAAAAATATGATGTTGACCCCGGCAATCCGGATAATTCAACCAATCCGATTATTAACTTCCTGCGCGACAAATCCTACGAACACCGTGTGGCTATTCTTCCATTTCCTTCACAGGGGCATCTGCCTTTTTATGACGATGATTTTGGAGCCGTGTATCGCATCGAATGGGCGCAGCATCATTTTCCGTATTACAACATCCAGTCGCTGGACATCATTCAAAATCCGCGTCCGCAAACAGACTCGGAGGCTTACAGTGCCGCGCTTGTTTCTGCCTCCCCGCTCCGTCGCTGGGAATTGACAAATACACGCTATCTGCTCGGCCCGGCGGCCTTTTTAGACCCGCTTAACCAACAACTTGACCCCGGGCAGCAACGTTTTCGTATCGTTCAACGATTCGACATTATGCCCAAACCTGGAATTGAACAGGCGACAAAACTCGAAGAATTGACTGCGGTTCCAAATGATAATGGCGGTTGCGCCCTGTTTGAATTTACCGGCGCATTGCCGCGCGCCAAACTCTATTCCAATTGGCAAACCGGCGGCACGGACCCGGCCACGCTTGAACAGTGGGTGAAAACACTGCAACAGCGCGTTCCTAAAGAAATGGGCGAAGCGCTGACCCAAACCGGCACCAACGATCTGGCCGTGCTTTACACGCTTGCCAGCGCAAATTTTGATCCCGCGCAAACCGTTTTGATTTCCACGCCGCTGCCCGTTTCAGCCGGGGCTGGAACAAATCAAAATTCCGGCACCGTGGAATACGCCCACTACGAACCCAAAGACATCGTGCTCAACGCGCGCGCTGATGCGCCGTCGGTGCTGCTGCTCAATGACAAGTTCGATCCGAACTGGCGCGTGTCCGTGGATGGCCAGCCCGCGCCGTTGCTCCGCTGCAACTTCATCATGCGCGGAGTTTATTTGACAGCCGGTGCGCACACGGTCGAATTTCAATTCAAAATTTCAAACAGACCGCTTTACGTCACTTTGACAGCTATGGTTGTCGGAATGTTTTTAATTGGCGGGCTAATTTTTCCAATGCGACGGACAAAATCACCGTAAATTTCAAAGACCGGTTGGATAATCAATGAACGTCCACGGCACTTTGAACTTTTTTGAAAGATGCGCCGCCAGCGCCTTCACGCCGAAGGTCTCCGTCGCGTAATGACCGCCATAAAAAACATTCAATCCCAATTCTTCGGCCAGTGCAAAAGTCCAGTGCGGGCCTTCGCCGGTGACAAACGTGTCTACGCCTTCGCTTGCGGCCAGTTTTAATTCGCCGCCCGCGCCGCCAGTTACGACGCCGATGCCTTCACAAAGAACCTTTCCGCCGGAAATGATTTTTGGTTTCGTGCCGGTCGCCTGCTCCAATCGTTTGGCGAGTTCGTTCCGTGAAATTTTTGTTTGTGATTTAAATCCGATGGTCTGTCCGTGACTCGCGAAAAATGGTTTCAGATTTTTCAAACCGAGCGTAGCGCAAAGTTGCGCGTTGTTGCCAAGTTTGGGATGCGCGTCGAGCGGCAGATGCGAACTGTAAATCGCCAGATTATTTTCGATGAGCAATTTTAGCAGTTCGTAATTTTTCCCCGTCCACGGCTGGCGCGGATTCCAAAATAATCCGTGATGCACAATCAGCAAATCAGCTTTGGCGGCAATCGCTAATTCTGCCGTGGCAAGACTCGCGTCCACGGCGGCGGCGATTTTTGTGACCGCGCCGGAATTTTCCACCTGCAATCCGTTGGCCGCGCTGTCGTAATCGCCAACTTGTTTCGTGCGGAGAATTTTGTCGCAATTGGCGACGATGGTTTTGAGCGGAACTTTCGGCATCGCGGGATGAAAACAAATTTTTCACGAAGTGCAAAGCGCGAAGATAATTTGTTTGCCGTAGCGTCGCTCTGTGAGCGACGTTCGGCGGTCACAGACCGCCGCTACAATTGTGTCGCGAAAAATTTTCATTCCGCGTGTTGCTTTCTGCGCGCGGGGTTTTATAGTTCGCCTCGCTTGAATTCACCGAGATGAGCAATCCAAACGACGCGGGCGCTCCGTGGACCATTGACGCGGCGCGCGCGCTTTACAACATCCATCGCTGGGGCGCGCGCTATTTTGACATCAACGACGCCGGCCACGTCGTCGCGCGGCCGTTGCACGAGGCGGGCGCGACGGTGGATTTGACCGACGTGATCGAAGAAGCGAAAAGTCGCGGATTGAAATTTCCTTTGCTCATCCGCTTCCAGGATATTTTGCGCCATCGCGTCGAGGCGATAAACCAGGCGTTCCGAAATTCAATTTCCGAATTCAATTATCAGGGAAAATATCGCGGCGTGTTTCCGATCAAGGTGAACCAGTTGCGCGAAGTCGTGGAGGAAATTCTCGACGCTGGCAAGGCTTACGATTTTGGTCTCGAAGTCGGCAGCAAGCCGGAATTGTTCGCCGGTCTCGCGCTGCAAAATCAGATGGGCAGTTTGATCATTTGCAACGGCTACAAGGACGCCGAGTTCATCAAGATGGCTTTGCTCGGCATCAAGCTCGGCAAAAAAGTCATCATGGTCGTGGAAAAACTGGAGGAATTGCGCCACATCATTTCCATTTCAAAACAACTTGGTGTCGAGCCTTTGATCGGAATTCGCGCGCGGCTTTTGAGCAAAGGCGCTGGCAAATGGGCCGAGAGCGGCGGAGAAAACGCGAAGTTTGGTTTGAGCACGGTGGAACTTTTGGCTGCGACAGAAATGTTGAAGGCGGAAAATCTCGGCCATTGTCTGAAGCTGCTGCATTTTCACATCGGCTCGCAAGTGCCGGATATTTTGACGGTGAAAAAAGCCGTGCAGGAAGCAGCGCGATTTTACGCGAAGCTGAACAAGATGGGTTTTCCGATCGAATACATTGACGTCGGCGGCGGGCTGGGCGTGGATTACGACGGCAGCCGCTCGAATTTCGACAGCTCGACGAACTACACCTTGCAGGAATACACGAACGACATCGTTTATTACATCGCCGACGTTTGCAACGCCGAGAAAGTGCCGCACCCGACCATCATCAGCGAAAGCGGCCGCGCCATCGTCGCCCATCACAGCGTTTTGATCGTCGAAGTTTTTGGTTCGATTGAAAAAATCCGCCCGGGCATTCCGACTCCGTGCGGCGAAAATGAACACGCCATCGTAAAGGAATTGTGCGACATCAAAAAAAATCTCGCCAAGAAATCGAACAAGCTCGAAGCCTATCACGACGCGCTGGAACGCCGCGAGGACGCGCAGCATATGTTCACGCTCGGCCTGCTGGATTTGCCGGACAAGGCGAAGATTGAAAATCTTTACTGGGAAATCAGCCGCGAAGTCGTGCAAAGTTTCAAAGGCCAGCCTTTCGCGCCCGAGGAAATCCAAAAACTCGAAGACTCGCTCGGCGACCAGTATCTCTGCAATTTTTCCGTCTTCCAATCGCTGCTCGACCATTGGGCGCTCGGACAACTGTTTCCAATCATGCCCGTCGGCCGACTGAACGAACGCCCGACGCACGAGGCTACACTTGTTGACATCACTTGTGATTCCGACGGGCAGGTTAACAAGTTCATTGATTTTCGCGATGTACGTGACACGTTGCCGCTGCACGAACTTCACACCAACGGGAATGGAAACGGAAACGGCAAACCTGAACCGTATTACATCGGATTTTTCCTGATGGGCGCGTATCAGGACATCATGGGCGACTTGCACAATCTTTTTGGCCGCGTCAACGAGGTCCACGTTTTTCTCGAACCCGACGAGCCGAGCGGCTATTACATCGAGGAAATCATCGAAGGCGCGACGATCGTCCAGTCGCTCGCGGCGGTGCAATACGACGAAAACGAATTGAAACGCCAGATGAAGGCGCAGATGGACGAAGCCATCAAATCCGACCGCATGAAACCGTCCGAAGCAATGCGCTTGCTGGATGATTACGAACGCGGGTTGAAGGCTTATACTTATTTGAGTTTTTGAAATGAAAAAATTCTGCGCCGAAATTCTTGGAACATTTGCGCTCGTGTTTGCAGGCACGGGCGCAATTGTCATTGACCAAGTTAGCGACGGTGCAATTACGCACGTCGGAATTGCCCTGACATTCGGATTGATTGTCTTGGCGATGATTTATACCGTCGGCGACATTTCCGGCGCGCATTTGAATCCAGCCGTGACGATTGGATTTTGGGCGGCGCGCAGAATGTCTGGCCGCGAAGTTTTGCCTTACATCCTGAGCCAAATTATCGGAGCCATTCTCGCCAGCGGTTTGCTCCGGTTTTTATTTCCGGAAAGCAAATTGCTTGGCGCAACCATGCCCGCCGGTTCGGAAATGCAATCGTTCGTTCTCGAAGCCGTTCTCACATTTTTTTTGATGCTGACGATCCTTAACGTCTCGACCGGCTCAAAAGAAAAAGGAATCACGGCGGGAATCGCCGTCGGTTCGGTGATTGCGCTTGAAGCAATGTTTGCCGGGCCGATTTCCGGCGCATCCATGAATCCGGCTCGCTCGCTTGCGCCCGCGTTTGTATCTGGTCATTTCGAACATTTGTGGATTTACTTGATTGCTCCGCCACTCGGCGCAGTCGCCGCAATGTTCGCTTGCCGTTGCATCCGCGAAAAAGATTGCTGTGCAAAATTGAAACCCGAAATCGCATCATAAAATTATGAAAAAGAAAAAAGTTTTGTTTGTCTGCATCCATAACAGCGCGCGCAGCCAGATGGCCGAGGCGTTTTTGAACCAAATGTGTGGCGAAGAATTTGAAGCGCATAGCGCGGGACTTGAACCGGGGAAATTAAATCCAATCGTTGTCGAAGCGATGCAGGAAGTCGGCATTGACATTTCAGGCAATAAAACAAAGGCCGTTTTCGATTTCATCAAGTCCGGCGAAATGTTTGCCTATGTCGTCACCGTTTGCGACGAAGCAAGCGCGGAACGCTGCCCGATTTTTCCCGGCGTCACGACGCGGTTGCACTGGAGTTTTTCAGACCCTTCAAAATTTCAAGGCGTGTCAGAAGAAAAATTGGAGCAGACGCGCGAAGTGCGGGATGCCATTAAACAAAGAATTGAAGAGTGGTGTGCGGAAGTTTGCTGTTTGGAAGCAGCTTGAAAACAGTTATTCCGCGCCGTGGCGCAGTCGCCGCGCAAATTTAGTTTCAACATTTATAATTCTTCCTTCATTATTTCCCCGATGACGCGGCCCAACGCCGAATTGCTCCGCTCGCTTGGCAAACTCGCGCGCGGATTGTCCGCTTTGTTTTGGGGATTGCCCGCGGCTCTGCTGATCTGCGTCGAAACCGCGAAGGCCGACTGGCTGAAACCGCTGGGCATCATTCCGGCGCTTGTCGCAACCGGTTTGCTGCTTTTCGGCCTCTGGCAAATGAGCGCTTTTCAAAAACAGGAGCGTCCCTGGCTCAACGCCCTCGATCGCGCCAAAATTCTCGGCCTTGTGAATCTCGGCCTCTGCCCGTTTCTTTACTGGCATAACAAAATGCCGCAGGAATCTTTTTTTGGCGCAGTCGTTTTTGTCCTTGTGCTGTCCGCTTTATTTTTTCTGTTCAATCTGAACGTCCTTCTCAAACAACTTGGTGCGATGCTGCCCGACGAAACGCTCCGGCAGGAAATCCGTCAATTCACCGCGATCAATCGCTGGCTGCTTGTCATTTTATTCTTATTTGCCGCGGTTTTTCTGGGATTACTGCACGCCCGCCATTTGCCATTGGCGTTTAATTTTATTTTGGCTTGGGTTGAACGCGGCAGCTTTTGGTTTCTAGTGCTTTTCGTTTTATTGCCGCTGGCAATGACGATGGCGTTGATTTGGAAAACCAAGGAAACCATCCTCGACAGCATTTTCAGCGGACGGCCATAAATTCATTGGGAAACGCCGCTTGCTTGTCACGCGAGATTTCTGCTAACGTCGCCGCCCTTTTCACATGAAACCGAACGCGCTATCCGCACTTGGCCGCCGCACCGCGCTGCCGCCGATCTCATGGCTCATGCAGACCGCGCTTACGCGGCCCAAACTCATTTCGCTCGCCGCCGGATTTACGGATAACGCCACTTTGCCAGTTGAAATCTCGCGCAAGCTGCTCAATGACATTTTGCGCTCGCCCAAAACCGGCCAGCCCGCGCTGCAATACGGCATCACCTCCGGAGAAAAAAATTTGCGCCAGCTCACCGCAAAGCATCTGCACAAATTGGATTTTAAATCCTTCTCATTCTCATCGTCATCCTCGTCCCTCAAAACCAAAGCGAGGACGAGGATGAAGGATGAGGACGAGGATGAAAAATCATATTCGCCCGAACGCGTCCTCATCACCGGCGGCTCGCAGCAATTGCTTTACATGACGCTCGAAGCGCTCTGCGACGAAGGCGACATCATCCTCGTCGAAGATCCGACGTATTTTGTTTTCTTGAGCATCCTCCAAAGTCGCGGCATCAAGGCGCGCGGCGTGAAACTGGAACGCGACGGAATTGATCTGGTTCATCTCGAAAAAGTTTTGGAACGATTGAAAAAATCCGGCGAACTCCGCCGCGTGAAGGCGCTTTACCTCGTCACCTATTTTCAAAATCCGACCGGCGCGACGACTTCGCTCGCGAAAAAATCCGCCGCGCTGAAGCTGTTGAAAAAATTCGAGCGCGCCGCCGGACATCCGATTTACCTGCTCGAAGACGCCGCGTATCGCGAACTGCGCTTTGACCACGGCGCGGACGTGCCGACCGCGCTCACGCTGCCCGGCGCGTCGGAGCGCGTGATTTACACCGGCACTTACAGCAAGCCTTACGCGCCCGGCGCACGCGTCGGCTTCGGCATTTTGCCCGAAGAAATTTTCGCCGTCGTCCAGCGCATCAAGGGCAACCACGATTTCGGCACGGCCAATTTACTGCAACAACTCGTCGCCCGCGCGCTGGAAACCGGCCTTTACGACAAGCACGTCGCGAAGGTGCAAAAAAATTACGCCCGCAAGGCGCGCGTGATGAAGCTCGCGCTCGCGGAACATTTTCCGGCGAACGTGGAGATCTGGGAATCCGGCGGCGGACTTTATTTCTGGGCGCGATTGCCGCAGGGAATTTCCGCCGGCGTGAAATCAAAAGTGTTTCAAGCCGCGCTGAAAGCCGACGTGCTCTACGTTCCCGGCGAACTCTGCTACGCCGACGATCCGTTGCGCGCCAAGCCGGACAACGAACTGCGCATCAGCTTCGGCAGCGCGAACGAGGAAAACATCCGCAAAGGAATCGCGCGGCTGGGCAAGGTGTTGAAGAAATTTGTTTGAATCCGCGTTAAATACGCCGAACTAACCCGGCTTTGGAATTTCTTGAGCGGCCTGTTGTTCAGCGTTTAACTTTCCGGCCTTAAGACTCTCTAGCGCTTCCTGCTCAAGAATTGTCCAAGCGCGGGCAGTATCTTCTATTTGTTTATATTCTGGAGACTCAACTTGGATTTTTTTCAATTTTTTGTTGTTGTCCGCTCATGTAATATCGAGCCAAATAAATTGGCGGCCCAATTCCTGAAGGTTCAATATGTATTGCATCGTTGAGGGTGCGATAAGCTATCACCAATCCTGTCCGCACGTCCCATTCCTGATTACGTAAGCGTCGCAAAAGTGCCTGCCCGGTTTTTGCAGCAGACCCTGTCGCAAAATGCCGACATTCTACAACTTCGCCAGCACAGTTGGCTTCAATGTTGAGTAAATAAAAACCATCTGCTAATCGCACGCCAAAAATGAAATTTGTGAATGGAACTTGATTATTTGTTATTTCACCTACCAGCCGGTATTGTTCTTTAAGGATAGGTTGAATTTTAATTACAAGTCGCCGACGAAATTCAACTGCGGAGATATTTCGTTGAAACCAATTCCCGTAATCCCTTTCGATTTCAGCCTCAACAACTTGTTTTACACCAACACTGCCGGATGCGCCCCACATCAAATCTTTATGTATTACAATTTTGTCGCCGGTCTCGTGTTTGGCAATTAGTCCCGCTCCCAAAGGTGCAGCTTCGGTGCTCATGCCGTCAGATGCCATGACCAGCCCGTCAGTGCATCGCAATGCGATTACCAACGTCATTGATTTGGGCGTAAATGAGGAAGAACACTATTGACTGCAAAATGAGGATAAGCACGATACACAGCTTGAAGCAAAGTCGTGAAGGTTTGAGCGTCGCACCAATTTCTGATTTTTTGTAAAAATTCAGCGAGAGGTTTTTCTTCGGGGTTCTGATTTTGTTGAGCACATTTTAGCCCAGCTTCTGTTATACAATAGCGCTTCCAAGTTTCACCAGGAACTGGCTCTATTCTTGCAAGACCTTCTTCTATTAAAACATCAAGCTCTTTATAAACGTCCAACGAACAAGGCCCATAATCCATCGGCTCAAACTTAAAAGTTTCAGTGGCTGGCAATTTTTTTTCGCCGACAGCTTGCGAGAATAGGAAAAGCCCTTTCATTATACGAACAGGGTTGGCAGGTTTTGGATTCGCTGCCAAGAATAACAACAATTGTGCTTTAGGCGTCATCCGTTATTTAATTACAAGAAAGCTCTCATCAGGTCAAATTGCAATTTATTTTTTCTCTCTGCTGAAATTCAACCGGGCGGCCAGGCCATGTGGCGTCCGCCGAGAATGTGGACGTGCAGGTGCGGCACGGTTTCGCCGCCGTCCGCGCCGTTGTTGATGACGAGCCGGTAGCCGCTTTTCAAATCCAGCTTCTTCGCCACTTCGGCGGCCTTGAGCAAAATGTGTCCGAGCAATTCCCGGTCGCCGGCCTGCGCCTCGCCGATTCGCGGAACCACTTTCTTCGGAAAGATCAAAACGTGCACCGGCGCCTGCGGATTGATGTCGCGGATGGCGAGCACCAGATCGTCTTCATAAACAATCGCCGCCGGAATCTCGCGGGCGATGATTTTTTCGAAAAGGGTTTTGCTCACACGAAAAGATTAGACACGAATTACACGAATTTTCACTAATTAAATTTCGGCTTGCGAGCACGCTCGTCTCACCGGTTTTTTCATTCGCGTCAATTAGCGAAATTTGCGGATGAGAATCATTCCACGACGAGCGCGCAGTCTTTTTGCTGCGGTTCGGCGGTCAAACAGCCGCGCAAGTATTCGACGATTTGATCCTGCAATTGTTCGCAGCGGGCGCTCCAGCGGCGCGCGCCGGCGAGTTGTTTGACGCACTTGCGCAATCCGCAGAAGCGCACGAGCCGCGGCGTTGATTGCAGTTGCGTGCGCAGTTCACCGCGCAGTCGCGGAAAGAAAAGCAGTTCGCGACTTTCGCCGGATTCGCGCGCGAGCAGGAGCAAATCGGCTTCAGCAATCCTGCGCAGTCGCGGTTTGGGTTCGCCGGAGCAAACATTGAGGCCAAAGCTGCGGAGCACTTTTTCCAATGCGCCGGCAAATTCGCCGACGGTGACGGTCTCGCGGCAAAGTTCGTTTTTGAAATAATGAAAAACGGATGCTGCGGCGTGCTGCAACAGTTCGGGATCGAGCTTCCCGGTTGAATCACCGACGAGTTCGATGGAGATTGTTTCCGCGGAAAGCGGGATGCTTTCACCACTGGCGAGTTGAAAAACCAGGCAATCGGAATTAAGGGCAATCATTGTTTGGCCTCCAGTTTTTTGACTTCCTGCACGAAGTCGGTGGCTTCCTGAAACCGGCGATAAACGCTGGCAAACCGGACGTAAGCGACTTCATCAATGTCGCGCAGACCCTCCATGACCATTTTGCCGATGAACTCGCCGGGCAATTCATTTTCAAATTTATCGGTTACAACCACAACGATGTGATCCACCAAGTCTTCCATTTTTTTTGAACTGATGGGGCGTTTTTGGCAGGCTTTTTTGATGCCGGCCAAAAGCTTTTCGCGGGAAAATTCTTCACGCCGGCCATCGCGCTTGAGCACCATCAAACCTTCATGCTCAATTTCTTCATAAGTCGTGAAACGGTGACCGCATTTAGCACACTCACGACGACGACGAATGGTTGCGCCTTCGCGCGATGCGCGCGAATCAATGACTTTGTCTTCCTGACTACCGCATTTTGAGCAGCGCATAAAACCACAGCTAAATGTGGTTGCAACTTTGTAACATACAAACCTTTGTGGTGTCAAGGAACGGCTGAAGGCAGTTATTCACATTCATATGTCCCGAACTTTGTTTGTCCTAGCCTGAATTTTTTAATTGGCAGTCTTGTTATGGAATGCAAAACGCCCCACATTCTTCTTAATGTGATTTTTCACAACGCATGCAATGGCTGATCGGCAGCGTGTTGATGATATATTCCACAGGTCGCGAAAATTAAAAAATTGTGAAGCAAAATTATTATAAAGAAATTAATTTAGCCGCAGATGATCTGCTTGTCTTTACTTGCGTCAGAAATGAGTTGGCCCGCCTCCCGTTTTTTTTGGAATATTACAGATCGAAGGGTGTGGATAAATTTTTTTTTGTTGATAATGCTTCGTCAGACGGCACGACGAAGTACCTTTTGTCCCAAGACGATGTTTTTCTTTTCAAGACTAACAGCTCTTATGCGAGCTGCGGTTACGGTGTTAATTGGATTGAAATTCTTCTGAAAAGATACGGCGTTGGCAGATGGTGTTTGTTGGTAGATGCTGACGAACTTTTCATCTATCCCCATTTTGAGATTTTGTCCATGAAGCAGTTATGCCATTTCCTTGAAAGAGAAGGAAAAAACGGCGTCAGAGCACTTATGTTGGACATGTACGCGAACGGATTTCCGGCTCTTAAAGAGAATATGGGAAAACACATATGGCAAGTTTTTCCGTATTTTGACAAGTATGACAAAAACCCGCATTACCGCCGAAAATTATTCTTCGAAAATGTCGCTATGATACACGGCGGGGTTAGGAAAAGGGTCTTTGGCGCGGATGCGTGCTTGGAAAAAACGTCTCTAATTAAATATTCAGAAAATCACCGGCTTGCCGCATCAACACATTACATAACCAATATCAACTCTTCACTACTGGTAGAATGCGCCTTATTCCATTTTAAGTTCGATTCACATTTTGCTGAAAAAGTCCGGGAAGAAGCTGGCCGGGAGGAACATTGGTCAAATGCCAAAGAATACAAGCAATACGCCCGGGCATTCGATATTTGTCCCACGTTGAATCTACATAGTTCAAAACATTCTATAAGATATAAAAACAGCCAACAGCTTGTGGAGGCGGGTTTGATGAAATCGTCTCATGAATACGAGATGTACGTCTTGAGCAAGTCCACGGGGTCAACCTCTGTGATGATTCTCGGTGTCGGTTCATTCGCGCACAGTCTCGGGCAAACGCTCGTGGACGCGGGTGCGAATGTCTCGACGTATCTCACGCGCAATTACGGCCACTTTTCGCCAACGCTCGTCGGGGAAACTTTTTCACGCGACGCATTTCCAAATCCTGTGTCGCTGATTCGTGAAAAGAAAATTGATGTTGTCATCCCGCAATCCATTGACTGGGCGTTGCAGCCGTGGGCCAAAGATTTGATAAAATCCGGCGTCGGTATTTTTTCTCCGATTGGCGAAGCGATGCGGATTGAACGCGAACGCGATTTTGCACGCGAGCTGTGCGCGAAGTTCAAAATTCCATTTCCAAAATCATTCGTCGCGTCAAACCGGATTGAAGCTGAAAAAATTCTCGCCAAAAATCCGCAGCCGTTCGTCATCAAGAACCCGCTCTGCTCGCCGACGAGCCCGATCCACACGATCTTGTGCGAGACCGTCGCCGACACGCGCGCGTGGCTGCGCAATGTGAATTACGCCGAGGGTGTTTTTTTGCAGGAATATCTCGGCCGCGCCGAGGCCGGGCACATCGCGCTCGTCAGCGGCGGCGAAATCCATTCGCTCGTCACGAATCAAGAATACAAATACGCCTTCAACGGCAACATGGGCATCGTCGCCGGCGCGCCGCTCGGCGGACTGGTTGAACGCGATGAAAATGATAAATACGGTCTGGCGCGTGAATTGATTCATCCGCTGAAACCATGGCTGCGCGAGTCAAAATTCAACGGGCCGTTGCAAGTCACCGCCATCAAGCGCGGCGGCAAATGGCATGTCATCGAATACAACATCCGCATCGGCGTCACGTCCGGCCCGATGATTTTGCGGATGCTGAAAAATCCGGCGGAAACTGTTTTGCGGACCGCGCGGAACGAAAAACTGAAACTGGCGTTCAACGAAAAATTAAATTTCGGCTGTTCGCTCACGCTGGTGGGTTATGGCTATCCGTTCACGCAAGTGCGCGGGCCGCAACTGCCGCTGGAAGTGGACGGCAAATTTGATTGCGATGTGTGGTGGAACGAAGTCGCGCGCGGCGCGGACGGAAAATTATTTTCCACCGGCCACCGCATCGCGGACGTCATCGCGCTCGCGCCGAAATTGGACGCGGCAATTTCAAAAGCCTACGCGAACATCCGCAAAATTCGCGTCGTCGGCAGTTATTTCCGCACGGATGTCGGCCAAAGCCTGTGGCCGCCGGGAAATGTGTAATTCAATCGAAGGATAAATTATGAAATGGATAATTATTAGTTTGAATTTAGTCGCAGCAATTATTTTTTTGTTTCTAGGTTCAGCGGCTATTTCAATTCATCGTGTTCATAGTTACAGCATGTATCGTGAATTTGTCGCACGAGGTGTAATTGATGAGCAAAAAGTAAATACATTGGCACAATCCAACGAACACTATGATGTTGTTAAGCGAATGCAAGCAATCGGAAATGCTGAGAGCTGGTTCAGTGAAATTTCAAATTTTGCGGCAATCGTCTGCCTGCTAAATGCGACTGGAATTTATTTTTTGACGAGAAAAACATCGCCTAAATCAATTTGATGAATTTGAGTTCTGAAAATTTTCCGCCGCGACCGGCATGGACTGAGATTGACCTCGGCAAGCTGCGTCGCAACTTGCAACTCATCCGTGACGATTTGCCCAAGAACGTGCAATTGATGGCCGTCGTGAAGGACGAGGCTTATGGTCACGGCGCGCTCGACGTGGCGCGCGTCGCGGTCGAGGAAGGCGCGTGGGGATTTGGCTTGAGCACGCTTGAAGAGGCGATGCATTTGCGCGAAGGCGGCATCACCGCGCCGCTGCTGCTGCTCGGCGAACGTCAGGAGGCCGAACTCGAATGGTGCGTGGCGCATGATCTGACCGTTTGCGTGAACGAACCGCATGTCGTGCGTGCGCTGGCAAAAATCGCGGCCAAGTTTGGCAAACAAGTTTCGGTTCACGTCAAAATTCACACTGGCATGAGCCGTTACGGCGTGCGCTGGGACGAGGCGCTGCCGCTCATCGAAAAAATTGTCGCGGAAAAATCATTGTCGCTCGAAGGCGTGATGACGCATTTCTCGCAGTCGGATGAAACGGAAAAAACCTTTGCCAATCTTCAGTTCGCGCGTTTCAGCGAAGTTTTGCACGCGATGGAGCAGCAGAAAATTTCCGTGAAGTTGCGGCACACTTGCAATAGTGGTGGCTTTCTGGATTTACCGCACGCGCACTTGGACATGGTGCGCGTGGGTATTTTAATGTATGGCGTTTTTCCGTCGCTGGTCTGCCGTAAAATCCCCGGCATTGAACCGGTGATGTCGGTGAAGGCGAAAATTGCGGCGATCCAAAAATTGAAACCCGGCGAAGTCGTCGGCTACGGGATGCGTTACACGGCGACGAGCGAACGGCGCATCGCGATTCTGCCGATCGGTTACGGCGACGGATTTCCGCGTGTGCGCAACGAAGGCTGCGCGCTCATCCACGGCCGGCGCGCGCCACTGCTTGGCGGCATCGCGATGGACGCGCTGATGGTGGACATCACGGACATTCCGCAGGCGCAGATGTGGGACGAAGCGGTCATCATGGGCCGGCAAGGCGGCGAAGAAATCACCGTGCGCGACATCGCGAAGCTGAAAAATTCCGTGACCTACGACGTGCTGACAAGCTGGCGGCTGCGGTTGCGGAGAAAATCGGTGAATGGTAAATCAATTGTATGAAAACAATTCAATTGTTTGTTGTTTTAATTGTAATAAGCGTGGCTAAAACCTCATTGGGGTCGTCCATTTTTGACAATACCATTCATATCTATAAATATGGTCCAGCAACATTTTCAGTCGGCGAGATTGATGTAGATTCCGACGCGATGCGTTTGGCGACGAAGCAATGGCCAAAAGGCCGACCTAATCCTGTTTCAAATTCACTGTATATTTTGTTGGACGAATCTGCTCATCAGGCCATCGAAAAATACATGGCTGCACGAGCGCAGGTTCAAAATCCTTTTTCAGATTCTGCGCCACAGCAATTCAAAAAAATTGCAGACGACATCGGCCTTGAAGCAATTTTGATAACAAATTTCAATCGGATTATTCAAGGCCCATGTATCTATGATAAGAACTTTCGGGGCATCAACGGCGAGGATTTAAGCCCTTCCACAGAAAAACTTCTGAAACAAAAACCTCAAGGCGAGAATTTGATTCGTCTTAATTGGTTGCTCTTGCAAGATGCTTGGTTTGCAGATTCACGCGCTTCAATTCAAGCGGATGGCGACCTAACAGGTGTGTTCAAGAAAAAAGAACATATTTCGCGAATAGAAATATTCGTGCAGAAACTATCAAAATCAGAGCTTCAAGACATTTGGATTTGTTTTTCACAAACCAACAAAATTTCTCTTGCTGATATTACCGAGGATAAAATTAAACCATACGCCGACAATCAACATTCCTTTCAGTTTGATAACGGCAAGCTAATCAAGTTTAGCGTATATTCTGATTTCGAAAAAAGAAATATTGTTGCGCTCGGTTCAACGAAAAATAATAGTTCATTAACATTGCCGTGCTCGGCTGGAGATTTTGAAAAAGTTTTTGGAAAGGCAGATGAGATTGATCGAATGACAATGTGGTGAGGACAAAATCGTGAAACTCCTTTTTTCCGAACAAAATTCCGATTACGAAAACTACCAGTTTCCGTATGCGGTCTGGGCGTTTCCCGAAACGGGCGAAACGCCGGCGGATATTTTCAACGCGGGCTTCCTGCCGTCGTCGCGCGACTTGGACCGGTTTTATCTGTGCCGGCAGGTGCGCGTGAATCTGGCGAAGTTCAAGCCGTCGTCCGAAAACCGTCGCATCTTGCGCAAGGGCGCGGGCATTGGCGTGAAGCTCATGCCGCGCGACAAATTCGATTACACGCCGGAACGCCGCCAGTTTTTCAAGACCTACGCCGACATCAAGTTCGGCAAGGACGTGATGACCTTCGAGCGGCTGGACGGACTGTTCGGCGCACCGATCATCTCGCACCTGCTGGTGTTCACGGATTTGGAAACGGAAAAAGAAATCGGCGTCGCGACAATTTATCTGGAAGGCAAGTCACTCGCGTTTTATTACTACGCGTTTTACGACCTGAATTATTACGCGCGCAACCTCGGCATGTTCATGATGACCTCGGCGGTGGCGCTGTTCGCGGAGCGCAGTTGCAAAAATCTTTACCTCGGCACCTGCTATTCGGACAACGCGCTCTACAAGACGCAGTTCGCGGGCGCGGAATTTTTCAACGGCTTCCGCTGGTCGGACGACCTGGACGAACTGAAATTCATCATCCAGCGCGACAAAAAGGATTTGTCCCAGCATCTGCTCGAAACGGAGGAATTCCGTGAAAAATTTTACGGCGGCGATCTGGAAAAAATGACGGACGCGAGTGAGTTTCGGGTGAAGGTGAAATAAATATCCTTGCGCGCATCAATTCATAAAAGGCCGTTATTATTTGCTGGAAACAATATTCCGTTTAAGTGGCACGGAATTGCCATTTATCACTAAAATAATTTGCTCATTCTTACACTCATAAGAAACCTCCGCATAATGAAGTTTTCTATGACAAGTTGGACAAACGATTATTATGTTATCCGACCTAACGCTATTACAGATTACGTTAAACAACTTCAAAAATATATGGCATTTAATTTTTAAGGTTCGCAACGTAATCACAAAACCACTTTCACAAATTTCCATCAAGCCTTATCGCTTCGCTCAAAACGCAGATGGCAATTCCAAAGCCGCCTCCGAAATAGCAACCGGCTCAAGCGTCATCGGCTCGTCGTGCGCCAGATAAGTTTCGCAGACGCGGAAAAAATCCGCCGTCGTCGCCACGCGGCGGATTTCGTGCAGGAATTTTCCGCCCACGCCGTCGCCGATGAAGTTCATGAATTTTTTCATCCGCATCACCTGCGACGATTCCTTCACGCCGGGCGTGATTTCGTTTTCCCACAGTTCGCGGATGTAAGCCAGCACGTCGCGGCCAACCGGCAATTTTATTTTTTCACCGCGAAGCTGCGCGCGGATTTGGTCGAACAGCCACGGATTGCGGATCGCGCCGCGACCAATCATCAAACCGCGCACGCCGGTTTCAGAAATAATTTTTTGCGCCTGCGCCGCGCTGTGGACATTGCCGTTTGCAAAAACCGGACAGCGCAATTCTTTTGCGGCTTGCGCGATCAAATCGTAGCGCACGCCGGGCCGATACATTTGTTTGACCGTGCGCGCGTGGACGGTGAGCAGGTCAATCGGATGTTTCGCAAAAACTTTCAGCAGCGCGTCAAATTCCTCCGGCGATTCAAAACCGAGCCGCGTTTTCACGGTGAACGGAATCGTCACCGCGTCGCGCAATGCGCTGAGGATGGCGTCAATCTTTTGCGGCTCACGCAGCAGTCCGCCGCCCGCGCATTTGCGATAAACAATCGGCGCGGGACAGCCGAGGTTCAGGTCGATCGCGGCAACGGGATATTGCTGCAACAGCTTCGCGTTGCGGACGAGCGCGGGAATGTCGTTGCCGATGAGCTGCGCGATGATTGGTTTGCCAGTCGGATTTTCCGTGATGGATTTGAGGATCCATTTTTCCAGACGCGAATCGCCGTGGACGCGGAAAAATTCCGTCCAATAAACATCCGGCCCGCCGTAGCGCGCGATGACGCGCATGAATTCGAGCGTGGTCACGTCCTGCATCGGCGCGAGCGAAAGCACCGGCGCAGACGAGCGGAGCAGATTTGAAAATGTTTCGGACGGAGTCACGCGGAGCGGAAGTTTGCCGCACGGATGCGCTGAGGCAAGCGTGCAGTCAGAAATCAAGGGAATAAACAATTGTGACCGCCAAGGCGCGACCGGAAAATAGCGCAGGCGATATCCCGAGATTTCTAATTATTGAATCTTGAACTTTGAAGCGCATATTTCATATTTTAACGCATGACAAATTCACAAAACAAAACAGTTCTGCAACTTGAACTGCCCGGCATCAAAAAACTCAAGAGCGGCAAGGTGCGCGAAGTTTTTGATCTCGGCAAAAGTTATCTTTTCGTCGCGAGCGACCGCATCTCGGCATTTGACGTCATCATGCCCAACGGCATTCCGCGCAAGGGCGAAGTGCTCACGCAGATTTCTTATTTCTGGTTTGCGCAAACCGAATCGTTTCAGCCGAACCATCTCATTTCGCGTGCAAACGAGCCGTTGCCGAAAAATTTGCAACCGTTCGCCGATAATCTCGCGCGGCGCAGCATGATTGTAAAAAAGGCGAAACCGCTGGCCATCGAATGCGTTGTGCGCGGCTATCTTGCGGGCAGCGGCTGGAAGGAATATCAAAAGTCGCAAACGGTTTGCGGCATCAAATTGCCGCCGGGTTTGAAGGAATCGTCGGAATTACCCGAACCGATTTTCACGCCCGCGACAAAAGCCGAGACCGGCCACGACGAAAACATTTCGTTTGAGCAAGCGAAGAAAATTGTCGGCGATGACATTGCGGAACAGGCACGCACGGCCAGCTTGAAGATTTACAATTTCGCCCGCGACTACGCGCGCAAGCGTGGCATCATCATCGCCGACACGAAATTTGAATTTGGTTTGGACAATGGCAAATTAATTTTGATTGATGAAGTGCTGACGCCCGATTCCTCGCGCTTCTGGCCCGCTGACCAATACGCGCCCGGTCGCGGCCAGCCCAGTTTTGACAAGCAATTTGTCCGTGATTATCTCGAAACGCTGGATTGGGACAAGACGCCGCCCGGACCAAAATTGCCGGACGATGTAGTTGCGAAAACGACGGCGAAGTATCTGGAAGCTTATGAGTGGTTGACGGGGCAAAAATTGTGATTTGAATTTCGCCCGTGGCGTTCAAAAGTTTATTCGTAGCGCAACGATTCAATCGGGTCGAGGTTCGCGGCTTTCCACGCGGGATAAGTTCCAAAAACGATTCCGACGATGGAGCAAATCACGAGGCCGATGACAATCCAGTCAACGGGAATGACCGGCGGCAGTTTCAAAAAGAAGGCCGTCGCGTTTCCGCCGAGAATGCCGAGAATGACGCCAGCGATTCCGCCAACTTCGCACAGCGTCACGGCTTCCATGATGAATTGAACCATGATGTTTCTTTTTTTTGCACCGATGGCGCGCCGGATGCCGATTTCGCGCGTCCGTTCCGTGACCGAGACGAGCATTATGTTCATGATGCCGATGCCAGCGGCGAGCAATGCAATTGAGCTGACAACCGCAACGCCGATGCGCACGGCTTTGGTGAACGATTTGAACTGCGCAATCATTGAATCATTGGATGAAATCTCAAAGTCATTCGGGTCGCCCGGCGGCACTTTGCGAATCGTGCGCAAAGCGCCTTCTGCCTGTTCAACGCAATCGTCGTAGGCCGCCTGATCTTGCGCTTGAACGAGAATGTCCAGACTGCGCCAGTTTTTTCCGTAACGATTCAAGCCGGTTGAAATGGGAATGATCGCGAAATTATCCTGATCGCCGCCGGCGGAAGCGCCGCTGGGTTCAAGCACGCCGACGACGGTGTAATTGATGCCGTCAATTTTTAATCGTTCGCCGACGGGCGAATTGTTTTCAAAAAGATTTGTAGCGAGACCGCTGGCGAGCACGCAAACGTCGCGCGCATTGTCCACATCAATGTCCAGCAGAAGCCGTCCGTCCTGCAAAAACCAGTTTCGCGCGGAAAAGCTGCCGGGAGTCTCGCCGAACATCTGGACATCCGGCGCGGTTCTTTTATGCGCCGTGTCAATTTCTCCGGCCCAAAAATCGGCCTGCAAGCCGACGCTGCGGGCGAACGTCGCTTCTTCCTGAAATCGCAAGCCTTGCTGCAGAGAAATGTTTTTACGCCGCAACATTTTTCCATAACCTTCCGGACGGGTAAAAATGACTCCCGGGGTTTTGCGAATCATAAACGTCTGGCTGCCGAGCCGTCCGATTTCCCTTTCGATGTTGTTTTCCATGACGCGCATCGCCGTCATCACGACGATGATGGAAAACACACCGACCAAAACACCGAGCAACGTAAGCGCGGAACGGAGTTTGTGCGCCGTAATCGCGTTCATGGCCATGAAAAAACTTTCACGGATTTCTGCGAGTAAAAATGTGGGGTTTAATTTCATTCGTTTCTCAAAGCCTCCACGGGATTCATCCGCGCCGCGCGCCAGGCGGGAAAAATTCCTGAAATCAATCCGGTCATCAGTGAAACCAGCAGCGAAATGCCAACGATGAGCGGGGACATCGTCGCTGGCAGAAATTTTTGCACAAGCAATGTGAGCGGCCATGCGATTCCAAGTCCGATCAATCCGCCGATCAGACAGATGCTTGCGGCTTCGATTAAAAACTGCAGCAGAATCGTCCGCCGTTTCGCGCCGATGGCTTTGCGAATGCCAATTTCACGCGTCCGTTCCGCGACGGAAACGAACATGATGTTCATGATGCCAATGCCGCCGACAAAGAGCGACAAGCCGGTGATAAAAACGCCGATGATGGCGATGGTTCCGGCGACCCGATGAAATAGCGTGATAAACTGGTCCTGCTGGTTAATCGCAAAATCATCCGGGTCTTCCGGCGCGAGGTGGCGGATTCTCCGCATGGTTGAAAGCAATTCTTCCTTCGCATTATCAAGGTCGGCGAGATTTTTCACTTTGACCCGGATTTCCAAATCAGGACTGCGGTCAAACGCGGCGAGATACTGCGCAAGCGGGACGATGGCCTCGTTGTCGAGACTGTTGCCAAAAAAAGTTCCCTGTTTGTCCAAAACCCCGACGACTTCAAACGGTCGCTGGTTGATGGAAATTTTTTTGCCCAATGCCGATTCGCGCGGAAAAAGATTGGTCGCGACTTGCGAACCGATGACGCAAACCTGCCGTCCGTTGTCGGAATCCAATTCGGAAAGAAAATGTCCTTCTGAAATGGAAACGCCGCTGGTGGCAAGGAATTGATCCGTCGTTCCAATGATGTAGACACCGTTGGCGCGGCGTTTGTCGTATTTGATTTGCAATTGCGTGTTAGCGCTGGGCGCAATGGCACTTGCCAGCGTCAATTGTTTTTCGAGTTGATCAATTTGCCCAAGACTGATTCCTGGGCGCTTGGAAGATTCAATCCATTCCTTTTCTGAACTGATGAACCAGGACATGCGATCCACGTAAAGCACGTCTGCGCCAATGAATGAGATGCTTCTCAAAAAAGCGCCGTTCAAGCCTTCAATCGCCGTGCCCATGAGTGTGACGGTGACGATGCCGATGACAATGCCCAGTGTCGTGAGAACCGAACGCATCTTGTTTGCGCGAATGGCGCTCCAGGAAATGCTCAAGCCTTCGCGCAGTTCAGTGAAGAAGTTCATGGAATCAAGCGCCGGTTTTTTCGTCACTGGCAATCAAGCCGTCAAGAATGCGGATAATGCGCCGCGCGTGACGTGCAACGGCTTCCTCGTGCGTAACGACGATAATCGTGTGGCCTTTTTTTGAAAGCTCGTTGAACAATGCCAGAATTTCCGCGCCGGTTTTTGAGTCGAGATTTCCGGTCGGTTCGTCGGCAAGCAAAATAGATGGCTTGTTTGACAATGCGCGCGCAACAGCCACACGTTGACGCTGGCCACCGGACATTTCATTTGGTTTGTGATGAATCCTGTCGCCAAGACCAACGCTGGACAAAGTTTCCAGTGCGATTTGCCGTCGTTCGGCAACGGAAACGCCCGCATAAATGAGAGGCAATTCCACATTCCGCAACGCGTCGGAACGTGGCAACAGATTGAATGTTTGAAAAACAAAGCCGATTTCCCTGTTCCGAATTTCCGCGAGTTGATTGTCATCCATTTCGCTGACATGAGTGCCGTTGAGTTCGTAACTGCCGGAGGTTGGCGTGTCGAGGCAGCCGAGCAAATTCATCAGCGTGGATTTGCCGGAACCGGACGGCCCCATGATGGCGACGTATTCGCCGCGCTGGATTTCGAGTGAAACGTCGCGCAGCGCGTGAACAATTTCCGCGCCCATCAGATAACGGCGCGAAATGTTTTGGAGACGAATCAAGCTCACGGCTGAATTTGTTCCGTTTCCGCGCCGACAACTCCCGTGTGAATTTTTTTGCCGTCGTCCAAATCACGACTGATGGCGCGATAACTGCCGGTGACAATTTCATCGCCTTCATGCAAGCCATCGGTGATTTCCCAATAATTATCGTCGCTAATGCCGATTTTCACCGGAACCGTTTTCACGTGGTCGCCATTCACCACGAAAACGACTTCCACCGGCTTTAGCAGGTCGTTTGATTTCTTGTCGGCTTTGGCGTCGTTCGTGGTGTTTCCGGCAGGTGAAACTAAATTTGTTTTCGACAGATCATCGCTGGCAAATTTTGGCTTTTCTTTCAGCACTCGAGTCGTGACACACGCGATGGGCACGGCCAGCGCATTGGTGCTCGAACGCGTTTCGATTTCAGCCGTCACCGACATGCCCGGTCGGAAAAATTCCTTTTCGGTGACGCGAATGCGGACTTGAAATTGCGTCGCGCCCTGCGAACTGGAAGACGATGACGATGAATATGCCGTTGTAGTGCCATAGGAACTCGAATCCAGCCCTTCGGCGGAATTGCCGATGGCCGTGACGACGCCGTTGAATTTTGCGTCCTTGAACGAGTCCACTTCCAGATGCACTTTTTGGCCGGACTGAATAAGCACCACGTCCATTTCGCCGATGTCCACGCGCGCCTCCATTTCGTTCAAATCGGAAATGGTCATGATGTCCGTGCCGGCATTTTGCACCGTGCCGAGAACGCGTTCGCCAAGCTGCGAGTTCAAGATCGTAATGGTGCCGTCCAGCGGGGAAACAATCGTCGTTTTGTCCAGCGAATCCTGCGCGCTGTCCACGGCGGCTTTTGCCACATCAACCTGATCGACCGCGCTTTCGAGTTGTGACTTGGCCACGTCGCGAGCAACTTTGAATCCGATGAAATCCGACTCCGAAAGAAGATTGTGATTGAACAGTTCCAAATTGCGTTTGTAATCCTCATCGGCCTTTTCCAGACTTGCTGTCGCCGAATCTTTTGCCGCGAGTGAGGATTCGTAACCTGCTTTGGCCTGATTAAGTGCGGCAATGTAAACATCGGGATTGATTTTCAAAATTAAATCACCCTTTTTGACAAACTGGCCTTCCTTAACGGGCAACGCGATGATTTCGCCGCTGACTTCCGGGCTGATATGCACTTCCGTGACCGGCTGAATTTTTCCGCTGGCGACGACAACTTCCGTGATGTTTCGCCGCGCAACTTTTTCCGTCTGAACCGTGATGACCGGCTCCCTTTTTCTCAAGGCAACAACCAGGGCAAGCACGAACAGGATTGCGAACGCGATAAGAAACCAAGTGAATTTCCCGCGCCTTTTCCTTTTGGGCGCGGTGGACGGCGGCTGAAGAATAGGCGGCTGTTCCACAAAAAGAAAAGTGTCTGAAGTGCGGGCAATTGTCCAGAGGAAGCGGTTCAACTGCGCGATAAATTTTAAGCAACATCGGGATCAAGCCGCTTGTCCGGCACGAGATACTTGCGGACGTAATCGAAGACGGCATTTTCCAGAGACGTGACGGGCGTATTGTAGCCCGCGCCACGCAGACGTAAAAGATTTGCCTGCGTGAAATATTGATATTTGTCGCGGATTGTTCCCGGCATTTCGATGAACTTGATGACTGGCCTTTTTTTCAGCGCGGCGAAAACAGCATTCGACAAATCAATCCATGTTCGCGCATGGCCGTAACCGATGTTGAACAATCCCGTGGCTTTGGGCGTTGCGGCGAGATGCAGCGTCATCGCCACCGCGTCTTTGACATAAAGAAAATCGCGCTTCTGCTCGCCGTCCTTGAAATCTTTGCGATAGCTCTTGAACAACTGGATTACGCCTTTGCTTTGCACCTGTGCAAAACTTTTGTGGACGAGCGAGCGCATGTCGCCCTTGTGATCTTCGTTCGGGCCGAAGACGTTGAAATATTTCAGGCCGACAATTTTGTTCAAAAATCCGGTGCGCTTGGCATGCAAATCGAACAGATGTTTTGAGTAGCCATACATGTTGAGCGGCCGCAAGGTGTCGAGCGCGGCCTCGTTGTCTTCCATGCCCGCCGAGCCATCGCCATAAGTCGCGGCGGAAGATGCGTAAACGAAACGCGCTTTTTGCGTCAGTGACCAGACGGCGAGGTCTTTGGTGAACTCATAATTGTTTTTGATGAGATAGGTCGCGTCCTTCTCGGTCGTGGCCGAACACGCGCCCATGTGCAGCACCAGATCGAATTTTCCCAGCGCGCCGCTTTGCAATCGCGGCAGCAGATCGCCAGCCTCGACGTAATCGGCGAAACGCAGCGGCATGAGGTTGCGCCATTTTTCATTCGTGCCGAGAATGTCGCAGACGACGATGTTGTCGCAGCCGCGCCGGTTCAGCGCCCAGACGAGCGCGCTGCCGATGAAGCCTGCGCCGCCGGTGACCAAAACCCGCGCTTCAGAAAAATCATTGGGCTTCATAAGTTTGTTTTACCAGCCGAGCACATGCGCAAAAATCAGCGGCGCGACAATCGTCGCATCCGATTCGATGATGAATTTCGGCGTCTTCACGCCGAGTTTGCCCCAGGTGATTTTTTCGTTCGGCACGGCACCGGAATAGCTGCCATAGCTCGTGGTCGAATCGCTGATCTGGCAGAAGTAACCCCAGAGCGGCACGCTGGTGCGCAGCAAATCCTGATGCAGCATCGGCACGACGCAGATCGGGAAATCGCCGGAAATGCCGCCGCCGATCTGGAACATGCCGAGCGTGCTTTTCTTGGTGGTCGTGCGCGTGTAAAACTCGGCGAGCCAGGTCATGTATTCAATGCCGGTGCGGACGGTGTGGACGTTCTTCACGTCGCCGCGAATCACGGCGGCGGCATACATGTTGCCGAGTGTCGCGTCTTCCCAGCCGGGCACGACGATGGGCAGATTTTTTTTCGCGGCGGCAAGCATCCAGGAATCTTTCGGGTCAATCTGGTAATATTTTTCGTACTTGCCGCTCAACAAAACTTTGTAGAAAAATTCGTGCGGGAAATAGCGTTCACCCTTTTTGTCGGCGTCGGTCCAGACTTCGAGCATCGCTTTTTCCATGCGGCGCATGGCTTCGCCTTCGGGAATGCAGGTATCCGTGACGCGATTCATGTGGCGATTGAGCAACGCCTGTTCGTCTTCCGCCGTCAACGAGCGATAGCCCGGCACGCGTTCGTAATAATCATGCGCGACCAAATTAAAAACATCTTCTTCCAAATTCGCGCCGGTGCAGGTGATGAGATGCACTTTGTCTTGGCGAATCATTTCGGCGAGCGAGAGGCCAAGTTCCGCCGTGCTCATCGCGCCGCCGAGCGTAATCATCATTTTGCCGCCTTTGTCGAGATGCGTGACGTAGCCCTTTGCGGCGTCCACGAGCGACGCGGCATTGAAGTGGCGATAATGGTGCTGGATGAATTGCGAGACGGGTCCGCCGGAGATTTTAGGTGCTGCTTTTTTTGCCATGATGATTTGTAAAAAATTCAGCGCTAACAATACGGATGCTGGCGCGAATGCCAATCTCAAATTAAAAATTGAACCGAAGAAACTCAAAAATGATTATTGCCTCCGCTTGGGAGCGTGACTTGGCAATGATTTTTTTCGAGATCAACCAAATTCGTTGGGAAACAATTTGACAGGACATGAACACTCGCAGAAGCTTTGCATTCTAATGCTCGCGTGATTTAAATGTTCAGCGATGAAAACAAACCTTCGGCAAACATTGTTGGCTGCGGCTTTTTGTAGCGCGTTTTTTCTGTGGACTGCTTCCGCCAGAAGCCAGACGAACGGCGACTACCAGATTTTTGTTTCCAATGAAAGAGGCGGCACCATCACCGTCATCAACGGCGCGGATTTCACAGTTACCGCGACCATTCCCGTAGGCAAACGCCCACGCGGCATCCACGCGAGTCCTGACGGAAAAATCGTTTATGTCGCTTTGAGCGGCACGCCGATTGAGGCGCCGCCGAAACTAGACGCCAACGGCAACCCAATTTTTGAAAAAGGCCACGACGATGACGATGAGAATGTGGTATCGGACAAGGCCGCTGACGGCATTGGTATCGTGGATGTCGCGCAAAAAAAATTCCTGCGCAAAATCCCCGCCGGTTCCGACCCGGAACAGTTTTGCGTGAGTGCCGACGGCACGAGGCTTTACATCTCCAATGAAGACGTGGGTGCCGCGACCGTTCTCGAAACCGCGACCGGGAAAAATTTGACGTTCATTCCGGTGACCCGTGAACCAGAAGGCGCAGGCGTCAGTCCCGATGGAAAGGTTTTCTATATCACGTGCGAAACTGGCGGGGATGTTTTCGCCATTGATGCGAACACCTTCAAAATCATCGGCCACATTGTGGTTCACCCGCGCCCGCGCAGCATAGCGTTTCTGCCGGACGGCTCGCGCGCATTCGTTCCGTCGGAATCAGTGGGCGAATTGAACGTCTTTGATACGGTGAACCAAAAACTCCTAAAAGTCATTACGCTGCCGCCGCATTCGCGTCCGCAGTGTGTGCTGGTTTCGCCGGACGGAAAGAAAGTTTATGCCAGCACCGGGCGCGCCGGAACGGTGTGCGTCGTGGATGCGAACACTTACGAAGTGCTGAACACGATTCCGGTTGGCAAGCGTCCGTGGGGCATCACTTTTTCGCCGGATGGAAAATATCTTTTCGCCGCCAACGGCCCGTCGGACGACGTTTCAGTGGTTGACCTCGCGACGGAACAGGAAATCGCGCGCATCAAATCGCCCGGCAGTCCGTGGGGCGTGGTCGCAGTGCCCAACGCGAAATAACTGCATTGCCACTGATATTGTGACAGCCAGTCAGATAATGTTCGCCTGGAATTATTCACTGTTTTCAAGGAAGCAGCACACGTTAAGGCAGACTAACAAGAACAGTCAGGAGTCGAAGAAAAAATATACTTGAAATATAGCACGGGTCTGTTATATTGGGTTTAGAGTTAAAAAAACAAAAATATGAACTGGATCAAACCTGAATTCGAAGAGATCAGCTTGAGCATGGAAGTCACGGCCTACGTGAATATCGGCAAATAAAGATCGTAGCCGCTGAAAGAATCTGCGGCACAATTCAAAGGCTGGAGTTCTTCAGCAGTTGTGCAAATAAGAGTCCTTGGTTCTGCGGCTGGTGGCGGGGTTCCGCAATGGAACTGCAACTGCAGCAATTGCCGGTCTGCCCGGACGGATGGAAATTTCAAAAGCCGGCAAACCCAGTCTTCAGCGGCAGTTTCTCTTGACGGGAAAAAATGGTTGCTGCTCAATGCCTCGCCGGATCTGGCCTGTCAATTTTACTCTTTTCCTTCACTCACACCGCGCAGCGGAAAATTGCGTGGCAGCGCGGTTCAAGCCGTAGTTTTAACCGACGGGGAAATGGATCATGCCACCGGTCTGCTTTCCTTGCGCGAGCAAAAATCTTTGAAGCTGATTTGCACAAGCGCAGTCAAAAATTTATTAACCCGCCAATTTCCATTGCTCCTGACATTAGAAAAGTATTGCCAGATTTGCCATTCAACTTTTCCGGTTCAGATTGCCGGACTTCGTGTTTTGGCGCTGGGATTGGAGGCGGACAAAGCACCGCTCTATGCCCGCCGCCCAACGCGCCGTGGGGATGTCGTTGCTCTCCGGGTCGAAGGAAACGGCAAGAGTTTTGTTTATCTTCCCAGTCTGCCTGTGATCAACCAAGCTGTGAAAGAATTTGTCGCTGGTTGCGACTGTCTGCTGGTGGACGGCACATTTTGGTCGGAGCGTGAAATGATTACCCTCGGCTTGTCCAAGCGCACGGCGCATGACATGGGACATGTGCCGATTGCTGGCGAAGGCGGCAGTCTGGAATGGTTGTGCGTACTGAATGTTCCGCGTAAAATTTACACGCATATCAACAATACGAATCCCATTTTGAAAAAAAACTCGCGCGAACGGCGGACTGTTGAGCAAGCTGGAGTGGAAATTTCCCATGACGGAATGCATATTCGCTTATGAAAAAGCACAAGCGTCTTTTCAGCAACTCTCCGTGGCCAGCGGATGAATTCGTCGCCCGTCTTCACAACGTGGGCAAAACCTATCACGACCGGCATCCGTTCCATATTTTGATGAATAAAGGCAAACTCGCGCACCATCAACTGCAAGGATGGGTGGCTAACCGCTTTTATTATCAAACACAAATTCCCATCAAGGACGCGGCAATTCTTTCAAATTGTCCGGAGCACGACATTCGGCGCGTTTGGATTCAGCGCATCCTGGATCACGATGGCACAGCCGCCGAAATTGGCGGCATCGAAAAATGGCTCCGACTGGGCGAGGCCGTGGGTCTGAAACGCAGGGAACTTCTTTCACAATCGCATCTGCTGCCGGGCGTCCGCTATGCCGTGGATGCGTATGTCAATTTCTGTCGCACTGAGCCATGGATTATCGCGATGGCTTCGTCATTGACGGAATTGTTCGCTCCAACATTGATGTCCAGGCGCATCGCAGCGTTTGAGCGGCACTATCCGTGGGTGAAGGAGGAGGGGCTGCGTTATTTTCGCGGGCGACTAACGCAAGCCCCGCGTGACGCGGATTTTGCCCTGCGTCTTGTCGTCGAACGCTGCCAAAGCCGGGAATTACAGGGACGAGCGGTGGAAGCATTGAAATTCAAATGTGAACTGCTCTGGACCATGCTCGACGCCATGCACTTCGCCTATGTTCTGACCTCCACAAAATAAAATGACTTCCATTGCCGACACCACCAAGCCGCGTCTGGCCGACAAGGCGCGGTTGAAATGGGACGCCGTGCGCAAAAAAAATCTGCTGCTTTTTCCCGAAGGTGTGCTCGTGCTCAACAAAACCGCGCATGACGTGCTTGCACTTTGCGACGGCCAGCGTTCGGTTGCTGAAATTGTCAAAAGCCTCGCTACGCAATATGCGATCGGCGCGAACGCGATTGAAGGAGATGTGAAGGAAATTTTACAGAAGCTGGCCGAAAAAGGTTTTGTCATCTAGAATGAATGACGCCCATGGAAACGCCGCGTCCATTCTCTTTACTTTGCGAGCTGACTTATCGTTGCCCGTTGCAATGTCCATATTGCAGCAACCCTCTCGATTTCGCTCGTCACACCAGTGAATTGGAGACAGAGGAATGGCAGCGCGTTTTGACTGAAGCGGCGGCTTTGGGTGTCGTGCAGGCGCATTTTTCCGGCGGCGAACCGTTGCTGCGCGCCGATGCGCCGCAGATTATCCGGCACGCGCGTGAGCTCGGACTTTACACCAACTTGAGCACGGGCGGCACTTTGTTGACGGAAAAATTGGCCGGGCAGTTGCGCGAAGCGGGCTTGGACAGTTTGCAGGTCAGCATTCAGGACGCAGACGCTGAAAATTCCGACCGCATGGCTGGCGGCGCACCTTCTTTTGGTAAAAAAATCTACGCGGCGCGGCTGGCCAAGGCCACCGGATTTTCCCTCACGCTCAATGTGGTTTTGCAACGCCAGAACATTGGACGCATCGAGGCCATCATCGCGCTGGCGGAAGAACTCGGCGCGGAACGGCTGGAACTGGCGAACACGCAATTCAACGGCTGGGCCTTGAAAAATCGCGAGGCATTGTTGCCGTCGCGCAAGCAGGTGGAACACGCGGCGGATGTATCCCGCGCGGCGCGGGAGCGGCTCAAGGGCCGCATGGAAATTCTTTATGTGTTGCCCGATTATTTCGAGCAATTTCCCAAACCTTGTCTCCACGGCTGGGGACGCGTTTTCATGACCGTGGCCGCCGATGGCGCGGTGTTGCCGTGCCAGACCGCGCGTGAGATTCGCGGATTGAAATTCGACAATGTGCGCGACCATTCCATTGAAAAAATCTGGTTTGAATCAGAAACGTTTTGCAAATTCCGTGGCACCGACTGGCTGCCGGAGCCGTGCCAAAGCTGCCCGCGCAAGGAAACAGATTTTGGCGGCTGCCGTTGCCAGGCATTTTTACTGACTGGTGATGCCAGTGTCACCGATCCGGTTTGTTCGCTCGCGCCCAAACATAATTTCATCGCCGAAGCGCTGGCCGAAGCCGAAGCCGGTGCGAATGATAAACTGATTTATCGAACCGCACGTTCGTCGTTGCAAGTTTCCTGAAGTTAAGAGTGGTGGGCAAAATCCAATTTTGACTTGCGTCGTTACCAAGTCCACGTCACGCCGCCATAAAAGGAGCGACCATCGCCCGGATGAAAAACTTGCGGGTCGGCGTAAACTCCTAGAGGATTGGCATCTCCAATTGGATCAACTGCTGCTGCGTAATTTTCATCCAATAGATTTTTTGCTTCTACGAAAACTGAATATTTCGATTTTCCGCAGTTGCCGGAATAACCGATTTTGAACCCAAGCAATGTGTAAGCACCGGCATAAAGCGTGTTTTGTTGGTCAACCGGATAACTGGAGAGATTGCACTGAACGTTTGGTCCGGCATAAAAACCGCATGGCGCTTCATACATCAAATCCGCCTCGTAGACATGGATGGGAATTGCGGCCAGACGGTTGTTGCCATAAATGGGATCGCCGTCGAAATGAAAATCGTTGAGCGTGTAGGTTTGGTTTAGTTTCAACGATTGTCCGTTCTCATCGCCTATTCTTTTTGAATTCCACAATTCAACGCCCAGACCGGCTTCAATGCCCTGATGATAGGAGCGCGCGACGTTGACATCACCGCGATCAACTCCAAACGCGTCGTAAAGGTCCTGCAATTCATCCCGCACCCAGGAATGGTAGAGCGCCAAATCCCAATCAAAACGTCCGTGCTTGCCGCGCGTGCCGAGTTCAAGCGTCCAAGCCTTTTGCGGCTCCAGCGGCGTATAGAGCAGACTCACGTCAGGTCCATTGTCAAAAGTAACCATGTTGTCGAAGGAAGGCGGCTGAAAGGTGCGGCTGAAATTGATGAAGGCCTGGCTGTCAGCATTTAATTCGTAGAGCAGTCCGATTTTAGGACTAAAACCGATGAAGTCTTGTTTGGCGGATTGGTCGCCGTCTAAAGTGTCATTGAATTGATCATAAAAATGGCGCACCACATAATCCACTTGAGCGCCAGTCAACACCGAGAGCTTCTCCGTAAGATAATGCTGATTTTCCGCATACAGCGGGACATTGACCGACAATTCAACGTCGCGTGCGATGGTCATTCCCTCTTCCCCGCCAATGTTTGCATAATTGTGATCCTGCTCGGTCTCAAACGCCGGACTTAGACCGATTGTGAGAATATTCTGTTGCCCGAAAAGTTCGCTGTAGGTCACGGAATTCAAGCTGATCCCACCGTCGTCCGCATGATAAATCTGGATGCCTTGTTCATAATCAGACGGATCATAAAAGCCTTTTTCTTTCAACTCGCGATGCCACCAGTAAACCGTGGCATCCAGTTCGTGGCCGTCGTTTTCGTAACTCATTTTGTCGGCGAGGCGCAGGTAATACCATTCCTTGTTATAGTCTAGCGGAACGGCGAGCGGGTCGGCTTGTTGCGGATTGGCCTGCATTTGCTCTTGGGTCAATCCTCCGGGCAACTGGCGATCCGTTTGATCCAGCGTCAGATAAAAACGGTTTTCGAGGTTGTCGCTGATTTTGTATCCCAAATCCGTGAACAAAAGTCCGGTGTCCTCCCGGCTGTGCGCGCGATAGCCATCACGAAAGCGTCCTGACATCGAGGCATAATAATCAAACGGCCCGTCAACGCCGCCAGAACTCACCTGGCCACGCATGAAACCGTAACTGCCGCCTTCAAGTCGGATTTGAAACGGGTCGGCATCATAACCCGTCAGCGGAACGAGATTAATTGCGCCGCCCATCGTCAATGCACCATATTTGAAAGCGTCGGCTCCGCGATACACTTCCGCGTATTTCAAAGTGTCCACGTCAAAATCTTCAATGATTGTCTCGCCATCGCCTTGATCGAAACTGATGCCGTCGAGCAAAAATTCCACACCCAGCGGCTCATCGTCCGATTCGATGCCCGAACCGCGAATGGAAACCTTGGACATTTCTATTCCGTTCTCGCTTTGCATGAACAGGCCGGGCACGCCCTGAAGCAAATCCAGAAAATTTGACGCGCGCGCCTTTTCCATTTCGTCAGCCGTTTTGACCGTGAAGCCTCCGGGAATTTCCTTGTTTTGCTCGGCAGATTTTTCAGCGGATGGAGAAGTGAGCGAACCCGGCACCGGATGGCCGACCACCGTAATTTCCGGAAGAACGGTCGTTGTGTTGGTGTTTCCAACGTTTGCCGTTGGCTGATTGGTGAATTGTGCCTGCGCGGCGGCAACCAGACTCTGCGCCATAATTAACACGGCGAATTGAAATACAAATCTGGCATTCAATAATTCAAATTTAAGTTCCATTGGTGAAACGTTTGCAAATTATATACCTCCCTCCACGGCGTCTATCGGCGAATTGCTAAAATTTGTCGGCGGTTTGCGGGAAAGTCCTCACCCGCCGATGAGGAAAATTTCCTGTGACGTGATGCTTTTGGTGAAGCCTAGTTTAAAAGCCGTCGCGCGCAGAATCGTCGGGCTGGTTACTTGCAACGGTTTTTCGTAAAGGAAATCCGAAGTCGTCGGCACGGTTCCGTCCAGCGTGTAGCGAATGGTTGCACCCGGTTCACTTTTCAAAATGACTTCCACCGGCTTATCAAAATTACCACCGTGTGGAGAAATTTCCGGTGGCGGCAACACCGGCGGGCCGGGCAGGCTTTCAATCCACTGCCGCAGCAGTTTCATTCCTTGCTCGTCAATCTGATTGCGAGCGAGCGGCGGCATTTTGAACGAGTCAGTCGTATCCGTCCGCATATAAAGGATGGAACGCCAGATGTCGTTCGGCGCGATGATGTGCGGATTGTTAATGCGTTCATCAATCAACACCGGGCCATCAATCAAATTTTGTTGAACCAGTGGCGTGTCGTAACGCGCGTCGAAATAGGCGACCGTGCCGCGCGGGCGATGGCAGTTTGCGCAGTTCGCGTCGAGATAGGAACGCGCGCGGTCTTCGAGGCTGCGCGTCGTGTCGGCGGCGTTCGCGAGTGCGGGGAAATTTTTCAAATTCGCTTCGTCCAGATTTGTGTCGAACAACCCAAGATGATTCCATGTGCGCAATTCGTTGTCCGTGATACCCGATGGATATGTGAAACCGCGGTTCAACTGGCGTGTTTTGACGCCGAGCACCAAACCAGCGTTGGCCGTGTGGCAGGTGAGGCAATCTTCGCGGCTCGGGTAATACCATTGTTGCGTCCGCACGCCGGTTGCAGTCTGAATCGCAATCGGTTCAGTCAGATTGGTATCGAGCAAATCAGCGTCGCTGTTGTCAGTGCGCCATTTGTAAGTGACGCCATAAACGCCGCCCGATGAATCGCAAACCAGCAGGCGCGTTTCAAGGCGGCGTTTCAAATTTGGATTCGTTTCATTTGTCACCAGCTCAAACGTTTTTACGAAGACCGTGCCTTTGGGAAAAACCCATTCGCCCGTGACGGCAAATTTTATTTTTTCTTCCGGCACGGAAATCCAGCGCGATTTCGTCGCGCCATCAGACCAGAACGGAACGATGAGATCGTAGGGAATCAGCGCGTCATTCGGCACGAGATTGGGCATGTCTTTGAACGCACCGGTCTGGGAGAGCAGTTGCGGCAACACGCCTTCAGCGCGTTCGGGCATTTGCAAATAGGCTTTCGACGGTGTTTGCGAATTTAGTCCGTAAGGTTTGGAGTTAATTTCGGCTGCGACGCAAGAAAACTGCGACGCATGGAACGCCGGTAATAAAGCGGCAATGAATGCATTTCGGAAAATATTTTTTAAAGGTCGGTATCCAAACGTCATTTCACTTTAAAGGCGCGCGCCTATTTTTGACTGTTTTCGAGATTTACTCTAACGGCGGCCACAAGGCTTGCGGAAAATCTACGAACAGTTCTTTGGATGCTTCCGACGGAGGTGTAGGTGTATTGTCCCGTGGGATAGGCTTCGATGACGACATAATCATAAACCTTGGGTTTAAGATGCCGCGATTTCGGAATGTTGGTAAGAAAAACCTGGCCGATACAAACGGAGTTTGGTTCGTTGCCTTCAATGATATTGGAAGCGCGGGTTGCCGAGACCGAACCGGGCACGAGCCAGTAATGATTGATCGGGGCGCGTAAAAGGTTCGTATATCCGCTATCAATAACAAATCCATCAGGGATTATTTTAAGGATTTTTCCGCAAATGCAGCGACGGTTTTCGATGCAAGCTGCTCTGATTTCTTCAGCTTGTTGCGGAATGGACAGACTCTGGTTGGTTTGAACTTGAAACGTTTCCCGCGTTGATTGGGCAGTTTCACGGTTGGTAAAAGTAACGGCATTGGTTTGGGCCAATGCAGACAGCGCGGCAAAAACAAATAATATGGCAAGCTTCATAAACGCACTTTGAGCCAAGTTTGTTTAGCATCTAATGTCCGATTCATCAAGTGGTTTTCTTCACCATTGAAGCCAATCGGCAGTCCTGTGGCTCGTGCCGGTCGCCTTCCGAACGCGTGCGAATGAAACGGGAGAAGGAATGAACCCGGCAAACTTAAAGCATCTCGCTCAACGCGTAGTTGTGCAAGTGACGATTGCCACTTGTGAAAGTTATTTCAACCGCCACGTGATGCGCGCCTTGTCGAGGTCGTAAGGGGACATTTCCATCTTTACGCGGTCGCCGACGGTGAGGCGCACCCAGCGCTTGCGCATCTTGCCGCAAATGGTGGCAAGCACGAGATGCTTGTTGTCCAGTTCGACGCGGAACATCGTGCCGGGAAGCACCGTCGTAACGTTACCTTCAATTTCAATATGTTGTTCTTTCATGACTGGCAGACCGGCAATTGGGGCAAACTAAAAAATAAAAAAACGCGGAGTCCGGCTCTGACCGAACCCCGCCTTGAAAACCAAAATCGCTTAGTAGCGATTACGACCGCCGCCGCCGCTGAATTCACGGCGACCACCGCCACCGCCGCCGGGAGCGCGTTCTTCACGCGGCTTGGCAACGTTGACTGTGAGGGCGCGTCCGTCCATATCCTTGCCGTTCATGGCTTCGATGGCCTTTTGGGCCTCCTCGGCTGAACTCATGGTGATGAAGCCAAAGCCGCGGGGGCGATTGGTCATGCGATCCATCATCAGGTTGGTTTCCGTGACCGTGCCGAACGCGGCGAACGCATCTTGCAGGTCGTTTTCAGTGGTATTGAAGGAAAGATTTCCTACGAATAATTTATTGCTCATATGATGTTTTACTGTCCGACAAACCGAAACTTTCTACAGACTGTTCCCGAACATCGGGTCTAAAATCATCATTGAAACAAGTTCACTTGAAGATTCACCATGCCTTGAAAGAGACAAGCTATCCAACAGACAACTGCATCCTGACTGTTTCTGGCAGGATAGCAACAACCATCTTAGCTTTTTTTTCGCTCAATACATTGGTTTACGACGGACTGGCTTTTGTCCGTCACGGATTGACTTCAATCCCTTCCAGACTGACTTCAGTTTCTCATGGACTGGCCTCAGTCGGGCTTGGACTGGATTCAGTCCGTCGCCGACTGACCTCAATCCGTGAGGGATTGACATGTGTTTGCCTCAGACTGGCTTCAGTCCGTGACGAACTGACCTCAGTTGGTCGCAGACTGACCTTGGTTTATGACGGACTGACCTCATTCCGTGACAGACTGGCTTAAGTCGCTGTCCAAAAAACAACAGTTTTTTGGCAAAAGAGGTCAAAAATGCAAAAAGTAGCGATTTTATCACTTTTTCCGTCCTGACAGGGCAATTCATGGCTTTCACCCTGCGTGCCTTTCATCGCTGAAATCTGCTTGCCAAGTTTCAGCTTCCGCCTTTCAATAGTAATGGATTTGCAAATTCAGCAGTTTTAGTCCAAAGCGAGTGCTTTATGAAAAACTCCTTTTTCAAAATGTGTTTGCGGCTGGGCGTTCTTCAATTGGGCTGGCTGCTGTGCCAAAATCTATTGGCGACCCAGCCCACGTTCAATATCACGCCGTCCGCTGTCAGCAACACTTACATCGGACCAATCACGATCCAAATCAGCGGCATACCCGCCGGCCACACCGTTGTGATACAAAAATTTGCCGATGCGAACTCCAACGGTGTCGTGGACACTGGCGACACTTTGGTGCAGCAGTTTAATTTGACGGACAATCAGGCAGGCATGGTGATTGGCGGCGTAACCAATTTCATCGTGCCATTTGATGACAATTCAACGACGGGAACCATCACCGGGATACTGGCTTTTCCAGCGGGCGACTTCTCGCAGAAAATCACCGGGCAATATATTTTCAGACTGTCCAGTCCCGTTGGGGATTTTACGGCGACAAACGTCCTTTTCAACGTTACCAATTTCCCTTACACACAGACGATTACCGGCAACGTGACCAGCGGCGGCAATGTGCCCAATGCTGACGTCATTCTTTTTCCAACTCCGCGCCCGGGACACGACCTTGGAACGCCGGTGGCAGGCACCGTGGCGAACAATTTGGGTGTTTATACCATCCAAGTGCCGCCGGGAACTTATGTGCCGCTGGCTTTCAAAAGTAATTATATCGCCAATTACTCAACGTCGCCGGTTCTCACTTTGACCGATGGCCAGACTATCAATACAAATCTGTCGCTCGCCATCGCCACGACAAGCATCAGCGGCAAAATTGTTGATGCCACCAATAACAGCATCGGATTGCCCGGTGTTTTTATGCCGGCTAACACAGACAACGGCCTCATTGCGGTTGGCTTCACGGATACCAATGGCAATTTCAATATTCCGGTCACGTCCGGGCAATGGCAAATCGGCAGCGACGATGAAGGTCTGATTGTTCACGGTTATGTTGGATATCAAGACGGCACCAATGTCAACGCCGGCTCGACAGGCATTATCGGACCTTTCTACAAGGCCAACGCGTTATTTTATGGCACGGTGAAGGATAATTTTGGAAATCCATTGCAGGGAATTCCCATTGAAGCGCAAGACCAACCTAACAACGGTGACGGTGAGTTTGATACGGACGGCTACGAGGATGCGAACGGGAACTACACCGTCGCTGCGTATGGCGGCTTGGGCAACGGCGACCCCTGGGTGGTGGATGTTGACAACCAGAGCGAATTTCCCAATGACCTTTTTTCCCAATCGGCAATAAGTCAAAACGGTGGCACCAATCTCGCCGCCGGACAAGCCGTGCTTCAAAATTTCACGGTGCTTGTCGCGACCAGTCAAATCACCGGTAATGTCCAGTTTAACGGCACCAATGTCACCGGCGTTCAGGTTTATGCCTACACAACCATCGGCACGAATAGCTATCAGGCCGAGATAGACACCGACACCAACGGCAATTATTCCTTAAACGTGGCCAATGGTGACTGGAACGTGAATGTTTATGATTGCGGTTGTTCCGACAGCGACAGCTTGAACAACATCATTGATGGCGGGAATTATCAGGGGGATTATCAAGATCCGAGCAGCCAGAATGTCAACATTTCCAACGATAATGGCACGGCCAATTTCACGGTTCAACTATGCAATGGAGTTCAAATCATCACCACCTCGCCGCTGCCCGACGGCACGAATGGCGATTATTATGACTTTCAATTTAATGCTTCGAGTTGCAACAACAATTTTAACTGGTCAGAGAATGACCCGGCGGATTTTCCGCCCGGCTTGACCTTGTATCAGAGTGGCGCGTTCAATGGCACGCCAACTTCGGGAGGAACGTATAATTTTTCCGTCCATGTGAGCGATGGCAACGGCAACTCGACAGATCAATCCTTCTCGCTTTACATCGCCCCGTCTTCCGCGCCTCTGCAAATCACGACGACTTATCTGCCCGACGCCACGAACACCGAGTTTTACAGCCAGACACTTCAAGCTTCGGGTGGAACAGTGCCGTATAGCTGGGCTGTTGCCGACTATTCCTCACTGCCGTCGAATTTGACATTGGACACCAACGGTGTTCTTTCCGGCACGCTCTCGGACACAGTAACCACATATTATTTTGATGTGGTGGTGAATGACGCCGCCGCGAATTCCAGCACCCAAACCTTGTCATTGAATGTAGTCAACCCGCCATCGGCACCGTTGATCATCACGAACACTTCATTGCCCGGTGCCACTGTCGGCGCAGCCTACAGCGCGCAACTCGGCGCGATCGGCGGACTGTCGCCTTACTCTTGGTCCTACGCCCTTGGTTCACAAAATCTGTCATTGGTCGGTTTGTCGCTGGACTCCAGCGGCCTCATCTCCGGCACACCGACAACCAACCGGGTGTTCAGTTTTAAAGTGCAGGCGACGGACGAGAATTCCGTCACGACAAACAAAGTCCTTTCCATCACCATCAACCCCAAGCCCGTTCTCAGTCTGCCGAATTGGCTGACGAATCAATTCCAAATGCGGCTCACCGGCGGGTCGAATCAAAATTACACGATTCAGGTGTCCACCAACTTGAGTTCTGCCAACTGGACTACGCTGTTCATCACCAACAATGCGGTGACCAATTCGTTTATTGTCATTGACCCGTCGGCGACCAATAAACAGCGCTTTTATCGCGCAGTGGTTGGGCCGTAATCAGACTGTTCATTTTTACGTTTTGCGCGCGTAGTTTTTTTCTTAACCTTGCCGCGTGCATCGTGATTCGCTTAAATCCGCCGCCCGCCTGGTAGTGAAACTAGGCACGGGCGTACTCACCGACAGCCGCAAGCAGATTGATCCGGCGCAGCTGGAACAACTCGTCGCGCAAGTCGCCTCGCTGCGGAAATCGGGAAAGGAAATCGTGCTCGTCACGAGCGGCGCGGTCGGCGCGGGCATGGGCGCGCTTGGTTACGAAAAGCGTCCGAACGAACTCGCAGAACTTCAAGCGTGCGCCGCCATCGGGCAAACACGGCTCATGGCGATTTACGCGGAACTTTTTGCCAAGCACGATCTGCACGTCGCGCAGGTTTTGCTCACGCACGAGGATTTGGAACATCACGAGCGCCATCTCAACGCGCGCAACACGCTCGTGACGCTGCTCGGTCGCGGCGTCGTGCCCATCATCAACGAAAACGACGCTGTGTCGTTCACGGAAATCAAATTCGGCGACAATGACAAATTGTCCGCGCTCGTCGCGTCATTGCTGCCGGCAGATATACTGATCATTTTGACAACCGTTGATGGCGTCATTGAAAATTTCAGCAAATCAAATCCGAAAACCATTTCAGTCATCGAGCAAATTGATGCGACGATTGAAAAGCTCGCGGGCGGCACGACCAGCGAAACCGCCGTCGGCGGCATGGCGTCGAAAGTGCAGGCAGCGAAAATTGTCGTGCGCTCCGGCATTCCGCTCGTCATCGCGTCGGGCAAAAAGAAAAACGTGCTCGCGAAAGTTCTGGCGGGCGAAGATGAAGGCACGTTGTTCGTCGCGCAGCCGAACAAATTGCAGGGACGCAAACGCTGGATCGCCTTTTTCCATCATCCCAAAGGCGCGCTGTTCGTGGACGACGGCGCGAAGAAGGCGTTGCGCGAATCGGGCAAAAGTTTACTGCCGCCCGGCGTCGCGCGCTGCGAAGGCGAATTTGCGGCGGGCGACGTTGTGCGCATTTGCGATCTCGACGGAACGGAATTCGCACGCGGCATCGCGAAGTTCAGCGGCGAAGAAATCCGCGTCAAGAAACTTGTGCGCGTGGAACTCGTGCATCGGGACGATCTGGTAATTTTGTGAAACGGCAGCCTGCCATCAACGACTTGCTCAAGGTCATGGCGAAGTTGCGCTCGCCGAAAGGCTGTCCGTGGGATCGCGAACAGACGCACATGAGTTTGCGCCGCCACGCGATTGAGGAGGTTTACGAGTTGATTGACGCGATTGAAGCGCACGATAACCCAGAAATGGCGGAGGAACTAGGCGATTTGCTGCTGCAAATCGTTTTCCACTGCCAGATGGCGGGCGAACGCGGCGCGTTTGATTTTGAAAAAGTCTGCCGTCTGCTCGTGGACAAACTCGTGCGCCGTCATCCGCACGTTTTTGGAAAAACAAAGGTCAAAAATGTGGATGAAGTCTGGGCAAATTGGGAAAAAATCAAACGCGCGGAAAAACACGGGACTAAACGCGCGCGCCATTCAGCGCTCGACGGGATTCCAAAACATCTGCCTGCGTTGTTGCGCGCGGAAAAGCTCGTAAAAAAGGCGCACAAAGCAAAATTACTTGCGAACGGCAAACCACGTCGGCTTCTTGAAAAAAGCACTTTGGCAAAACAACTTTACGCGCTGGCGGAATACGCACAGGCGCGCGGCTGGTGTGCGGAAGAATTATTGCGCGAAGAAATCCAAAGAGTTGAAAAACAATTGCGACGGCGCGAGCAGGCAGATTCGCCGCAATAATTTTTGTTCAGCGCATCGGGTTTTTTGCGAAGGCAAATTCTTCGACGATTTTCCCACCGATCAAATGTTCCTGAATAATGCGCTCCAAGACTTCCGGCGTGCAGGAGTGATACCAGACACCTTCGGGATAAACGACGGCAATCGGCCCGCGCGCGCAGACGCGCAGGCAGTTGGCCTTCGTGCGATAAACCAGCGGTTCTGCGCCGACGAGATTCAGTTCCTTGAGCCGCTGTTTCAAAAATTCCCATGCGGCCACGCTTGCTTCGCGCGAACAACATTTCGGCTCGGTCGCATCGGCACACAGAAAAATGTGACGGCGAAATTTTTCAATGCCGAGCGTTTCAACTGTATTTTGCAATTCATTTAACATTTTATCGTAGAAAAGTTAATCCAATCACACCTGTGACGGCAATCATGGCACCGACGAGCGAACGAATTCCAATTCTTTCGCCATCCACAAACCGGCTCATCGGCAATAACACAATCGGCGTCATGGCGATGATGGCTGTGACGATGCCCGTTGGCGTAGTTTCCAGCGCCCATTGCATACAACTCACGCCGAGCGTTTGGCCGGCGAGACTGTTGGCCAAAACCCACGGCCAGATGCGCTGCCATTTTTCGCCGGAAATGCGGAAAATTTTCGCTTCGAGCACGCCGCCATGCGCGTGTGCGCTGCGCCATTTTACAATCAACAGAAGAATGCCAAGCGCGATGGCACCGCCAATGACGCGCTGGTAGCCGGTCGTGCCCGGATCGGGATGCTGGCCGGCTGCGTGCGCGACGGCATAAGCTTTGCGGCTCAACACCGCGCCGAGCGCGCCGCCGAGTGCGGCGACAATGGTGTAAAAAATTCCGACAACCAGTTGACGCGGTAAAATTTTCAAGTGTTCACCGGGCGCGAGCGCAATCACCACGCCGAACAAGATCGTCCCGATGCAAAATAATTCAGGTAGACTTAATTTTGTTCCGAGCCACAGCCATTCAATCAAGATTGCAAACGGCGCGGTGAGACATTGCGTGAGCAAAACCGTCCGGCGGCTGCCGAGCCGGGGCAAGGCTTGAAAATAGCCGCTGTCGCCCAGCCCGATTCCGGCAAGGCCGCTCAAAACGAAAATCGGAAACGCATCGCCTTCAAAGCCGGTGCCAAACGTGTTCGCCCAAATGGCGAGAAAAATGGTTGCAAGACAGGCGCGCCAGAAATTGGCTTCCACGCCGCCGATTTGTTTGGCCGTGCGATAGCCGCAAATTGCGGAGACGGAAAACAGCAGTGTGGCAAGGAGCGCGGCGGGCATGAGCGCGCCTAAAGCTGATCGTAAAATTCGTCCGGGCCGAGATCGCTGCCATCAGTGGCACCTTCGACTTCGACGCCGCTTTCCTTGAGAATTTTGGCAATGTCCGGCGAAACCCAGCGTTCGCGTTCCTTCTTTTTTTTGACCGGTTTGATGCGATAATGTCCGGTTGAATTCGATTCCAAAATGCCGCGTTCCAACATGCGTATCAAAACCGGCTTGGCCCACTCCGCATCTTCGTGAAATTTTCTTCTGCCGCCGGCGCGCCGGCAGATTTCGCGTGGAGCAATGAACTCATTTCCCCACGATTTCAGAAAATGATAAATTTCGCGCTCATCCGCATCCATAACATAAAATGGCAAAACGCCGCAACCGAGTCGAGAGATTAAAAGCGGCGGCAGCCGACAAATTATTTCAGTTTTCCAGCAACCAATTGTTCTAACTTGATTGTGTCGGCATTGAAAAGTCGGATGCCCTCGGCGGTTTTTTCCGTCGCCATCGCGTTTTCATTGAACAGCCAGCGGAATTTCTTTTCGTCGAGCGACAATTTTTCAATTTTGCTGTCACGTGCGATTTCAGGACTTAATTTTCGTTCGACCGTCGCGGCGCTTTTCTGCAATTCACCGAGCAGTTGCGGGCTGATGGTCAGCAAATCGCAGCCGGCGAGTTCGAGGATTTCCCCGGCGTTGCGGAAGCTCGCGCCCATGATTTCGGTCGCGTAGCCAAATTTCTTATAGTAGGCGTAAATTTCCTTCACTGATAAAACACCCGGATCCTCGGCGGGGGCAAAATCTTTTTTTTCCTTCGCCTTATACCAATCCATGATCCGCCCGACGAACGGAGAAATGAGTGTCACCTTCGCCTCGGCGCATGCGATGGCTTGCGGCAGCGAGAAGAGCAGTGTCAGATTGCAATGGATGCCTTCACGCTGGAGGATTTCCGCCGCGCGAATGCCTTCCCACGTCGAGGCGATTTTAATGAGGATGCGTTCGCGGCCGATGCCGTGTTCTTTGTAAAGCTCGATGAACCGGTGAGCTTTATTGACCAAGCCTTCGGTGTCGAAGGAAAGATTCGCGTCGGTTTCAGTCGAAACGCGACCGGGCAGAATTTTCAAAATTTCAACGCCGAACAAGACCAGCAAATCATCAATGATCTGCTGAACCAGCGCGCCGCCGCCCGTGCCGGATTTTTTGTTGTCGGCAATGGCTTTGTCCATGAGCGGCTTGTATCCGCTGATCTGCGCCGCTTTGAAAATGAGCGACGGATTGGTCGTGGCGTCGCGCGGCGCATATTGCTTGATCGTTTCAAAATCGCCGGAATCCGCGACGACAACCGTGAATTTTTTAAGTTGATCGAGTTGGCTCAACGCCGCTTGCGTCGCCGTTTTTTCAGTTTCAATTGCAAGGCTCATAATTTTTAAATTCAAATTCTAATGCCATAACAATACGCGCCGCGCGGCGCTTGGCAAACAGTTCCATCTACTTTTTGCAAACGCCTTTGCAGGCTTCCTTGTAAATGTGGGGATGCAAAACACCGACGAACGGCAGGTTGCGATAACGCTCGGCAAAATCCAATCCGTAACCGATGACAAAAAAATCCGGCACGCTGAAGCCGACGTAATCCGCCTTCACCTTTTCCACGCGGCGTTCCGGTTTGTCGAGCAGCACGCAGACCTTGATGCGGCGCGGTTTGAGCACGCGGAGTTTTGGCAGCACGCGACTCAAGGTTTTGCCCGTGTCGAGAATATCATCCACGAGCAGCACGTCGCGCCCGCGAACATCCAACCTCAGTTCCTTCGTTAAAACAAAATCGTTCGATTCCGTGCCAGGGCCGTAACTGGAAACGCCCATAAAATCGAGCCGCAACGGCAGATTCAAGTGGCGAATCAAATCCGCCAGAAACATTACTGTGCCGTTAAGCAGGGAAATTATGACTGTCTCGCGCCCGCAAAAATCGCGTTCGATTTCCCGCGCCAGAATTTTGACGCGCCGCGCAATTTGCGGTTCGGTGATGAGCACGCGCTCAATTTCCTTGCGCCAGCGCAGCGGGATATTTTTTGCGGCAGGCTTTTTTTTGATGGAATGCGCTTTGGCCATTTGCGCGGAATCTTAAATGGTCGCGGGCGGTTGCCGAGAATTTTTTGCGTTACAAAGATGATTTTACCGCCGCAGTCATTTTTTGAACAAGCCAGTCGGCTTCTGGTTTGTTGTTGAGATTTTTCGCCAATGTGGATTCCTTGCGGTCATGCGTTTGGACTTTCAAATCGTAATACATCACGTGTCCGGCAGTGGCGCCGACATCGGTCGAAAAATCCACCACGTCGGATGTGGCGAACGCGCGTACTTTTTTTATGCCGAGCCATGAGTTTTCAATTTTCACCTGTTCCGGCGTCACGACGACACGACTGCATCGAAACCAAAGGTCAAACGGAAACACAGCCATCAACAAACTGATGGCCCCGAATACCAGCGGAAAAACCGGCGGCGCGTGTTTCCAAAACATAAAAGCGCTGACGCCGATCCAAACAAGCCAGAACGCCGTTGCGCCGGAGGCGAAACCGGGATTGCGCGCCGCCGGAAAAATAAATTCCTTGCCGCCACCAGGCAAATCGTTGACCTGAATGTGCGAACGAATTTGTTGCCGGACTTCGTCCAGTGACATTTGATGTGGTGTGGTCGGGTCATCGGAAACTGGAAGCGTTTCCGGTAATTTAAAAACGGGCACTTCAAACACGGCGTGAAAATTCGGCCCGCGCAATTTTGCCGCCGCGTCCAATTTCCAATGGATTCCGTCGCCGCTGCTTGGAGTTGATTCAGGCAGGTTGTCGGGCAATTTGAAATAAATTGGAATGCCGGTGGCGTTTGAATCTGTTTGCGGCAAATCGGCGCGCAGCCATTTTTCGTCCTGCCAGAGAATCTTTTCGGTCTTTTGAGGATTGTTTGATTTACCGGTTGTCGTGCGGCGAACGCAACTCAAGCGCAGGTGCAGCCCGTGTTGTGGCCGCAATTTGGTTTTGACTTGAATCTTGCCTTCAAGCGTGCCGCCCAGCGCGGCGGGAAAGGCGGCCATTTCAAAAATGCTCTGGCTGAATCGCCGCCACGCGAGTGTCGTGTTCAGTGTGAAAAAAATCAGGGCGAGACCGATGACGGGAAAAATCAGGGCGATGAGCGCGGCGTGACGGCCTGGATTCGATTGCGGCAGCACGATGAAAAGGGAAATCACGGCAGATGCTGCGCACCAAAACACGACGAAAATCCAGAGCAGTAAAACAGCTTTGCGCGAAGACGAAGCGATTCGGCCATCGGCCCAATCTTTTCGTTTCAGCCACGGTTTTTCATCGCCCGACTTCACGGTGCTGGTTTTGAGCGCGTATTTTTTTGCGCTGATGCCAAAAATGAGCGCAATGAGACCGCCGCAAACGATGGCGGCACTTAAAAGTCCCATCGCTTTTTGTCGATTCAAACCGCCGAGCAAGCCGTCGTGCAAAAGCAGCACGAGCGCAAAAATTCCCATGAGCGCGAAGGGGGCGGAAAGCAACGCGGCGCGCTTGTTGGCGGTTTTGGAATCCATCGGCGCGGCGGATTCGTCTTTGAAAATCCAGTTTTTCATCAGTTTCATTTTGAAACACGCTGGCTAGATGTGTTTTGAGTCGGCTTCGTCTTTTTGCGTGTAACCACTTTCTTGTCGCTTGAAGTTCACTTCATTTTTTTTGACGTAGGAGGCGAACACATCGTCGGCGCTCATGCCAAGCACTTGCGCGAGGCTGATGAGAAAATGGAAAAGGTCCACGACTTCGACACGCGCGTTTTGCTCGTCAAACTTCTGATACTTCGCCCACCATTTCCACGGCACACTGTCAGTGAGTTCGGCGGTTTCCTGCGACATGGCGCGGCAGTAGTTCAAAACCCATTTCGTTTTGTCGGCTTCGCTCATATCTTCGGTTTTTACACCGATACGTTCGTTCAAAGTTTTTTGCATTCGGAACAATTCGCGCAACTGGTCGGGTTTTTCCATGCGCCGAAGATACAAAACTTGACCACTTCAAGTCAGGGAAAATTATTTTGCGCTTTGAACTTCGCTCCCGAACGCCTATAAAAACTCCATGCCAATGCTTCTATCAAACGGCGGACTGGTGATGTGGCTGATTTTGATTGCCGCAGCCATTGCCATCGTTGTGTTCATCGAGCGTGTGTTGTATTGCCACCGCGCGCAAATCAATTCCATCGAGTTCCTCAACGGCGTGCGCAACGTGCTGAAGCGCGACAACGTCGTCGAGGCCATTTCCATTTGCGACGCGACGCCCGGCCCCATCGCGCGCCTCGTCAAAACGGCCATTCTCAATCGCGACCGCGGACGCGAGCGCGTGCGCGAGGCTGTCGAAGAAGCCGGTCTGGCCGAAGTGCCGTTGCTCGAGGAAAAATTGAATTTGCTCGCGACCATTGCGCAACTTGCGCCGCTGCTTGGTTTGCTTGGCACGGTCATCGGTTTCATCCGCATGTTCATGCAAATGCAGGCCGACGGACTTTACGCGCATTTGAGCACACTCTCGTCGGGAATCTGGCAGGCGCTCATTTGCGCCGCCGCCGGACTCGCCGTCGCCATCCCAACCCAGGCCGGTTACAATTATCTCGTCAGTTGCATCAATAAAATCGTCCTCGACATGGAACGCGCCGCCGGCGAAATAGTCAACATCGTCACCGAAAACGGCATTGGCAAATCCGAATGAAATTTCCACGCAACGCCCGTTTGCTCCGCAGCCAGCTCGATGCCGCCCCGTTCGCGTCGGTTTTTTTTCTGCTGCTGATTTTTTTAATGCTCGGGCCGCTGATGCCAACGCCCGGTTTGCCGCTTCGCTTGCCAAGTGCCGACAATCTGCCCGGCACCGACAAACCATTTGTAACGGTTGCCATTGACACCGACGGGCGGTTTTATTTTGCAAACCAAATCGTCGACGAAACACAGTTGAAAAATAATTTGAGCAACGCAGCGAGAAATTCGCACGGATCACTCATGCTCGTCGTGCAAGCCGACAAGGCTGTGACATACGACCAGCTTGTCCGCCTCACACTTCTCGCGCGCGCCGCTGGAATCCAAAACACCCTGCTCGCCACGCTGCCGCGTGCCATCAACCCGCAGTGATGAAGGCCGAACCGATTCGCCATGATGAAGGCCGGTGGCCGCGCAGTCGCTGGTTGATGCTCGTCATTTTGATTTTCGCGGCGCACGTCGGTCTGATCTTTTTATTTGTCGGGCGCAAAGCGGTTGCGCCGCGCGCCGTCACAAATGTTCCGATATTGCAACTTGCCGATGACACGAGTGAGTGGCTGGCATTGAACGACCCATCGCTTTTCGCGCTGCCGCGACCCGAGGATTTCGCCGGCCCGGCGTGGCTGGAATCACCGCGCGTGGAATTTCACCGGCTGGAGTGGACCGAACCGCCGCGCTGGCTCCAACTGCCCGCAAACGAATTGGGAAAAACTTTCGACGAATTCATGCAGACAAATCAATTCATCGCATTCGAACTCGAATTGCAACCGCAACCGCAACCCAGCGCGCCGGAAAATTCCCCGGTTGAAACGCTCGCGGAAAATTCGACGCTGCAAATCAAAGGCGACTTGGTGCAAAGGCGATTGCTCGACACCATGAGTTTGCCTTCGTGGCCGTATGCGGACGTGATTGCGCCAAGCGTTGTGCGGGCGATTGTGGATGCAGCGGGCAATGTTGTTTCAGTTATTTTATTGCCATCAGACAACAGCCTGGAAGCCGGTCATTATGATGCAGCCGACCAGCGTGCGCTTGAACTCGCCCGCACCGCGCGCTTCATGCCATTGTCGCCCGCCAGCGCCATCGTCATGGCCAATCCGGCAGCGCGGCTGACGTTTGGACAATTGATTTTCAACTGGCACACCGTGCCGCTGCTGGCCACAAACGCTCCGGCCAATCCGTAGCATGACAATCCCCACGCTGATTTTTGCCTACGTAACGGCGTTGCTGGCGGCGCTGTGCGGCTTGGGGATTTATTCGGAAATGCGCCGCCGCCGCTTCGGCCCGACGCACACGGAAGACCGTGTTTTCCGCTGCAAAAAATGCGGTTACGTTTATACTGACGACCCGGACGTGGATCGTTCCCGCTGTTCGCAATGCGGCAAAATGAACGAGCCGATTGAGTTTTAATTTCCCGTCTTCAATTCCACCACGTCATGTGGGGCGGCTTCGCGCATTCCGGCGGGGCTGACGCGGATGTAACGCGCCTTTTTCCGAAGCTGTTCCAAATTTTTAGCGCCAAGATAACCCATGCCGCTCTGGATGCCGCCGATGAGCTGCGCCAGCACGCGATCCACCGAGCCGCACGCTTCCTTGAGCGCCTCGACGCCTTCGGGCGCGACTTTCTGCGCCGGATTTTTTTCGTGGCCGTAACGCGCCGCCGAGCCGGCCTTCATCGCCGCGAAACTGCCCATGCCGCGATATTGCTTGTAAAGTTTGCCGGAAATTTCCACGACTTCGCCCGGCGCTTCGTTGCAACCGGCAAAAATCCCGCCGCAAATCACGGCCTGCGAAAGTGTCAGTGCCTTCACGATGTCGCCGGATTTTGTGATGCCGCCGTCGGCGAGGATTGTGACCTTTTTCTTCGCCGCCGCGCGCGAGCAGACGTAAAGCGCGGTCATCTGCGGAATGCCGACGCCCGCGACGATGCGCGTCGTGCAAATCGAACCCGGCCCTTGCCCGACTTTGATCGCGTCCGCGCCGCAGTCAGCGAGAAATTCCACGCCCGCCGCGCTCGTGACATTTCCGGCGATGAGCGGCAATTTCGGAAACGCGTCGCGCAAAACTTTCACGGTGTCGCCGACGCCTTTGGTGTGACCGTGCGCGGTGGAAACGGCAATCACGTCCACGCCGCGTTCGACGAGCGCGCCGACGTGTTCGAGAATTCTTTTTTTGTCCAGTTCGCCAAACGCATTGCGTGTGGCCGAGACCGCCGCGCCGCAAATCAGGCGGAAGTGCGAGTCGCGCGCGGGCTTGAATTGCGCGGCGCGTTCCTGCGTGATGCGCTCGACGTCGCTCAGCGTGATGAGTCCGCGCAAGCTGATCCTTGTCATCCACGACGAGCAGTTTGTGGATGCCGAGATGTTCGGTGAAAAATTTGTCGGCGCGGGCAATCGGGTCTTTGCCGAGTTCCTTTTGATTGATCGTGTGGACTTGTGCGCGCGGCGTGAAGCGCTTCCGAGATTTTTCGTTTGGCGTAGCGCGGCTTGACGACGTGGCCGGGCAAAAGTCCGACGAGCTTTCCTTTTTCATCCACGACGGGAAACGTGCTGAACGCCGAATTTTTTTTGCTCGATCAAGGCCAGCACGTCGCCGATAAATTGCTCCGGCGAAACTTTGATCGGTTCCTGAATCAAACCGTGGACGTGATTTTTCACGCGGCTGACCTCGGAAAGCTGCTGGCGCTCCGGCATGTTGTAATGGATGAGGCCGAGTCCGCCGTTCAGCGCCATCGCAATCGCCATGCGCGATTCGGTCACGGTGTCCATGTCGGACGAAATGGCGGGGATGTTCAGGTGCAGATTTTCCGCGAGCGTCGTGTCGAGATGCGTGTCGCGCGGAAGGATTTCGGAATACAGCGTCGCGAGCGTGATGTCGTCGAACGTCAGTCCGATTTTGCTGTTTGCAGGGAAAAATTTATCCGCCGGTTGGTAGAACGGATCGTCGAAAGTGGATTTGCGCGTTGCTGCCATGTCGGAAAATGCCTGCCAACGGGCGGCGTTGGCAAGACAATTTTGGTTCAGGACGGCGGTTTTTCGGACAACGCCCGGGCGGCCAGCCGTTGCGAAGGGTCAAGCTCAACGACCGTGCCGCTGAGAATTTTATTGACCACGTCGAGGAGTAAATTTGGCGTGCAGCTTGATTTTAACAAAGTCTGTTCCGCGCCGATTTTTGCCGCCGCCTGCGCCAGATCGCTCATGTAAGCCTCGGAAAGAATGATGACCGGCGCGGCCTTCAAATCCGGCGTGGAGCGGATGTATTGCAGGACGTCAACGCCGGTGAGCATGGGTAGCATCAAATCGAGCACAACGACATCGGGCCGCAATGTTGCGAGCATCCTTATCGCCGCCAGACCGTCTTCCGCCACCTCGACGTGAAAACCCTCGCGCAAAAATTTGTCGCGGTAAAGTTTGCTGATGATCGCGTTGTCCTCGACGATGAAAATGGTATTCATGGCTCTTCAATCCGGATAACCGGACGGATTTTTTTTGTGCCAGGCCCAGGCCGTTGAGACGATGTCTTCGAGTTTCGGAAATCTCGGCTTCCAACCCAGTTCGCGGATTGCCTTTTCGGCGGAGGCGACGAGTCGGGGCGGATCGCCCGGGCGACGCGGCTTTTCAATGGCCGGAATTTTTTCCCCCGTGACCTTTTCGCACATCTGGATGACTTGTTTTACAGAATAACCATCGCCGTTGCCCAAATTGTAAAAACCGGTCTTGCCCGGTTGCAATCCCAGCATATGCGCCTGCGCCAAGTCTCGGATGTGAATGTAATCACGAATGCATGTGCCGTCGGGCGTCGGATAATCGGTGCCGAAAATATCACAGTGCGGTTTTTGGCCGAGCGCGACAAAAAGGACATTGGGAATCAAATGCGTTTCAACGTGATGATGTTCGCCGAATTTTTCACTCGCGCCGGCGGCGTTGAAATAACGGAAGGCGATGAAGTCCAGTTTGTAAATCTCGCGATACCAGATAAGAACCTTCTCGAACATCAATTTGGATTCGCCGTAAGGATTGATCGGGCGCTGCGGCAAATCTTCGGTCATCGGGATTTTATCCGGCGGGCCGTAGGTTGCGCACGTGGAGCTGAACACGAATTTTTTCACGCCGCACCCGACGGCGGCATCGAGCAACTTCAGTCCGTTGACAACGTTGTTGTTAAAATATTTTTTCGGGTTCGTCATGGACTCACCGACAAGCGCGCTGGCGGCGAAGTGCATGATCGCGTCGGGCCGGGCGGATTTAACGGCGTTGAGAACGTCGTTCGGCTCGTCGGACTTTCCAAAAATAAATTTCGCGCGCGTGTCCACCGCCGAGCGATGGCCTTCAGTGAGGTTGTCGTAAACCGCGACTTGATGTCCGGCGTTGAGCAATTCTTCCGTGCAAATCGAGCCGATATAGCCCGCGCCGCCGGTGACAAGGACGTTCATGGCGACCAATGATAGAAGAAAACGCGCCGGTTCAAAGCCCAATCATAACTGTGCCATTGCTTTGTCCAAAGCGGCGATGAGCATGTTCATGGTCGTCTCGGTTTCGTCGCCCATGTTGGAAATGCGGAACGTGGTGCCCTTGATTTTTCCATAGCCGCCGTCAATCAGGAAACCTTGGTCCTTTGTCAGCTTTTGTAATTTTGCCACGTCCACGGTTCGTCCTCCGGCTTTTGCGCCGTTGCTGACGCAGGTGAGCGTGACGGATTCAAAACCTTTTTCGGGAAATAAATTGAACCCGTGCTTCGCCGCCCAAGCGTGCGTCAGCTGGTTGGTTTTTTTGTGTCGCGCAAAACGGTTTTCCAAACCTTCGGCAAAGAAATCATCCAGCTTTGAACTCAACGCGTAAACGTGCCCGATGCTCGGCGTGCTGGGGGTCATGCTCTGCTCCGCATTTTTTTGAAACTCAACGAAATCAAAATAGTAACCACGATCTTTTGCCGTCACCGCTTTTGTGAGCGCGGCGGGCGACGCAGCAAACACCGCGAGTCCGGGCGGCAGCGCAAATGCCTTCTGCGTTCCGGCGAGCAAAACGTCAATGCCAAGTTCGTCGAACTTGATCGGCAACGCAGTCAACGAACTCACCGCATCCACGATGAATATCACGTCGGGATATTTTTTCTTGAGCGCGGCGATTTCCGCGAGCGGCGACATCACACCGGTTGAAGTTTCGTTGTGGATCAAAGTCAGCGCGTCGAATTCACCTGTCGCCAGTTTTTTATCAAGCGCCTCGGCGCGGATCGGCGAACCCCATTCGACCTGCAGCGCCTCGGCCTGCTTGCCGCATTTTTTTGACACGTCGAACCATTTGTCCGAGAACGCGCCGCACATGCAGTTGAGAACCTTTTTGGAAACCAGATTGCGAATCGCGCCTTCCATCACGCCCCACGCGCTCGACGTGGAAAGATAAACGAGCTGCTTCGTGCAAAGTAGTTGCTGGAGTTGCGGCTGGACTTTCGCGTAAAGGTCTTTGAAACCCTGTCCGCGATGGCCGATCATCGGCGAGCAAAACGCCTTGAAGGTTTTTTCGCTGACTTCGACCGGACCGGGAATGTGCAATTTAATATGCGGCATAGTTTGTGAAATGTTTCACGGAGCGGCGGCGAAGACAAGTTTTTTGAATCGCAAAGAAAATCGGCGCGCGAGGCGCGTGCGCTCCCTAAAAAGTTTTGAAATCATACCACTGCCCGGTTTGCGCACCCTCAATCCATTTTGCCATGCGGTAGACTCATTCTGCAGGACGGCAGGTTCATGCGGAGCAAAAAAGGTGAATCTTTCAAAAATCTTAAAAAATGAAAAAGTTGCGAATTTGAAAAATGCAGGTTTTGATGCCTTTAAAGCAGGAGCAAATGCCATTTTAACGGGAGCTTTTGCCATAAAAACACCTGATGTTTAGTTTCACATTTGAAGTGCGACAAATGAGTTAGTAGTAGGCTTCGTTCGGAGTTTGGAAGCCCAGACGCAGTCTTGCTCATGATTCAAACGGAGCCGCAGTTCGAGCGAAGAACAAGCTCGTGTCAATTCTCGCCATTCGTGTCAGAACCTTTGTGATGGCAAAAAATTTGGCTTTTGCGACGCTATCAGCGCGTGAATTATTCCGAAGCCATACGATTTCTTTACGGACTGCAACTGTTCGGCGCGAATTTTCGGCTGGAAAACACGCGCAAGCTCGCCGCGCTCGCCGGCAATCCGCAGACCCAACTCCGTTTCATCCATGTCGCCGGCACGAATGGCAAAGGCTCAACCTGCGCGATGCTGGAAAGCATTTATCGCGCGGCCGGATTGCGCGTCGGGCTGTTCACCTCGCCGCATCTCGTTTCGTTCCGCGAACGGATTCAAGTCAACCGCCAGTTGATTCCAGAAAACGAACTGATCCGGCTCGTTGAAGAAATCCAGCCGCTGCTCAAACAATTTCCCGGCGACAATCACCTGACGCTATTTGAAGTCGTCACGGTCATGGCGCTGAAATTTTTCACCGAGCAAAAATGCGATCTGGTGATCTGGGAAACCGGCCTTGGCGGCCGGCTCGACGCGACCAATATCGTCACGCCGCTGGCGAGCGTCATCACGAACATCGCGTTCGATCACCAGCAATGGCTCGGCGACACGCTGGAAAAAATCGCGGCGGAAAAGGCAGGAATAATTAAACCGGAAGTTCCGGTTGTTACGGCGGCGGCTGAACCGTTGGCACTGGCCGTCATCGAAAAAATCGCGCGGGAGAAAAATGCGCCGTTGAAAATTGTGCATCGGCTCGCGGGGACGCTCGCCCCACCGTTGCCTGGCGACCACCAAAAACTAAACGCTGCGCTTGCGCTGGCGACGGTTGAGGTTTTGCAAAAGCAAATTCCCGTCGTCCAAGAAAAAATCCGCGAAGGACTGGCAACTGTGAATTGGCCGGGGCGATTGCAACTGATACCAAGGCCAGCCGGCCAAAAAATTTTACTCGATGGGGCGCACAATGTCGCCGGGGCAAATGTTTTGCGCGAAGCATTGGAAAATCTCTTTCCGACAGAAAAAAGAACGTTTGTTCTGGGAATCCTTAAAGACAAAAACTGGCGGGAGATTTGCGAGATTCTTGCGCCGCTGGCATCGCGCATTTTCACCGTTCCAATTTCCAGTGAACGTTCCGCAAACCCGGATGAACTGGCAGAAATTTGTCGAATCGCAAATCCAGCGTCGGAGGTTTTTGTCTGCGGTTCATTGCGCGAAGCATTGCAAAAAACTTCCGCTGAAAATTTCGTTGTTGTTACGGGTTCACTTTATCTCGTCGGCGAAGCGTTGGAATTGCTCGGATCATCTCCAGCAGCGGAAAATGAACGCGCGTTGAATGAATGGAGTGCCAAATCTGCAGCGAAATAAGCGATTCCACTTCGGCAGCAAGTCGCACTTATACTTTAATTTCACTTATTGACGCGCCGCAAAAGTCATTATTAAATTTAATGACTTATGGCCAATGCAAGCGCCTTGCCGCAACAGCGTCGCTTCGGGCAAACTTCCCGCTCCGATGCTTGGTGGGTGCAACCGCTGCTCGTTTTTCTCGGCTTCTCCGCGTTCATCGTCTATTCGACGTGGGCGGCGTTTCAGGGAAATAATTATTGGTTCTACGGCAACGGCGCGGATTATCTCTCGCCGTTTTATTCACCGGAACTTTTTTATCCGGCGCAGTTTCCCGAACGCGCGGCGCACGCATGGTTTGGAGCGCAACCGCACTGGTGGCCGGGCTGGCTGGTTTTTTCGCCGGCGTTTTTCGTTTTGTGGGCACCCGGCGGATTTCGCTTCACTTGCTATTATTATCGCGGCGCGTATTACAAGGCGTTCTGGGCCGATCCGATCAACTGCGCCGTCGGCGAACCGCGCAAGAAATATCTCGGAGAACGTTACTTCCCGCTGATCCTGCAAAATGTCCATCGTTACTTCGCCTACCTCGCGGTGCTGTTCATCATTTTTCTATCACATGACGCGTGGAAAGGAATGTGGTTCACGGCGGCGGACGGCTCGAAACATTTTGGCATCGGCGTCGGGACGATTGTCCTGATGTTGAATGTTCTTTTTCTCTCCAGTTACACGCTCGGCTGTCATTCGTTGCGCCACTTGGTTGGCGGATTTCTGGATTCAAAATCCAAAGCGCCGTCGTGCGCGAAAACTTACAACTGCGTCACTTGCCTCAATAAACGCCACATGATGTGGGCGTGGATCAGCTTGTTCTGGGTCGGGTTCACCGATCTTTACATTCGCCTATGCGCGATGGGCATCTGGCACGACTTTAGAATTTTTTGATTCAATGAAACCCATTGACCAGCCATTTCGATTTACATGGGATTTTTGTGTTGTATGGGTGTTGCTTGTATTGCCGACATTTTTACTCTATCGGCAATGGAAGACAGATGATGCAGCTTGGGCTCGTTGCGCTACTGTAGCTTTGCTTTCGCTTTTTGCTACGTTCTCTATTTATGGCCCTGTGCTTTTAGTTCGTCAGATTATTCGTTCAGGTTCTCGCGGTTGGTTTGTTGTTCGTGTAGCTCTCACGATTGTGCTGGTGATAGCGATATTCTTTTTTAGTTTCAATATCTTGGGGCATGGACGAGATATTCCGTTTTTATGGATTTTCATAACTTCAGGCGTAGCTGGTTCTTATTTGCATTGGAGAATTGATAAATAAGCGCCGATTCATTGTATGTCCAATTACGAAACTCACGAATACGACGTGCTGGTCATCGGCGCGGGCGGCGCGGGATTGCGCGCGGCGATTGAAGCGTCGGCGGCCGGCGTCAAGGTCGGTTTGATCTGCAAATCGCTTTTGGGCAAGGCGCACACGGTCATGGCCGAAGGCGGCATGGCGGCGGCGATGGGCAACGTGGACGACCGCGACAGTTGGAAAGTTCATTTCGCCGACACGATGCGCGGCGGGCAATACGTCAACAACTGGCGCATGGCCGAATTGCACGCGAAGGAAGCGCCCTCGCGCGTTCACGAACTGGAAGCGTGGGGCGCGGTATTTGATCGCACGAAGGAAGGAAAAATTTCGCAGCGCAATTTCGGCGGCCATCGTTATCCGCGCCTCGCGCACGTCGGCGACCGCACGGGGTTGGAAATGATCCGCACGTTACAGGATCACGGCATTCATCAAGGCATCACGGTTCACATGGAATACACGATTGTCTCGCTGTTAAAAGACGGCGACCGCGTCGTCGGCGCGTTTGGTTATGATCGCGAACGCGGACGTTTTCGGATTTTCAAGGCGAAGGCGGTTGTGATTTGCACCGGCGGTTTGGGTCGCGCCTACAAAGTCACGAGCAATTCCTGGGAAGGCACGGGTGACGGCGTTTCGCTCGCGTATCATGCGGGTGCGGAATTGCTGGACATGGAATTCATCCAGTTTCATCCGACCGGCATGATCTGGCCTCCGAGCGTCATGGGCATTCTCGTGACCGAAAGCGTGCGCGGCGAGGGCGGCGTGTTGCGCAACAAAGACGGCAAGCGTTTCATGTATGACGACATTCCCGACAATTACAAATCACAGACTTCGACTGATCCCGAGGAAGGCTGGCGTTACACGCAGAACGACAAAAACGCGAAGCGTCCGCCGGAACTTTTGACGCGCGATCACGTCGCGCGTTGCATCAATCGCGAAGTCAAAGCTGGTCGCGGCAGCCCGCACGGCGGCGTGTTCCTCGACATTTCGTGGATCAAGGAAAAAATTCCGAACTCCGCCGAGCACATCAAAAAGAAATTGCCTTCGATGTATCACCAGTTCATGCAGCTCGCGAATCTCGACATCACGAAAGAGCCGATGGAAGTCGGTCCGACCACGCATTACGCGATGGGCGGCATCCGCGTGAACGGCGACACACAGATGACAAATGTGCCCGGACTTTTTGCCGCGGGCGAATGTGCCGCCGGTTTGCACGGCGCAAACCGGCTCGGCGGAAATTCGCTTTCCGATTTGCTCGTTTTTGGCAAACGCGCCGGCGAATGTGCCGCGAAATTTGCAAAGGAAAATTCCGCCGGGCAAATCAACGCCGCGCAAATTGAGGTTGCCTCGCACGAAGCACTTGAACCGTTTGAGCGCGGCGCAAAATCGTCGAATGCCGAAGGGCCGTATCAAGTGCAATATGATTTGCAGGAGCATGATGCAGGAACTTGTCGGCATCGTGCGGCGCGAGGACGAAATGAAACGCGCGCTCGACGGACTGGGAAAACTTTATGAACGCGAAAAGCACGTCGCCGTCCACGGCCACCGCGAATACAATCCCGGCTGGCACACGGCGATTGATTTGAAGCATCTGCTGACGGTTTCCGAAGCCATCACACGCGCGGCACTCGACCGCAAGGAAAGCCGCGGCGGGCATTTCCGCGAGGATTTTCCCAACAAAAATCCGGCGGACGGAAAAATGAATGTCGTCTTGAAGAAAAATTCCGACGGCACAATGGATTTGCGGCGCGAAACAATCCCCGAAATGCCGGCGGAACTAAAACAAGTCATCGAGGAGATGAAATGAACAAGACCGTCACTTTCAGAATCTGGCGCGGCGACGCGAACGGCGGCAAGTTCGTGGATTACACCACGGAAATCACCGAGGGTCATGGTCGTGCTCGATGTCGTCCACAAAATCCAGGCGACGCAGGCGAACGACCTCGCGTGCCGCTGGAATTGCAAGGCCGGCAAATGCGGTTCGTGTTCGGCGGAAATCAACGGCATTCCGCGCCTGATGTGCATGACGCGGCTGGACATGATCCCGATTGACAAGCCGGTGACGATCGAGCCGATGCGCGCGTTTCCAAGTCTGCGCGATCTGGTCACGGACGTTTCCTGGAATTTCCGCGTCAAAACGAAAATCAAAAAATTCAAGCCACGCGCGCCCGACGCGCCGGACGGCACCTGGCGGATGCAACAACAAGACGTTGATCGCGTGCAGGAATTCCGCAAGTGCATCGAATGTTTTTTATGTCAGGACGTCTGCCACGTTTTGCGCGACCACCACAAGCACGAGGAATTCATCGGCCCGCGGTTTCTCGTCTACACCGCCGCGCTGGAGATGCACCCGCTCGACACGGAAGATCGTTTGCCGGAATTGAAGCAGGCGCACGGCATCGGCTTTTGCAACATCACCAAGTGCTGCACCAAGGTTTGCCCCGAACACATCACCATCACCGACAACGCGATAATTCCATTGAAAGAGCGCGTCGTGGATGATTTTTATGATCCGCTCGGCTGGCTCTGGAAAAAATTGCGGCCAAAATAATGCCGTTATGATGGTGACGCGATTTCAGCGGAAGAAGCCGTCTCGATTGGAATAGCTTCAATTTGAGCTGGCAAAGATTCAGTCGCTGGCGCTTCAGAAGATTTATCTTCAAGCGTTTTTTTCCCGGGCTTCGGCGGTTTCGGTAACGGTTTTTTGGCCGTGTCCAATTTGCCGTCCGCAAATTCCAGAACATGTCCCTGATGCACGAGCCAGTGCAAATCGGCGATGACCCCGGTCTGTTCCGGCGTCGGCTCGGCGGATTTTTGTTCGTCAGGCTTCACTTCGATTGTTGTTGGCGACGGCGCGAGCGTCTCGATCAATTTCCGCCGAGTGCATTTCGGATGCGCGTTGATGAACTCGACGATGCGCTTGATGCTTTCGGAAACCGGAGTGCTGGCGAGATCCAAAAATTGCGGGCGCGCGACGGCGACGTGCGTGACAGTCTTGTTGACCTTGAAAAATTGCAGCCCGTGCGACGCGAACTGCTGGCTCAACCTCGTCGCGACGGTCAGCGGAAAATATTTTTGCTGCTCCCATTCGGCGCGGATGAGCTGCTGCAATCCACGGCTGCGCAACGTGCGGCTCGGCACGCCGGCGATCACGAGCGATTCGACGGACTTGATGATCGTCTCCTTGTGCGTCGCGCGGAAATGTTTTTCCACTTCCTCGAGCGTCGCGAGTTTCAGCGGTTCGGGCACGTTGAGGACGGTGTATTCCGTCTTGGAACTTTGCTCCTCAATCCATTTTTTGACGACAGCCTCGTCCTTCACGATCTTCACGCGCGATTTGAAAACGTCGAATGGCATCCGCGAAAATCTTTCCGCGTGCAGCTTGCGCAACTGGTTCTGGTAATCGTGATAATTCGGCGGGCCGAGAATCGCGCCGCTCAAACCGCATTGCGCGACAAAAGTGTAAGTGCCCTTCGGCGGCTCGGTGGCCGTGCGCTCGGCCTGATAAAACGTGGCGAAATGATTTTTCAGGACGTGCGCGACGGCTTCGTCTTCCGAAAGCCACGGCGTGTCGTCGAGCGCACAGACGAAAAGTTGCTGCGCGATCGTGCCGTCGGATTTTTTCTTCACCGCAAGGTGGACGGAATAACGTTCCGGCTTTTCCAGAACAAGTTGCGCGATCTGAAACAGCGGATAGCAACGCCCGGTCATCTTGATCTGGCGAGCGAGCGACTCGACACCGTTTTCGCCGGGCACAAACGTGACGGAGATTTCCGGCAACGGCGCGGGTTTTTCGTTGAATCGTTGAACTGTTGAATCGTTGAATCGTTCGCCGCGATTGTCGTCGCGCCGGCCAAAAGTTTTTTTGCCGCCGAATTTTCCGCCGGAACGCGGACGCTCGCCGCCGCCGGCGCTGTCGCGGCGCGGGGCGCGGCGTTCGCCGGGCTTGTCGTTGAAACGGCGCTCGGGTTTGACGCCTTCGTTGCCGGTGAATCGGTCAAAACGATTGGTGGCCGGCTTTTCCTGCGCCCAGGCGGGCTGAAAAAGTTTTTCCAGGTCCAGATCAATGTCGGAAATGCTGCTCATGTTTCAAAAACGTCCGCTGTGCGGGAGTCAAAAATGTATCCTAGCATGGAGTGGCGACGGGCGGAAAGCAAGCGCAGGTTCGGGCGACGCCTTAATTTGAAGTGTTGGTTTGCCGCAAATTATCGATAAGTGAATTACTTGCAGAGGAGTTACGAGCGTGAATGAAATTTCTGGTTGCCACAACAGCGAGAGCGAATGCGACTATACCTATCACAATTAATATTTTCGCTTTTCGAGACATTTAATTCATTCGGTCGCAGTTCCATTTCGCTTCACCAAAATCGTCTCGACAAATTATTTCACAGCCATTTTTTGCCGACGGATGATGCCCGCGAGCGCGCGGAGCGAATCGTTCACGGTTTCGGCATTGGAAAAAACTTTGGCCACGTCCGGCTCCAAAACAACCACGTTCGCGCCGCGATTATAGCGCCGGAAATGTTTGCCGCACGCGCCGCGCGAAAAATCATATTCCGCCTGCATATCTTTGTCCGCTGATTTAACTGGCTTCTTCATATTGCTTTCTTTCGTGGCGGCTGGCGAGCCGCGCACTGATGATGCGGATATTATCGCCTCGTTCGGTGTGAACGACAACCAATAATCTTCCGTGATGCGAACGTCCCAAAATGACGAATCGCACTTCGATTTGCGAATGCGCCGGATCGGGAATCGTGATTGAAACCGGATCGCCAAAAACCGTCGCCGCTTCTTCAAAACTGACCGCGTGCTTGGCTAGATTTGATGCAGCCTTGTTCGCATCCCATTCAAAAGTCAGCATGATTCAAGTGGTGGAAAATATTTTTATTCCACCACAGCCAAATTCCGTTTCGCCATGATCGCCTCGACAATTTTTTTGGCGAGTGCCGGTTTTTCAATCATCGCTTTTTGCGCGGCTTCCTTGCCCTGGCCGATGAGTTCGCCCTCGAATTGCAGCCACGCGCCTTTTTTGTCCACGATGCCGTCGGCGATGCCCACTTCGAGGATGCTGCCTTCCTTGTTGATGCCGTGATTGTAGATGATGTCGAACTCGGCCTCGGCGAACGGCGGCGCGACTTTATTTTTCACGACTTTGACGCGGACGTGGTTGCCGATCGGATTTTGCGCGTCGTCCTTGAGCGTCTCCTTGCGGCGGATGTCGAGGCGCACGCTCGCGTAAAATTTCAGCGCCTTGCCGCCTGGCGTCGTCTCGGGGCTGCCGAACATGACGCCGACTTTTTCGCGCAACTGATTCGTGAAAACGCACGTCGTTTTCGACTTGCCCAAAATCGCGGTGAGTTTCCGCAATGCCTGCGACATGAGCCGCGCCTGCATGCCCATCGTGGCCATGCCCATCTCGCCCTCGAGTTCGGCCTTCGGCACGAGCGCGGCGACGGAATCAATCACGATGACGTCGAGCGCGTTCGAGCGCGCGAGCGTTTCGCAAATGGTCAGCGCCTCTTCGCCGGAATCCGGCTGCGAGACGAGCAGGTCGTCGAGATTCACGCCGAGTTTTTTTGCGTAAGCGGGATCGAGCGCGTGCTCGGCATCAATGAACGCCGCGAGTCCGCCGGCCTTTTGCGCGTTGGCGATGACGTGGAGCATGAGCGTGGTTTTGCCTGACGATTCCGGCCCGTAAATTTCAATCACGCGTCCGCGCGGAATGCCGCCGACGCCGAGCGCGAGGTCGAGCGCGAGCGCGCCCGTCGGGATGATGCCGATTTTTACTTTCGATTGCGCGTCGCCAAGACGCATGATCGCGCCATCGCCGTAACTTTTGTGGATGCTGGAAATGGCGGCTTCGAGTTCGCGCGCGTGCGACGCGCCGGCTTTGGTTTCGGCAGTGTTTTTTTCAACGGATTTTTCAGCGGTCTTTGCCATAAATTTCCCTTTTTTGATTTTGTTCTTGGGAAGGCAATAGTAGCGAATCGCCGCTGAATAGTCAAACGCCGGATGCATGAATGGAATTGAAAACTACCGGCGCGTCTGGCAATTTATTCCCGTGAAGCTCGTAAATCTATTGGCATTGTTGCTGGCAGTCGCATTTTTCGCCGGTTGCAAAAAAACTGAAACCGCCGCCGCACCGTCCGCCGATAATTCGTTGCCCACGCAGGCGCAGCCGAAACTGACGACGATGAAAATTTATCTCGGCGCGGAAACTTTGGATGCCGAACTTGCCGTCACCGCGCGCGAAGAAATGACCGGCATGATGTTTCGCACCAACCTCACGGATTCGGATGCAATGCTTTTCGTCCTGCCGGTTCCGCAACAGACCTCGTTCTGGATGAAAAATTGTCCTGAATCGCTTTCCGCCGCCTACATCGGCCCGGACGGTGTCATTGAGGAAATTCATCACCTTGAAAAGGAAGACACCAACTCCGTTGTGTCCACGAACGGCAACATCCAATACGTCTTGGAAGTCAAGGATGGCTGGTTTGCGCGGCACAACATCAACCCCGGCACGGAGATTCGGGCTGAAAAAGGCTCGCTGGGCGAAACCTTTTTTGGACGATAAACTACGAAAGGCTCACCGTTTTGCCGGTTTTCGCTGCTTCATAAATCGCCATCATGATTTTCACGTCGCGCAAACCTTCTTCGCCGGGGACATTGGTCGGTTGATTGTTCAGAATGCACTGTGCGAAGTCGTCCATTTCGGCGGCGAACTGGTCAATGGATGCAAAATGGATTTGTTCGCCATCGCTGCGGCGTCCGTGAATACCGTTGTAATTGTAGGCGGGGTCAAGTCCAAACCAGCCATTTTCCGCGTAAACATTGAAGCGATCAATGCCGCCGACTCGATACGTGCTGCTGCAATTGGCTACAACGCCGCTGGGAAATTTCATCTGCCATAAAATGGATTCCTCAACTTCGCTGAACTTCACTGGATCGGTCACGGTCGTAATCGCGGAAATTTCAAGAGGCTCTTCGCCTGACAAATAGCGCGTCGCTTGCAGCGCATAAATGCCCACGTCCATTAAACAGCCGCCGCCGGCCAAATCTTTTTTTAATCGCCACTGCGTCGGGTCCCCGATTTTGAAACCGAATTCCGCATCAATGATTTTTAAATCGCCGAAAACTTTTTCGCGCGCGAGGCGGACGCATTCCAAATTGTTCGGCTCAAAGTGCAGACGATAACCAATGGCCAGTTGGCGTCCGGCTTTTTTGCATTCGTCAATCATCTGCTCGCATTTTTCGACAGACGCTTCCATCGGCTTTTCGCAAAGTACATGCTTGCCGGCTTTAGCCGCCTTGATGGTGTGGTCGGCGTGAAGCGCATTGGGCGTAACGACATAAACGACGTCAATGTCGGGATTGTCGGCCATTTTTTCCATCGTGTCATAGTTATAGATGTTCCTGTCGGGAATGTCATATTGCGCTTTCCACTGTTCGGCTTTTTCGGGCGTGCCGGTGATGATGCCAGCCAATCTGCAAAATTTTGTTTTCTGAAGCGCGGGCGCAATCTGGTGGGTGCTCAAATTGCCGAGACCGGCGAGCGCGAACCCGATTTTTCTGTCCGGCCCGGCGGTTTGAGCGCGTGAGGAAAACGCGCCGATGAGAGGCACACTCGCGGCGGCGATGGCGGTTGTTTTTAGGAATTCACGGCGGGTCTGGAATTTGGCTTTCATAGTTCAAAGCTTATTTGTCGTGACGGGCAATACAACTAGGAAAATTGCTCGCCGCTCCGGTCATCCGCGAGTTAAATTGTTGCAATGACACGGACTCAATCCGAAAAACTTTTCGCCGAGGCGCTGAAATATATTCCCGGCGGCGTCAACTCGCCCGTGCGCGCGTTTCGCGCTGTTGGCGGCCAGCCGTTTTTCGTGAACAAAGCGCAAGGCGCGCGCATTTGGGACGTGGACGGAAACGAACTGATTGATTACGTCGGCACCTGGGGACCGGCGATTCTCGGCCACGCGCATCCCAAAATCATTGCCGCCATCAAAGCCGCCGCCGACAACGGAACAAGTTTCGGCACTCCAAATCCGTTTGAAGTAAAAATGGCGAAACTGATTTGCGAATTCATTCCGGGCATCCAAAAAGTTCGCATGACGAATTCCGGCACGGAAGCGTGCATGTCGGCAATTCGCTTGGCGCGTGGTTTCACGAAGCGAGACAAAATCATCAAGTTTGACGGCTGTTATCACGGCCATGTGGATTCGCTGCTGGTCAAAGCCGGTTCCGGCGCGCAGACGTTTGGAAATCCCGACAGCGCAGGTGTACCGTCGGCATTCACTCAGCACACCATCGTTTTGCCGTTCAATGACACTGACGCGGTGAAGTCCGCGTTCGCCGCGAACAAGAATCAAATTGCAGGAATCATCGTGGAGCCAGTGCCGGGCAACGCGGGACTTTATTTGCCGAAGCCCGGCTATTTGGATTTTTTACGCGAAATTACAACTACGAACGGCGCGCTTCTGATTTTCGACGAAGTGATGACCGGTTTTCGTCTGGCGAAGGGCGGCGCGCAGGAGCGTTTTGGAATTTCGCCGGATTTAACCTGTTTAGGAAAAATCATCGGCGGCGGTTTGCCCGTCGGCGCGTTTGGCGGGCGCACGGAGATCATGGATTTGCTCGCCCCGCTTGGCCCCGTTTATCAGGCGGGAACGTTGAGCGGTAATCCGCTGGCGATGGCGGCGGGCATCACGGCATTGGAAGAATTGCAAACTAGAGACGCCTATCGCCGGCTCGAAAAACTTTCGGAGCAACTGGCAGCAGGCATGAAAGCCGCTGCAAAATCCGCAAACGTTCCAGTTCAATTCAATTCCTGTGGCTCGATGTTTTGCGCTTATTTCACAGATCAACCGGTTCACAATCTAACCGGTGCAATGAAAAGTAATCGGGAGCGCTTTGCAAAATTTTTTCACGGAATGTTAAACGAAGGAATTTATTTTGCACCGTCGCAATTTGAAGCGGGTTTTATTTCCACAGCACACACAACTGCAGACATTGACTTCACAGTAAAAATAGCGGCCAAAGTATTGCGTGAACTGTAACCTCCGGCTGTTATGTGCGTCCTCTAAAGAGAACACCCACGTCACGATGGCGTGGCAAAATTAAACAAACCACGAACACAGTTTATGAAAATAGATAAAACCAAACTAATCACGGCATTGGCCGTGGGCAGTTTGCTGGTGTTGGGCACAGCATTGCACGCGCAAGATTCCACCAATACTCCGCCTTCCAATCCCCCGACGGGCAGCCCGCCGCCTGGAGGTCCACCTGGCGGACCGGGCATGAGAGGCCGGCCAAACTTCGATTGGATCGCGCAACGACTTGAATTGACCGACGACCAAAAGCCAAAGGTCAAGGCTATCCTTGATGATCAAATGCAACAGATGAGGGACGTGCGGCAGGACGACAGTCTTTCGCAAGAAGATCGTTATGCTAAAATAAAATCCATCCGTGAAGACACGGATACGAAATTGAAAGCCGTTCTCACTCCTGAACAGTTCGAGAAATGGCAACAAATAGAGTCCAGAATGCGTCAGCGTAGAATGGGTCCGCCGCCGGGTGCTCCCGGCGAAAATAATCCGGCCGTCAGTCCGCCAGGCGCTGGGAATCCTCCCAATGCCCCGCCGCAAAATTAATTTGCAGCGTTCATATATTAATTACATTACTCAGGACGGCCATGTGCCGTCCTTTTTTGTTCAGCACAAATTCCAATTGAGCAAAGCCGCGAGTTTTCATATTGTGGTTTTTGTCGCGCGCGTAGCTCAATTGGATAGAGCGTCGGCCTCCGAAGCCGAAGGTTGTGGGTTCGACCCCCGCCGCGCGCACCATTGCTGTCTCTCTTGTAAAGCCGCCCGCTCCACAAAAGTTTTACGAAATTGACCCTGTACCTTAGGTGATGGTAGTCAAATTGTTTCTGAAAGATTTTTTACAAGTTCTTCGATTGTCCAATTATGGTCGGTCAAATGGGACTTAACGGCAGGGGTGCAACCAAGCGTTTGATGCCGCTTGCAAAAGTTATAGGCAACCACGAATAAAGCATTTGCGTAGCGGTGATTATCCAGCTTGCGGGAAAAGCCCACGCAAAGGCGCGTAAAGCGTCTGTTAAACGTCCTGACGCTCAAATTGAGCTGTTCAACGTGGCTGGTGCAAATCTTGTCCACGTCAGGCTCGCCAGCAATGGTTTTGAGTTTAACACCCGTGCATTGCGGCTGGCTGTAACGATGATTCGGGTCAACGTTTGATTTTGTCAATTCAGGCGTGCCATAAATCTTTTGCATCACGGCAAAGTTGGCGCGATAAGGCAGATACTTTTCAACAGCCGGAACATACGCCGCCCAGCCGTCGCAAGTTATTTGCACGATGCCAAAAACCCGCTTGGCAACGTCTTCGACGAAGGCATAGGTATTTTCAGTGTTACGCTTGCCTGTCAGATGCGAGACAATCAATTTGCTTTCGCGGTCAATCGCCAGATAGGTGTAAAAATAGCCATTATGCCGAGCTCGGCATAAGGGATATTTCTTTTAGCTCCGGGTAATGCCGAGTTCACGGGGTGATTCTTCAGAACGCTGAGGAATCACCCCTTTTTATTTCTTCGACTCGGCATTATCAGAGGCTTTGCAGGAATGCCATCAGTTGATCGGGCGGGCGGTATCGGGGAGGCCGTCCGTAGAACGGTTCCGTCTTGGCGAGCGCCTTTTCTTTCAGTTCGAGGCTGGCGTGGAGATAAATCTGTGTTGTATCCATTCGCTCATGGCCAAGCCACAGCGCGATGACGGAACGATCAACGCCGCATTGCAACAAGTCCATGGCGGTGCTGTGCCGCAACACGTGTGGCGAGACGCGCTTGGATTTCAAAGACGGACAGTGTTGGCGTGCCACAGCCACATGCTTGGCGAGCACGTATTGAACTCCGTCCCGGCTCAACGGTTTTCTTCAGTGTCAAGAAGGTCAATGTGTCGGGGTTTGTAGCGGTTTCAAGTTACAAAATTTCAGCCAATACGAATTAAAAAACCATTTCCGCCTGCACCCACCCGATTTTCATCCGTAATCGTAGTCACATTATTTTTGCGATTTGTTTTGACGGCGGTGGCGGAAAACGCGAAAAGGAATTGACCATGAAACTAAAAGACGTGTTTCTGGGACTGTGCATCGCGGTGCTTTTGATCAGCGAAGTTTTTCTCTTCTCGGCCAACCGGCAAAAGGACGCGGCGCAAGGCGCGTTGCGCGACGCGAAGCAACAGGTCAGCCAGTTGCAAAATGATTTGCAGCAAATCAAAAATTCCATCATCAACGCAAAGGACATGGAATTTGCGCGGCTGCGCAGCGGCAATCAGGACTTGCCGCGATTGCGCAGTCAGGTTCAGCAATTGACGGCGGCGAATCAGCAATTGACGCAGCAACTTGAAGCCACGCGCGCCGTCATGCAGCAGCAACAACAACAGTTGCAGGAATGGCAGTCGCAAAATCAACAGGCCGCTGAAGCACCGCCACCGCCGCAACCGGCCGCCACCTCAAATGAGGCGACGGCGCAAGATTCGGACGCCGCCGCCGACCGCAACACCTGCATCAACAATCTTCGCGAAATTGACGCGGCTAAACAGCAATGGGCTTTGGAAAAAAATAAAACCGCCGACGCAATTCCAACCGCACAGGACATCTTGCCGTATTTGCCAAATGGAATTTTCCCGACGTGTCCATCCGGCGGCACTTATTCCATCAATGCCGTCGGCGAGCCGCCAACCTGCTCAATTCCCGGCCACGTTCTGCCGTGACATTCTTGTTACGCGCAATTTCATTCTTGGCTTTCGCTGTTTCTCACATAAACTACGCGTTCCATGATTGAAACTGATATTGAACTTTTGAAGGGCATCGCAAACCAACTGCGAATTCATTCCATTGAAGCGACGACGGCAGCGGGCAGCGGACATCCGACCTCGTGCTGTTCGGCGGCGGATTTGGTGGCGACGCTTTTTTTCGGCCAAATGCGTTACGATACAAAAAATCCGCATTACTACAACAACGACCGTTTTATTCTTTCCAAAGGCCACGCTGCGCCGCTGCTTTACGCCGCATGGGCGGAAACTGGATTCATTCCGACGAGCGAATTATTGAAACTGCGGCAGTTCGGTTGCGAACTTGAAGGTCATCCGACGCCGCGTTTGCCATTTGTGGACGTGGCGACCGGTTCGCTCGGTCAAGGCTTGAGCGTCGGCGTCGGCATGGCCCTCGCCGCGCGGCTCGACAAACTGGATTACAACACGTACGTCCTCCTCGGCGACGGTGAAATCGCGGAAGGTTCCGTTTGGGAAGCCGCGTCACTCGCGGGCGTGAATAAGTTGAATAATTTGATTGCCGTCGTGGACGCGAACCGCCTCGGCCAAAGCGAGGCAACCGCGTTCGGCCATCACATCGAAATTTACCGCGACCGTTTTGAAGCGTTCGGCTGGCGTGTCGAGGATATTGACGGACACGACATCGAGGAAATCGCCGAAGTTCTTGGCGGCGTCGGCCTTGACGACAAACCGCTCGCCATCATTGCCAAAACTTACAAGGGCGCGGGCGTTTCATTTTTGCAGGACAAGGACGGCTGGCACGGCAAGCCGTTGAACAAGGAAGAAGCCGCGAAAGCGATTGCCGAGCTTCAGCCCAGCGCGAAATCCGGCATCGGGGTTGCCATTCTTGCGCCGAATCAATTGCCCGAACCCAAAAATGCCGCGCCTGAAAATTATCCGCCGATCAATTACAATCTTGGCGATAAGATTGCCACGCGCGAAGCTTATGGAACTGCGCTCGCGCGCATCGGCGAAACGGATTTGCGTGTCGTTGCGTTGGACGGCGACACAAAAAATTCCACGTTTGCGGACAAGTTCTTCAAAAAATTCCCGGATCGCTCCATCGAATGTTTCATTGCCGAGCAAAACATGGTTGGCGTGGCCACTGGCTTCGGCGCGCGCGGTAAAGTGCCGTTTGCGTCCACGTTCGCCGCATTTTTCACCCGCGCGTATGACCAGATTCGCGTCGCGGGCATTTCGCAGTCAAACTTGAAACTCGTCGGTTCGCATGTCGGCGTGAGCATCGGCGAGGACGGCCCGACGCAAATGGCGCTGGAAGATTTGGCAATGATGCGCGCGATTGTTGGCAGCACGGTTCTGTATCCAAGCGACGCGGTCTGTGCGGAAAAATTGATCGAACAAATGGCCCTTGGCAAAGGCGTTTATTTCCTGCGCACCTCGCGTCCGAAAACTCCGGTCATTTACGGCAACGACGAAAAATTTCCAATTGGCGGAGCGAAAGTTCTGCGCGAAGGCAATAAAGTCACTGTTGTTGCGGCGGGCGTTACTTTGTTTGAAGCTTTAAAGGCCGCTGACGCGCTGAAGGCCGAGGGCGTCGGCATCACCGTTATTGACGCTTACAGCATCAAGCCGCTCGGCAAGGATGTGATTCTCGCCGCCGCGCAAAAGACGGATAACACCGTCATCACCGTTGAAGATCATTACAGCGAAGGTGGTTTGGGCGATGCAGTCGCGGGTGAATTGAGCGTGGATGGAATCAAAGTTCACAAGCTCGCTGTGGTCGGCCTGCCACATTCCGGCAAGGCCGAAGAATTGCTTAAAAAGTTCGGCATTGACGCTGAGGCGATTGTGAAAAAAGTAAAATCACTGGGTCATGTATGATTAGTTTGTGAAACTCCGGCGACTTCCATGAGAAGGCAGACAGCGGGCGTGGAGGTGGAAACGACGGAGGGAGTTTTGGTTTTTGTTTTCATGGGCAGAGTATATTACCCGTCTTCTTACGACGGCCTCTGCCTTCTCATCTAATCTGGTTAGGCCACGGTCTCATGGTCTCGACAAAAATAAACATAAAAGCAACGCGGCTGCAAACAAAACGCAACGATAGCCCCAGCGATAAAATGAACGTCTGCTCTCCGGCAAAGCTCGACTGCCAAACGTGAAGAAACGCCGCTGCCGATAAAGTGGAAGCTTCGCGTAGAAAATCAGAGACACGCCAACGGCGGCCACTAACAAACCGATGACGTAACACCAAATCCAAGGCACGCCGCTCAATCTCGTGAAGAAATTAAGAACCAGTGTCGTGAGAACAGCAATGACGGCAATGCTCAAAAACCACCAATGCTCAAGGAAGGTCTGCAAACCATTGTTCTGGCTTCGATAATCCATAGTGGCCTAACGTAGAAAGCTGAGCCATGCCGACTGGCGGCGTTGGGAACGCAAACTGCCAGCGCAAGGCATTGGCTCCCGCGACTTGTTAGGCCGCATATTCCAGACTGTGTGTGTCATTTGCCGATGTCGTCCTCATGGTCAAGAATAGCAAGTGCCAGCCTGCCACGAAACTGCGGGCTACTCTCCGGGTCAATGGAATAATTGGGTGTTGACCGTAAAAACAGAGCTTCCCATCCCAGTGTTGTGCGGCCACGATACGAATACTCGATTGGAATTCGCGGTGCCTCTTGTCCCGGACGACTCAAGGAGAATGCATAACCAAAACTCTCCTCCGTCGTGGTGGGAACCAGCCCAAGCGTGAGCAAAGTCCATAAGGGAATCGCGCTACTGCCGTAAATCTCTCTCTCCACTCGCGCAACCAATGCCGGAGGACTGCTGAATCCCTCCAAATGATCTACGCGAACAAAGACCCCAGTGTTACGCAGTGCTTTAACGAGAGCGTCGGAATAAGCCGGAAACTTGTATGTCTCAACTCCAACGGTGAACGTCAATCGAGCGGTCTTAAGCCTGTCTTTCTCGGTTGCGGAAAGAGTTGGCGGCAGAGTGGAACTCGCACACCCGCCACCGAAGGTTGCAATTGTAGCCAGCAGTAGTATCAGTGGAATGAACTGGGCGTATCGTTTGGTTTGCTGGCTCATGGCGATGCGGGTGAAATGCGGTCTAACGTAGAAAGCTGAGCCACCGCCGACTCGCGGCGTGAACCCCGTAAAGGTGCGTGGCCCCACGGGGCTTTACGCTCGCGATAGCGACCACGATTCGCGAAGCGAACGTCTCTTGTCGGGCCACCAACTCGTGGCGGCGTCGGGAACGCAAACTGCAAGCGCAAGGCATTGGCTCCGGCGACTTCCATGAGAAGGCAGTCAAGGGTGAATTTGGTTGCACATGGTGTTTTTAGTCGGAATGGGAGGCGTTAGCAAGACAGGAAAGGATCGCGGACAATCTGGCCGGTGGCATCCAGCACGCAGACGTGATGCGAGCGATCACCAAGATCAAGGCCAAGGGTAAACCCGCTGACGAGGGCAGCGGACGATGTGGGAACTACAGTCGGAGCAGTTTTATTTTTCATAGGCAGATAATATCACTCAACGCTTCATTGCGCCGAGCGTCTGCCTTCTCATCTAATCTTGTTAGGCGCTAACGTGGCATAAGTATCTGAAAATGCTCGCATAAAAATACTGTAATCCCGATGACAATGTATCCTGCGACGTTCGCAATGACCACACACAATCCCAGCTTGCGAAACGCCAGCCGCCTGCGAAAAAGCCAAAGCGGAAAAAACTCAAGAACCGTGCTCAAAAAACATGCCCAAGCAAACGGAATAAATCCGCCGATGACTGGCAACTGAGGAATGAAACGGTCTGGAATCATGGAAGACAAAACTGCTCCAATAAACCAAGAAAATGCGTTGACGCCAAGAACGATGAACAAAAGCTTCCAAAGTGAAACAATACCTCGCTGAAAATAAATATAGACGCCGTATTCAGTAGCCATAGCCAGCACCAACGAAAGCGGCACGAACAGGTTGGTGACATAAGCGAGAGCCGCCGCAGGAAATACAACGTCAGCGAGCATAAATTTAGCACCTAACGAAAAAAGCTGAACCACCGCCGACTCGCGGCGTGGATTGCAACCGCAGCGGCAACGGCGGTTGGCTCCGGCGACTTGTTAGGCGAAAAGGTCATTTTAACTGAGGCCAGCCTTTGTCCTCTTTTCCAATCTGAAGCGCCCAGTATAAAATCACTGGACCGAGAAGACCAACAACTGAGCCAATCAACGAAAGTCCGACAATGAGATTGACGGTGAACATCGCCCCGGCGCTTCCACAAAAGACGTAAAATGCCCATCTCTGCCAGCGGAACAAAAAAACCGTGAGGATAAGATTTAGTCCAGATGCTGCCGCCAACACAATTGGCAACCAATTCGGTGCTTCTGGAAGGGCCTTTGCGAAAGCATTCCGGGCGAATAAAGACACCATCATCGCCACGCTATTTATGACAAGCATGTATATCAGTATCGCCGTCAAGCAGCCATGCCTTTTAGGAGGTGTGGTGCTCATAAAATATTTCGCCTAACAGATTATTAGACCGCACAAGTGCGGTGCGATTTTTTTCAAGAAATTGACACTATTTGAGGCTTTCCATTTTATCAAGAACAATTTATGACTGGCAGGGGCAGAAATATGGAATCGGGAAATACCGCACTTCGGGGCAAGTTGATCCCCAATCCCAAGGCGCGGCTTCGGGAGCAGGTGCGGGAGGTGATGCGGTTTCATCATTATTCCATCCGCACGGAGGAGGCTTGATGTTTTTTAAGGTAGGGACGGCTGGCCCCAGCCGTCCGTTTTGGTTCGGTCGCCTCGGCGAGGCGACCCTACCCTTTCGCGCGGACACGTCGGCGACGTGTCCCTACCTGTCCCGGTTCAGAAACACATAAGGCCAGTCTTGGGAGGTTTTCACCAACCGTTTCCGCACGGGGTTGGCCAAAATGTAATCGCCCTTTTCCCGCCGGTTTTCATCTGATCGCAGGCGATGCTCAAAGAAGTCGCGCTGCCATTTGATCTTCAGTCGCCATGTCGTCCAACGTTTCCACCGCGACATGGTTTTCTGAACCGTATTTTCCGAAGGCGGAAATGAAAGCAACGCATGAACGTGGTCCGGCATCACAAGAAAGACACGGGCAAACCAGATTGATTTTTCATTTCTGAAAACAACTGAATCGAGCAAGGGTATGGCGACTTCCGGTCTGGCCAATTGATTTATTCCACGTTCCTGACAATTGATGGTGATGAAATAAACCGACTTTTGCGGGTCAACCCACAAAGGAATGTTATGAGGAAGCCGCAGTCGTTGTGGCAAATGCATATTCCCGTTTTTTTGTCGGTTCCCTCCCCGGGTTTTGCCGGGAGAGGGAATGTGTTTTATTTATTTGGTAGGGACGGCTGGCCCAGCCGTCCGTTTTGGTTCGGTCGCCTCAGCGAGGCGACCCTACCCTTTCGCGCGGACACGTCGGCGACGTGTCCCTACCATTTCAGCCGTCCACGGCGTCAGAAGGAGGGTTTTATTGCCCTTTTTGGGTGTTTTTGCCCAAAATTGGTGTGTAAAAACCATTTTCCGGCGCCGGAAAATGATTTTTCGGTGTGCCGGAACGATTCCGGCGCATGCCGGATTGGTTCCACGGTATCCCGGAATGAGTCCGGCGCATGCCGGAACGATTCCGGCGTATGGTCGAAGGCAGTTACGGCACAGTGGAATGAGTCCGGCACACGGTGGAATGAACCCGCTGCATGGTAGAACGGATTGACGGTGCGCAAACCGCCATGAAGTTTGCCGGAGCGGGGGAAAAGATTACCGAAGACGAGGTTGTTTTTACGCCCTGCGCCCAAAAAATGACACGCTACTGCGGCGCAAACGGATTTTTTTTGTCCGGCGCCACCTCCAGCCGGGTCAAAAAAAGCGGGCTGATAAACAGATAAATCCAGCCGAGCACGAAATGCGCGCCGAAGGCGAAGCCCAGTTGGATCAAATCAACAATGCCGGACGTGTAGAGGAAAATGGCCGCGACCAAAAACAGCGCGCCGGGCATCAGCGCCGCGCCCGCCAGCCGCCAGCTCTGGCGAAAATTCAAATCGCGGTTTGCAAAAAAGCAAATCAGCCAGACGGGAAGAAAATAAATGGCCGCCAAAATCGCCCATGACAGCAGCAACCCGGCGATGGCCGCCAAAGTTGCGATTCCCAGGATGTCCGGTTTCCACGCGCCCCAGAGCGGTTCCAGATCGGTTTGATTGAACGGAAAATTTGGATACGGCGGATAATCGAATTCCGTGTAACCGAGGAGTGAAAAAACGCGCGCGGAATTTTTCCCGAATTCAATTTGCACGTCGGCGGTCGAGTGAATCTGGCCGGAATATTTCGAGTCAACGTCGAAGGCGATGAAGCGCCCCTCGGCGAGCAATTGCGGCGAGTCGCCGGGCCAGTTCAGACTGCCGGAACGAATTTCGCCCTGCGCCGGCAACTGCTGGATGGCCGCGTCAATTGTTGGAAAACAGCCGTAGTAGAAAAAACAGTCCAGCGCGATCGCGGCGAGCACGGCGACCAGAAATTGCACGAGCAGCAGGCGGGCGAGCGGGGCGCGCGCAAACGCCGCCACACCGCGCGGCGTCAGCGGTTCCCAGGCGAAGGCCGGATTTTCATCTGCATTCACGCGGTTGATTTAGCCACAGAGGAACCACGGATGAAACACAGATTTGAAAAACAAACCCTCACCCGGCTGCCGGCCACCCTCTTTTTTGGGAGAGGGCAGAAGCGAAAAATCAGGCCGGTTTTTCTTCCGGCGGCGGTGGCGGCGGATTTTGATTCGGCGGCGGCGCGTGAATGACCGGAACCGGATACCGCAGTTTCATCACGTCATCCACCAGCACCTCGACGAAATACGTTCCGGCGGTCTTGAATTCGAGGTTGCCGAAAACCATGATGCTGGTCGCATGCAACGCCGCGTCCTTCAGCTCGAATTTGCTTTCGCCCTTGCGCAGGACGGTGGTCTGGTCGGGCGCAATAATCTTGATGCTCTCCGTGAATTTGCCGATGCCCGCCGTCCAGCGGTTGAAGACGCAAAGCCTTCCGGCGACGGCCGGCAGTTGCGGCACGCGGAGAAAATTGACGACGCCAATGAGGAAAAAATTTCCGGTGGCTTCCTGCCGGACTTCTTCGCACAGCAGCGAGCATTGCAAATCAGGGAGAATTCGGGTTGCGTTCATAATCTTAATTTTTGTGTTGGGTGGGGTGAAATCGTTGGGCGGCAACGACCGTGTTGTGCATCAGCATGGCGATGGTCATCGGGCCGACGCCGCCGGGGTTGGGCGTGATTTTCCCGGCAACTTTTTGGACATTTCCGAAATCCACGTCGCCGACGAGTTTTCCGGCGACACGGTTGACGCCAACGTCAATGACGGTCGCGCCATCCTTGACCATGCCAGCTTTTACAAATTCGGGGACACCCATCGCGGCGATCAAGATGTCCGCGCGCCGGCAATGTGCCTTGATGTCGCGCGTCGCGGAATGGCAAATCGTGACCGTCGCGTTTGCATGTTTGCCTTTCTGGCAAAGCATGGCTGCGAGTGGTTTGCCGACAATGTTGCCGCGACCCAAAATGACGACTTCCGCGCCATCGGTTTTTACATCCGAATGCGCAAGCAAATGGCAAATACCCGCCGGCGTGCATGGTTTAAAACCCGTTGGATCATTGAGCATCAATTTGCCGACATTAACCGGATGGAACCCGTCCACGTCTTTTGCCGGCAAAACACTGGAATAAATTATGGATTCGGAAAAATCCTTTGGCAGCGGGGCTTGAATTAAAATGCCGTGGAACTTCGAGTCGGCATTCAATTTGTCAACCAACGCAAGCAGTTTGTTCTGGCCGCAATTTTCAGGCAAAACATGCGTTTCAGAAAAAATTCCGAGTTCGGCGCAGGCGTTTTCCTTGCGACCGACATAAACTTTTGAAGCGGCATCTTCACCGACCCGGACGAAGGCTAGGCCGGGTTGAACCGCGCCGGCTTTCAGCAAAGCGATTAACTGTGGCAATTCGCCGGTTTTTTTCGCTGCGATGGCGCGACCGTCAATGAGGTTGTCCAACGGCATTATTCTGCCACCTGAATGCGCTGGATGGTGATGACGGGCGTGTCCTTCCAGCGCGCGTCAAGGCCTTCTTCCCCGGTCACGACCACGCGCTGGCCTTTCCAAACACTCAAATCGAGGTTCGTGGAAATTGTATAAAGATAATCAATGTCTTTTCCGGTTACCGGATCATACAATTCATAATCTGTCGGTGCGACAATGCTGACCACGTGACGGACCACGCCTTCATGCTGAACAATGCGTGGCGGCAGTGGCGGCGCTTCCGGCTCGACCGTCGGCGGAACGTTGGTATCAACTGGCGGTGGAACGGCGTTTGTTTCGGCAGGAGCGACTTCATTGGTTTCCGCCGGCGCATTGGTCGGTTCAGTCACAATGGGCGCGGGTTCAGCGACCGTATTGGTTTCAACCGGCGGAACATTGGTGTCGGCGGACGCGGCATTGGTTTCCTGTTTCAAATACATCGCGGCAACAAAAGCATAGGCATTGGTCGGCGGTTCGATTTCCGTCCAGTCATCTTTGCTGGAAACTTCGCTGACCGGCGTGTCGCGCGTGATGACGCCCACGACGCTGTAATTTTCGCCCGGCCCGGCGCGCAGATTCAATTTCTTCGGCAAAACCGTTTTGTTTGTCGCGTCTATAAACCGGCTGTTGACCCAGACATTCGCGTTCGTCGGAAAATCAATTCTCGCCCACTGCGACGGTTCGTCGGCCTTGTGTTTTTGCAAATTGATTTGTTCGATCACCGTCACGATGTCGCCATTGGTGAGATGTGTGATGACTTCGCCTCTGAGACTGGGCTGGCTGCGGACGTTCACGTAGTTTGCCACGACTTCCGCCGGGCCCGGCACAAGCGTGACCGGCGTTTCGATCATCGCCGTTTCTTCCCCGGCAGCCAGTTTGTGTTTCCGGTGATGATGTTTCTTGACCGGCTCGGCGGCGGGCGCATTGGTGTCAGCCGCCACATTTGTGGCCGCCGTGTCCGGGGCTGCCGTCATCGTCGGTGCCGGTTGGTCGGCAGGCGATGGAGGGGTTACATTTGTGTCCTGCGCGATCGCGCCGGTCGCAATCAACATTACCAACACCGGCCAAATTTTTGTTTTCATAACTCAGCTAACTAGAGTTTTAATCTCGGTTTCCGTCAGTGTCCGCCATCGCCCCGGTTTCAATTCGCCCAGTTTGATTTTCCCAATCTGCACCCGTTGCAGCCGTTTCACCATCAAATTTTGCGATTCAAACAGCCGTCGCACCTCGCGGTTTTTTCCCTCGGCCAGTTCCAGTTCCACCACGCTCTTCGCGTTGCTGCTGCCCATGAGCCGCGCTTTTTCCGCCTTCAACTTTTCACCGCCGTGAAAAATGCCGCGCGTGAACTCCGCCAGCATCGCCGGCTCCACACGGCCTTCGACCGTCGCGATGTATTTTTTGCGGACGCCGTAGCGCGGATGCGTCAGGCGCAACGCGAATTGTCCATCATTCGTCAGAAAAATCAATCCTTCGCTGTTGAAATCGAGACGTCCGACTGAACTGACGATTCCCCACTCGCGCGGCAGTAAATCATAAATCGTCGGACGGCCCAGTTCATCCTTGTGCGAACAAACGCAGCCCGGCGGCTTGTTCAGCGCAAGGTAAAGCTTCCGTTTCGCTCGAACCAATTTTCCATCCACCGAAACCTCGTCATGCGCCGGCTCAACCTTCGTTCCGAGCAAACGGATTTGCCTGCCGTTGACCGAAACGCGCCCGTCCAGAATGATCTGTTCCGCCGCGCGTCGTGAAGCCACGCCGGCGTCCGCCAGAAATTTTTGCAAACGGACGTTCATTTATTGAATTGTTAAATGGTTAAATCGTTAAAACGGACGGGCGTTCGCGCGATTCAACGGTTCAACAATTCAACCATTTAACAAATCACGCGTCCGGCTTCGTCTTGCGCAGACCCGTGATGCGGTCGCCGGCCTTCCACTGGCCGCGCTTCTTGAGAAGTTCCGTGCGCTCGAAACGCTTGAGGACATTGCGCTTGCCGCCAAGGGTGGACGCCGCGCGCAGACTGCGATGCTGTGACATAAATTTTCTTTGGTTAAATTTCCGGTGAAAACGAGCGGAGAGAATAGCGGACGTGCGACTGATTGCAAACGGTTAATTTGACTTCAATAATGTTGTCATTTATCCAATTGCAGCCTTTCCTTGAAGATCAAATTAAAACCGTTCAATTGCCCAATTTCATTCGAATCGTTCAAACATCCGCCAATTGAATTATTACTTCCACCAAGAATGACAGAACCTGTGCTTTGAGCTTCTAAATATGCTTTGAAATCGGAATCTTTTTGAAGTTCAAAAAGTGTTGGCAAATTCGCGCTATTTATCATCACACAAATTGAAGGCTGTCCAGAATCCAATGCATCAATGATTTTAGGGTTAATCGTCCGCAGGTAATCACGAATTTTTACTTTAATGGAACGGTTGTCTTGAGGCGTTTGGACAATTGTAACAGTGCTTCCCTGAAAATTATATGCGTCGCGACCAACACCAGAAACTTCTTGTTTCATTGGTTGGGCGATTGGCTCGTTTTCGGTTTTTGGTTCTAAAGTTGATTTAACTCTGCCAAATGAAGCAGCAAAAATAATTAGGCAAAGACCAATTACTACTAGAACCTTTGCCCACGGCGCGAAAGTAGGTATTTCGTTGATAATGTCCCACATCCTAATTACACAAATTATTCTTTAGCAAACTGTGGACAAGCTTTTTAACAGTTCTATTTTCACCACTTTAATTCCTGCAAACGGCGCGCATTCAAATCCGGTTCAGTGGATAATGCCGGTCAATGAATTTGTAATCGCGGTCGTTCTCCAGAAAATTCACGCCGTGCTGGATGACGACGGCGGAAATCAGGCAGTCCATCGAATTGCGAATCGTCGTTCCGTGCCGGCGCAATTCGCGATAAATCGTCGCGCCCAGTTCAAATGTGGAACGGTCACTTTCCAAATACGTCAAGTTTTCAAATTGCTGTTTGGCGGCGATCAATTGTTTTCCATCGCGGATGCCCTGCAAAACTTCCATCAGCACAAAACCGCAATAGCAAATCTCGTCGTGATTTTGAAAACATTGTTCGAGTTTGGCGGTTTGCGCCGTTTCACGTCCGTTGAAAAAATCAATGCAGACCGTGGAATCAACCAGAACCTTCATGCAAAACGGTAGCGGCGCATTTTATTCAAATTGCCCGTCCATTTGATTTTTCCCTTGAGCGCGAGAAAACCCATTTGCTTTTCGCGCCGCACCAATTCTTCAAGCGCGTGATGCACGAGCGCGCGGCGGGTTTTTATGCCGGTGGCTTTCAATCCCTGCCGCACCAAGCCTTCGTCCAAAACGATGTTTGTTCGTTTATCCATATACACACAATATCAAACTTGAATGTGTATGCAACAAAAACTCACCACTTCAATTCCTGCAAACGCCGCGCAACTTCCTCGGCGTTGGCGCGGCTGTTGAACGCGCTGATGCGAAAATAACCTTCGCCCTTCGAGCCAAAACCGCTGCCGGGCGTGATGACGACGTTTGCCTCGCCCAAAATTTTGTCGAACGCCTGCCAGCTCGTGACGCCTTTGGGCGTGCGCACCCAAATATACGGCGCGTTCACGCCGCCGAAAACTTTCAGACCGACTATCTTCGCACCCCGGCGGAGAACGTCTGCGTTGCTGAGATAATGTTTGATAAGTCCAGCGACCTGCTGTTTTCCTTCCGCCGAATAAAGCGCTTCCGCCGCGCGCTGCACGATATAACTTACACCGTTGAATTTCGTCGTCGTGCGGCGATGCCAGAGCGGATGCAGCGGCTTGGCTTCACCGGATTTTGTGAAAGCGTTGAGTGATTTCGGCACGACCGTGAACGCGCAGCGCGTGCCGGTGAAGCCGCCGTTTTTCGAGAAGCTGCGGAATTCAATTGCACATTCACGCGCGCCGGGAATTTCGTAAATCGAATGCGGCAGATTCGCATCGGTGATGTAAGCCTCGTAAGCCGCGTCGAATAAAATAATTGCTTTGTTTTCGAGCGCGTACTTTACCCATGCTTCGAGTTGCGGGCGGTTCGCCGCCGCGCCGGTCGGATTGTTCGGCGAGCAAAGATAAATCACGTCCACGTGTTTTTTCGGTGGTTCGGGAATGAAACCGTTGCTGGGTTTGCCCGGCAGATAAACCAGCTTCGCGTAAGCGCCCGCTTCGTTCGCCTCGCCGGTGTGGCCGGCCATCACGTTCGTGTCCACATAAACCGGATAAACCGGATCGCTGATGGCGATCTTGTTTTTTGCGCCGAGGATGTCGAGGATCGCGCCGCAATCACACTTCGAGCCGTCGCTGACAAAAATCTCGTCGTCGGCGATTTCAATTCCACGGTCGCGAAAATCATTTTTGGCGATGGCGGCGCGCAGCCATTCATAACCTTGTTCCGGCCCATAGCCTTTGAACGTTTCGCGCGCGGCCATTTCGTCCACGGCTTTGTGCATCGCGGCGATAACGGCGGGCGGCAGCGGTTCGGTCACGTCGCCGATGCCGCAGCGGATCAATTTTTTCGCGGCTTCGGGATTTGCGTCGCAGAAAACTTTCACGCGCCGGCCGATTTCAGGAAAAAGATAGCCAGCTTTCAGTTTCAAAAAATTGTCGTTGAGATAGGCCATTTCAGTTTCGGTTGAAAATCCAAAACGAGGAAGTTAGCGGCTTGTGCGACGAGAGGCAAGAAGGCTTAAACTATCAGGCAGCTTGTGAAATCTTATCCTGATGCCCGTCAATATACCGTCGAAAATATGGTCTCAATCGTTCGGTCAAAAACGACTGAAAGAAAAGCAAAGCTACAGAAGTTACAATCGTTACTACTAGCAATTGAATTAAAAAACGGTCAGAGACGATGTCAGCGGATACAATTCCAATTAGAGCTGCAATGCCATTGCCTAGACGAACTTGCCACCGTGCTTGAGGATGGTCGTTACAAAATAAATCAAATGATCCATCGCGCACAACGCGACGTTGTGAAAATTCAAGAGATGACATTTCTGGAACTTGTTTATCTGTAAAATAAAGTTTCATTGCGTCAACTGTGCAAATTTGCGCCTCGACCGTCTTAAAATCAAGTCGGTAATTTGCATTTTTCTAAAGCAAAATCCGGCAAGACTCTCGGTCATGTAAGCGGCGAGCAGGCCACCGATCATCGCGCGGAAACCAATCTTGGCCATTTCGCTGCGGCGTTCGGGCAAAGTTGGTGAATAAAATTGTGAACAGAATTTAACCGTTTCGACACATATTCGTCACCCGGCATGGGCAGGTTAAAAAGAAACTGCCATGAAAAAAGTGCTCATTCTGACGGCGGGTTTTGGCGAAGGTCACAACGCCGCCGCGCGAAATTTGCGGGACGCGCTCGAACTGGTTTCGGACGATGTCAAGGTGGAGGTGCTTGATTTGTTCGAGACGAGCTACGGCTCGTTCAACACCTTTGTCAAAAGCGCGTATCTGGGCATGGTGCAATACGCACCCAAGCTCTGGGGCGGCGTTTATTCGTTGCTGGATAATTCCACGTTCGTCGAAAACCGTCTTGGCGGTTTTACGAAACTTAAAAACGCGCTTGCGGACATCTTGCATGAGACGCAGCCGGATTGCGTCGTTTCCACGTATCCGGTTTACGCGCACGTCATCCAGGAACTTTACCGCAATTACGCGGAACGCCCGTTTCGTTTCATCACGATCGTGACAGATTCGATCACGGTGAACTCAACATGGTATCGCGCGGTGAGCGATTTGTTTTGCGTGGCCAATGACGCAACGGCAGCCGTTTTGCGCGACGCGGACATTCCCGCTGCAAAAATCAAAACGCTCGGTTTTCCGGTCAGCCATTTGTTCACGGAAGAGCCGGTGTTGCCGCTGCGTGCGCCGGTTTCAGGCGAACCGCAAAAAATTCTTTACATCATCAACACGGGGAAAAAGAAGGCGGGTAAAGTCATTGACCGGCTGTTGGAAATTCCCGATGTGCAACTGACCATCACTGTCGGGCGCGACGCGGAGTTGAAATCAAAATTGATCGAGCGCACGCGCGATTTCAAAGACCGCGTGCAGGTGCTCGGCTGGACAAACCAGATGCCGCAGTTGATGTTGAGCCACCATCTCGTCATCGGCAAAGCGGGTGGTGCGGCCGTTCAGGAAGCGATTGCGGCGCGCTGTCCGATGATTATCAATCAAGTCATTCCCGGCCAGGAAGAAGGCAACGCGCAACTCATCACCGAAGAAAAATTGGGAGCCATCGCGGAACGCAACCGCGAAGTGCCGGAACTGGTCGAGGAAGCGTTCGCGCATAAGGCGCGGCTCTGGCATGAGTGGCGGAAAAATTTGTCGCGCATCAGCAAACCGGACGCGGCGTTGCGATTGGCGGAACTGGTTTTGGACGAATGCGAATCCACCGATCCGATGCACAAGAAGGTCAAACTGTTCGAGTCGCCCGTTTCGCCGGTTCGTCCGGTTGAACCCGTTGGCCACAACGGCGCGCCGCAAATGTTGCTCTGCGATTTTCACATTCACACGAGTTATTCGGACGGAAAATTGTCCGTGCCGGAAGTCGTGGATTTTTACGGGCGGCTTGGTTTTGATTGCATCTGCATCACCGACCATCTGGCCGACCAGCGACGTTTGATTGGCAAGCTCGCGCGCCTGAGCAACATGACCATCAGCGAGGATCAACTTGAGGAATATTTTGAAGTCATCGCGCGCGAACGCCGCCGCGCGTGGCGAAAATACAACATGCTCGTGCTGACCGGCATCGAATTCAACAAGGACGGCCTCACAAAAAAAACCTCGGCGCACCTGCTCGGCATTGATTTACAATCGCCGATTCCGTCCGCGCTCGATTTGCCGGAGACGATTGCGCACATCCACGCGCAAGGCGGACTCGCCGTCGCGTCGCACCCGCATATCATGAAAAGCGAGTGGGGCAAAAACACGTTGTATCTCTGGGAGAACCACGAGAAATTCGCGCCGCTGATTGACGCGTGGGAAATCGCCAATCGCCACAACATCTTCGATTGCGTCGGCATGAAGCGCCTGCCGTTTCTGGCCAACAGCGATTTTCACAAGCCCAAGCACATTTACTCGTGGAAAACACTGCTTTATTGCGAGAAAAATGCCGACTCCATCAAGGAATGCATCCGTCGCAACGAACACGTTTCCATCACGCTTTACCGCGAGAACAATCAATTCGTCGCGCCCGCCGAGCCGCGAAAAATTTCCGGCGAAGATTCGCGCGTGATTTCCCTTGAACCGCAAATTCCCTTGACCGCCGCGCGTTCGGCTACTTTGCCAAGTTGAATCGGTTGAAGTAGTTTTATCGCATGAACCTTTACATTCTCCGGCACGGTCTGGCGGTCGAACGCGGCACGCCCGGCTATAAAAAAGATTCCGACCGGCCGCTTACCGCCAAAGGCAAGCGCCGCATGTGGCAGATCGCCGAGGCAATTGAGGCGATGGAATTGAATTTCGACATGATTCTTTCCAGTCCGTTTTTGCGCGCGCGGCAGACGGCGGAAATCGTGGCGGAAACGTTTGAGTTGAGAAAAAAACTGGCGTTGACCGAGGCGTTGACGCCGGACGGCAATCCCAAGTTGCTCGTCGAACAACTCAATAAATTGAAAGTGAAGGACATTTTACTCGTCGGCCACGAACCTTATTTGAGCCAGCTCATCGGCCTGCTCGTTTCCGGCAACACCAACATCGCGCTGGATTTCAAAAAAAGCGGTCTTGGCAAACTCGAAGCCGAAACCCTGCGCTGTGGTCGTTGCGCTATGCTCGCATGGCTGCTCACGCCGCGCCAGATGATGCTCATGGCGTAAGCATTTCGCTTTTCCGCCGGAAGCGTTTCGCCTAACTTTCGAACATGTTCAAACCAGCCGACCTGTTTGACCTGACGCAAACCGAGCACGCCGCGATTTTTGCCGGTTGCAAATTCGCGTGGGACGCGCTCAAGAAAATCGAACCTTACATTGCCGCAAACCTGAAACCGGAATTGCGGAACAAATGCGAAGGCCGCGCGTTCATCGGCGAAAAAGTTTTCATCGGCGAAGGCACGACCGTCGAAGACGGCGCGATGATCAAAGGCCCGGCCATCATCGGCAAGAACTGCCAGATTCGCCACAACGCCTACATCCGCGAGAACGTCATCATCGGCGATGGCTGCGTCGTCGGCAATTCGTCCGAGTTGAAAAATTCTTTTCTCTTCAACGGCGCGCAGGCGCCGCACCTCAATTACATCGGCGACTCCATCCTCGGCCACAAGGCGCACCTCGGCGCGGGCGTGAAGATCTCCAACGTCAAGCTGCTCCCCGGCAACATCACCGTCGAGCTGGACGGCGAGCCGTTCGACACCGGCCTGCGCAAGTTCGGCGCGTTGCTGGGCGACGGCGCGGAAGCCGGCTGCAACGCCGTGCTGAACCCCGGGAGCATTCTCGGGCGCGGCGCGGTGATTTACCCGAACGTTTTCTGGCGCGGCATTTTGCCCGCGAACATGATCGCGAAAAACAAATCCCAAATCGAAGTCGTCGTCAAAAGGCCAAGATAACAATTTAATTTATGTCTGAAAAATCCAACGAACTCAAAATTGAGGTTAAAGAGGGTGTGATTGGCTACTTTGATATCCTAGGATTCAAAAACTATATCAAAAATGATCCTGATATTGCATCAAAGAATGCCTTGGAGGTAATTTTAAAAGTCAAAACTGAGGTTCCACAAATAGTCAAATCTCGATTTTCGAACGACACGGCATTACTTGATGAAGTAAAATGGAGTATTTTGTCAGATACCATTGTTCTTTCCATTCCATACCCTGCTGTTGATGAACAAGACATTGAAAAAGCAAAGACGGCAAAGCGTGTGAGATGGGGAGCAATAATGTTTTCCGCTATTGCCTTGATGGACTATATGTTTGATCAAGGGTTGCCCATTAGGGGGCAATCAGTCATGGAAAGTATTTTGCAAATGAGAACAGTTTGGCTGGAAAATCAATAATTGAGGCGTTGTCACTCACTGAAAGGTTAGATATTTCATCTGTTGTAGTGTGTCCAGAAGCAGAAACCGAAATGAAAAAGTTTCTCGCCGTTGATCAACTAAAAAAGCATCCAAAGACACCCACTTATTTTACTTACGCAATACCATTAAAGGATTGTTTTCAAAAACTATTTACACTCAACCAATGGGCACTTCATGACAAATATGTGAACTCCGATTTGTCACAACTTGTAGCCCAAGCATTTTGGAAACATGGCAAAGATATGGATTCTGCCGTGCTTCAAAAATATCAGAACACGGAAATGTTATTGAGATATATTGTTGCATTGCGTAGGGAATGGAAAACCAATTGATTATAGGGTGCCCTTGGCAATTTTCTGCGAAACCATTTGCGGCAATTCATCCGGCTTCAATTCAATCCATTCCGGGTCAAGCTGGCGGCGGAACCACGTCAGTTGCCGCTTGGTAAACTGCCGCGTGCGGCTTTTCACCAGTTCAATCGTTTCCGCCAGCGCGCGTTCGCCGCGCAAATGTTCCACCACCTGCCGGTAGCCGATGGCCTGCATCGCCGTCTTGTTTTGCTCCAGGCCGCGCGCAAGCAATCCGCGCGTCTCGTCCACCAGCCCGCGCGCGAACATCGCGTCCACGCGGGCGTTGATGCGCGCGTGCATGTCCGCCGATTGCCGCGTAAAACAATAAAAATTATTTTTGGCAGGCACGTCGCGCTGCATCTTCCATTCGGCGCGTTGCTCGGAAAACTTTTTTCCTGTCAATCGAATGACTTCCACGGCGCGGATGACTCGGCGCGGATTTTGTTTGTCAATTTTTTCGTAGGCCGCCGGATCGCGTTCGCGCAATTCACGCAACAGAGCTTCAAATGACACGGCTTCCAGTTCGGCGCGCAATTCTGGATTTGTCGCAGGCGCTTCGCCGAGTCCGCTCAAGAACGCCTTGAAATAAAGTCCCGTGCCGCCGCAGAAAATCGGAATTTTATTTCGCGACTGAGTTTCTTCAACCGCCTTTTGCGCGAGCCGGATGAATTGCGCGGCGTCGAAATTTTCCGTCAGGTCGCAGATGTCAATCAGGTGATGCGGCACACGTGCGCGTTCAGCGGGTGACGGTTTGGCGGTGCCGATGTCGAGTCCGCGATAAACCTGCATCGAATCGGCGGAGATGATTTCGCCGCCGATTTTTTCCGCGAGCAAAAGCGCGGCTTCGGATTTTCCAACCGCAGTCGGCCCGGCAATGAAAATCGGGGGTTTCATTTCGCAGGCGTGCGGTGCGAGAGCGTCGCCGCGAGCGCAAGTCCGGCGACAAAAATCGGAACGCTAATCCATTGCGCCGGCGTAAGGCCGAGGTGGTAATGGAGATTGGTGTAATCACCGCGAAAGTATTCAACGAACGAGCGCGTGACCGCATAGCAAAGCAAATAAGTTGAGAAAATCTGGCCGTCGAATTTTTTGTGGCGGAACAGCCACGCGAGGAAAAAATACAGCGCCAGATTCAAAAGGCCGTCGTAAATTTCCGTCGGATGGACGGGCAGTGACGGATCGTTTGCACCGACGAGGCCTTCCTGAAACTGTTGATCCCACGCGTAGGAGCCTTTTGGAAATTGGATTGCCCACGGTAAATTGGTCGGGCGGCCATAACAGCAGCCGTTGAGCAGGCAGCCGGCACGCCCGAAAAAACTTCCCAAGGCGATACTGGGCGCAAGCACATCCGCGGTTTTCCAGAACGGCAATTTTTTCCAGCGAATGTAAATCGCTCCAGTCATCGTCGCGCCGATCAGTCCGCCGTAATAAACGAGTCCACCGTGCTGAATCATGAAAATTTCCGAGAGCGGCTGGTCGGCGAATTCTTCCTTCCAATAAGTCGTTACATAAACAATGCGCGCGCCGATGATTGAACCAACCATCAGCCAGAGCACGATGTCGGCGATTTTTTCACTGGAAATATTTTCGTTCCGGGCGCGCAGCGTGGCCGTCCAAAGCCCGGCGAGGAATGCCAGCGCGATCATCACGCCATACCAATGAACGGTCAGCGAACCAAGATGAAATGCGATTGGATGCACAAATGAAAATTAGAGTGGCGTGGCGAAATTGAGAAATGAAATCCGTTTAACTGTGATTCGTCGCCATGGTTGCGGCTGGCGGCGATGGAAAGAATCCGGTTGGCAGCGGTGGCCATTCAGGCACGTGTGTCACGAGGTCGCGCCAAGTCTGGCGATCGGCGGGCGACATTTGGGACCAGCGGGCAGCGTTTTTCAAAAACTCTTGTTTTTCAACGGCGCTCATGCCGGCAAATTTTACGAATGCCCGAACGCACTCGATTCTCTGCTCCGGCGGTAATTTCTCAAAAGACTGCAAGGTTTTTTCCATTTGTTGCCGTTCGGCATCGGACAAAGTGTTGAGTGTTTCCTGTTTTTCAGCCGGCGTAAGATCAAAAAATTGATTGACGCGCGCGATGATTTTTTGGCGTTCGTCTTCGGAAAGCGCATTCCAGCGCGCGGCATTCGAATCGTGCCAGACAAGCCGGTTGGTGGAATTGATTTGCGTGAAGTAATGCACGGCGCGTTCGTCGTCGAGAAATTCCTGCTGGAGCGGCGGCGGCAGAATTTCCCATTGTTCGAGGCGGTCTTCAACCAGTTCGCGCAGGTTTTGAGGAATTGCCGCGAGCCGTTCGGCGCGGTTGGCCGGCGATTCGCGCATGAGCGGGATCAGATACCATTGCAATTCGGTCGCGCGCAACCGTAATTCGCGCTCGTCAGGATCGAGCGCCTCGTATTCCTGAACTTTTTCCAAAATGCGCTCGCGAACGTGTGGCGGGCGGTTCGTCAAATAATTTTCACGTTCGTCGGGCGTCATGGCCAGAAGTTGGCGGAAAAGGTCAATCGGCGAACCGGTCTGTGGAAACGAAGCAAAATGATTGGTGCCGGCGAAAATAAAACCTCCGTGTACCGTTGCGGTCTCTTGGGCAACCGCCAGCCGCGCCGTGAAAATCACGGCTATACAGCAACACACCTGCCACAAACGGCTCATTGCAGAAGCGCCAATAACTCGTCGTCCGCGCGCGGTGATACCCGGCTCATGCGCTGGATCGCGTCAAAATTTTTGAGAGCTTCTACGCTCGGCAGCGACGGCGACCCGGCCACGAGCGCCACACTTTGCGCGAGCGCAGCGCGGCGAGCGGCAAGTTCATGGTGTTCAAACATTCCACTGGCTAAAAAAATCACCGCTGAAGCGAATGCCACACGCGGTAAAAGAGAATGCCAGTTGAAATGCCATTTCCGCAGGCGGCGCAATTCTTCCAGTTCAACCGCCTGCATCACGCGTGCCGTGAAATTCGACGCGATGGGCGCGTCGGGCAGGCGCGCAAGCAATTCGCGCAGTTCATTCTGGATGGGGTCTTTTTTCATCGTCTTAAAATTAAAAACCGCCGGCCAAACAAAGTTGCGCGAAAGTTGCGCGGAAAACGCGCTCGCCGCCGCCTCAATTATAGCGTATTTTGCCGCCGAAAATGACCGCCGTTTCCGCCGCCAAAACAAAATCCGCCGCGTCAATATTGACGAATCGGCAGCGGTTTCTCGCCGCCGCGCGTTGCCAGCCGGTGGATCGTCCGCCGGTCTGGCTCATGCGCCAGGCCGGTCGCGCGCTGCCGGAATATCGCAAGCTCAAGGAAAAATATACTTTCCTGCAACTCGTCCAGACGCCCGAACTCGCCGCGGAAGTCACGTTGCAGCCAATTCGCAGATTTGGTTTCGATGCTGCGATTTTGTTCAGCGACATCCTCGTGATTCCCGAGGCGATGGGGCAGCCTTATCGCTTCCGCGAAACCGGCGGCATCGAGATGGATTTCAAAATCCAGTCCGCCGCCGACATTGAAAAACTTTCCGTCGAGCGCGTCTGCGAAAAATTAAATTACGTCGCCGCCGCGTTGAAAATTTTGCGCAAGGAACTTGGCGAACAGACCGCGCTCATCGGTTTTAGCGGTTCGCCGTGGACGCTGGCGACGTTCATGATGGAAGGCGGGAGCGCGGAAAAATTCGCGAAAGCAAAAGCGCTGTTCGCTTCCGACAAAAAAACTTTTTGCGCGCTCATGGAAAAATTGACCGCCGCCGTCACCGCTTATCTGCAAATGCAGATCGCCGCCGGCGCGGACGCGCTCCAGATTTTTGACAGCCACGGCGGGCATTTGCCATCGGCGGATTTTCAGGAAGCCAGTGGACGCTGGATGCGGGAAATTATTTTTCGACTGCAAGGTAGGGCGGGCAGTCCTCTGCCCGCCGTCGGCGCGCACGGAGTGACGCGCCCTACCAATATTCCGATCATCGCCTTTTCACTCGGCACGCATGGCAATTGGAATGACCTTGCCGCCACGGGCGCGAACGTGCTGGGCATTGACTGGCAATTTTCCTTGGCCGAGGCGCGAAAACTTTTGCCGGAAAAAATCGGCATTCAAGGCAATCTCAATCCCACGCTGCTCGCCGACGCGACGCCGGAAAAAGTTGCTGCCGAAACCAATCATCTGCTCGCGGAAATGCGCGGCCGTAACGGTTATATTTTCAATCTCGGCCACGGCGTGCCGCCGACGGCCAAGCTGGAAAACATCGCCGCCTTGGTGGAAACTGTAAAAAAATTCAAATGAATATTTGCCACAGAGGCACAGAGACACAGAGTTTGAAGAAAGATTTCCAAGATGGAATTTCAGCCGTTTTTCTCTGTGTCTCTGTGCCTCTGTGGCTAAAATAAATTTTGTGAGCAAGTTAACCGTCAATTTAGATTTGGTGCAAAAATACAACGTGGCCGGGCCGCGTTACACGAGCTATCCACCCGCGACGAAGTTCACCGACGCGTTCAAATGGCCGGAACTCGCCGAAAAAATTTCTGACAATAATAAATCCGAGCGCGACCTCTCGATTTATTTTCACATCCCATTTTGTGAAACGCTCTGCTGGTTTTGCGGCTGCACGACCGTCATCACCAAAGACCACGCGCAAGGTTTGCCGTATCTGGATTATCTCGAAAAGGAAGTCGCGCAGATGGCCGCGCGGCTGAATCCAAAACGCAAAGTCGTCCAACTGCATTGGGGCGGCGGCTCGCCGACATTTCTCAAGCCTGACGAAATCCGCAAGCTCGGCGGCATTATCCACAAATATTTCAAGTTCGCCGACAACATCGAAGCCGGAGTTGAAATTGATCCGCGCCGGCTCACGCGCGAACACATCGTCGCGCTGCGCGAAATCGGTTTCAACCGCGCGTCGCTCGGCGTGCAGGATTTTGATCCGCAAGTTCAGGAGGCGATTCACAGAATCCAGCCGCGCGATCTGACGCAGCAGACATTGGACTGGGCGCGCGAATCCGGCTTCGGCTCGGTCAATTTCGATTTGATTTACGGCCTGCCGTTTCAGACCGCCGATTCCTTCAACCGCACGCTCGACACGGTTTTGAAAATGTCGCCCGATCGCCTCGCCGTTTTCAGCTACGCGCACGTGCCGTGGGTGAAACCCGCGCAAAAAATTCTGGAGCAAAAAATCCTGCCGGCCGCCGAGGTGAAATTGCAGTTGCTCAAAAACGTCATCGAGCGGCTCACGGAAAATAACCGTTACATTTACATCGGCATGGATCATTTCGCGCGGCCGGAAGACGAACTGACCGTCGCGCAACGCAACAAAACCTTGCAGCGGAATTTTCAGGGCTACAGCACGCGCGGCAATGCGGACATTTATTCCTTCGGCATGAGCGCAATCTCGCAGATTCCCGACGCGTATTGGCAGAATGAAAAAGAATTGCCGCAGTATTTTTCCGCGCTCGACGCCCAAAAAGTTCCGCTCACGCGCGGTTACGTTTTGACGGGCGAAGACAAGCTCCGCCGCGAAACCATCATGCGCGTGATGTGCGACCTCTCGCTCGATTACGCCGCCATGTCGCAAAAACTCGGCGTCAATTTCGCGGAACATTTTGCGGACGAACTTGCCGCGTTGAAATCATTTGCCGCCGACGGATTGATTCATTTTTCGCCGGACGGTTTTGAAGTCACCGACACCGGCCGCCTGTTCATCCGCAACCTCGCGATGTGCTTCGACAACACGCTCGCGCCGTCGGGCGAACGGAAACATTCGCGGACGATTTGATTTTTAGCCACAGATTGAACACAGATGAAACACGGATAAAAAATGATGACGAACATCATCGCGTTTTTGCATACAACGGCGGCGTATCAAACCGCCGCGCTGCAACTCATGGTTGGCCAGGCCAATTTTGCGGCGCAACAATTGGATTTGAAAGAACCGCTGCCGATTGTTATTTCCGCCGACACAAACAAATCGGAAGTAATGCCGCCGCCAATGGGCATTGGCGGAATGATTTTAACATCGAATTACAATTTTGAATTCAACAAGGGATACTTGGTCAGTGTCGGCAAAATGAAATGGCTGGAAAAAGTTTCTCCGCCGATTACGAACACACTTGAGTTGGCGAATCAACCTTCGTTTCTTGACACAAACGGCGCATATCAACTGGCAACACAATGGCTGGCGAAAATTTCCGTGGATGTTCCAAAACTTGAACGAAAGTATCCGCCACAAATTTTTCAGATTTCAGCACGTCGGCGAGATGAAGACGGCAAAATTCTCCCTGGGATTTCAAACAATATTGCCATCCCGCTTTTTATCATTGGCTGGGGCGATCCAATGAAGCAATTTCCCCGAACCAATTATTTAGGCGAGGCTTTATCACCGCGTCCACCGAGTGCAATGAGTTCCGTTCGTATGGAAGTTTTGGGCACGACCAAAGAACTTCTCTCGCTTCATATTCGCGACACAAATTTTTTCGCGCGACCTCCTTTACAATTGACCGATGCCGTCGAATTGCTCGGCCCGCTTCCGCCACCGCGACATTTTGTCGAAGAACTTTTCGGCGGAAAAGACGCTTACGAAACCGTTGCTAATCCTGATAAAGTTGAAGCATGGCTGCTCAATACTTATGAAGACCAGCATGATAATGGATTGCCGCCTGAAAGAGTTGGGCCGAAAAAATTAAGTTCTGGATTTTTTGGAACAGGAACTGACAAAACTTTTTCCGACATCTTGCTTGATTTTGATTCTTACGCTTGGACTGAAATGAAATTATGTTCGCCGGATTTTGGCCTCCGCTTGCGATATACGCGCGGCAAAGACATCGTTGAATTTCAATTGTGCTACGATTGCGACATCCTTGAAGTTTCCCACAACGGTCATGTTCAGCAGGAAAATTTTGATTTTGTTCACGACAAATTAGTCAAAGCCGTTCAAGGAGCATTTCCATGGGATGAAAAAATAAGAAAGCTGGAATTAGATCCGCAGGCAAGCGAGCGCCGCAAGGAATACGAAAGAATGTTCAATCAATGAAAATCAAACTAACTCGATAAATTTATTCATGGCGTTTAATCCGTGTTTCATCTGTGAAAATCCGTGGCAAAATAAAATTTCAAAATGAAATCCGTCGCGATCATCGGCGCTGGCATCACGAGTTTGACCGCGCGGCAAAATTTATTAAGCTGCCATTGAGATGAGCGACGAAATTTTGCGTTACACCGATTTGGCCGCGCTGATTCAAATGGCGAAATCGCGCGGCTGGCCGACGCAGCGGATTGTGCGCGAAGTGTCTGCGGGAATGACTTATTCGGATGCCTTGAAATACGCGAAACGGGCTGCGCCTTTGCTGGACATCACCGTTTCGGAATTTATGCGGCTTCGGAGAAACGAATAGAATCAGGCTTGTTCTAATTTGGCGAGCAACCGTTCGCTGTAGCCGTCTTTGCGAAGTTTGTCGTAGTCCACGCGACCGTCCTTCTCTTGCATGTCGCGTTTGAGCGCGCGCAACAGATTGTTTGTGCCGTGATCCAGCAATTCGTCTTCGGACTTGGTGTGTCGTTTTGTCGTCGCTTTCACGCGCCTAATATGACCCAAAGCGAGCGGCGTTTCAATTGTAATTTGACGTTGGCTCAAAGGCGCGAAAACACAAGCGTTCTCGACAATGCGGCGGCGTGGTTTAATTTTTCTGAACTTGAATGAAATCCGTCGCGATCATCGGCGCTGGCATCACGGGGTTGACCGCCGCGTTTTATCTGAAGCGCAAAGGCGTGCCGGTCACGGCTTATGAAGCGGGCGCGCGCGCCGGCGGCGTCATCCAGTCGGCGCGGCAAAATGGCTTTCTCGCCGAGTCCGGCCCGAACACGATCCTCGAAACGTCGCCGAAAATTTCCGAACTCATCCGCGACCTGAGCCTCGAATCGCGCCGGATTTATCCCAGTTCCGACGCAAAAAACCGCTACGTCGTCCGCGACCAAAAACCGGTGGCGATGCCGTCGTCGCAGGCGGAATTTCTGACGACGAAACTTTTTTCCGCCCGCGCGAAATTCGCCCTCGCGAGCGAACCGTTCGTGCCGCCGCGCTGCGACGGCGTGGAAGAAAGTGTCGCCGAATTTGTGTTGCGCCGTTTGAACCAAGAATTTCTGGACCGCGCGATTGACCCGCTCGTCGCCGGGATTTACGCGGGCGATCCGCACAAACTTTCCGTCCGGCACGCGTTCCCAAAACTGCTTGAAGCGGAGCAAAAACACGGCTCGCTCCTCAAAGGCCAGTTTTTCGGCGCGCGTGAGAAAAAATCCGGCGAAATTTCCCGGCGCGACGCGAAAATGTTTTCCTTCGACGAGGGCTTGCAGGTTTTGACGGAGGCGCTGGCGGCGCAGCTTGGCGATGCTTTGAAGTTAAACACGCAAATCACAAAACTCCTGCAAACAAAAGATGGTTGGCGCGTTTCAAATTCCAACGGTGAAACGGAACACAGCGCGATGATTTATTGCGGAACGGCCTTCAAACTCGCGGAACTAAAAATTGAATCGCAAACGCCGCTGAATTTTTCAGCCTTTTTGGAAATCCGTCATCCACCGGTGACGAGCGTAGTTCTGGGTTTCCGCCGCGAAGACGTGGCGCATTCGCTGCGAAGGTTTTGGGATGTTGATCCCGAAAATCGAAAATTTCAAAATTCTCGGCACAATTTTCTCGTCGTCACTGTTTCCGAATCGTGCGCCGGAAAATTTTGTCGCGCTCACAAGTTACATCGGCGGCGAGCGGCAGCCGGAACTGGCGGCGCTGCCGAAAGACGAATTGATGAAATTGGTTTGCGAAGATTTGCGCGGGCTGCTTGGGGTCAAAGGCAAGCCCGTTTTCACGCATCATCATTTTTGGCCGCGCGCGATTCCGCAATACAATGTCGGTTACGGCGAATTCAAAGGTTTGCTCAATGAAATCGAAGCAAAAACGCGTGGATTATTTTTCGCCGGAAGTTTTCGCGACGGCGTTTCGCTGGGCGATTCGATTGTTTCGGGCGTCAACATCGCGGAGCGCGTGGAGAAATTATTGAAATGAGCAAAGGCATTTTACTAGTCAATCTCGGTTCGCCGGATTCAACGTCCGTCGGCGATGTGCGGCGTTACTTGAATGAATTTCTGATGGACGGGCGCGTGATTGATGCACCGTGGCTGTTGCGCCGATTTGTTGTCGGGATGATTTTGATCAACCGGCCAAAAGAGTCGGCGCACGCTTACGAAAAAATCTGGACGAAGGACGGCTCGCCGCTCGTCGTGACGAGCAAGCGCGTTCAAGCTGAATTGCAAAAACGTTTTGAAGTTCCGGTGGAACTGGCAATGCGTTATCAGAATCCATCAATTGAAAGCACAATCCAAAAATTGGCGGCGCAAAGAATTGACGATTTGCTTTTGATTCCATTGTTTCCGCATTACGCAATGTCGAGCTACGAATCCGCAGCCGAGCGCGTGAAAGAAGTATCGGCGAAGCTCGCGCCAAAAATGAAAATCACCGTGCAGCCGCCGTATTTTGATTCGCCGGATTACATTTCCGCGCTGGTTGCGAGCGCGAAAAGCGAGTTGGATTCGGGCTACGACCATTTGCTTTTCAGCTTTCACGGAATTCCCGAACGGCATTTGCGCAAATCCGACCCGACGGGCTGTCACTGCTTGAAAGTTCAAAATTGTTGCAACGTGGAAAGTCCGGCGCAAGCGACTTGCTACCGCGCGCAATGTTTCAAGACGGTTGCGGCGTTTGTGAAGCTGGCGGGAATTTCAAAAGAAAAATTTTCCGTTTCATTTCAATCGCGGCTGGGCAAAGACCCGTGGCTGAAACCTTACACGGATTTTGAACTGGCGGAATTTCCAGGTCGCGGCGTCAAAAAACTTCTGGTCATCTGCCCGGCGTTTGTTTCGGATTGCCTGGAAACGCTGGAAGAAATTGCGATTCGCGGGCGCGAAACATTTTTGTCGGCGGGCGGAAAAGAGTTCGCGCAGATTCCTTGTTTGAATGAACATCCGCTCTGGCTCTCTGCGCTGGAAAAAATGATCCGACGTTTTGCAGATTGAATCGTCTGCTTATTCCTCTTTTTTGGAGTGACCGGTGAAATAGGCCAGCGGCAATTTTGCGGTGCGCTGTAGAAATTCCATAAATGTTTTTTTCCTCTTTTTATCGCCGCCAAGGCGTTCACATTTGTGGCTGCAAAGCGGACAAAGAAATAGCGGCTGGCCACCTTGCCGACGCAACATGTGCACGCAACTGCTGCACATGACTTCGCTGCAATGCGTGCATTTATAAGTGACCGGTGCGTGTGGATGGCGCGGACACAACAGGCCTCCTCCTTTAACCACCACCGGCGGTTTCGGACGTTCGCGTTCGAACTTAGGAATCGAGATGGTCACGTCTGTGGATTCGACGAACAATTCCACATTGCCCAGTTGCACAGTCTGGCCGGCGCGCAACCATGCTTCCTTGACCGGCTCACCGTTGACGAACGTGCCGTTGGTCGAATCGCAATCGCAAATCAGCACGCCGTCGTTCGACAGCACCAGCTCGCAATGCACGGAAGACACAGTGGAATGTTCGATTGGGAAGTCGCAGTCCGGGTCGCGGCCAACATGATTCGTGCCAAGACGCAATTCAAGCGTCCGGTTTTCCAAACCATCCGTTTTGATCAGAAGTCTGGCCATAAAAGTCTCTGAATCCCGAACCGGACACAGCCTTATTTTTTGGAAAATGAAAGTCCAGAAAATAATCTATGCAAATTCAAACCACAAATTCCAATTCCTGCCGGCGCGGAATTAGGCCGCGCTCAAACGCCTGCCCGAGAAAACAGCGGATGGATTCACGTCCACGCTGGCCGTAATCGAGTGTCCAATGATTCACATACATCCCTACAAATTTGTCGGCGAGGTCGCGGCCCATGTCGCGCGCGTATTGCAGGGCGTGTTGCACAGCCTCGGCGCGATGATCAAGGCTGAACTGGATGCTCGCGGTGAGGGTGTCAGAAATTTTTTTCCGCGTCGCCATATTAAATTTTTTATGGATGACGTTTCCGCCGAGCGGCAGCGGCAGACCGTCGTTTTGTCTGCCCCACCAAACACCGAGGTCTTCGCAAACAACAAGACCTTCGTTTTGATAAGTCAACTGGCCTTCGTGAATGATTAAACCAATTTCCGCTGTTCCATTTTTCACTGTCGAAAAAATCTGGTCGAATGGCACGACGACGTAATTGAATTCCTTCGCGGGTTTACCGAGCCAGAGTTGTAACGCCAGAAACGCGCTGGTCATGGTTCCGGGCACGGCGATCTTTTTGCGGGAGATTTCTTCGCGAGAAAAATTTTGTTTCGCCACGAGCATCGGGCCGTAGCCGTCGCCCATGCTTGCACCGCTTGGCAGCAGCGCGTATTTATCGCTGACGTAGGCGTAGGCGTGGATGCTGATGGCGGAAATGTCGAGTTCACCACGCGTGGCGCGCTCGTTCAACGTTTGGATGTCCTGCAAAATATGCCGGAAATGAAATCCATGCGTAGAAATTAAATCTTTCGCAAGCGCATAGAACATAAAGGCATCATCAGGATCAGGCGAATGCCCAAGCGTCAACGTCGTATGTTGCATGAACGAAGAATAACTGAAGCGACGGACAAACGCGTGTAAAATTCGTCACCGCACGCGCCCTCTTTGGTCCAACCGCAACCAACCACCTCCTTGGTTTTCAGTAAATTGGATTTGCGGCCAAATCCAAAGAGACGCGCGCCGTGTTCCTCCTCGGCTCTAACTTTTCAACTCCACAACTGCGTGTATATTCCGATGCAAACAAGCACTTCATTGTTAGCACTAAACGTGCCGAGTTCGTTCATACGGATGAAAACATTTAAATACCAATAAAATCAGGCAAATTTTCAAAGTTTAAATATTTAAGTTTATAAAATGGCTGTTGTTTTTTTTTCAACATGGTAAAAATATTTTGATCTTTTGCCGTGCCACACGCGGAGTCCTTGCTTTCATACACCAAATATCCGGATTAGTTTTTATGAGCACGAGCCGGTGTGGCGAAATGGCAGACACAGGACTTTTTCCTATGAAAAAAGGCCTCTACCGGCAAGGCCATCCGTTTAACAATCATCGGTTTTCTCTATTTAAAAAGACAGGGCGTTGTAAACGCCCTGTCTTTGACGGTGATTTTTTAAACGCATTCTTCAAGGAGCCTGAGCCCGGAAGAACATCCTCGTACCAGTGGGCGTGAACGTGTATGGCGAAGCGGTATTATTCGTCGTCCACGGACCGGTCAGGCTGGTGGCTTGCAGAAGTATTCCATTCGTAAAATTCACTTGCAGGTTCGAACCCACCCGCTGAATGCCCAACGTCGGAGTCGGCAGAATCGACGGCGCGTTGCGAACGATCACAGCGGACATATAACAGCCGCTATTTCCATCCAAGGCGATGATTTGTGTCGTGTTGGTGGCCGTGAAGGTTCCCACCACATACACATTGTCGCCCATGGTGAATGACTGGGAAACGTCAGCAGCATTAATCGCGTCCGCAAAATTCCCTTGGCGGCCAGACGCGGCGGCATCGTTGAAGGCGAACAACTGCGCTGAATATAGATTGCTCACCGTCAGGTTGTTCATAGTGATGGTTGTTGCTCCATTGTTGCCACTGTTACATTCGTAGTCAGCCCCCAATATGGCGTCGAGATTCGTGTCGCCGGTGGTTCCGTTGAATTCCCCGGCGCCATAATCGGTATAACCACCCACGAGGGTGGCCGACGCACCGGTATTGTCAAAAATAATCAAATTAGTGCCATTTGTTACCGTCAGGGCTGGACCCCCGAACGATTCAGCTTCGAAGAAGGTGCCGGGCGTGCCACTCAGAATTTGAGCCGCCGTTAGACCGTTGATAGGCACTTTGGCCGACCATTGTTCCTGGGCGGTTGATGCAGGAAATATTGTTAAATTAACCCAATCGCTATTGGTGGGACTGACCGATTGACTGTTAGAAGCGCTTAACCGGTAATAACCGCTAGCGTTGGTCTGTGGACTTGACAGGGTCAAAGTGCTATTTGTCGCCCCGGAAACGCTGGAGACGGTGACACCGTCGTCTGGGCTGAACTGCCATTGATAGCTGATGGGCAAGTCGCCAATAAATGATGCGGTCAAATTCATGACATTGTTGTTGCCGGCGGTGATGCTGAGACCGCTCGAGCTGCCAAGACTGTTGGCATTGTCGGGATAGAGAAAGGTATCGGCCGTGAGTAGCGGTGCCGAATGGCTAATCACCAGCGTTGCGGGCGGCGTGCTGGTGACCGAGCCGGCCCCATCCATGACAACCACGACATAATCCTTATTGTTGACAGGATTTGCCACGTTAGTGATTGACAAAGTAGGTGTGGTTACTCCGTAGAATTGGCCGCCATTTGATAATGGCGTATAAATTCCACTGCCCACTGCACCGGCCAGCCATTGGTAGGTCAGGCCGGCGGTTACACCGTTGGTGGTAGCCGACACAGTAAACGTGGCCGTCGTCCCGGTGTTATTTGTCTGGGTGACCGGCGGTGAATTGATGACCGGCAAGGAGGTGGGTGGTATCGCGCCCAGAACGGCATAATTGTTAAACTGAATGTTTCCTCCCGTGGCTGTAAATTCAGACACGAAGCCGCCGCCCGTAACATAACCGGTCAAGTTGGCCGGTGCCGTTGGACCAATCACCACGTTGGTGTTAGCCGTGGCATTGTTAAAGGTGCAATGGCCGCTCACCGTCAACTGGTTCCATCCGCTGGCAGCGGGATTGAAGTTAAAGGTAAACGTTTGAAAGGCCGAGCCAGTCTGCGTGAAATAGTTCGTAGAAACATACCACTGGTTGTTGTTCATTTGGACTGCCCAATGCATTTGTTGGCTGGCTCCTGAACCATTATTCGCCCTCACTGAGTAGGACAGATTTTGAACAACTGACAGGTTAATTCCTGGAAATGCCATTTTATTGGTAACCGGCCCGAGGCCGTCCCCCGGGGGAAGGTCATACGGACCGCCGTTCGCGGATGCGGTAGTATAATACCAGGCATTGGTTTGGGCAACGGTATTATCGTAGGTATAAACCGCGCAGATGGGGAAACTAACCGGGTTACCGCTATTCGCGTTCTTGCTGAAAATGCGAGCAGGACCATACGTACCTCCGCAATCTTGAATCCAGCCGACGTTGGTTACCATCTGGTCGTTTTGTTTCGGCATGTAGAAGGTTTCTTGATAAATAATTGATGAAACCGTCAAATTGGCTGGTGGCGCGCTGGTGACCGAGCCGGAAGAGTTGGCCACCACCACCACATAATCGCCGTTGTTGGTCAGCGTCAGATTGGTGATCGTCAAACTGGGTGTCGTCACACCGGAAAATTGGCCGCCATTGATCAGGTTGGTATAGACACCGCTCCCCGTTACGCCTTCCATCCATTGATAGCTAGTCGCCCCAACCGCCGACACCGTGAACGTAGCCGTAGCACCCTTGTAGGCTGTCTGGCTGGCCGGTTCAGTTACAATGCCCGGTTGACTGCCTGCGGGAAGCACTTCCAAGAGGAAGTCATCATACCCAGCGTAAGTGTTTGTGGCTCCGCCGGCTGCACTATCGTTGGTAGTATAAAAGTAACAGCCGACATAATTGCCAACATCCGCCGCTTGAGCCGTATAATTAATCGTGTATTGCACCCAGCTTCCGGTCAGGGCATTGGTTGTAACTGCCAGCGGAGTGCAAATGTTGAAAGCGTCAGCGGTGGTGACGGCACTGATAAAACCAACGTCTTGCACCGGAGGATTGGTGGCGACCGGGGTAGAAGTGGCCAACGCCCACCAGGAAAGTGTAATCTGATCACCGAGAACCATTTGATAACCGGAAATTTGATATGCGCCGCCATCGCCCGTATCCTCATACGCCCGATATGTGCCGCTATGCGGATTTTCTGCCTCCACGCCGCTATCTGTATAAATTGTTCCAGCATCCTGCCACGGGTACATTTCCAGGAAGCCGTCAGTGATTTTCCCGGCAGCCGGTTCCTCAAAGCCGGGATTGGAATCTGACGCGGAATTTGGTCCGATGGCCTCGGTTTGTGCCAGCGCAACTGTGGCCGTGAGGACGAGTGCCAAACAAAACAAGGAGAGCTTCAAAACAGTTTTTACCATAAGTTTAAAGGTTGGGGTTTTAAGTTGAAAAACAGATCTGTGCGGTTGCTTGGAACGAAACTTGGCTTGGGCTGGATGGCTAATTTTTTATTCATCTATCAAATAAAGATAAAAAGACTACGCCACTGGCACGCCTAATTGCACGGGATTTTTTAGTTAACTTAATATGGTTTAGTCCTTAAAATTGGCGAGTCACCAGTTCTGGTTACATGAAGCAGAGGGCTTATCCCTTAAACAAACCATGTGCCTTTTCATGTAAACAATGAACCTTATGAGGAATGGGAAAAGCGGCAACCGCCGGAAGTTGCTGCTGTAGTTCGCCGCGCCTTTGAAAAATCAAGTTTTGGGATTCCAGTCAGCGTTGCACCAGACGATTTCTACCTTTTGTCCAGATTTAGAAATAAAAAACTCCCTTTTAGGGTGCGCTTCAACTGCCTGCTTCATTTCATCACCTAACCAGCAATGCCTGTTCGTAGGCATACGCGCCAGCGTTGTTAAAATCAAAATGCGCCAGCGCGCACAGCGATTGCATATGCAACTTCTCACCGCCGTCGAGCCGGTCAAAACGCCGAGTCATGAAATGCCGCCGACCGCTTTCTTCCAGCAAACGGCACTCGCTCATCGTGATGCCCGCCGCCTTCGCCATCAGGTAATAGGCATATTCAATCGCACCATAATCTTTTGGGTCTTCAAGTTCCTTGTCTTTGTTGCCGGTGACACCATCAAATTTCAGCAGCCAGTAATCGAATCCTTTTCCCGCCACAATCTGCCCGGAGCGGACTTCGTTGGTCTCTCGATTCCAGGCGATGACCGCCTTAGCCCGCGCGCCACCGGCGGAAGTGCCGACACGCAGAATGTCGTTCAAAGCACTTTTTCTGCTCGCGCTGGCGAAAGTGGTTTTCAGATTCTTGCGATGGGTTAAAACTTCCGACGCCAGCTTGACCAAGGCATCTATCTCAATTTTCTTCGCCTGCTGCGGTTTTGGCCCGATGGACGGCGCAAACTCCAGCGCGCCCATGCCGCGCGCGCCGATGTAACAAAGCCGTTCCACCGCATTGAAACTATCTGGCGTCCGGCCTTGCGTCGCCAGCCACGCATCAATCAAGGCATTGCCGAACCGGTCGGGCAATGAATCGGCCAGCAGACCGGGCAAGCCGTGAAAAGTTCTTTGCGGCAAATCCAAAAAAACATACACCCGGTCATTTAATGGCATCGTGATGGGCGAAACTTCAATCCCGCTTCGCGTGAACGCCGGGTCATACTGGAACGCTGCGAACTGGCCTCCGTCCTCCAGCGAGACAGCCCCGATGGTTCGTCCCCAAAGTTGAACTTCGGCCAGCGTCATGATTCATTTCCCCATTGCCATTTTTTGGCTGAAGATTTGGCGGGTTTGGTGGTGGAAGCACGCTGCCGTTTCCGGCCAGCCATTTTCAATTGCGCGACCGGGCTGGGCACTGGTTCCGGGATGAGCAGATCGAAACGCTTGATGACATCTAGCACGCGACACACGCGGATGAAGCCGGACAACTGCGTTGCCACCGCGCCCGCTTCCAAGCGCTGCACTGTGTTTTTCGAGACGCCAGCCTCTTTAGCCAATTGAAGTTGTGTAAGATTCCGCTCCAAGCGAATCCGGGTCAGCCTCCCGCCTAATTCGGCCAGAACAGTCTCATCTGTCGCTTGTTTGGTTATTTTCATAACGCACCATATATGGTGCATAAAGACGTAAATATCAACTAAAACACCACAAAAGGTGTTTTAATTAAAAATCAAACTGCCACCAGCACCGGGCTGAATTGAAGTCGCGCCGCCTGCACCTTTGCGTGTTCATTGTTCAAATGGCCATAGACCTTGCCGATCAGCACGCCGCCGTCCTTGTGGCCGACCCAGCGCGCAATCATCATGTAATCAATACCGCTCATCACGCAATAGCTGATAAAAAAATGACGGCAATCGTGAAAATTAAAATTTGTCAGGCCGGATTTTTCCCTGGCCAGCCGCAAACTTTCCATGAATGTCTTGGCGTGCGCGTCCTTTTCGCCGCGCTGCGGGGAGGGAAACAAAAATTCGGAATCAGGAGCGCGATGTTTGGACATTTCCTGCAAATGTTCTTTCAATTTTTGATTCAAATCCACCACGCGAATTTCACGGCCTTTGTTCAATCCATCAGCCCCGATGGTCAATTGCCCGCCCTGCCAGTCCATGTCAGCCCATTTGAGCCGCAACGCCTCATTTCGCCTTGCGCCGCTGTAAGCCATCAGCAGGACATAATCCGAAAATTCACGGCCGTTCTTGGAAACTTCCAGCGCCGCCTCGCAAATTTTGTCAATCTCGGTTTGTGTTATCAGATTGCGCTTGCGCAGCGTCCATTTCAACGGGCGCAGATTTTCCGTCGGCAAAGTTTTTATCCACTGATCGTCAATCGCTCTTTTCAGGACATTGCGCAAAACGATGATGTCGAGATTGACCGTGCGCCCTGATATTTTTTCAGCCTGCCGCTTTTCAATGAAAGAGTTGATGTGGATGCAACGGATTTTATCCAACCGCAACCCGCCGATGTGCGCGGTCCAAAGTTTGATGGCTCCCCGCTCTTTTTGGATCGTCGAGGGACGCTTTGCGTCTGTGACGGTGTCAAAATAGGCCAGGTATTGCGCTGCATAATCGGCAAATTTTGGCGTGCGTTTGAGAATCGGCAAATCGTTGCGCGTCCGGTCAACGTGAAGCGTTTTTAATTGCTCTTGCGCCTGCGCGACGGTCTCAGCGCCTGCCAGCGGCACCCAGCGGTTTTCCTTGTCACCGCCATCGGTCTCCATGGCGATGCGCGCGACGAATGTTCCGTTGCGTTCCCACAGCCCGCGAATCGGCTGCTTGCGCCCGTTGAGAACCTTCTTATACTGGTAGCGCGAATGAGAATTGCGACGGACAACGATGGACGGTTTGCTTGCGGTAGCGCTTGCTTTCATACCATGCAAGTGTCGCAATTAGTGTCGCAATGTCAAGTTAGGAGTGATGGACACTCAAAAAACTCAATAGAATCAAGGTAGCCGGTGTGGCGAAATGGCAGACGCACAGGACTTAAAATCCTGGGACCATAAAAAGTCGTGCGGGTTCGAGTCCCGCCACCGGCACCAATTTTGACCGTTGATGCAGCATTGATCGGAACTCGCACAACTTGCGAACTTGGATTTAGTTAATCTCAATCCCAGTTCAACAGGGCGGCCCGCGCATTTTGGCTAGGCGTCTCAAAATTTCGTTTTGTTGTTCAGAAACTTTCATGTTGCGAGCATACCCCTTCTCGAAAATACCACGGTGTATCACTTACACCACTTCGCAGCACCGCCAGCTCTCCGGGCGGCATTCCATAAATAGCGTCGAAGAAAAATCATACGCTACGGACTAACTCGTCTTCCAAAAAGTGCGGATGGCCATATTTTGGCAGCAAGAAGCGGGTGGTGTAATCAGCCCCAATGGTAAAGTGCAGGCATGAACGATTACGAACGGGTTGCACGCGTCATCCAATATTTAGATGAGCGCCATACCGATCAACCGAATCTGACCACGTTGGCCAGGCAGGTTGGTCTGAGCCAACATCATTTTCATCGTTTGTTCACGTCTTGGGCTGGAATTACGCCGAAAGATTTTCTGCAATGTCTCACATTCGCTCACGCAAAGGAATTGCTCCAAAATGGCAAAAGCGTTCTGGATGCGTCTTTGGATACCGGGCTTTCCAGTCCAAGTCGCTTGCATGATTTGTGTGTCACCTTGGAGGCGGCTTCCCCTGGCGAATTAAAATCAGGTGGCGGAGGATGGACAATCATTGTTGGTTTTGCCGACAGCCCATTTGGGAAATGCCTGATCGGCGAGAACCCGCGAGGCATCTGCCATATTTCATTTGTCGAATCCCATCAGGAAGATGCTGCGTTGTCTGAAGTGCAGTCATGCTGGCCACGAGCGCGAATGGAACGCGATGATGCGATTATTGACCAATTGGCCGATCGTATTTTCCAGCGAGCAGCAATTAAAGATTCATCAATACCTTTGCGCGCTTTTGTGCGAGGCACTCAATTCCAAGTGTGCGTGTGGCGAGCGCTACTAAAAGTTGAATCCGGCACCCTGGTGAGCTATGGCGAATTGGCCACAATCCTGAATCAACCGAAGGCTGCACGTGCTGTGGGGTCAGCCGTTGGACAAAACCCGCTGGCGTATCTCATACCATGCCATCGCGTCATTCGTGAGACCGGCGCACTTGGTGGTTACCGGTGGGGAGAGGTTCGCAAAAAGGCGATTTTGGCATGGGAAAATTCACCCTGCTCCACCTCGGCACGCGTAAACTCAATTTAGTACCCAATATCACCAACCACTAAAAGCAGACGCAAGCATAGCCATCCCTGCCGGAAATTTTATGCGGTTACAACGATTGCAATTTCTGAACCTCCGACATTTGCCGGCGCGTCTAACAGTAGAAGAAACCGGCTGGTTGGTTGGCTATTCAGAGCACCAAATCCCTATTCTTGTTGGCGCAGGTCTGCTCAAACCGCTGGGACAACCAGCACCTAACGCAGTTAAATATTTTGCCACTGCGGCCCTCTGCGAGCTAAATCAAGATGTTGATTGGCAGTCCCGGGCATCGAAGGAAATCATGCAATATTGGCAAAAGAAGAATCAGAAAAAGCGGAAAATTGCATGAAAAGGCGAAATCTCATCGGCCGCAAGGTTGGCCGGCTCCGATACGAACGTGGCTGGACACAAGAGGTGCTGGCAGCCAAGCTGCAATTGGCAGGCTGGATGATTTCGCGGAGCTCGATTTCCAGAATTGAGAGCGAGCAGAGGCATGTTCATGACTTCCAATTATTCATTTTCGTCGAGGTGTTTGAAGTTGAAATGACAACGCTTTTACCCAAAGTGGGTTTTCAATCCGGCATTTACGGCTTGAAATGAAACCACTCTAAGCCCGTGAAACTATTCACTTCCGTAAAATGGCCAATGCCTTCTCCGCCTCGGTCGGTGCGACAAGAATAGTGTTTTGCTTCTATGCACAAAGCGCCATACATGGCGCCTTACTTGACATTGTAGCTTTTATGCGTCATATATGGCGCGTTATGAAGATAACAAAACAAGCCACCGATGCTGCCATTCTGACCGAGTTGGGAGGACGGCTGACGAGGGTGCGCCTCGAACGCAATCTCACACAAGCCCAACTGGCGGAGCAGGCCGGCGTCTCAAAGCGCACAGTCCAGCGTCTGGAATCCGGCGACGTGTCGCCCCAGTTGTCCGGATTTATCCGCGTGTGCCGTGTGCTGGATTTGATCGAGCATTTTGACCTGCTCGTGCCCGAGCCGTTGCCCAGTCCGGTCGAACAATTGAAACTCGGCGGCAAACGGCGCAAGCGCGCCTCGAAAGCCAAAGCCGCAAAACCCTCTCCAAAAAAATGGCAGTGGGGAAATGAATCATGAGTCTTGCAGAGGTCAAATTGTGGGGGCGCACCATCGGTGCCGTCTCCTTGGAAGATGGTGGCCGCTTCGCAGCCTTTGAGTATGATCCCGCCTTTGCCCGGAGCGGTATTGAAGTTTCGCCCATCACCATGCCGTTAAGCGAGCGCGTGTATGTTTTCCCGGATTTGCCGCCCGTTACTTTTCACGGTCTACCCGGTCTGCTCGCTGATTCGCTCCCAGACAAGTTCGGCAATGCACTGATTGACACCTGGCTTGCCACCCAAGGCCGGAAGTCTGAAAGCTTCAATGCGGTGGAACGTCTTTGCTACACCGGTTCGCGCGGCATGGGCGCGCTGGAATTCGCCCCTGCCATCGGCCCGAAACCACAACCGGCAAAGCACATCGAGATTGATTTCTTGGTCAAGCTCGCCTCGGAGGTGCTAAGCCATCGCAAAAACCTAAAAGCGACTTTTGCCAGTGAGCGCCGAAAAAATGCACTGAATGACATCTTACGAGTGGGCACTTCTGCCGGCGGTGCCCGCGCCAAGGCGGTCATCGCGTGGAACCGGGAGACCAATGAAGTGCGTTCCGGCCAGATCGCTGCTGGTGCAGGCTTTGATTACTGGTTGTTGAAGTTTGATGGGGTCACTGGCAACAAGGACAAAGAACTGGAAGATCCCAAAGGTTACGGCACAATTGAATACGCCTACTACCTGATGGCCAAGGAAGCGGGAATTAACATGAGCGAATGCCGTTTGCTGGAGGAAAACGGACGGCGGCATTTCATGACCCGTCGTTTTGACCGGTTGGACGGCGGTGAGAAACTACACATGCAATCACTCTGCGCACTGGCCCATTTCGATTTCAATCAGGCGGGAGCGTATGCCTACGAACAGGCATTCTTCGCCATTCGCCAGTTGAACCTGCCGATGGCCGACGTGGAGGAACAATTCCGTCGGATGGCGTTCAACATCGTCGCCCGCAATCAGGATGACCACGTCAAAAACATAGCCTTTCTGATGGATAAAACCGGCCGCTGGTCGCTCGCACCCGCGTTTGATGTGACTTACAGTTACAATCCTTCAGGCAGTTGGACTGACCGTCACCAGATGACAATGAATGGTAAACGTGACGGATTTATGCTGGCCGATTTTCGTGCCTGCGCCAAGACCGCTCTTATGAAACGTGGCCGCGCCGAAGCAATTATGGACGAAGTATGTACAGCGGTTAAAAAGTGGCCGGACTACGCGGAACAGGCGGATGTGATGAACGACTGGCGTAAGCAAATCCGCCAAAATCTCCGGCTAGATTTGCCTGCCAAATAAAAAATCTTCCGCCGAAGTTTCCCGAACATGCGTGGCACATCCCCTTCCGCCGACCCAAGGCTTGCTGAAGTGCTTGCGGAATGCAGTCGGCTGCGGGAAGAAAACCGGCAGTTGCGCGAACGCATGGGGATTCCCCAAAAGGAAATAGCCCCATTGCCTGCTGCCATCCCTGGCTTGCCAATCACAGTCACCGGAAAATCCACTCCGGACGAAAAGGTGAAGCTGTTCCGTAATTTGTTCCGCGGGCGCGAAGACATCTATGCGTTACGTTGGGAAGGGCGCAATGGAAAGACGGGTTATTCACCTGCCTACAGAAAAGTGTGGGGCAATCCGCTTTCAAAACATCCCGACAAGCCAAAGGAATATTTTCCGTTAACCGACCAAGTTATTCACGACCACCTGACTGGCAAACTCACAGCCGGCATCTACTCGCTGTTGGCCGACGAAACATGTTGGTTTCTCGCCGCTGATTTTGACAAGGCGACATGGCAGGACGATGTGCAAGCGTTTATCCATACCTGTACCGAGTGGAAAGTGCCTGCCGTTTTCGAACGGTCGCGTTCCGGGCGCGGCGGTCATATCTGGATTTTCTTTGAAGCACCACTCCCCGCCCGTCTCGCCCGAAAACTTGGTGCCGCCATTCTCACCCGGACCATGGAGCGGCGGCATCAACTTGGTCTTGATTCCTACGACCGCTTCTTTCCAAGTCAGGACACGATGCCAAAAGGCGGCTTTGGCAACCTCATCGCCCTCCCTTTGCAGCACATTCCACGCGGTCATGGCAATAGCGTATTTCTCGATGCCAATTTTAATCCACACCCCGACCAGTGGGCGGTATTGTCGAGCGTCCGGCGGATGGCATTTGCCGAAGTCGAAAACATAGTGCGCGATGCTGAATGTAACGGAGACATCATCGGTGTGCGGCGCAGTGTCACGGACGATGAACAGACGGAAGACCCGTGGACACTGCCGCCATCCCGTAAGAAAAAGGACGAACCCATCTTGGGTCCGTTGCCAGCGAAAGTGCGCGTTGTTCGTGGCAACTTGATCTTTGTCGAAACGGAGGGATTGCCATCAGCGATGCTGAATCGTCTGCACAGGCTCGCCGCATTTCAAAACCCGGAATTTTATCGTGCACAAGCCATGCGGTTGTCCACTTTTGGCAAACCGCGCGTCATCCGTTGCGCCGGGGAATTTCCCAAGCATGTCGCTTTGCCACGCGGGTGCCTTGGCGAAATCACGGCACTACTCGAATCGCACAAGGTCGCCGTGGAACTCGACGACCAACGATTCATCGGTCAGCCGATTGACCTGACATTTCACGGCCAGCTTCGCCCTGACCAGCAAGCCGCAGCCAACGCAATGCTAGTCTTTGACGATGGCATTCTGAGCGCGACGACAGCTTTCGGGAAAACGGTCGTGGCCGCATGGCTGATTGCGGCACGGAAGGCCAACACCCTGGTGCTCGTACATCGCCGTCAGCTTCTCGATCAATGGCGCGAACGGCTTGCCGCGTTTCTAAATCTACCTATCAAGAGTATTGGGCAAATTGGCGGTGGACGCCGGCGTCCCAGCGGGCTTGTTGACGTTGCAGTTATCCAGAGCCTATACCGAAAGCAAGTCGTGGATGACGTAGTCGCAAACTACGGTCACGTCATCGTGGACGAATGCCATCATATTTCAGCCGTGAGTTTTGAGCAAGTCCTCCGGCAGGTGAAAGCACGTTACATCACCGGTCTGACCGCCACTCCTCAGCGCAAAGACGGACATCATCCGATTATCATTATGCAGTGCGGGCCGATTCGCCACCGTGTGAATGCGAAAGAGCAAGCGCTCGCGCGACCATTCACCCACATCGTCATTCCGCGACCAACAAACTTTCGTTTGCCGCCCTCAACTGAAAAACCGGAGATGCACGAAATGTATGCCGCATTGGCCGGCAATAAGGCGCGAAACGATCTCATTTGTGTTGATATGCTGCGCGCCATTAAGGCTGGGCGTTCACCGGTTCTTCTGACCGAGCGCACCAGCCAGGTGGACGAATTTGCCGCCCGGTTAATTGGCTTGGTGAAGCACATCGTAGTACTGAAAGGTGGAATGGTGGCCAAGCAGCGACGCGCCATCGCCGAACAGCTGATTACAATTCCCGACGGAGAAGAAAGAGTTTTGCTGGCCACGGGCCGTTACATCGGTGAGGGCTTCGACGACGCGCGTCTTGACACACTTTTTCTTGCCATGCCAATTTCCTGGCGTGGCACATTACAACAATATGTCGGCCGCCTACATCGGCTTCACGACAACAAACGGGAAGTCATCGTTTACGATTACGTGGACGGCTGTGTGCCAGTTTTCTCAGCAATGTATTCCAAGCGGGTTCGCGGCTACGAGGCTGTCGGCTATCAGATTAAAGATTTAATTGATTGATACCTACGTAACGAAGCCACCCTGCAACCACAGTTCAATCTCCAGATACACCTTGGCAATGATGACGGCACACGAGCGAAATGCCTGCTGACGCTATGCGAAGAGAGTGATTACAGCCAAAACAGGTGCCAGTGAAAGTGCCAGTAAACGCGTTTTAAGTGAGCAGTTGGTGAGTGGTAGATTTGTATTGAATGTTTTATCGACAGCTTCTTGACAAGTAGTCAGAAACGGCTGATTCTATTGGCGTTCGTTAGTTATGAAGTGGTTTGTCTCCGGTAGTGTGGTGGTAGTTGCCGAGTAATACAAAATAGTTCAAACTGCGCGAGTCCCGCCACCGGCACCACTGAAGAACAAAGTGATTTTTCTGTGCGTAAGTGCGTAAGTATTTGCAAACTAATCCCGTCAAAATTGAACGGCAAAGGCAAATCCGTTGTGTGGGTGTTTTCAAAATCAATCGTTTTGACTTCGAACAACGACGCACTATTCGTAGTAAAGGAAACTATCTTCGCCGCTGTCTGACTTTCAGTTGGGCGAGTGCATGAGCGAGTGAAGCTTGAACGAGAACGGCATCTTCGTCGCTAATTTTTTCGGCAAGACGCGCCTCGGCGCGCTGGCGGGCTTCCTCGGCCTTCGCTTCGTCAATGTTCTCGGCGAGGACTGCCATGTCCGTGAGAATGGCAACTCGTTCGCCGGTGACTTGCACAAAGCCGTCGCCGACGGCGAGAAAAATGTTTTCGCCGCCCTTTTTGACATGGATTTCACCCGCGACAAGTTGCGTCATCAGCGGCATGTGCTGCGGCAAAATGCCCATCTGGCCGTCACCGCCGTCGAGCGTGACCATGTCAACGTCTTCGGAGTAGGTTTTCGCCTCCGGCGTAACAATTTCGAGTTTGATCGTGGCCATTTGTCGTTTATTAAATCGTTACATTGTTGAATCGTGAATCGTGAATCGGTCTGCCGATGTAACGATTCAACATTTCTACGCATCACGCTTCTTTAATTTCGTCAATGCCGCCCTTCATGTAGAAATTCTGCTCGCCGACTTCGTCGTGCTTGCCTTCGAGAATTTCCTTGAACGCACGGACGGTGTCTTCGCGCGAAACCTGCTTACCTTCGCGGCCGGTGAAAACCTGCGCGACAGTGAACGGCTGGCTCATGAACTTCTGGATCTTGCGCGCGCGGAAAACGGTCGTCTTGTCCTCGGCGGAAAGTTCGTCCATGCCGAGGATCGCGATGATGTCCTGCAAATCCTTGTAGCGCTGCAAAACTTTCTGCACGCCGCGCGCGACGTCGTAATGTTCCTGGCCGACGATTTCCGGCGCGAGCGCGCGGGAATTCGACGCGAGCGGATCAACGGCGGGGAAAATGCCCAGCTCGGCGATCGAGCGTTCCAACACGATGGTCGCGTCCAAGTGCGCGAACGTCGTCGCGGGCGCGGGGTCGGTCAAGTCGTCGGCGGGAACGTAGACGGCCTGAAAGCTCGTGATCGAACCTTTTTTCGTCGAGGTGATGCGTTCCTGCAAGTCGCCCATTTCGGCGGCGAGTGTCGGCTGATAACCGACGGCGCTCGGCGTGCGGCCGAGCAGCGCGGACACTTCCGAACCGGCCTGCGAGAAACGGAAAATGTTGTCCACGAACAGGAGCACGTCCTGATTTTTTTCGTCGCGGAAATATTCGGTCACGGCAAGCGCGGACAGCGCGACACGCAGACGCGCGCCGGGCGGTTCGTTCATCTGGCCGTAAACAAGACCGATCTTTGAACCGGGCGCGATGATTGGGAGACCGTTCTCGCCGATTTTCGGATGACCTTTTTCGTCCTTCTCAACCTTGATGACACCGGCCTCGATCATTTCGTTGTAAAGATCGTTGCCTTCACGCGTGCGCTCGCCGACGCCGGCGAACATCGAAACGCCGCCGTGCAATTTCGCAATGTTGTTGATGAGTTCCATGATGACGACGGTCTTGCCGACGCCGGCGCCGCCGAACGCGCCGACTTTTCCGCCCTTCAAAAACGGACAGATCAAATCAATGACCTTGATGCCGGTCGTCAAAACCTGCGGCGACGTGGATTGATCCGCGAGCGGCGGCGCGGCGCGATGAATGGGCAGATACTTGTCCGCCTTCACCGGACCTTGCTCATCCACGGGATCGCCGGTCACGTTGAACACGCGGCCCATGACGGCTTCGCCGACGGGCATGGAGATCGGCGCGCCGGAGTCGGTGACTTCGTAACCGCGCTTGAGCCCCTCGGTCGTGCTCATGGCGACGGCGCGCACCCAGTTGTCGCCGAGGTGTTGCTGTACTTCGAGCGTCAGCTTGACGGGCTGGCCTTGCACGGTGAAATTCACCGTGAGCGCGTTGTAGATGGCGGGTAGCTGGCCGGAAAATTCCACGTCCACGACCGGCCCGATGATTTGAACGATTTTGCCTTTGTTCATAAAATTTTAATTTCAGCCCACCGCCATTTGTGCGGTGGTAATTTCCAACAATTCCTTCGTGATGTTCGCCTGGCGCAGCTTGTTGTATTCGAGCGTCAGGTCCTTGATGATCTGCTTCGCGTTATCCGTCGCGTTTTTCATCGCGACCATGCGCGCGCTTTGCTCGCTGGCTTTTGCTTCGAGCAAAATCTGGTGCATCTGAAAATTCAAACTGTGCGGCAGCAACGCGCCCAGCACGGTTTGTTCGTCCGGCTCAAATTCAAACGTGTCCGTGCGCGGGCCGGGGCTCGGCAATTCCTGTTCCTTCGCGCCGACTCCAGCCGTAACCGCTTTGATTTTTCCGACCGGCAAAAACGGAATCGTCTTCGGCTGCTGCACCAAAGTTGAAATGAATTGCGTGAACAAAATGTCCACGCTGTCCGCCTCGCCCTTCAAAAACAGATCCTGCGCGAATTTTGAGACCGCCCGCGCCTCGGCGAATGTAGGCGCGTCCTTATAAGTGAACTCCGCAGCGAGCTGCCGCTTCGTGCGCGCGATGAATTGCGACGCCTTGCGTCCGGCGGTGACAAATACCGTCGTGTTTTTGTCCAGCTTTGCCGCTTCGCGAAAGAGATTGCTGTTTAACCCGCCGCACAAGCCGCGATCCGAACTGACGACGATGACCGCGCGCTTTTTCACTTCGCGAGTTTTCATCAGCGGATGCTCAAACCCCGCGATGCGCGGCGCGGCCTCGGCCAGAATCGCGTTCATCAAATCCGCATACGGACGCCCGACGAGCGCGGCCTGCTGCGCCTTGCGCATCTTGGCGGCGGCCACCATCTGCATCGCCTTGGTGATCTGGGCGGTGTTCTTGACCGACTTGATGCGCCGGCGTATGTCGCGTGTGCTGGGCATGAAAAATCAGCGATAGCTCTGCTTGAATTCCGTAACCGCCGCCTTCAACTCCGCCGCGATAGCGTCGCTGATGGCTTTTTCAGTCCGAATCTTCAGCAGCAAATCCGCTTTGCGCGTGCCGAGAAAATCCGTGAGCTTCGTCTGGAAATCCTTAACCTTGTCCACGGCCACATCGTCGAAGAAATTATTCTGCGCCGCCCACAACACCGCCGCCTGCACTTCGACGGGCAACGGATTGAACTGCGGCTGCTTGAAAATTTCGACGACGCGCTTGCCGCGTTCGAGAATTGCCTGCGTCTTGGCGTCGAGGTCCGAGCCAAATTGTGCGAACGCCGCGAGTTCGCGGTATTGCGCCAAATCGCCTTTGATTCGTCCGGCGACTTGTTTCATCGCCTTGATTTGCGCGGCGGAACCGACGCGCGAAACTGAAAGACCGACAGAAACTGCGGGACGAACGCCTTGATAAAACAAATCGGTTTCCAGATAAATCTGCCCGTCCGTAATTGAAATCACATTCGTCGGAATGTAAGCCGAAACGTCTCCGGCTTGCGTTTCAATAATTGGCAGCGCGGTCAGTGAACCGTTGCCGTATTTTTCCGAAACGCGCGCGCTGCGTTCGAGCAAGCGGCTATGCAAATAAAATACATCACCCGGATACGCTTCACGGCCGGACGGACGTTTCAGAATGAGCGACACTTGACGGTAAGCGACAGCGTGCTTGGAAAGATCATCGTAAATGATGAGCGCGTCCATGCCGTTGTCCATGAACCATTCGCCGAACGCCGCGCCGGCAAACGGCGCAAGATACTGGTTCGACGCGGAATCAGAAGCCGCCGCGACGACGACAATCGTGTAAGGCATCGCACCCGCTTCTTCCAAAACGCCGATGACGCGCGCGATGGACGATTGTTTCTGCCCGATCGCGACGTAAATATTATAGATGGGACGAAAACCTTTTTCGTTCGCAGCCTCGGCGGCCTTGTTGATGCGCGCCTGGTTGATCATCGTGTCCACGCCGATCGTAGTCTTGCCTGTCGAACGGTCACCGATGATGAGTTCGCGCTGGCCGCGGCCGATCGGGATCATCGCGTCAATCGCCATGATTCCCGTCTGCACCGGCTGGCTGACGGATTTGCGACGGATGATTCCCGGCGCGATTTTTTCGACGGGATAAAATGCCGTTTCCTTGATTGGCCCTTTGCCGTCAAGCGGCTGGCCCAGGACATTTACCACGCGACCAAGCAAACCTTTCCCGACCGGCACTTGCAAAAGTTTCCCCGTCGTGCGCACTTCCTGGCCTTCCTTGATCTTGGTGTAATCACCGAGGATGATCGCACCGACTTCGGTTTCCTCGAGGTTGAGCGCGAGACCGGTGACGCCGTTGCCGAAATCCAACATCTCGTTGAGCATCGTGTCGGTCAGACCCTCGATCTTCGCCACGCCGTCGCCGATTTCGCGGACGACGCCGACGTTTTGTTTGGCCGTCGCGGTCTTCGCGCCGCTGATTTGCGCTTCAATTTCTTGTAACAAGTTGCTCATAAATTTTTTATTAAGCGGCACTCTTCCGAGATGCCGCTACAATTTTTCAAAAACTTTCTTCCAATTTTTCCAGACGCATTTTCACGCTGCCGTCGTAAAGGTCGCTGCCGACCTGAATCCGCAATCCGCCGATGAGCGACGGATTCTGCGCGAACGAAATGCTCACGCCCGCGCCATATTTCTTTTTGATCTCGTTTGTCACGTCTGACTGCAAATCGGCGGGCAACGCCGTCGCGCTCTCGACGCGCGCCGCGTGCTGCTCCAAATCCATTTTCACCAAACGGTGCAGCCGCGACAAAATCTCGACGTAGCCGCGCGGTTTTTGATCGGTCAACAATTTGACCGTCTGCCGGACACGGTTTTCGTTCAGCAAATTGTCGGCGTGGCAACTGCGGAACAGTTGCCGGGCGTCGCGCTGTGCTTGTTTGGAAATTTTCATTTCTATTTTAGTGGCACGGGCGTCCCGCCCGTGAGTTTTAACATAAATCTGAAACACACGGGCAAGATGCCCGTGCCACTATTTGTTTCATGCCGCCAATTGTTTCTCGGTTTCTTCCGCGAGCCGTTTCTGGTCGTCCGCAGTGAGAATTTTTCCGGTGACGGTCGAGGTCGTCTGCACGACGAGCCGTCCGACTTCGCGTTTCAACGTCGCGAGCATCTGCGCGCGTTCCTGCACGGCGGCTTCGCGCGCCTTCGTCACGATTTGTTCCGCAGCGGCGATTGCCTTTTGCGTTTCCGTTTCGCGCACGCGGGCGGCGGCCTGGCGCGCGTCGTCAATCAATTTGTTCGCCTTGTCGTCGGCGTCGGCCAGGATTTTCTGGCGTTCGATTTCAGTTTTCGCAACGTCGGCTTTGATCTTCTCCGCGTTGACGAGGCTTTCGGCGATTTTCTGCTTGCGCGCTTCGAGCATGGCGAAAATCGGCCCGTAGGCAAATTTCCACAGCACGAAAAATACAATCGAGAAGCTGATCAAATGCGTGACCAGCGACCTCCACTCAATTCCAAGTTCGCTCATAAGCGGAATTATTTGACGCCGAACCATGCGATGACCGCCCAGCCTTCGGCGAGGGCCATGCCGACGAACATCCACAGCAGGATTTTGCCCATCATGCCGGGATTGCGGCTCATGGCGACAAGCGCGCCTGCCGTGGCGCAACCAATGCCGATGGACGCGCCGGCCATCGCCACGCCAGTTTTGACGTCGGACTGGACGATGTTACTTGCTATTTGTGCGAGCATATATTTTTTCTTTCTGTTTGTTTTTTTGTTGTCGCAACCACCTTGTTTTTTAACGCGGCTGCAAATTCAAATTTTCAATGTTCGTGTTCTTCCTGATGTGAACACATCGTGCCCACAAACGCCACGACGAGCAACCCAAACACGAACCCTTGCACACCGCAGACGAACGTTTCGTAGCAATAAACTATGAGCGTGATAATAAAAGAACCAAAACCAGTTTTGAATATGCGATGCCATGTCCAGCATGGTTGCGCCGGCGAAAACATTTCCGTAAAGCCGCATCGCCAGCGCGACAGGCCGGGCGAACATGATCGAAACCACTTCCATCAGGCCGATGAAAAGAAACAGCAGCGCGATCAAGGGATACACAAATTTATTGACCTGCATTTTCACGCCGAAAACGTGCTTGGCGAAACCCATCACGCCATTGTAGCGAATCGCCCAAAAAAGGCACATCACCAGAAAAATCGCGGTCATCGCCACAGTCAGGTTCGCGTCGGAAGTCGGCGGTCGGAACAGCGGACGAGCCACGTCTTTGACGGCGAACGGCATCACGCTGTCCTTGTCGGGCGTCCCAAAACCGATGCTGCCGACGCCCGGAATCAAATCCACATAATTGCACAGGACGATGAAAATCAAAAACGTCGTCGCAAATGGAAAAACCCAGCGCGTGACCTTCGGATCCAAAACGTCGGCCATGAAACTCTCCCAGCTTTCGCAAATCATCTCCATCAAGTTTTGCATCCCCGACGGAACTTCCTTGATGTTTTTCCAAGTCGTAATACGCACGACGAGCAAAATGACCGCCGCCACAATCCATGAGCAGACAATCGAATTGGAAATCGGAAGCGAAATCTGTTTCGGCCACCAACTTGCGAAAATTGAAGGCACGCCTTCTTCCAGAGACGGCCCGATGTAAAAAAGCGCCGGCGGTTTTTCGGTAGGAAGCACTTCCGCTTCTGCCGCCGGTTGAGTCGTTTGCGCCGCCACAGCAGAATTTACCAAATTTGGAACCGGAGGCGAACCGCCCGCGCTTGTCTGCGAAGGCGATTGCGCGTTCACATTCGCGAGGAAAATCGCGGCGAGAAAGGCGCAAACCAAAAAGATTTTACCGAATGACTTCACTGTAAAAAATTACTTCCGACGACACCGATTGCTCAATGAACCAAACCAATTGTGGGTTTGAGAATTTGAAGTTTGCCTCATCGTGAAAAATTTCACAAGCACTTTTTTTGGGTGATGCTCGGTTAGATTGTGAAGTGGTTACGGCGAATTGTTAGGCACAACTATCATTACAGGGTTGATAAAAATAGTTCTTCGACTGTCCAGATGAACTGCTCGCTTTCGTGGGCTGCAAAGAGTTTAACAACGTGCTCAAAGACCCTGAACTTCCAACGCCGCTTTACACGGCTCACGTTTGGTTATTCAAAGAAGCTAGAACATACGGTTCTTAAAAACGAGGTAGGTGCATTTGAGCAAAAAAACAGGCTGGTTTTTGCGACCAGCCTGCTCAAAAGAAGAATAAAAGACTATCTGTTATTAAGCTGCGCGTTCTCTGCGCAAGGAGCGCAAGGCACCAATACCAAGTGGCAGCAACATCAAGGCACCAGCCACAACCGTGGCCGGTTCCGGAACGGCGGCGGGTGACAAACTAGATGGAGATGCTGTGGTAGAGTCAATTACGTTAGCAACATTGGGAGTAGATGCAGTTGCCGAGGTGTAAACATATAAATAATCACTGGTCACCCCTGAAAGTGGAATACCACCAAAGTTGAAATTAACAACTCCATTAGGTTGAAGATTGGCTCCATAAGGTGCCACTCCACTTCCGGCGTAACCAACTGCAATAGATGCAAGACCACCAAAACCGTTGAGAGCCAAAGTGGCTATATCATCTGGAGGAGTTGCGGTTTCCGTGACTTGATAAACAAAAACCAAATCACTCAAGCCGTAAGGATTTGCTGCATCACCTGAGAAAACCCACGTAGAAAGCGATCCTTGTTGGGGGCCATTTGAAAATGGAGAAACCAACGTGGCCGTTCCTAAAGTTGTACTGTCTGACGCGGTGCCAACAGACCCTCCGCTACCAGGAGTCAGAGTTGTCAAGCTAGCTTGTGCAGCCTGCTGGGCGACGAAAATCGCCAAGGCAGCGGTTCCGATTGTTAATTGATATCTTTTCATAACTTTTAGTTTTATTGTTTATTCTTCTTTTTGTTTTAAGTCCGGCATTAATAGCTGAACTTCTTGTTGTGAACTATCTCACAGACGAGCTGTTGTAACTATCCCAAAACAAGACATCTTTACTCGCTTTTGGGACTTGAGTCAGAAACCACCAATTTCTTCTCTCAAATCAATCAGTGACTTAATCGCTCATCTTCCCGCTATCACTTAAGTAAACTTTGCCATCAACCGCCTTCCGTATCTAGTCTGACATGGGACATGTTGGTTCGCATTTGGGACCTAAAAAATTGAGGGATTAGTCTTTGACAGACAAAAGTAGGCACCTTGCGCGCATGCAAAGCAGCTCAACGATTTGCAAAAAGTGAATCTTTTTTGGGCATTTTAGAGGATTGGAGTCGGCCTATCGCAAACGTCACCATATAAAACTGATTTACTGCCATGACGAACAAAAGTAGGTTGGAATTTTTTTATCGGTTCATTCAATGCCACAATTATTTATCAAAAAAGTTGATTCGCAGGAAAGTCAGAGGTAAAGTAGCAGCGTTTCAACACCGGAGTTGAGCTGGTTTTAAGGCGCATCGCAGTGTCCCAAAAGCTATTAAAGATGTCCTATTTCGGATAGAATCTCCTCCTTGCTCGCCGTATATTTGTCAGCATTGGTAGGAGCAATAGACATACAAGTTTTTAAAATTAAAAAAGTGAATACAAATTCAATCAGGTCATTAGCAATGGTGGCAGCGATGGTCGGTTGCGTGTTTAGCGCAAGTGCCGATGTGTATTATAAGATTGGTGGAACGTCGGACTTGCAACAATTTAACATCGACTTTGATCATACAACTTACAACAATGTTAATGCCGGTGGCGAACAGATTTCACAACCCGGCGGCAAGGACCCCATCAATAATTCAATGCCCTTGAATTACGTCTCGGTGTGTGTGGATTTTCTAGGTACTTTGTATGTTGGCAGCACTTACGCGTATACCGCCCCGGCTGTGTCGTTTGCCGGGCAAACTGGAATTGACCCAAACTGGAACAATCCTACCATGGCGATTCAGAATGCGGATCAACTTTTTTTAACTTATGGCGACCTTGGAAGTGGTGGGATGGGAACAGGTGGCAAAACCATGAGTGTTGAGGACATGGCCGCTTTGCAATTGGCTGTGTGGATGGCGCTCTATGATACAGGGAGCACTGGTAAAGTGACCGTAAATTCCAGTTCTGAATTTTATATGTCTACTTCAGGGAACTCCGGGAATGACACGGCGGCGATTACTTTGGCGTGTCAATGGGTTGCAACTCTGACCGGAAACTATAAAAACGTCGGCTCCCTCCTTCAACCTGACCCGACATTAGGTTATCAGGGTAATCGCGATTGCCAAGATCCGCAAGAACTGCTCTATTGCTCGGTCCCAGAGCCCGCCACGATTCTCGCTGGTGTATTGCTTCTTCTTCCCCTTGGTGTAAGCACAATCCGAAATATTCGTAAATCCAAAAAGATAGTTTAAGTGTGGTATTTAGCTGGCACGGCTGTAAAAAGTAGTATATGCGTGCTGACTGCGGGTCTTTAGACATGTCGGGGACTAAGTTCTTTACGCCATTGGTCCGCTGACGCAGTTCAAAAAGGGCTAAAAGTTGGTTTTCAGTTATTGGCAAAATTAGTTAATGTTTGTTATAATCACGCTGGAACGAAACAAACCACCGCCAATGACCATTACTCAATTTTATATGAAAATGGGTTATGAATAGAATTTTACTATCCATTTCAGGCTTGCTGTTGTTGACCATACCAGCAGCGGTGCAGGCTCAATTCCTTGTTACAACAAATGCCAGCAATACAATCACTATCACGGGCTACACCGGTTCCGACGGCACAGTGGCCATTCCAAACACCATCAACAACCTGTCGGTCACAAGTATCGGAACGAATGCTTTCTTTGCCATCACTAATCTGGCCAATATCACGATTCCCGGCAGTGTCACCAACATCGGAGCGGAAGCGTTTGGTTTCTGCACCAGCCTGACAAACGTCACGCTCACTAACGGGGTTACCACCATAGGAGCAGAAGCGTTTGAGGGATGTTCCAGCCTGTCCAGCATCACGATTCCCGGCAGTGTCACTAACATCGAGGCCGAAGCGTTCTATTCATGTTCTAGTTTGGCCAGCATCGCGATTCCCGGCAGCGTCATCAGCATTGCGGACGATGCCTTTGGTTTCTGCACCAGCCTGACAAATGTCACGATCACCAATGGCGTCATCAGCATTGCGGACGATGCCTTTGGTTTCTGTACCAGCCTGACCAGCGTCATGATTCCCGGCAGCGTGACCAACATCGGGTATGATGCCTTTGGTTTCTGTACCAGCCTGACCGCGATAACGGTGGATGCACAAAATTTGTTTTACAGCAGTTCGAATGGTGTGTTGTTCGACCAGACCCAGATGACGCTCGTTGAATATCCCGCCGGCCTAGCCGGAAGTTATACGATTCCCGGCAGCGTGACCAACATCGGTAACGATGCATTCGCTGACTGCACAACCCTGACCAACATCACGATCCCTGGCAGTGTCACCACTATCGAGGATGATGCATTCATTCAATGTTCCAGCTTGGCCAGTGTCATGATTCCCGGCAGCGTCATCACCATCGGAGGCGAGGCTTTTGGTTTCTGCACCAGCCTGACAAACGTCACGCTCACCAATGGCGTCACCACCATCGGAGCAGAAGCATTTGAGGGATGTTCCAGCCTGTCCAGCATCACGATTCCCGGTAGCGTCATCACTATCGGAGGCGAAGCGTTCTATCAATGTACCAGTCTGACAGCAATAACGGTGAATACAAATAACACCGATTATTCAAGTATGGTTGGGGTTTTGTTCAATCAGGAACAGACCACACTCGTCGAATATCCGAGTGGCGTGGCCGGAAATTACACGGTTCCCAGCGGGGTCGCCAGCATCGCGAATGATGCGTTCGCCGGTTGTACAAGCTTGACCGGTGTCACGATTCCCAACAGCGTCACCAATATTGGAGTAGAAGCATTTGAGGGATGCTCCAGCTTGGCCAGTGTCATGATTCCCGGCAGCGTCATCACCATCGGAGGCGAGGCTTTTGGTTTCTGCACCAGCCTGACAAACGCCATGCTCACCAACGGTGTCACCACCATTGGAGACGATGCGTTCGTTCAATGCACCAGCTTAACCAATGTCACGATTCCTAGTAGTGTTACCAGCATCGGGAATTATGAGTTCGAACTATGCTATAACCTGACCACCGTCACGATTCCCAACAGCGTCACCAACATCGGAACCAATGCATTCGCCGACTGCACCAGCTTAACCAATGTCACGATTCCCGGCAGTGTCAGCACCATCAGGGACGGTGCGTTTTCTGGTACCGGCCTGATAGCGGTCAATTTCCAAGGCAACGCCCCCATTGCTGATTCGACTGTGTTCATCGGTGACAACAATGTGATTGTCTATTACCTGCCTGGCACCACCGGTTGGTATTCCACTTTTGCCGGTGTTCCGGGCGTGCTCTGGAATCCGCTAATCCAAACCGGCGATGGCAGCTTTGGCGTGCGCAGCAATCAGTTCGGGTTCAACATCACCGGCGCGTCCAATCTCGTCGTGGTGGTGGAAGCCGCCACTAATTTAGCCAATCCCAGCTGGGCTCCGTTGGCAACCAATACCCTCGCTGGCGGTTCATCCTATTTCGGCGATCCACAATGGACGAATTATTACGCTCGCTTCTACCGCCTTCGCTCGCCATAAGTCTATCAAAAACCACTTTTGATGGGTTTAAAGCCGCGTTCTGTTTGTGGAAAAAGAGTGGTGGAAGGCGTAATCTAGCAGATTTACAGTCTGTTTTTACTGCGTTCCAAAAATACTTTTCTTTTGCACGAACCCGGCCAGAAAACCTAACTGCCACTATCACATTGTAGCGTTGGTTACATAGGATGGCTTAAAGAAATCAATTCATTTTTACACGATTTGCCACTGTAAGATGCCTCTAGTTCTTTCTTGCATTCAGACTTACACAACTTATCAGATAATTTACAACTTATCCAGAATCTGTTGCTCCGTCCAACCGCCGCCGAGAGCCTTGATAAGTTGAACTGAGGCAATCAAACGCTGGCCGGTGAGTTGCGCGTTGGCACGCTCGGCGGTCAACGCGTCGCGGCTCGCGTCCACAACTTCGATGTAGGCGACGATGCCGGAACGATAGCGGTCGGTCGCCAAATCCGCCGCGCGGCGCGCGCTGGTCACGGCGCGTTCCTGCGCTTCTGACTGGACGGCGAGATGATGGATTCCCGAAAGGCTGTCCTCGACTTCGCCGAACGCGACGAGGATTTGCTGGCGATACAGCGCGGTCGCTTCTTCAAACGCGGCTTGCGAGCGCTGGTAATTCGCGCGGTTCCGCCCGCCCGCAAAAATCGGCAGCGACAAACTCGGCCCGATGGACCACGTGCGGCTGTCCCAATTAAACAAGGTTGAAACGTCGCCGCTCAAATATCCGCCGGAACCGGTCAGCGACAGCACGGGAAAAAACGCGGCTTTCGCGACGCCGATTTTTGCATTGGCGGACGCGAGCTGGCGTTCGGCCTGCGCGACATCGGGACGGCGTTCGAGCAAATCGGCGGGCAGGCCGGCGGGAATTTCCGGCGGCGGCGGATTCCAATTTGTGTCCGCATTTGCGAGCGCGGCGAGTTTGAAGTTCGCCGGATTTTCGCCGACCAAAATTGCGATGGCATTTTCGAGTTGATCGCGTTGTTGCGCGAGCGATGCGGCGTCGGCTTCGGTTGTCGCGAGTTCGGTTTCGGCCTGCGCGACGTCGAGTTCGCTGCCGATGCCGCCTTCCAAACGGCTGCGCACGAGCCGAACTTGTTCGTGGCGCAAATCCACGGTGCTGGCGACCGTGGCGATTTCCGCGTCGAGCGAACGCAATTGAAAATAATTTTGCGCTACGTCGGCTTCCAGCGTCAGCAGCACATTATAATAATCCGCGAGCGACGCCTGCGCGTCGGCGCGCGCGCTTTGAAAACTCCGGCGCACGCGGCCCCACAAATCGACTTCGTAACTCAAATCGAGCGGCGTGCTGAACGTGTTCGCCGTGATATTTCCAAAACTGGGATTGGCGTTGGGCGAATAACGTTCGCGTTCAAAACTTGGATCAAAATTCAAGCTCGGCAGCAAATCGCCGCGCGCAACGCGGGCGGTGGCGCGCGCCTCATCCACGCGCGCGACGGCGGCTTTGAGTTGTTGATTCGCTTGCAATGCTTGCGATTCGAGCGCGTTCAGATTCGTGTCGCTGAAAATTTCCCACCAGTTTCCTTTCGGCACATTGTCGAGTGGACGGCCCTCTTTCCAATTGCCGAGTTCGACAGCTTTGTAATTGTGCCGGAACTGAATTGGTCGGCTGCTTGTAATCCGGGCCGACTGTTGACCAATTTGCTTTTGCGGAAACAATCGTGAAAAGCAACGCGATGGTCACAATTCCCGTCGCCGCCGCGCTTGAGCCGGGCAAAATATTTTTTGCTTCGGGATTCGTCACAGGTTTTTTTTGCGAGCCGAGTTTCATCAGCGTCACATAAAAAACCGGCGTCAGAAATAATCCGAACAGCGTCACGCCGATCATGCCGGAGAAAACGGCGATGCCCATCGCCTGCCGCATTTCCGCGCCCGCGCCGCTCGCGACGACGAGCGGGAAAACGCCCGCGATGAACGCGATTGAAGTCATCAAGATCGGACGCAAGCGGAGTTTGCACGCTTCGATGGCCGCGTCGAACGGCGTCATGCCTTCGTCCTGTTTGCGCTTGGCGAACTCGACGATCAAGATCGCGTTCTTGCACGCGAGGCCGACGAGCACGATCAGGCCGATTTGCGTGAAGATATTATTGTCGCTGCCTTTGAGCCAGACGCCAGTGATCGCGAACAGCAAGCACATCGGCACGATCAAAATAATCGCGAGCGGCAGACGAAAACTTTCGTAGAGCGCGGCCAGCACGAGAAACACGAGCAGCAGGCACAGCGGATAAACATACAGCGCCGTGTTGCCCGCGAGAATGCGCTGGTAAGTCAAATCCGTCCATTCGTAAGTCATGCCGCGCGGCAGATTTTCTTCCGCGAGTTTTGACATCAACGCCTCGGCCTGGCCGGAACTGTAACCGGGCGCGGGCGCGCCGTTGATTTCGGCGGCAGGATAACCGTTGTAACGCATCACGCGGTCGGGGCCGTGCGATTCGCGTGACTTTCACGACGGCGCCGAGCGGAACCATTTCGCCCTTGTCGTTGCGCGTTTTGAGGCGCGTGATGTCTTCGGGATGCGCACGGAATTGCGAGTCGGCCTGCGCGATGACTTCGTAGGTGCGGCCAAAACGGTTGAAATCATTGACGTAAAGCGAGCCGAGATAAATCTGCATCGTCTCGAAAAGATTATCGAGCGGGATGCCTTCGGTCTTCGCCTTCACGCGGTCAACGTCCGCGTCGAGCTGCGGCACGTTGACGGTGAAGCCGGAAAACGTCCCGGCGAGTCCGGGTGTCGCGTAACTTTTGCCGATGACATTCTGCAAATTTTGATAGAGCGCGTCGTAGCCGAGGTCAGCGCGGTCTTCGACATACAATTTGAAACCGCCAATCGTGCCCAAGCCCATGACGGCGGGCGGCGGCACGGCGAGGACGAACGCATCCTGGATCACGCTTAATTTCTGGTTCAACGCGGCGGTGATGGCCGGGCCGCTCAAATTTTTCGCCGTGCGTTCCTCAAACGGTTTCAACGTGAAGAAAACAATTCCCTGGTTCGGCGCGACGCTGAATCCGCTGATGCTCAAACCGGGAAACGCGACCGCCGAATCCACGCCGGGCAATTTCATGCCGATGTCCGACATCCGACGGATGACAGTTTCCGTGCGGTCGAGCGACGAGCCGTCGGGCAATTGCGCGAATGCGACGAGATATTGTTTGTCTTGCAACGGCACAAAGCCGGTCGGCACTTTGTTGAAACTCCAGCCCGTCAGCAAAACGAGTCCGCCATAAAGGATGAGCGCGACGACACTTTTACGCAGCACGCTGGCAACGCCGGCGGAATATTTATTTCCCGCCCACGCGAACACGCGGTTGAACGGATGAAAAAACCAGCCGAACATTTTTTCCATCACGCGCGATAGCCAGTCTTTCGGCGCGTGATGATCTTTCAGCAGCACCGCGCACAACGCGGGCGAAAGCGTCAGCGAATTGAACGCGGAAATGACGGTCGAAATCGCAATCGTCAGCGCGAACTGTTTGTAAAATTGTCCGGTCAAGCCGCTGATGAACGCCGTCGGCACGAACACCGCGCACAGCACGAGCGCCGTCGCGACGATCGGGCCGGTCACTTCGTTCATCGCCTGTCTCGCCGCCGCCACCGATGACAAACCGCGCGCGATATTTCGCTCCACATTTTCTACGACGACAATCGCGTCATCCACAACGATGCCGATGGCGAGCACGAGTCCGAAGAGCGACAGCGCGTTGATGCTGAAACCGAACGCGAGCATGATTGAAAATGTGCCGATGAGCGAAACCGGAACCGCCGCGAGCGGAATGATCGCCGCGCGCCACGTTTGCAGAAAAATAATCACGACGATGACGACGAGCAGAATCGCTTCGAGCAAAGTGTGAATGACGGCTTCAATCGAGTGCCGCACGAAAACCGTCGGGTCATACACAACGGAATAATCAATGCCTTCCGGGAAATTTTTCTTCAACTCCTCCATTTTCGCGCGGACGTTTTTGGAAAGTTCCAAAGCATTTGCGCCGGGCGTCTGGAAAATTGGAATCGCCACCGCCGTTTTATTATTGAGCAACGAACGCAAGCCGTAACTGCCCGCGCCGAGTTCGATGCGCGCGACATCTTTCAACAAAGTTTTTTCGCCATTCGGCCCGGCCTTGACGATGATGTTGCCGAATTCTTCCTCGGAAATCAGCCGGCCTTTGACGTTGACCTGCAATTCAAAATTCACCGGCGATTTGACCGGCTGCTGCCCGATGACGCCGCCGGCGACCTGCACATTTTGTTCGCGGATGGCGGCGACGACATCGCTCGCGGTCAGATTGCGCGCGGCGATTTTGTCCGGGTTCAGCCAGACGCGCATCGCGTAATCGCCGGAGCCGAAAAGTTCCACGTCGCCCGCGCCGGGAATGCGCGCGAGCGCGTCCTTCACCTGCAACGTCGCGTAATTGCGGATGTAAACGTCGTCGTAACGACCGTCGGGCGAAAATAAATGCACGACCATCGTGAGATCGGGCGATTGCTTGGTCGTCGTGACGCCGAGGTCGCGGACTTCTTCCGGCAATTTCGGCAGCGCCTGCGACACGCGGTTTTGCACCTGCACCTGCGCCTTGTCGGGATCGGTGCCGAGATTGAACGTCACGGTCAGCGTCATCACGCCGTCGCCGGTCGCCTGCGAAAACATGTAGAGCGAACCTTCGACGCCGTTGATGGCCTGTTCGAGCGGCGACGCGACGGTCTCCGCGATGGTTTTCGGATTCGCGCCGGGATACGTCGCCTTCACGACGATCGTCGGCGGCACGACTTCGGGATATTCGCTGATCGGCAATTTGAACAGCGCGAGCAATCCCATCACGAAAATCGCGATGGACAAAACGCCGGCAAAAATCGGGCGCTTAATGAAATAATGTGAAAAGTTCATAGCGGTTTTGGGTTCAACCTTCCTGGATTAAATTTTCGCGCGCGTGAAAAAAAATTATTTCTGCGCGATTTTCGCGCCGGCGATGGGCGCGCTGTTTGCAACTTCATCCTGCGGCGTGACCGGCATTCCCGGACGGACGCGAGCGAGGCCATTGACGACAATTTTTTCGCCGACTGTCAAACCAGAGCGCACGACGCGTTTGCCGTCCACGAGCGGCCCGAGTTCGACGGCCTGATATTGCACCGTGTTCGTCGGCGAGAGCGTGAGCACAAATTTGTTCGCCTGATCCGTGCCGATGGAACGCTCACTGATCAGCAGTGCGTTGTGGCGCTCGCTCAACGGAATGCGGATGCGCGCGAACAATCCGGGCACGATGCGGCCGTCGTCATTCGGAAAAACCGCGCGCAATAAAATGCTGCCGGTGCTGGGGTCGAGTTTGTTGTCGAACGACTCGATGTAGCCTTGGTGCGGAAAATTATCTTCGTCGGCGAGTTCCAATTCGACGGGAATTTTTCCGTCGTCGGTCGTGCCCAATTTTTTGGAATAAACCAGCTCGTTGAATTTCAGCAGCGAATCCTCGTCAATGTCCGCATAGACGTAAACTGGATTGACGGAAACAATCGTCGTGAGCAGCGAGGCCGAACCGGCGTTGCCGCTGACGTAATTTCCCTCGGTCAACAGCGCGCGGCTCGCGCGTCCGTCAATCGGCGATTTCACTTCCGTGTATTCCAGATCCAATCGCGCTGAATCAAGTGCCGCCTTCGCGACTTCCGCCTTGGATTTCCGCGCCTCGGCTTCTTCGGCGGAGATTGCATTATTCGTAAGCAATTTGTCCGTGCGATCGTTTTCACTTTTGGCCTGATCATATTCGGCCTGGCGCTGGTCAAACACCGCCTGATTCCAGCGCGGATCAATCACGAACAATACGTCGCCTTTTTTCACCATCTGGCCGGATTGAAAACGCACTTCCTGAATGTAGCCCGAAGTGCGCGGACGGATTTCCACAGAATCCACAGGCTCGGTGCGGCCCGTAAATTCGCTCCACTCGACAATTTCTTTTTGTTCGACCGGTGCTACCGTGACGGCGGCGGGCGGCGGACCTTGTTGGCGGACTTGACGGCTACAACCGGCGGAAAGAATTGCCAACGCGCTAACGGTCAGAGTTGAAACGGCCAAAGATAAAAAAATTCTGCACTTCATATTATGTTCCTCCTTTTTATGAATTGTTCAATTTTAAGTTCAGCGATCACGCGGTTTGGGCAAAAGCCAGACGCGGCTGCTGCACGGATTGCTGCGGCGTCTGCCATGCCGCGACGGCCTGAATTTTTTCTAACGCTAAATCCGGAAACACAAGCTGCGGATAATCCGTCTGCCAGGCCAACGCTTCGGCTTCGTTCAACGCGAGTTGAAATGATTTTTGATTTAATTCCACGATTTCGCGGAACTCGGCGGCGATTTTGTTTTTGGCCCGCTCGATTTCGTCGAGCAATTTTTTGCAGGATTCCACGCAGCGGTCGGCGATGGTTGTTTCAGCATTCAAGTTTTTGTTTGCATTGGTCGTATTCATAATATCTCTTAATTTATAGTTGTCTGTTTAGTAAAGTATGTAATCAAAAAAATTCAAATTCAGGCGGCCAGGGCTTTCTTTTCCTTCACACCGAGCATGGCGAACATTCCGCTGGCGGTTTCGCGCAGCACTTCCACGTCGTTTTGAATCCGCGCCTGCGTCAGCAGGCCTTCATAATAGGCAAAAATCATCCGTGCCTTGGCGGCGGTATCGGGCGCGTGTATCAGCCCGGCGGCGTGCGCGTCGCGGATGGCAGATTCAAGATATTTGCGCTTTTGATCCATGATTTGCTGGATTTTTTTCTGCAAAACATCTTCCTGCGTGCAAATTTCCGAGCCGAGCGAAGCCTGTGCACAACCCAGCACGCGGCCGTGCTTGGATTTGATTTCACGCTGGAATTTATAGGTAAAATCACAGAATTGCTTCAGCCGATCCAGCGGCGGAACCGTCGCGGAAAAGATGCCGTCAAATTCCGCGCGCCGATCCTCCCAACTGGCCTCGAGCGCTTCCGCCGCGAGTTCCGCCTTGGAATCGAAGAAATAATAAAAGCTGCCCTTCTTGACGCCGGCCTTGTCGCAGATGTGGTCAATCGTCGTGCTGCCATACGAGCCGGACCAAAACAGGTCCAGCACGGCATCCATCAATCTTTGTTTTGCATCACTAACGCGACCCATAATCTTTTTCGTTTGCTGCGCTTCGATCTATTTATTGCCGAAGCACAGCAACAATTTAATCAATTAAACTAAATAGTCAACTACTATTTCATAGATTTATATTATTATTTGCATCTGATTATTAAATAGCAACTTATGATTTATTAAAAAACCGTTCCAAACAAGTTTTTGACTGTTACACTCATTATTTTTAAGCGAATGAATTTTAGGTGGCGGACTACTTTGAAAATAAGATTAAACACTTTCCAAAAATCATCCAACGCTGCTGATCAATTCCGCCAACACTCAATTCCAATTGGACATTGGACACGCTAAAACGAGACACTTGTCAATCCTTCGTAGTCCACGAAATTTTTCAGTCTTGGCCGTCATGCCGCCATCATTACGTGCGGCTGATCCCGGCTTTCAATCTTCACGCGCATTTTTTGCAAGGCCTGTTCCTGAATCTGACGAATGCGTTCGCGGGTGACACCCAGCCGTTCGCCGACCTCTTCGAGAGTTTTTGGCCGGCCATTATCCAAACCGAAACGCATTGACAGAATCCGGCTTTCCCGCGCTTCCAGCGTGGCCAGAACTTCCTGCATCAATTCACTGTCGTTGTGTTTCACGATCTCGTCGAAAGGGGCAGCCGCATGGACGTCCTCCACATGTTCCGAGATGGAGGTTGAGTCGTCGGTGCTGATGGGCGAATCGAGAGAGACCGGTGCGCGGGACGCTTCGCGATATTGGCGGATGCGTCGCGTGTTAAGTCCCAAATTATCGGCGACTTCTTCGTCCGTCGGTTCGCGATCCAGCATCTCGCGCAGTTTCACTTCGGCTCGGCGAATGTGAGTCATCTTGTCAAAAACGTGGACCGGCAGACGGATGGTTTTTGATTGATTTGACAAGGCCCGCCGGATGGCCTGCTTTATCCACAAGGACGCATAGGTCGAAAGTTTCGCCCCCTTTTTCGGGTCGAAGCGCTCCACGCCTTTCATGAGTCCGATGTTGCCCTCGTTGATGAGGTCCAGCAACGGAAGACCAAGTCCCTCGTAGTCGCGGGCGATTTTCACCACCAGCCGCAGGTTGGCGGTGATCATTTGTTCGCGCGCTTTCTTGTCGCCGCGCCGGATTCGTTTGGCGAGCGTGATTTCTTCTTGCGGCGTCAGCAATTTTACCTGGCCAATCTCGCGCAGATAAAGTTGGAGCGTGTCGCCTTGCAGAGATTCGGTGAAAATTATTTCTGGCTCGGTGGCCGCCGCCGGTATGGGCAATTTTTTGATGGGCACGTTTGCTGCCGGCAAAGCCGGCGTGCGAAGTCGCCGCGGCCGACGTGGCGGCGTCAAGCGCACGCGTGGGAGACGATGCTGTTTAATTCCCGACCGATAATTTCCATTGAATGTAGTTTTCATGGGCTTCAGTTAATTCCGTTGATGGTTGACGACCAATTCCTGCGGGGTCACCACCAGATTGAGTTTTTCCGTGTGCCGGATGACGGTGATTTGTGATGGAACGCCAATCACCTTGGCGACGAGGTGCCGATGCAATTCATCAATGCTGGAGACAGGTTCGCCGCCGAACGTGACAATCACGTCACCCTCGCGCAAACCAGCCCGGCTCGCGGGACTGCCCGGTTCGATGCCGGACACCAACACGCCGTGGTCGGCTGCCAGCCGGTGGAACACCACCACCCGCCGATGAATGGGAACATTCTGGCCGGCGACCCCGATCCAACTGCGCCGAATGTGGCCTTCCTTGATCAACCATGCCGTGACAAACTCGGCGGTGTTGCTGGCGATGGCAAAACAAATTCCCTGTGCGGGAAGGATGATCGCCGTGTTCACACCAATGATTTCTCCGCGCGAATTGACGAGCGGCCCGCCGGAGTTGCCGGGATTCAACGCCGCGTCGGTCTGAATGACATTGTCGATCAACCGACCGGATTGTGACCGCATCGAACGCCCCAGTGCGCTCACCACTCCGGCGGTCACAGTCTGTTGAAAACCAAACGGACTCCCGATGGCTATGGCAATCTGTCCGACGCGGACGGACTTTGAATCGCCGAATTGCGCGTGGATAAGACGAGACTCATTGATGCGGATGACGGCCAGATCGGTTTCGGGATCATCGCCGACCAAACTGGCGTCGAATACCCGGCCATCTGCCAGCGAAACTTCCATGCGGGTCGCGTCATGGACGACATGGCTGTTGGTGAGAATGAAACCGTCCGGCGCAATGACAAATCCCGAACCGCTGCCGCCCGATTCCGGTCCACGCCGCTTGTTGCGGTTGACTCCGTGAACACGAATGTTCACCACTGCCGGACCGACCTTGGCGACAGCTTGGGTGATGGATTTGGAATAGCTGTCCAGCAAATCGTCATCATCCAACGAAAGTTTGACTGGCGCGTCGGCGACAACAGAATCGCCGTCGCTAAATGCGTGAATGAGTCCGATCGTCTGGCGACCGAGAAAAGTGTTGGCAATTTTCATATTCGTTTGACCAGCTTTACTGGCGCAATGGATGTTTTAATCGTTCAAACGGGCACGGCCAGCTTCTCCAGCTTGGAAAGAATCACCCGCTTGCCGGTGACACCAACGGTTTTATCCCGCACTTCACCGCCCGCAAAGTAGAGCAAAGTCGGAATGGATTGGATTCCGAAGCGCGATGCCAGAACCAGGTTGTTATCCACGTTTACTTTCGCGACCTTCGCCCGGCCCGCTTGTTCGGTGGCAATCTCGTCGAGGACGGGCGCGAGCATCTTGCACGGCCCGCACCACTCGGCCCAAAAATCCACCAGCACGGGCTGATTCGATTGGAGTATTTCGCTTTCAAAGTTAGCTTCGTTGATTTCGATGGTTACTTTCATATTTTTCTTTGCCATTCATTATATGTAACTTACATTATTACATATTCGCACAAAAAAAGAGAGCGTCAACTGGCTTTTTTCCTGACGCAATTGCCCGTCGCTTTCACGGTTTCGATCACGTCGGCCAGGGTGGTCCTGGCCAGGTCCCGTTCCATCGCGTTTTGGGCTGACGTAAAAATCCTATCCAAAGCGTCAATAATACAACTGCCCACGGGACAGTCCGCCCGGGGTTTTCGCGAAGGCGAGGCAAATGACTCCGAATTCTCCACTGACCGATAGATTTCCGCCATGTTAATACGACGAGGCGACCGGCTCAATCGGGAGCCAGACCCAGCCCCCTTACACGTGTCCACCAGTTTGGCTTTCTGCAGAGCTAACAGCAGTCGTCGGACGATCACGGGATTAGTGTTGACGCTGCCAGCCAGGGCAGCAGAGGTTACTCGATCGCCCTCTTTGTAAGCTAGGACGGCCAGCACATGGACGGCCATGGCAAAACGGCAGCTAGTTCTCATACAGCACGGAGTCATAGTAATCGCAATAATTACATTTGTCGAGTCAATCCCACGCAAATGCCTGTCAAAGATGGCCTGTTCCCTAAGAGGTTTGGCTGTGCAAACCGATCGTCCATAAGTAACTTTCAGCGATATGACGAGCATTGCTGACATCTTTGTGGGGCTTTTGCTGACAGTGGCCGTTTTGGCCATGCTGGCGCGTAAACTTCATATTCCTTATCCGATCTTGTTCGTCATCGGTGGATTGTTCCTCGGTTGGATTCCCGGATTGCCCAAAGTAACGCTCAACCCATATCTGGTTTTTCTTTTCTTCCTGCCGCCACTTTTGTTTCCGGTCGCACTGTTCACCTCGTGGCGCGATTTCCGCGCGAATCTCCGTCCTATTTCGCTGCTCGCCATCGGACTGGTCTTGTTTACCACGGTGGCCGTCGCCTATCTCGCGCACTATTTCATGCACCTACCACTCGCCGTGGGTTTTGTTTTAGGCGCAATTATTTCTCCGCCCGACGCCATCGCGGCCACGGCGATCGCCGAACGCCTGAAAATCCCCCGGCGCATCATCACGATTTTGGAAGGTGAAAGCCTTGTCAACGACGCGACCGCATTGGTAGCCTACCGGTTTGCGGTAACGGCGGTGTTCAGCGGTTCATTTTCGCTGGCGCACGCGAGCGGACAATTTTTGATCGTCGGTATCGCCGGGATTCTCATTGGACTGGTGGTCGGCTGGCTGGCGCAGCAATTTCACAAGCGTGTGGATGATGCACCGATTGAGATCACAGTCTCGCTGCTAACGCCCTTTGTCGCCTATTTGTGCGCCGAGCGGCTGGGCGTGTCTGGCGTACTCGCCGTCGTGACCGCCGGTCTATATTTAGGTCGGCGGATGCCCGAACTACTCACGTTCAAGACACGGCTGCAAGGCGGGCCAGTATGGGAAATGGTGGAATTTCTATTGAACGGATTCGTCTTCATCCTCATCGGGTTGCAACTGCCCGCAGTGCTGCACGCGTTGTCCGGCCATGACATTTCCATTCACCGGCTGGTCGGGTACGCGCTCTTCATCAGCCTCGCGGTTATTCTCATCCGCATCCTGTGGGTTTTTCCGGCGGCCTATCTGCCGCGTCTTTTATTCAAGAGCATTCGTGACCGAGATCCTTATCCGTCGTGGCGGCACGTCACCATCATCGGCTGGACGGGCATGCGCGGTGTGGTTTCACTAGCGGCGGCTTTGGCGATACCGCTTACGATTCAAAGCGGCGATCCCTTTCCAAGCCGCGACTTAATTTTATTCCTCACCTTCATCGTAATTCTGGCCACGCTTGTCGTGCAAGGCTTGAGCCTTCCGCTGCTTATCCGTTGGCTTGGCGTCAAGGACGATGGCTCGATGGAAAAGGAAGAACGCGAAGCCCGGCTCAAAGCCAACCAGACCGCCCTCTTGCGGCTCAACGAAATTGCAGAGCGTAATCCCGCGAAAGCCGACGCGCTGCAACGCCTTCGTATTGAATACGAAGACCATATCCGCCAGGTGGAAGGTGTCGAACGGGGGAGTGCCGGCACACCACTTCGTCTTTTTTCCTCTGAATATGAACGCCTCTCGCATGAAGCGCTTCAGGTGGAACGACGGACGATTCTCCAACTCCGCAACGACAGCATCATCAGCGATGAAGTCCTGCGCCGCATCCAGCAGGACATTGATCTGGCTGAAGCCAGGTTGAGGCACCATCAGTAAAAACCTTGGAGTTCCAAGACGGGACTGAGTTGAATAAAAAATCGTTTCAACTTCTTAACGGCGGCCTGCTTTGATGGATTGAGTTGGTCTCATTTTGCCAGCCGCCGCCGAGCGCTTTGTAAAGTTGCACCAGATTGAGCGAGACCGCTTGATCACTTTGCACCAGCGCGTCCTGCGCCGCATAAAGCGAGCGTTCGGAATCCAGCACGCGAAGGAAATCCGCCAAACCGTTATTGTAAAGTTGCGTGGACAGTTCCAACGCCTGTTCATTCGCCTGTACCGATTGTGACAAAGATTCGCGCCGGGTTTGTTCTCTAGCATAGGCGGTGAGAGCATTTTCGGCATCTTCCAATGCGACCAGCACTATTTGCTGGTAGGAATCCAGCGCCTCTTCCTGACGCGCATTCTGGACACGAACATTGGCCCGGATGCTGCCAGCTTGAAAAAGTTCCCACTGTACCGTCGGGCCGGCGGACCAATAGCGGCTGGCGTAATTTAAAAAATTGGCGGTTGAAATACTTTCCAGACCTGCAAACCCCGTCAGTGAAAATTTTGGAAACAAATCCGCCTTGGCAACACCGATGCGTGCCGTGGCTGCGGCAAGTTCGCGTTCGGATTTTTGCACGTCGGGACGGCGTTGCAGCAAATCCGACGGCAATCCCACCGGCACTACCGGCGGCGTCAGCGGAATCGGTTTTTGAACGGACATTTCGTCCATCAACGCACCCGGCGGCTGGCCAAGCAGCACGGCCAGATGATGCACGGACTGATCGAAACCAGTTTTCAGCGTCGGCACTTCCGCCTCGGTTGCGGTCAGCAGTGCCGTGGCTTGTTGCACGTCGAGGTCGCTGCTCAATCCGTTTTCAAAACGGTTGCTGGTCAGGTTCAAGATGTCCTGCTGGACTTGGATATTTTGAAGCGTGATGGCGAGGCGTTGCTGGTAGCCGCGAACTGCAATGTAATTCCGCGCGACTTCCGCCAGCAGTGAGACCAGCACGTCGCGTTGGCCGAATTCCGCCGCGCCCATTTCGGCGCTGGCGGCTTCGATGGTTCGCCGTGTGCTGCCAAAAATGTCGAGTTCCCATGTGGCGTCGAATTTGGCGTTGTAGAGATTGTAATCCAGTGGCGTGCCCGCTGGCAGCGGCGGAAAACTATTTTGTCCAAAGCGATTTCGTGAATAAGAACCTGAAGTGCCCACCGAAGGCCAGAAACTTCCGGAAACCACGTCACGTTCGGCGCGGGCTTCGCGCATGTGGGCTTCGGCAACGCGAAGCGTGAGATTGGATTGGATGGCCACCGTTACGAGTGAATCCAGATTGGTGTCGCCAAAATTTTTCCACCACGTTGCGAGGTCAGCCGGCCCGTTCGTTTCACCTCCGGCGAGAGACGATGTCCATGGTTGGGCTGACACGCTCGTTGCTTTCGGCGGTTTGTAATCCGGCCCCACGGCACAACCGGCGAGGAGAGCCAGACACGCTGCCAACATGACGATTGCAATTTTCATGTTTTGGCCGCCGCCTCGTTTTGATTGACGGCGTTCAACAAGTTGAGAATTGCCTCGGCGGTGTTGTCGTCGCCGATGCCGGTGTTGAACATGGCGTGGAAGAACTGGCGGTTCGGCCATTCGTGGCCATACTGGTGTTTCACGAACTTCCGGCGATCCTCATCAATGGTGTCCACCAAATTGATGGCCTCCGCTTCGTTGCCGACGCGTTTGAAAATCCGCCGGAATTTAAGTTCGCGCGAGGCATACAGAAAAACCGAAAAAGTGTCGGTGCGGTCGCGAAGAAAATACGGAGCTCCGCGACCTATGATGACGCACGGTTTTTTTTCAGCGGTTTGTTCAATCACACGTTGAAGCAAAGAAGCCAGCCGGGTGGAGTCTAAAATGGCCAGATCGGGTGACGGCAGGTTGCGGTCAAAACTTCCGCGCCAGATGACGTTGACCAATCGCTGGAGAAAGGGATCATTGCGTTCCAAGCGATGACCGCAGACATCCGCCGGAATTTTCGCCAGCCGCGCGATTTCATCGGTCAGCACCTGGTCGAAAAAATTCCAGCCCAGCCGCTTCGCGATTTTTTCACCGATGGTGATGGCACCCGCGCCAAACTCTTGATCAATGAGAAGAATTTCTTTCATATCGTCGTTGGTTACTAATCGCTCATTGCCACGGCGTGAATCTTCCGGGGCTTTTCATAGGTTAGCACACATAAAACACTCACCGCGCAAAAACAGGCGACCACGAGAAACACATTCACAAACGCCCAATACTCAGACTGCTGGAGCAACGTGTGATAAAGAGCATCGTGCGCCCGCGCTAAGGCGTCAGTCGGGCTGAACTGCTGCTCGAAAACTTTTTGTAGCATGGCTGATTTTTGTTCGTATTGCGGATTCAGCGGAGACATTTGCCCGACCATCATGGATTGGTGGATTTGCGAATAGCGTTGCAGCAAGGTGGCAACAAAGGAAAGACCGATGCTGCCGCCGGTATTGCGGATCAGATTTTGCAGGCTGGAAGCATTGCCGATCTGTTTGTTGCGCAGCGTGCCGACCGCCAGCGTCGTCAAAGGCACGAAGATGCAGCCGACGCCAAAACCGGCAATCATGTTTGGCAGGACAACAGTGCCGATCGTCATTTGCAAACTCAACCGGCATAAAAGATAACTGGCCAGCCCAACCGCCGCGAAGCCGAGTCCGGCCAGCAAGCGCGAATCAACCCGGCCCACCAGTGCGCCGACAAAAAACAGCGCGACAAACGCGCCGATTCCGCGCGGGCTGACTGAAAGTCCGGCATCAAAAGCGCTATAGCCCAGCAGCGACTGGACAAACAGCGGTTGCAGCGTGATCAACGCATAAAGCGCGAAGCCGAACAGCCCGAACAAACCGCAGCTCACCGCGAAGTTGCGGTTTTTGAAAACGCGCAAATCCACCAGCGGATTTTTAGCGGTCAGTTCGCGCACGATAAATCCGATGAAGGACAGAACGGAAATGACGGTGAACCAGCGCAGCCAGATGGCCGAGAACCAGTCGGCGTCCTGACCTTTATCCAAAATAATTTGCAATGTGCCGAGAAAAAATGCCACCAATGCAAACCCCATTCCGTCAAAGCGTCCCGGCTTTTTGTTCCGAATGTAAGGCGGGTCTTCCACGAGCCATGACATCAAAAAAAACGCGAGCAAGCCCACGGGCAGATTGATGTAAAAAGTCCAGCGCCACGACCAGTTGTCCGTCAGCCATCCGCCGAGCGTGGGACCAAGAATTGGCGCGACCACAATGGCGATGCCGAACAACGCCGTGGCCGCGCCGCGCTTGGCCGGCGGAAAACTTTCGAGCAGGATTGCCTGCGACAACGGCTGCATCGCGCCGCCGCCCAAGCCTTGCAGGACGCGGGCGAGCACCAGCATCGTCATGCTCGTGGCCAGACCGCAAAGCAATGAAGCCGCCGTGAAAATAATCGTGCAGCCGATCAAAAATCGTTTGCGCCCGAAAAAACTGGAGAACCATGTGCTGGCCGGAAGAATGATCGCGTTGGCGACCAGATAACTTGTCAGAACCCAGGTGGATTCATCCTGCGTCGCGCCAAGATTTCCCGCGATGTATGGCAGCGCCACGACTGCAATCGAAGTGTCCAAGATGACCATGAAAGTCGCGAGCATCACTGCCAGCGCAATCAGCCACGGATTGGCGCGCGGACGCCATTCGACTGCCGGACTGGACGCCGTATCACTCATTTGACTTTCACAATCGGCACGACGGACATTCCCGGCGCGATGTCCAAGTTGGTAGGCAATTCTTCATCGAAAATAATTTTCACCGGCACGCGCTGAACGACTTTGATATAATTGCCGACTGCGTTTTCCGGCGGCAACAAACTGAACCGCGCGCCCGTTCCGGCTTGCAAACTGTCCACCTTGCCTTTGAATTTTTTATTGGGATAAGCGTCCACGCGCAATTCAACCGGTTGTCCCGGCTTCATGTAGGTCAACTGCGTCTCCTTGAAATTTGCCGTCACCCACACGTCTTTGGGAACCAGTGCCAGCAACGCTTGGCCGGGCTGCACATAATGACCCATCTGCACCGTGCGGGCGGTGACTCGCCCATCTATCGGGGCAATAATTTTTGTGTAAGAAAGATTCAACTCGGCCTGCTGAAGTTTGGCCTCGGCCTGTTGGGCGGCGGCAGTTGCAGTCTCGACTCCTGCTTCGCTCAAGACCACTTCCGCTTCGGCGGCGTTGGTCTGACTGTATGCGGCCAACAAATTGGCGTTGGCGGATCGCGCCTGGGCTTGGGCCAGATCAATTGAACTTTTGGACACCGCCTGACTTTCAACGGACTGGTAACGCTTGAGATCGTCGTTCGCCCGTTGCGCCTCCGCTTCGGCGGCGGTCACTGCCGCCTGCGCCTGCGCGACTTTGGCCTCGCTCACTTTGACCTGTGCGCGGGATTGATTCGCCTGACTGCTCGCCGCCGCCAAATCGGCTTTGGCTTGGGACAAACTCGTTTCGTAATCACGCGGATCAATTTCCACCAACACGTCGCCCGCCTTGACCTCCTGATTGTCCATGACCGCCAACCGCGCGACCTGGCCCGGCACGCGCGGGCTGATCAAGGTGACGTAACCGTCAATGAACGCATCGTCGGTGGATTCGTAGGGTGCAACGCAACGAAGATAATAAAAAATTATCGCGACGAGGATAACCAACCCCGCCATCCCCACGAGAATTTTTAATCTTTGTTTTCTTTTGCGTGGTGGGGGCGGTATGGTTTCTTTTTCCAAACCGCCAGTCGCTTCAGCTTTGATATTTTGTTCCTCCATAACTTTGTGGAACCAATTCTGTGCAATGGCAATTAAAATTCAATCGAAAATCCATCGCTACTGTCTGGTAACTTGCCAGTTGCGCGTACGATGACGTGGCAAAAGCCGGATCGCAGCCTCCTTGAGAAATATAAACATTTGATTTGACGGTGGAAATCGCTTCACAAAACATCCGTCAGATCTGCACTGGCAATCGGTTGAATCAATACCGGCTGATCTATTGTGGATACCATTTTAGCTTTTGTCCAAAGACAGGGAACTTGGTGTCTGGACATTCGCGCTCAAAGAAAATTGTTTGTCTTTCCTATGTGAACGTCTCTGAATAGCCAACGATCTTGGCCCGTTTCGCCCAAGCATAGCGGTAGCTGTGAAGTGTGACGCCACTAATCGAAATGTGCATCAGAGATATTGTTTAATCGTCTGCTCATCTCCTTCCGTACCGAGCAGATAAAGTTTGCCGTCTTGCGTCCAAGCGGCGGTGAAGAGTGGTCCGACAGGGGCGAACTGCCGTGGCCCGGCAGCGGGTGCGTGTTTCACGGCTTTACGGTCAACCACAAACAGCCACAAATCGCTTTGTTGATTCGGCGGCAGTCGTTTTCCGGTGCGGAAACAGATCATGGAAACTTTTTTACCGTACCAATTTTCAATCGCGCAGCCGGCCACGGTGGTCTTTTCAAGCGGCGCGGGCAGGACGTAATCGGACGGCGCGCCGTTTCGCGCAAGATAGGCGCGGATTTGCGGCAGGTCGTTTGTGGTGAAATCCATGCCGTAGCCGCTGGTGGTGGCGTAGGCCATCTGATTTTGAAAATGGGCGAACGAAATGTCATTGCGATGAAAATGCGTTAGCCAGAATTGAACGGAAAAAAGCAGGGACACGACAATCACGGCAACGGCGAGGGCTGCCACCACCCTGTCTTTCTGCCGCGCGGTCATTTTTTTCTGCGCTGCCTGTTCGGAAATGATCTGTTCCATCAAGCCGGCCGGCGCGGCGACTTCCCGGAATTTGGCGCGCAAAGCTTTTTGCCGCGCGCAATGTTGTTCGAACCACAGCGCGAGTTTGGAATTGCTTTTGGCGAGCGCGAGTGCTTCCGCGATTTGGGGATCGTCGGCGTCCGCCGTGCCGGGGCGGTAAAGCAGTAAAATGATTTTGGCTTCGTTGGCGTTCACGGTTTTGGCGGCTGGTTTTGGGTGTCGGCGAGGAGTTGATGCAGTTTCCCCAGGCCGCGCGCGAGGCGCGATTTGACGGTGCCGAGCGGCACATCGAGTATTTCGGCGATTTCCTTGTATGAATAATCCTGCAAATAGAACAGCGCGACAGGCGCCTGATAGATTTCATCCACCTGCGCAAGCGCGTGGAGCACTTGCGCGGCGTCGAGTCGGCTGATCGCGTCGGGCGAAATGACGGGCAATTCTAGCCCGGCCTCTTCGAGTTCGACGTGCGGAAAGCGTTTCTGTCTTCGCCGGGCGCCGAGAAACTCGCGGTGGAGCGTGGTGAAGAGCCAGGTTTTCACTTTTAATGCATCGCGGAGCTGATGCCCCTTGCCCGCCCAGATGCAAAAGGTCTGCTGCGTAAGGTCGCACGATTCCGCCTCGTCACGCGTCAAGCTGAAGGCAAATTGATACAGCGGCTCGTAATGTTGAGCCACAAGAACTTCAAAGTCCGGTCTTTCAGCCATAGCGTGGCGGCAAAAGTGTGAGTCCTAGAACTCCAGAAAGTTCCACGGAAACATTCCCGGCGCGCGGGAACAAAAATTCATTTCACTCGTCTCATCAAGGACACGGACTGTCCCTGCTGGATTACAACGAACCGACTTTAACATGAAAGCGATCAAAAATACATCCCCGCTCATTTTTTTAAGTGCCTGCATCGCCATTTTCGATCAAGCCGTTTTCGTCCAAGGCGCGACCGCGACCGTGCAAGTCGGCCAGGGCGGGCTGAAATTTTCTCCGACAGTGGCAAACATCACTGCCGGTGACTCGGTAATCTGGAATTGGTCTGGCAGCTTTCATTCCACTACCAGCGGCACGAACGGCACGGCGAGCGGACTTTGGGATTCTGGCGTCAACAATCCGCCGCATTCTTTCACCAACACGTTTAACGCCGTCGGCACGTTTTCTTATTATTGCTCCGTTCATTTCAGCGAGGGAATGGTCGCAAGCATTGTGGTCACCAATCTCACTGCGCCCAACGTTCCGCCGACCGTGACCGTCACCAATCCCGCTAGCGGAATCACGCTGAGCGCGCCCGCTTCATTGACGCTCATGGCAAGTGCGGCGGACTCCGACGGCAGCATCACGAATGTCCAATTTCTGCAAGGAACAACTTCGCTCGGCAATGTCGCGACCGCGCCGTTTTCGATCGCGGTCAACGACCTTGCTGCCGCTGATTATAAATTCTCAGCCATCGCCAGCGACAATGTCGGATTGACTGCGACCAATTCTATCACCATCCACGTAATCAATGCCAGTTCCGTGGCCGTCACCGCGCCGGCACTTGTGTCGGCGGGTCACTTTCAGTTCAGTTACAGTGCGAACATCGGGCTGACTTACGTCGTGCAAATTTCCACGAATTTGCTGGTTTGGAATCCAATAAACACCAATAAGACGACGGTCAACCCGACGATTTTCACGGATCCGAACGCCAGCAACGGTGATTCATTTTATCGCATCGGACGTTTGCCAAATCCTTGAACTATTTAAGGAAATTTATGCGGCAATCGCTTTTGATCGTCAGCGTATTTTTGTTCGCTTCGTTAATTTCGTTCAGCGCGAAATCTGCGTTGTCATCCGCTGGTGATGTCCACGTGTTCCTTGCGCGCGGCATCGTCATTGAAATCAGGTCGGCGGAGCAAGTCGTCGTCATCCAACACGCAGCCATCTCCAATTACATGGGTGCGATGACGATGCCGTTCAAAGTCAAAAGTCAAAACGAACTTGCCCATTTGCAGCGCGGCGACAAAATCACTTTTCAGCTTCACGTTGCTGAAACCGAAAGCTGGGTGGATCAATTTTCAAAAATCGGAATGGCTTCCGTGGAAAATAAACCGCCGGAGCAATCCGTTTCAGAAACCCAAACCGATCTCGAAAGAAAACTGCTGCTCGACTACAAATTCACAAACGAACTCGGCCACGCCGTGAGCCTGAACGATTTTCACGGGCAGGCACTCGCCATCACGTTTTTTTATACGCGCTGCCCGTTGCCGGATTATTGTCCGCGCCTTTCAAAAAATTTCCAGGAAGCGTCGCAAAAACTCGAAACCATGACCAACGCTCCGGCCAACTGGCATTTCCTTTCCGTTTCATTCGACACGGAATTTGATTCGCCGGAAATTCTCAAGGCTTACGGACAAAGTTACAATTACGACCCCGCGCATTGGAGTTTCCTGACCGGCCCGGCGGACAAAATCGCCGAACTCGCGCACGGCTCCGGCGTGAATTACGAATTTGCCGACGGCACTTTCAACCACAATTTCCGCACGCTCATCGTTGACGCCGCCGGCCATCTGCAAATGATTTTTCCGACAAGCGGGGATTTGTCGGATCAAATCGTTGCCGAAATTATTAAGGCCGCTGCCGTCACAAACCAAACCGCGCCGTGAAATTTAATTCCACAAAATTCAAACGCGCGCTGGCAACAGTACTCGCCTTTGGAATTCCAACTTGCGCGGCGCTGTTCATCATTTCATGTTCCACGATGTCGCGTTCGGTGGACGTGCCGTTGGAAATTCCCGGCGCGCACTACGTTGGCAACAAAGCCTGCGCCGATTGCCACGCCGACATCGTCCGAAAATTTCCCGCCAGCCCGCACGCGCGCGTCCATTTTGAAAACTCCGCGATGATCGCCGAAACCGGCTGCGAATCCTGCCACGGCCCCGGCAGCAAACACATCGAATCCGGCGGCAGCGCGCAATTCATCATCAATCCGCACGACGACCCGGCGACTTGTTTTCAATGTCATCTCGACGTTCACGCAGAATTTAATTTGCCGCATCATCATCCCGTCATCGAAGGCCACATGAGTTGCGTGGATTGCCATGACCCGCACGGCAGCGACATTTTCAAACCGGCTCACGGACTCGCAATGGCGCGGCAGGACGAAAGCTGCGCGCAATGCCATCGCGACCAGACGCGCCCGTTTGTCTTCGAGCACGAGGCGATGCGCGAAGGCTGCGCGACCTGCCACAGTCCGCACGGCTCGATCAACGAAAAAATGCTCGTCGAGAGCGACCCGAATCTTTGCCTGCGCTGCCACGCGCAAGTTCAAGGGCCGAATGTTCCAGCCGGACACATTTACATCGGCGACACGGATCACACGACATTTTTGCAAATCGGAACTTGCTGGACTTCCGGCTGCCACACGGCAATTCACGGCTCAAATATTGACCCTCGGTTGAGATATTGAACGCAAGCAAAATTTGAATGAAACTAATTTCATCAAATAAATTCTGGCTGTGCGGATTTTTATTTCTCGCGGTTTGCCCCGCGTTGTCCGCCGCTGAAATTTCAACGAACCAGCTTCCGCCGGCCGCACATGTAAAAGTTGATTTTGACCGCGATGTGCGACCGATTTTTGAAGCGTCCTGCGCCCGCTGCCACGGCGCGCAAAAGCCGCGCAGCGATTTCCGCCTCGACAGCCGCGCGCCGGCGCTCAATGGTGGCGACGACAACACCAACGACATCGTCCCCGGCGACAGCGCGCAAAGTTTTCTGATAAATTATGTCGCGCGGCAAACGCCCGACATGGAAATGCCGCCGACCGGCAAAGGCGATCCGCTCACGCCGGAGCAAATCAGCACGTTGCGCGCATGGATTGACCAAGGCGCAGATTGGGGGACAAATTCCGAAACCTCCGCGTTCGCCTTCGATTTCGAGCCGACGCTCCGCCAGATTTACGTCCACGGAGACGAGTCGAAATTCCGCGAACTCGGGGGCGTTCACAGCGGCGTGATACAGGGCATTGAAAAATTTTCGGCCACGCAGACAATCGGCACGGACGAAAAAATTTCGATGGAAGGCCATTTCATCGTCCCGAATCAGGACGTAAAATTAAAACTCGCGCTGGAAAAAACCGACCTCGGCTTCGTCCGCGCCGGTTTCGACGACTGGCGCAAATACTACGACAATTCCGGCGGTTACGATCCGGCGTTGACGCCGCCGCAATTTACTTTGAACCGTGACTTGTATGTGGACAACCGTGACATCTGGGTTGATTTCGGCCTGACATTGCCGCAGTGGCCGCAAATTGTTTTGGGTTACGAATACCAATCACGAAGCGGCAACGAGTCCACGCTCGACTGGGGTAATGCAAACGGAAATAACATTTATCCCGCGACGCAATTCGTTGACGAGAAAACGCACATCGTCAAGCTAGACGTGACACACGACATTGACGGTTTGCACTTGGAGGACAGCGCGCGTGTGGAATTTTACAGCGAAAAAAACGGCGGTGCGGAATCGTCTATTCTCTTCGGCAGAACTTCACCGGACACGTTCATCAACACGCAGGACAATTATCATCACATTCAGGGCATGAACACGTTCACGCTGGAAAAACAAATCCGCGACTGGTGGCTTTTGTCCGGGGGCATTTATTATTCGCGGCTCGACGGCAGCGATTTTTTCAACCAGACGACGGCCATCCCATCGTTCAGCTTCGCAAATGTCTTGAGCAGCCAGGAGATCACGCTTCACCGCGAATCGGAGATTTTCAGCGTGGCCAGCCTTTTCACGCCGCTGGATCATTTGAGCCTTTCGCTCGGCACGCAAAACGAGTGGACGCGCGAAAAAGGTTTCGGCGACAGCATTCCCGACCTGGAACTCGGCGTGAACACAAACGCCGATTCAAACCTCGACGAATTCAAAGCCTCGCAAAACGCGGGACTGCGCTTCACAAAAATTCCGTTCACCGTGCTTTTCGCCGAAACGCGGCTCGACGAACAAAGCCTCGGCGAATTTCAAGAGCAAGACTCGGATGACCCCGCGGCATTCATGCGCCAGACCGATGCGGAAAATTTCACCTACGACGCCCGCGCAGGTTTCAGCACATCGCCCTGGCGCTGGCTCGATTGGGACGTGCAATTCCAAAAAAAATCCAGCGACACAGATTACAATCATTCGACGGACGTATTCAATGGCATTCCCGCTGACATGACCAACGGCTACCCCGCGTTCATCCTCAACCGGAAAATCCAAACCGACGGATTCGAGACGAAACTCGCGCTTCGCCCGGCAAACTGGATCAAGACAACGCTAACTTATCAGATTGCCGATACCGATTATTCGTCGAAAACCGACCCTGCTTTTGACTTCGGTCTTGCGCAGGAAGTTTCTCCCGGCGGCGAAATTCTGGACGGACGCTATCGTGCGCAAACTTATGGCTTGAGCGTCACAATCACGCCGTTCCGACAATTATATTTTTCCGGCGCGTTCACCTACAGCCGTTCGAGCGTCGTTACAGCCGACAACAGCGACCCGTCCATCGCGCCGTATCGCGGAAACATTTACACGCTCACCACCACTGCGACTTACGAGTTGAACGTGAAAACCAGTTTGCAGGCGAGCTACGGTTTTTTTCGCGCCGATTACGCGCAAAACAATTCCGCCGCCGGAGTGCCGCTCGGCCTCAACTTTACCCGCAACGAGCTGCTCGCCGGCCTCGTGCGCCAGCTCACAAAAAACCTGTCCGGCGCATTGCGTTACGAATTTTCCCAATACACCGAACCCAGCAGCAACAATTCAGATAACTTCACCGCGAACGGAATTTTTGCGACCATCGCCTACAAATGGCCATAATTATACGACTAAAAATAAAAAGAAAGTTGTCAAATTAGATATTGGTACACCGCTAGCGTCCATGACTATAAATTTGTCCCGGCAATTGATTTTTGTAAAACGGTAATAAATTGGCTATAATCTTCGCAGTTGTAATTCAGATATGATTTTTCGTTTTGCATTTTCTTGCGCGACGGTTGTGCTGTTGTTTTTTGTTTCGTTTCTTTCTTTGCGGGCGCAAGTGCCGCCGGAATTTTTCAGATTTGTATCCGGTGATGCAAACCGACCTGACCAATTTCGAGGCGACGGTGGACGCAGGTTGGAACGGCGTCCAGACCAACTGCCACTAACGTAAGTGTTGCCAACGTATGTGCGCCGCGAAGCGAATCAAATCGGAAACGAGCTGACGTTGCGGACGGCAACAAGCGAAAGTGCGGTGAAAATTGTGGCGTTGCCGTTTGTGAAATAAATCAGGCTTTGCAAATTTTTCGCGCCGGTTTATTCTTATTGCCATGAGTTCGGTTCAAGAAATTGAAGCTGCCATTCCTCAATTGTCACGCGCTGAAATTGAGGAAGTTCGCGCGTGGATTGATGATTTTCTAGAAGACCAGCTTGAACTCACCGACGACGTGAAAGCCAAGCTGGACCAATCCCGCCGCGAAATCGCCGAAGGCAATTACACGACTCGCCAACCGTAATGAGCCGTGGCCGCTGCGCTTCAAATCTGGTCGCCCTCTTTTTCAAAAGCGTTTGATGGTTTGCCGTCCGGCATCCGTGAAACCGTGCAGCGTAAGATTGATGACATGGGAACGCGGCTGGAAAATTTCCCCCACCAGCGGCTGCAAGGCCGTCCCGAATGCAAACTCCGCGTCGGCGACTATCGGGTGCTTTACGAATTCGATGTGAAACTTGGCCGCATTTATCTCCACTACGTTGGTAACCGGCGCGAGATTTACAAACGAAGCTGATTTCCGCTTGTCGCCGGGGCGTTTGGAGTTACAGTTTCAGCAGCCATGAAAACGCTTTCTGCCAAGGCGAAAATTGTGGCGTGCTGTTTGTAAAGTAAATGGGACTCACTTCCAAAGCAGATCGAGTATTGAATCCATAGGTTCTACAATTGAGTATCCTGAATTGACTGGATAATTAAGAGCTAGAGAATTTGTGTTACCTGTTTGTCTTATTTCCAAGGATTCAAAAGAAGGAACAAATTCTGTTGCAATTCCAATTACAGAATAACTCGTTGTCGTCAAATTGACCGTCTCCTTTGCAACAACAGGTCCACCACTGTTGCCGTGATACACAGGGCAGTCCAAAATAATAGTGCCACGTTTTGGATTTTTCCCGGCTATCGTCCCTTTTCTCATAAGCGGAAGATTGGGATCAAATTGCTCATGTTGGGGAAAATATAGCGAGCGGGGATAACCATAAAGATAAACGTCAGTTCCTGGCGCAACTTGATCGTATTTCTTTGTTTGAGAAACCAACACACAAACGATGTTGCCATCTATAGTTTTGTTCAAAGCCAAAATTGGCCTAGGCCAAAAATAAATGTAATTATTCGTAGCTGGTTCAGGTGTTAACCTGACAACAGCAATATCATGTTTTGGATCACACCGAACTTCTTGCATCGCATTCAAGGCAGCTAGATTTATGGTAAAAACCTCTGGAGCTTTGCTCTCCCACAAATAAGTGGTGAGCCGAAGGTTTCCATCTAAAAGCGGCGGTGTGGCATTTGTTGTTTGTAAATTGAATAAAACATGTTTGGCCGTAACCAAATAAAGATAATCATTAGTGCTGCGAAGCAAAAAACCTGTTCCAGAATACTGACCTATTTCAATTAAGACAGCGCTGTAATCCAGATATTCTTCCTCCAATGACTCGGCGCAGCATTTATTTAATGCAACAGCAAACAATACTGTCGTTACAATCAATTTGAGCTTATCCATTTTCATTAGACGGAACGGTGTCTGAAATACTCCCCAAACGCAAAACAGTTTTATTTTCGTTCGCCGACTTCCGCGAAATTTTCTCGCCCGCTAATCGTTTTGCGGATTTAATCTGCGTCGCATGAAACAAAAAGCTTACGCCGCCGCCGGCGTGGACATTGATCTGGGCAATCGCGTCAAGGCCACGCTGCCGCAATTGCTCGCCAGCACGCATCGCCGCGAGGTGCTCGGCAAGGTCGGCGGCTTCGGCGGCCTGTTCGCGCTGGACGTGAAAAAATATCGCGAGCCGGTCCTCGTGTCGTCCGTGGACGGCGTCGGCACGAAGCTCAAGCTCGCCTTCGCGCTGGACAAGCACGACACCATCGGCGCGGACCTCGTGAACCATTGCGTGAATGACATCGCGGTGCTGGGCGCGGAGCCGCTGTTCTTCCTCGATTATCTCGGCACGGGCAAATTGGAGCCGCACGTGTTCACGGACATCATCAAGGGTTTCGCGCGCGCGTGCGCGGAAAATAATTGCGCGCTCATCGGCGGCGAGACGGCGCAGATGCCGGGCTTTTACCAGCCTGGCGAATACGACGTGAGCGGCACGATCGTCGGCGTAGTGGAAAAATCCAGGATGCTCAACGGCCAGAAAACCATCCGGCGCGGCGACGTGGTCATCGGCATCGAATCCAGCGGCCTGCACACGAATGGTTATTCGCTCGGGCGGAAAATTTTCTTCGAGCAGTTGAAATTGAAACCGTCGTCGCGTTTGCCGGAATTAAAAAATTCCATTGGCGAAGAATTGTTAAAGGAACACATCAGTTACGGGCCGCTGGTGCAGAAATTATTGAAACGCTTTAACTCGTCACTCGTCACACGTCACGCGCCACTTCCCGTGAAAGCCTTTGCGCACATCACCGGCGGCGGTTTCGTGGACAACATCCCGCGCGTGCTGCCGAAATCGCTGGACGTGGTCATCAAAAAAGGTTCGTGGGACATGCTGCCGATCTTCAAAATCATCGAAACGAAAAGCGGCGTGCCGGACGACGAATTGTATCAGGTCTTCAACATGGGCATCGGCATGGTCGCAATTGTTTCAGCGGAAAAAGCGTATAACGTTTTGAAATTCATCCGCGCGCAAAAACACAAGGCTTGGCTCATCGGCGAAGTCGTCAAAGGCAAAGGCGAAGCGCGAGTTGTTTAGTAACTCATCCGGTCCATTTTCACCTTGCCGCGAAAAATCCAGTAGATGCAAACGGTATAAGCGATCACCACCGGCACGCCGATGCACGCGATGATAAGCATAATGCCCAGCGTTTTCGGCGACGACGCGGCATTGTAAATCGTCAGCGAGTTTTCAGGATGCGGCCAACTGTAAATGAGATTCGGATAAGCATCCACGGCGAACAGCGCCATAAGCGTCAACATCGCCGCGCACGATGAGAGAAACGCCAGCCAATCGCGTCCGTGATGAAATTCGCGCGGAATGTTGGCGATGGCCAGCATGTTCGCCAGCACGAGATTGAACAGCCATGGGTTTTCCTTCACGCGCTCGGCGATGTGCGGTGCGTAGAGCAGCGTGGCCATGGTCGTTGTCGACGCGCAAATGACAAAGAAAATGATGCAGCGCATCGCCCACAGTCGCAGTTTGTCGTGCAGTTCGCCTTCAGTTTTCATCACGCCGTAAATCGCGCCGTGCATCATGAACAGCGCAACAGTCGTGACGCCGACAAGCAGTGGATACGGTTTGAGCAAACCTAAAAATGTCCCGGCGAATTCGCCGTTCGCGTCAACTGGCACGCCCCAAGCGACGTTGCCGAGTGCGATGCCGATGAGCAGGCTTGATAAAATACTGCCGACGGAAAAGCCGATGTCCCATGTCTGCCGCCACCAGCGCATTGGCTGTTTGCTGCGGAACTCAATCGCCACCGCGCGGAAAATCAGCGCCGCGAGCAGCAGATAAAACGCGAGATAAAAACCGGAGAACACCGTCGCATACACATTCGGAAACGCGGCGAACAGTGCGCCGCCGCCGGTGACGAGCCAGACTTCGTTGCCGTCCCAGACCGGCCCGATGGAATTAAGCAGGACGCGGCGTTCCTCGTCGTTTTTCGTGAACAGGTGCAGCGCGCCGATGCCGAGGTCGAAGCCGTCGAGCATCGCGTAGCCGGTGAACAGCACGCCCACTAAAACAAACCAGATTGTATTCAGATCAAAATTCATTTTTTAGAAAAGTGATTCGTTGAATCGTGGCGAACGCGCGAGCCGATTCAACGATGCAACGATTTAACCATTTAACGATTTTATTTTTTCTCATGTTCAGTCAATTGTTCCGGCAACGCGAGCTTGTCCGACGGAATCAAATCATCGTCGTGCGGGCCGTGCTGGATTTTGTCATTGAGTAAATAAATGAAAACGGCAAACAGTAAGAAATAGATGAATGTGAACAAAATCAACGAGGTGAGGACGACGTTGGCCTGCACCACTTTGGAAAGACCTTCGGGCGTGCGCATCAGTCCGTAGACAATCCACGGCTGGCGTCCGACTTCGGCAGCGAACCAGCCGAGTTGGTTGGCAATCTGCGGGCCGAGCACGGAAAAAACCAGAATCCACAGCAGCCAGCGACGTTCGTGCAGCGAACCGTGGCGGAAATATAAAAATCCAAGCGCGGAAATTGCAATCAGAGTAAAGCCTATTCCAACCATGCCGTGAAAAAACAAAAAAGATGCTTCAACCGGCGGACGATCTTGCGGCGCAAAAGCGTCAAGACCGGTGACAACGGCGTGCATATTGTTGTGCGCCAGAAAGCTCAACATCCATGGTATTTGAATGCCGACGACTTTTTCATTCTTCTCGTCCACAAAACCAATAATCGTTAGCGGCGCGTTCGAACTGGTTTGATAAAGCCCTTCAAACGCAGCGAGCTTCGCTGGCTGATTTTTGCCGACGCCCTGCGCGCTGGTGTGGCCGGTGATGGCTTGCAGCACCGACGCGATGAGTGCGACCGTCAGACCGACTTTCAACGATGCGCGGGCAAATTCCAGATGTTTTTTCTTCAACAGATACCATGCGCTTACGCTCACGACGAGGAATGAACCTGCCGACCACGCGCCGCAAAGAACGTGCGACAAGCGGTCCACCATCGAAGGGTTGAAAACCACCTGCCAGAAATCCGTGACTTCCGCGCGCGCGTGCATGCCTTGGCCGACGATGTGATAGCCAACGGGCGTTTGCATCCACGAATTCGCCACCACGATCCACACCGCGCTGAAATGCGCGCCAAGACAAACCATGCACGTCGAGAAAAAGTGCATCTTCCGTCCAACCTTGTCCCAGCCGAAAAGCAGCACCGCGAGAAAACCGGATTCGAGGAAGAACGCAAAAATGCCTTCCGCCGCCAGCGCGCTGCCGAACACGTCGCCGACGAAGCGCGAATACGTCGCCCAGTTCGTGCCGAATTCAAATTCCATGACGATGCCCGTCGCCACGCCGATGGCGAAAGTGAGCGCGAAAACTTTCGTCCAGAACCGCGCCATTTGATGATAGATCGGTTTTTTGGTCTTGAGCCACAATCCTTCCATGATGACGAGCATGACGCCCAGCCCGATGCTCAACGGCGGGTAGATGTAGTGAAATGAAATCGTCGCGGCGAACTGGATGCGCGATAAAGTTAAGACATCCATAAGATCTTATTTTGCCATGACAAAAGTGGACGGTAAATGATTTGGAATAAAGCAAATTGTCTTGCGGCAATTACCCCACTTATTTTGCTATACGAATTTTTTGCTTGTCGTGTATGGCGCATAAAATCACCGCGATCATTTTTTTATTTGTAATCCGGCAAACCCTCGTAATCTACAGGTGCATTTCATGAAAATTCTCGTCATCGGTTCGGGCGGACGCGAACACGCGCTGGTTTGGAAACTCGCGCAATCGCCGCATGTCACGCAGATGTGGTGCGCGCCCGGCAACGCAGGCATCGCACAGGAATGGCTCGCGAAAAATTCTGCGCCCGTCGAATGCGTCAACATCAGCACCGACGATTTGCCGAAACTGCTCGCGTTTGCCCAAGAGAAGAAAACCGGACTTACCGTCGTCGGGCCGGATAATCCACTCGCGCTGGGCATCGTAGACTTGTTCCAGAAAAACGGTTTGCGGATTTGGGGACCGAACCAAAAAGCCGCGCAGTTTGAATCGTCCAAGGTTTTCTCGCAAAACTTCATGGAGAAATACGGAATTTCGACGGCGCGCGCTGGAACTTTTTCCGACGCAACCGCCGCAAAAAAATTCGCCGCGTCGCTCGGTGGCCAATGCGCCGTGAAAGCCGACGGCCTTGCGCTCGGCAAAGGCGTTTTGATTTGCGCCAATGAAACCGAGGCAAATAAGGCGATTAACGAGATTCTAGTCGCCAAAAATTTTGGCGCGGCGGGCGCGAACATTGTCATCCAGGAATTTCTCGAAGGCGTGGAAATTTCGCTGCACGCGATTTGCGACGGCAAAACGGCGAAACTTTTTCCGACGGCGCAAGACCACAAACGCGCGCTCGACGGCGACCAAGGTTTGAACACCGGCGGCATGGGAACGTATTCGCCAACGCCGTTTTTGAGCGACGCGGAACTTAAAAAAATTGGCGATGCGATTTTGAACCCGTGGCTGCGCGGCTGCGCGGAAGAGAAAATTGATTTTCGCGGAATCATTTATCCGGGAATCATGCTAACAAAATCTGGCGTAAAAGTTTTGGAGTTCAACGCGCGCTTCGGCGACCCGGAAACGCAGGTTTATCTGACGCGACTGGAAAATGATCTGGTCGAACTGCTCGACGCGAGCGTGGACGGCACGCTGGACAAAATCGAATTGAAATGGAAACCGGAAGCCAGTGTTTGCGTTGTGATGGCCAGCAGCGGTTATCCGGGAAATTACGAAAAGGGAAAACTGATTCGCGGTTTGGACGATGCGTCGAAATTGCCGGGCGTAAAAGTTTTTCACGCCGGGACGGCGCAAAGCGGAAATGAAATCGTCACGAACGGCGGACGTGTTCTCGGTGTGACGGCGTTGGGCAAAGATTTGAAAACTGCGCAAGCTGCCGCCTACGCCGCCGTAGAAAAAATCCATTTCGACGGCGCGCAGTTCCGCCGCGACATTGCGGCGAAGGCGATGAAATGATTTTGAAATTTTAATACGCATTTCCTGCAGATTGCCGCAGCAACATCTGCTGAACAATAGCTTGTTGTTCCGGCGTCGTCGCATACGGCAATAGTTCAGATGCACTAGGTGGATGGGGCGGCGGCATTGATGCCGGTGGATTCGCTGCAAAAAATGCTTTTTGTAATAGTGCAATCGTAGGTTCGTTGCCGTAAGTAAAGAAATCCGTGGTGCCGCTACCGTGCAGGCCGATCGTATAGCGCGAATCGAATAATTCATCAACCGGAGTTTTTTCAGTTAAGACCCAATCTCCGCCTGCAAATCCCTGATTAGCGTTGCCATTGGCCGGAATGAACTTCCATCGCTGCAACATGGCTTCGTCAATCGGCGGATCAAAATATGATTGAAGTTGCGAAACATCTGTTGGAAATTGATTATTGTTGGCGTTCAAATATCTTTGCAGTGCCTGTTGATACATTCCGACAAATTTATTCTCTCCAGCGCTTCGTAGATCAGCCAATGCTCGCCGATAATCGGCTTCATTTTCAAGTTTTTTGCTGGCAGCGTTAAGCCAATCCTGTTCGGTGAGAAATTGCATTTCTGGAATTCTCGCGTTCGTATTTTCCTCTAATCGCTCTTTTAGCTTATTCACTTTGTCCAACCATGCTTTTGCGTCGGATGCCGTTTGATCATTTGCGGCGTTTTGCAACTGCGTCACTTCACCACGCAATTTCAAAAGCTCATTTTCATTTGAATTAGATTTCAATTGAGCGTTTTCTGCGAGCAGTCCGGCCAATTGATTTGTCGCGTCATCGCGCTCGCGTTGCAATTGCGCGAGCTGATCGGCCAGCGGCGTTTGTTGTTGTTGGAGCGTTTGGATTTGGTCGCGCAATTGAGAATTTTGATGCGCTTCAAAAATTCCAGTTCCAATTGTCGCGACAAATGCTGTCGCAATCACGGTTTTTTGTATTGTGGTCATGGCGATGGTTTTGGTTGCGGCAATTACGGTTGAAGTGTGAACGGCGGTTCCGGCCAGAACAGCGGCGGCGGAAATCGTGGCGGCCAATCCAACTGGCGCGGATTGGACAGCATTCGCAGAAATCAAAACGGCGAGTCCGCCCGCGCCAATCGCAATTTTTTGTTTCGAGAAAAATTCGCGCAGCCGTTCCACGGCGCGGCTGACGCGTTTTTGCGCGGCGTCATCGGAAATTTTCAAGCTCTCGCCGACTTCGCGCAGGTTTTTATTTTCAAAATAGCGGAGCAGAATCGCGGCGCGGTCGGTTTCGTCGAGCGCGGCCATCGCGTCGTCGAGCAGCGGTTCGATTTGCGTCCAATCATTGGCGGTCGCATTCATGTCGTTTATCTCCACGGCGAATTGTTCGCGCAACTGGCGGCGAGATTCCTTGCGGATGGCGTCAATCGCGGTTCGGCGCGTGACTGAATAAAGCCACGCCGTTAAAATCGTTTCGGAATTTAATTTTCCAGCATTGCGCGCAAGGTCGGTGAAAACGGATTGCGCGACTTCCTCGGCCAGTTGCGGCGAGCGGACCTGGCGCAGCGCGGCGGAATAAACGAGGTTCACATGACGCCGGACGATTTCCGTGAAGGCGTCCTGCGAATTTTCCCGTGCGAATTGCCGCAGCAAATCCAAATCGCTAGTCATTCTTTTGAAAGTATATCGCTGCCGCAGTGCAAAATCCGACAAAAATTGTTGATAGCGGTGCGCAAGCGCCTTTACTTTCGCTGCTTTATCGCGCAATTTGAATGCACAATGACACGACGTTTTTTCAGCCTTTTTGTTTTGGCGCTGGCGTTTTTGCCAGTGGCGCAAAATTCACTGCGCGCGGAAGCAACGAACGCGGCGCTGGCCAATGCAGTCGTTCTGGAGAATGAGGTGGCGTATTTGCGCGTGGGCAACGCCGCAAAAAATCTGGCGGATGAAATCGGCGCAGAGCAGCACGCGTTGGACGCGACAAATAAAATCGTCGGCACGGTTTTGGATTTACGGTTCGCAGACAGTGACGATTTTGGAGCGGCGCACGCGGCGGCAAATTTATTTGCGGCGAAACAATTGCCGCTGGCAATTCTCGTGAATGGCGAGACGCGCGGCGCGGCGGTGGCGTTGGCATCGGAATTGCAGGCGGCGCGCGAAGGATTGATTTTTGGCAGCGCAACGCCGTCAGCAAAATATGCCGACGGGGAAATTTCACGCGTCCAACCGGACATCACCATTACTGTCAGTTCGGACGATGAGCTCGCGTTTTTGAAAAATCCTTACGGAACGCTGTCGCAGGGCGAAACCAATTCCAGCGCGGGCACGAATGATTTTTCACAGTTTATTGACCATACGAGCGAGGCGGATTTGGTGCGTGCGAAAATCAAGGACGGTGATGAGGATGGAGATTCCACACCGCCGCGCACCGCTGAACCGCAAAAACCATTCATTCGCGATCCGGTTTTGGCGCGCGCGGTGGATTTGATCGAAGGCCTTGCGGTCATGCGCCAATCTCACTCCTGATTTTCGCCGTTGACGATTTGGCATTCACAACTCACTTTGATCAGTTGCGCCGAATGAAAACCATTCTTTTCGTTTGCACTGGAAACGTCTGCCGCAGCCCGATGGCCGAGGGGCTTTTTCGCAAGGCGGCGAGCGGGCGCGGCGAGTTCTATGTTTTTTCGGCGGGTATCGGGGCGATGGATGGCCAGCCACCAACACCGCATTCCGTTCAGGCGATGAGCGAACTGGGCATTGACATTTCCGGCCAGCGCAGCCGGATGTTGACTGCGGATTTGGTGCGGCAGGCGGATTTTATTTTCGGCATGACGCATGGTCACGTGGAAACGGTCGGACTGCTGTATCCGCAAGCGGCGGAAAAAACTTTTTTGCTGCGTGAATTTGACGAGACCCTCGATTCATTTGCAAAAGACATCGCCGACCCGATTGGCAGTCCGTATGAAATTTATGTGCATTGTCGCGAACAGATTGAGCAAGGTATCGCGGCGCTTTTGAAATTTATGGAACAACACGAAATTCTGTCCGCGCCGCAAGGCGCGAAAACCACAGCCGTTGCCAATTTTGCCATCGGTGCGGATCACGGCGGCTTTGATTTGAAGGAACTGCTTAAGAAATATCTGCTGTCACGCGGCCTGACCGTGAAAGATTTCGGCGCGTTGAGAAAAGACCCGGCGGACGATTATCCCGACTTCGCGCAACCCGCCGCGCAAGCGGTCGCGGACGGCGAGGTGGAACTCGGACTGCTCGTCTGCACCAGTGGCGTGGGCATTTACATCGCCGCGAACAAAATTCCCGGCGCGCGCGCGGGACAGGCCTTCGACGAAAAAGAGGCGGACTTGATGCGACGTCACAACGACGTGAACGTCCTTTGCCTCGCCGGAAATACCGCGCCCGAACTGGCAAAAAAAATCTTCGACGCATTTTTTAATGCGAAATTTGAAGGCGGCCGCCACGAACGCCGCGTGAACAAACTGGATTTTCGCCTCGCGCCGCTGCAATTGCGTCTGCGAAATGTTGATCCCGAAATTGCCGAGGCGATTGGCCGCGAAAAATTGCGCCAGCAGGAAAACATCGAGTTGATCGCGTCTGAAAATTTTGTCAGCCCGGCAATCATGGAAGCACAAGGCTCGGTGCTGACGAACAAATACGCCGAAGGATTGCCAAAAAAACGCTGGTATGGTGGCTGCGAAAACATTGACACGATTGAGCAGCTTGCGATTGATCGTGCGAAAAAACTTTTTGGAGCGGAACACGCCAACGTCCAGCCGCACTCCGGTTCCGGCGCGAACATGGCCGTTTATTTCGCCGTGCTGAAACCCGGCGACAAAATGCTGACGATGGATTTGAGCCACGGCGGACATTTGACGCACGGCAACAAGGCGAATTTTTCCGGCAAATTTTTCGAGATCGTCCATTACGGCGTCCGCAAGGACGACGAGCGAATTGATTACGACCAGCTCGCGCAAATGGCGCGCGAAAATAAACCAAAAATGATCACTGTCGGTGCGAGCGCGTATCCGCGCGTGATTGATTTCAAAAGTATCGGCGAAATCGCGCGCGAAGTCGGCGCATATCTGCTCGCGGACATCGCACACATCGCCGGGCTTGTCGCGACGGGAATCCATCCGAGTCCGATGGCGCACGCGGATTTTGTGACGACGACGACGCACAAGACGTTGCGCGGGCCGCGCGGCGGATTGATTTTATGCCGCGAAAAATTTGCGAAGGAAATTGATTCGATGGTTTTTCCCGGCATTCAAGGCGGACCGCTCGAACACGTCATCGCGGGTAAGGCGGTTTGTTTTCACGAGGTGTTGCAGCCGTCGTTCAAAAATTATCAGGAGCAAATTGTCCGCAATTCAAAGGCGCTGGCCGACGGCATGAAACGCAACGGCTACCGGCTCGTCAGCGGCGGCACGGACAATCATTTAATGCTCGTGGACGTCGGCGCGAAAAATATCACCGGCAAGGATTCGCAGATCGCGCTCGACGAAGCGGGCATCACCGTCAACAAAAACACGATTCCGTTCGAGACGCGCTCGCCGTTTCAAGCCAGCGGAATCCGTCTGGGAACGCCCGCCGTCACGACGCGCGGAATGAAGGAAGCGGAAATGGCCGCGATTGCCGACATGATTTCCGAAGTGCTACTGGATATCAAAAACACGGACGCTGCGCACAAAGTCCGCGCCCGCGTGCGTGAGTTGACGGCAAAGTTTCCGCTGCCATATTGAACTTACGCCGTTTGCGAAGCAGAATTAAACTTTTTGCCAAATTCGCGGATAACGCCAAGAGATGCCAATAATCACAACTCTCTTGCCTGTGCAAGTCACTCAATGTATCCACTTTTTTGCTGTTGCTCTGGATTGGGAAACTTCGCCATTGCGGTCTTCATCTTGCGATAACCGAGCTTTGAATAAAATCCTTCTTTACCCGGCATCGCATATAGCAAAACAGCCGGTGCTTTCGACCTAGCTGCTAGAAAGTTCATGATTTGTTTACCGATTCCCCGACCTTGATATTCCGGCAAAAGCACGACATCAAAAATCATGCTATACCGCACGCCATCGGTGATTGCCCGGCCTGCGCCAATCAATTTTTCCGCATCCCAAACAAAGCACCGGATCGGGCTGTTCTGAAATGTTTCCTGCAATTTAACGGGATTCCGATTGCCCAGCGGCGCACGCTGGAACACCACTGATAGCCGTTCCAATCAATTACTTCCGTATCCTCTGTGAATTCAATGCTCATTTTAACAAGCTAACTCGGCTTATGCAGCGTTAACAAACAAATACTCTCTCACCGCTGCCCATACTTGTTAATCAGCCATTGATCCGCAGATGCCATGCCGAAAGCCGCGGAGCGGTCTCTGTAAATAATCCAATCTTGATCCGACATTGCCGGATACAAGTTGAAAGCCTGTTGGGCGAGTTCATTAACAGCCGCCCTTTGCTGCGCCAGTTCGTTAAGTTGTTCTTGAACAGTTTGCCCATTGTCGCCGTAAGAACTGTTCGGGTCCATCGCTTGGAGTGCTCTCTGTTCAATGGAGATTCCAACAAGCTGGCCAATTTCATATTCGCCCGGTGATGACGTGGCGTAACTTTGACCGAGGTTCACGGCCATTTGCAGCACAGCCTGCGCGGAAGTTGAATCTCCTGCTTGACGATATGCGTTGGCCAGATCAACTGCGTCCAGGCTTAATTGTTTCATTTGCGCAAGCTGCGGCTGCAACAGTTGCGATGCGGCCAACTCTTTGGCATCCGCCAGAGAATAGCCTGCGGCAAGGTAAGCTTCTGCGTCGTCTTCAGTACGGTTTGCATTATAATCGTCAAGCGATTTGCCGGATGCAGCGGTGAGTTCCTGCACACCTTGGTCAATCTGGCCGGAGTTAAAGTAATTGAGTGCGGAAAGATAATTCGCCAGCGCATTATTTGGAGCGGACTTCTCGAACGTATTCAACCATTGACGTTGTTCGTCAGGAGACAAATCTTTGTCCATGGCCGCCTCATAAGCCACTTGCGGATCGTTGGGATATTTTCCCATCGCTTCCTTTAGCAACGCCGGATCGCCGCTGGTGTCAAATGCTGCGAGCAAACTGGCCGCGCTGCGCCCGTTTAATTTGAGATAAGCCTCGACTTGCTCACGAGTTAATTTTGGATTTTTATCTTTAAGCCGGTCAAAGAGATTCGTGGATGGAAAATCCTCAACCAGGGCATTTGTTGAAGTAGTCATTTGTGTTTGCGGCGCGGGCAAATGCGGTGCGGGCTTCACTTGCGCGGCACGCTTTGAAAGGCTTTGGTTGTCATTTTGCAGTTGCGCGAGTTGCTGCGTCAATGATTCGTTGTCTGCGCGCAATTTATTTTGCGTTTGTTGTTGATATACAAATGCCGTCGTCGCGCCGGCAACGACGAGCACGCTTAAGGCCAGTTTTAATTTGGTTGCTGTCATAATTTTCAGAAGGGTGAAGGTTCCGGTTCCTGCCGCCGCAATCGAAGCCGTCGTGAGCGTCGCGGCCAGATTCGCAGGCGCAAATTGAACCGCGTTTGTTGAAATCACGGATGCCAGCGCGGTCGCCGTACTAATGCCGCGTCTGGTCAATATGTCACGGAGTTTTTCCAGTGCGCGCTCGACGCGCATTCGCGCGGCGTTTTCGTTGAGGCCAAGTTTCGCACCAACTTGGACGAACTGCCGGTTTTCAAAGTAACGCAACAAAATGGCTTCGCGGTCGGTTTCCTTGAGTTCGTGCATGGCGGCGTCAAGCACGGAACGGATTTTATTCCAATCAGCTTCAGGCGCGGTTTCGTGAACGGGTTCGCGCATAAATTTGTCCTCGTGGTCGCGGCGGCGGTTTTCTCCGCGCACCATTTTGGCAGCGGCAAAATGCGCACTGGTGTAAAGCCAGCCGGTCAAAGTTTCGCGGCGTGAAAGCGAATTTGCCTTGCGCGCCAGGTCGGTGAAAACCATCTGCGACACGTCTTTCGCCAGATGTCCGTCGCCGTTGACCTGCCGCAGCGCGGCGGAATAGACGAGATTCACATGGCGCTTCACCAGTTCGGCGAAGGCGTCCTGGGAATTTGTTCTGGCAAATTGCCGGAGCAATTCTGAATCGGATGTCATGTTCAACTTATAGCACCCGCACAAATGAAAATCGCACAAAAATTTATTCGCTCTATTGGCTATTTTTGAACTAAACTTCTGTTTGCCGTGACAAATAGCAACTCAATGATCGAAGTTTCCAATTTGACAAAACGCTACGCGGGGCGAACCGCTGTGGAGGACATTTCATTCACTGTTGCGCGCGGCGAGATTGTCGGCCTGCTCGGTCCGAACGGTGCTGGCAAAAGCACGACAATGCGGATTCTTTCGTGCTTTATGCCGGCGACGAGCGGCACGGCGCGCGTGGCGGGCTTCGATGTTTTTCATGAATCGGATGAAGTGCGCCGGCGGATTGGTTTCATGCCGGAAAATAATCCGTTGTATCCTGAAATGCGAGTGCGGGAATACTTGAAATTCCGCGCACGGCTGAAAGGTCTTGGCTGGAAACGTTCGCGCCAGCGCGTGGACACGGTGATGGAGCAATGTGGTTTGACTGACGTGCACCGCCGCATCATCGGCCAGCTTTCGAAAGGCTACCGCCAGCGGGTCGGTTTGGCGGATGCACTCGTGCACGAGCCGGAATTGATTATTTTGGACGAGCCGACCATCGGCCTTGATCCGCATCAAATCCGCGCGGTGCGGCAATTGATTAAAAACCTCGCCGGGAAACATACGGTGCTGATTTCAACGCACATTCTTCCCGAAGCGGAAATGACGTGCAACCGGATGCTCATCATGTATGACGGAAAAATTCTCGCCGCCGACACGCCGGAAAATTTGCAGCGGCTCATGGCCGGCAGCAGCCAAATCATCGCCGAAATCGCCGCGCCGGCGGACACGCTGCGTGAATGCTGGCTGCAAATGCCGGAGATCAAGCACTTTGATGTCTCGGCGGCGGCGGACGAATTTCAGCGTTGCGCGCTGACGCCATGCGACGGGTTGGATTTACGCCCGGCAATTTTTGCGCTGGCACGTGAGCGCGGCTGGGTTTTGCGCGAACTTACGCGCAACCGTCATTCGCTCGAAGACATTTACGTGCAGGTGACCGGTCCAAACGAGGAGGAAAACTGATGCAAATTTTCTGGACGCTCACGCGACGCGAACTGGCGGCCTTCTTTGTTTCGGTTACAGGCTACGTCGTCATCGCAGCGGTCACGCTTTTAATCGGGCTGAGTTTCGTCGTATTGATGACAAATCTCGGCACTGATCCTTCGTCAATGCCGGTCACGGAAATGTTTTATCGCACTTACTTTTTCTGGCTGATTGTGCTGCTGGCCGCACCGGTCATTACGATGCGCCTGTTTGCGCTGGAAAAATTTACCGGCACCTTTGAAACATTAATGACGGTGCCGGTGAGCGATTTCCAAGTCGTCGCGGCGAAATTCACGGCGGCCATTGTTTTTTACGTCATCATGTGGCTGCCGATGCTCGTGTGTTTGTTCATCGTCCGGCATTTTACGAATCAACCCGATACGCTGGATGCCGGGATGCTGGGCGGAATGTATCTCGGCATTTTTTTGATTGGTTGTTTGTTTTTGTCATTGGGTTGTTTTGCGTCGGCCATCACGCGCAGTCAAATGGCGGCGGCGATCATCAGCTTTGTGCTCGGCGTGAGTTTGTTTTCGCTCGGATTTTTGGCTGAAGCAATTCCCGTCGCCGCACAGTGGCAGTCACAGGCCCTCTCGTATTTTGGTTTGTTCGAACAAATGCACGATTTCGCGCGCGGCGTGGTGGATACGCGCGCGGTGATTTTTTACGTCAGTCTCACGTTGTTTTTTTTGTATTTGACCTTGCGCGCAGTGGAAAGCCGGCGCTGGAAGTAAAATGCCGACCGAAAAACCCAGTTTCTCGCCGCACCGCCGATGGAAAATCGGTTTTGATCTCGCCGTGCGCACAGTTTTGGTCCTGGCGGTTGTCGTGATGGTGAATTATCTCGGCGCGCAATTTTTCAGGCGATTCTATCTCAGTTCGCAAACGCGCATCGAATTGTCCCCGCGCACGTTGAGCGTGGTGCATTCGCTGACGAATCGCGTCAACGTAACGCTTTACTACGACAAGCAAGACGATTTGTTCACGACCGTTGACGCGTTGCTGAAAGAATACTGCGCGGCAAATCCAAAAATCTTCGTCAATGTCGTGGATTACGTGCGCGACGCGGGCGAAGCCGAAAAAATCAAGGATCAATACAAGCAATACATGAACTCGCCGCAGGACAAAGACCTTGTCATATTCGATGATGAAGGACGGATAAAAATTGTTCCCGGTGATGCTTTGGCACAATATGTTGAGCAGCAGGTGCCCAGCGAAACCAAGGGCCGCCTTGAATTTGTAAAAAAGCCCACTGCATTCATGGGCGAAATGATGTTTACCTCGACCTTGCTTGCGCTTGAAGATTCCAAGCCGTTCAAGGCTTATTTTCTGCAAGGCCACGGCGAACCCTCGCTCAATGACAGCGGCAATTTTGGTTACATGAAATTCACCTCCGTTCTCGAAGAAAATTATATTCAGGTGCAGCCATTAGAATTGCTCGGCGGCGGTGACGTGCCGGCGGATTGCAATGTGCTCATCATCGCCGCTCCGACCGAGCTATTGTCCGAAATAGAATTGAAAAAAATCGATCAATATCTCGCGCAAGACGGTCGGTTGTTTGCGCTCTTCAACTATGCTTCCATTAAAAAACCGACCGGTCTCGAAGCCGTCCTTGCGCGCTGGGGCGTCAATGTCGGTGACGACGTGGTGGAAGACTTAAAGAACACGATAACCGGACAAGACATCAAAGTCGTTAAATTCAGTCGGCATCCCATCGTCAACTCACTCGCACAACTCTCGTTGCAAATGATTTTGCCGCGTCCAATAAGCCGTGTGGATTGGCAGAGTCCACCCGCTGACGCACCGCAAGTGGATGAACTTGCGTTTTCCAGCGCCGATTCCACGCTCGAATACGAACCCGGCGAACCGCCACACAGTTATCCGCTCATGGCTGCCGTTGAGCAAAAAGCCATCGCCGGTGTCGCTAATCCACGCGGTGGCGCCCGCATTGTTGTTGCAGGTGATTCGATTTTTCTGGGCAACTACTATATCGAAGGTGGCGCCAACCGCGACTTTCTTGGCTACGCTGTCAATTGGCTGCTCGACAGACCGTCGCTGATTAACGGCATCGGGCCGCGTCCCGTTACGGAATTTCGTCTAATAATGACAAGGACGCAGCAACAAGAAGTCCGCTGGCTGCTACTCGGGGCATTGCCGGGCGCAGTGTTGTTGCTCGGCGGCCTGGTCTGGCTGGTGCGAAGAAAATGAATTCAAAAACCACAGGTATATGGTTTATGATTGCTGCGATATTGTTCGCACTCATCTTATTTTTTGAACGACAACAGCGCCATGCGAATGCCGAACCTGCCCAAATTTTGGTCAATCTACAACCGCAATCGGTCACGAGTGTGCAAATCATTCCCGCCGGCGTTTTGGAAATCCGCGCCGACCGCACAAATCAAATGTGGCTTCTGACCAAACCGATTGTTTATCCAGCCCAACCCGCCGCCATCGAGGCTTTGCTTGACGCGCTCCAAAAACTCACACCGGCGATGCGCCTCAGTGCCGGTGAATTGCGCGAACGTCCTGATGCTGAAAAGGAATTTGGCTTTGACAGCCCGCAAATTTCGCTTGTCATTGAGGCTGGTGAACAACGCTGGCAACTTTTGGTCGGCAATAAAACCGCGCCGGGCGATCAGGTTTTTCTACGCGTCGTTGGCGTCGAAGGTGTGTTCGTGACGGATGCGGATTGGCTCCAATTTATTCCGCGTACGGACAGTGACTGGCGTGACACCTCGCTTGTGGACGCAAATCAAATCAACGACTGCGATTGGATTGTTGTTACCAACGGCGCAGAAATCATCGAACTGCGACGTGACGCGACAAACCATCTTTGGCACATGATTCGGCCGTTGCAGGCGCGCGCCGATGGTGACCGCATCACCGACGCGCTCCAACGGCTGCAAACTGCGCGCGTTTCGCAATTCATTACCGACGACCCGAAGGTGGATTTGAGCGCATTTGGATTGCAACCTGCCGATTTGGATTTGTGGTTTGGGCGCGACACGAATCTTGTCACCGCTATTCACACCGGCGGAAGCCTGACGAACGGCTCGTCGCAAGTTTACGCCAAACGCGAAGGTTGGAATGCTGTTGTAACAACGGCCAGCGGCCCGCTGTCGCCGTGGCACGGCGCAGTGAATGATTTTCGCGATCCGCATTTGCTTGAATTGACTGCGCCGGTTGCTGAAATTGAATCGCGCGGCGAACAAAATTTTATTTTGCAACAGCTGGGGACAAATGATTGGAAAGTGGCTGGCGAAAATTTCCCGACAGACGTCGAAAGCGTTCAACAATTCATCAAAATCCTCGCCGGTTTACGCGTCGTGGAATTTGTCAAAGACGTTGTAACCACACCCGATTTGCAGACTTACGGGTTGGCCTCGTCATCACGTCAGATCATTTTGCGTTCGGCGGTGGGTGACACCAACGCCGTGATCGCGCAATTGCTGTTCGGCACGAAACAGACCAATGAAGTTTTTGTTCGCCGTGCGGATGAAGGTTTTGTGTATGCAATAACGATGGAAGATTTCAACCGTTTGCCCGAGGCAGGTTGGGAATTTCGTGAACGGCACATTTGGAATTTCACGGAAAATGACGTGGCGCAGATAGAGCTTCACCAAAACGGCAAGGCGCGCACGATGATCCGCGACGGCCCGAATAAATGGTCGCTCGCGCCCGGTTCGCAAGGCATGATTAACCCGCCGGCCATCGAAGAAACCGCGCATCGCCTCGGCGAATTAACTGCGGTCGGCTGGGTCGACCGCAACATGACAAATTTCACGCAATACGGTTTTAAGCCGGACAATTTGCAAATTACCATCGCACTCAAAAACGGTGCAAAATATACTGTGGATTTTGGTGCGGAGTTGCCGCCAAGTACGCAAACCGCGTTGGCAGCCGTCACACTCGACGGAGAAAGATGGGCTTTTGTTTTTCCACCCGTGCTTTACCAGTTCGTCTTGAGTTATCTGACGATTCCGGCGAACGTTCCGTAAATGCGTTTCGATTCCAGTTTCTGGTGGAAATGTCGGGTTGTTTTTCGCGGGTGTCGCATCACCGCGTTGCTTGCCGTGCTCGTGCTGGTCTGTATTTTCATCTGGGTCAATCAAATCGGTCTGCCGGATTTTCTGAAAAAACCGCTTGTGGAGAAATTGCGTGCGCGCGGCGTTGAATTGCAGTTTGCCCGCCTACGCGTGAATTTGTTTCACGGGCTGGTGGCAGACGAGGTTCACGTCGGTCACGCCGAAATGCCGGACAGCCCGACCTTTTCCGCGAAGGAAATCCATTTGCAATTGAATTACCGCGCCTTGTTTCACCGGCGGTTGCAAGTGGACGGGTTGACCGTGCGCGAAGGCATGTTAACCTGGCCAGTTTCAACAACAAATGGTGTTTCACACACGCTGGTGCTTGATCGCATTCAAACCGAATTGAGATTTCAAGCGAACGACTTTTGGCTGCTCGATGATTTTTACGCGGATTTTTCCGGCGCAAAATTCACCCTGTCCGGCGGCGTCGCGCACGCGTCGGAAATCCGCAACTGGGAAATTTTCCACGGTGAAAAATCCGCGGGCCAGCTTGCGTGGCGGCAACAATTGCAAATTTTTTACGACACGCTCGGCGAAATTCGTTTTCAAGGTGTGCCGGAATTCAACCTTTCCATCGCGGGCGACGCGCGCGACCTGCAATCATTCACCTTGCGCGTGGCTGTGATCGCGCCCGGTGCCGACACGCCGTGGGGACGCGTAAGGCGCGGACTGCTGATCGTTCAAACCAGGCCGCTCCAAACCCACCAGTTGCTGCAGGCCTTCATTCATCTTGAAGCGGCCGTGGCCAGAACGCCGTGGGGCGGCGCGAACGGCATCCGGTTCGACGCCAACATTGCACAATTGACGAACGCGCCCGCAGCAGATGACACGTTGGGGTTCTGGAAAAATTTGCAGCCATATCAGTTCGACTGGACGGCGCATTGCGCGCAGTTGGAAACGGAAAAGATAAGCGCCGATTCTGTCGCGTGCGGCGGCTCGTGGCTCGCGCCAAAATTGACCGTGACAAATCTGGCCGCCAAATTCGGTGGCGGACGGCTTGACGCGCAAGTGCAACTGGACGTGGCGACACGCAAATTTTCGTTCGTCAATTCTTCGAGTTTTGACATCAACGCCGTTTCACAATTGCTGACGGAAAAAACGCAGCGCTGGCTTGGACAGTTTTTGTGGACACAACCTCCATTGTTGCAAGCCAGCGGCTCGTTGATTCTGCCCGCTTGGACGAATCGTCAGCCGGATTGGCGACATGATGTGCAGCCGACGGAGCAGTTCACTGGAAAATTTTCGGTTGCGAACGGCGCGTTTCGCAAAATCGCCTTTGATTCGGTGCAAGGCCATTTTTCATACTCAAATCTGGTCTGGCAGTTGCCCGACCTTGCCCTTTCACAAGCCAAAACCCGGCTCGAACTTGCCGGTACCGAGAATGACGCCACGAAAGATTATCACTGGCACGTTCGCGGTGCGTTGGATCCAGACACCTTTCGCCCGTGGCTCGTCACGAGCAATGCGGAACGCGTTTTTAATCAATTTACCTCTTCTGCTCCGGCGCAAATTAGCGCGGATGTCTGGGGACGCTTGTATGATTATGATCGGATTGGCGCGCATGGCCGGATCACGTTGACGAATTTTTCTTTTCGCGGCCAATCGGCCGGGTTTTTCCAATCGGCAATCAATTACACCAACCGGGTCCTTGAGCTGTTTGGGCCAAGTTTGTGGCGCGGCTCGGAAATTCTGACCGCCGACCATATAACTGTGGATTTCAATTCGTGGAGGATTTATTTTACAAACGGTTTCAGCACCGCTGATCCTGAAGCCGTCACGCGTGCCATCGGGCCAAAAATCGGGCGCGTGCTGGAGCCGTATCATTTCATCCGACCGCCGACCGTGCATGTGAACGGCTATGCGCCGTTGCGCGACATCACCAACGTGGATTTGAACTTTGAGGTGGACGGTGGGCCATTTGAATGGTTGAAATTGAAATCGCCCCGCGTTGTCGGTGAAGTGCATTGGTTCGGCGAGCAGTTGATTTTGACGAATGTAAACGCGGGATTTTACGGCGGTGAAGCGGCCGGTTTTGCGAATTTTGACTTTCATCCGAAAGCGGGCGCGGATTTTCAATGCGTGGTGGACGTGACGAATGTAAATTTGCATTCGCTGGCGGCGGATTTGTCTTCGCCGACAAATCATCTTGAAGGACAACTTGCCGCGCACGCCGTCGTGACCAGCGCCAACACGACAAATTGGCGGACACTGGACGGCTATGCTATGGCTAATTTGCATGATGGACTGCTCTGGCAGGTTCCGATTTTTGGAATTTTGTCCACGCCACTAAACACCATTTCGCCCGGCTTGGGCGACAGCCGGGCAACGGAGGCGTCGGGAGTGTTTGCCGTTACCAATGGCACGATCTCTTTGGATAAACTGGAAATCCATTCGACGTTGACGCGGCTGCAATACGGCGGAACTGTGGATTTGTGGCAACGCGTGAACGCGCGGGTCACCGCCGAATTGCTGCGCGACACGTGGGGCATCGGCCCGTTTCTCAGCACCGTGCTTTGGCCGGTGAGCAAACTATTTGAATATCAAATCACCGGCACGCTAGGCAATCCAAAGAGCGAACCGGTTTACGTCCCGAAACTTCTGCTGCTGCCGCTGCATCCGCTTCGCAGTCTGGAAGAAATGCTTCCCGGCGACACAAATACGAACGCGCCCCCGAAAAAATGAAATCATTGATTGTCCGGGTTGGACAATGTTTGATTTGTGCTGTCGTCGGATTGCGTTTCAGGCGAAGGCGCGGGTTTTTCTCCGAAGACGTGATTTTTACGGTCTTCTTTTTCTTCGGCCTGAAGCTCCTTGCGTTGGTCAACTTCATCTTCGGCTTCGGCATGGGCGATTCCGGGCAGCCGTTTTTCCTCTTTGACGGCCTGCTCGGCAGCCAGTTCAGGCGTTCGCAAAACGGTTGGGCGCATGAGCACAATCAATTCATCGCGAGTTTTGCTGTCGGAACTGTTGCTGAACAATCTCCCAAGCACTGGAATATCCTCAAGCCATGGGATGCCGGACTTGTTTTTATCATGTTCTGAACGAATAAATCCGCCCAGTATAATTGTGTCGCGATCTTTCACGGCGACTTCCGATGACAGCGTGCGTTTATCGGTGGTGGGAACATTCCCGACGCCGCTAATTGCGACCGAGCCATTGATGTCATCAATCTCCTGATTGATGTCCATGACGACGAGGCCATCGGGATTGATGAACGGTGTGACGTCCAGCGTGATGCCCACTTGCAATTGTTCATAAGACGAGCTCGGACCGCCGCCGATGCCGCTGTTGTAATAAACGCTCGTGACATACGGCACGGTGCTGCCGACGAAAAATTGGGCTTCCTTGGCCTGTGAAGTTTGAATGCGGGGACGTTGAATGATGGTAATGCTGTTGTCCGACGCCGCCGCCTGCAAAGCCACATCCCAAGTCGGACCGATGTTGGCGAAGTAGCTGAAGCCGCTGGGAACTGAACTGGCAAAGGAAGAGCCGGAGTTAGTGCCGCCAACGGAAGAGGTTATGGAGGTGATTATATTATTGACCGTAGTATTTCTACCGGAGGTGCTGGTTGAGGTTGAGTTGGTAACAACATTTTGCAGAAAATTTAGAAACGGCTGGCCGTTGTTGTTACCGCCGCCACCGACAATTTGCTGGCTGGGACTGTATGTCTGCGGATTTTGCACCGCCGACACGCCGAAATTCCAGCCTTTGTCCAGCGACACGTCCATGATGACCGACTCGATGAGCACTTGCGAAAGCAACACGTCGAGTTTTTTGACAATGTCTTTAATCGTCGCCATGTCCTCACGTGTCGCATAAACCAGCAATGAATTGCTTCGTTCATCGGCGATGATTTTTGTCTGGCCAAGAATTTGAATTTCCCCGTTGCCGCCTGTCGCCGCCCGTTGAATGATTTGCTGCAACCGCTGGCTGAAAGTATTGCCCGTAGCGCCACCGCCAGTCGCTCCCAACGCCCGCGGCTGATTTTGATTGAAGCCGCCGGTTTGGCCGTTAAGTCCCGAAACGCCGGCGGTTGTGCCGCTGGGACGATTGGCCGTGCTGCCGGGTGTTGTTGTTGCGCTGCCAATGGACGAGCTGCTGCTGCCGAGACTGTTAAGCGCATTGGCAATGTCGTCTACCATCGCATACTTAATCGGGATGACTTCGGAAATAAATTCCGCCGGAACGGGCACGTCCACTTGATCAATCATCTCCAACATGAGCTTCACATTTTCCACATTGTCGCGGAGAACGAGAATTCCATTGCTGTCAATCGGCAGAATGGAGTTTTGTAATTTCGCAAACGGCTGGATGACGGGCACCATTTCGCTGGGTTTGACGTATTTCAGTTGCACAATGTGCGTCACGTATTGTCCGAGTTCCGGCAATTGGTTTTCACTCGAATGGTCAATCGGTGCGCCTTCGGAATTCGCCTGATCCACTGGCACCACTTTCACAAATTTGTCGCCCACATTGATTACCGCGATATTGTTCAGTGCCAACACGGCCTGCAATGCTTCAATCGCCTCGCTTTTTGTCAACGGCGTTTCCGTTTTCAAAACAATTTGCGCCTGCGGCAAACTGGCGCGCAAAATCGTGCGCCCGACCAATTGCGCATACACGTCAAGCACTTGATCAACATCCACTCCTTCAAAATTGATGGTTCCCGGGGGAATTATCTGGTTGGAATCAGCACCGGCCGTGGCACCCGGCGCATTTATGTCCGGCGACGAAGCGGTAAGTGGCGCAGCGGGCGATGGAAAACTCGGCGGCGCAGGAATTGTCGTGGCGGGACTGAAGCGTTGCGGCAACTGATGTAGGACGGGCGGCATTTGCGCCCAAAGACCGAGGCCGGTGAAAGACAAAATAAGTATGAATGTGGTCGTTTTCATTTTGCTATGGTTGCGGTTTTCAAATCGGCCGCGGCATGGTTCGGATTTTTTTGGTAACTGGCGATGAGTTGAATATTGGCATCGAGATGCTGGTGTGCGCCGTCAGGCTGAAGCTCCAAATCGCGCACGCGCACCATCGAAGCCCCGGAGCCAAGCTTGTAAAGGAAATCTACAAGCTGGCCGTCGTTCGCGATCACATTAATGTTTTGCGTTTGCTCGGTAAAAAATTCGTTCGTGTGCGTCAACGAACGCGAATAATTTGCGATGCCGACACCGCTGGCCGCAGCCTGTGCCTGGATGGTGCGCATGAAATTGATGGCCTGATCCTCAGGCGCGACAAATTCGCCCTGGTTCTCCAGATTTTTGACCTGCGTTTCGTAAGCAGCCGACTGTGCAATCGCCGTCTGATATAATTTTAATTTCTGTCGCGCATCGTTTTCCCTAAATCTCAACTTGTTTAAATCGCCAAAATGCGGCCAGACAAAAACAAAATTCAGCACGAGAAACAAAACGACCAGGACACCGACGGCCAGCCGGCGCTCTAACGGACGCAATTGAGCAAAGAATTTTTTCACGGCGATTCCTCGTCGGCGTGACGCAATTTCAAACTGAAATTCCAGGTCACGACGCTTCCGTTGTTGCGGGGATTGACTGGTTCTCCATCCTGCGGATCAAACATTGGTTGACTGTTGAGCGCGGCCTTTTGCATCGAACTGTTGAAATCAAAAAGCGTGTTGATTTGATCCGGCGGCGCCGTGCCGCTCAAAGAAAGCATCTGGCCGTTTTGAAAACTGAATCGCTGTAACGTGATGTTCTGCGGCAATTGTTCTGCGACTATTTTCCAGCAATCCAGCGCCGCGTATTTCAATTCCTGCCGTTCTTTCAAAACTTCAAAGCGGGCCTTGAGTTGCAACGCATTCGTGTAACTGTCGCTCAAAGCGGCGGCCTGTTGCTCGACTTTTTCTGTGCGATAATCCAGCACGGTTGTGCCGGAAAAATAAATTGCCAGACCGATCAAATACAAAATCAGCGCCGTGCCCAAACCGTGCAGCCACAACCGGTCAACGAACTGCTGGCGATAACGTTCGTAAAATTCCGCAGGCAAAAGGTTCGCTCGTATGCTGGCCGCCGCCGCACGCCGTGCGGTGCGTGCGGCCAGTTCTGCCGACAAAAGCGTTGGTGTGATTTGAACCGGCCCGCCCACGGCTTCGCGCAATAAATTCCCCCATTCCGCCGAAATTCCGGCGTCGGCAACCAAATGCCATTTCGTTTGCGTCGTCAGCCAGCCTTCCAATTCGCCCGCCCATGCGAGTTGGGCGAGCTGGCTTTTCAAGCTCGCGGTGCGTTCATCGCCGGCTGGGAGGACAATCACGCTCAAATTCCGCAATGCGCCGCCGCTCCACCACGCCGCCAGCGCGTCATTTTTGCTGCCGAATGCTTCAGGAAAAATCCAAGCGCCATCTTCGTTTGCTGTCACCGCTTCCAATTGATCCAAAATTGGCGCTTCCAGCCGGTCGGCGAGATAACCCTGATCTTCCAATTTGCCGAGAAATTCCTCGACGGCATTGCGTGCCGCGATGACAACAACGGCCGTTTGCAGATCGCCCGCCATTTGCGGTAAAGCGTGAATCGTCCAGACAATTTGCGCGACGGGCATCGGCGAGAGTTTTTCCAACTGCAACTCCACCATTGCCAGCGTTTCATCGAAATTGCTTTTGGGCAGTTCAATAACGCGCAGAAAAACATTTTCCAGCGGTAGCCACGCCACGTTCAATTTCGGTTGCCACAATGAACTCCACGATTTTGCCGTCGCTCCTTTTGGTATTGAATCGCCACCATGTTCGCGGTCCAAAATGAAACCGCCGCTTTTCGCGTTAAATTGCCAGAGTCGCCGCGCAGGTGCGGTTTGCAGGATGTTGCAGAAATTCCAGCGAGGCATGAAAATAGGGCTTAATGTCGCGGGATGAATTGCGTGGGATCGTCGCCGCCAAGCGCGTCCATGTGTTCCTCGATCTGTGTCACGCGTAAAACTTCCTCGATGGTCGTCTCACCGTTTCTGACCTTGTTCCAGCCGTCGGTGCGGAGCGTGCGCATTCCCTGCTCGATCGCTTTTTGCGCAATGGTCGTCGCCGCCGAACGGTTCAAAATCATCGGGCGAATCGCCTCGTTGACGACGAGCAGTTCGTAAATGCCTTTGCGTCCCTGATAACCGAGTTGGCGGCATTCTTCGCAGCCGAGGCCGTGCCAGAATTTCGCCGTGCCGATTTCGTCTTCGGGAAAGCCGATGCGTCGCAGATAATCCGCGTCAACTTTTTGCTCCGTCTTGCAATGCGGACAAATCGTGCGGATGAGCCGTTGCGCCATCACCGCCTCGACCGACGACGCCACGAGGAACGGCTCAATGCCCATGTCAATCAAACGCGTGAACGCGCTCGGCGCGTCGTTCGTGTGCAACGTGGAAAAAACCAGGTGGCCGGTCAGCGAGGCACGAATGGCGATTTCCGCCGTCTCTAAATCGCGAATTTCGCCGACCATAATGACGTTTGGGTCCTGCCGTAAAATATGACGCAAACCCATGGCAAACGTCAGGCCGATATCCGAGCGCACGGCGATTTGATTGATGCCCTTCAATTCATATTCCACCGGCTCCTCAATCGTTATGATGCGCTTGTGTACCGAGTTGATCGAACTCAAAAACGCGTAAAGCGATGTGGATTTGCCGGAGCCGGTCGGGCCGGTGACGAGAAAAATCCCATGCGGTTTGATGATAATATCGCGAATCATCGCCTCGTCCTTCGGCGCGAAGCCGAGTTTGTCCAGACTCAAAAAGATTTTCCCGCGCGTGAGCAAACGCAAAGAAACGCTTTCACCATAAACCGTCGGCACGGTAGAAACACGGATGTCGATTTCTTCGCCTTTGATGCGGACGTTGATGCGGCCGTCCTGCGGCAGACGTTTCTCGGAAATATTCATGCCACTCATCACTTTGATGCGCGAGATGAGCGCCGCTTGAAATCGTTTCAACTGCGGCGGCATCGGCGTCTGATGCAGAATGCCGTCAATGCGATACCGGATGCGCAATTCGTCTTCCGCCGGTTCAAAGTGAATGTCCGTCGCACGGTCCTTGTAGGCTTCCCAGATGATCTGGTTCACAAACTTGATGACACTCGCGTCCTGATCGGCCTCGGTGATTTCCTTGTCACTGGCAATTTCCAGTTCCATCGGTTCCTGCTCACCAAGTTCTTCAAGCGTTTCGGCTCCGACGCCGTAATATTTCTTCAGCGCCTTTTCAATTTCGATTTTCGGCGCGAGGGCGAATTGCACCGGCATGTGCGCATCGAAGCGGACGGCATTTATCATCGCCGCCTCGAAGGGATCACTGACGATCACTTGCAAAGTGCCGTCATTGACCGCCGTAGGCAGCACGGAATATTGAAACGCGACCTTGGTGGAAATTTTGTTCCGCGCCTCCGGCGGAATCGTGTGCTTGTGCAAATCAATAAACGGCCAGCCCAGTGAGGCCGCGAGTCGTTGGATGAAAACATCCTCGGCCAGCCCGCGTTCGCGCGCAATGAACGTCAGCAGCGGTTCGGACGAACCGTTGTCCGCCGACGCGCGCCACGCCTTGCGCCAGTCGTCAAATTGCACCGGCGTCGCTTCCGCGACCGTCGCGACCAGATTTTTTACAGAACTGAAAGCCATTTATACCTTTAATAACAATTAAAGGCAGGAAAAGTTGCGTTTAAGCGGGGAAAATTTGAAAAACTCAACGTGTTTAAATTGCCTCATTGCGGCAACGGCCCTTGAGTGACTTGCACGAGGTCGCCGGGACGAAGCCATTTGGCAAAGGCGTTCTTCACATCATCCGCGTCAAGCGTGAGATAAATGCGTCCGGCGCGAACCCGTTCGTCGAGCGGCAATCCAAGCATCGAATAAGTGAGCCAGCTGTTGGCAATGTCATCCACGCTGGATTCGGCGAGCGGAATGTCGCGGAGCAGCATCAGCTTGGCCTGATGCAATTCCTGCGCCGTCACTTGTTTCGTCTGGATATCTTCGAGGTCGCGCAAAATGACGGCGCGCGCCTTGGAAACGTTCGGCGGGTCGCAGGCGTATTCAACCTGATAAACACCGCGCGTCAGACCTACGGTGAACGAGGAATCCACAAAATAAACCAGTCCATTTTTTTCGCGCAAGTCGCGATACAAACGAGTCGCGTAAAATCCGCCGCCGAGCACATGATTGCCGAGTTGCAGCGCATAATAATCTTCGTTCGTCCGTGTCAGTTGCAATGTTTCTGCCAAAGTGATTTTGTCCTGGACGCGGCTGGCGTCAGGCACATGTGTCACGGAAGTTGAATTGTCCGGCGCGGGCGGAAAAAGCGTGTTCGGTTTTTCTCCATCCGCGTTCCAATCGCCGAAGTATTTTGTAATGACGGTTACGGCGTTTTCCGGCGAAATGTTTCCGATGACGACGATGGTTGTGAGGTCGGGACGGAATGCAGATTGATAATAATTTTGCACATCTTGAATCGTGAGCGATTTGACGCTGTCCGGCGTCGTCTCGCGTCGCGCTGGGTCTTGCTTTGGAAACAACGCGATTGTCAAAGCATGATCGGCGATGTGTCCGGGACTTTTGATTACGCCGGCGACGGAGGCGGCCAGTTGCGTCTGGATGATCTTGAAATCATCTTCGGGCAGTGCAGGTGAAAGCTCATTGTCCGCGAGCAATTGCGTGCCGCGTTCAAACTGGTCGGGCAGAACTTGTAGCGAAAAATCCGTGCCTGCCGCTTCATTTGCGCCGATGTCATCGAGCGCTTTTTGGAACGCCAGCCGGTCGAGCGATTTTGTGCCGTAGGAGAAAAGTTGGTCGAGCGCTTCATCCACGCCGTCTTTGCCTTCGGGCATTTGCACTTTCGGATTGTTTTTCACACGGCCATAAATGCTCACGGTATCGCTGACGGTTTCAGGTTGCACGATTAGCTTGATTCCATTGGGTAAATTCGTGACGAACGGATTGAGCGTCGAAGTCGGAATGGGCAATCCTTCGGTGATTTTTTTCGCCCAAGGCGGCAATTTAACATCGGTATTTTTCGAAGACAACAGCGATTCGCCGCCGCCAAAACTTTTTGAAGAAATTGGTTTGTCTGACGGCGTCGGCGTCAAAATCGCGCTGATGGCGTGGTCAAAATCCAGATATTTTTTTGCGACGCGATTCACATCATCAACGCTGACGGCGCGAAATAAATTGATGTCGTCGTCCGGCGAATTACGTCCTTCAATGGCAACGGCGGTTGACCACGAGTCAGCCAAACCAGAAACGGAATTCTTTTGTAATTCGGCGTTGATGATTTCGCGGCGTTTGGCGGCTTCGACCAAATCGGCGCTGACGCCGTTGGTGATTTCTGCGAGCAAAATTTCTTTCACTTCGTTCAACAAATTCGGCGAATCACCGCCCGCCGGAAATCCGGCAATTGCATAACCCAAACCGGATTTCGGCAGCGTATCGTAGGCAAGTTCCGCAAACAACGCCTTGCCTTGCGGCACGAGGCCGTAAAGCTTTCCACGCTGGCTGCTCAACACGTCAGAAAGAATTTGCGCGGCGGCAAAATCGGGATTGTCCGATCCGGGAAAACGAAACGTAATGGCGATCAGCCCGTAAGGCAAATCGGTGTCCAATTTCATCGTGTCCGGCTTGACCGGCAAAAAATTAAATTCCCGTCGCGCCGGAAGTTCTTTGGACGGAATGTCGCCAAAATTTTTCTTCACTTGCTCCAAAACTTTTTCCGGTTCCACATTGCCGACGACAATGAGAACAGCATTGTTCGGGGCATACCATGTATTATGAAATTTTCGCAACATGGCGTCCGTCGTTTTGTCGAACGACGGGCGCGTGCCGAGCGGACTGTGTTCATATGGCGAGCCTTTGAAAATGGCGGCCAAGAGTTGTTCGTAAAAAACGTATTCGGGATTCGATAAATCCTGCGCAACTTCCTGCTCAATTGCGCCGCGTTCTTTTGTCCAAAGTGATTCGTCGGGCAAAAGGTCGCGCATCCGCGTCGCTTCAACGCGCAGCGCGACTTCGAGATTTTCGGCAGGTGTGGTGAAAAAATACTGTGTAACGGCCTGCTGTGTGTCGGCGTCGTCGTCGCCGCCAAACGCGGCGGAGATGGCGGCGAGTTGATCGGCGCTCAAACCGGGGCTGCCGCGAAACATCATGTGTTCGGTGGCGTGAGCCATGCCGGGAAATCCGGCGGGCGCTTCGTCCGAGCCGACATGATAATTGACCATTGTGGTGACCACGGGCGCAATCGTGTTGCGAACGATGACCACTTGCAGACCGTTGGACAGCATGGCGCGCAAAATGCCTTGCTCGCGGGAAACTTCGTCAGTTGCTTGCGTGGAAAAAAGTGAAATCAGCGACACCGACAGGATGACCAGTATCCATTTGCAACGCTTATTTGTTTTCATGCACGACAAACTAGACACGGCTTGGCGCTTTGTCAGTGGCAAATTACAGTTAATGAAGTAGTTTGAAATTTCACTGCGAATTTGAATCCTTCGCGATTGTTTTAGGATTATTGCTGCAGCACGCGATAGAAGCGATAGGGGAAGTTGCTTGCGCCTGGATCAAAGAGGTTAAATAAGTTTGTGGGGGCCACATTTGTGCTCAACGGGGTCCAGTTCACAAAATTGGTGGTTGCTTCCAAAACATAACTCTGCCCGGCCACGCCCGAAAATCCGAGTTGAAATCCACCATTCATCAGACCTCCCGAAGTAAAGAATATGGGCGGTTCCATGATAAACAAGGCACTCGTGGCAACGCTGTTATTGAAACCGGTCGCAAACGCATTCGCTGTTATTGTGGCGTCATTCGTCAGAACGAATGGCGCGGAATAAAGGAACGAATTCGACGAATTCGTCGTCGGCAGCGAACCGTCCAGAGTGTAGTAAAGCGCCGCAGCGTTATTGGTTGATTGCAAAGTGACATTGACCGACTGCCCGAACATCCCTCCGTCGGGCGTGATGGTCGGCGGTGCCAAGGCCGGTGTGCCCGGCAAACTATTGATCCAGGCCGCCATGACCGCGACGGCGTTGGTGTCGATCAGATTGCGTGCCAGCGGTGGCATCTTGATGGTCGGATCAACGGTATTCATCCGGTCATAAAGAATGGAACGCCAGACATCATCCGGCGTGACCACATGGGCGTTATCATAACCCAGATTGCCCACCACGGCGGCATTGATAATGTTTTGATTAGTCAAAGGTGTGTCGTAGCGTGCGTCAAAAGTGATGCCCGTGCCGCCGGGCTGGTGGCACTGGGCACAATTGGCGTCCAAGTAGGAACGGGCGCGCTGTTCCAGCGATGCGGTAAGGTTCGTCAGCGCGGAAAGTTCTTCAAAGTTGGTGATGGTTGATTCGTCAATGGCAGGGTTGAAGAGCCCCAAACGGTTCAGGGTTCTCAATTCGTTGTCCGTGACGCCTGTGGCGGGATAATTCAAGTTTGCGTTCAACTGGCGGGTATTGACCCCCAGCACGTAATTGGCCACCGGCGTATGACACGTCAGGCAGTCCGCCGGGCTGGGATAATACCAGGTTTGTGTCTCTGTTCCAGCAGGAGTGATAATCGGCACAGCTTGAATAAGACTGCTCGTGAGCAAATCGGCATCGCTGTTGTCCGGACGCCACTTGTAGGTGACACCATAAACCTGGCCATTGATGTCGCGCACCAGCAACCGAGTTTCCAGTCGCAAAATGGCGTTGGGATCACTTTGGTTGGTTTGCAACTCAAAGGTTTTAACGAACACAGTGCCGGCCGGGAACGTCCAGGTACCGGTCGGTGCAAAAGTAATTTGCTGATCCGGGGTGATAACGCCGCCGTTGTTGGGCACGGCCAGATAACGGATTTTCAGCGCGCCGTCGGACCAGAGCGGCACGTTGGGTTGATAAGGAATCAGTCCATTGGTCGGCGTCATGGCGGGCGTGTTGCTAAACACGCCGGTTTGTGAAAGCAACAGCGGAAGCGAACCATTGAAAGTGGTAGGCATGTTAAAGAACGCGGGCACCGTCCCGTTGGTTGTCAGGCCATAGGGCAGTCCGCTGCCGGGGTTGACGGTGATGCTGACCGGTGCCGAAGTGCTGCTCAAACCGCTGCCGTCGGTGGCAACGGCGGTCAAAGCATAACTGCCTGAACTTAGGCCGGTAGTTGTCATCGTATAAAGCGGCGCATCGGGGCTGTTGCTGATGGTGCCAAGCAAGCTGCCGTTAGCGTAAAAAGCCACCTGGCTGATCGGATTATAGGGAGCGTCGGCCATCGCTCCAATGGTCACGCTGGCGCTGGCAGTGTAAGTGGAGTTGTTGGTTGGACTCGAAAGGACGACTGTTGGCGGCGGATTGGTATAGGGATAAAGCTGCGTTTGCGGAATGATGGCCTGCGGCGTCGAAAGGCTGCTCCAAGCCAGCATGGCTTCGGCACCACCGTTGCCTTGGAAGTAATCCATGCGGATGTTGTAAAGCTGCTGGGCTTTGAGTGTGATCGAGCCTTGATAGGTTGTTGGTGCTTGGTTAACCCATCCATTAGCCAGCAACTGACCGTTCACCCACAAGCGCACTCCATCGTCGCCAGTGGCATAGAACGTATAGGTTTCGTTGAACTGTGGTTGGACTGAACCTGTCCACCGAGCCGTGAAATAGGTTTGGCCTATGCTCGGATCCGGTCCGATGGTGTTCCAATTAAAATTAACCACGGCATCGGTGCGCACCAGCGTTGGCGGAATGGCGAACGTCACATTAGTGAAGGCCGTACTGGTTGTATTGGTCCAATATTGTCCCAACAGCCCGACGCCATTGCCAATGGCAGAGGTGTTGATAAAATTGGCCGTTGCCACGCCGCTGTTCACCGCTCCGGATTCGGCGGCTATGGCTTGAACCCCTGCGCTGTTCGTCAAGACAAATGGGCCAGTGTAAAGAATGGAGTTGGTCGTGGGCATCGTACCATCCAGTGTGTAATAAATGCTGGCACTAGGTGTGGTATCGGACAAGGTGACTGTTATAGAATTAGTGAAGTTTGCCCCATTCGGCGAGATGGCGGGTGTGGCTAGGAAGAGGCTGTTGCCAAAGACCGACAAGCCATACTGCACACCCAAATATACTTTGCCGTTTACGATGATTGGCGTCGTCATCTGAATCGCTCCGCCAGGATTGTCCCGTGCAAGATTCTGGCTGCTGTTGTAAAGTTCCTGCGCGAGATTGGTGGCGTTGTAAGCGTGCAAAATAGCCGGTCCACCGCTCCCGAAAGCATCTGATTGAATTGTCCAGGCAATCCCGTTGTTAGTCCCATTGGCCGAGATGGAGGGCGTGCCACCAAGCGCACTGAAACTCGTCGTGGCCTTGGAGACGGGTGTGGTTACGATGACCCCATTCGTAATCAGGAATGCTTTCATTACGTCGCCACTGCCCTGGTAATAAATCTGATGATTAAAGTAGGCGGGTGAACTAAAGGCGGCACCAATGGCACCGGGAATTTCCTGCACGATTTGACTGTCGTTGGCGGCATTGTAATGACCCATGTTGTCACGATCCACCAAGTGAATCGTTCCTTGCTTGCCCGCCCCGACAATCAGGTGCGGATGGGACACGCTTCCTACCGAGTCGGGCAACAACAACGGGCCACCCGACCCGAGATCTGCGTCAGCGGCTGCCAAGGTGGCCTGATTGTAGGGAGTGAAATAATCGGCCAACTGCAGCCCGTTGGTGGTGGAAAGCTTGACAAAACTATCGCTATAATCTCCCCCGTTCGTGTTCGCACTAAAACTGCCGTTGGCCGTTTCAAAATAAAGGTTGGTATTGGCATCCACACATAATCCGTTACCGCCCATCCAAAGTGCGCCTTCGGCGGCATTTGCGCCGAACGCAGCCACGGTGGCATTCGGAGTGGTGTTAAAGATGTAATTGGTCACTTGCTGCAGATTGGTGGCGTTGAAGCCAATGACCCAGCCGTGATAAGGGTCGGTGTCCGCAAAACTGCCATAGGCGACGTATAACATTCCGCCGACCAGAGTCATGCCGGGGCGTTGATTTTGCTGCCGGGCATTAAATGTCACCACACCGTTTGTACTGTCCACGCCCACTCCCGGAAAGGAAGCAGTGACGACTACAGGACTATAAGGTTGTTCCATGCCATCGGTAATGTTCAAAGCGTGGATGTGGTGATAATAATTGGTCGTGGTAGTGACAACGCGAGTCAGGACATCCACATAGAGCGTTCCAGAGACAGGATCAATCACTGGAGTGCCCGTGATGCCCACTTCCGGAACGATGTCGGTATAATTACCGCCGTTATACCGGTCGCCAAATTCATGGTTGTTGCTTAAAGGCGAAATGCCCAGATTGGTATACCATAGCAATCCTCCATTTGTCCCCGCATTGCTGTTGGCATCAAAAGCATAAATACTGTCATTCTCGGTCGCCACGAACACTACATTATGTGAGCCCTGTCCGGTAATCGCCACATTCGTCATCACCAAAGGCTGTGCGTAAACGTAACCATCCACAGTGTAGCTGAACAATCGGCCAAAACTATTTACGTTAACATTTGCGGGTGTAAGGATGCTTTCATTCGTATTCGCGCCATCACGCGTGTTGTCGTTATGATAGGTCAGCACGGCCACCAACGGCGGATTGGAGGCCAGTGTGGTAAATGTTTGAGAGGGCGCAGCCCATGCGGTGCCAGTGCTGTTGGAAGCTGATGCCGTAAAGAAATAAGACTGGTTGGTGGATAAACCCGAAACCGTCGCTGCAAAAGTCCCCGACTGCTGACCCAGACCAACGGTGTTCGACCAGGCTGCGGCATTCGTGCCGCCATTACTCGTTCCATAATAAACGGTGACCTGCGGTACCACGCTTCCTCCGGTCACAAGGATTTGCCCATTCAGCGTGGCCTGATTTGCCTGAACCTCCGTAGCCGGCAAGTTCGTCACCGCCGGCAGCATGGCTGGATTGACGGTGAGGGTAAGCACCGGACTATTGGTTGAAGTCGAACTGTTGGTGACCACCACATCGTAGTTGCCCGAAGCAGTGACAGGCGCGTTGGTCAGCACCAGCGAACTGTTGGTGGCTCCCACAAGGTTCACACTATTGGTTTGCCATTGATAAAAAAAGGGCGTCGCGCCGATGACCGCGACATTGAGCGTCACCGTTGTTCCCGCATACACCGTGTTGGAAGGCGAAGCCGTCGGCTGGGAGACAGCAAGACCGCTTGCCAATATCAATCCCAAGTCAAAAGTCGCGTCATAACTGTGACTGCCGCCGAACGTGATGGCTCCGCCCGACGGTGGAAACAAGCCAATCTCCCCGCCGGCGTAAGGGTTGCCGCTGGCGACTTCCATCGCTTCCCAGCCGCTTACTGCCGTGCTCGCCTTGCCGAACGAATACGCATAAGTTGTGTTTGCTGCCAGTAGCACACTAAAACCACTCCATTGCAGCCAGTCGCCGTCGTTGAAGGTGACATTGGTCGAGATGTAAGTTTGCAGCAAGGTTACGTTGCCGCCAGACACGGAATAAATATGCAGAAGATAATTTTGAGGCGTGCCTGTTCCGGAAGTTGTACCTCCTCCCGTCTTGATGGCAATGGAATGAAGCACGCGTGCAGACGAGTCATTGGGAGTCGCAAACGTCTGGCCGGGTTCGCCGTTGCCTTGATTGACTTGATCATCTGTATAATAATTCAACCCATCAGGCATGTCTGCCTGTCCGGAAGTGCTTAACTGGGAAATATCAACCGGCCCCGGCGTGGGCGCAGTGGTGCCCAAATCCGTAAGCGTCGCGGCAGTCTGGGCGCGACCAGACACGGCCAAAGCCATGACAATTGCCGTTATTAATAGTGTTTTTGTGACTGGAAAGGGAAACTTTGCGCTCATGATTTTGCAAAATAAAATAAAAGATGAATTAAAAAACACCAGTTACCACGCTTCATCAAACTTCATATTTTGACAAGGATTCATTAACGCTATGTTACCACAACAGGTAGCTGTAGCAAAGTTAAATGTTTAACGACCGTGGGCAGTACCGAAATGACTTATCAGCGGCGCGGCCACTGCGTCATAGTTCGTAGGTAATGCCCAAGTTATCCGTTGTTTTATTTCGGATAATTCGTGCGATTTGATGTGAGCTGCATTTCTTGTTTCGCAGCTTCCCAATTTTGGCAAAGCAGTTATCTTCACGTCGAATTTTATGCCGCAATTGAAAACCGCCAACGCAGCCACGCCCGCCGCATTCGGCTACTCCATGCCCGCCGAGTGGGAAAAGCACGAGACCACCTGGCTCGGCTGGCCGCACAACGCGAGCGACTGGCCGGGAAAATTTGAGACCATCCCATGGGTTTATGGCGAGATGGTGAGGAAAATATCTGCGGGCGAAAATATTCGGCTCGTCGTTCGGCACACGCAGGATGAAAATTTTGCGAGGCGCGTTTTCAAACAAGTCGGCGTGGATTTGCGGAAAATAAAATTTGTCACTCATCCGACAAATCGCGGCTGGACGCGTGACACCGGGCCGATCTTTGTGAAGCGTCCTGTAACGGCGCTCTATGAGCGCCGAACAAAAAATTCGGCGGTCACAGACCGCCGCTACAATTCTGAAACAGCCATCGTCCATTTCCATTTCAATGGCTGGGCGAAATATGACAACTGGCGCAAGGACACCAAAGTTCCTGAAACTGCTGCAAGAGTTCTTGGCAAAAAACTTTTCCGCGCCGAATGCGACGGCAAACCTTTCGTCATTGAAGGCGGTGGCATTGAATTGAACGGACGCGGCACGTTGATTTCCACCGAGGAATGTTATTTGCATCCGAAAATTCAGGTGCGCAATCCCGGCCTGGGCAAAAAGGAAATCGAGGCGACGCTGAAAAATTATCTCGGCGTCAAAAATATTTTCTGGCTCGCGAAAGGTCCGAAAGGCGACGACACGCACGGTCACATTGACGACATCTGCCGCTTTGTGAACGCAAAAACGCTCGTGCTTGTGTGCGAAAAAAATCCACGCGACGAAAATTACAAGCCGCTCGCGGAAAATTGGGAGCGCATAAAAGATTTGCGGCTCGAAGACGGCGGCAAGCCCGAAGTCGTGGAGCTGCCGATGCCGTCGCCGCTGTATTTTGACGGCGTGCGGCTGCCGGCGAGCTACGCGAATTTTTACATCTGCAATGCCGCCGTCATCGTGCCGACCTTCAACGACCCGAACGACCGCGTCGCGCTCGGCATTTTGGGCGAACTGTTCCGCGACCGCCCCGTCGTCGGCATTCACGCGGTGGATCTGGTCTGGGGCTTCGGCTCGCTGCACTGCCTCACGCAGCAGCAGCCGATGTGAAAATCCCAAAGGGATTTCGTCCTCCAGCCCAAGGTTGCGAGGCACGAGCTACCTTGGGTGAACATTCCAAAAAAAATTCAACCCCAACGGGGTTGTGTCCGCACCGCCGCCCATCGTTTAATCCCAAATATATTTCTCGTCCCATTCGGTTTCGTGTTTCTTCAACAACGCGCGCAACTCGTCTTGAAAATTAATCTTGCGATGATGTTCCTCCTGACTGGCGATGTATTGTTTCACCTGTTCCAAATTCGACTGGCTCACGGAAAAATCCGCATACCCGCCCTGCCATTCAAAATCCGCAAAGTCGCGTCCTTGTTCTTTGAGCCAAATGTTTGAAACACGTTTCAATTCCTTCACCCACTCCGCCTGCGTGATCGTCCGGCCAAACCGCGCGAGCAGATGCACATGATCTTCCACCCCGCCGACAAAGATGGGCGGACAATCCAGTTGTTTGGAAACACTGCCGAGATACGCGTGCAAGGCATCGCGCGTGGATTTGTCGCGGAGCAAAGGCCGGCGTTCCTTCGTCGAGAAAACCAGATGAATATAAACGGCGGAAAGCGATTGTGGCATAAGCGCAATCGTTATGCCCGACGTGTGGTGGTTTGCCAATCCCAAAGCAACGATGTCATGCGCGATGTGCGGAAGCGGGCATAACGCGACGGCAGAATATCCCAAAGGGATTTCGTCATTCAGCCCAGGGTTGCGAGCGGCGAGCCACCCTGGGTGAACCGTGAAAAATGTTTTTCAACCGCAACGCGGTTGTGGCCGATGTCATGCGCGACGGGTGGAAACAAAAACGACGCAACCCCGTTGGGGTTGTGACGAATTTCAAACGATGTCCCAGGGTAGCTCGTGCCTCGCAACCCTGGGCTGAATGATGGAATCCCGTTGGGATTCTGGTTGGCTGGCTCGCGGCACGGCCTCACGCAGCAGCAGCCGGTGTGATTTTTTCTTGATAAAATTTTTAACGCGCGCAAATTCAAAAAATGTTTTCCTGCATGAACTCATTGCGATTAAGTTTTGCGCTAATTATTCTTGGCATATTTGTGCCGCTCGTGAGCCTGCCGATGCTCGACGGCTACAAAAGGAATGCAGATTTACTTACCAACATACAATCAATGTCGCTTCCAATAATGCCTGACAAGAAAGCACCGGATTTTCGAGAGGTAGCTTCACTTGATTCAGATCAAGGAATTACTCAAGTGAAGTATGGACAAAGTGAGATGACGCTTGAATTTCCTGCTTCGATGTCAAACGAAGAGATTACAACAGCCATCAAAGCGGAAACGCGATTCCAGAAAAATGATTTACCAAAATTTATGCGCTTTTATGGCTGGACGATTATCAAAAACGGCGCACATATCCCATTTAAGTATATTTCATCCATGGGATTATTGTTCATTTTTGCGGGTTTGATTGTGCTTGTTTTGAAAACGACACAAAGCAGAAAAGAGGTAAACGCTAATCAAAAGTAGATTGCATTCTTTCTTGCTACCTTCGCGCTACATCAAGCTTTGAATTGCATGACTGCCTCAACGCAACGACCACAAATTGTCGGATGCTCGGAATTTTTCCCAATATCCGTTTCCCAATGCCAGCAACGTTCGCATTTCTGGCCGTCAGCCTTTGCAACTTGTATTTCCAATTCTCCAAAGAATTCATTCTTCAATCGAAGATTCAGTCTATTCAGACTTACATCCATAATGTCAGGCTTCGGCGGTTCAACTTGAACTTCAAGCTGCGAAACATTTAACAATTCGCGCAAAAATTCTTTATGATGAGGCGCTGCCGTAATCGCTTTGGTGTCTCCGGCTAGGAAAATTTTTGCATCAAGTGATTTTCCAATCGTTTTACTTTGACGGTATTTTTCCAGTTCCGGCAAAGTAACTCGGCGCAGTTCAAATAAATTTTTCAAAACGTTTTGTTCGTTTTCGGAAATTACAAACGGATTAGATTTCCAATTCGCTTCGTGAACGGAATTCACATTTTTTCCCGGCACAAACTCCCACGCTTCGTCCGCCGTGAAGGCCAGGATCGGCGCGAGCATCTGGCACAGGCCGGTCACCAGCCGGTGCAGCGCGGTCTGCGTGGAGCGGCGGCGCGGCGAATTCGCGGCGTCGGTGTAGAGCCGGTCTTTGATGACGTCGTGATAGACCGATGAGAGTTCCACGGCGATGAACTGGCTGAGCTTTTGATAGACGACGTGGAATTCGTATTGGTCGTAGGCGGCGAGGACTTCGGCTTCGAGCTTCGCGAATTCGCCGAGGATCCAGCGGTCGAGGCCGGTCAATTTTTCGTCGGGCACGGAGTGTTTCGCCGGATCAAAATCGTAAAGGTTCGAGAGCTGGTAGCGCAGGGCGTTGCGGATGCCGCGATAGGTCTCGCCGACTTTGTTGATGCGTTCCTCGCTCACGACGATGTCGCTGCGGTAATCCTGCGACGCAACCCACAGCCGCACGACGTCCGCGCCGTATTTTTTGACGTAGGCTTCGGCAGTCTGCGGTTTTTCGTAACCGCCCTGCTTGCTCTTGGAAATTTTTTCGCGGTCGGCGTCTACCATGAAGCCGTGCGTGAGAACTTTTTTGAATGGAACAGCATTATTTCCAGCAAGTGAAAGCAGCAATGACGACTGAAACCAACCACGGTGCTGGTCAGAACCTTCAAGATAAACATCGGCTTGCCAACGTTGCGGATCTTTTTCGTCAAATTGAGTGTGCTGCAATTCTTTTCGCTGCTTCAAAACGGCGCGCGATGACGAGCCGGAATCAATCCACACGTCGAGCGTGTCGTTGGATTTGGCAATGGCTTCGGCGCCAGTCCAGTTCGCGGGCTTCACGAGCGCCCAGAGTTCGCTGGCGGATTTTTCGAACCAGATGTTTGAGCCGTGTTTCTCGATGAGGTCGGCGGCGTTGCGGACGATTTGGGCGTCGAGCATCGGTTCGCCTTTCGTGTCGTAAAATGCGGGAATCGGCACGCCCCAAGTGCGCTGGCGCGAAATGCACCAGTCAGGACGCGATTGCACCGCGCCTTTGATGCGGTTGACGCCCCAGTCGGGAATCCATTTTACGCGGTCAATCTCGGCGAGGGCCGACTCGCGAAATTTGTCGTGGTCAATTTTGATGAACCACTGATCCATCGCGCGGAAAATGATCGGTGTTTTGCTACGCCAGCAATGCGGATAGCTGTGATGATAATTTTCCTGATGCAACAACGCGTGCCGGACGCGGAGTTCATGCAGCACGGCTTCGTTTGCGTCGCTTTTGCCGTGTTTTTCCAAAATGGATTTGCCGACCAACTCGGCGGGAAACTGTTGCTCGACGGGCAATTCGTTTGAGTAAGCAAGCGCGCCATCGTCGTTGACAGGCGAGTAAATTGGCAGACCGTTCGCGCGACCGAGATTGTAGTCGTCCAAACCGTGACCGGGCGCAATGTGAACGAAACCGGTGCCGGTGTCAGCGGTGACGAAATCAGCAGCGAAAGCTTTGCCGGTGCGATTGCAAAACGGATGCTGATATTCAAGCAAAGCCAAATCTTCTTCGTCTAAATCACAAATAACTTTGTAATTGTTCCAACCAAATTTTTGCGCGAGATTCGGAAGCAACGAAGTCAAAACGATGAAACGTTCTGCGCCAACTTCAACTTCGGAATAAGTAAGTTTTGGGTTGTAAGCGATTGCAAGATTTGCAGGCAATGTCCAAGGAGTAGTTGTCCAAATAACAACAGAAATTCCACCTTGCACGAGTGGAAATTTCACGAACACACTTTGGCTGACGTGATCTTGATATTCCACCTCGGCTTCCGCGAGCGCGGTGCGGCAGGGAATGCTCCAGTAAACCGGCTTTTTGCCGCGATACACAAACCCCTTGGCCACAATGTCCGCAAACAAACGCAGTTCGTCCGCTTCGTATTCTTTGTTCAGCGTGAGATAGGGATTGTCCCAGTCGCCAAGCACGCCGAGCCGTTTGAATTGACCGCGCTGGAGATCAATATATTTATGCGCGTAGGTTTCGCACGCCTTGCGGATGGTCGCGGCGTCGGCCGACGTGTCGCCAGCCTTGCGCATTTCCTGCGAAACTTTGAATTCGATCGGCAGGCCGTGACAATCCCAGCCGGGAATGTAAGGCGCACTTTTGCCGCGCAAGGTCTGATATTTGATGATGATGTCCTTGAGAATCTTGTTGAGCGCGGTGCCGATGTGGACGTCGCCGTTGGCAAAGGGCGGGCCATCATGCAGGACAAATTTTTCCACACCCACGCGCGCGGCCTGAATATTTTCGTAAAGCTGCGCGGCTTCCCATTTTTTCAAACGCTCCGGCTCGCGCGTGACGAGATCGGCGCGCATCGCGAAGTCGGTTCGCGGCAGGTTCAGTGTGTTTTTGTAGTCCGTCGCCATTTTTAGGAACGCGAACGGTAACAACCAGAAAAAGTGCTGTCAATGAAGGCAAGGACACGAATTAGTCATCGCCGAAGGATTTTAAAAAAAAGCCGGGCCAAGCGATCAGAGGGTGACCGAGAGGCCCGGGGAATTTTCGAATAAGTACATCAGTAGGATTACGGAGAACTTCGATCCGGGTTTGTACTGGAACGCGGAACGAAAATCGTCTTTAAAATCAAAGAACATTTACATAACTTTCACTGCCTACGTCACAACTAAATCATAAATACTTATTTATGTCAACATGTATAAAAAAGTATTAGTATTGCTTTTTATATGTTTCGCCTGTATTAGAAAATGATCCGGTCTTGGGTTGGTTTCAGGAAGATTCTTGTTTACAGGAGCGTATTGGATGTTACTATTCGCGTCGCAACAAAAATCGAAAATGTGGAAGGACTTGTGTGAAAAAAATTGAAGCCATTGTAAAACCTTTCAAGCTGGATGATGTGAAGACGGCTTTATCTGCGCTTGGCATTCAAGGAATGACGGTTACTGAAGTAAAAGGATTTGGCCGCCAAAAGGGGCATACGGAAATTTACCGTGGCAGTGAATATGCGGTGGATTTTTTGCCCAAAGTCAAAATTGAAGTCATTTTGGCTGATGGTTTGGTTTCCCCGGCGATTGAAGCTATCGTTAAAACCGCCAAGACTGGAAAGATTGGCGATGGAAAAATTTTTGTGAGTTCGGTGGAGAGTGTGATTCGTATTCGCACCGATGAAACGGGTGAGCAGGCAGTCTAAGCAAGAGGTGAAAGTTATTGATTTTACTGGCTTGCGAGTTGTTGTGAATAACTCGTGAATAAAAGTTAATATGTTGTCCTCGAAACTTTCGCGCCATTTTCGTAAAAACACTCACGTTAATCAAAGCTAAATGTGCAGCCTGCACCGTTTATGAGCGATTTGAAAGCAGGTGTGGAATTTTTTGATTGTAAGTAATTGGTTTTAAATAATTTAGGTTTTTAAATGATAAGATTTTCGGTTAACAAGCGTAGGTAGATGTTTGTTTTTATTCAACAAACCGTTTTTGGATGCGTTAGACGGGTGTGAAAAATGGCGTGTGGAACTGGCGTCAAGCTTACGTGAATAAAATGCCTAAAAAACGGGCAGTTTTGTATCAGACATGCAACTTTCGGCAGAAAAAATCTGGAGTTCCGCGCAGGGACACCTTCGCTCCACACTGAGCGGCGACACCTATAAACTTTGGTTTGCTCCGCTCCATGCGTGTGCGCTCGACGGCAACAACTTGGTTTTGGAAGCACCCAATGAATTTTGCGAAGTTTGGCTAAAAGACAATTATCTGAGCCTGCTTCAAGATGCGATTGCTGCTGCAGCTGGCAGGCAATTACAGGCCAAATTCAAAATCGCATCTTCGCCAATGCCTGCGACTGCACTTGGGCAATCTGCCCAGCCAACCATAAGAACAAAAACTGTCGAACACGCAAACGAGCGTTCTTCAAGCAATAGCGAATTGGGTTTTAATCCAAAAAACACTTTCGAGACGTTCGTTGTCGGCAATAATAACAATTTTGCTTACGCCGCCGCACTGGCGGTCGCGCAGGCACCGGGCAAATCCTACAATCCGTTGTTTCTTTACGGTGGTGTCGGCCTTGGCAAGACGCACCTGCTTCATGCGATAGGACAGCATGTTGCGGGCAGCAAAAAAAGCGCGCGCGTTGCCTACCTTTCGTCCGAGAAGTTCACTAACGAATATATTGACGGGATTCAAAACAATCAGCTCGCCAAGTTCCGCAAGAAATACCGCCAAACTGACGTGCTGCTGATTGACGACATTCAATTCCTTGCTGGCAAGGAACGCATTCAGGAGGAGTTTTTCCATACATTCAACGCGTTGCACGAGGCGCACAAGCAAATCGTGCTCACATGCGATCGTCCGGCGAGCGAAATTCAAGGGCTTGAACACCGCCTTGTCTCACGCTTTGAATGGGGTTTGGTCACGGATCTGCAACCGCCCGACATTGAAATGCGTCGTGCCATTCTGAACAAAAAAGCGCAATCCATGGGCGTGACGCTCTCGGAAGATATTTTGGATTTTCTGGCCAATCGTATTCGCACTAATGTCCGGCGGCTCGAGGGCGCACTCATCCGCGTCGCGTCCTACGCTTCGCTCACCGGAAAAAAATTGAGCATTGAAGTCGTCGAAAATTTGCTGCGTGAAATTCTTCATGAAGAAGGCCGGTTGACCATCAGCATCGAAGTCATCCAGAAAAAAGTCGCCGAACATTTTGACATCCGTCTGGCGGACATGACCAGCAAACGCCGGCCGGAAAACATCGCTTTCCCGCGCCAGATTGCCATGTATCTTTCGCGCCAGATGACTGAAAGTTCGCTCAACAACATCGGCGAAGCCTTTGGCGGACGCGATCACGGCACGGTTCTTCATGCCTGCCGTCTCGTCAAAGACCGCATGGAAGTGGACGCCAACGTCCGCCAGGTCGTTCATTACTTGGAAAAGCAGTTGACGAGATAGTTTTAAGTTCACAGCGGCGGTTTTCAGTTTCAGAACAAAAACTTGAAACTGAAAACTTGAAGCTTGAAACTCCTGCGATGCCAGTAATTGAAGTCAACGGTCTGACCAAAGCCTTTCGCACTTACAAAAAGCAACCGGGATTTGTTGGCGCGGTCAAAGGACTGTTTCACCGGCAATACGAACAAACCGTCGCCGTCAACGAAGTCAGCTTCAAAATTGAACCCGGCGAACTGGTCGGTTTTCTCGGCCCGAACGGCGCGGGCAAAACAACCACGCTCAAGATGCTCGCCGGTTTGCTTTATCCGACCAGCGGCACGGCCAAAGTCCTCGGCTACACACCGTGGGAACGCGACGACGGCTATCGCCGCCAATTCGCGCTCGTGCTCGGACAGAAAAACCAGCTTTGGTGGGATTTGCCCGCGCGCGAATCGCTGGAGCTGAACGCAAAAATTTACGGCATCCCGAAAGACCGCTTCGAGCAAACCGTCGGCGAGATGACTGAACTGCTCAACGTCAAAGACAAACTCAATGTCAGTGTGCGTGAACTTTCGCTTGGCGAACGGATGAAAATGGAACTCATCGCGTCGCTGCTGCATCAGCCGAAGGTTTTGTTCCTTGACGAACCGACGATTGGCCTCGATGTGACTTCGCAAAAAACCGTCCGTGATTTCATCCGACGCCACAACGCCGAGCAGAAGACGACAATACTGCTCACGAGCCATTACATGGCCGACATTCAGGAATTGTGCGAGCGCGTCATTATCATTGACCACGGTAAAATTTTCTTTGATGGCAAGTTGAGCGAAATCGTGGATCGCTTCGCCGATTTCAAACTTATTACGATTCAGTGCGCCAATACGGATGCGCATCCGAATGAAAATCTTTCGCGTTACGGCGAAGTCTTGGAGAAAACGCCGAGCGCCATCACGCTCAAGGTGAAACGCGACCGCGTCATCGTCGTTTGCAAATCGCTGCTCGATGATTTGCCGGTGACTGACATTGATATTCAGGAAGTGCCGATTGAGGATGTTATCCGGCAAATTTTTGCGCGCTAAAGTGGAAGTGCTGCAAGACCCGGCGTGCATCCGGCTCATGCGCGATTTCATCCAAGCCAGACCGGAACTTTGGAATGAAGATATTGGCGTGTGAATTTTTTGCAGAAGACGATTTTATTTCAATACAAAGGACTGACCCACTAAAGACGAAAAATAACGGAAATTAATGACCAGGCTTATTCGGTGTCGCTTCAGGGAACAGCTTCGCATGGCTACTTTTAAGAACTCGCTCCAAATCATCCAAATTTTTGTAGGTATACGTCTCCACAGTCGGCGACATCTGAGGTATATGTTGCATCAGAAACGGAAGATGCTCCTTCTTCCGAACAAAGTAATAGCACTTCTCACATACCACAGAGGCAATCCCAGCTTCGAATAAAACGCTACTAAGAATTTCTTCAGGATAAATGAGAATAAAATATCTACTTGCTGGAAGAGTTTGAACGGCACCTGTAGGACGCAAAAACCCTGTATCTGTAATATCTGATTCGCCGAAAGATTTAGCATTAGTAATATGGCGTCCTGCGTAATATACCTTGTAATCAAACTCATTTTCTAAAGTATTTACTATCCGCAGTATTCCTTCTCTTTCTGTCTGAAGCTTTTTGACGTCCTTAAATCCTGCAAGAACCGATGAAATGAAAATATCGTATGTATAAATTTTTGGTGCTGAACTCAAATCCGACTTTTGTCTTTGGAAGTATTGGCGAAACTCCGCATATGCCGAGACTAATACCATTCCAAGTCCAAGCACTCCTACTCCAATTCGAGCCGCAGTTGAGTGCAACGTAAAACCCGCTGATGATGAAACTGTCACCGTCCCAACCACAGCCCAAATGACCAAGACTACCCCTGTCAAAAATACAACGATTGTGAAAGTTGCATTTTTAATCAAGGTTTCTGTGATGCTTGGCATGAGTGGGGTCGGTCACAATTTGCAATTTTTCACGCCGCCTCCGCGTCCTGCTTCCGTCTGACAATCGGCTGGCTTTCGCCGCGCACGACCTGCCGCGTGATCTTGACGTGGGCGATGCTCGCGTTGTCCGGCGCGTCGAACATCACGTCGAGCATCAGCTTCTCGATCAGCCCGCGCAACGCCCGCGCGCCCGTGCCTTTTTTCAGCGCCTGCGCCGCCAGTTCGCGCCGCGCGTCGGGCGTGAATTCCAGCTCCACGCCTTCCATCGCCATGAGCTTGGCGAATTGTTTCGTCAGCGCGTTCTTCGGCTCGGTCAAAATGGAAACCATCTGGTCCTCGGTCAATTCCGCGAGCGTCGTCACGATGGGCAACCGCCCGACGAATTCGGGAATGAAACCGGCGTTCAGCAAATCTTCCGGCTCGACGTGCGACAACATTTCGTCGCGCGCGGCGTGCGAGGAAGTTTTATGTGTTTCGCCGATGGCGCTGAATCCCATCGTGTGCCGGCCGAGACGGCGTTGAACAATTTTTTCCAAACCGGTGAACGCGCCGCCGCAAATAAATAAAATATCCGTCGTGTCCACGCGGATGTATTCCTGCTGCGGATGTTTGCGTCCGCCCTGCGGCGGGACATTGCAGACCGTGCCTTCGAGGATTTTCAGCAACGCCTGCTGCACGCCTTCGCCGCTCACGTCGCGCGTGATGGACGCGCTTTCCGACCGGCGCGCGATCTTGTCAATCTCGTCAATGTAAACGATGCCGCGTTGCGCGCGCTTCACGTCGTAATCGGAATTTTGCAGGAGGCGCAAAATGATATTCTCCACGTCCTCGCCGACGTAACCAGCCTCGGTCAACGTCGTCGCGTCGGCAATCGCAAACGGAACGTCGAGAATTTTCGCCAGCGTGCGCGCGAGCAAGGTTTTTCCCGAACCCGTCGGTCCGATCATCAAAATGTTGCTCTTCTCGATCTCAACTCCGGCGTGCGGATCAACGCGCGCGGATTTCGCGTCGTCATTTTCCGGCGCGGCTTCCGGCTGGATGCGCTTGTAATGATTGTGAACGGCGACGGCCAGAGTTTTTTTCGCCGGTTCCTGCCCGATGCAATAAAGGTCAAGCTGGCGTTTGATTTCCGCCGGTTTGGGCACGGTGAACTTCGGCTGTTTTTTCTCGGCCTGCACCTGCAATTCGCGGTCGAGGACGTTTTTGCAAAGGATGATGCAGTTGTCGCAGATGTAAACGCCCGGCCCGGAGATGAGCTTGCGGACTTCCGCGTGCGACTTGCCGCAGAAACTGCACATCGTGATGTTGGTCGGGCGAGCCATGTTAAATTGCGAATTTCAAATTACGAATGGCGAATTCATTCACGCAATCGCCGCCGCCTTTTCCATTCCGCCCGGGATTTCTTTTCGCGATTGCACGACGTGATCCACGATGCCGTAAGCCTTCGCCTCGTCGGCGGACATGAAATTGTCGCGGTCGCAATCGCGTTCAACCTGTTCCACCGGCTTGCCCGTATGCTTCGACAAAATCGCGTTCAACCGCTGTTTCAATTTCAGCATATACTTCACGCGGATCTCCACGTCGCTCGCCTGGCCTTCCGCGCCGCCCAGCACCTGATGGATCATGATGTTCGCGTTCGGCAGCGCATAACGCTTGCCCTTCGTGCCCGCCGCAAGCAGCACCGCGCCCATGCTCGCCGCCTGACCGACGCAATAGGTGTTCACGTCGCAGGTGAGATACTGCATCGTGTCGTAAATCGCCAGACCCGCCGTGACGCTGCCGCCGGGAGAATTGATATACAGATGGATGTCCTTCTTCGGATCGGCCATCTGCAGAAACAAAAGCTGCGCGATGAGGATGTTCGCGACGTTGTCGTCCACCGCCGTGCCGACAAAAATAATCCTGTCAACCAGCAGCCGCGAATAAATATCCCAACTCCGCTCGCCGCGCCCGGTCTGCTCCACAATGATCGGAACGTAATAATTTTGCATGGCTAAACAACTACTCCATTTTCGCCGCAAGTAAAGTCAACTTGGCGATTTGGTGGCCAAAAACATTTTCCAGATCAAAACAAACGCGCTCGCGAAATCCTGCGGCTTTTCATTCACCCACTTCGTCACCGCGTCCGGCGCAAACCAATCGCCCGTCTCGATTTCATCGGGATGCAAGACGAACGGCCCTTCGCTTTTGCAGCGGTAAATCCAGCAGAATTCCCAGCCCGTCTCCTGGCGCGCATCAATCTTGAAAAGTCGTTGCGGCGGCTGCGACAAGCGCAAACCGATCTCCTCGCGCACCTCGCGCACCGCGCACGCGTCGTAATCCTCGCCGCTGTCCAGATGGCCGGACGCCGACGAATCCCATTTGCCGGCGGCGATGTCCTTGCGCATCGAGCGTTTCTGGAGAAACACCTCGCCGCGCGCATTGAACACCAGCACATGCACCGCGCGATGCCACAACCCGCGTGCATGAACCTCGCGCCGCGTGTTCTGCCCGACCACCTCGTCGCGCTCGTTGACGATGTCAAAAATTTCTTCGTTCATGCGGCAGATTTGTGGAAATAAAATTTACGGCCAGTCGTCGCCGTGCTGGAATTTTTTCAAATCCATCGCGCGAAATGCGACAATAAAATCCTTGATAAATTCGTCTTGCGACTTTTGCTCCAGCGTCACACGCAGCAATTTGAATTTTTCCGGTGCTTTGCCCTGACGAACATTGTTGATGAAACCAAAATCGCGCGTGAAACAGACCTCGAAATTTTGAATCGCGAACTGGTAAAGTTTTCCGTTGTCCAGACCCTGCATCCGCAACGTGATGACCGACTCGACTTCGTGGCCTTCCGCGCGCAACGCGGCGACGAGTTTGCGCGGCAGGTTCTCGTCCAGCAGGATTTTCACGCCGGTTGCAGTTCTTTTTGATGCGCCAGTTCCGCCAGCGCGCCGCGCACCGATTCCTCGGTCAGGCTCGGATACGCGTCCACGATTTCGGCGACCGACAGGCCGGCGGCGAGCGACTCCAGGATGAGCGCCACGGAAATGCGCGTGCCGCGCACACGCGGGCTTCCGCCCAAATGTTCCGGGTCAGCGACAATCCAGTTCTTCATGCAGTCAAATTATGGCAGATGCGGAATAAATCAAGCCGCGCCTGTGTGCTCGTTGATGGCATCAAAAATACTTTCAAGGTTCTTTAATTGAAATTTCTTCGGCATCTTTTTGTAATTCATCGGAAATTTCATACCAACGTTTGATTTCTTTGCGTTTTGGCTTTGATGGCCAATCTTTTTTGTGAACAGGTCGAATTTTTGCAGACTTGGTTGTTACGCTTAAAACAAGATATATCCAGTAATTGTCTTCACTCTGCATTCGTTTGAACTGTTTTTGTTCCAACCATCGTTGTTTGTGAAAATCTTTTGCTGTTGATTTAATTTCAATGAAGCGTTTTTTACCCGCGGCTTCTTCGGTAACAAGATCATAGCCTTGACCTCTTATTTTTTCTTTGTGGAGAATTTTTCTGCCGTTTTTTTCTTCATAAAGGACGACCGCTTTTTTGGCAAGTTGTTCTGTTTTTCTGTTTTGATCCGACATAATTTTAAGCAGAAAGTTTTTCCGTCAGCGCCACAAACTGCTCCAAGCTCAATTTCTCCGCGCGTTCCTGCGGCGAGATTTTTAATTCGGCAAATGCGGACGCCAGTTTGTCCGCCGCCCAATCCTGTTTCAACAGTTTCAGCATCATCTTGCGCCGTTGCGAGAACGCGCGCTTCACGATCTTCACGAACGCGGCGCGCTGGCCGTCGGCGAGCAAGGGCCGGGCGCGGCGGCGCAACACCACGCACATCGAATCCACGTTCGGCGCGGGGAAAAAACAGTCCGCCGGAATCTTGAAGCTGTCGCGCGGCTCGTAATCGAGCTGGACGAGCAGCGTCAGCACGCCGTAATCGTCGTCGTCCGCCCGCGCCATCAGCCGCTGCGCGACTTCGAGTTGCAGCGTCGTGACCATGCGCTCCGGCCCCCGGGGCGATTGCGCGAGCTCCACCAGAATCGGCGAGGCGACGGAATACGGCAGGTTCGCGACGAGCTTCCAATCGCTCCAGTCATGTGGCTCGCGCCGCAAAAATTCCAGTGCGTCGTCGTGGACCAATTCAAATTTTGAATTTTGAATTTTGAATTTTGAATTAAAAAGTTCCCGCAAAAATTCCACGAGCCGCAAATCCATTTCAATCGCCAAAACTTCGCCGGCTTTTTCCAAAAGCAATTCCGTCAACGGTCCAAGTCCCGGCCCGATTTCCAAAACTTTGTCGCTCGGAGTAAGTTCGGCGGCCTCGACGATTTTTTGCAACTGGTTGACGTCGTGGAGAAAATTCTGGCCGAGTGATTTCGTGAGCTGGATGTCGCGCCGCGTCAAAACCTCGCGCATTTCGGAAAGTTTCATGCGAGATTTTTTGCACAATCCGCAATTGCTTTCTTCAAAGCTGCCACGGTGTTGCCAAGCTGTCTGCGCGTGATGGTTAGTGGTGGAGAAAAGCTGATCACGTTCGAGTGTTCACCTTCAGGCAGCAAAATGTAGCCGCGATGAAGCATGGATTTAATGACGGCAAGAACCAGTTTCGTTGCAGGTTTGCCATCGCGGTATTTCAACTCGACGCCAGCCAGCAATCCTCTTCCGCGCACTTCAATTTCAAATCCTTGCGGAGGCTTGATTGACTTCAAGCGGCGAAGCAAAAAATGTCCGCGTTGGCCTGCCGGCCAAATCGGCTCTTTTTTGCACTCCCAGCCGCCTCTCAATTCTTCAATTTGTGCAAGCGCCATTGCACAGCCGACCGGATGACCAAGATAAGTGCTCGTATGGATGGCTTCGCCCGAAGTCGGCGGCCACGCGGCGTCCATCAAATCTGCACGGCCAACGCAGGCAGAAAGCGGAAAGCCACCGGTGAGCGCTTTGCCGAGACAAACAATATCCGGCGGTGCAATTTGATGATCGCAGGCGAACCATGTTCCCGTTCGTCCAAAGCCGGTGTAAATTTCATCGTAAATCAACACGACTTGCTTTTCCTCTGCAATCCCTCTCAAGGCTTGCAAAAATCCGTCTGCGGGAATTCTCACGCCCGCGCGAACTTGTATCGGCTCGACGAGAATTGCGCCGATTTTATGTTTTCGCAAAATCGCGCGGATTTGTTTCAGGGTTCGTTTAAGATCGGTTTGAGTAATGGGAAAACTCGCAAAATGTGAGAAGTCAGCTAATTGTTCCCGAAAGGGTGAACGAAAATGTTCGCGGTGAGTCGCCATCAACGCACCATAGCCAAGTCCATGATACGCGCCTTCAAACGCAATGACGCCGCGTTTCTTGGTGGCGAGAAATGCGGTTTTGAGCGCAGCTTCCACGGCCTCAAATCCTGAATTGCAGAAAATGGTCTTTGCTGACCCGAATTCTATTTTGCCAAGCAATTTCTGGTAGTCATACCACCACCGTCCAAAAGTCAGTTGGCTGAGTTCCTTCGCGAGCAAACCTTTCAACGCGTGAGGATGCACGTCGCCCATCGCGTGCAAAAGTGTTTTCATTTGCTGCGTTCCGGCGCGAACCACTTGAGGATTTGCATGTCCCATGGCCGCGACTCCAAATGCGGCGGTCAAATCCAAGTATTTTTTCCCTGACTCGTCCCAAACAGAAACACCTTTGGCTTGCCGCCAGATAATCGGCCACGAGCCGTCTTGCTCCATATATGTCACGTTCCTTGATTCATAAGCGCGCAATAAATATCTGACAAATTCTTCGCGTTCGGGCGGCTTGGCTGCGCCACGCCAAGACCACCAAACACGATTCCAGAGGTCGGAATCCAAAATGCTTTCAGGAACTTTTTCCATATCGTTCAAACGCCGCGCTGCTCCGGCGGCCAGATGATTTTGTGCTGCTGGATTTGAAAACGGACGGGCAGCGCGTCGGCGATAATTTTTTCCGCCAGATCTTTTCGCGAAATCGGCGTGAGTCCGGCGGGAACTTTTTTCAGCGCTTTGCTCTGCTGTTCCGGCGCGAGCGGATGCACCCAGGAAAGCAGCAGCGGACAAATGGAATCGAGTTTGTGCGCGGTGATTTGTTTTTTTGCCCATTCGTAATCCTCAACCGCGCCGATGACAAATTTGATTTCGTCCGTGTATTTCAAATGCGTGAGGTTGGAAAATAAATTGCGTTCAACTTCGCCGCTGCTCGGACATTTCAAATCCATGATGCGCCGGACACGCGGGTCAATTTTTGAGATGTCGTGCGCGCCGCTGGTTTCAATCAAAACGGTGAAGCCGCCGTCGCAAAGTGATTTCATCAGCGGCAGGGAATTTTTCTGAAGCAACGGCTCGCCGCCGGTCAATTCAATCAAAGGCAGTTTTGAATTTTGAATTTTGAATTTTGAATTTGAAAACGGTTCGGCCAATTTCTTAACTTCAGCCAGAACTTCCGCGAGCGATTTCTTTTTGCCCTCGGTGAAAGCATAGGCCGTGTCGCAATACGAGCAGCGCAGATCGCAGGCGGTGAGCCGGATGAAAATGCACGGCAGCCCGGCGAAGGTGCTTTCGCCTTGCAGGCTCAAATAGATTTCGTTGACGACGAGCGTGTCGGACACGAATACAATTTAATTCAGCGGTCGCAAAATGGCACAAAATTCTCAAAATTTAACTTTTTACCTGTGACTGGAATTTTTCCGCGAAAATGTTACCTTTTCTGGAAGCCGGAAAATATGAAACCTTCGTTAAAACCACCAATCGCGGCGATTTTAATTTTTATCGGAATTATGGTCATGGATGTGCGGGCATCCAATCTCGACACTATCGGCGTAACTTTGTTGCGGACGGTGACAACAAATGTAAATGGTGCGGGCATTTATGTGGCACAAACGGAGGCTTCACTGACCGCCGACCTGCTGACTTGGGAAGTCAATCCAACCAATGAAAATTATGTGCTCAATCAACCGGCGAGTTTGTTTGCTTACTATTCCAGCAGCGGTTCAACCAATAATTATCCCAACCCACTGGGGACGGATTCCTGGCATGCTGACGATGTGGCTTACAATTTTTATGGACTATCCGGTGGCGTGGCCACCAATGTTGCACATGTGGACAATTACGAGGCGGATTATTTTTACAATTCAATTATTATGTCGCCGCTTCCAGCCAACATCAACGAGCCCGTCGTGAATCAAAGTTTCATTTTTACCGAAACTAATGGCAGCCAATCTACCGTCAGCGATCAACAGTCTATTGATTCGGCTTATGACAATTACGCTGTGGAATATGGGACGCTTTTCTGCTCCGGCGCGGGCAACGGCAGTCCGGCGCACGTGAATCCACCAGCAACTTGTTACAATGGTATCGGTGTCGGCGTTTCCGACGGAAGTTCAAGCGTCGGTCCGACGATTGACAATGGTCGTTGCAAACCAGACATCATTGCACCTGGAGGCGCGACTAGTTTTTCCACACCGTATGTTGCAGGTGCGGCCGCGGTTCTAATGCAAGCCGGACTGCGCGGCGATGGCGGGAGCGACACCAATTCTGCAGCGGATATGCGGACGGTCAAAGCTTTGCTGCTTAATGGTGCGGTCAAACCCGCCGATTGGACGAACAATGCTCCTTCGCCGCTTGACTATCGCTATGGCGCGGGCGTGTTAAACGTGTTCAATTCCTACGAACAACTCACTGGCGGCGAACACCCCTTTATCATTTCAACCAGCGTTACCAGTGGTGATCCGCATCCACCAACCGGTAATAGTGGCACGATCAGCGCTTTGAGTGGCTGGGATTTTAAAAGCATTTCCAGCGGTGCCAGGTTTTTTTTGAATCCCGCGCAAGATGGTGTGAACCATTATTATTTCGACGTCACCAACGGCTCGAACAATGCGACGTTCACCGCGACCATTACGCTCGTCTGGAACCGTCAGCAAAATCAGACCAATATAAACAATCTCTCGCTTTTTTTATACGACGTGTTGTCCAGCAACTTGGTGGCGGCGAGCACCAGTGTCGTGGACAACGTTCAACACATATTTATTCCGCAATTGCCGCAGGGCCGCTACGATTTGCAGGTTTTGAAAAGCGCCGCAAATTCCGTCAGCGATCCGGAAACTTATGCGCTCGCATTTGAATTTTTTTCCCTGGCGTTAAGCATCTCGCCGTCTGGCACGGACACCGCGCTTTCATGGCCGGTTTATCCGGCAGGTTTTGTCGTTGAAGCCACGACCAATTTAACTTCGTCGTCCGTCTGGAGCACAAACAACATTCCATCGCCGGTTTTGACGAACAACCAGAATTACATTCTGCTCAACGCGACAAACGCGAAAGAATTTTTCCGGCTGCGCCGACCATAATTTTTGCGTGACGATGTTGTGCAAAACACTTTTATGGACGAATCTGGCGGCGAAATTTATGAATGACACATTGAAAGGAAAGGTTGCGTTGGTCACCGGCGCATCGCGCGGCATCGGACGCGCGATTGCCGGACGCCTCGCCCGCGCCGGAGCAGCCATCGCCGTCAATTATTCACGCAACGCGGCTGAAGCGCAGAAAGTCGTGGCTGAAATCAAGGCGGCGGGCGGCAACGCCTTCGCCGTTCAAGCGGATGTTGCGCGCGTGTCGGAAGTGGTCAGGATGTTTGATGAAACAATCGCGCATTTCGGCAAACTGGATATTTTGGTCAACAATGCCGGCCTGATGTTCACCAAGCCGGTCAGCACCACGACGGAAGAAGAATTTGACCGCATTTTTGCCGTCAACGTAAAAGGCGTCTTTTTTGCCTGTCAACAGGCTGCGACGCGGCTGGCGGAAGGCGGACGGATCATCAATTTGTCTAGTTCGACAACGGCGAGATTCATGCCTAATTACAGTGCTTATGTTGCCACCAAGGGCGCAGTGGAGCAGCTTACGCGCTCGCTCGCAAAGGAATTGGGACCGCGCGGCATCACCATCAACGCCATTTCTCCCGGTCCGACGGAGACGGAATTATTTTTGGAAGGCAAAACCTTGGAGCAAATCGATTTTTTTGGAAAACAATCTGCCTTCGGCCGGCTTGGTCAGCCATTGGAAATCGCCGAGGTAGTTGCATTTTTGGCGAGCGACGCCGCACGTTGGATCAGCGGCCAGAACATCCGCGTCAACGGCGGACTCGCGTGAAGCCGGTTTGGTTCAGCGCAAAATGTTTTCCAATTTTGTAACTGTGCAAAATTGCCGCCGTAACAAATTGTTTCCCGATTTTGACCGCGCGCGGCAAATCATGTCCGAGCGCGAGCGCGGCGCAAATCGCGGCTGAATACGTGCAACCCGTGCCGTGCGTGCGGATGCCTTTGATCAATGATGCGTTCAAAAGTAATTCCGTCTTGCCGTCAAAAAAAATGTCAGTTGCTTCGCGAGCGTCTTTTAAGTGGCCGCCTTTGACAAGCACGGCACAACCGGATTGCGCGCGAATGTTTCGTGCTGCGGCTCGCATGTTTTCAACGGATGAAATTTTTTGCTCGGTTAGGATTTCAGCCTCGTACAAATTGGGTGTGACGAGTGTTGCCAGCGGCAGAAGTTTTTCTTTCAAAATTTGAATCGCCTTTGGCTCAAGCAATTTTGCGCCGCTGGTTGAAATTAAAACCGGATCAACAACCAGCGGACATTTTTGCTTTTGAAAGAATTGCGCGACGACCTGAAAGTTTTCTGTCGAAAATAACATTCCAGTTTTCACGGCGGCTGGCGAAAATTCTTCAAACACAGCTTCGATTTGCTGACGCAACATTTTTGGCGAGCAGGATTCAACGCCCAGAAAACGTTTGGGATTTTGTGCGGTGAGGCAGGTTATTGCGCTTGTGCCGTGAACGCCCAGGGCGGCGAACGTTTTCAAATCGGCTTGAATGCCTGCGCCACCACCACTGTCCGAGCCGGCGATGGTCAAGGCGATAGGCAGTTGTTTGCGTTTCGACATGCGCACATTTTACCGAAGCAAGACACAACTTGAAACTTGGAACTTGCACCTACATGCTTGGCGCATGGACAAAGACAAAGTCGCGGAAATTCTCGTTGAAATCGGAACCTTGTTGGAATTACAGGGCGAAAATCCCTTCAAGACGCGTGCTTATACAAACGCCGCACGCACGATTGAAAGCCTCAACGAATCGCTGGCAAAAATCATTGCCGAAAAACGATTGGGCGAAATCAAGGGCATCGGCAAAGCGCTCGAACAAAAAATCACTGAACTCGTCACGACTGGAAAGTTAAAATATTATGATGAGTTGAAGGCTTCGATTCCGCCGGGTTTGATTGAGATGCTGGAGATTCCAGGACTTGGACCAAAAAAAATCCAGGTATTGAACAAAAAGCTTGATGTGGATTCGGTGAAAAAACTCGAGGCTCTGTGCAAGGCGGGCAAGGTCGCTGAACTCGATGGCTTCGGCGAAAAAACGCAATCAAATATTTTGGAAGGCATCGAACGTCGGCGAAATTACGCGTCGAAACATTTGTTAAGTGATGCGCTGCTGGCTGCCGAACCTTTGTTGGAACGTTTGCGCGAACATCCGGATGTCATTCGTTGCAGTTCAGCGGGCAGTTTGCGCCGATTTAAGGAAGTTATTGGCGATATTGATTTGTTGGCGTCTTCAAAAAAGCCGACAGAGGTGATTGAGTATTTTATCCTGCAACCGGGCGTTATCAAAGTCATTGCCAAAGGAGAAACTAAAGCCAGTGTGATTTTAGAGGGCGGCATTCAATGCGATTTGCGTGTGGTGAGCGACAAGGAATATCCATTCGCGCTCGCTTATTTTACCGGCAGCAAGGAACACAACATTGTCATGCGCCAGCGGGCGATTGCGCGCGGTTTGCGTTTGAATGAATATGGCTTGTTTAAATCAAAGGAAGAAACGCGCGATCCGAAATTGCTCGTGCCATGCAAGGACGAGGCGGAAATTTTTGCAAAAATGGATTTGCCGTTGATCCCGCCGGAGCTGCGCGAAGACCATGGCGAATTTGCCGCTGGAGAAAAAAATGATTTACCGAAGTTGATCGAATGGACCGATTTAAAAGGCTCGCTCCACAATCATTCGACTTGGAGTGACGGCCATAATACGCTTGAAGAAATTGCGGAGTTCATGTACGACCTTGGTCTCGAATACTGGGCGATCACCGATCACTCGAAATCATCGTTTCAGGCAAATGGCCTTGACGCGAAGCGATTGCGCGAGCAAATCAAGGAAATCAAAAAAATTAACGAGAAGTTGGCCGAACGCGGCTGTGATTTCCGGCTGTTGACCGGAACCGAAGTGGATATTTTACGCGATCGGTTGGATTTTGACGACGAAGTGCTTGCGCAACTGGATGTCGTTGTGGCGAGTTTGCACATTCCGTCCGGCGATGAAGCGGAAAACACCAAACGATTAATTCGTGCGGCACAAAATCCGTTCGTACACATTATCGCACATATGACCGGGCGATTATTGTTAGAACGCGAACCATACCCGGTGAACGCGCAGGCAGTTATTGATGCTTGCGCTGAAACAGGCACATGGGTTGAGTTGAATTGTAATCCACATCGTTTTGATTTGGATTGGCGGTTGTGGCCATATGCAAAATCAAAGGGGGCAAAGTGTGTTATAAATCCAGATGCACATCGGAATGAAAATACAGGATTTTTACGACTCGGAGCCGGTATCGCCAGAAAGGGTTGGCTTGAGAAAGAAGATGTAATCAATATTTTGTCCTTTAAAAATCTGGCAAAGAAGTTAAAAATAAGACGCTTAGGAAAGGCAAAAGCCTCGAATACTTAATGCATTTAAAGTTGTTTGGAGAATTGTTCAAATAATTCGTAAGGCGATAACCTACATTAAAAAAAAGCAAAAAAAGTTTTGACACAGTAGCTTCTTTTTGGCTAAATCAGCCTCAGTTTGGCATTTGTGTGTGTTGTTTAATGTTGTTATAATGTCTAGATAAGGGACGAAAAAGTAAAATATTATGAGAAAAATTGCACTTACTGTCGGCTTGGCGGCGGTTGGAACGGTTGGCCTTCACGCTCAAGATTCGAGTTCAATGCAAACCTCCAAAATATGGAGCTTGTCAGGCACGTTGCGTGGATTCTATGATGATAACTACAACACGGCACCCGCGGGTTCCGCTCTTAGACGTAGCAGCATCGGTTTTGAAGTCAGTCCGTCTTTTGGCTTGGACATTCCCTTGGAGCAGACTGATTTTGGTCTTCGCTATACTTATGGACTGTATTACTATCAGGATCGTCAGGATATCGGTTCAAACCCGATTGACCAGTCGGATCAATTCGATGCTTGGTTGAGTCATTCATTCAGTGAAAGCTGGCAGGCAAGCGTTCGTGATTCGTTAGTTTATTCTCAAGAACCGGATTTAGCACTGGGTAGCGGAGTGGCATTGCGCACCTCCGGCAACACCCTTGTCAATACCGGTTCAATCAAGCTGGACACACAGTGGACGAGGCTTTTGAGCTCCGAATTGGGTTATCAGAACACCCTTTATCATTACGACAACAGCACCTATTCAGGGGAACTTGACCGGTTGGAGAATCTGGCCTCTGTGGATTTGTTCTGGCAAGTTATTCCAACAGCTAAAGTAGGTATCGGTTATCAGTATCAACAAATAAATTACACGGCAAATCAGGTTATTTTGGCTGGGCCGCCAAAATATATGAGTGATAACCGTGATAACCGTTCGCATTTTGTGTATGCAAACGTGCAATATAATCCTCTTGATAATTTGACGGTTGCACTGAAGTTGGGAGCTCAAATTACGGACTATTACAATCCTCCAGCAGGTGTTTCTTCGACCAGCACGACCTCTCCATACGTGGATTTGTCAGGAACCTACACCTATTTGCCCGGCAGCTATGTGCAAGTTGGTTTCACGCAAGCTCGAAATGCAGCCCCTTATATTACAGCGGCGAGTGCTTCCGGCCAGATTGATTTGGATGAAGAAAGTTCAACAATATATGGTTCTATTAATCATCAATTCACGCCGCAATTGGTTGGTAACATCAATGGTAGAATCCAATACTCTACTGTAAATGGCGGCGCAAATGATGGTACTTCAGAAACTTGGTATTCGTTGGGACTTAACCTGTCTTACGCCTTTAACCCGCATATTTCCGCTGAAATCGGTTATAACTTTGATGACCTTGACTCAAATTTGCCAGCGTCGTTAGGGCAAAGTTATAAACGGAACCGCGCTTACATAGGCATTACTGCTGCTTACTAAGTTTGGCTTTTTTGAAAATTGAGATGTTTTGAACGTTTGAACGGGAGCAGGAGTCATTACTCTGGCTCCCATTTTTTTTGAGCATTATGGATCCAATAAAAATTGAACCAGCCCAGGAGGCAAAACTGCACTTTCTGGATTACTGGCGTATTATCCGCATTCGCAAGACTGTAATTATTGCCGTTTTTCTTCTTGTTGCCATTACTGCCACAGTAGTGACGTTTATTTTGCCAGAATCCTATTCCAGCACCACCCGGATGCAGGTTGATCCTGACATCAATGACATCCGCGGACTCACCGACACCCAGTCATATCTTCCATACGATCCTTATTTCATTCAAACTGCTTTTGAGATTATCCAAGATCAAGTTGTTCTCGGCCAAGTTATTGAAAATCTTAATTTAAATACCGAATGGGGTAAAAAATATGCCGGCGGTGAGACCCTCAAAACTTCTGAAACGATGGAGTTGCTCAAAAAGCGGATGACCTTAGACACCGTTCGCAATACCAAATTGATCGAAATTACCGTCTATAGTGAGGACAAAGATGAAGCAGCGCGCATCGCCAATGCCATTGCTGAAGCTTATCGTAATTACCGCCTGAACCTGCGCATGCAACAATCAATGGGCGGCATTAAAGTTTTGCAAGAAAGTTTTGATGAGGAAGAGCAGCAAATTGAGGCCGAGCAGGAAAAAGTGGATCAATTACGCAAGGAACTAAACATTAATGACACGGATCCCAATTCCATCATGTCGACGCCCACAATAACGCCAGATGAATTGAAGGAATTTATCGAACAGCGTATCGAAGGTGAAGCGACTTATATGAAATTGCAAAAGCAATTGACCGAACTTCAACAATTAAGCCCTGAAAAATTGCGTGATGTTCTTCCAACGGCAGTTCAAGACACAACGCTGACGACGTTGCTCACGGATTTGGATGAAGGTCAACAAAAACTTGCCACTTTAAAGAGTGATTATTCCTCCCAACACCCAGATGTAATTCGCGTTCAAAATTTGGTAGACGAACTTAATCATGAAATTGATGACCGGGTAAGTGGAATCATGGCTGGCCTGGCAAACAACGTGAGCGCTCAAAAAGCCGCACTCGACTCGCTTGTCGCCGATGTTGAAGATGCCCGAAAAAACGATCAGGAAGAAGTCACAAGAGGCCAGCCCTATTGGGAAGAAAAGCGCAAACTTGAAAACCTGGTTGATTTGCACAAAGTTCTTTATGCAAAAATTGAATCGGAGAAACTGGATCTTTCAATTCCCAAGACTGCCATGGTGGAAATAACACGCCAGGCAGAGCCGGGCAAAGATCCTGTTCGTCCCAACAAGCCTTTGAACATCATTTTGGGTATTGTTGTCGGTCTGGTTGTTGGTGTTGGATTGGCGTTTTTCATTGAATATCTGGACACCAGCGTCAAGACGATTGATGATGTTGAACGTGCACTGCAATTGCCCGTGCTCGGTGTCATTCCACAAAATGTTGGTTCTCTAATTAAAGAAGATGCTGAGAACCACCACGCCGAAGCTTATCGTGTTCTGCGAACACACATTCAATTCTCTTGCAAAGACGAAAAACTGAATACCATTGCCATTGTCAGTGCGGGAGCTGGAGAAGGCAAATCCACAACTACACTCAACTTGGCTACTATCTTTGCTCAATCTGGTGGCCGGATTCTCGTTGTGGATTCCGATTTACGTCGTCCTACGTTGCACAAAATTCTTGGCTTAAGTAACGCCACAGGTTTGGTTAGTTACCTGCTTAAACAAAATACACTCGAAGAAGTTATTCAGAGAACAAGCCTGCCGACGCTTGATTTCATGGCCAGCGGCAAATTACCCAGTAGTTCCATGGGAGTTTTGAATTCGCCGCAGATGAAAGACTTGATCACCGAATTGAAACAACGTTACGATTATATTTTCTTCGATTCCCCTCCAATCTTGGGTGTAAGCGACGCTTCTGTTTTGGCCAGTGAAGTAGATATAGCGATACAGGTTATCCAATACCGTCGTTACCCGCAGCCAATGAACATTCGCGCCAAACAATTGGTCGAAAAGGTCGGCGGCAACCTCATCGGCATCGTTCTCAACAATATCAACATGTCGCAGGACGAAAGCTATTACTACTACAGCGGCTACTATTACGATTATTACTATTCGCATGATGATAAACAAGGAGCTGATGCGAAAACTTCTGACGACGCTGCTCAAGCAGAAATCAAACAAAAGTATTGATTTCACGTCGGAATTCGCAAGCATTAGCACCAATGAAACAATTTAGGAAACTGTCAAAGTGCGGACTGTCCTTATGTTCGCTTTTTTTGGGATTGATTCTCACAAGTTGCGCGTCAGCACCTTCCAACCAGCCAGTGTTTTCCGATTCTCCGGCACCTCCAATGGTTGATGCAACTGCCGCACCAGTGGCGGATACAGGGCAAGCCGTTGCTTACGCTGATCAACTTCATGTCGGTGAAACAGTAATCGTAACCCTTTTTGGCGCGCCGCCCGAAGAGGATTCGCAAAGCGCAAGCCCAGACCATGAAGTGGCCATTAAGGAAGATGGCACAATTTCATTGCCGCTTATTGGAGATGTTCAAGCCGCCGGAAAAACGCCCGGCCAATTGCAAAATGATATTCACGACCTTTACGTTCCGAAATACTATGTCCGGCTGACGGTTACTGTGAAATCTCAGGATCGTGTCTTTTATGTTGGCGGCGAAGTGAAAACTCCCGGTCGTCAGCTTTATGTTGGTCTGACTACTGTCACCAGAGCCATCCAATCTGCCGGCGATTTCACTGATTTTGCCAATAAACGAAAGGTCTGGCTTATTCGTGCCAACGGTGAAAAAATCAAAGTGAATTGTAATGAAGCGCTTGAAGACCCGTCAAAAGACTTGCCCGTCTATCCCGGCGATCAAATTCAAGTGCCGCGACGTGTCTTTTGATGATTCAACTCAACATTCTTTTAGGAAAAAAGGCGGGCAACCAAATTGTTGTCCGCCTTTTCCCTTTTTACATCGGACGTGCAGATACAAATAATTTGAAACTTGAAGACGACGGCGTTTGGGGCCAGCATCTGAGTTTGGAATTTCAGCGGCAACAGGGCTTCATTGTCAGAGCAATCGCAAATGCGCTTGTGGCTGTCAACGGACAGTGTGTCCAAACCGCCTTGCTTCGCAATGGCGACTTCATTATTCTCGGTTCTGCCAAACTCCAGTTCTGGCTCGCCACTATTTATCAGCGCGGTTTGCGCGCCCGTGAATTTTTTGTCTGGGCGCTCATTGCGATTGTTTGCCTCGTTGAGCTCGCACTAATATACTGGCTAATTTCTTGATAGCTTTCGGTTTTCACGCCTGTTAATGCCGGAAATGCCGTGTGCCAGTAAACACCATCGCCAGATTCCGTTCATCCGCTGCGGCAATGACTTCCGTGTCGCGTACCGAGCCACCTGGTTGAATCGCTGCCGTTGCGCCCGCTTCCGCTGCGGCAATCAATCCGTCGGCGAACGGGAAAAATGCGTCACTGCAAACAACACCGTTTTTGATCGAAAGTTTTGCGTCACTGGCTTTCCAGATTGCAATCCGGCTCGCATCCACGCGGCTCATTTGTCCCGCGCCAATGCCCAACGTTCGGTCGGCATTCGCGTAAACAATTGCATTTGACTTCACATGCTTGACCACTCGCCAGCCGAATAGCATGGCCTGTAATTCTGCTTCCGTCGGTTGCCGTTTTGTCACAATTTTCAAATCCGAGCGCTTGATAATTTTCAAGTCACGTTCCTGCAGTAGAAACGAATCTGCGCCCACGCTGCGCAAATCGAACGGCGAACTTTCCAATGGTGATTTCAAAATTTTCAGCAGCCGTAGATTTTTCTTCCTTTGTAAAACTACCAGTGCGTCGTCGGTGAAGTCCGGTGCGGCGATGACTTCGCTGAAAATTTCCGCGATGGCTTCCGCACACACACCGTCCAAAGTTCGGTTCATTACAATGATTCCACCAAACGGCGACTGTTTATCGGTTGCAAAAGCCTTCTCCCACGCCTCGCGCAAATTTTCCCCCTGGCCGACGCCGCACGGATTCGTGTGTTTCAAAATCGCCAGCGTCGGCGCGTCTTTTTCAAATTCGGCAATTAAATTAGCTGCCGCAGTCAAATCCAGAATGTTATTGTAAGAAAGTTCCTTGCCATGAAGTTGGTGGAAAAATTCATTGAAGCGACCGTAAAGCGCCGCCGCTTGATGCGGATTTTCACCGTAACGAAGTGTTTGCGCCAAAGGTACGGAAATTGAGAGTGAAGACGGCAGGCTGGAAGTCTGCGCCACTTTAAATTCCGTTTGCAAATGCGCCGCAATCGCGTTGTCGTAAGCCGCCGTGCGCGCAAAAACTTTTGCGGCAAGTTTGCGGCGCAATTCCAAAGTTGTGTTGCCGTTGACTTTGATTTGTGCGGCAATTTCAGCATAATCTTCCGGATCAACCACGACAGTCACGCTTTCATTATTTTTTGCCGCGCTTCGCAGCATTGAAGGTCCGCCGATGTCAATGTTTTCAATCGCGTCATGCAGACTCACGTCCGGTTTTGCGACGGTTTGCTCGAACGGATAAAGGTTCACGACGACGAGATCAATTGGCGGGATACCGTGCACCTTTACAGTCGCGTCGTGAGTTTCGTTGCTGCGGATGAACAGTAAACCGCCATGGATTTTGGGATGCAACGTCTTAACGCGGCCATCAAGCATTTCAGGAAAGCCGGTATGTTCACTGACATCTTTCACCGCGAATCCGGCTTCGCGTAAAATTTTTGCCGTGCCCCCGGTGGAAATCATTTCGATACCATTCGCCGCGAGAATTTGTGCGAATGGCACGAGTCCGGTCTTATCCGAAACTGAAATCAACGCGCGTTGGATTTTTGCCATAAAATCACGGTTTCGCGTTTTCAGTTTGAGCCATGTCTTCGCCGGTGGCGCGTTCAAACCTGGCGCGGGCGACGGCATAATCATGCAGCGCCTGAACTTGCGTCGTGCGGGCCTGAGTCAACGAAGTCTCGGCGTCGAGCACGTCGAGTTGCGTGCCGGTGCCAGCTTCAGCGCGGGAACGGGCTTCGCGCAGGGCTTCTTCGGCCTCGGCCTGCACCGCCTGTTGTGAATCCAATACTTCGCGCGCCTCAATGAGATCAGAATACGCGGTACGGACATCGAGCTCGATTTGTCTTGCTTCGTCGTTCAAATCGTTTTTGGATTTTTCATAAAGCGCTTTGGCTTGGATGACTTTGCCGTGAGTTAACATGCCGTCGAAAATATCCCAATTTAATTCCGCGCCGGCATTCCAGCCGTGGATATCATGGTCCAGTTCGACCGGCGGCGTAAATTGCGCATTATACCAGTCGTAACCGGCAAAAAGCGAGACAACTGGCTTGTAACCGGACTTGGCGTCGACGATGTTAAGCCGTTGCAATTCCACCGTCTTGCGCAGCGCGACGAGTTCAGTACGTCTGGCAAGCGCTTGCTGGATGGCGTCTGGCAAGTTCACATCATATGGCACGGCTTCGAGCGTGTCGGTCAGATTCAGCGGGACATTCTCCCAAATTTCACGCGGCAGATTGTAACCAAGCAGGTTCGATAGATTGTTTTTGGCGATGCGATAACTGTTTCGCGCCTGAATCAAATTCGGCCGCTCATTGGCGACGGCGACGTCGGCGCGCAGCACGTTGAATTTTGGAACTGTGCCCGCTTCGAGGCGGTGTTGCTGGTCTTCGAGTTCTCTTTGCAACAGGTTTACCGACGCCTCGTGGACAGTAATTTCCTGCGCGGCCAACAGCACATCATAATAGGCAATGCGTGTGTTGAGCAGTGTGTCGGCGACAACGGTCTGAAATTGCGCCAGTGCCTGCTGCTCCGTGGCATCAGCGGCGCGAAACGCGGCCACCATTTTTCCGCCTTCGTAAATGGATTGAACGAGTTGAATACCCGCGTTCCAATTTTGGTTTGGAGAAGCGGGGGCATTTGGGAAATTTTCAATCGCGTCTGGGTCGGTATATTTGTATTGACCCGTCGCCGTCAATTGCGGCAGCGCGACGGCGCGCGTCTGCACGACGACGCCGTGTGATGCCTCAAGATCGTTTTGCGCCTTAAGAATCGTGGCGTTTTGCTGAAGTGCTACATTCAGGCAGTCCGCCAGTGACAATGGGCGCGAAATCCAGGCGGCTGAATTTGTATCCGTGCCTTGTGAGAATGCGTTGCCGCTGAAGCAAATGAGTGCTAGGAAAAACAACTTCTTCATATCGCTGTGAATTTATCATTTAAGCGACGCGACGCAAACTTGCAAATTGACACGGCTTAGGTTCTCCTTCATTGCAATGCAACTGCGGAGTATTTTAATTTTTACACTGACGATGCTGGCCACCGTTTTCTTCGCGGGCTGTTCCCCGAATTCATCGGACGTGTTTCAAGGCTACATCGAGGGAGAGTATGTTTATGTCGCCTCACCGCTTGGCGGCGCGCTCACAAATCTTGCGGTCACGCGTGGCGACGAAGTGAAGGCCGGACAATTGTTGTTTGAACTTGAACGTGAATCCGAATCCGCCGCCGTCCGGCAGGCGGAGAAAAATTTAGCGCAGGCTGAAGCTAATCTCGCGCTTTCGGAATCCGACCTCACCCGCCGCGAACAGTTGCGTGCTGATAATGGCGTGATTTCCGCCGAGGAACTCGATCAGGCAAAATCGCAACGCGATTCTGACGTGGCGCAAGTCGAATCGCTCAATGACGCGCTCACAAAGGCGCGCTGGTTTTTCGACCAAAAGCAACAATTTGCGCCGACGAATGCGTTTGTGCAGGACACACTTTATCGCAGCGGCGAATGGGTCGCGGCGGGAAATCCGGTCGTAGTTTTGCTGCCGTCGGAAAATCTCAAGGTGCGGTTTTTTGTACCGCAGGAATTTTTACCGAGAATTAAAACCGGTCAGACAGTTAGCGTCACGTTCGACGGTGGTTCACATCCGTATTCGGCGACGATCCATTACATTTCCACGCAAGCTGAGTTCACGCCGCCGGTTTTATACAATCGCGAGAACCGCGCGAAATTGATTTTCATGATCGAGGCAAAATTTTCTCCGATAGACGCGGCGGAACTTCGCCCTGGCCAGCCGGTAGATGTGAAAATTTCTCCGTGAGATGAGTGCGAGCGAATTCGTCATTGACGTTCACGAGGTCACGAAAAAATTTGGCGACCGCACCGTCGTCAACAACATCGCCATGCAGGTTCGGCACGGGGAGATTTACGGATTTCTCGGCCCGAACGGCAGTGGCAAGACGACTTTTCTGCGAATGCTCTGCGGTTTGCTCAAGCCGGATGCCGGCACAGGACAGTGTCTTGATTATGATTTTCGCACGCAAAGCGCCGAGATCAAAAAGCACGTCGGCTACATGACACAGCGGTTCAGTTTTTACGAGGATTTGACCATCGAGGAAAATCTGGATTTCATCGCGCGCATTTACGGCGTGCCGCAACGCAAAGCCGCCGTTGAAAAAAGTCTGGAGCGTCTCGGCATGGTCGAGCGCCGCAAACAACTGGCCGGTGAATTGTCCGGCGGCTGGAAGCAGCGGCTCGCGTTGTCCGCGTGCCTGATCCACGAGCCGCAACTGCTTTTGCTCGACGAACCGACGGCGGGCGTTGACCCGAAGGCGCGCCGTGATTTTTGGGACGAAATCCAGCAGCTTGCCGGCGCGGGGCTGACCGTGCTGATCACGACGCATTACATGGATGAAGCGGAACGTTGCAATCGCGTGGCCTACATCAGCTATGGAAATCTGCTCGCGAGCGGCACGGTTGACGAAGTTTTAAAAAATTCAAAACTGACGACGTGGGAAGTGACCGGCGGAAATTTGCACGAACTCGCCGAAAAAATCCGAGGAAAACCCGGCGTCGAACAGGTTGTCGCATTCGGCTCGACGCTGCACGTCAGCGGCAGCGACGCGGAAAAATTGCGCGCGAGCGTGAGTCCGCTGATCACCGGCGATTATCATTGGAAACAGATTCAATCGGGACTTGAAGACGTTTTCATCAGCCTGATGGAAACCGCGAAGGACAATTTTTCCTAAAATGAAATTCAACTGGCAACGGTTTTGCGCCATCGTCGCGAAGGAATTTATCCAGATGCGGCGCGATCGGCTGACGTTCGCCATGATGCTTGGCATCCCGATGATTCAGCTCGTCCTGTTCGGTTACGCCATCAATTCCGATCCGAAACATCTGCCGACCGCAGTTTATTCCGCCGACAACAGCACGTTTTCGCGCACGATTGTCTGGGCGATGCGCAACAGCAGTTACTTCGACATCACGCGCGAACCGCAAAGCGAGGCGGAAATTAAAAAATTATTGCAAGAAGGCACAGTGCAATTTGTTGTGGAAATTCCCGTGGACTTTTCGCGCAAATTGCTGCGCGGCGAACAACCGGATTTATTGCTCGAAGCCGATGCGACCGACCCGATGGCCATCGGTTACGCCGTCGGTGCGATGAATTCGCTGACGCCAATCGTTTTGAACCGCGACTTGACCGGGCCGCTGGCAAAACTTCGCACGAGTTCCACGCCGTTCAATCTCGTCGTGCATCAGCATTACAATCCTGAAAACATCACGCAGTATAACATCGTGCCCGGACTCATGGGTGTGATCCTGACGATGACGATGGTCATCATCACGGCGCTCGCTATCACGCGCGAACGCGAGAGCGGCACGATGGAAAATTTGCTTTCGACGCCGCTGCGCCCAGTCGAGGTAATCATCGGCAAAATCGTGCCTTACATCATGGTCGGCTATATCCAGATTTTTTTGATTCTGGTGGCGGCGAAATTTTTGTTCGACGTGCCGATGGTCGGCAGCGTGCCGTTGTTGCTCGCGGTGGCGTTTTTATTCATCATGGCGCATCTGGCGGTCGGCATCACCTTTTCCACCATTGCGCGAAACCAGCGGCAGGCGATGCAAATGGGAATGTTTTTCTTTTTGCCGAACATTTTGTTGTCCGGCTATATGTTTCCGTTTCGCGGAATGCCAAATTGGGCGCAGGACATCGGCGAATGCCTGCCGCTGACGCATTTTCTGCGAATCGTGCGCGGTATTTTATTGAAAGGAAATGGAATCTCCGAAATCGCGCCGGATTTGTGGCCGATTGCATTGTTCCTTATCGTGATGCTTACAATTGGCATTAAACGCTACCGGCAGACTTTGGATTAGGCGATTACCCCTGTAAAACAATGGCTTTTTTGGGCGGTTTCGTCACACACTTGCAAATTTTGGCAGCTGTGGTTTCCTCTTGTCCGAAATGTGGCGGCAAAAAAGTCTCGTTATTATCATTGGATTTGCACTGGCTGAAAGGATATTGGCCAGTCCGGAACCAGCCGAAGTGACTTTGGATTATGTTGTCAAGCGCGCTGCCGAACGCGCGCAGCATCCGTTTCATTCGCCGCGCGCCGATTTACCGAAAGTATTGCGACAGGATAATCTCAACTACGATAAATATCGGGAAATCCGTTTTCGTCGCGATAAAGCACTTTGGACAGATGACGATCTGCCCTTCCGCATCGAATTTTTTCATCCGGGTTACCTTTATCAGGAACCGGTGCACATCAACGAATTCAGTTCGACACACGTGCAGCCGGTTCGTTTTGTGCAGGATTTTTTTGATTACGGCGACCTGCACATTCAAAAAGAAATTCCCGCCAACACCGGTTACGCCGGTTTTCGCGTGCTATATCATTTGAACCAAACAAACCAATGGGACGAACTCGGTGCGTTTCTAGGTGCGAGTTATTTCCGGCTGCTTGGCAAAGATGAACATTACGGCTTGTCCGCGCGCGGACTGGCGCTGAATTGTGGAGAGACAGACCGTCCAGAAGAATTCCCGATTTTTACGGACTGGTGGCTCGGCAAACCGCAAAAGGACAGCACGGAATTGACACTGTTTGCCATTCTGGACAGTGTGAGTTGCGTGGGCGCATATGAATTTTTCATCCGACCCGGCAAGACAACGGTGGCCGACGTTGACGCCGTGCTGTTTTTTCGCGACCCCAAAGACATCCACCCAGCAAATACAAACCGGCCGCCGATCAAAACAATTGGGCTGGCACCATTGACCGGCATGTTTTGGTTCGGAAAAAATTCCGAGCGTAAGTTTGACGATTACCGTCCGGAAGTCCACGACGTCGACGGTTTGCTCGTGCGCATGGACAACGGCGAAACACTTTGGCGTCCGCTCGATAACCCGGCAGTCATGCGACATCAAATTTTTTCTGTGACGAACATTCGCGGTTTCGGACTACTTCAGCGCGAAAGTTCCTTCGCGGCGTATCAGGATATGTTTAACCTTTATCATCTTGAACCGAGCGTGTGGGTCGAGCCGCATGGGAACTGGGGCGATGGTGATTTACATTTAGTCGAATTGAGCACGAGTTATGAAGGTCTGGACAATATTGTCGCTTTTTGGGATCCGAGGAACAAACCTGCGCCGATGCAACCCTATCGTTTCGGTTACACACTTTACTGGGAAATGGGTGAGGCGGACGTGAAGCTTTCCGAAAACAGAGTTGTGTCCACGCGCATCGGACCTGATATGCGCTTCGCCAACGCGCGGCAAATCGTGATTGATTTCTCCGGGCCAAAGCTCGACTCCATTCCCGAAGACAATCCGCCAATGGCAATCGCCAATTGCAGCACAAATGCAGCGATTGTGGAAAATCAAGTACTGCGAAATACGTATCTCGGCACGTGGCGCGTCATTTTGAAAATGCAACCCAAGCCTGGCAACACCAACCCGGTGGACATCCGGTGCACATTGCAAAAGGGAACCAACATAATGAGCGAAACCTGGACTTATCAATGGAGTCCGCCATAAATGTTCCCGGCGCTTTGGCCGACGCCTCAGGCTGCCTAGCTGGTCGTCCGCTTGAAGAATGGAATGCGGCTTATGGCAAGGTTGAGAATTATTTTCATGCCTTGCGCATTCGCAACAAAGCGCTGCTTGGCCAGCTTGTGCTGCGGGTGCTTGAGCGCGCCATATCGCGGTCGCCAGTAGAACCAGGCAGTTCGGCCACCCAGCTTGCTGCCGAAGAAATGGACCATCTCGTCACGGGCTGGTTTGCCGAAGTTTTGCAGGAATCGCCCGCCGGAAGCGACCAAACGCTTTCAACCAAAGGTCGTCTTGCGTTGCTGCTCGCCGATATGCCGGACAAGTGGCAGGACCAATTTCTCCGCCCCGGCCCATGGCCGGCTGAATTTATTAACGCGATGCGCGAAGCTTATTTGCGCGCCGGACCGGACTTTCAGCTTTCAAAAATGGCACCGCGTCCGCTGGACCTCGGCCCAATCACAACACTCACAAATTTAGGGCGGATTCCTTACCTGAAAATGGGACTGGCCTGGGGGTTATTTGGATTGGTACTGGTAGTGATTTTCATTCTTACACATTAAGCCATGCCCGATGTCACTTCTCAATCAACTTCGGTTCCGCCGTCGGTTGGTGTAACGCCCATACCTCGGCTGCGCCGCGGGTGGCGGTTGTTTGTTTTTTATTCATGTGCCGTGCTGCTTACTGGTCTAGTTTCAATGTTATTTGCTGATTTGCTTTGGCGTACCGGCTGGTCGACGGCGCGAACGGTTCTGCTCATTTTGTTCATCATCCTGTTTTTATTGTCAGCCATCGGCTGTATGCACGGCATTTATGGTTTTGCGTTGCGAACGCTTGGTGATCGCCGCCGCATTACACAGTTGAAAAATTATCGCGCCCAAAACCTTACGGGCACAAGCACGGCCATCGTCTTTCCTATTTATAATGAAAACATCATCCGCGTTTATGAAGGTTTGCGCGCTACTTATGAATCACTTGAAAAGACTGGCCAGCTTGAACATTTCGATTTTTTCATTTTAAGCGATTCAACCGATCCGGACAAATGGGTCGAGGAAGAACGGCGTTGGTATGATTTGATCCGCGAACTCGACGCACTTGGTAAAATTTATTACCGCCGACGCCTGAACAACGAGGAGCGCAAAAGCGGCAACGTCCGTGACTTCCTAAACGCTTGGGGACGCCGTTACCGTTATTTCATGGTGTGTGACGCCGACAGCGTCATGCGCGGTGAAACGCTCGTGGATCTGGTTAAACTGATGGAAGTTCATACGACTGTCGGATTAATTCAAACCGTGCCTGCGCTAGTGAACGCGGAATCACTTTTCGGGCGCATCCAGCAATTTGCCAACCGTCTTTATGCGCCCATTTTCATTGCTGGGCTGAATTATTGGGCGCTTGATTTGGGAAATTATTGGGGACACAACGCCATTATACGCACTGAGCCGTTCATGCAATTTTGTGATTTGCCGCAACTGCCCGGAAACAAACCATTTGGCGGGCAAATTTTGAGCCACGATTTTGTCGAAGCAGCGCTGCTATCGCGCGAAAACTGGGAAGTTTGGTTTGCCTATGACCTTGAAGGCAGCTACGAAGAAGCGCCGCAGGGTATGATTGAAAACGCCCAGCGCGACCGCCGCTGGTGCCAGGGCAACTTGCAGCACGGCCTCGTGCTTTTCGCCAAAGGACTGCGCGGTGTCAGTCGCCTGCATCTGATGCTTGGCATTTGCGGTTATCTCGCCGGGCCGCTCTGGCTGGCATTTTTGCTCGCGTTCATCTGGATTCACTGGTTTCAAAAATACACCGGCCTTTCGAGCATCACTGTCCATGCCTTTACACCGTATCTGGATTTGAGCGGCACCGCGCACGCCTTTTTGATTTTCACGATTTGCATGGTTGTAATCATGCTGCCAAAAGTGCTGGCGTTGCTGGAGCTTCTCTTTGATTCAAAACGCCGCCACGCATTCGGTGGTTTAGCAAAGACAACGATGGGTGTCATCGGTGAAACCATTTTTTCCACCCTGCACGCGCCATTGCAAATGCTCTGGCACACCCGCTTTGTCATCACCAACTTGATCGGCTTCAGCATTGGATGGAGTTCGCAAAAACGCGTTGCTGACGGCACGACTTGGATTTTTGCCTTGCAACGGCATTGGGGTCACACACTCATCGGACTGGTTTGGGGTGCGCTAATGTGGCAACTTGATCCAACCTTATTCTGGTGGTTCATACCCGTGCTTGCCGGCATGATGTTCTCTATTCCATTAAGCGTGTTCACCAGCCGCCACAGCCTTGGCGCGCGCACGCGAAAATTTGGCTGGTTCCTCACGCCGGAAGAAATCGCGCCGCCAACGGAACTAATTGCTTTACGCTCGCGGATGAAGATTCATGAACTCACCGGCGATACTTCGCCGCGTCGTTCGCACGCTGGTTTGGCCGAAGCGGTTTTGGATCCATACATCAACGCCATTCACGTTTCATTGTTGCGTGAAAAACAGCTCAATCCCGTTTATGCCGAACAACTCGTAAAGCTTGGTGCCGGAAGCGATCGAGCCCGCATGCTCGGCGAAGAGTTGCTGATTGGCGGTCCCGACAAATTGACCGCTGGCGAACGGCTGCTTGTCATGGCCGATGCGCATTTGATGGTCTGGCTTCATCAACAGTCGTGGTTTCGCCCGAGCGAATTGCTCGCACCGTGGTGGCGTGTGGCGATTCAGGAATACAGTCGGCAATAAAAGCCGTCGCTTCATTTATAACCATTCCAGCGCACGCTGCAGTTCCGCGTCCGTATTGTAAAAATGCGGTGAGTAACGAATGTAATTTTGTCCTTTACGATCTACACGCAATGAAGCAACGACGCCTGCATCCGACAATTTTTGATGCAATTCTACAAGGTTTTTACCGGATTGGTGAAATGAAATAATACTGCTCGCATTTTCAGTTTTTGCATCAGCGTTCAAAACCGTAAAAGCTTTCGCCTGCAACGCGGGCAGCAGCCATGTGCGTTTGCGGAGTAATTCGGCGGCGATATTTTCAACACCAATTTCCAAAACCAGTTCCATTGCGGCAATCAAGCCAACGAGGCCGATTAAATTTTGAGTGCCGGCTTCAAATTTCACTGCGCCGCTGCGAAATTCAATTTTCTCCTGCGAGACGAAATTTTGATTCCGCACATTATGCCAGCCATAAATCGGCGGATTCAATTTTTCCTGCAATTCCCGCCGCACGTAAAAAATTCCCGCGCCACACGGACCGAGCAGCCACTTATGTGCGTCGGCGGCAAGAAAGTCCACATGCTCGACTGTCGTCGGAAACGCACCGAGTGTTTGAATCGCATCAAGACAAAATAAAATGCCGCGCGCGCGAAGAAATTTTCCGATGGCTTGAAATTCCAGACGATAGCCGCTGATGAAATGGCACGAGGCGAGCGCGACGAGCCGCGTGTTTTCGTCTACCTGTCCCATCACGTCCATTGGACGAATCACGCCGAGGCCGCGTGTGTTCAGCAGGCGCACTTGGACGCCGCGCGCGGCCAGCGCCATCCACGGGTAAACATTTGAAGGATAGTCGTCGTGGTAAATCAGAATGTTGTCACCTTTGTGAAAATTCAAACCGGCGGCCACGAAGCTCAATGCAAGTGATGTCGGACCAACAAGCGCAACTTCGTCCGGTTGGCAATTTAGTAATTGTGCGCCAAGTTTGCGTGCATCGGCAAGCCGATGGAGCATGAACGCCTCCTGATCGCCGAGTGTGCTTTGCGCGGCGCATTCGGAAATGGCCTGCGCGATGCGTTGCGGCAACGGACAAACGCCTGCGTGCGCGAGAAAAATTTTATCGTGCACGACGGGAAATTCCCGGCGACGCAATTCTTCGTCCGCAAGAATTTCGGCCAAGGTCATGCAAATTAGAAATGACTCATGTCGTTGACTTGCTGAAAATAACCAGTGTAAAAAGTGATGACTTTGTAAGCTATTATTCCGGCGACAAGGAAATAAATGAGTCGTGGCATCCACTGCGCAAAGGCGTGAAGTTTACGCGTGCCTTCCTCGTTGTAATAGGAATAGAGCCGGCGCAGGGAATCATCGAGTTTTCCACTGATTTCGCCGGTGGCATAGAGGTTGGCGAACATTTCCGGAAATTTCGGGCATTCATTCAAAACTTCGGCGGGAGTACGACCGGCGATAACCTGCGGTTTCCAGTTTTCCACGGCACGTCGTAATGCGGGCGAACCGCTCGCGGTCGCAGCCAAATCCCAAGCTTCAATGACATTGACGCCGGCGCTGATGAGCGCTTCCAAAGCTGCGGCGAGCCGCGCCAACGCGAGAAAACGTCGCGCTGTTCCTAAAATCGGAATGGGATGAACAAGGGATTCGATTTGTGCGCGCCATTTTTCGCCGTGTTTGCTTTGCGTGGCATAAATTAAAAGAAATGTGAAAATGTAAAGCGGCGAAAGCACAAGCACCGCTTTTCCGAATAGCAGAAGCAGGCTTGCATTAAATTGTGACGCGGCAAATGGAAGAATGATTATGAAAACTAACGCTGCGAAATGAACGAGTCCAACGGGATAAATAAGTTGCGAAATCACCTGCTTTGCAATGCGGGCGCGATCATTATAATAATCGGCTAGCAAACGAAGGCAGGTGTCGAGCCGTCCGCTGCGTTCACCCGCTTCGAGCAACGCGATGTCAAACGCAGGAAACCACGCCGCGTGTTGCATGGCTTCGGTGAATGTGCTGCCTTTGGCGAGTGAGTCAAGCAGGTCTTGAATTGGTTCGCGAAAAGAACGTGCAGGCGGATTGCGTTTAACTTGTTCAAGAGCGCGCACGATGCCGAGTCCGGCTGACGTGAGCTGGCCGAGTTGATGATAGAGTTCGGCGCGTTGGGTGAATTGCCGGGGTGTGAAAATAAACGGCATAATGCCGTGCGTCAAACTACGACGCGGTCGAGACTGTTTTTAAGGTCGCGCTTGCTGCGCGCGCCGACGATTTGGTCGGCGACCTGCCCGTTACTGAATAGCAGGAGAGTGGGAATGGCGCGGATGCCGTATTCGGTGGCAATGGTTTGTTGTTCGTCAATGTTTACTTTGCCGATCTTCACCTTGCCTTCGTATTCGTCGGCAAGTTCGTTGAGCAGTGGCGCAATCATTTTGCACGGACCACACCATTCAGCCCAGAAATCCACGAGCACGGGCGTTTGCGATTGCAGGACTTGCTGGGGAAAATTTTCCTGTGTGAGCGTTACGATTAATGGGGAAGCCATAATAGGTTAAAAAGGAAAATACGGTTGTTCGCGGTCAAATTACTGATTCACTGCGCCATTCAAAATTAACATCATCCAAACGATTGTGCCAATGGCGATCAAACCGGCGACCCCCGCAGCAACGGCCAGCATTCGGTCAATTGGACTCAGAGTCGGAACAGCAGAGGGCGCTGTGCGTTGCACTGTGGGAGCCGGACGTTGTTGTTGTGCGACTGGCGCAGCGGTGGCGCGCTGCGTTGCTGGCGCAGCAGCAGGCGCGGCAGTTGCGGCGGATGGCGCGCCGGTTGGACCTCCGGGCGGTAGCGTTGGCAATTTAATGGTCGGCGCGGCAGACGGTTTCGGCGGTAGCGTGATGCGGACAGTTTCTTTCTTTGGCTGAACTTTGCCGGTTTCTTTTTTCGGCGGGACAGCACCGTCGGGCACGTTTGGTATGTTCGAAGGATTTTCGGCCATAGTATTTTCGGGTCTAAGATAATTTGCTGCCGCAAGCTGTCAAATTATTATTCAAAAAGAAAATCGCACGACTGAAAACTTCCACCGATCCGTTGCGTGTCTTTTTAAATCGCACGCTAATTTGACAATAACCCACTTGTTTGGGACAAGGCCAGTGCAAATTGAAGCGCAAACTTATCAATTGAAAATGTTGATCAAGCTTTTTCCTCAATCAATTCGCGCCGGGCACCGCCAAGCAATTGCTCAATAAAGTTTGTGGAATAAACACCACGCCGGAAATTGGGGTCTTGCAAAATGGCATGCTGGAATGAGATATTGTTTTTGATGCCCGTGATCATGTATTCGCTCAATGCGCAACTCATTTTGTCCATCGCTTCGCGCCGGTCTTTGCCGTAAGTGATCAGCTTCCCGATCATTGAATCATAGGTTGATGGAATCGTGTAGCCTGCATACGCGTGCGTGTCCACGCGCACGCCGTGCCCGCCGGGTTGAAAATACATTTCGATGCGACCGGGACTTGGACGGAAATCATCAAACGGGTCTTCGGCATTAATGCGGCATTCAATCGCATGGCCTTTGAACTGAATATCGCCTTGCGAATGATGTAGTGATTCGCCCATCGCTAGTTGAATTTGATAACGAACGAGATCAATGCCGGTGACCTCTTCCGTCACCGGATGCTCAACTTGAATCCGCTTGTTGACTTCGAGGAAATAAAAATTGCCGTGATTGTCCACAATGAATTCGACTGTGCCAGCATTTGTATAATGAGCCGCTTCCGCGATTTTGACTGCGGCCTTGCCTATTTTTTCGCGCAACTTTCGGAATTTATTTTCAATTAGCGGTGAGGGGGTTTCCTCAATTACCTTTTGATTACGACGTTGAATGGAACAATCGCGTTCGCCCAAATGAATGATGTGCCCTTTTTGGTCACCGAGAATTTGGATTTCGATGTGATGCGGGTTTTCGATAAATTTTTCGATGTAGACACCCGAATTACCAAACGCCTTTTCTGCTTCCGTCCGCGCCGTATGATAACCTTTTACCAGCGAAATGTCGTTGTGCGCGACACGCATTCCACGTCCGCCACCGCCAGCCACAGCTTTAATCATTATCGGATAGCCAATGCGTTTAGCTATGGCCAAAGCGTCTTGTTCCTTTTCAACAATGCCGTCGGATCCGGGGGGCACAGCTACGCCAGCCTTTTTGGCCAGTGCACGACTCACTGCTTTGTCTGCCAAGGCCTGCATCGTGCGCGGATTAGGGCCAATAAAACGAATGTTACAACTTTCGCAAACCTCGGCGAAATGGGCGTTTTCAGAAAGAAAACCGTAGCCAGGATGAATGGCATCTACGTCCGCGATTTCTGCTGCGCTGATGATCCGGTCAATACGCAGGTAACTTTCTGACGCGGGAGCGGGACCAATGCAAATCGCCTCGTCCGCCAACTGCACGTGCATTGAATTTGCATCCGCTTCCGAATAAACGGCTACCGTGCGGACATTCAATTCTTTGCAAGCACGAATAATTCGGACAGCAATTTCTCCACGATTGGCAACAAGAACTTTTTCAAACATGAGCTTTCAAGAAATACGAACAGGATTCCAATTGTGTCACACTGGCCGCACTTTGAAGAATGGTTGGCCAAATTCAACCGGCTTGGCGTTTTCAACTAAAACTTGGGTAATAACACCTTTGACTTCGGCTTTGATTTCGTTCATAACTTTCATTGCTTCAATGATGCATACGACGGTCTCCGGACCGACTTCGGTGCCAACTTCGACATAGTTTGCCGATTCAGGCGAAGGTGCGCGGTAAAAGGTTCCAATCATAGGCGATTTGATTTCAATTTCGTCAGTGCTTACAATTTGAGATGCAGCCGTTGGTGGTGATGAAGCAATCATCGTTGGCTGGGACGACATGATAGGTGCAGAAACGGACTCTTCATTTGGTATTGCAGGTATTCCGTTTAGTCCACGCTTTAACCTGATTTTGGAATCCTGCCGCTCCAACTCGAACTCCGTGATGGAGTTCTTTTTCATTAGGTCAATTATGGCTTTAATATCTTTGAGGTCCACAGTTCGATTTCGTTAAAGGTTTTGTCTAATCACTAAAAACAAAGAAATCCTTCTTCAGGATTCTTGAACTCAGGAAATGCTATTCGTAAATAACAAATGGGTCAAGTATCAAAGCAACAAGTAAAATGCTAATAAAAACACAATATAAGTCTATTTTTTAATTTCGTTAACGTCAATGGAGGCTTCTATGGCCAAAATGTAAGAGTTTTTACCGAAACCTGTGATTTGTCCACGGCAGACTGAAGCTATCAATGATTTTTGCCTAAATTCTTCTCTAGTATAAATATTTGAAAGATGAATTTCAATCGTTGGAACGCCTACAGCCGCAATTGCGTCCCGTAATGCGATGCTCGTGTGCGTATAGGCCGCAGCATTGATTACAATCGAATTGAATTTGCCTTTGGCTTGCTGAATCCATTCGACGAGCTCGCCTTCTAAATTGGATTGCCGGAAATCGATCTCTACTCCCAATTTTGCAGCGCGTTCGCGTACATTTTTTTCAATGCCTGCCAATGTGTCGCGGCCATAAATTTCAGTTTCGCGTTGGCCCAATAAATTCAGATTTGGGCCGTTTAGAAAAAGAATTTTCATCTGTTTATGTCAAGATTAGCGTGTAAGAAGTTCCTTGTCTAATGCATTTCCCAATTGACTCAAGAGCCATCCTAAAAGACCAAACGCCGTCCATGCCAGCGCCGGAATGTAAAGTCCGAATTCAAAGAGTTCTTGCAAACTCCAACCCAGCAATCCCAGCCAAATGGCAAACATTTCCGTATTTTGGATTGCCACAAGTTTCCGCCAACTCCAAATCAAAGCCCACGTGATAAAAATTAAATAAGCAGTGAAGCCAGGTAATCCTGAATCTGAGGCTTGTTCCAGGTAATCGTTGTGAGTCATGCGGGCCATTTCTGCTTCCGGTCGTTTTATTTTTGAATAGATGACGCCAAAGGTCCCCGGTCCACTGCCAAGCAATGGCGCGCTTTCAACAGTTTGAAAAGCTGCGCGCCAACAATCGACTCGGGCGGCGACGCTTGTGGCACCTTTTTCAAAATAAGTTGAATACTTTGCTGCGAAGCCAATTAGTCCAATAACCAGCACTGCGGTGATTAAAACAATTTTCAGCCGTCGCTGAAAAGGTAATCGCGCTAAAGAGATAAACCCCAAAAGCAGCATCAACAACCAGCCGCCCTTTGAGCCTGACCAGTACAAACAAGCCAAAGCCGCCGCGCCGACAATTCCGGTAACAATTCGGTTGGTTGCGGCAGACAAGTTATTGCTGCCTTTCCACAATACGGTGAGCGCTGGCGGCAGCAAGAGGAGCAATATTCCGGCTAATGTGTTTGGATAAAACAATGTTGAAAAAATCCGGTTGCTCGACATTTTTTTCAGATATTCGGGCGGGACGGTTTTCAATTGTGGATAAATATAAGTGAAAAAATATTGGCGTGATTCAGCCAGTCCGCCGAAGTGTTGTTGAAATCCAGTTACCAGCACCACGATAAATGCGCCCAATAATCCTAACCAAAAAGGTCGATACTCCTTTGCGCGCCCCAATGCAAAGTAACCGAGATAAAAACACATTACGCACGTGGTAAATTGCACAAGCGTCGCTCGCGTGAGTTGCCTGTCAACCGTCGTTGTCGCGGAGATCAATTCCCAGCCAAGCCAGACGAGCGGCAGCGCCAGCAGCCATTTAGGCGCGCTTATTTTCCAATCCGCGATGAGCAAACCGGTAAATGCAACTGGCACCAGCAGCCAATAGCCGATGACCAGCGGCCAAGAACTGATTGTCCACTCATAAAAATTTTGCGGCGGCGTGACGAGTTTTCCCAAAATCACGGGGTTTCCGAATTTCAGCAGCGACAATCCAAGAAACGCGCCAAACAGCGCCGAAAATGTTCTTGTCGCGTCATCGCTGTTCCGCCAGCGCGTGAAAGTGTTTTTCATCAATTCACATCAGCAATTTTTGCAACCGGATTGTCCAGTAACTTCCGGGGTGGTTGCTTTTGTCCGGTTCAAAAGCGTGTTTGGCTGGATTTTAAATGGTGCCCGCGACAGGACTTGAACCTGTACGATGTTACTCACTAGAACCTGAATCTAGCGCGTCTGCCAATTCCGCCACGCGGGCTACCTTATTCACAATGATTTATGACTAATCTAACGTTCCGGCGTTGACTTTGTGCTAGTATTTGTGCTGGAGTTATGGCTTGCAATCCGGTGAGCGGAAAAGCACGGTTGGCCAAAGCAAAACTATTAGTCCAATGCAACATCGTCAGCCAACATACAGGAAAGTCTTGGATAAACGCAAGCGCCCGATTCGCGGATTGTAGTCGCCGGAGCCAACCCCGATTGGCGCTTTCGGTTAATCGAGAACGTCTGTTGCGAGCCTCGTCACCGATTCGCGGTGACTCAGCTTTTTTCGTTAGGCGACTTAACGCATAAGATAATTCATGAACGTTCAAACCACGCTAAATTTCTACGGGCGCACCGAAGAAGCGGTCAAGTTCTATTGCAGGACGATTGAAGCTGAGACTCTCTTCATGATGCGGTTTCGCGACTCTCCCGACCCTTCCCAATTGCGGCCGGGAATGGAGGAGAAGATATTTCACGCAACATTTCGCATCGGTTCCACTGAGGTCATGGCGTCAGACTGCGGTTGCGAGAGGTCACCAACCGAAACAACATTTGCAGGCTTCTCGCTTCTTCTCCGAGTTGAAACTCCGAAGAAAGCCGAACGGTTCTTTGCGGCTCTCAGCGATGGTGGTCAGATCCAAATCCCTTTGCTGAAAACATTTTTCGCAGAGCGATACGGAATCGTAATTGATCGCTTTGGCATCTCCTGGAAGATAATGGTCGCGTCTAAAACGCAAAACTGAGATAAAAAATGAGGGTGACGTCGCCTAATCAGTCGCCGGAGCCAACCGCCATTGGTGCTGGCAGTCCGCTATCGCGGTTCACGTCAAGAGTCGGCATGGCTCAGCTTTCTACGTTAGGCATCGTTCGCACCCAATAATAATATGAAAAACAAATTTCTATGGTTGCTTGCCGCCGTAATCGTTTTTGATTTCGGCATTACCATGTTAGGTCAGCCTGCCAGCTATTGGCATCACCCTCATACTGCTGATGAAGGGAATCCTGTTTTTCGTTGGTTTATGATTCGCGGGGCTTTTGTTTACCTGGCTTTCATATTTGGTTACGTAGCCGGCGTTGTGGCGTTGGTTAGCCGTTTGCCAAGGCAGGCCGCAGTAATCACTGGTCTGGTCTTTCTGTTATCGCACTATTTCGCGGCGTCAACTTGGCTTGATTTTCACTTTCATCTTAACATGATGGGGCCAGCCATCTACGCACTGGTGTTGTCCATCCCACTAATATCGATTTTAAAGTCCGTTGACTGGAAGGCTTGTATTGGCAATGACAAATTGGAGTAGAACTAATTCACGATGCCTCACAATTTGCCGGAGCCAACGCCGATGACGCCTTCAGTTCCGCTGTCGCGGTTGACAGCTTCGGCGGCGTGGATCAGCTTTTTTCGTTAGGCGGCATTACACTTTATGAAAATATCACGCATTAGCTTGGCCGAAGTTTAATTCGATACGAAAAAGTTCAATGGATTTGAGATAACCTCACATTGTAACGGCGTGTTCTCCAAGATGAAAAGGCCAACAGAGAGAACGGCTTTATTTCTGTCTTCGCAAAAACCAAATGCTGACAGCCATTCCCATGGCAAAAAAACTTGTTTCCGCCGGTTCAGGCACCGTCGCGACGGTGATCGACCAGCCCGCCAACTGTCCCGTGCCTCCGGCGGACAAATCCGTCAAAAAAAGTGTCCAAGTGCCGTTTGGATTGCCTCCGTCGAACGAACTCAACAGGGCCGTCTGTTGAGACAGGGCGGCGTCAAAAGCCGCCGGGTTAGACAACGGTGAAATGTTTTCTCCGTCCGGCTGCCACACGCCTGTCAACTGTCCGCTGGCATTCAGGCTGTAGGAATAATTCTGGTAAAAATGAATGTCATTCGCCGCCGAGTCGCTGAAGGTGACGCTGAAACCGTCGTCGCCGTAGCCGAATGGATTAGCCGAGGACATCCCGACGCGGTTCAGCAGCACCGCAAAACCACCCGCGCTGTTCACCAACTCGACGTAATAATCCCCGTTGAACGCGCCGTCGTCCGTTCCCTCGAGGTCCAATCTCACTTGAATGTTGGCAATGGAGCCGGACAGTCCCGTCACCGTTTGTGAATTCTGCACACCGTTCGGGTCGTTGTCGGTAATGGCCAGATTCAAATTGTTGAAGTTAAAAGTGTTTGTCGTCAACTGCCCAAACGCTGACGACGACGCGGCGACGAACAGGCAACAAATAAGCAAGCTACAGAGCCGGTTAATCGGAGAAACACTCATTGGGATTGAAACAGGGTGCGGTAATACCGTTGGCTAGCGCTGCCCGCAGTCGGGTCAACAATTAAAAAAACGCCGTTAGTTACGCTCACCGTGCCCAACGTCGTCCAGGTGACCGGCGACACCAGGTTGCCGGTATATTGGACAGTGTAAGTGGATTGCGGCAGCCCGGCAAAACGCAGCGTGGCGTCCGTCGCGCCCGGCGTGGAATCGAAGGTGATAGAAACAAGATTTAAGGTTGGCAGGTTTAGCGGCGCGGGCGGTGCGCCGACTTGCGCGAGAATTGTTTCCGTCGTCCGATCGCCTTCGGAATCCTGCGCCACCCAGACAATGCTGTCGCTGCCGGTGAACCCCGACTCTGGACTATAGACGATAAAATTTCCGACGCGGCTGACCACGCCGTTTTGCGCGCTGCCGCCTGCCACGCTGACAAAAGTTATCGAGTCGCCGTCGACATCTTTCACCGCCTTCAACAGGGCGGCGATGGGAATTTTGATGACCGTGTTGCTATTGACGGTGAGTGAATAATTTGTCGCCACCGGCGCGTTGGGCAACTGGCCGATGTAACCGCTGCGTTGCGCGTAATCCGCGCTGGAAACAAAATTACCTGCGCCCGTGGAATCATCGCTGGAATAATCCGCGCTGGCCGCAGGCGAACCGCCACCATCATTGGACTCGGTGCTGAACAAATAATCTGCGCTGTATTGCGGTTCCAAAGCCCGCGCCGATGCCGCCAACATTAAAATGATGAAAACCGGAATGAAGAATGAACAAACCGATTTCATCCAATCGGTGAATGATTCATTTTTGTATTCTTTCTTTTCCATTCTACGTTTGAATAAATCTTCTAACGTCCTTCAAAGCTCCACTCCCAGTTCGCTGCGGTAGCTCCAATTTGCGTCGTGATTTTGACTCCAATTTCAGTGCCTGCGGGGATGGTCACGCCAACAGTTGTATTATTGGTCGCAGTTATTCCTGTGTTAAAAATCATGACCGTAAGAGGTGATGCCACGCCGTTGGTCATAATAGTCAACGTATTGGTGTGCGAGCTTCCGGGTGCCGCTGAAATGACTAAATACAGATTTGTCAACGTCATCGTTTCCGTCACGGGAACGCGCGTGCCATCACCAGCTCCGTCGATCAGCGTTGCCGTACTACTGCTGTTGTTTGGCGGGAAAAAGACCGTCGCGTTTAACGCAATGACCGTGCCACCGGATGTGCCGGACCAAATTGTCTTCACCGGTGTATAGCCCTGCGCCAAAACAAAGTTGGTGGTGGCCAAACCGTTGGTAATCGCTGCGGTGACGAAACCGTTCGTTGCCGCCCGCACAAAGTTGGTGGTGGCCAGACTATTGGTCAGCGCATTGGCATAATTCGTCGTGGCCAGAGCGTTGGTGATGGCCGCCGTGACGAAACCGTTCGTTGCCGCCCGCACAAAGTTGGTGGTGGCCAGACTATTGGTCAGCGCATTGGCATAATTCGTCGTGGCCAGAGCGTTGGTGATGGCCGCCGTGACAAAGCTCTGGCTTAAAACAAAGGCCGTCGTCGCCAGCCCATTGGTGAGCCCGTTGGCATAATTGGTGGTGGCCAGCCCATTGGTGATGGCCGCCGTGACAAAGCTCTGGCTTAAAACAAAGGCCGTCGTCGCCAGCCCATTGGTGAGCCCGTTGGCATAATTGGTGGTGGCCAGCCCATTGGTGATGGCCGCGGTGACGAAACCGTTCGTTGCCGCCCGCACAAAGTTGGTGGTGGCCAGACTATTGGTCAGCGCATTGGCATAATTCGTCGTGGCCAGAGCGTTGGTGATGGCCGCCGTGACGAAACCGTTCGTTGCCGCCCGCACAAAGTTGGTGGTGGCCAGACTATTGGTCAGCGCATTGGCATAATTCGTCGTGGCCAGAGCGTTGGTGATGGCCGCCGTGACGAAACCGTTCGTTGCCGCCCGCACAAAGTTGGTGGTGGCCAGACTATTGGTCAGCGCATTGGCATAATTCGTCGTGGCCAGAGCGTTGGTGATGGCCGCCGTGACAAAGCTCTGGCTTAAAACAAAGGCCGTCGTCGCCAGCCCATTGGTGAGCGCGTCGGCATAATTGGTGGTGGCCAGCCCATTGGTGATGGCCGCGGTGACGAAACCGTTCGTTTCGGCATCCACATATCCCGTTGTCGCCAGCCCGTTGGTGATGGCCGCCGTGACCAGACCGTTGGTCACCGTCCCGGTGACAAAGCCCTGCGCCAAAACAAAGTTGGTGGTGGCCAGAGCGTTGGTGATGGCCGCCGTCACCAAACCATTGGTGAGCGCGTCGGCATAATTGGTGGTGGCCAGCCCATTGGTGATGGCCGCGGTGACGAAACCGTTCGTTTCGGCATCCACATATCCCGTTGTCGCCAGCCCGTTGGTGATGGCCGCCGTGACCAGACCGTTGGTCACCGTCCCGGTGACAAAGCCCTGCGCCAAAACAAAGTTGGTGGTGGCCAGAGCGTTGGTGATGGCCGCCGTCACCAAACCATTGGTGAGCGCGTCGGCATAATTGGTGGTGGCCAGCCCATTGGTGATGGCCGCGGTGACGAAACCGTTCGTTTCGGCATCCACATATCCCGTTGTCGCCAGCCCGTTGGTGATGGCCGCCGTGACCAGACCGTTGGTCACCGTCCCGGTGACAAAGCCCTGCGCCAAAACAAAGTTGGTGGTGGCCAGAGCGTTGGTGATGGCCGCCGTCACCAAACCATTGGTGAGCGCGTCGGCATAATTGGTGGTGGCCAGCCCATTGGTGATGGCCGCGGTGACGAAACCGTTCGTTTCGGCATCCACATATCCCGTTGTCGCCAGCCCGTTGGTGATGGCCGCCGTGACCAGACCGTTGGTCACCGTCCCGGTGACAAAGCCCTGCGCCAAAACAAAGTTGGTGGTGGCCAGAGCGTTGGTGATGGCCGCCGTCACCAAACCATTGGTGAGCGCGTCGGCATAATTGGTGGTGGCCAGCCCATTGGTGATGGCCGCGGTGACGAAACCGTTCGTTTCGGCATCCACATATCCCGTTGTCGCCAGCCCGTTGGTGATGGCCGCCGTGACCAGACCGTTGGTCACCGTCCCGGTGACAAAGCCCTGCGCCAAAACAAAGTTGGTGGTGGCCAGAGCGTTGGTGATGGCCGCCGTCACCAAACCATTGGTGAGCGCGTCGGCATAATTGGTGGTGGCCAGCCCATTGGTGATGGCCGCGGTGACGAAACCGTTCGTTTCGGCATCCACATATCCCGTTGTCGCCAGCCCGTTGGTGATGGCCGCCGTGACCAGACCGTTGGTCACCGTCCCGGTGACAAAGCCCTGCGCCAAAACAAAGTTGGTGGTGGCCAGATTGCCCGGAAGTTGCGCGCTGGAAATGAGACCTGAAAGATTGTTGGCAGTCTGCGCTACTAGCGAATATCCCGCCGACACGATTCGCTGGTCGGGCGACAGTTGTTCAAAGCCATGTGTGTTGTCGTTGAACCAGACGCGGAGCCGCACGTCACCGTTTGTGAATGTGTCCGGGTCAATTGGCTGTGACATCCCGCTGACGTTCGTGTCGCCCAGTACGATGGCATACAAACCATTGGTCAGGATCAACGAAACCGCCGCCGCCGGTTCGCCGCCGCCTGTGCTCGTCCCGTCATTGCTCCAAAAAGTGTTCGTGCCGGTGTTATCTACCAATGCAAATTGAAACTGACCGGTGCCATTGAACGAAACGCCGCCGATGACGATGCGGCCTTGAAAGTTTAACAATGGCGGCACTCCGCCAAATGCGGTGGGCGGCCCGAAAAGGCTGCCTACAACGAATGCCGCCAAAAAAAACCCCCACAATTTAAGATGACGCACTTCTTACAAAATTTCTGGATTCTCTCTGAAAATATCTGCGAAACGACAGCCAATATTTTCTGGTTCAAACCCTGATTAAGTCACAAAAAACGTGGAAGTTATTGAAATCAGATTTCTTGTCAAATCATTTTCCAATATTTTGCTATAGCCAACATCTATGAACGAAATGCTTGAATCTATTGGCTATAAATCATCGCCCGAAAAAAGGGTTTTGGCGTGTGCTAGAGTCGCACCTTTTTCGAGGCCCCTTAGGGTACATTGAACGGAACGGCTGAAAACCGATTTTAACCAATAAAATCAATGTTAAAAGCGCTGTTTTAAGTGATGAATTGAAATCTCAAAAAATGGCCAAAAAAGGAAACCTGAATTATAATTTAGTCCACTTGCCCGTTTTAACCGATTCAGCTACCGCCGCCAATACACGCTGATTTTTCAAACCGTCCTCAAATGTCGGCTGCGCCGGTTTTCCGTCAGCACATGCGTTCACGAAATCGGCAACGGTGTGAACAAAAGTATGCTCGTAGCCGATGATGTGCCCCGGCGGCCACCAGTTACCGACGTAAGGCTGAACGTCGTTGCCTTGTGTCACAATGATGTCTTGGAACCCCTGCCGGTCTTTTGGATTGTCGCCGTTGAAAAATTTCAGCCGGTTCATGTCCTCGAAATCGAAATACAGCGAGCCTTTACCGCCGTTTATTTCAATTTCAATGTGATTTTTTCGCCCGAGTGCAAAACGCGTCGCTTCGAGGTTTGCCAGCGCGCCGTTTTCCATTTTTCCGATGAGCATCGAAACGTCATCTACGGTGACCTTGCCCATCTTTGGAGTTTTTGTGAATGAATTTGCCAACGGTCGTTCCGAAATAAATGTATGCAGCAATCCGCAGACCTGCTCGAATTCGCCGACAAGATAGCGTCCGAGGTCAATGATATGCGCGTTGATGTCGCCATGCGCGCCGCTACCGCCGGTTGCCTTTTCCAGTCGCCAGTTTAGTGGAAATGACGGGTCCGTCAGCCAGTCTTGCGCGTAACGCGCGCGGTAATGGAAAATTTTTCCTAGCGCACCTTCATCAATCATTTTTTTAGCCAGCGCAATCGCCGGAATGCGCCGGTAATTGTGGCAAATCATATGGACGACTTTTGCCTTTTGCGCGGCGGCGAGCATCGCTTCGGCCTCTTTCACATTCATCGCGAGCGGCTTTTCGCACAAAATATGTTTGCCGTTTTTCGCGGCGGCGATGGCGATTTCCGCGTGCAAATGATTCGGCACGCTGATGTCCACGATGTCAATCAAGGGCGACTCGACCACTTCCCGCCAGTCCGTCACCGCGTACTGCCAGCCGAATTGTGCGCGCGATGCCTGCACATCTGCGGCATTGCGTCCGCAAATCGTGTGCATCTCGATGTTGGCCTTGAGATGGAAGAAGCGCGCTGCCTGACGCCAGGCGTTCGAATGCGCCTTGCCCATGAAACGGTGGCCGATCAGTCCGACGCGAAAAGTTCTCGCCATAAAAAGTTGGGGTTGAACTGGATTTGCGTGCCTTTATAGTGAGTCCCGACAATCAAGTCAACCAAATGCCTTTTACAACCGCAGAAATCGCAAAACTTATCGGCGGTGAAGTTGTTGGCAACGCGAAAGCCGTCCTGAAAAATTTTGCGCCCGCCGAAAATGCCGGAACCGGCGACCTGACTTTTGCCGAGAATGAAACTTATTTCGTTCGCGCCGAAAAAAGCGCCGCCACCGCCGTCATTGCCGAAAAACGCTTTTCCTCTTCAAAAAAAATTCTGATTCGCGTGCCCAATGCGCGGATCGCCTTTGCGAAAGCCCTCGCGCTCTTTTTTCCGGAAAAAAAAGTCGCCGCCGGAATTCATCCGACGGCAGTCATTGCGTCGGGCGCAAAAATTGATTCGAGCGCGCACGTCGGGCCGCATTGCGTCGTCGGCGCGCGCGTGAAAATCGGCGCGCGCTCCGTTTTGCAGGCCGGAAATTTCGTTGGCGACGGTTGCAAACTCGGCGATGATGTGAATTTATTTCCGAACGTTACCATTTATGCTCACGCAGAAATTGGAAATCGCGTCCGCATCCACGCCAATTCAGTGATTGGTTCGGACGGCTTCGGTTACGTTCAGGACGGCGGCATTCACCGCAAAGTCCAGCAGATTGGCAATGTCCTAATCGGCGACGACGTGGAAATCGGCGCGGGCGTGACAATTGATCGCGGTGCGCTCGGCTCGACGGTCATCCGCGCAGGCACGAAAATTGACAACCTTGTCCATATCGCGCACAACGTGGAAATCGGCGAACATTGCCTGCTGTGCGGTCAGGTCGGAATTGCCGGCAGCGCGAAACTGGGAAACTGCGTCGTGATTGCCGGGCAGGCCGGTATCGCCGGACATTTGAAGATTGGCAGTCAAGTGACGATCGTCTCCAAATCCGGCGTCATGAACGACATTCCCGACGGCGAAAAATGGTTCGGGTATCCCGCGCAACCGGACAAGGACACCAAACGCCAGATCATCGCGCAGCGGCAACTGCCCGAACTCCTCAAGCGCGTCGCTGAATTGGAAAAACAACTCGGCGTGAGATCAAAATCAAAACGGCGCGCGAATTAATTTTTATTTCGGCTTCAACTGCGGGAACAAAATCACGTCGCGGATGCTTTCCTGGCCGAGCAACATCATGCACAGACGGTCAATGCCCATGCCCATGCCGCCGGCGGGCGGCATGCCGTGTTCGAGCGCGACGAGAAAATCCTCGTCCAGTTTTTGCTGCTCGCCGCCGGCCTGATGTTCGAGGCGTTCGCGCTGCTCGATGGGATCGTTCTGCTCGGTGTAGGCGGGCGCGATTTCCTGGCCGTTGATGCAGCACTCGAAGACTTCGACGGTCGTCGGGTCGTCGGACGAAAGTTTGGCGAGCGGCACGAGTTCCTTGGGCAGATGCGTGACGAACGTGGGCTGGATCAGCGTCGGCTCGATCAATTTTTCAAAGACGGCTTGTGTGACTTCAAAATCTTCCGGTAAAGTTCCGTCTGACAATTCAAAAAGTGAATCAACTGCTTTTAGCTGTTCAACAACCAACTTGTCCCACTCGATTTGACTAATAGAATCTTTTTTGTGCAAAATCATAGAACCACGTTTTCTTATATCCACAAACGCTGCTCCCATAAAATCAATGCCAACGTCGATAGCACGTTTGAAACGCTCTTTGGGTGACAGGTCGAACCAATCCCCTTGAAAACGCTGTTTAATTAAATCTTTATATTTCACTCGTTGCCACGATGGTGCGAGGTCAATTGATTTCACAATTTTTCCCTCGGCATCTTTCGTTTCAATTTTCAGCGTTCCCAAAACTTTTTGCGCGACGTGTTTCACCATTGATTCGACGAGTTCCATCATGCTCTCGTAATCGCCGAACGCCTGATACGCCTCGAGCATCGTGAATTCGGGATTGTGTTTGCGCGAGAGGCCTTCGTTGCGGAAGTTGCGGCCGATCTCGAACACTTTGTCCACGCCGCCGACGAGCAGCCGCTTGAGATAGAGTTCCAGCGCGATGCGCAGGTAAAAATCGCAGCCGAGCGCGTTGTGATGGGTCTTGAAGGGTTGCGCCGCCGCGCCGCCGGGAATCGCCTGCATCATTGGCGTCTCGACTTCCACAAAGCCGCGCGCGTGCAGAAAATTCCGTATCTCGCGGATGATCTCGCTGCGCTTGAGAAAAACGTCCTTGACTTCGGGATTCGCCATCAGGTCGAGATAGCGCTGGCGGTAGCGGATCTCGGTGTCTTCGAGTCCATGCCATTTCGCGGGCGGCGGGCGCAGGGCTTTCGCCAAAATTACAAAAGGTGGAACAGAAGACAACAAAGGCAACGAAGATTCTTTGTTTGCTTCGTTCGCTTCTGTTTTTTGACTCAAGGCATCTGTGCCACCAAGTTTAATTGAAATCTCTCCTGTTTTCGTCGTGAACAAGGTTCCGCGCACGCCGACGAAATCGCCCAAATCCAAATGCGTAAAAATATTCCACAAATCATCGCCCAAGATATTTTTCTGGGCATAGACCTGGATGCGCCCGCTTTGGTCGCGCAAATCAATGAACATGGACTTGCCCATTTCACGGTGCGCGGTAATCCGTCCGGCGACGGAAACTTCGCGGCCTTCGGCGTAATTGTCGTGAGCCTGTTTGCAGGATTCCGTCGGCGTGAATTTATTTTTGAACGGGAAAATGTTCTTCGCCTCGAGCGCCTTCAATTTTGCCCGACGCTGTTCGATCAATGAGTTCGTGTCGTCCATCAGAGTTGGTGAAGTAAATCACAAACGAGACCCAACGCCAAATTCAATTGTAGTGCAGTCTGGGACCACCCCGTGTGTCTGCTAAAAACTCAAGCGTGAAGCACAGAGACTCAACTTAATGTCCAACCCGGAAGAATTTCCTCATCCAAAGAAATTTTTTCCGGGCGCTGGAGAAGTTTTTGCCCGGCCAGAATTCCAATCATCCCGGCGTTGTCCGTGCAAAGATTTTTCCCGGCGATGTGCAGTGAAAATTTTTCACGTTCGCACGCGCGCACGAGTTGGTTTCGCAACGCGCGATTACATGTGACGCCGCCGGACGCGGTCACGCAACGGACGCCGTGGCGTTTCGCCGCGCGAATGGTTTTTACGACGAGCACCTCGACAATCGCCGCCTGCACGCTGGCGCACAAATCGCGCACGCATTGTGCGTCGTTCAATAAATTGGGATTGTCGCGTAGAAAATAGCGTACGGACGTTTTCAATCCGCTGAAACTGAAATCGTCGCTTGTGTCATTGAGCAATGGCCGCGGAAAATCGAAAGTTTGGGGATTTCCCGATTCAGCGAGCCGGTCAATTTCCGGGCCGGCGGGATACGGCAGGCCGATCATTTTCCCGGTCTTGTCAAAACATTCGCCCGCCGCGTCGTCCATCGTCGAACCGAGCACGCGGTGATTTAATTCGGATTCGACCAAAACCAAAATGGTGTGGCCGCCGCTGACGATGAGTGAAACGTTCGGTTGAAAGTCGGAAAAGTCTACAACCGGCGGTTCGCCGCAAATCCATGGCGAATACAAATGCGCTTCGTGATGGTTGATGCCGATAAACGGTTTTCGCAAAACGAACGCAGCGGCCTGCGCGGCTTTGAATCCGACTAACAAAGCCATGAGCAAACCAGGTCCACGGGTGGCCGCAACCGCGTCAAGTTGTCGCGGAGAAATTTCTGCTTCGCGCAACGCGGTTTGCGCGACGGGAACCAGATTTCGCAAATGTTCGCGCGCGGCGAGTTCGGGCACGACGCCGCCGTATTCGGCGTGCAGTTTGATTTGCGAAGAGACGACGTTGGACAAAATTTTGCCGTCACGCACAACGGCGGCGCTGGTTTCGTCGCACGAAGTTTCAAACGCGAGCAACGTCATTTGGTCGCGACTTTTTCCGGCGCATTTTCGATTTTGCCATAGAGCAAAATGGCTTTGAGCAAATCGTCAGCGCGATCAAGCTGAACATCGCGGGCATTTTCCACTGCCACGCGGTCTTTTTCGTTGAGCGATTCAATGCCGCCGGGCGAGCGTTTGATTTGCAACTCCGCTTCTTCTTCGTCGCTCATTGGCACAATGATGTCCGGCGTGATGCCATGCTCGTGGATGACTTTGTGGCTTGGCGTGTAGTATTTTGCCGTCGTGAGTTTGAGCGCAGAACCGTCGTCGAGCGGAAAAATACTTTGTACCGAGCCTTTGCCAAAAGTTTTTTCACCAAGGATGATGGCGCGGTGCAAATCCTGCAAACAACCGGTCACAATTTCCGCCGCACTGGCGCTGCTCAAATTCACGAGAACGACAATGGGCAGCCCGCGCAATTCATCGCCGTGTCCCTTGGCAAAATATTTTTCAACTGAATCGCGGCCTTCGGTTGAAACGACAAGCTGTCCGCCCGGAAGAAATTTCTGGCAAACTTCCACCGCTTCATCAAGCAGACCGCCCGGATTCCAGCGCAAATCAAGAATCAGACCTTTCATGTCCTGCGCTTTGAGTTTCTGCAGCGCATCTTCGAGTTCGTCGCCGGTATTGTCGCCAAATTCCGTGATGCAGACGTAGCCAATTTTATCCGGGCCCAGCGGAAATTCTTTTTTGCCATGGATGTCCCTGACCATGTCCATCTGAATAACGGCGCGCGTGAGCGTAAATTTTTTTACCATGCCCGACGATGGCCGCTGGATGGTCACGCTTACTTGCGTTCCCGGTTCGCCTCTCAAATTTTTCACCGCGTCCTGCAACGACATTTTTCCCAAACTTTGGCCGTCAATTTTCACAATGCGGTCGCCGGACAAAATGCCCGCGCGAAATCCGGGCGTATCCTCCATCGGTGTAACGACGGTGACGTAATTATCCTTCATCACGACGACAAGTCCCAACCCCCCGAACTCGCCTTCCGTGTCATCCTGCAATTCCTGATACTCGTCCGGGTCCAGAAATTCGCTGTGCGGGTCAAGCGAGCCGACCATGCCTTTGAGCGATGCGGTGATGAGGTCGTGATAGGTCAGGTTTGTGCCGTCCACGTAATCCTGCCGGACTTTTTGCAGCACTTCGGTGAACAATTCCAAATTGGAGTAAGCCGAATCATCCTTCTCCGCCGCATGAGCCGAACTCAAATAAATCCGCGCGCCGACAATCAAATTTACCGTCAGCAGCAGCGAAACCGAACTGTAAATCAAACGACGTTTCATGACATCAAAAATTACCACAAAGGCGCAAGGACACGAAGAAAAACTCAAAATTGATTCCGCAGCAATGCTTCAATGAACGGCAAATCGCCGGGCACAGTAACTTTTGGGTTCGGCGTTACGCCCGGTACGAGGCGCACGGGCTGGCCGATCAATTCACATGCCGCCGTGTCGTCCGTGAAGACCAGATTTTTTTGCCGCGCAGTGGAAATGGCGCGGCGAATGATTTCGACGCGAAACGTTTGCGGTGTTTGCACCGACCAAAGTTTTGAACGGTCGAGCGTGCGCAAAATTGTTTTGCCGTCGCCGGATTCCTTGATGGTGTCCGTCAAGGCTTGCGCGGCGACGGCTGCGCCGGTTTCACGCGCAGCTTCAATTGTCGCAGCGATTAAAGTCGCACTTGTGCATGGACGCGCGGCGTCCTGAACAGCCACGATTTTCACTTTCGGCGGCAATGCTTCCAGACCGTTCCAAACTGAATCCTGACGTTCCGCGCCGCCGCCGACCAACTGGAATTTTTTCTCAAATCGAAATTTTTTCGCCAATTTCTCGAATACCGGTTGCATGCCATCCCGCACGACCAGAATGATTTCGTCGATGCACGTTGTGTCGTTAAATTTTTGCCACGTGTGTGCGACAACGGGGCGACCAGCGACTTCAAGAAAAAGTTTGTCCGTGTCCGCACCCATGCGGATGCCTCTGCCGGCGGCGACAAGAATGGCGGCGTTCATTTACTTCAGCTTGCCGATGGTTGATTCCGCCCGCAAGCGCGGCGTCTTGAGATAAAAAAGCGACATTTCAAATGAATGCCGCCTGATGAAGTTGTTTTTGAAATTAATAGCGATTACGATGACCGTCGCCACCGCCGCCACCGTAATCACGACGCGGGCCGCGATCACCGCGAGGACGCTCCTCTTTCGGACGCGCGATATTCACAGTGATAGTGCGCTCGCCGAGTGTTGAGCCGTTCAAGGCTTCAATCGCCTTTTGCGCTTCCTCGGGCGTGGACATGGTGACGAACCCGAAACCGCGCGGACGCCCGCTCATTCGATCCATCATTAGATTCGTTTCGACGACTGTGCCGTGAGCGGCAAATGCCTCTTGCAGGTCATTTTCGGTGGTGTTGAAGGAGAGGTTTCCCACAAACAATTTTGTGCTCATTTGATGATTTGCTGTTCAGGACTAACCGTTTCTGGACTGTTCCCGACGACCGGGTTTCAAATCATCACTGAATCGCTTCACTTGAAGATTTACCATGACCTGAACGACAGGTTATTTCCGACAGACACACACTTCTGCTAACAATTTTCAAAAATCCTTGCAAGCTAATTTTCGAGCAACTTGCAGACAATTGGCCTGCTTAACAAGACCCTGTTCAATGCCAGAAAAACAAAAAGCGGGGCTTGGTTTTATCCAAGCCCCGCTCAGAAAACTTAACTGCGATTAGTAGCGATTGCGACCGCCGCCACCGCCACCGCCGCCATATTCACGACGGGGACCGCGGCCACCGCCGCCGCCGGGCGGACGATCCTCGCGCGGGCGCGCAATATTGACCGTGAGCGCGCGACCGCCAAGCTGGGCACCGTTCAGCGCTTCGATGGCTTTTTGCGCCTCTTCGGGCGAACTCATGGTGATGAAACCAAAACCGCGGGGACGACCGGTTGCCCGATCCATCATCAGGTTGGTTTCCGTGACCGTGCCGTGCGCTGCAAAAGCGTCCTGCAGGTCATTTTCAGTGGTGTCGAAGGAAAGATTTCCAACAAACAATTTATTACTCATGTGATGTTTTACTGTCCTAGACTGAACTTTGCTTTGACCAGACTGTTCCCGACTATCGGGTTTCAAATCATCACTGAACCAAGTTCACTTGAAGATTCACCATGCCGTGCAAGCTCCGTACTATCTAACAGACGACCCCAGAATCGCAGCTTTCCACATAATTGCAAGAATTATCGGGAATAATTTTCCAGTCGGCGTGCTTAAATTTTTGCTTCCGGCAATTTCGCACTTGCCGCCGCAATAAATTTTTTTACCAGTTCCGTTTCAAATTCCTTGCGCCACAACGCCCCGACGGGAATCGGCGGCAACGCCGGTTTCAACGAAATCAATTTCAGCCGCGCCCCGACCACGCAATGCAGGCTGCTCGGCACGAGTGCGATGCCGCGTCCGGCCTCGACGGCGGCGATGATGCTGCTGCCGTCTTCATGCTCCTCGATAAAACGCGGTTTGGAACCGGCGGCGGCGAACAGCTTGCCAAGTTCGCTGTAAGCTTCGGGATAATCCTTGCGCGTCAAGCCGATGAGCGGCTCACGCGCGACCTGCGCCAGCGTGAGCGCGCGCGACTTGGCCAGCGGATGCTGAGGCGACACCGCCACGCAGATCGCGTAGCGCGCGAGTTCGACAAAGGAAAAACAGCGCAAAACTTTTTCCGGCGGACGCGCGGTGAGCGCGAGGTTTAATTTTTTTTTGCCCAATTGCGCCAGCATTTCTTCCGAGGACAAATCGTGCAACGCGACGCGTACGCCGGGAAATTGTTCCTGAAATGCGCGCAGCGGCAGCGGCAGAATTTGCACCGTCAGCGATGGCGCGTAACCGACGTGGATTTCGCCCTGCGTCCCGCCGATGGCCGCGCGCGCTTTTTTCACCGCGTCTTCCGCGCGCTGCAAAACGGCGCGCGCCTCGGTCAAAAAAGTTTTTCCCGCGGCGGTCAGCTTGAGCGATTTCGCGCCGCGTTCAAAAAGTTGAAAACCGATTTCGTCTTCGAGGTCGCGGATTTGCCGGCTCAAGCCCGGCTGCGAGACGTGCAGCTTCAACGCGGCGCGCGAGACATTTTCTTCTTCCGCGACGGCGACGAAATAACGAAGATGGCGTAATTCCATAAAATCAGAAAGCTATAATTCGTCCCTGAAATCACGGTTATGCAGCAGCTTGGCCAAATTGGACAGCGTGTGCAGATGCTTTTGGAATTGTCCCTGTGGAATGAGGAACAACATTACCAAGTGGACTGGTTTGAAATCCAACGCCTCGAATGGAATCCCCTTGCGAGAACGTCCGATAGCTCCGACAACTTCAGAAACCAAATCCGTCGAAGCATGCGGTATTCCGATGCCAAATCCGATTCCAGTGCTCATCGAGGATTCACGCTTTTTAACGCACGCGACAATCGCGTCCCTGTCCTCAGGCTTAATTTTGCCATGAGTTACAAGACAGCTAATTAACTCGTCAATGGCCTGCCAGCGATTTTCGGCGAGCAGTTCAATTACGATTGGCTTCGGACCTAAAAAGTCGTTCAAATCCATTTCCAACAGCGAGCATAGCTTAAAGTTATGGTGAGGCAAGAAACATGATATTTCCCAAAACCGCGAACCGCGCGCATAGTCTTTCCATGATGAAAATTAGAAAATCAAACGAACGCGGTCACGGCAGCCACGGCTGGCTGGACAGTTACCACACTTTCAGCTTCGCGGATTATTACGATCCGCAATGGATGGGCTATCGCAGCCTGCGCGTCATCAACGACGATCTCGTGCTGCCCGGCATGGGTTTCGGCACGCATCCGCATCGCGACATGGAAATCATCAGCTACGTTTTGAGCGGCGCAATCGAGCACAAGGATTCAATGGGCAACGGTCGTGTCATCCGCGCAGGCGAATTTCAATACATGGCTGCCGGATCGGGTATTCAGCACAGCGAGTTCAATCCGTCGAAAACGGAACCGTTGCGCCTGCTGCAAATCTGGATTCAGCCGGACACGAAAGGCGTAAAGCCGCGCTACGCAGAAAAGAATTTCGCGAACGCGCCGACGGGGAAATTGAATCTCGTCGCGAGCAAGAGCGGACGCGATGGTTCCATTGCGATTCATCAGGACGCGGATTTGTCGTTCGCGAAACTGGACGCCGGGCAAAAAGTCGCCCAGCCGCTTGCCAAAGGCCGTCACGCGTGGATTCACGTCGCGGAAGGCGAAGTGAAATTGAACGGCACGAAACTTACCGGCGGCGACGCTGTCGGTGTGAGCGATGAAAGCGTGCTGGAGATTGCCGCGACAAAACCGTCGCAGGTGCTTTTGTTCGACCTAAACTAAACTGTAGCGGCGCTCTGTGAGCGCCGATTTATAAAAAACCATAAACTTGCGGCGGTCACAGACTGCCGCGACAACCAAAAATCAAAAAATGAAAATCGCCACCATCATCGCCCGCACGCTGCTCGGTCTCATCTTCGTCGTGTTCGGCTCGAACGCGTTCCTGCATTTCATCCCGATGCCTTCGCCACCGGCCGGCTTCGCGGGTGATTACATGAAGGCGTTGTTTATGAGCCATTATTTTTATGTTGTGGCCGTCACGCAGGTTGTCGGCGGATTGATCGTGTTGAGCGGACGATTCACCGCGCTCGGTCTCACGCTGCTCGCGCCGGTGATTGTGAACATCCTGTGCTTCCACATTTTTCTCAATCATGAAGGATGGCAGCTTGCGTCCGTCGTCGCGGCGCTTGAATTGTTTTTGCTCTGGCGAAACCGCGCTGCGTTCGCGGGCTTGCTGAAACCTTGAAGTGTTTGCGCGGAGGCTCCGTAAAATCAACCGGCGGTTTGCGGAGCCTCTTTCAACAATCCGTCCAAATCCAACGCGCGCGTGAACATCGCCAGTTCGCCGCCGGGCGTGCGAGGCCATTTCTCTTTTGGGCGATCCCAATAAAGTTCCACGCCGTTTTCATCCGGGTCGCGCAGATAAAGAGCTTCGCTCACGCCGTGATCCGCAGCGCCGTCCAGTTCGATGCCCGCCGAAATCAAACGGCGCAACGCGTCCGCCAGCAACGCGCGCGTCCGATACAAAATCGCCAGATGAAAAAGTCCCGTGCTGCGGGGCGGCGGCGGCGAACCGCCCGCGCTTTCCCAGGTGTTCAACCCGATGTGATGATGATAACCGCCCGCCGAGATGAACGCGGCCTGCGAACCAAAACGCTGCTGCAATTCAAAACCAAGGACGCCGCAATAAAATTTAAGCGCGCGTTCGAGGTCGGCGACTTTCAAATGGACGTGGCCGATGCGGACACCTGCATCAATCGGGGCGATTTTTTGCGACATGATTATTAGTTAGCGGTTTTGGTATCATCGCGCCATGCGAAAATTGCGTATTGTCAATCCGGTGGGGCGAGCGTCCTCGCGAGCCGAAAAATCAAGTGAGTTCCGGCTCGCGAGGACGCTCGCCCCACCAGTTGCAATCAAAATGATGCACTATCAAAAATTGCCGCGCGAATTTTATGACCGTGACACGATTGTTGTCGCGAAGGAATTGCTTGGGAAATTTCTCGTCCACAAATCGCGCGGCATCGAGCGCGTCGGAAAAATTGTCGAGACCGAGGCGTATCTTGGTCCGCACGATCTCGCGGCGCATTCGGCGCGCGGATTGACGCCGCGCAACCAAGTCATGTTCGGTCCGCCGGGGCACGCTTACGTTTATTTCATTTACGGAATGTATTTCTGCATAAACGTCGTGACCGAGCGCGAAGGCCACGCATCCGCCGTTTTGTTGCGCGCCGTCGAGCCGGTGAAAAATCTTGAAGGCCGGACGTGCGGCCCCGGCTTGCTCTGCCGCGCGATGAAAATTGACAAGAAACTCAACAGTCATGATTTGTTGAGCGACAATTTTTTTATCGCCGAGCCGGACGAAGCGGAATCATTTTTAATCGTGAAGCGTCCACGCATCGGCGTGGATTACGCGAAACATTGGGCGCGGCGGCATTTGCGGTTCTATATCAAAGGTAATGCGTTCGTGTCGCGGCGTTAGTCTGTTCAACCGCCCGTCCGATTCGTATAATGCCGACCATGAAACTGTGCCAAGGCCAGGTCTGGAAACAGGGCAAAGAATATATCCGCATCGTCCGTCTTGAACGGCTCGAAGTGGAATACAAATCCATGATTAACCCCGGCGGCAAGGAAGGGACGAAACACATCACCAGCAAAAAAGATTTCTGCCGCCTGCTCAAACAGGCCAGATTGCTACAACCCGCCAAAACTCCAGATCTGCCAACGGCCTAGCGCACAATTGCGGCAGCGTGGTCTTGACGCGATTTTACAAACGGCAACTCCACAATTTTCACCGGACTTTCGCCCGTCGCCGTTCGCAACGCCAGTTCGGTTCCGATTTGATTCGCTTCGCGGCGCACGTAGCCGAGCGCGACGTGCGCGTTGAGCGACGGCCATTTCACCGCGCTGGTGACGTAGCCGACTTCCTTGCCAGCGTGAAACAATTTGTCGTGCTTCTGTGGCAACGTTTTCAAATCATCGGCAAGGCGCAGGCCGCGTAATTCCTTGTTCACATGGCCGACGCTGTGGATACGGTTGATGACTTCCTGCCCGATGTAGCAGCCTTTGTTGTAAACGATGGCGCGGCTCTCGATGCCGCATTCGAGCGGGAGGTTCGTCTCGTCCATGTCCGCGCCAAATCGTGGAATGCCATTTTCAATTCGCGCAATTTCAAATGCCGGCCAGCCGACCGCGCGTCCGCCGGTTTGTTTGGCGGCGGCAATCAATTTGTCCGCGACTGCGCCAAGGGAATTGTTCGGGACGAACAAGTCAAAGCCGCTCGCGCCGAGCCGTGGATGGTTCGCGAGGTAAATTTCGCCGAGCGTCGCGTCGGAAATTTTTATCGAGCCGAGTTGCAGCGTTGGAATTTCAGGAAATAAATTTAACGCGCGCACGGCTTCTTGTGCTTTCGGTCCTTGCACGCTCAATAAACCATAATGCGGCGCGGCGTCCACGATCTGCACATCGTCGGCGACGATGAATTTTTCGAGACGCGCGGAAATCTTTTCGGTCAGTCCCGGCTCGAAGTCCAAAAGCAATTCGTCCGCGAGCGCAAAAATATTCAGGTCGCTTTCCATTTTACCTTTGGCCGTGGTGATCGCGGCGTAACAACCTTCGCCCGTGCGAAGTTTTTTCACGTCGTTCGTGACCTGGCCGTGCAGAAATCGGACGCGATCCGCGCCGGTCAAACAAATCCGCGAGCGAAAACTTAAATCAATCACACCCGCGCTTGCGCGCAGCCCAGCATGTTCCGCGAGCCAGTCGCCGTAATCCGCGACGATTTCCGCGCCGTTCAATTCCGCGAACCGCGCATTCAGCCCGTGATGAAATTCGTGCAACATCAATGGATTCATTTGTGACAAAATAATGTCATCGCCGGCATGAATCACAAAATGGAATCGCATTGATTCGCGGCGGCTTTGTCCGCAAACTCGGCATATGAATTTGGACGCCCAATATTCCGAACTGACACTGAAAACCAAAGCCAAGCTCGTGCTGGTCGTGCTCGACGGCTTGGGTGACATCGCGACGCAGGAACAAAATTACCTCACGCCGCTCGAAGCCGCCACGACGCCGAACCTCGACAAGATCGCCAAAAATTCCGCGCAAGGCCGCATGATTCCCGTCGCACCCGGCATCACGCCCGGCAGCGGGCCGGGACATCTCGGTTTGTTCGGCTACGATCCGCTGGAATTTCAAGTCGGTCGCGGCGTCATCGAAGCGCTCGGTCTCGGCGTCGAATTGAAACCCGGCGATGTTTGCGCGCGCGCGAATTTTGCCACGCTCGACGCGAAGGGAATTGTCACCGACCGCCGCGCCGGAAGAATCGCAACGGAAGTTTGTGAAAAACTTTGCGCGCTGCTCACGGCCAAAATCAAAAAAATCGGCGACACGGAAATCATCATCAAGGCCGGCAAGGAACATCGTTTTGTCGTCATCTTTCGCGGCAAGGGACTCGAAGGCCCGTTGACCGACGCCGATCCGAATCGTGAAGGTTTTCCGGTTCCAACGGTTCATCCGCGCGACGAAAACAATGCCGGCCAGAAAAAAATGGCGGAACTCATCGCCGAGTTTTACAAGGCGGCATTGCCCATTCTTGCAAAAGAAAAACCGGCGAACGGTTTTCTCATGCGCGGCATCGCGCACCAGCCGCACATTCCGTTGTTTGAAGATCGTTATCTGCTCAAGCCCGCATGCCTCGCGGTTTATCCGATGTATAAAGGACTCGCGCAGCTCGTCGGCATGAAAAAAATCGAAGGGCCGCAAACGATCGCGGAGCAGTTCGAACGCTACCTGAAGGAATACAACAGCTACGATTTCTTTTTCATCCACTACAAATACACGGACAAATACGGCGAGGACGGAAATTTCGCCGCCAAAAAAAAGGCAATTGAAGATTTCGACGCCGCGCTGCCGATTCTGCTGAAAATGAAACCTGACGTGCTCGCCATTACCGGGGACCATTCGACGCCGTGCGCCTTGCATGGCCATTCGTGGCATCCACAGCCCGTGCTGTTGCATTCGGAGTGTTCCGGTTCGGACAAACTGGAGCGTTTCACCGAGACCGGCGCGAACTCCGGTTCGCTCGGCGTGTTCAAATCGAAATTTTTGATCCGCCTGATGCAGGCCAACGCGAAAATGTTCGACAAGTTCGGCGCGTAAATGAATTTGCCGAACAAACTGACGGTTTCGCGTCTCGTGCTGACGGTGTTCTTCGTTTGGGCGCTGTTTGCGCCGGTTCCGTTCAACGACACGCTCGCCCTGATTTTTTTCTGTGCCGCCAGTTTCACGGATTTTCTCGATGGAAAAATCGCGCGCAAACGCAATCTCATCACAAATTTTGGCGTCTTGATGGACCCGCTCGCGGACAAAATTCTGACCTGCTCGGCGTTCATCGCCTTCGTCGAGAGCAGCCATTTGAATCCCAACGCGCCCGTCAAAGTGGCGGCGTGGATGGTCATCGTCATCGTGGCGCGCGAACTGGCGATCACCGGTTTGCGCCTGCTGGCGGCTTCAAAAAATGTCGTGCTCGCCGCAGAAAAATTCGGGAAGCACAAAACCATTTCTCAAATGATCGCCCTCATTGCTTTGCTCGTCGTGGACGCGAGCAACGAATGGCCGGTCGGGTTGCAAAATGTTTTCGCTCCGTGGGCGCCGATGTTTGCAAAAATCGCGCTTTGGATAACGGTGGCGTTGACGGCGGCGTCCGGCGCGATTTATTTGTGGCGCAACCGCGTATTTTATTTGAACGACGTATAAGAGCGGCGCAAGGGGCTCAAAAGCTTCAATGCTTTGGCAGCGGCAGCGTGTCGCCTGAATTTGCCGGTTGATAAACGGCGGGCGGCAGACCGGCCAGCGGGTCGGCGCGCCGATGATGCCGCCATGCGAAGATGACAATCACGACAATCAAAACAATGCCGATGGCCACAAAACCGGCCAGTCCCTTGCGCCAGTCGAGCTTCGAAAGCAGGAACATCAGTTTGTCGGGCACCGTCTGCGGTTCTTCAACCAGCGGCGGCGGTTCGCTGAATTTTTCCGTCCCCTTCAATTCGGCGTCGAGCGCGGCCATGATTTTAGGCACGTCGAGCTTGAGCAGCGTCGCGTAATTCTTCACCGAGCCGCGGATGTAAATCGGCGCGGAAAATACGTTGAAGTTTCCCTCATCAAGCGCGCGGATGTGGTCGGTGCGGATTTTGGTTTTTTCCGCAACGTCATTGACCGTGAGTTTTTTGGCCTCGCGCGCGGCGCGGAGTTGTTCGGCGACCGTTGGCATTTCGCCTATTTAGCGCGATTGATTGGGAATTGGCAACTGTGGAAATTTTAAATCCCATTGAACCTTTTCTCGCCTCTGGCATTCAACTTGGTGTAAATGCCGTTGGTGGCTGAACCCGAACAACTGCCCGTGCCGCAGGCCAGAGCCGGAAATCCGGCGGCTTGGGACGCGCTCTTTCGGCGCTATCAACTGCCGCTTTACGTTTATGTTTTTGAATTGATTCACAATGAGCAGACGAGTCTCGACCTCGTGCAGGAAGCTTTTATCGGCGCGGTCAAACACATCGGCGGCCTGCGCGACGATGAAAAATTCGGAAGCTGGCTCTTTGGCATCGCGCACCAAAAAATCATTCAACATTGGCGAAAACACAGCGGCAAAGAAATTTTACTCGATGAAATTCCCGAATCGCCGGATGAATTTGAAAGCGGCCCCGATGATTTGCTCATTCGCCGCGAACAGGAAACTGAATTTATGAATTTGCTGAATCAACTGCCCTTGCCGCAACGTTCCGTGTTGCTGCTGCATTTCGTCGAGGATTTTTCGCTCGAAGAAATCGCGCGCATTACTGAAACGCAACTTGGCACGGTCAAATCGCGGATACACTATGCCAAACGCGCATTGAGAAAACTTTTGGAGAAAAAATGAAAGCGCCAATTGAAACCAAAACAAAAGCATGAAAACGCCGCGAGAAATTTTATTTGCCGGACATCAAGCCGCTGCGCCAAAGCTCGACGCCATCCGCCGCGAAATCGTGGCAGAATCGAACAACAAAGTAACGAAGGAACAAAGTTTACCGGCGGTCTTTGTTTCTTTGTTTCTTTGTTGTTTAAAAACTTTCTGGTGTGAGTTGATTTTTCCGTGCCGCCGGATTTGGACGGGTTTGGCCGCAGTTTGGATTTTGATTTTTATGGTCAATTTTTCGCAGCGTGACCCGTCTGAACTCATGGCGCGGAAAACCCCGTCGCCGTCGCCGGAAATGATTGTGACGTTCCGGCAGCAGGAAAAATTGCTGGCTGAATTGATTGGGCCGAATGAGACGCAAGCCACTGAACCGCCGAGAATATTTTCGCCAAAACCACGGACTGAAACTACAAGACTTCTGATGACATGAACGAAACACCAAAGACAAAATCAGGCTGGCGGATTGTGCGCCGGATTTTGGTCAGCATCGCCATTCTCGCAACACTTATTGCGGTTTTATACGCCGAGGAAGACTGGCGCGGCAAACGCGCGTGGGAAAATTACAAGCATGAATGGGAAGCGAAGGGCGAGAAATTCGACTGGCAGGCGTTTGTTCCGCCAGCCGTGCCGGACGACCAGAATTTTTTCACCGCGCCGATTTTTACTAAAATAAAAAATGATAAGGCCGCGATGACACTAGACGATGGCAAAATTGATTTTTCGCCGTATAAAAATTTGCCCAAAGATAAAACTGGCTATATCGGCGGCAGTAATGGCAGGGCACATACAACTCATTTGAAACTCTGGCAGGATTATTATCGCAACCATCCAGAGTTGAAATTTCCAATCGCATCGCAACCGCAAACACCCGCAAAGGATGTTTTGTTTGCTTTGAGCAAATTTGATTCAGAGGTTGAGGAATTGCGTCAGGCCAGCCAGCGGCCTTATGCCAATGTTCCATTGAATTATGAAGATGGATTTAATTCGGCGACGACACTGCTGCCGATTTTAGCGGAGCTAAAAAGATGCGCTCTAGTGCTTCAACTGCGCGCTGTTGCCGAATTAGCTGACGGCCAAAGTTCAAAAGCATTGGCTGATGTGAAACTGATGTTGTATTTGAACAATTCACTCCGCAATTCGCCGTTTTTGATTTCGCACCTTGTCCGATTTGCGATTGTGGCCATTGATTTACAGCCGATTTGGGAAGGTTTGGCGGAACATAAATGGTCGGATGAACAACTCGCCGCGCTTGATGCGGAACTGTCCAAATTAGATTTTTTGGCGGATTATGAATTTGCCCTGCGCGGTGAACGGGCGTTTGCGCTAGCCTATTTTGAAGAACTGCGCCGCACACGCAAATTGGTTTCTTCGGATTATAACGCTGCTGGCACAGAAGTTGTCTATACCACCAATAATCTGGCTTTATTGCCGTCCGCATATTTTGATCAAAATGAATTGGCATTTGCGCGGATGAATCAGGAATGGATTTTCCCGCTGGTGGACACAAATTCGCAGATTGTTTCGCCATCGGCAAAAAAGCGATCCGATGCTTTGGTCGAAGCCGAAAAGAAACATTATTCGCCATACAAAGTTCAAGCTGTGATGATGATGTCGGCGCTTGGCGTATCAGCGGTTAAAACCGCCGCGATTCAAACCAGCGTTAATTTGGCCCGCGTCGCCATCGCGCTCGAGCGTTATCATCTCGCGCATGGCGAATATCCTGAAACGCTCGACTCGCTCGCGCCGCAGTTCATCACACAAGTTCCGCACGACATCATCAACGGCCAGCCGTTGCATTATCGGCGCACAGATGACGGGCAATTCGTTCTTTATTCCGTCGGCTGGAATGAGACGGACGACGGCGGACAAGTCGTTTTAACTCAAGGCGGTGGCGTTGACCGGGAAAAAGGTGACTGGGTCTGGCAATATCCGGTGAAACATTAGCCACGGATGAAACACGGATTGAACGCGGAAAAACATTTTCCAAATCCGTGTTTCATCCGTGAAAATCTGTGGCAAAAACCAGATTGCATTTCCGTTCACCCAGCCGCATCCAGTCGCAGCAGACAGTGGCCGAAGTCCACGACGTGTTCGCCGGGCGCAGTGAGGTGCTGCGACGGAATCTGGTAAAGCCGTCCGCGTCCCTGCACCACCGCGCCGGCCTTGCGCAACACGGCAAGGTGCTTGGAGGTCATGTCCGGGCTGCATCCGGCGATCTTGGCCAGCTCCCGCACCATGCGGGGTTCGCCGCCGCTCAACTCCTTGAGAATCTTCCAGCGCGCGGGATGAGCCAACGCGTCCGCCAGCCGATCAAGGCTGGGCAAGGGTTGAACGGGCGCGGATTTTTGCGGATTTTCTTGGGTATTCATCGGAAAATCAATGTCTTTAGGACAATAATCAAACTGACAGCGGAAATAATGTTATTGTCTGCATAAATATGCTTATTGTAAATCTAAATCGTCAGATTGTAAATAGTCATATTATTATTGTCAGAATAAATTATTTTCCTGCTTTAAGCAATAATTATATTTCTTAAATAGATAAACATATTGTTTGAATAAAACAGATTATTGTCAATGTAGACAGTCATATTTCATTATGACAAAAAACTATTGCAAGCATCGCTCGCTTTCCCGTCAATGCTGATAAATTGACGGGCAAAATGGCTTGATGGTCAAACCGCTTCCTGTCCCGCGCCGTCCGCGCCGCCGCCGTCGAGATCAATCAAAATGTCGCGTGGCTCGGCGCCTTTGCTGGGGCCGACGACGCCGCGGTTTTCCAATTCGTCCATGATGCGCGCGGCGCGCGTATAGCCGAGGCGCAGGCGGCGTTGCATCAGCGAGACGCTCGCCTTTTGTTCGCTGCGGATGACTTCGATGCACTGCTGAATCAAATCTTCATCCTCGTCAATGCCGCTTTCGTTTCCGAAACTGGCGGCGGGTTTGGAAAGTTGCTGGTGAATTTCCTTGTCGTAGTTCGGTTTGCCCTGTTTGGCGATGAACTCAACGATGCTGTTGATTTCGTGGTCGGTGATGAGCGCGCCCTGTGCGCGGTTCAGCTTTGCCGAGCCGGGCGGCAGGTAAAGCATGTCGCCCTTGCCGAGCAATTTGTCCGCGCCCATCGCGTCGAGAATCGTGCGCGAATCCACTTTGGCCGCGACTTGAAACGCGATGCGCGCCGGGATGTTCGCCTTGATGACGCCGGTGATGACGTCCACGCTCGGTCGCTGTGTGGCGACGATGCAATGGATTCCCGCCGCGCGCGCCATCTGCGTGATGCGGGCGATGGCCATTTCCACATCGGCGGGCGCAACGAGCATCAAATCCGCCAGTTCGTCAATGATGACAACGATGTAGCTCAGTTTTTCGGGAATGACGATTTCCTCTTCGCGCGGCACGACGATTTCCTCGTCCACTTCAACCGCGAAACCCTCCGCGCCCGGCTCGACTTTTTCCTTTTTGGCCGTGAGCGGCAATTCCGGCTCCTGCGGAACGAGTTTTTTGTTTGGCCGCGCGTTGAACGTGCCGATGTTGCGGCAGCCGCAGCGCGCGAAAATTTGATAACGTTTTTCCATCTCGTTGACGACCCAGCGCAAGGCAAGCAGAACTTTTTTCGGATCGGTCACGACCGGCACGACGAGGTGCGGCAGGGTGTTGTATTGCTGAAGCTCGACGACTTTCGGGTCAATCATCACGAAGCGCAACTGGTCGGGCGAAAATTTGTAAAGCAGCGAGGCGATGATGGCGTTGATGCAGACGGATTTGCCGGAACCGGTGCTGCCGGCGATGAGCAGGTGCGGCATTTCTCCAAGATCGGCGACTATGGGATGGCCGTAAACATCTTTGCCCAGCGCGAGCGGAATGCGCGCCTTGGAGTTGCGCCATTCGTCGGATTCCAGCAGGTCGCGCATGATGACTTTGGTCTTGATCGCATTGGGCACTTCGACGCCGACGGAACTTTTTCCCGGCACGGGCGCGAGAATGTGGATGCGCTCGGCCTTGAGCGCGGCGGCGATGTTGTTCGAGAGCGCGGTGATTTTTTCCAGCTTCACGCCCGGCGCGGGATGCAATTCATAGCGCGTGATGGTCGGGCCTTTGGTGATGTCGCCGAGCGAAACTTCGATGTCAAACTGTGCGAGCGTCTGCTGCATGAGCCGCGCATTGGCCATTAATTCCTCCTTCGACTCCGTGGGTTTCGCACTCATGTCCGGATGCTGAAGAAAATCGAGGGACGGCAACTGGTAATTGCCGATCATCGGTGTTTGGGCGACGGTGATGGGCTTTGGTTTTTTTGGCTTCGGTTTTGTCGGCGCAATGCCAGTGATTTTAACTTCCGGCTCGGCTTTTTGGTCATCCGATTTTTCAGGTTCAACTTTTTCGGATACCGGTTCTTCAATTTTCGTTTCGGAAGATTTTATTTCTTCTGGTGTTTCCGCTTCCGGTTTTTTGCCAAGGATTTCTTCCGTCGTCGCGGCAGTGACTTCACGTGCAGGAATTACTTCGCCTTCGTCAGCGGGTTCAGACTCTTTGTGCGATTCCGGCAAAGTTGTTTTTTTTGCGCGCGCCGGTTTGGTTTGTGGCACGCTCAAATCACGGACTGTTGGTTCAGGAACAGGTTGCCCGTCTGCACCGAGACCGCTGCGTTCGACTTGTTCCTGGAGTTGTTTCGCCTGCTTTTCGAGTTCGCGCGCGCGTCGTTCCAGAATTGTTTCGTCCGTTTTTGCCGTTTCCGTCTTGCGCTCCGCCCACCAGCGGCTCAACCAGTCGCCCAGTTGAAAATTCGTAAGGAACAGTGCGCTGATGAAACAAAGCGTCATGTAAACAATCGTCGCACCGACGTTGCCGAGCATCCAGAAGCCCCAGTCGTAACCGAACAATTTGAAATCAAACAGCGTTTGACCGAGCCAGCCGCCCGCGCTGGGAACGTCAATGTTCTCGCGCGGCAGTTTGAGCAGTCCGTCCATCATGTGTAACAGGCCGGTCAGCGAGAGCATCAAGACGACTGCCCAAACGCCCGACCAGATTCGCCGTTCGCGCAGGTGCGCCCAGAAATTGAACAGATAACCCAGGCCGAAAACTGCGATTAAAAATGGAAAAACGTAAGCGCCGAGTCCGAAAATAAAAAACAAGTCATACGCGATGTGTGCGCCGAACGGTCCAATCCAATTGTGCACGGGTTTGTTCGGCGGTGTGCGAATGAACGCAAGGTCGTAACGGTCGAAAGAAAATTGCGCCACCAGTAGCAATAACGCGACGGCAAGCAATGCAATGCCGATAACGTCGCTGAAACCTTTGCCGGAATCCGAAGGCGTCTTGCGTGACATGGCCGCAGCGTAACAAGCCAGCGCAAAGATTTCAAAGTTGAAATTGCTCACGCGATTCAGATTCAATTCTGCGCTTGCCAAAATGCACTGAAAATTTGAAACTGAAAATCCGCCTGAGTGCGCGGTTAGCTCAGTGGTAGAGCACTACATTGACACTGTAGGGGTCGGAGGTTCAAACCCTCCATCGCGCACCATTCCAAATCATTGCTTCCTTTAATTCAATCCGCTGCTAATCTGATTCATGGCTTTCGAAAAATTAGGTCTCGCTCCAACAATCGTGGATGGCGTCAAGGCGATGGGTTACATCGAACCGACGCCCATTCAACTTCGCTCGATTCCGCTTGTGCTTTCGGGTCGTGACGTCATCGGCAGTGCGCAAACTGGCACGGGGAAAACCGCCGCGTTCGCCCTGCCCATTCTCTCGAAGCTCGCGCAACATGCGCCCGGCCCGCGCGCGCTTATCCTTGAACCCACGCGCGAACTTGCCGCGCAGGTTGAAACCGCAATTCGCGATTACGCGCGCTTCACCAATTTGCGGGTTACCGTCGTTTACGGCGGCGTTGGTTACGGGCGACAGACGGACGAATTGCGCGCGGGCGCGGACATCGTCGTCGCCACGCCCGGGCGTTTGCTCGATCATCTCGAACGCGGCACGATGCGTCTGGACAAAACTGAATTTCTCGTCCTCGACGAAGCCGACCGTATGCTCGACATGGGATTTCTGCCGGACGTTCGCAGAATTCTCGACCGCTGCCCGCGCCAGCGTCACACCGCGCTTTTTTCCGCGACGATTCCGCCGCAGATCGAAACGCTCATCAAATGGGCGATGCACAATCCCGAGACGATTGAGATCGGCGCGCGCCGCACGCCTGCCGAAACCGTCAAGCACGTCATCTATCCCGTTTCCGATTCGCAAAAATCCGACCTGCTTATCCAGTTGCTCGAGCGCGTGAATTACAATTCCGTCCTCGTTTTTTGCCGGACGAAGCACGGCGCGGATCGCATCGCCGGATTGCTCAAGCGCAACAATCACGCCGTTGCAGTTTTACATTCCAACCGCACGCAACGCGAACGCGAGCAGGCGCTGGCCGGTTTTCGCAACGGCAAGTTCGAGGTGCTCGTCGCCACGGACATCGCCGCGCGCGGACTCGACATCGCCGACGTCAGCCACGTCATCAACTACGACGTGCCGCAGCATCCCGAGGATTACATCCATCGCATCGGGCGCACGGGCCGCGCCGAGGCCAGCGGCGACGCCTTCACCATCATGACCGCCGAGGACGCCAGCCACGTCTTCGCCATCGAACGCTTCATCAGCCAGAAAATCCCGCGCGTGAAGCTGGAAAATTTCGATTACAAATACACGACCCTCTTCGACGAAAACAAACCCGGCGCGCCGAAAGGTTTTCCCGGCAAAGCCCGAGGCTCGCGCGTCCACGGCGGCTACCACTTCGCGCCCGGACGGAGAAGGTAAGTTGGCGCAACGGAATTGGCTGAACGGTGTTGATTTATTTGAATGAGTGAATCAAAGAAAATTTCAGCTTGGGGTTTTCGTGAAATAACCGTTTTGGTTGTGCTTCTTGGATTCTTCGCTTTTGTAGCGATCCCAAATTGGGGTAATGGATCGTCACACCGAACCAGTCCTGCTAATGCTTGCATAAACAATATGCGACAAATTGATGCCGCAAAGAATCAATGGGCGTTGGAACACAATGCAAAATCTAACGATATTGTCACGATAAACGACATCAGGCCTTATATTGAACGCGAACGTAATAACCCTTTCATCAAACTTGATGCAGAAGGAAATCTTCCTAAATGTCCTTCCGGCGGCATTTACACAATTGGAAAAATTGGCGAGCCTCCAACTTGCTCGCTCGGCACAAATATAATTCCAGCGCACGTTTTGCCCTGAAATAAATTTCAAACGCCTACGGCGTTCCAAAATGCCGCAGCAAAATTTGAAAAACATCCGTTGATTCAATCTCCTTCGCAACCAAAATTTCCGGCTGCGACGTGATGAACACCGGCCAGTCTTTTTTGTCCGCCGGACGCCGACCGTGCGAACCTTTCACCAGCGTCGCGTCGAGCGGAATTACGTCCATCAACATCCGCAGGCCGAGTTTTTTTTGCAGCAGCCGCCACGCGATCTTTAATTTCACCGCCGGAATTTTCGGATCAAGAAACAATTCCACCGGGTCGTAGCCCGGCTTGCGATGGATGTCCACCGTCCGCGCAAAATCCGGCGCGCGCGTGTCGTCGAGCCAGTAATAATAAGTTAACCACGCGTTTTCCCGCGCCACCGCGATCAAATCGCCTGCGCGCGGATGGTCAATGCCCGCCGCGATTTTTTCCACCTGACCGAGAATTTTTTCCACGCCGGGAGTTTTTTCCAGAACCTCGCGCACGGATTTTTCCAGCGACGCGTCGTTCAAATAAATGTGCGCGACCTGATGATCCGCCACGGCAAAAACCTTGCTCGCGCCCGCGTCGAGCATTTCCAGACCGAGTTCGTCCTTCACCGTCAGCCAGCCGCGCTCGCGAAAAATCCGGTTGAGATGAACCGGCGTGTCCACGTTCGTGATGCCGTATTCGGAAAGCAAAACCACCTGCACGCCGCGCTCGCCGAAAAAATCAATCAAGTCGCCAACGATGGCGTCAATCTCGCGCAAGTCGCGATAAATTTTTTGATTAAGATTTCCCGAAGCCTCGTCGGTTCCGTGCCGCTGCAAATTGTAATCCAAATGCGGCAGATAAATCAGGTTCAACGTTGGCGCGTATTTGTTTTCAATCCATTTCGCGGATTCGGCAATCCAGCGCGACGCGGCATCCGCTTTGCCTTGCGGCGAATCAATTCCCGCCGCCGGTCCCCAAAAACTGAAGAACGGAAATTCGCCGAGATCTTTTTTGATTTCTTCGCGGATCGAATACGGCCACGAATAAACATCAAAAAATTTCCGGCCATCGGCGGGATACATCGGTCGCGGCGTGATGGAAAAATCCACGCTCGAATACATGTTGAACCACCAGAAGCAATTGGCGATTGATAATTTACGATTTCTGATTTCGGATTGTTCACGGAGCGCATCCCAGATTTTCGGGCTTTGAACAACGTGGTTCGATTGTTTCCAAAAGTGCGTCTCGGCTAATTCGCGGTTGAACCAGCCGTTGCCGACGATGCCGTGTTCCGTCGGCAATTTGCCTGTGAGATAATTTGACTGCGCGGTGCAAGTCACGGCGGGAAACGCGGGCGCAATATGCGCGAGCGTGCCACGTTTGCGAAATTCCGCGATACGCGGCGTGTGTTCGCCGATGAGCGATTCGGTCAGACCGACGACATTTATGACGGCGAGACGATTCATTTTTTACGTCCGTGCAATTCGTGAATGGCTTCGACAATTTTTTGCGGATTCATTTCGTGGACTTCCACGCCGCGTCCGATTTCTTTGAGTAAAGTAATTGTGAGTTCGCCGCCCAGATGTTCGCGGAATTCTTCGAGGCCGGCGAGGATTTGAAAGCCGCCGCCGGAATTTTTTTGCAGCAATTCGTCGGTGAACAATTTGAAACCGAGTTGTTCGAGCAATTTCAAAATGCGCTCGCAGGATTTTTCGTCGAGCAAGCCAACCATGCGCGAGTAAATAACGTCGAGCGCGATGCCAATGGCGACGGCTTCGCCGTGCGGGATTTGGAAATGGGAAAGCTGTTCCAATTTGTGCGCCGCCCAATGGCCGAAATCGAGCGGGCGCGCGGAGCCAGTTTCAAACGGGTCGCCGCTGGTGGCGATGTGTTCCAAATGCAATTCGGCGCAGCGACGGATGAGATGTTTCATCGTGACCGGCTCGAAAGAAATCAATTTTTCCGCGGCGCGTTCGATTTCGCCGAAGAAATTTTTGTCGCGGATGCACGCAACTTTCACGGCCTCGACGTAACCGGCGCGTTTGTCGCGCGGCTTGAGCGTGGCGAGCAGATTAAAATCGTTGATGACGGCGAATGGCGGCGCAAAGGTGCCGATGAAATTTTTTTTACCGAAGGCGTTGATGCCGTTTTTTACGCCGACGCCGGAATCGGCCTGCGACAAAGTGGTTGTTGGAATGCGGACGTGGCGCACGCCGCGATGCGCGGTCGCGGCGGCAAACCCGGCCACATCGAGCAACGCGCCGCCGCCGATGGCGATCAAATAGGAATGGCGGTCAATGTGGTGGCGGTCAATTTGAGAATGAATTTCGGTGACGAATTTGTCGGAATTTTTGGCGTGTTCGCCGCCGGCGATGAGGATTGACGGACAGACGAGTTGAAGTTTTTCGGCGTGAGCGGAAAAATAATTTTGAATCTGGCGTGAAAGATTTGGTTGCGCCAACGCGAGCGAATCTTCAAGCACAATGAGAACTTTGCGTTGCGCGGTGTCGGCCAGCGCATTTTTCAAAATCAAATTGTCCGGCGCGAAAACGTCTTCGGTGAAGAAGACGCGCAGTTGCCAGTTGACTTGGATGGAACGCTGGATCACGGACATGATTCAATTTTGAATCACGCGGGGAGATTTTCGAGTTTTATTTCCCAGCCGTTTCGTCAGCAGGAATTCTCATGCAGTAAAACGAGCGATAGACAAAAATCAGCGCGACGAGAAAACAGACCGAGCCGATGACGTAGGAGAGGCACGAATCGGGATTTTTCTTTTTCAGTTCGACGGCGATCTCAACGGCGAGCAGACCGAAGAGCGTCGTGAACTTGATGATCGGATTCATCGCGACGGAACTCGTGTCCTTGAACGGATCGCCGACGGTGTCGCCGACGACGGTCGCGGCGTGGAGCGGCGTGCCTTTTTGTTTCAAGTCCACCTCGACGATTTTTTTGGCGTTGTCCCACGCGCCGCCGGCGTTGGCCATGAAAATCGCCTGGAACAATCCGAAGAACGCGATGCCGACGAGGTAGCCGATGAAAAAATACGGATTGAAAAACGGCAGGCCGAGCGCGAACGCGAACACGACAATGAAGATGTTGATGAGTCCGCGTTGCGCATAAACGGTGCAGATCTCGACGACTTTTTTGCTGTCTTCAATCGAGGCGGTTTCCTTGTCGAACTTCAGATTTTTTTTGATGAATACGACCGCGCTGTAAGCGCCGGTGACGACGGCCTGCATGCTCGCGCCGGTGAACCAGTAAATGACCGCGCCGCCCATGAGCAGTCCGAAAATGATCTGCGGCTGGACGAGGCTCAAGTGCGCGATGGCGTTGCCGAAAACATTTTCGAGCAGCATGATGATGCCGAAAATCATCGTGGTCGCACCGACGACGGCGGTGCCGATCAAAACCGGTTTCGCGGTCGCCTTGAAAGTATTTCCAGCGCCATCGCCTTTTTCCAATTCCAGTTTAGCGTCGGCGAAATTCGGTTTGAAGCCGAAATCTTTTTCAATCTCTGCGGAAATGTTCGGCTGCGATTCGATGCGGCTCAATTCATAGACAGATTGCGCGTTGTCGGTGACGGGGCCGAAACTGTCCACGGCAATCGTCACCGGAGCCATCGCGAGAAAACCGAACGCGACGAGGCCGAAGGCGAAAATCGGCGCGGCAAAATTAAATTTTTCCGGCAGCAGCGCGAGAAAATCGGCATTCTGCGAAAATAAATATGCCGTGAACATCAGCGCAAGAATCACAAGGCCCATCCAGAACGCGGAGAAATTTCCCGCGACGAGGCCGGACAAAATGTTGAGCGACGCGCCGCCCTGCTCGGACGAGCGCGTGACTTCCTTGACGTGGCGCGAGCTGGTGCTGACGAAAATTTTGGTGAACTCCATGATGAGCGCGCCGGCGAGCGTGCCGCACGCGATGATGGCGGACAGCACCCACCAAAGATTCGACAGCGGCACGTCCGTCAGCACGTTGTCTTTCATTTCGGGAATGGAAAAATTGCCGAGCAAAAATTTGGTGGCAACGAAACAGGCAATGATGGAAATGATTGAGGTGATCCAAACCAAATCGGTCAGCGGTGCTTCCCAGTTGAAATTCTTTTTGCCGCCGTAACGCGCGGTCGCGATGACTTTGTTCAAATAAAATGAGCCGAGCGACGCGAGCACCATCAACGATTGGATCGCGAAAAGCCAGATTATGAGTTTGCCACAAAGAATCGGCGACGCGGCCAGCGCGAGCGCGAGAAAGGCGATGAGCGCGACGCTCGTGACGCCGTAGGTTTCAAAACCGTCGGCAGTCGGGCCGACGGAATCGCCTGCGTTGTCGCCGGTGCAATCGGCGATGACGCCGGGATTTTTCGGATCATCTTCGGGCAGGTTGAAAACAATTTTCATCAGGTCGGAACCGATGTCGGCGATCTTTGTGAAAATGCCGCCGCCGATTCTCAAGACGCTCGCGCCGAGCGATTCACCGATCGCAAAACCGATGAAGCACGGCCCGGCGAGCAGCGGCGGCACGAACGCGAGGATGCAAATCATGCAGACGAGTTCGACGCAAACGAGCAAGAGGCCGATGCTCATGCCGGCTTGCAGCGGGATGAAAAGCGTTTTGAGCGAGTTGCCCTTGAGCGCGGCGAATGCGGCGCGGGAATTTGCCGTCGTGTTGATGCGAATGCCAAACCACGCGACGCCGTAGCTGCCGAGGATTCCCAAAATGGAACTCGCCAGAATCACTGCGACCGAGCCGAAATCTTTTTCCTGCAAAAATTTGAAATAATAAATCATGCAGACGGCGATGAGAATCCAGAGCGTCGCGAGAAATTTTCCCTGCTGCCAGAGATACGTTTTGCACGTTTCCCAGATGATGACGGAAACATCGCCCATGGATTTGTGAACCTGCAACGCGCGCGTTTGTAAGTATTGCAGCAGGCCAAACGCCGCACCAATCGCGCAAATGACCAGACCGGCGAACAAAATCGCGTTTCCGGTCAGGCTGCCGCCAGAAAATGACACCTTGTCCAACGACGGCAGATTGATGTCCGCGTCGCCGGCGAAGGCATTTGTTGCGAAAAACGCCGCCGCGAAAAAAATTGCGCCGCGAAAAAATAATTTGTTTCGTCCCATAAAGGACGCGCAGCTTGCCCAAGCCGCGCTTGAATTTCCAGCATTTTCTGATGAAAAATGCGGCTGATGCCGGACGCTTTGGTTTCGCGCGGATGAATCGCGCTTGCCGCTGCGCGGCGCATTTCCCATGCTGGACGCGATGGCCGAACATACCGCTTCCACCTTGAACAAACCCGACGTCGCGCTCGAAATGACGCTGCGTCCGTCGCTCTTTTCCGATTTCACCGGCCAGCCGCGCGTCAAGGAGCGATTGGAGATCGCCGTCGCCGCCGCGCAACAACGCGGCGAGGCACTGGATCATATTTTATTGAGCGGTCCGCCGGGTTTGGGAAAAACCACCATCGCGAATATTTTGGCGAAGGCGATGGGCGCAAATGTCAAAGCCACGAGCGGCCCGACGATTGAAAAAGCCGCTGACCTCGCCGGCCTGCTCACGAATCTCGAAGAAGGCGACGTGCTGTTCATTGACGAAATCCATCGCCTGCAAAAAACCATCGAGGAATATCTTTATCCCGCGATGGAGGATTTCAAACTCGACATCATCATTGACCAAGGCCCGAACGCGCGCAGCGTGCGGCTGAATCTCCCGCGCTTCACGCTCATCGGCGCGACGACGCGCAGCGGTTTGCTCACCGCGCCGTTGCTCACGCGATTCGGGATGCGCGAGCGATTGGATTATTACGTCGGCGAAGATTTGCAGAAAATCGTCATCCGCTCGGCGCGTTTGCTGAATGTCGAAATCGAAGAAACCGGCGCGCATGAAATCGCCCGGCGTAGCCGCGGCACGCCGCGCATCGTGAATAATTTGTTGCGCCGCGTCCGCGATTACGCGCAAGTGCGTCACGATGGCCGCATCACAAAAGAAGTTGCCGACCGCGCGCTGGCGATGCTGGAGATTGACGAGAACGGCCTCGACGAAATGGACAAGCGCATCCTCGAAGCTGTCATCACGAAATTCGGCGGCGGGCCGGTCGGCGTGAATTCCCTCGCCGTCGCCGTCGGCGAGGAGCCGGACACGATCGAGGAAGTCTATGAGCCGTATCTCATCATGGAAGGCTATCTCAACCGCACCTCGCAAGGCCGCGTCGCGACGGAATTGAGTTACAAGAAACTCGGCTTGAAACCGGCGACGGGAAACCAGTCGAAATTGTTTTAGCATTGCACGATTGACGCGATGAAAACTAAACAAACACAGTCAAAATTGTCAGCGTTACTTGCACAACATCGTGGTCGCTACAAGTGGGAAGGAACTTGGCCACCGATTCCTGTAAAACTTGGCGTTATGGATTTTGACCCTAGATTGTTACCGGACGCTCCGCCAGCATGGACAGAAAAAATTTGCGAGATACTCTTCGAGAAAATCTTACCGCTGAAGAAAAATACATCTATCGAATTTCTCGATGCAGCGATTTTTGGCTATGCTTACGCTGCCATCAGTCGGGAATTAGCAGAACGAGCCAGCAGTGCGCCTGCAACCGTTGAGCGAGAAGTATTTGAAGAATTGCGAAAACATTACGAACCGACTTTGGATGTGTGTCGGCGCAGAGTGACCGAAGTATTGGCTGACTGGAAACTGCTCGAAGCTGCTGACTATTTGAAAGGTTTTGCTTATGGAATTGAGTGTCAACATCGTGAAAAGAGCTGGATGCCTACTGCCACCACAGAAACCATGCAAATATACAAGGCGTTTCTGCGCCACCAATGGGAAATTCAAAGCCTGATTCGCGAGAACGCGACCGCGCGGACAATTGGTGAACATATTGCCAAGCGCGCCACCAAATCCGACGGGATGACTTACACTCAATACTTTGAGAAAAATCCAAATTCCGAGGCGAAAGAAAAGTTCTTGAAGTTTGTAGAGAAAATTTGTGAGCGGCTACAGATACCGTTGCCAGCACGTGGACGGCCTCGCAAAAATCCGACACCCGCTAGTTCCGCTGTCGGTATTCATCGTAATTATGCAGGCGTAATCTTGCCTGCAAGTGAAAATACAAAAAAGCAAAGCGCAGTTGCCCTTGCCGAAACGTAAGACAGGTCTTCATAAAGGATCGAAAACAAATCGCCATGTTCAATGGCTTTCACGAAAACGTCTCCGGGCGGAATTGCTCGCGCAGTCATGTTCCTTTTGAAATCCAAAGCAATTTTCTTTCGTTCGGCTTGTGATTCGTGTTTCATCTTGCCGTTTCGATTTATGCCCAAACGCACCGACATCCACAGCGTCCTCATCATCGGCGCCGGCCCGATCATCATCGGCCAGGCGTGCGAGTTCGATTATTCCGGCACGCAGGCGTGCAAGGCCCTCCGCGAGGAAGGCTACCGCGTCGTCCTCATCAACTCCAATCCGGCCACCATCATGACCGACCCGGAGTTCGCCGATCGCACCTACATCGAACCCATCACGCCGGAATGCGTGGAGAAAATCATCGTCCGCGAGAAAGAGGAAATGAAACGTCTTGGCGCGAAAGGCAAACTCGTTTTGCTCCCCACGCTTGGTGGCCAGACCGCGCTCAACACCGCGATGTCGCTGCACAAAAACGGCGCGCTCGAACGTCACGATGTGGAAATGATCGGCGCGAAACCCGAAGCCATCCACAAAGGTGAAGATCGTTTCGCGTTCAAGGAATTGATGCTGAAAATCGGCCTCGACGTTCCCATCTCCGGCGTCGCGCACAACCTCGACGAAGCCCGCGATGTCGCGAAGAAGATCGGCAAGTTCCCGCTCATCATTCGCCCGGCGTTCACGCTCGGCGGCACGGGCGGCGGCATCGGTTACAACCAGGAAGAATTTGAAGCCATCGCCAAGAACGGCATCGAGCTTTCGCCCGTGAATGAAATTCTCATCGAAGAATCCCTGCTCGGCTGGAAGGAATACGAGATGGAAGTCATGCGCGACAAGGCCGACAACTGCGTCATCATCTGCTCCATCGAAAACTTCGACCCCATGGGCGTCCACACCGGCGACAGCATCACCGTCGCGCCCATCCAGACGTTGACCGACAAGGAATTTCAGATCATGCGCGACCAGAGCTTCGCCGTCATCCGCGCCGTCGGCGTCGAGACCGGCGGCTCGAACATCCAGTTCGGCGTCAGCCCGGAGAACGGCCGCATGGTCATCATCGAGATGAATCCGCGCGTCAGCCGCAGCTCCGCTCTGGCATCAAAAGCAACGGGTTTTCCAATTGCTAAAATTGCCGCCAAGCTTGCCGTCGGTTATCTGCTCGACGAATTGCGCAACGACATTACGCGCGAAACCCCTGCCAGTTTCGAGCCGAGCATTGATTACGTCGTCACCAAGATTCCGCGCTTCGCCTTCGAGAAATTCCCGCAAGCCGACCCCACGCTCACCACGCAGATGAAAAGCGTGGGCGAAGCCATGGCTATCGGCCGCACGTTCAAGGAAAGCCTGCAAAAATGCCTGCGCTCGCTGGAGATTGGCCGCAGCGGCCTGGGCGGCGACGGCAAACCCTGGCGCATCGGCACGGAAGTCTATGGCGACCGCGACATCCTCCCGCGCGACGTCATCAGCCGCAAGTTGAGCGTGCCCAACGCCGAACGCATCTTCTTCATCCGCCACGCCCTGCGCGCCGGCTTCACCATCGAGGAGATTTTCAACCTCACGAAGATCGACCGCTGGTTTCTGGTGCAGATCAAAGAGATTGTGGATTTTGAGGAAGAACTGGCGGGGGCGAAGAATTAAAATTTACCTTAATACAATTTTATCAACGCGTCTGAAGCGAATTTAGCATTTTTTCGTAAATTTCAATAATCGACATCGCTATTAACGCGGCTAGTGGTTTTATATTCCCACGGTCTGCCCTCCGAATAGCTTGCCCGTAACGATGCCGACCTTTTTTATCAGCCTTCAAATAGACTGGGGGGAAATTTCCCGTTAATACAAGATTCATAAGCAGGCGAGACACCCTGCCATTCCCGTCGAGGTAAGGGTGAATTGCTACAAAGCGATGTGATATTTTTGCAGCAGTTTTTATTGGGTCTTCTCTAGTTTCTTCAGACAACAAATGCGGAAAATTTTCGCAGTAAGCTTCCATAATTTTTGGGATGGCTGTTGGAGGAGGAAAATACAAATCAGGATTACCAACATGCACGCCAGTCTTTCGAAATTTTCCACAACTTCTTACCGGCAAAATCCCCATGAGAACCAATGCGTGTAGAAAGTGAATATAGTCGACCTTCATTGGCTTTAGAAGATTTTGAAAATCCAATTTCAAAAGCTCTCGAGTGAGTTCTCCTTGACTGATTTGCGTGCCTGTCAGGGGAAAATGAACAGGGACATTGGCCTGTTTAGATTTTTCAATAAGTTGAAATGCGTTTTTGACTTTTTCACGCACTTCTTCTGGGATTTCCTGCTCATGGTCCTGAAGAGCTGTTGCAAGTTGATTAGCGACGTGAGCATATGCCGCAATTTCACGGCGAGAAAGCTCTTGAAAAATCCAAGAAATTGCAAAATGTGCTCTTGCCAAGTTGTATGTCGCTATTTCCTCTTCGGTTTTCCCTGCACGCTTCAGCTTTACAACGACATCCCGATGAAGCCGCAAAATCTTTTGCATGTCGAGATGTGGGCCTCGGATTTCTTCAACGTCATCAAATGCTGCATCTGCGAGTTCTTGCGTTTTGCCAATATTTAATTCTATTCCTTCTTGCCAATTGCTTTCGTGGACGGCGCGAACAATTATATCTTTGAAAAATTCATTGTGGACTTGAGTTTCATCTACTTTGAGTTCTGCGCACCGGTCAGAAAGCAATTTTCTCAAAGCATCGACTCGCTCTTTTAAGGCATTGTAATCTGTATACCACATGCGCAGTAATCCTATCAGTTCCGGCCTAAAATCCCAACGGGATTCAAATCCATCAGCCCAGGGTTGGCGCGCAGCGACTACCCTGGGAAACCGTTACCCAAATTCATCAACTCTGAAGGAGTTGAATCAAATCCACCGCCGCACCGATGCAACTCCTTCAGAGTTGTTCGCCATTCAATCCCTCACCCGGCGTAGCCCGATTGCATCGGCCAACGCCGGGCTGAATGATTCAACTCCGTTGGAGTTGGCCGCAGCTCCGTCAGGAGCGAAATCTTTGTAGCCACCCGCGCCACCCAATTCCCCCGCCTTCGTCCGACTACGGCGCGGCAAGCCAGCTCCGTCCCGCCTTCATCCGATTTCGGCGCGGCAGGCGGGGCGGCATATTCCGCTCCTGACATTTCCCCCACGCTGCGGTCGGTTGAAAATGCACTGTTTTCGCTCTTTTTACGATTTCAGCCCGTTTTCCAGCAATTTTCTCTTACAAACGGAGATTGTGATGTCACAAACGAAAATTATGACATCACCTACGACGATTACGATGTCACCCACGGCGATTGTTTGCTAACAAACGATAATTCTTTAACAACTTTCGGTGATTTTTTAACTACTCTCGGCGATTCTTTGATAACAAACGGTGTTTGTTATCTAACTTTCGTCAGTTGTTGTTTAACCTCCGGCGATTGTTTGCAAATAAATGAGGATTCTTTGCAAGGTTTCGCGGTTTGTTCAACAACATCGCGAGAATGTTCACAGACAATCGGCGTTTGGCTTTCAACCCACGACGATTGATAGACAGCGAGCGACGATTGTTCGTCGGTTTTCCCCGCGCATTGAAATTGGTTGTATCGGCGAGACTCATTTTCTGCGACAGTGGCACATTGGTTTTCCATCGTGAACATTTCATCCGCCATTTTTGATCGCAGCGCACCGGATTTGGATTCGTGTCCGGACGAATCGTTGCCGGAGTTCGCCTTCATCGGCCGCTCGAACGTCGGCAAGTCGTCGCTGCTGAACATGCTCGCGGGCAAGGGGATTTTGGCGCGCGTCTCGACGACGCCGGGGTTCACCAAGCTCATCAATTTTTTCACGATGAGCAAGACGTGGCGGCTGGTGGATCTGCCGGGCTACGGTTTCGCCGCCGGCGCGAAGCAGGAGAGCGCGCGGTTCAACAAGGCGGTGGCGCGTTACCTGAAACATCGTCCCAATCTTTGCTGCGTCTTCGCGCTGCTCGATTCCGGGTTGACGCCGCAGGACATTGACCTGGAGTTCGTGGAATGGCTGACGCGTAATTCCGTGCCGTTCGTGCTCGTCTTCACCAAGACGGATCGCGGCACGCCGGAAGCGGTGGCGGCGAACATCGCGGCGTTCACGGCGCGCATCGCGGGGTGGTTCGAGCAGTTGCCGGAGATTTTCCGGTGTTCAGCCACGACGGCACAGGGGAGGAGTGAATTGCTCGGCGTCATCGGCGCGACTTTGGACGCAATCCCTGCGAAATCAGAATCAACGCCGGTGCCAGCGGCACTTCCGATTGAAGTCGAGCCGCCGTTTAGTATGCAAGTGAGAGCGGGAATTATGCGGGAAGAAAATCCGCGTGAGAAAAAGAAACTCAAGGGTGCGCGCCCTTGGTGAAATAACTTTTCCCGCACTGTCATCCAGTCTTCCGGGAAAATCTTGACGGCGGCGCGCAACCGCGTTCAAATCCTTCCGACCTTCAACCATCAACCAAAATAAAATTATGGCTGTTCCTGTCCAATTAACTACAAACGTGCAGAACGAAACCTTCGGCGGCGTCACTTATCACATCGAAGGTGAACTGGTGCCGGCGCTGCATCTGGAATTGAACAACACCGGTGTTTATTTCGAGCATCACATTTTGCTCTGGAAAGACCCGGCGGTGATGATCGCGCTGCACCCGATGAAGGGCGCGTTCAAGCGGATGCTCGCGGGAATGCCGTTTCTGCTGACCGGCGCGAGCGGGCCGGGGCGCATCGCGTTCAGTCGCGACGGTGCGGGTCATGTGTTTGGTCTGCACTTGAAACCCGGCATGAGCGTGGACGTGCGCGAGCATCAATGGCTCGCGGCGACGGACAATGTGGAATACACGTTCACGCGCGTGAAAGGCGCGGCGAACATGCTGCTGGGCGGCACGGGATTTTTCATTGATACATTTTCGGCACCGTCGCGCGAAGGCATTTTGTGGCTGCACGGTTTCGGAAATGTTTTTGAAGTGACGCTCGCGGCGGGCGAGGCGATTGACATCGAACCGGGCGGCTGGATTTACAAGGAGCGCACGGTGCAGATGCAGACGATGTTTCAGAAACTGTCCACGGGATTTTTTGCGAGCGCGGGGCAGCTCGTCTGGAACCGTTTCACCGGTCCGGGAAAGATTGCGTTGCAATCCATGTATTACCACATGGAAGGCGGCGAGTAAGGAATGCCAAGCTCTCCATTCGACAACGGTTGGAAACGGGCTTACCATTCACTAGATGTCAACGCTTCTGCGAACGCTGCCAGTGACCGCGCTTTTGGCCGCGACTTTCGCCATCGGTGCGACCATAAATAAATCCGTGCCGGTCAACACGGCGCATTATGAAACGGCGACGCTGGCCGGCGGTTGCTTCTGGGGTTTGCAGGAAACATTGCGCCAGATTCCCGGCGTCATCAAGACGACCGTGGGATACACCGGCGGCACGACGCCGAATCCGACTTACGAACAGGTGGCCGCCGGCAAAACCGGTCACATAGAGGCGGTGGAAGTGATTTTCGATCCGGCCAGATTGAGCTATGAGAAATTGCTGACGGATTTCATGACGGCGCGCATTCCCGCGCAATTGGCGACGAGCGCGGGCAATCCGCATCGTCCGGCAATTTTTTATCACGACGAAGAACAACGGCAAACCGCCGAGCGCGTGAAGGACAAAATCAACCAGTCCGGTAAATGGAATTTACCCGTGGTCGTAGAAATCAGCCAAGCCACGGGATTTTATCAGGCGGAGGAATATCATCAGGATTATTACCGGAAAATTTCCGCTGCTCACACTTGCAATTTGAATTAGGGCTGACCGTTCCGCGCTACTTCGTCACCGGCTGGTAGTCCTGCCACAGCCATTCCAGCGCTTCGGGCAAGGTTTGTTGTTTCACGTTGTGGTCCACGTGCCCGGCGTTGCGGGCAAAGACAAACTGGTAATGATAACCCTTCGCCGCGAGAACCTTTGCCATGTTTTCATTGGCGACGACCCAATCGTGCATGTTGTCGCCCATGATATTTGGATGGAAAAGGTCGCGGTCACCGACTTCCATCCAGATGCGGATAGGTTTAACGGGGCTGTTCGGGATGAGTTGTTCATGAAATTCCCACGCGCCGTGCGGGGTGTCGGGATTGTAAGGCCACTGCTGGTTTACATAAGTGCCGGAATAAGTCAGAACGCGGTGGTAAAGGTCTGGATGATACCACGCCATGATGAGCGCGCAGGAGCCGCCGGAACTGCCGCCCATTGTCGCGCGGCCATCGGGGTCCTCGGTCAATGTCACGTTGCATTTGCTTTCCACGAGGGGCAGCACTTCTTTCTCGACGAACTCCGCATACAGGCCGGACATGGTGTCGTATTCCAATCCGCGCTCGCTGCCCTGGGCGTCGCCGCTGCCGTTGCCGATGGAGATGGCAATCATCACCGGCACTTTCTTTTCGGCAATCAGATTATCCAAAGCGATGAATAACAATTTGTCCGGTCCGTCCGCGCCGACAATGAACGGCGCGGGCGTGCCGGGGACGTATTGCTTCGGCACATAAACCGCGATGTGCCGGATGTAGGGAGCAGGATGACTCGTAGTCACAATGAGTTTGGCCGGGTCATGGGGATCAGGAGTTCCAAACGTGCCGGGTTCGCGCGCGATGCCGGGATAAATTTTGCTGTCCGCCGAATTCATGGTGAAGTTATAAACGGTTCCTTGCGGCACGTTGGTTTGCACAATCATTTCTGGTGCGCGCTTGTGAGTCGGACCGATGATGAAATTTCCATCGGCGTTTGCCGGTGGAATGGCACCGTCGGGCAGCTCTTGGGCCGTGACATAGCCCGGCGTGTTTGGATCGCGCGTGGGCGGCGCGGCCATTGCTGGACTGCCACCGGCCATTAAATTCAACACCGCACAGAGCAACGCGGAAACAAAAGTCAATTTGGCAATCTTCATTTTTATCCTTTCACTCGCAACAGGATTATGTTCCACCAGCCAGAAACGGTTTGCGGCAATAATGCAATTTCAACTGGCAGAATTGTGATGGCCGAAGCGTAACTACCCCAGGAAGCTTGATGCGAGAAAAAAACAGTTCAATTCTCTCCCGCTTTATCCGGCGTTTCCCGATCTGTTCATCAATTGGGTTTTGAACTCGGCCAGTTGGTCGTCATAGTAGTCAACGGATTTGGTCGTGGTGGTGACGGTGGAATCGAAGTTCACGAGCGTGACCATGGTGCTGTAAGTGGCAGTGTCGTGAACGGGCAGCACGGCGCGGATGCCGCCTTGGGGACCGAGGCGCGAATAGCAATCGTTCTCATGGATTTGTTTCTCGATGACGAGGCGATAGCCGAGCTTGCCCAGAAACGTCGGGTAAGAGTTTGTGGTGATGAGCGCAGCAATCATCGCCGTGCTGTGCTTGCCGAGATTGTCGAACACGGCTTTCAGCGGTTTGAATTCGGCGCGCGACAGAACGCGGTCAAACCGTTGTGGTTCGGTTTCAGAGTTCACGGACTGGTCAGGCATCGGCCTGACGGCTGTCGGGTTTTTGATCATAAAATTTGGTCGGAAACGGTACCTTGATCCGGCTCGTCAGGCGGGAACACAATCACTATCGGTCATGGAAGCTGGAAAGTCCACGAATCGTTTGTGGTTATTTGCCGGTTGGCTGTTATTAAATTTTGGTCAATCATCATCCAACCATAAATCATGGCGGATGTTTTGAAATTCCCTGAAAATTTTCTCTGGGGCACAGCCACGTCGCCGACGCAGGTGGAAGGTCATCTCGTCAACGAGTGGACGGATTACGTCGCGGCGGACGGCGGGCATTGCCGCGTGGCGTGCGATCATTATCATCGCTACGAGGAGGATGTGGACTGGATGGCGCAGCTCGGCGTCAACGCCTATCGCATGGGCATCGAATGGTCGCGCCTGCAATCCGCGCCGTTCGCGTCGCTGAACCAGAAGGAGCTCGCGCGCTACATCCATTTGCTCGACTGCCTCAAGGCAGCGAATATCACGCCGATGGTCGTGCTGCATCATTTTTCCAATCCGCCGTGGATTTTGGCGGCGGGCGGCTGGCTGAATCCGGCGACGATCCCGGCGTTCGTGGATTACGCGGCGAAACTGTCGGCGGCCTTGAAGGAACGGGTTTATCTTTGGAACACTTTCAATGAGCCAGACACTTACGCGTCGCTCACTTATTTGATCGGCGGATTTCCGCCATTCCATAAATGGCATTTCGCGTCCTATCGAAAAGTCATCAAGCATATGGCCGAGGCGCATACGCAGGCGAGCCGCGTCATCCGGCAAAACAAATTTTCCCGCGAACCGGAAGTCGGCATCGCGAAAAACTGGACTTCGTTCGGTGCGTTCCAGAAATTCGCGCTGTGGGATCATCTGCTCGCGGAAGTTTCCCATCATGCGTTCAACCGGTTTGTTCTGGACGCATTTCTGGGCGGACGGCGGCGCACGGATTCCACGTTTCTCGGCGTGAATTATTATGGCCGCGCGCGGCTCAAACATTTTCAGGCGCTCGTGCCGACGAATGGAGTCTCCAACGAAAGATTGAAACAACTTGGCGTCGTTTGTGACGACATGTTCGAAAGGCATCCGACCGGCTTCGGAAAAATTCTCAAAAAATTTCACGAGCAATACGGCCTGCCGATTTACATCACCGAACACGGCTCGGCCTCGGCTGACGAAGATTTTCGCATCCGCGATTTGACCGAGCATCTGCGCGAACTGCAAACCGCGATGAATGACGGCGCAGACGTGCGCGGATTTTTCTACTGGTCGTTGCTGGACAATTTCGAGTGGCAGTTCGGCTATTCCAAAAAATTCGGCCTGCTGTCCGTGGATTTCAACGACGAAAAACTCCCGCGCAAGATGACGCGCGTCGGCGAATTTTATCACGGCATTTCCAAAACGCGTGAAACGTGACGCGCTGATTTGCATTTTCCCGATTGCGTGTATAATGAAACCATGCTGGCGACAACGGAACTGATCCGCGAAACGAGTCAATTCGCGCAACTGGAAGAACAGCTTCCGCGCTGGCGTGAAGTGCCGCTTTATCACGGTTTGTTCGCGCAAAAAAACTGCCGTCACGCCGACTTTGATTGTTTCCAAAGATTGCCTTTGATGGCGAAACCGGAAATGCGGAATAATTTTCCGCAGAATTTTCTTCCCGCCGGACAAACCATCGAAAACTTGCTGGAGAAAAACCTGATCGAGCTGGAGCACACTTCCGGCACTTCATCAGAACGGTTGCCGGTGATTTTCGGTCGCGGCTGGTGGAACGCGCAGGAAGAACGCGCGCTGCGGCTCAATGATTTTGTCGCAACAATTCTCGATGAATTTCCGAACGCGCGCCGCGCCACGATCACTTCGCCCGCGTGCAACGGCCTGACCTGCCCGACCGTTTGGATGTCACGCGAGCAGCGCACGTTTGGGAACGCGCTGTTCGTTAATCTCGCGCGGATTCCGTTTCTGATCGGTGAACCGGAACTGTTGCACATGGCGGCGGAGATTGCCGACTGGTCGCCGCAATTTCTGGACGTCGACCCGGTCCACGGCGCGCGGTTCGCGCTTTACTGCGAGCAGCACGGGATAAAATTTCCGTCGCTGAAATTTATTCTGTGCAGCTACGAATTCGTCAGCGTCATGCATCGCAAAATCCTCTCTCGCGTTTTTGGCGTGCCGATTTTTAATCTTTACGGCTCGACGGAGACCGGCCATTTGCTCATGGAAGACGAACGCGGCGAAATGAAACCGAGTTACGACACCGCGTTTCTGGAAATTGTAAATGCAGATGAGCGCGGCGTGGGCGAACTCGTCGTCACGACTTTGACCAATGATTATATGCCGTTGCTGCGTTATCGCATCGGCGATCTTGTCGAGCAGCACATTCAGCCCTACGGAAATCATTTCACCGTTCACGGTCGTGCGCGTGATGCGCTCACGGCGAGCGATGGCGCGCGCGTCACGACGTGGCAGGTGGATCAATGTTTCACCGAAATAAATGGCATCGCGCATTATGAACTGCGCCAGAATGAAAAAGATGAATGCGTTTTGCGCTTCGTGCCGGATGGAGTTGATCCGACGAAAGAAGAATTGCGCCGCGTGAATTCGCAGTTGGAAGCGTTGTTGAAATGTTCCGCCGAAATAAAAACCGAGGCGATGCCGGTTCTAGTGCCGGCGGCTTCGGGAAAATTCCGACTAACCTGTCCTTTCACCGCTCCAAGTTCCCCTGTTGAATCTTGAGTTTCTGGTGGCACGTCATAGATTCCACAGCTTCATGTCGAAGTTTTGGAAGTCATTATGAACTCGCGACGTGCCGTTATTGTCGGCGGCGGCGCGGCGGGATTTTTTGCCGCCGTCACCATCGCCGAGGCCGCGCCGGGGATGGAAGTCATCGTGCTTGAACGCGGGCCACAATTTCTTTCAAAAGTGAAAATTTCCGGTGGCGGACGTTGTAATGTCACTCATTCCTGTTTTGATACGCGCGAATTGACAACGCGTTTTCCGCGCGGCGAGCGGGCGTTGATTGCGCCGTTTGGAAAATTTCAGGTAAGCGATACGGTCGCGTGGTTTGAACAACGCGGCGTGAAACTAAAAATCGAAAGCGATGGGCGTATGTTCCCGACAACAGATTCTTCGCAAACCATCATCGATTGTCTGATCAATGCGGCGAATGAAGCGGGCGTAAAACTGAAAACAAATTGTGGCGTCGAACACGTCGCAAAAAAGACCGGCAGCGGATTTGAACTGAAACTTTCCAGCGGCGAAACTTTGGCGTGCGACAAATTACTTCTGGCGATTGGCGGCTGTCGGACACCTGCGCTTGGTCAGTTGGCTGTTTCGCTCGGCCATTCGCTCGAACCGCCTGTGCCGTCATTATTCACCTTTCACATCGCAACGCCGTGGCTGCACGCACTCGCGGGAGTTTCGCTGGAAACGGTCGAAGCGTCCGTCCCGGAAACAAAACTGCACGAACGCGGCGCATTACTCATCACGCACTGGGGTTTGAGCGGTCCGGTGATTCTGCGCTTGTCCGCGTGGGGCGCGCGCGTGTTGCACGAAAGAAATTACAACTTCCCGCTGCAAATAAACTGGCTGCCGCAGTTGAACGAAGAAAAACTGGAGGCGCGATTTCAAGCGCTGCGAAAATCACAGCCGGCAAAGTTAATCGTCAATTTACCCATCGCGCCGCTGCCCGCGCGACTTTGGGAACAACTCGTGTTGGCGTCCGGCATCGCGCGTGAAATGCGTTGGGCGGCGTTGTCGAAAGCCAATCAACGTAATTTGATTCGGCAATTATTGCGTTCGGAATTTTCCGTGACCGGAAAAAGTCTGAACAAGGACGAGTTTGTGACGTGCGGCGGCGTGCGCTTGAACGAGGTGAATTTCAAAACGATGGAGAGCAAAATTTGTCCCGGACTTTTTTTCGCCGGCGAAATTTTGGACATTGACGGCATCACCGGCGGATTTAATTTTCAGGCGGCATGGACGACCGGCTGGATTGCTGGACAAGCACTGGCCGGTGGTTAATTTGTGTTGTAAATTTTTGTCAGCGAGCGTGACTTTTCATGGAATAAGGATCACGGTCAAACATCAAACTGTCATGCAACCGATGAAAATTGCCGGCATTGTAGCGGCGGCGCTGCTGGCGGCGGGCATTTTTGCCGTGGTCCACAACGCGGGCCGCGCGCAATCAACCGACATTCCAACCTATCAACCAACTAACATGAGCGATTTCAAAACCCCCAGCGCGGTCGAACTTCAAAAGAAACTGACGCCCGAGCAGTTCGCCGTCACGCAGGAAGCCGCCACGGAACCGCCGTTCCACAACGAATACTGGGACAATCACAAGCCGGGCATTTACGTGGACATCGTGTCGGGCAAGCCGCTGTTCAGTTCGCTGGATAAGTTTGATTCCGGCTGCGGCTGGCCGAGTTTCAGCGCGCCGCTGAACAGCACGGACGTGGTCGAGCACACGGACAATTCCTTCGGCATGAGCCGCACCGAAGTCCGCTCGACGGTCGCCAATTCGCATCTCGGCCACGTTTTCGACGACGGTCCGGTTGACAAAGGCGGATTGCGTTACTGCATCAACTCCGCGTCGCTGCAATTTATTCCCGTGGAAGAAATGGCTGCGAAAGGCTACGGCGACTTTCTCGCGCCGTTCGTGAAGGCGGGCTTGATCAAGGCGAGTGCAACTTCGACGAACGCGCCGGTGAAATAAAAAAATTAGGAATTCGCGGTGTTCAATTCCGTTGCGGCGGCTTCCCATTGCGCGGTCAGATCGGCGAGGTGTTGCGGGATGCCCGCCAGTTCGCGGTTGATTTTCATTGCGTGCGCGGGATGGTCGTAAGCCTCGGCCTTTTCCAGTTCGGCGGTCAATTCCTGCTGGCGCAATTCCAGCGCCTGGATCTGTTTTTCGAGCGTGTGAACTTTTTGCTGCTGATGTTTGCGTTCGTTCGAGCGCGCCTGACGTTGCTCGGCTTCGAGGCGTTTTTGTTCCTTGCGCGACATGGTAGGGCTGACCTGCGGGTCAGCCTGAACGCGTGGCAGCGCGTCCCTACCGGTTGAAGTCAACGCGGCGCGGGCGGACAAGGCTTTGGTCTTGTCGAGATAATATTGGTAATCGCCGGGATAATGCGTGAGTTCGCCGGCGTTGATGTGGACAACGTGCTTGGCCAGCGCGCGGATGAAATAAACATCGTGGCTGATGAAAACGAGCGTGCCCTCGAATTGATCCAGCGCGTAGAGCAACGCGTCAATGCTGTTCATGTCGAGATGCGTCGTCGGCTCGTCCATGAGCAAAAGGTTCGGCGGATCGAGCAGCAGTTTCACGAGCGCGAGCCGGCTTTTTTCGCCGCCGCTCAAGACGCTGACTTTTTTAAAAACGTCGTCGCCGCGAAACAAAAAACTGCCGAGCAGCGTGCGGATGAATTGTTCGGTGACGCGCGACGGCGTGTCGAGCGCCTCTTCCATCACGGTGCGCGTCAGGTCGAGCATTTCGACGCGATACTGCGAATAGTAGCCGGCCTTGACGTTATGGCCGAGTTCGCGCGAGCCGGATTGCGGCTGCAAAACGCCGCCGAGAATTTTCAGCAACGTGGACTTGCCCGCGCCGTTCGGCCCGACGAGCACCGTGCGCTGGCCGCGTTCGGCGACAAAATCAATGCCGCGATAAACCACGTTTTCGCCGTAAGAGTGATGGATGTTTTCGAGCGTGATGACTTTCTGGCCGCTGCGTTGCGGTTGCGGAAACGAGAAACCGATTTTGCGCGTGTCGTTGATCGGCGCTTCAATTTTTTCCATGCGCTCGACCTGCTTCAATTTGCTTTGCGCCTGCGCGGCCTTGGAAGCCTTCGCGCGAAAACGATTCGCAAAATCCATCAGCGACGCGATTTCTTTCTGCTGATTTTTGTAGGCGGCGAGCTGTTGCTGCTCGGCGGCTTCGCGCTGGACGAGAAATTCATCATAGTTGCCGCGATAACGGATCAATTTGCTCTGGCGAATCTCCACGATGCTGCCGACGAGATGATTCAAAAATTCGCGGTCGTGCGAAATCATCAAGATCGCGCCGGGATAATTTTTCAGATAATCCTGAAACCACAGCAACGCCTCGAGGTCGAGATGGTTCGTCGGCTCGTCGAGCATGAGCAAATCCGGCTCCTGCACGAGCAGGCGCGCGAGGTGCGTGCGCATGACCCAGCCGCCGCTCATTTCGCGCGCGGGACGGTCAAAATCTTTTTCGCGAAAACTCAAGCCGTGAAGTATTTGCTTCGCCTTCACTTCCAGCATGTAGCCGCCAAGTTCATTGAAACGGTCATGGACGTTGTCGTGAATTTCTTCGGGATGCGACGACTCGACCGGATGATCGGCATCCCATGCCTTGATGATGCGGCGGAGTTTCGTGTGTTCGGGTGTGAGGCCGGTCGCGAGTTCGATGACGGTTTCGTCGCCGGCGGGCGCGCTTTCCTGTGGCAAGTAGCCGATGGAGACATTGCGCTCGAACATAACCTTGCCGTCATCGGGCGATTCCTCGGAAAGAATCATCGAAAACAAAGTGGACTTGCCCGCGCCGTTTGGCCCGACCAGACCGATGCGATCCTGGCGGTTGACCTGAAGCGTCACGTCGTCGAACAGGACGCGTCCGCCGTAGGATTTGCTGATGCTGGAAAGGGTGAGCATGGATTTCTGCGACGAAGAGCGATGAATTATTTCATCGCCGCATAGACGTGATGCACGTCATCGTGGTCGTCGAGCGTGTTGAGAAAATCCACGACCTCTTTGCGCGCGGCGGCGTCCACTTCGCGGAATTCCTTGGCGACGTAACGCATCTCCGACGCGATGACGTTCCAGCCCGCCGCCTTCAACGCCTTGGAAACGTGGTCGAGGTCTTTGATCTCGGTGAGAAAACGCGCGCCTTTTTGTCCGGCGGGAATTTCAGCGGCTTCGAGCGGCTCAATCTCCTGCGCGCCGGCTTCAATTGCGTCGGCTTCCGCGTCGCGATTCACGTCTGCGTGCGTGGCCTCGACGACGCCGAGGTGGTTGAAGAAAAATGAAACGCTGCCGGGCTGGCCGAGCGAACCTTCCTTGAACAAATGCCGGATCTCCGGCGCGGTGCGATTGCGGTTGTCCGTCAGGCATTCCACGACGACGGGGACTTTATGCGGCGCGAAACCTTCATAGACGACCGTTTCATAAACCACCTTTTCGTCCGTGAGTCCCGCGCCTTTTTTGATGGCGCGCTCGATGGTGTCCTTGGTGACGGAAGATTTCTTGGCCTTCTCGACGGCGACAAACAGGCGCGCGTTGAGGTCGGGGTCGGCGCCGCCGAGTTTGGCCGCGACCATGATTTCGCGGACGAGCTTGACGACCATCTGGCCTTTTTTGTGCGCGTTGATTTCGCGCCCGGCTTGTTTCCATTGTGCGCCCATAAATTTTTGTGAACGCGGAGAAGCTAATAAATTTCTGAATTCTCCGCAACGAATAGCAGATTTAATCCAACACAGTTAAACCATATTTTTCAAAGTTTTCATCCGTCGTCACCACGGCCAGTTCATTCAACTTTGCGGTGGCGATGATGAAACGGTCGCACGGGTCGTTGTGAATCGGCGGCAGTTCGGCGGCGGCGATGCAGATGTTCAATTCCAGCGGCAGAACCGTCAGGCCATGATGTTCAATGACTTTTTCAAACCATTCCTGCGGCGTATGCGGCAGTTTGAGTTTTCCGCGACTCGCCTTGATGGCAATCTCAAAGCCGCTGATGGCGGAAACATAAACTGCCGACGCTTCGTTGATTTCTTTGAGCGTCGGGCGGCTGATTTTTTTCTCGCCGCTCGCCAGCCAGAGCAGGGCGCAGGTGTCCAGAATCATCGGAACCTCTTTGGCCATTCATCTTCGGATGCCGGCTCGGCAGGGTCATATTTGATTTTGATCTTGCCGAGAACCGGATGCGGCTGGATCCGGTTTTGAAATTTGTGTGGCACAAGATCGGCGACGGGTTCGCCGTTGCGGCAGATGACGATGGACGCGCTGTCCTTTTCCACCCGCGCCAGCAGGCTGGAAAAGTTCGTTTTCGCTTCATGGACGTTGACCGTCTTTATGTCGAAAATATTAGTCCAGTTAGTCCATTGTGTCAATAGCGATGCGCCTGGCTTGTTTCCATTGTGCGCCCATGAGTTTTGACAGTGTGGAAAAATTTCGCGCCCAAGAAAACTAAATTGTTTCAGTCGCAGCGACGCAGATGACATCTATCAAATTGTGCCAGAAAATTGAGTTAGCAGAAAAATGTGAATAACAAATCATTGAACTTCGCTGACTAGGATTGTAAAAACAATTAAGGCACGATTGAGCTGCGGGGACTCAACGCATTAGGCTTGGCTGTTCCATCTATGGCAGTCTCGGCTCAAGCTTCACTCAATCGTGCCTTATCCTTTTTATCGCAGTGATATATTCTTCACAAACGAAAGTTATTGAATCTTAATGACACATTCTTCACATAATCACACGTTCTTCACAGCTTTCTTCACGCTGTGCTAAATTTCAAAAGCCTCAATGATTTTGAAGAAACAAACTCATTCGAAAGCTTTATTAACATTTTATTACGAGACTTGTTCACGGGATGTAAATTTCAAAACGTGTGTAAGGCTTAAACATTATCAATTTTTCAAATTAAAGATTGCCCTTCCCGCATCTCCTTGTGTTCGCCCGTGAATTTAGGTTAAGCTGCCGTTTCGATGTTGACGCTTTCAGAAATCAGCAACAAATTTAAGACCTATCCTGTAATAAACGATTAACAATGAAGCTTAAATTATTTTTGGTCGTTGCAGGTTTCGGCTTATTTTTGCCCGCCGCGTCATTTGCCCAATCGGTTCACATTAAATCCGCCGCCGGAATTACTGCACGGCTGGATGAAACGTCCGGTCGTTACGAAATCGTCTCACGCCAGCCCGATTGGACATTTGCCGGTGAACTTGGTCAACCGGCGACAAATGCGGTTATCAATAGTGGGATTGACCGTATCGGCGCGTTTCAGGAAATTCATTTTAAGTGGCAGGCGGGCATTCCAATGACTGGCAGCATTCGCGTTTATGACTCGCGGGCGGTGTCGCTGTTGACACTGACGTGCGACCGGGCGGCTGACAAATTGCCTGTGATGTTTCCGCGGTTCACATCGTTTCCCGCCGGGCTGCATCATTTCAGTTTCGAGGAAAAAGTTTTTGCGCCGCCGGTTTTCAAATTGGAAACCAACGGCACGCCATGGCTTTTGTTTGACGACCGCGCGAACGCCGTGCTGATTTCGCCGTCGGATAATTTCATGATTGCGAGCATGTCTGGTGACGGTGTTCATGAAATTGCCGACGGACTGAACGCCGGTGTTCACAATTTGCCGGCGGCCTTTTCATACAGCACGCTGATTGCTTTTGGTTCCGGCATCAACGCAACTTGGAATGAGTGGGGAGCAGCGTTGCTCGCGCTTCAAGGCAAGGTTCGACCGGCGAATGATGCTGACATCGGCTTGCGTTATCTCGGTTACTGGACTGACAACGGCGCGGTTTATTATTACAATTATGACCCGACACTCGGTTACGCCGGAACGCTTGAAAAATTGGCAGAGCGCTATCGCGAAGAGAACATTCCGATTCGTTACCTTCAACTGGACAGTTGGTGGTATTACAAAAGTTTTACCGGTTCCGACGGGAAAATTGGCCGCACAAAAAATCCCGACCTGCCCGCGGGCGAATGGAATCGTTACGGCGGCCTGCTTAAATACGAAGCGCATCCGGCTTTGTTTTCGGATGGGCTTGCAGCGTTTCAGGAAAAAATCGGTTTGCCTCTAATTACTCACAATCGTTGGATTGATCCCGCCAGTCCATATCACGAAAACTATAAAATTTCAGGAGTCGCCGCCATTGATCCCAAATGGTGGGACGACATCATCGGTTACATCGCGTCCAACGGAGTTGTTTGTTATGAGCAGGACTGGCTGAGTGAAATTTATTATCATTCGCCCGAATTACAAACCGTGCTGGGCGCGGGCGATGCTTTTGCCGACAATATGGCGCGGGCAGCGCAGAACAAGGGTTTGAGCATTCAATACTGCATGGCGTTGCCGCGTTTTTTTTTGCAAGGCTCGCGCTATCCGAATCTCACCACCATCCGCACGAGCGACGACCGCTTTGGCCGCAGCCGTTGGGATAATTTCCTTTACGTTTCACGATTTGCCAACGCCGTTGGCATCTGGCCGTGGACGGACGTCTTCATGAGTTCTGAAACGAATAATTTGCTCATCAGCGTGCTGTCTGCCGGCATGGTCGGTATCGGCGATGCCATTGGAAAAGAAAATAAAAACAATCTCATGCTCGCTGCGCGTCCCGATGGTGTGCTGGTGAAACCCGATGAACCGCTGTTGCCTTTGGACGACGTTTATGTAGCGGAGGCCAGCGGCCGGAAATCGCCGATGATTGCATGGACGCACAGCGATCATGGTTCACTGCGAACCGCTTACGTTTTTGCTTACTACCGGCAAAAAGATGATTTTGAAACCGGTTTCACTCCGACGACGTTTGGTTTGACCGGAGAAGTCTGTGTGCTCAATGTGCGTTCAGGTGACGCTCGTTTTCAATCCGCGCGCAAACGCGCTGACATTGCGCTTGAGCCTGAAGGCACGGCTTATTACCTGGTTGCGCCGGTTGGAAAATCAGGTCTGGCATTTTTTGGCGACGAAGGAAAATTTGTTTCCAACGGACGCCAACGCATCGCGGCGCTGGACGACGCGCCGGGACAATTGACGGTCACAGTCACTTTCGCCGCCGGTGAAAAATTCGTGCGGCTATTTGGTTACGCCAAAAAGGCTCCGAAAATCGTCGCGCGGACCGGTTCGGCTGGAACTTTACTTTTTGATTCAAAGACCGGACGTTTCAGCGCAGATGTAATGCCCGCGACAAAAGTGACAAATGTTGGAAGCGATCCGATTCAAACCGCAATAGTGACATTTCAAACATTTTTCTAAAATGGATTCGATTTGGGAAACGGATTTTGTCGTCGTGCACACGGCTTGCCTCGCGCGCAGTTTCAAAAAATGGACGGGAGGAGAATTGCTGCCGGGAAATTTTAACGCGCGGGAACTGGCGCAAAAAGTTTTTGAAGCGCCATTTGTTCTTGTCTCGCACGGAACGCAAACCGACCCGATTTTGAATTATGGAAATCGCGCCGCGCTCACGCTTTGGGAAATTTCCTGGGGCGAATTCACGCGCACGCCGTCGCGACTGACTGCTGAGGTGCCGAATCGCGAAGAACGCGCGCGTTTGCTTCAAGCCGTCTCACAATACGGTTTCATTGATGATTATTCCGGCGTTCGCATTTCAAAAACCGGCCGGCGTTTTCACATCAGCAACGCAACAGTGTGGAATTTGTTGACGGAGGACAACAAACCTTGCGGTCAGGCGGCGATGTTTGAACACTGGGAATTGATTTGAAACTCGCGTCGCCAGTGACCACAAAATTCATGGACGAACATTAACTGTCAATGGGCGAAGTGTAGAGTGTGCAAGGAATTTACAGACTTATCGCGCAGCGCGGTTTTTATCACGCGCGCGTCGCCGGTGTCTTTCACATCAGTCAACAACTTGAGCGCGTTTTCGATGATGTCGGCGATTTCGCCTTTATTATGGCCGCCGCCTTTGAATTTGATGAGTTCTTGAATCCGCTTTCTCAATTCCGGATCGGCGGCGGATTTTTTACCGTTCATTTTGCTCATGTGATCAAAATAACTTTGCCAGACGCAAATGCAATTGCGCATTATGGCATATGGTCGCCAATGATAATTCCGCCCTTGATGCTCTGGCCATTTTGGTGCAGGCCATTGGACGCGACAAAAAATTGCTTCAATGGTTTGACGGATTGGCTGAAAAAGCTCTTGTGGAAAGACGCAATGAAATTTATGCAATGACCGACCAAATGACAAAAGATCGGAAAGATACTAATCTAATTTATTCCCTTGGATTGTTGGCAAACCCGGAAACTTTCAACGCCGTTCGCAAAACACTTCATGAGCACGGCTACATTAACGATTGACATTGGCCGTCGAAAAACTATTCTCCGCCTCCATTTTGCGAGCACCGCCAGTGCGGTTTTTCTCGCCCGAGAAAGGAAGTGAGTCCCGTTGACTGAAATTAGATTAAAAAAAGGTGAACCAGTGGATCGTGCATTGCGGCGGCTGAAGAAAAAAGTCGACCGCGAAGGCACGCTCAAAGTCGTGCGCGGCCACCGGCATTTCGAAAAGCCGAGTGAAAAGCGCCGGCGCAAGGAAAAAGTCGCGCGTTTTTCCGCGATGCTGACCGCCCGTTACGCTGACCTGTAATTTGCGATTTCATAGCCGGACGCGTCCGATTACGATGCGTCCGGCCTTTTGCTTATGTATTCATTTTCCACCTGCTGGAATTCCGGACGCCACACGGACGGGCGCGCGATGTTGCGCGAGATCCGCGACCTCGGTTTTGAATATGCCGAACTCAGTCACGGCATCCGGCTCAGTCTCATGCCCGGCATCCTCGACGCGGTGAACGCGGGCGAAATAAAAATTTCCAGCCTGCACAATTTTTGTCCGCTGCCAATGGGCATCACGCATCCTGCGCCGAATCTGCATCAATTTTCCGACGAACGCCCGCGCGAGCGCGAACTGGCCATCAAGCACACGCTCAAGACGTTTGAATTTGCCGGGCGCGTCGGCGCGCCGCTCGTCGTGTTGCACCTCGGCAGCATCGAAATGAAGGATTACACCGGCAAATTGTGCGAAATGCTTCAGCGCGGTGAAAGGGGCACGCCGAAATACGAAAAGCTTTGCGAAGAAGCCGCCGCCAAACGCGAAGCCAAAAAGGAAAAATTTGTCGCTCGCCTTTACGAGACACTCCGAAAAATTCTGCCCGAAGCTGAAAAACGCGGACTCAAGCTCGGCTGCGAAAACCGCCAGGCGCTTGAAGAAATTCCGCTCGAAAGCGACTTTGAATTTTTCCTCCGCGATTTCGACAGCCCGAACATTGCCTACTGGCATGATTGCGGCCATGCGCAAATCAAGGAAAACCTCGGCTTCATCCACCACGCACTTTTTCTCGAATCGCTCGCCAACCGCCTCGCCGGTTTTCACGTCCACGACGTTCTGTTTCCCGCCGGCGACCACGCTGCGCCCGGCGACGGCACGATTGACTTTGCCGCGCTCAAGCCGTTTGTGAAGCCGGAGCACATCAAAGTTTTTGAATTAAGCCCCAAACTTCCCGTCGAAGCCGTCCAACGCGGTGTTGCGCATATCAAAAAAATCTGGGGCGAAGAATAAATTTATGTCCGGCAAATTGATTCTGATTTTGGAAGATAACCAAGACCGAATTAGAAATTTTCAAAACGCCGTCAAATCTCTTGGCGAAATTTTTTCCATGCGAATTTGGTTTGACACTCCAAATATGATTGCGGACTTGCCATCAGTTCTAAATCAAGCATGTTTGATTTCCCTCGACCACGACTTGAATCCTCAACCGAATGTTACAACAGATCCCGGCACCGGTTTGGAAGTTGCTGAATTTTTGGCAAAGCATTCGCCAATTTGTCCTGTGTTGATTCATTCTACAAACCACGAAAAAGCATGGTCAATGCACAATGAATTTCGTTTTGGCGGGTGGCAAATTGACCGCGTTGGACCAATTGGCGATGATTGGATACGACGTTTGTGGCTTCCAAAAGTGAAGGTATTGTTGAACATTGTTTGAGTTGAAAGCACAGGCGACAAAAATTGTTCAGCAATTACAAGATGTTGGTTTCGCCGCGTTCTGGGTCGGCGGTTGCGTGCGTGATTTTTTGCTCGGACGGGAACCGCAGGATTTCGACATCGCAACCGACGCAAAACCGGAACAAGTCGAAAAACTTTTCAAACACACCATTGGCGTCGGGAAAAAATTCGGCGTGATGGTCGTCGTCGAAGACGAACATCAATTTCAAGTCGCCACCTTTCGTGCCGAGGCGGATTATCAAGATGGCCGTCATCCCACAAAAGTTATTTTTGCGAATGCCGAGGCCGACGCACTGCGCCGGGATTTCACCGTCAACGGGCTTTTTTACGATCCGCTCACAAAAAAAATCCACGATTGGGTTGGCGGCGAAAAAGATTTGCGCGCCAAAATCATCCGCACCATCTGTTTGCCGGAAGAACGGTTTGCCGAGGATCATTTGCGCTTGCTGCGCGCGGTCCGATTTGCCGCGCAACTGGATTTTGAAATCGAACCGAAAACTTTTGCCGCCGTAAAAAAACTCGCGCCGAAAATAAAACTCATCAGCGCCGAGCGGATTCGCGACGAACTGATGAAACTGTTTCGTCCGCCGCACGCTTCGCGCGGACTGGTTTTGCTGCACGAGAGCGGACTGTTGGAACATATTTTGCCCGAACTCGCGGCGACGGTTGATTGTGGGCAGTCGCCGGATTTTCATCCCGAAGGAACGGTTTTCGAGCACATCAAATTGATGCTGGAAAAATTGCCGCCGGACACCAACGAACTTTTGCCGTGGACGGTTTTGCTTCATGACATCGCCAAGCCGGCGACCGCCGAGCGCGATGTCAAAACCGGCGCGATTCATTTTTACGGACATGAAAAAGTCGGCGCGGAAATGGCGCGGGCCATTTTGAATCGTTTGCGTTTTGCGAAAAAGCAAATTGACGAAATCATCGCGTGTGTGCGGCAGCACATGCAGTTCAAGGACGTGAAACAAATGCGCAAGGCGACGTTGCGCCGGTTGCTGTTGCGTGAAACGTTCCCGCTGGAATTGGAATTGAACCGGCTTGATTGCCTCGGCTCAAGTGGTGATTTGGAACTTTACGATTTTCTGGTCGAGCAGGCGGCGGTGTTGGAAAAGCAGCCGGCGATTCGTCCGCCATTGCTCACGGGAAAAGATTTGATCAAATTAGGAATGAAACCCGGCCCGGCGCTGGGCATGTTGCTGCACGAAATCCGCGAGAAGCAGTTGCAGGATGAATTGAAAACACCGCGTCAGGCGCGCGTGTGGGCCAAAAAACGAATGGCGAAATAATTAAGGCGCGAAGAGTTTACATGCGCGCTGAAAAACCATTGCGGGCGAAATTGAGTTCAGACATTCGTTTAGTTTTTCGTAAACACAATATGATTTCAGACAGGGAGAACAGGGCAGTTCGATACGCAAAACATTTTCAAGCTGGCCGTAAGGGCCGGTGCGGCGAGGTTCGGTCGGGCCGAAAAGCGCGACGAGCGGTTTGCCAAGCGCGGCGGCGGCATGCATCGGGCCGGTGTCATTCGTAATCATCAAATCGCAAAGTCTCAACCACTCAATCATTTCTGGCAGCGACGTTTCACCGCATAAATTCAAACAACGTTCCGGTTCGTCGCGCGAAATGATTTCGCCGAGTGGTTTGTCTTCGCTGCTGCCGAGAATGGCGAAACGCGCGTCGGGGAATTTTTTTGCGAGTAAAAAAACGAGTTTGCCGAAATTTTCAACCGGCCACCGCTTGTTTTCCCAGCGCGCGCCGGGCTGGATCGCAATCCAACGCGTGCCGTCCGTTTGCCATTTGAATTTCACGGCGGCGGCGACTTCGGGACGCTCGGGCAGCCATTGAAAATTTTTGTGAACGGGCACGCCCAGTTGCGGCAGCACGGCGAGATACCAATCCACGGCGTGCGTATAAAAGGATTTTCGTGGAACGGCCACGTCGTAAAAGCCGCGCGCGCCTTCGCGGACTTCGTTGAGACCGATGAGAAATTTTCCATTCGCGAGCCACGCGAACGCGCCGCTGCGCGCGAGGCATTGCAGGTCAATGACCCAATCGAAATTTTGTTCGCGCAGCCATTGAATACTGCGGAACATTTCCGGCCAGTGCTGCGGTCGCATCCAGCGTTTGCGTTCGAAGCGGACGATGCCGGTCAAATCGGGATCGCCTTCGAGCAGCGGCGCAAAGTTGGAATCAATCCACCAGAAAATTTCACTCGCGGGCAAATGCAATTTAAGCAAACGCAGAACGGGGAGCGCTTGAATAACGTCGCCAAGCGAGCTGGGTTTGAGAATGAGGATTTTCAACGGCCGTATTCGAGCCGTTCGGCGAGCCGTTCGGGCAGACCGGCATCGCGGATTTTTTTCTGGGCGGCGGGAATGTCGTAATCGAGCCGGCGCAGTTCGATTGTGCTGGCGTCCAAATCGTAAATGACGTAGGCGGCTTTTGGATTGTTGTCGCGCGGCTGGCCGACGGCACCGACGTTGACAAAGTATTTTTTTGTAGGGTCAACTTTGAATTTCGAATAAGTGCCGCCGCGAACGATGGTGTCGCGCATGAAGGCGACGGGCACATGTGTGTGTCCAAAAAAACAAACCGGTGTGGTTTGATACGGAAAACTGGCCGCGGCGGCGAGTTTGTCGAAGACGTAGCCCCAGCGTTGCGGCGCGTCAAGCGTGGCATGGACGAGGGTGAAGCCGGCGACCGCTTTTGTGTATTTAAGGTCGCGCAGCCATTGGCGTTCTTCGCCGGAAAGTTGTTCGCGCGTCCATTGCACGGCGTCGGCGGCGGCGGGATTGAAGCCTTCGAGTTGATTGTCGGTGGAGCAATATTCGTCGTGATTGCCCTTCACACACGGGATGTTCATCTCGCGGACGATTTGAAGACATTCTTTTGGGTTCGCGTTATAACCGACGACGTCGCCGAGGCAGGCATAATGCGTCACGTTCTGTTGTTTGGCGTCATCCAAAACGACTTGGAACGCATCCAGATTGGCGTGAATGTCAGCTATGATGGCAAACTTCATTGTGTTTATAGGACAATCTCAAACCCGCAGAATTCATTTTGCGCGTCATTCCAGTTCACATTTTCATCGCGAATAAAATACTTCATGTCGGCGCGAATCGCTTCGCGAAAAGCTTCGAGTTCCTCGCGCGCGCCTTCGGCGACGAGTTCGACGCGACTGTCAGACAAGTTACGCACAGTTCCAGTAATTTCAAATCCGGCGGCTGCAGTTTTTGCGGTATAACGAAATCCGATTCCCTGCACATGGCCCGAGTAAAAAATTTGCATGCGACAACGGTTCATTAACGGCGGTAGAATGAAGCCAAAGCCGGTTGACGGAAGCAATGTTTTAATTGAAGCTGCGCGCGGGGAAATTATTCGAGTTTTTTGTTTTCTGTTTGACCGCGATAACAATTTGCCTTAAACAACACCGGTTGCCTCAAACAAAATGTTGGAAGTTGAGGCATTTTTTGTCTATAACGACGAGCGTCAATGCTGAGTTCGAAATCATTCCTAGCGGTGGATTTTGGCGCGGGCAGCTTAAAGCTGGCCGAGTTTGAAATCACCGAAGCCGGCAGCCTTTGTCTTAAAGGTTTTGTACTCAAACCGCTTGGCGCGGAAGGCGCGCAGGAAACCACGCGCGAAGCTGTCATTCTCAAAGCGTTGCGCGAAGCGCTGGCTGAAAGAGCGAGCAAAGCCCGTAACATTAATATTTGCGCGCCGGGTTTTCACGTTTTCTCCAAGTTTGTCAAGTTGCCGCCGGTGGACGCGGGCAAGGTGACGCAGATCATCCAATACGAGGCGCAGCAGAACGTGCCGTTTCCACTCGCGGAAGTGGTTTGGGATTATCAGATTTTGGGTTCAAGCAGCGGCGGCGAATTGGAAGTGCTGCTGGTGGCAATTAAAACGGACGTGGTTGAAGGTTTGTTTCGCATCACAGAAGAGGCAAAATTACATTTACAATTATGCGACGCTTCACCCGCCGCGCTTTGCAACGCATTTCGCTATAACTACGGTGATTTGGAAGATTGTACGATGTTACTCGACATTGGGGCCAAGACAAGCAACCTACTGTTTTTTGAAAAGGGAAAAGTTTTTTCGCGCAGCATCAGTCTGGGCGCGAATTCCATCACTCAGGATTTTGCCAATGAAAGCAAATTGAAATTTGAAGTCGCGGAGCAAATCAAAATCAAAGAAGGCTTTGTCAGTCTCGGTGGTGCGTATGAAGAACCGGAAAATCAGAATCAGGCGGCCATTTCAAAAATCTCGCGGCAATTCATGACGAGGCTGCACATTCAGGTCAACCAGACCATACAGTTTTATCGCGGGCAAATGGGCGGTTCGGCGCCGCAGCGGCTTTTTCTTTCCGGCGGCGCATCCATCATGCCTTACACCGCTCAGTTTTTTGCGGAAAAACTGAATATTCCGGTCGAATATTTCAATCCGTTCCGCAACGTGCAGATTGATCCGTCAGTAAGCCTCGAAGAACTAGCGCGCGTTGCGCACTCCCTTGGCGAAGTTGTCGGTCTTGGTTTGCGCAATCTGGCAAACTGTCCGGTGGAATTGAATTTGATGCCGGAGAGCACGCTGCGCTGGCGCACGTTTAATGAAAAGAAACCGTATTTTGTTTTTACAGTTTTCAGCCTTGTGTTGGTGGCGTTCGCGGTCGGGTTTTTGTTCAAAAAGCTCGCTACTTCAAAAGAGGATGAAATTGGAAAACTTCAGCCGGAAGTTGAGCAGCGGCAGACAACGTCCGACCAATTCAAAAGCGTTTACTCGAAGCTGGGTTCGACACAGCAGGATGCGAATCAAATCGCGACGTGGATGCAGGACAGGTATTATTGGGGAGATGTGCTGGCAGAACTCCGCTCCGCACTGATCCGTGCAGAAGCCGACATTCAGAAAAAATTATCCGCGCAATCTCCGGGTGTACAAGCTGGAATCTGGATTGAGCAGATGACTTCAATGTCAACCGATAATAGCGGTGCACCAACTCCCGATTATGGTGCGCCGCAATACAGAGGTGCGCCGCAAATGTCAAATCCATCGTCGAATGCGTCGAATCAAACCAATCAACCTGGCACCATTACTTTGGTTTGTCGTGCGGTAAGTTTATCAAGTGTGGATCCATCGGCGAACACCGAAATTGCCTACGCCGTGGAAAATGAGTTGAAAGCCGTTTCTTATTTCGATCCAAATGCGACGCAACTGACGGGGCAAATCAGTCCAGACGACCCATCGGGCACGTTTACATTTGGAGTTTCAGTCGTGCTGAAAAATCCGCTGAATTTTTAACATGGCTTGGATTAAGAGAAATATATTTTTTGTCATTGGTGCGGTCATCGCTGTAGCGCTGTTGGCCGCCGCCGGCGTTTATATTTTCAATAACTGGCAGCGCAACAAAACGGCGCTGGACACGTTGAATGAGACTTACAGCACGTTGCAACAGTTAAACGATCAGAATCCATCGCCGGGCAATGACAAAATAAACAATGTTGATGCCGCCCGCGATGAGGAACAGGAAGTCAGCAAATGGGTTGAACAGACGGGCCAGCATTTTCAATCAATCACTCCTATTCCGAACCCGGGCGACGGTCCGGTGACAAGCGAGGAATTTGCCGCTGCGTTGCGCCGCGCAATTGATCAGTTGCAGCACGAGGCTGACGGCTCGGGTGTTTCGCTACCGCCGCAATACAGTTTTTCATTTGAAGCGGAACGGTCATTGGTGAGATTTTCACCCGGCAGCCCTGATACGCTCGCGGTGCAACTTGGCGAAGTGAAGGAGATTTGTGACATTTTGTTCGCTGCAAAAATCAATTCGCTGGATAATTTGCGTCGCGCCCGCGTTTCAGATGACGACGCCAACGGGCCGCAATCGGATTATTTAAGCGAATCGCCGACGACAAACAATCTGGCCATTTTCGTGCCATATGAAATTACCTTTCGCTGTTTCAGTCAGGATCTGGCAGAAGTGCTGTCGAGTTTCGCATCGTCGCCGGATGGATTCATTCTGAAAGGCATCAACGTGCAGCCGGCGCAAGCGATGGCCGTGGTTGAATCAAATCCATACAACCCAAGAATGGGCGCCCCGCCACCGCAATATCCTCCGCAAATGATGATGCAGCCGTTCGCGCCGCCGAGTCATGGCGGATTGCAGACGGTGCTCAGCGAACAGCTTTTAACTGTCACGATGGAAGTCGAACTTGTGAAATTGTTGCCGAAGAAATAAGCGCATGAATTTCATCAAAAAAAATTACGAAAAGATTTTGCTCGGCGTTGTGCTGCTGGGTTTGGTCGGTGCGCTTGTTTTTTTGCCGTTTTACATCATACATGACCAGCAGGAATTGGAGGACACGCGCCATAGCATTATTTCTCGCTCGGTTAAACCGCTGCCACCGCTGGATTTGACGCTAGAAAACAGCGCTATCCAGCGCCTGCAATCAACTTACCGCCTTGATTTCGAAACGACCAACAGACTTTTCAATCCAGTTGAATGGCAAAAAACCCCGAGTGGCAATTTGATTAAAATCGCCAGCGGTAATGAAGTCGGTCCGCGCGCAGTGACTGTCACGCAAATCACGCCGCTTTATTTTATTCTTACACTCGATTCGGTGGAGACAAATTTTGGTATGCGTTACATTATTTATGTCGAACGTCAGGCTGCGGCTTCTCCGTCGCAACGCGCCCGCCGGCAACATTATTCTTCGTTGAACGAAAAGAACGACGCCTACACGATTCGCGCGGTGAATGGTCCGCCGGAAAATCCGACTCAGTTGGTTTTAGATTTGACGGATACAGGAGATCAGGCGAGTGTGTCTGCAACACAGCCGTTTCGTCGCGTGGATGGTTATATGGCGGACTTGGAATATGACCCGGAAAATAAAAAATGGACGAACCAGCATGTGGGCGCGGATTTAAAATTTGACGACGACGATTACATTATCGTTGCCATCAACCAAAACGAAGTGGTATTGTCTGCAAAATCGAACCAGAAAAAAACGACGTTGCCTTACAACTCTAACTCCCAATGACATTTGATCGTAACAACGGCGCCGGAATCCAAACGCGTTGATTTCGATGAACCTGAAGCAAGCCATGACAAAAGTAGTTCCTGTTTCCATCGGTTTAATTTTGATGTTAGCCGCCGTCACTGTTTCGCCGGCTCAAACCAACCCGTCGGAAGCCGCCGTGAACGAGGCTGTGTTGCGTCAGGCCAACACCATTGTGCTGCGCCAGAAACTTGATGACGCCAAGGTTGCTGTTGCTCGCGGGGATTTGACGGCTGCCGCGCGGCTTTACGAAGACGCTTATTCGCTCGTGCAGCAAATTGGTTCTGGTATTGACGTTGAGACAGCACAGACCATTGAAGGGCTTACTTCGACGCGTCTTCAACTGGCGCGCCTTGCGCAGGAGCAGGGTGATTTGCGCGAAGCCAACACGCAGGTTAACCGTGTGTTGGTAGTGGATCCGCAAAACCCGGCGGCCCTTCAATTAAAGAAACAGAACGACAAATTCATGGCACAGATGCGTGGCAAAATGCCCGACGAGGCGACGCTGCAACAAATTCCCGCCATCGTGAACGAAAAGACGGACGCAAACACTTTGGTGCGCGACGGTAAGCTGCTTTACGAGATGGGCAAATTTGAAGAAGCCGAGACCAAGTTGGAACAGGCCGTGAAATTAGACCCGGACAATCAGGGCGCGTTCTATTATTTGAATCTGGTAAAACAGGCTGCTTACTCCCGCGAAGAGCACTATCGAACGGTTGATTCGGAAAGCCGTCTGGTACAGGTGGCCAAAGCATGGGAATCGCCAGTGCGAAACCAGAACTTGCCTGTGCCCAATCCCTACGCTTCGACAAATTTAATTTACACTGGCCCGGGTCGTGAGGCCATTGTCAACAAACTGAATCTCATCCACCTCGACAATGTTTTTTATGATGGTTTGCCGTTAAGCGAAGTCGTCCGCAACCTAAGTGAACAAAGCAAATTGCGCGACCCTGAAAAAAAAGGCATCAATTTTTTGATCAATCCGAACGAGGACAATGCTCCAGAGACTGTGGGGACGATCAATGGGTCGAATCCTGGAGTGCCCGGTGGCCGGGGTGTGCCGCAACCGACCGCAACGCAAATTGATCCCAACACGGGTTTGCCGATTACTGCCAATGCGAATGCCGAAGGCGAGCAGGTGGATGTCAATTCAATCGTCATCAAGATCAATCCGGCGCTTAATGATGTGCGTTTGGCGGATGCGCTGGATGCCATTGTGCAGGTTGCCGATCACCCCATTAAATATTCCATAGAAGACTACGCCATTGTTTTTTCGGCCAAAGGTCCCGATCAACCGCAACTTTTTTCGCGCACCTTCAAAGTGGATCCAGATACCTTTTATCAAGGTTTGCAAAGTGTGAACGCCGAGTCGTTTGGCGGAAATAGTAGTAGTAGCGGCGGCAGCGGCGGCGGCAGTTCCAGCAGTGGTGGTGGCAACAATCAAAATAGCGGCGCGGTTGTTCCGGTCGTAGTTACTGCGCCGGGTGGTGCCAGTCTTCTCTCCACCGGCAGCGGTGGTGGAGGCGGAGGAGGCGGTGGTGCTGGTGGCGGGCAGAATGGCAACGGTGGTATAAATTTCGTGACCGTGACAAATCCAACGGTCAATGTCAGTATCGCAGCCAGAAATTTCTTCACGACTTTGGGCGTGGATTTGACTCCGCCCAAAAGCATTTTCTTCAATGACCGGCTGGGACTTTTGTTTGTGCGCGCGACGATGCAGGATTTGGACACCATTGAAAATGCCATTCAGGCTTTGAACGAGGTGGCTCCGCAGGTTCATATCAAATCAAGGTTTATTCAAGTGGATCAGAGTGACAGTGCGGGTTTGGGCTTTGACTGGTATTTGGGCGCGTTCAACATAGGAAGTTCTGTGCAAGCACAAGGCGGCAACGCCGGGACGCTCAATGTGCCCGCTACAGGAGTCAATCCGTCCGGCACGTTTCCCGGTAACCCTACATCCGGCACTACCATTGCAAACGGAGTGCAAAGTTTGACCAGCGGTCTTAATAATTCTAGCCTTCCCGCAATTGGCACACTCACAGGTATTATGAGCAATCCCAATTTTCAGGTTGTCCTCCATGCTTTGGAACAGCGCCAGGGTGCCGACGAACTGGCCGAACCCGAAGTAACCACCATCAGCGGGCGGCAGACTGAAATGCGCGCGACACAAATCACCACCGTTGTTACCGGCTTCAGCGCAAATAACAGTGCAAGCACCACGGCGGCTACCACGACTGGAACCACGATTAGCAATCCGAACACGACCATTGAACAGGCCCAAACAACGCCGTTGGAAGTCGGCCCGGTTTTGGACGTTGTGCCTGACGTTTTGTCGGATGGTTACACGATCAATCTGACTTTGATTCCGTCTCTGACCGAATTTGGCGGTTACAGTAATCCAAATTCTGTTCCAATTTCTGCCATTACCGTCACGGGAGGCACCGGTGGCGCGGGCGTGGCTTTGGGACCCATTGTGTTGCCGTTTTTTACTGTTCGGCAGGTCGTCACCACCGTGAACGTCTGGGACAACCAAACTGTCGTCATTGGCGGATTGATTTCCTCCACGATCAGCACCGAAGTAGACAAAGTGCCGGTGCTGGGCGACATCCCGTTGATGGGAAAACTTTTCCAAAGCCAGACCAAAACTTCGGATAAAAAGAACCTGATGATTTTTGTGACGGCCACAATTGTGGACCCGGCCGGCAACCGCGTTCATTCGGATGACGAACTTCCGTTTGCGCAGAATACCATTCCGGCGCAGCCGCCAGGAGCCGGACAGGTAACGGAAACCGATCGGTCAGTGACCATGCCTGTTCAATGAAAGCTGTTCACGAGTAAGAGTAAATTTGTGGAACGGTTTTTAATCATTGATGGACATGCCTACGCCTATCGCGCGTTTCACGCGATACGCGAGTTGCATTCGTCCGATGGGCGCCCGACGAATGCGATTTATGGCTTCATCAAAATGCTGTCAAAAATTCACGCGACCGTTGCGCCGACACATTTGATAGTAGTTTGGGACGACGGGTTGAACGCAGAACGCACGGCCGCACTGCCGGAATACAAGGCGCAACGTCCTGAAATGCCGGACAAATTGAGGCCGCAACTCGACGAGATTGCGGATTATTTGAAAGCGGCGGCCATCGCGTCGTTCCGTCAAAAAGGTGTCGAGGCTGACGATTACATTGCGTGCCTTGCGCGCCGCGCGGCGGATGCTGGAATGGAAGTTGTCATCGCCAGTTCGGACAAGGATTTCATGCAATTGGTTTCGGATCGAATCGGTTTGTTAAACCCGCACGACAAAACCGAGACGATTTGGACGAACGAGCAGGTGCGCGCCAAAACGGGTCTCGAACCGTCGCAAATCGCCGATTGGTTAAGTTTGATGGGCGATAATGTGGACAACATTCCCGGCGTGCCCGGTGTTGGTCCGAAAACGGCGACCGATTTGCTAAAACAATTTGGTTCCGTCGCTGTGATGTATAAGCGGCTCGACGAAGTGAAATCGGAAAAACTGCGCGCAAGTTTGCGCGCCTCGGAAAATATTGTGCGGCGCAATCAAGAACTGGTGAGGTTGCACGATTTGCCCTGCGAATTTTCGCCGGAAGAACTGGCGGATAAACCGGCGGACGCCGGAAAATTGCGCGGATTATATTTGCGCTGGGGTTTCAAAACGCTGCTGGCGGCGCTGGAAGAATCGCACGAACGACAGGCGGTTTTGATTTAGAAAAATGAATTTGAGGCAAATTTTTTTGTTTGCGGCGCATTTTATCCAAAGAAATTTTGGACAAAGCGCAGGGAAACGTTTATGCTTGTTAAAATCGCTTATGTTGTATGTCCGCAGAGCCGCCTTGTGCTGCATCCTCGCCGTTGGAATTCCTGTCATGGTTTTCGGACAGAGTTACTACGCGACCAATGGCACCGAGTATGCGATAGCCGGTTCTTTGCTTGGCGATCAGGTGATGCCGGACGTGGCGGTCACGCCGGGCGGCGGTTTTGCTGTCTGGCAGGATAATGTTACCGACGGCAATGGCTGGGGCGTGAGTGCGATGCAGCTTAACAGCACGCTCTCCGGTTCATTGAGTCCTTTTCGTGTGAATGTGCAAGGCGCGGGCGATCAGGAAAATCCACGGGTGGCATTGTTGCAGAATGGCGGTGCGGTTTTCGTCTGGCAGGGCGGACAACAAGGATACCAGCACATTTACGCACGGTTTTTGACTTCCACCAACACCTTCACGACGATGAATGATGTGTTGGTGAACACGTTCACGAATAATTTTCAAATCAATCCCGCTGTGGCTACATTGACCAATGGCAATGTCATCGTCGTTTGGGGTAGTTTTGATGAAGCCGGACCGAACAGTTTGCAGGATGTTTATGGCCGGATTTTTTCATCGACTGGCCAGCCGGTCACCGGCGAATTTTTAATCAATCAGTTCACGTCCTATAATCAGCGCACGCCCGCTGTGGCGGCATTGCCCAGCGGCGGATTTGTGGTTGCATGGGTTTCGGAACAAGAACGAATTGTGGGCCAGCCCAATGCCGGTTTGGTAACGCCAAGTCAGGAACTGTATCCCAGTGTGGACATTTACGCGCGAATTTACAGCGACGGTAGCGGTGTGACAACGAATAATGAATTTTTGGTCAACGCGGATTCAAATCCTGCGGCTAATCCGAGTGTGGCTGTCGGATCGGACGGCGGATTCATGGTGGCTTGGGACGCAAAAGACCTGACCAGCCCGACCGCCAACAGCCTTGATGTTTACGCGCGCTCGTTTACCAGCGCGGGTGTGGGTAGCACGGTGGTGCGCGTGAATACGTATCTTTACGGTGATCAATATGCACCGCGGGTCAGCGCGTTGGGGACGGATTATTTGATTGTATGGACGAGTCTGGCACAGGATGGCTCACGCGAAGGTGTTTATGGACAGTTCTTGAATGAAAATACATCAGATATTGGCGGCGAGTTTCGCGTTAATACCACCACCATAGGTTCACAAATACAGCCGGTGGTCACATCGGACGGTGCGGAACAATTTATTGCCGTGTGGTCCAGTTTCACCGGCCTGCCGTATAGTTTTGATTTGCGGGCGCAGCGCTACATTAATATCTCCGCCACCTTGCCGGCTCTGGCCGCGCCGTTTGTCTATGCGCCATTTGTCATTATCAGCAACACATATCAGCCGCAATTGCAGATCTCATGGCCACCGGTGCTTGGACTTTCTATTTCAAATTATGAAATTTATGTGGATGGTACGAACATGCCGACGGCTGTTACCACCACCAACATTTGGATCATGACGGCGGCGAATGGACTGACCGCTGGCAGCACACATTCATTTCAGGTGGACTACTTGACGACTGACGGGCGCCGTTCGTCCCTGTCGCCGTCAGCAAGCGGGACAACGTGGAGTGGATTGAATTACTACGGTATTCCGTTTGAATGGATGGAGCAATACTACGGTTACAGTTTCAACAGTTGGCCGACAAAGGTGACCGCGCCGCTGGCTCCCGGTGGCCCAACACTTTACCAAGTTTTCTTAAGCGGAGGCAATCCATTGGACTCCAGCACTTGGCTGGTGACGCAATTGTCTAATACGCCGCAAGGCTTGTTCCTTTCATGGAACACGCAACCGGGTCAGACGTATCAAGTGCAGGTGACGGCGGATTTGGCGGACTGGAGCAATCTTGGCGCACCACGTTTTGCTGCGGGTAACAGTGATTCAATTTTTGCTGGTCATGGTTTGGGTGGTTATTACCGCATTCTGCTTTTGCGTCAGTAAATTTGAGTATGTTGCAAACATTTAAAAACTTTTTGTGGATTTGCTTGCTGGCATTTGGCCTGCAGGCGTCGTGGGCTTTTTCATTGTTGGGACCTTTAGGCGTCAATGGAACTACCGGCGGCACAGCCGAAGATAATTGGCAGATAGTTGATATTGGTTACAATCCGCTTGCGGTTGCCAGCGCACCACCATTTTTTGCGGATAGCCAAACTTCAGGGCCAAAAAACCTCGGTGAAGGCTACCGTCTCAATACACCGGTGCTGTATTACACTTTCGATCCAAGTTTTGGCTACTTTGGCACAAACGGTGAGTTTGCCGTGCAACAGGCGTTTGACATAGTTAACAACACCTTTACCAACAATCCGACGGGCATGGCCAGCGGCATAGATGGTTACAGCAGCAATTTGACGGAGTTTCCATTGAACCCGGAGAGTGTCAATTATCAGGCGCAAACCCTTGGATTGCTTGATTTGAAATCAGAGACGTTATCCATAATTGCGGAAGAATTAGGTTTGGCCGATTCAGTCCGTTACACATGGGGATTGCTTAGTCGTTACGTTCCGAGTGGGGCTACTTGCAACGCTACGCCGTTGCTAGTGAATGGCGTGGAATATTGGGTCATTCAAAGAAATTATGATATTACGGCCAGTCCACTCAATCAGATTCAATATTCGGCCTACGTCAATGCCGAACTTTATTCCTATTTCATTGATGAGGATTGCGATGCTCCGGGTGCGTCTCCTCCGACTGCGGATGCGCTTGAAATCCCTGTTGATCCGTTAAATAACAACCCGCCGGTGGCTTCAGGTCACGGCGAAGATGCTTTGAATGTTGGTTCTTTTTACACCGGACTGTCCCGGGACGACGCGGCTGGATTGCGCTATTTGATGAGTTCAAACAATGCCTTTGCACCCGGAGTGGGTTATCTGGAACCACCGGCGTCCGGTAGTGTGGTGGTTAGCGGCGGCGGTGGCCTGACCACTACGAACCTAAATGACGAGTTCACGTTAACCACATCCAACCTTACCGCTCTATTTTTGGCATCGCTGACTAATAATCCAACTGCGTTGCAGGCGCTTTATCCGGGACTGGTGATTGCCAGCGTCATCACTAATTTCAACGGCACTTTCACCTATACTTTTGCCAACTTAGGAACCAACATCTTTACCACCAACACGCCGGTTCAGATTCAAGTTCAGACCATTTCCTTTGCGCCCCCGGGCTATGGGTCGCCCTATGGCAGTCCGTCGCGATTAACAACCAATACGGCAACGACAACCATTTCATCGAATATCATCTCGGGAGATTTCTTTCTGATTCCCACCAATACGTGTGGATTGGATGTCCTTCAGATTTTGGCAACCAACGTCACCTCCATCACGAATAGTTCGCTGGCTGTCACAAATATACCGAATCCTACGACAACAAATATCGTTTCAACGAACATTATTATCTCTTCAACGAATTACACTTTGCAGGTGGCACCTTGCGAATTTGTCAACAACAGCGGAGGCACGAATTCAAATACGGCAGATTATCAGGGTATTGAAAAAGTACAGTTCGTGCGTGTGTCGGATGATAATTATGATTACCAGACCGGCCAATTTTATCAAGCTGTCACCAACCAATATACAATGTTCCTGATGAAGAACGGTGAGATCGTTCCGGTGGTATTCCAACGCATTGTCACGAGACCCGACATTGTATTTATGGGGGCGAGTTTGGCTTCCGGTAGCGGTGGCGAAGAACTTATGTTTAGCACATTAAACCGCTCTACGCCTAATTTCATCAACAGTCGTGCGGGTGCTGAGTTTGCGGGGCCTGGAATCATTGATCCTACCGGTTCATCCAATATCGTAGTCACATTAAACACGGTTGGTCCGGTTTACGCGAACTCTGCTCCCGCTTTTTTGAGTGGACCGGGTGGCGCAATTGGTCGGGAGTTTATCTGGGGATCTTTCGACGGCTCCACCAACGCTCCAGTCGTATATCCTAACGGCACTGACATCGCAAATTTGGCGGCCGAGGCGTTGATCCAAATTTTGCCAACAACGTTGCCTAATGCCACCAATGGAACATTTTATAGCGTCACGCTTTCCGCCACCGGTGGCCAGCCGTCTTACACTTGGTCACGTGCGTCAAGTTCAGCGGGTTTGCCGACGGGATTGACTTTGTCTTCCAGCGGCGTTATTTCCGGGACTCCGACCGAGAGCGGAACGTTTGACGATATTGTAATTCAAGTGACTGACTCTAGCTACCCGACGCCGCTGACGGTGCAGTTTAATTATTCGATTATAATAAATTAATCGCAACGCCTAATGAAATTACTTTTTACAGGATCAGCCCGGCGGCTTCTCAATAAGACGCTGGTGTTCGTCTTCGGCTGGTTGATTCTGTTGCCATTCGCAGCCATGCCACAACAAGCGACCTATAACAATAGTGGCACAATTACCGGAACTCCACCCAATGTTGATGCGACCAATTTTGTCAATTCCGGCACTTGGAATATTGATACTACGGCACCTTATGAAACGGCGAACACTCTTAATTACACAAACACCGGCACGATGGTTGGCTCGGTCGGCTGGGAATTTGACTATGGACCGCTTCCTGCAGGTGGACGCGGTATGTCGGCAAATTTCTTCAATGGCAATGGCGGGATGATTCAGGCGGTGGATGGGGACATTGTTAATCCGGAAAACAGCCTGACTTTTACTATGGCTAATTACTTGCTTATCTCAGCCACGAACATCGTCAATAAAGGCACGTTGAGTGCCGACAGCTCTGGCGAGATGGTTTTAACCGGCACAAATATAAATCTTTCGCGCAGTGGACTCGAAATCGCAAGCCTAAAAGGACAAGGTAGCATCAATAGTTCAAATACCTTTATCCCAGACATAGCCATTTATGATGAGTTATGGCTGAGTGCCAGCAACAGTGTTCTAAGTGCAGATGGATCGATTTGGGATGGAACAAACGTAAGTCGGTTTAATTTCTTTGGCGTGGGAGAACCGTGCGTGACGGGAACGACCAGCACTCAAATCGGACCATTGACTCCCCAAGTGGAGGACTCATACACCAACGGTTTGAATTCTTACATGGTGGCACTCACCAATAGCGATGGTAGCCCGGGAGCAATGGTAACTCTATATTCAAACATTGTCAGACAGGCGGTATTTGTTGCCTATAACACAAACGATCCAATCTTCGCCACAAACCATTTTAGTCCGGCTTTGGTGATATCCAATGCCTTTGAAACCGTTGCAGTGCAATTCAACATGATTTCTACGAATGTGGTGACACAGGCGGTGCAGACGAATACGTTCTATCTTGTGGATGATTTAGCTTCTTCCACTAACTTGGCGCTACTGGCCAATACAGTTATAAATCCTGCGGCTGCATGTAGTTCTCCAACTTTTCGTCCGGCCAGTGTTGTTGTATCCCGGACGGATCCGGTTTTGATGTTCGCAAGTTCTTTTCCGGGAGAAACTACTAATGGTCCTGCATTCGCCTCCGGTACAAACGGATTAGGGCCACCTGCAAATAATTTTTTCTACGATATGACGTTCAGTAATGCTGCTCCAAAGGGCGTTTGTGATCTCTATTCAGCCTTGATTGATAATCTGTCTTCTGAAGTGCCTGCGGGCGGCAGCATCACCAATGTGGCCGGCAGAATCAACATTACCGCCGGTGGTTTGGATCTCACCAAGACGCGAATGGATTGTGAAGGAGCCGAAATTACCATTGTGGCCACCAATTTAATCGGCAGCGCCGGTGCCGACATCAGTTGCCAAAATTTGAGTTACAATCTCGGTTCAACCGCAGGTTTTCTGAATGTCACAAATCTCGCACTTTCCAGTGTCAGCGGGCTGCAAGGGACGGTTAGCGAATGGAGCGGCCTCTGGACGAATTACATGAATGTGTATTTCCCGACTAATTACGCGCCCGATAGCACGGGGACGAATTTTGTTTTAGCGCCATTGACCAATGTGGTTGAAGTGGATTTGGCGATAACGGTTGTGGACGCAACGGGACTTTCGTCGTCGGTTCCGGTGACGGTTCAAAATTTGACCTTGAACAGCACGAATATGGTCATCAGCGACAGCATGACTATTGGGCAGTCGCTTTTGCTCAACGGTCAAAGCCTTACACTTCAAACAAATCTTTTCGGCCTGACGAACTGGGTTTATACCGAGGCACCGATGCTGCGATATTTCACCAACAACGGCGCATTACACATCCTGAACAACGCCAATTTTGGTGACGATGGCCCCACGAATTACGCCGAGTTCGTTAATAACGGAAACATCGTTGCAAGCACGGGCAGCCAGACGATTAACAGCGTAGATTACCAAAATACAGGAAGTCAAAGTGCTGCCGGAGGTTTTTTTGTGACGGCTGCAACCGGCGAGATTGAAAACGGCAGCATCACTTCCGGTCAGGATGTTGATTTCTATGCCAACACGTTAAAACTGAATAATGCCACGATCACTGCGGGAGGCACATTGAATTTCGATGTAACTAATTCATTTTCCGACGCGGGTGCCTCTTCCGGGAATGTTTTAAGTTGCACGAATGGTTTTAATTTATCAATCCCGCCAGCCACCGGCGATTTGTTGGGAACGACTTTGGAGACGATAGCACCCGCATTTGCGAGCGTAACCCACACTTGGGCCGGCCAGGATTTTGGCGCGACCACCAGCGGGTTTACGAACACCGCCGCCATTGGCACGCTGATGTTCGTGGCTGGTGGAAGTGGAAGCGGGCAAGAGCCACAGTTTATCTTTAACGGAACAGGTGCATCCAACGGTCTGTACGTGGACTATCTCGATGTGTCTCAATTGACGAATTATACGTTTGACAGTTCGCTAGTCAGCATCAGCCCTAATCTTACAATTTACTTCGCGAAAGCCAGTACAAATCCTGCGGCTTTGACGAACGCATTCGGTGGCCGTTTGCAATGGGTTCAAGGAGTTGTGATTCCCGGCCAAAACCCGACCTTGTCCGGCAGCAGCTACAATAAAAGTGCCGGCACGTTCCAATTCTCGATTACAAATGGTGTGCCTGGACAGACAAATATCATTCAGGCTACGACGAACCTAGTAACGGGACCTTGGGTTGCGGTTTATACCAATATCGGTTCATTCACCTACACGAATTTGTACGGTACAAACTATCCAAATCTGTTTTTCCGCGATATCGTGCCGTAACTTTTCGGCAAATGAAACTTTTTGGATTGACCGGCGGTATTGGCATGGGCAAATCCGCCGCCTCACAAATTCTTCATGAACACGAAGTGCCGGTGGTTGACACGGATTTGATCGCGCGCCAAATCGTCCAGCCCGGCTCGCCCATTTTAGAAAAAATTCAGCACGAATTTGGAAATCAAATCATCGGAGTTGATGGCCAGTTGCGTCGTGATGAACTCGCCAAAATTATTTTTGCCGATGCCACGGCTCGCAAAAAACTCGAAGTCATCATGCATCCGCCCATTCGTAAATTGTGGTTGGCGCAAATTGAACAATGGCGTCGGGAACAAAAGCCGCATGCGGTTGTTGTCATCCCGCTTCTTTTCGAGACAGGCGCGGAGAAAAACTTTGACTCGACCGTTTGCGTCGCCTGTTCCGCCGTAACTCAGCGGCAGCGGCTTTTAGAGCGCGGTTGGACTTCCGGACAAATTGAACAGCGTGTTGCCGCGCAATGGTCAATTGAGGAGAAAATTGCCACGGCAAATTTCGTTGTTTGGACCGAAGGCGGTCTTGACGTTTTGGAAGAGCAATTGAAACGCATTTTTCATTTCGGTTGAGTTTGGTTATTTTCTTCAACTTTGCTAAATTGACTTGTTATGGTTTTGACCCAGGAAGAACTCGTGAGTCTTGTCGAGGTCCGGCATCGTTCGCCGCACACTTTGCTTGGAATGCATCCGCTTGGGGATGGCTCCGGCCTCGTCGTTCGGGCGCTGTTGCCGGATGCCGCCGGAGTTGAAATCCAGCCTGTTCACGAAAAAAACAAACCGCGCTTCCCGCTCGAACGTATTCACAAATCCGGCCTTTTTGAGGGGACGACAAAAAAAGCGAATGGCATTTACGCCTACGATTTGGTTGTGACCGATTTTCAGGGCAACGTCCGGCGGACACGCGATGCATTTTCATTTTTGCCTACGCTTGGAGAATCGGATTTGTTTCTGTTCGGTAAAGGCGACGAACGTCGCATTTACGAAAAGCTCGGCGCGCAGTTGCGCGCGATTGACGGCGTTCACGGCGCAAGTTTCGCCGTTTGGGCGCCGAACGCACAACGCATCAGCGTCGTCGGCGATTTCAACAACTGGGACGGACGGTTTCATCCGATGCGCTCTCTTGGTGCGTCGGGCGTTTGGGAGATTTTCATTCCCGGCGTCGGCGAAGGCGCGCATTACAAATTTGAAGTGCGTGACATTCACGGGAACATTTCGCTCAAAACCGACCCGTATGGATTTTTCTTTGAAGTCGCGCCGAAAAACGCCGCCATCATCTGGGATAATAAAAAATTCAGGTGGGCCGACGACGGGTGGATGCAAAAACGCCGGCAACGTGACCCACTGCGTTCGCCCATGAGCATTTACGAAGTGCATCTCGGTTCGTGGCGGAAAAAATCTATCGGCGAATCCCCGGGCTTTCGCGAACTGGCTGCGCCACTCGCGGAATACGTCAGGCGCATGGGTTTTACACATGTCGAATTTTTGCCGCCGGCGGAACACGCGTTTTATCCGTCGTGGGGTTATCAAATCACCGGCTTTTACGCGCCCACCAGTCGTTACGGCACGCCGGACGATTTTCAATTCCTCGTCAACGCGCTGCACGAAGCCGGCATCGGCGTGATTGTGGACTGGGTGCCAGCGCATTTTCCGCGCGACGAATGGGCGCTGGCGAAATTCGACGGCACCGCGCTTTACGAACACGAAGACCCGCGCAAGGGCGCGCATCAAGATTGGGGCACGCTGATTTTTAATTTTGGCCGCAATGAAGTTTCAAATTTTCTAGTCGCCAACGCACTATTCTGGTGCGATCGCTTTCATATTGACGGCCTGCGCGTGGACGCCGTCGCCTCGATGCTTTACCTAGACTATTCCCGCAAGGAAGGTCAATGGATTCCAAATCAATTTGGCGGTCGCGAAAATCTGGAAGCGATTGAATTTCTCAAAAAATTTAACCATATCACGCACACGGAATTTCCCGGCGTCATGACCATCGCCGAGGAATCCACCGCGTGGCCGCTTGTCACGCGCCCGCCGCATCTCGGCGGACTCGGTTTCTCGTTCAAGTGGAACATGGGCTGGATGCACGACACGCTGGATTATTTCAGTCGCGATCCCATCCATCGCAAATATCACCAAAACGACCTGACGTTCGCGATGATTTATCATTATCACGAGAATTTCATCCTGCCGCTGTCGCACGACGAGGTCGTCCATGGCAAAGGCTCGCTGATTGACCGGATGCCGGGCGACGACTGGCAGAAATTCGCGAATCTCCGGACACTGCTCGGCTATCAATGGCTTTTTCCCGGCAAAAAACTCTTGTTCATGGGCGGCGAGTTCGGCCAGCGCGCCGAGTGGAACGAAAACAGCCAGCTTGACTGGTGGCTGCTATCCGCCGGACCGTTCCATCGCGGCTTGCAGAAATTCGTTGAAGACCTGAACAAATTTTATGCGGACACGTCCGCGCTCTGGCAAAGCGATTACGACCACGCCGGTTTTTATTGGATTGACTGTTCCGACACGGATGCCTGCATTTTGTCCTTCATTCGCCAAAATTCTGACGGCACACATCCCCTGGCGGTGATTCTCAATCTCACGCCCGTGCCACGCCAAAAATACCGCGTTGGCCTGCCGCGATCCGGCCAATGGCGCGAGGTGCTCAACAGCGACGCCGCAATTTATGGCGGTGGCAATCAGGGAAACCTTGGCGTCGCCACCGCGACGGAATTCAAATGGCACAACCAGAATTTTTCGGCGGAAATCTGCCTGCCGCCGCTGAGTATCATTGCGTTTCAACCGGCTTAAGTTCCGGGAAATTTTTCGAGCTTTGGAACAGGACCATGCCGTCTGTCCGGCTGAAATTCCACCGTCCGCCAATGCACGGTAAAAGTCGTTTTGCCCGCGAGCGCGAGCGATTCAAGTATTTCCCATTCGGTCAAATCGAACGCCGAAAAGCAATGCCGATAGAAATGCCATGAACCGGCTGAGCCACGCGATGGCCGCAATCCAACGGTCAACTTTTTGTGCAACGCTGCCAGCACCGCGTCCCAATCATTGTCGTTAAAAATGAAGTGTCCGGGCAAAGGCGTCTGATGCAATTTTGTAGCCGTAGATTCATTTTTGACGGTCGCAAAATCATCGAGTTCGTCTTCCGTTGTATATAGGAGCAACAGCGGCGGGCGAAAGGTAGCTTGAATATAAGTCTGATTCGTCAACGCGGTAACGGCATCGAGTAGTGAAGGATTTGCATTCGTCAACGCTGCATGCGCGCGTTTGAAAAAATAAATCTCATCCGTTGCGCCCGGCATGAAAATGAGCGCTTTCACGGTGCTGTTTGGTTGAAATGCGTTCAGCATCAGCGGCACGCAGTTGGTCCGGTTCAATTCGGTCGCATTGGCGTTCAGCGGCATTTGACTTAACGCGCCCTGCCAGATTTCCTGGGCAAAAACGGTCGCGCCCGCGATCATCAAACACGCGCACAAAACGAAGCGGATGATTTTCATAATGACAATTGAACGATGCGTTCCTGAATCTGGTTGCTCCAGCGATTTAAGTAACTGAATAAACGATAAAGCTCCTCCAGTTGGTTCAGCAAGACAGTTCGTTCACCGGCTTGGGATTTCGCCATCCACGAAGCATCGAGCGATTTCAGTTCATTTGTCAACCCGTCGTGCAGTTGGATGAGTTTGGCTTGAAATGCGCGCAACCGTTCAACCCATTCCTGCGCACGTTCAAAAAATTGCACTTGCAGCAACGGCGAAGTAACTTTGCTTTTTTCCGCCAGAAAATTATCGGTGTTTTTGCAAACGGTTGCGACTTCGGCGAACAAATCGGCGAGCGCAGTCGGAATTTGCTGAATATCCTTCGGTTTCGTGCCGAGTTCGAGTTGCAGCAAATGGAGCAATCGCTGTTTCGGCTCAAGCAGACAGTGGTAAGCCGCGTTTAATTCCGTGTAACGGTGCGTGGCTTCGACTTTTTCGGGTTCACTGGCGTTGTGAATGCGGTCGGGATGAACGCTTGACGAAAGCGCGAGGAATTTTTGTTTGAGTGAATCAGGATCGAGCCACGGACGGCGCGGTTCATTGAGCAAAACAAAACAGTCGGTCACGCGCTGAAACTTTCGCCGCACGAGCAGCTCGTGGCGGCGTTCGGATTTTTCACTTTGAAGCCGCCGTCCAGCGCGTCGAGATAATCCAGTTCGCTGCCGGTGACGTAAAGCGCGCTCTTCGGGTCAACCACCACACGCACGCCGCCGGACTCCACGAGAATGTCGCGATTCGCCGGCGCGTCCTGCAAATCCATCTTGTATTGCAAACCGGAACAGCCGCCGCCGACGACCGCCACGCGCAACACCCCAGTTGGCCGGCCTTGTTTGGTGAGCAGCGACGAAACTTTTTGCGCGGCGCTTGACGTTAGTTTAACCAGCCGCTCGTCGCCGGTGCGGAAGGTTGGCGCGGACGTTTGTTTGCTGGCAAGGTTGGCAATCATTTTTGACTCGCAACAAGGTAACTGTCCGTGTTGCCAACGTCAACGTATGCTGGGCAGCGGCTCATTTTGAAATCAACTCAACGCCGCCCCCATCCCCAATAACCCCAAAAAAAATCAACAGAAGCGAGCATATCAACAACCATGACGCCATATTTTCCCCGTCGAAAAAGCGCGATAATTAAAATGAATGGCAGACAAATCAGCCACACTATTGGAGAAAGGATAAAACACACGAAGCTGGTTATGATGGCCTCAATTATAAAACTCAAAATGCTCTCTATGACTATTAGTATCATAAAAGACACCAAAATATAAGTCTCTTCCCCCGCAAAATCAAGGCAACAAACCGACGATTTTTTCCAAGCTCCAAACGTGGTCAACCAATTATAATATCTGTGTTTATCTGCGTTCGTCTGTTGCTTATGTTTTCGCGCGTGAAACTGATTTCGTGGAATGTGAATGGCCTGCGCGCGGTGCTGAAGAAAAATTTTCTGGAATTTCTCGACGAGGAAAAACCAGATGTGCTCTGCCTTCAGGAAACCAAATGCACACCGGATGTCGTCGAGCAGCTTTGGCCCGCGCACTACACGACGTATTGGAATAGCGCGGCGAAAAAAGGCTATTCCGGCACAGCGATTTTCACCAAGACCCGCCCGTTGAATGTTGTGCCGAATATCGGAATGACCGAACACAACAAGGAAGGTCGTGTGCTCACCGCCGAGTTCACCGATTTTTTTCTCGTGAACGTTTATGTCCCAAATTCCAAGCGCGATTTATCGCGGCTCACTTATCGCCAAAAGTGGGATGCGGATTTTCTACGCTATTTAAAAAAATTAGAGAAGAAAAAGCCTGTAATTTTTTGCGGTGACCTGAATGTCGCGCACACGGAGATTGATCTGGCGAATCCGCGCGCGAACATTCACAACCACGGTTTTACCGCCGAGGAACGCGCGGGATTCGACGCGCTTGTGAACGCCGGATTTATTGACACCTTCCGCGAATTTGAAAAAGGCGGCGGCCATTATACTTGGTGGAGTCCGATGTCCGGCGCGCGTTCACGCAACGTCGGCTGGCGCATTGACTACTTTCTGATTTCAAAATCGCTGCGTCCGCAGCTCAAACGTGCTTTCATCCACTCCAAAATTTTAGGCAGCGACCATTGCCCGGTGGGAATTGACCTTACTTGACGTTCAGTTCGCGCTGGATGCCGAATTTATCAATGCGCTTGCGCAACGTCGCGCGCGTGATGCCGAGCAATTTCGCGGCGTGAACCTGATTGTTGTTCGTCTCCTTGAGCGCCTGTATGACGAGTTCGCGTTCGACGGCGGGAATGACTTTCAGTTTCGGATCGCGTTTGGCCCACTGAAATAATTGTCGCGCGAGCGCGGCGGCATCGCTCGTTGCTGCGTCGCCTGCGCCGGATGAAATGGGCGCGCCGCCCACATTCTGCCCGGAAATTTCCGGCGGCAAATCGCCCAACAAAATCGCGTCGCCCTTGCCTATGACGTGCGCGCGGCGGATGGCATTCTCCAATTCGCGCACATTGCCCGGCCAGTGATATTTTTCGAGCGTCTTGATGACGCTCGCGGCGACGGATTTTGGCGGACGCTGCAATTCGCGCCCGTTTTTTTCGAGAAAATAATTCACCAGCAGCCGGATGTCATCAGGACGCTCGCGCAGCGGCGGAATCGCAATGCGCACGACGTTGAGCCGGTAAAACAAATCCTCTCGGAATTGTTTGGCGGCGACGGCGGCTTCGAGCGGCTTGTTCGTCGCGGCGATGACGCGGACATCCACTTGAATAGGCTGGTTGCCACCGACGCGTTCGAACGTGCCGGATTGCAGCACGCGCAGAATTTTCGTCTGCGTGGCGGGCGTCATGTCTCCGATTTCGTCTAAGAAAATCGTGCCTTTGTTGCATTGCTCGAATTTTCCGATTCGCTGCAACGTCGCGCCGGTGAACGCGCCGCGTTCGTGGCCGAACAATTCGCTTTCAAGCAATTGTTCGGGAATCGCGGCACAATTAACTGCGAGGAACGGCTGTTGATGGCGGTTGCTGTGATGATAAATCGCGCGGGCGACAAGCTCCTTGCCCGTGCCGCTTTCGCCGGTGATGAGCGCCGTGGCGTCGGTCCCGGCGACTTGCCCAATGAGTTTGAAAACCTGTTGCATCGGCTCGCTGCGACCAACGATGCCGAGTTCGTAATCCTCCGATTCAAGCAGCGGCTCGTAGGAGACGACCTGTTTCATGTCGCGCGCGGCCTTAAGCGCGTTGGTGACGAGTTCCTTGAGCTTCAGCGCGTCGAACGGTTTGAGCAGATAATCATACGCGCCGAGTTTCATCGCCTCGATGGCGGTCTGCGTCGTGCCGTAGGCGGTCATCAAAATGACGAGCAGCTTGGGATTGGCGGCGCGAATGCGGCGGAGTGTTTCGAGTCCGTTCATGCCACCCATACGCACGTCCATGAGCACGAGGTCGGGCTTGAACTTGGGAATAACTTTCAAACCTTCCTCGCCGCTTGACGCGGTGGACAATTCGATTTCCGGCGAATCAAAAATTCGTTGAAATGAATACCGCACATCTTCTTCGTCATCAATCAATAGCAGCTTGTTGCTCATTTTTACCAAAAGATAGCGGCTTTTCGCCGGACGGACAGTGAATTTTACAGATTCGCTGTTTGACCTCAGTGCGGACATAGCCTAAACTCACGTTCCTTTTTGTATGAAAATTGTCGTATGTGATCCGATTTCGCCGAAGGGCATCGCGTTGTTGCAGCAGCGGCCTGAATTTCAGGTTGTCGTATTGCCGAAACGATTGTCGGAAGCGGAATTGCTGCCGATTGTCGCGGATGCAGTCGCGCTCGTAGTTCGTTCGGAAACGAAAGTGACGCGCAAAGTCATTGAGGCCGCGCCCAAATTGCGCGTTGTCGGGCGCGCGGGCGTGGGCGTGGACAACGTGGACATCGAAGCCGCCACGCAGCACGGCACGGTCGTGATGAACACGCCCGGCGGCAACACCGTGACGACCGCCGAATTGAGTTTTGCCATGCTGCTCTCGCTCGCTCGCAAAGTGCCGCAGGCGCACGCCACGATGGTCGCGGGCAAATGGGATCGGAAACTTTTTCAAGGCGCAGAGCTTGCGGGAAAAACTCTCGGCGTGCTCGGCATGGGCAGAATCGGAACGGAAGTCGCCAAGCGCGCCATCGCCTTCGGAATGCGCGTTGTCGCTTACGATCCATATTTGACGGAAGATCGCGCAAAGGCCATCGGCGCGGAATTTGCCGAAAGCTTGGACGACGTTTATCGCGTGGCGGATTTCATAACCGTCCATATGCCGGTTACGCCAGAAACAAAGGAAATGCTCAACGCCGCCGCGTTCGCCAAAATGAAACCTGGCGTGCGTATCGTGAATTGCGCCCGGGGCGAAATTATTTCCGAGAAAGATTTAATCGCCGCGCTTGAGTCTGGAAAAGTTGCCGGTGCCGCGTTGGACGTTTTTGCGGTTGAACCGCTGCCCGCCGACCATCCGTATCGCAAGCAGCCGAATTTGATTTTGACGCCGCACCTCGGCGCCAGCACGGAAGAAGCGCAGGAAAAATGCGGCATTGAGGTCGCCGAAGTCATCGCGGGTTATCTGCTGACCGGCGAAGTCCGCAATGGGGTGAACTTGCCATATCTCGATGCGAAAACTTACGAGCAGGTGAAGCCTTATCTGCCGCTTGGCGAGGCGCTTGGCAAATTGCTCGCACAACTTGCGCCGACCAGCGCCGACCGCATTTACATCACATACGGTGGCAATGCGCGGCAATTGCCGAACATTGACCCGGTTACGCGCGCGGTTTTGCGTGGATTTTTGGCGAGCAGCAATCTCAAGGACGTAAACAATGTCAACGTCCGCGCCGCCGCTGCGAGTATCGGCATCACCGTTGAGGAGAAAAAATCGGACGAGCCGGTCACATTCAATGAATGGGTTCACGTTCAGGTTTTCAACGGCGGGAAAAAATTAATCTCGGCGGGTGGAACATTTTTCGGTTCGCCAAACAATCCGCGAATTGTCCGTTTGTTCAGCACGCCGGTGGAGATTCCCATCAGCGGCACGCTGCTGCTGTTGAACAACAAGGACCGTCCGGGCATCGTCGGTTATCTCGGCACGCTTTTGAGCAGGCATAACGTGAACATCGCCAACATGAGCCTGTCGCGCGATACTGCGGGCGGATTGGCGTTGACGGTATTAAACCTCGACAGCGCACCACCGGCAGCGGTAATCGAAGAGCTTCAAAAAGACAATGACATCAGTAATGTAAAAGTGGTAAGATTGTGAACGTATTCAATAAAAAAGAGTCAAAAAAAACATGAAAATAAATTTCAAGATAATTTTTTCCGCGACGCTGGCATTGGCCTTGTTCGTATTGCCACGGGCGCAGGCGGATTCAGACAATTCGACGACGAACGCAACGTCTGATGACGCAATGACTAAATTGTTTGGTGATCCGGTCGTTGCCAAAGGCACCGGTTTTGAAATTAAGCAAAGCCAGTTGGACAAAGTCATGGTAGGCGTGAAAGCCACCGCCGCCATGCGCGGACAGCAGTTTTCACCGGAGCAGGCAAAACTCGTGGAGAGCGAAATGCTCAACCGGCTTATTCAGATCCAACTTTTGTTGCAACAAGCCACAGATGCGGACAAAGCCGCTGGCGAGGATCAATTTGAGAAATCCTTGCAGGAACTGAAGACCAATCAAAAACTCACGGACGCGGAATTCGATCAAAAACTCAGTGCACAGCTTCAATTGCAAAATGTGACGCGCGCGGAATGGGAGAAAGAGAATATTGATCAGGCCACGGTCCTTGCAGTGTTGAAGCGCGCGTTGAACCTGAATATCACGGATGCCGACGCCAAAAGTTTTTACGACTCGCACGCGACCGATTTTGAACAACCGGAAATGGCGCATGTCCGGCATATTTTGCTGATGACCATTGACCCTGATACGCGTTCGCCTTTGCCGGCGGATCAACAACAGGCCAAGCGCAAGCAAATAGACGACCTGCTCAAGCGCGCACGTGGAGGTGAGGATTTTGCGACACTGGCCAGTGAATATTCCGAAGACCCTGGTTCAAAAGACGCCGGTGGCGAATTGCCTCCATTTGCGCGCGGTCAGATGGTGGCGGAGTTTGAAGCCGCGGCGTTTTCACTGAACACAAATCAAATCAGTGATGTCGTCACGACGGTTTATGGTTATCACATCATCAAATTGCTTGATAAAATTCCGGCTAAAACTATTGAATTCACCGGCGCGGACACCAAAGTTGCTGGTTTGTCCGGTGGACAGCCTGTGACCATTCGCGATGTTCTGACAGCCCAAACCATTCAGGCTCAGGCTCCAAAATATCTTCTGGGATTGAGAAAGGCTGCGGACGTGCAAATTCTCGATGCGGATTTGAAAGCCGTGATGGACGAGCAGACCAATGCGCCGCCCGCCGCCGCCGCAGGCAATTAGCGCTGCGTCAAGCAGAGCTTGCCAAATTCGGCAAGGCAGGCCATTTTGTGGAAGTTATGAAAACGCGAATTGGAGTTACTGTTCTCGCCGCAGTTTGTGTCGGATTGCTTGTCGCTTTGGTGGTCACACACAAGCAAACGGTTGACGAGCGTATAAAGGATGCCGACACGATTCTCGACTTTTCAAACCAATGGACGATTGCAAATTCCAGTCTGGATGAATTGCGTCAGGTCAATCTGATGTTGACAAACGACCTTGAAACCGCCCGCAAGACGATGTTGGATTTTAGCAATCAATTCGTCGAAGCCAGCGACACGCTTTCAAACACCGAGGCGGCCTTCCAAACTGCGGAAGAGCAGATCACCAACCTCAACAGCCACATCACCGACTTGGAAAATCAAAATCGCGAACTCGATCAGCGCGCCACAGAGATGGCCGATACGATTTCAAATTTGACCGAACAAACATTCGTGACTGCGCAAAAACTGGTCGAATCCGAGACCAACAATGTTTTTCTTTCGCAGGAATTGAAGCGGCAATTGAGTGAAAAAGCGGAACTGCAGCGCAAGTTTAATACTTTGTCGGTTGTGCGTGCACAGGTCAAAAAATTGCGCGAGGAACTGGCCATCGCCCGGCGTATCGAATGGATGCGCGAAGGCATTTATGCCACGCCAAAAGGTGCGCAATTGTTGATGGCGCGCCCGCCGGTGACCAATGCGCCGCCGGGACCGCCGCACTACGATTTGAACGTCGAGGTCGGTTCCGACGGTTCAGTGCACATTATTCCCGCGCTGACCAACGCACCGGCGGTTACCAACTCGCCGTAGTGGGCTATTTTTTAAATTTGATCTACTTCGCAAATTGCCATGCCGACTTACGAGTATATTTGCGAGAAATGCGGGCACGAATTTGAAATGCTTCAATCCATTTCCGCCAAATCGTTGCGAACCTGTCCGGAAGGCTTTTGTGGACAAAAAAAGTGGGGCCACGGCAACGTAAAAAGGAAAATCGGTGCCGGTGGCGGCTTGCTTTTCAAGGGCAGCGGTTTTTACATCACCGATTACCGCAGTGCGGGCTACAACGAAGCCGCAAAAAAAGAATCCGCACCGGCCAAAACTTCCGGCAGCGAAAGCAAATCTGTGAAGAGCGAAACAAAGTCCGTGCCTGCAAAATCTGAAACCAAAACGAAGTGAAACTGCGGTCGCTCATTTTTTGCGCGTCACTCCTGTCGTTTTTTGCGAATGCGCAAGTCGCTCCCAGTGGAATTATTGCTCGTGATGATTCCGGGCAATTCATCGTGACCGGTCCGTCGCAAATATCGCGGCTGGCAAACTCGCCGGGTGTCGTGACCAACCCTGATTTCATCCGGCTGGAGCCTGCTATTTTGGCCGTTTCCGCCGAACGCATTAAAGAGTCGCTGTGGCACGAACTTGGAATTAGCAGTGTCTGGCGCGGGGAAATTTTTCTAGCACTGCATCCGGCGCAGTCTTTGGACGAAAACGTCACCATTGTTTCCGAAAGATCTCCGAATGGCTGGAATTACCATGTCGCGTTGCCGGATATTTTGACGCGTGACCGTTTTATGCGCACGATGACCAGTGTTGTATTGTTGGAATATGCCAATCGAAATGCAAACACACATTCAGCGGAAATTCCCGCGTGGCTGACGGATGGTTTGTCACAGCAGCGGCTTGTGTCGGGAACAGCCGAAATTATTTTGTCATCGCCAAACCGCATTGTGAATGGCCTGCAGCAAAACAGTGCAATTATGAAGGAACACGGCATGGACCCGCTTTCCGATGCAAAACGCGTATTGGACGGCAATCTGCCATTGACGTTTGAGCAATTGAACTGGCCGACTGAAGCGCAATTGTCCGGCGTTGATGGCGGCGCGTATCGCGCCAGCGCTCAATTGTTCGTGAGTGATTTGCTGGAATTGAAGAATGGCGCGTCGCATTTGCGCCGAATGCTCGAAGCGTTGCCATATTATTACAATTGGCAGACAGCATTTCAAATTGCATTCCACCCGGATTTTCCGCGTCCGCTCGATGTGGAAAAATGGTGGGCCTTACAAAACGTGGATTTTGTCGCGCTTGAAAGAGATTCGGCTTGGCCGCCGGCAATCAGCCGCGAAAAACTGGACGAAATTCTCAGCGTATCGGCCGATGTCCGGTTTGCCTCGAACGCGTTGCCGGTGCGCGCAGCGATTTCGCTTCAAACCGTGATTCGCAACCTGGATGACACGCTGCAAACGGAGGTTCTCCAAAACAAGTTGTGCGATTTGCAACTGGCGCAATTTCGGATGTCCCTGCAGTTCGCTGTTTTGGCGGACGGATATGGCCGCGTTTTGGCCGACTATCTGAAACAGCTTAGTGGCGATGTTGAAACCACTGAAAATAAGCGACCGCAAGCTTCATCCTTAAAAATTCTTACACGTGATACGATTAAAAAACTGGATGCACTGGATGCCCGACGGCAAGCCATTGAAACCGTGGCCAATTCGGACGAATTCATTCGGCCGGATCTTGTGCAGAAGAATTTTTAACTGAACACAACGACCTTGAAAGCGGTCAACTTGACAGGACGCAAATTGCATTTATAGTTCGCATATTGAAAAATGCAGCCGGAAAACATATCGGGCGGTGAGGAGCCGCCATCGGGACACCGATTTCTATCTTTGAAGGAATTCCATTCCGCCGGCCGCGGCTTCTGGAGCAATGTTTCCGAAGCCGACTGGACCGACTGGAAATGGCAGTTAAAAAATCGCATCACGAATGCCGACCAGCTTCAACGGCTGATGCCCACGCTCACGCCGGAGGAATTCGCCGGCGCAAAACTCGCGAACACAAAATTGGCGCTCGGCATCACGCCGTATTTTTTCAACCTGATTGACCCGGCGGATGAAAATTGTCCGATCCGCCAGCAGGTCATTCCCAAAATCCAGGAGACGCACACCGCGTCGTGGGAAATGAGCGATCCGTGCGGTGAAGATTCGCTCTCGCCCGTCGCGGGTCTGGTGCATCGCTATCCCGACCGCGTTTTGTTTTTGGTGACGGACCGTTGCGCGAGCTATTGCCGTTATTGCACGCGCTCGCGGCTCGTCAGCAACGCCAGCGGCTACGATTTTCATCCCGAATACGACAAGCAGATCGCCTACATCGCCGCGCACCCGGAAATCCGCGATGTGCTGTTGAGCGGCGGCGACCCGCTGTTGTTGAGCGATGAAAAATTGGAAAATTTGTTGAGCCGCCTGCGCGCGATTCCGCATGTCGAATTTTTGCGCATCGGCACGCGCATTCCGATTTTTCTGCCGCAACGCATCACGCCCGAACTCTGCGCGATGCTGAAAAAATTTCATCCGCTGTTCATCAGCGTCCACACGAACCATCCGCGCGAACTCACGACCGAGGTGCGCGACGCGCTCGGCCGCCTCGCCGACGCGGGCATTCCGCTCGGCAACCAAAGCGTGCTGCTCAAGCACGTCAACGACGACGCGGACGTGATGAAGGCGCTCGTGCAAAAGCTTCTGATGTGCCGCGTGAAGCCTTATTATCTTTACCAGTGCGATCTGATTTCCGGCTCCGCCCACCTGCGCGCGAGCGTGGCGAAGGGTTTGGAGATCATGGAAAAATTGCGCGGCCACACGACCGGCTACGCCGTGCCGACGTATGTGATTGACGCGCCCGGCGGCGGCGGCAAAGTGCCGATCAATCCCGAATATGTTTTGTGCCGCAACGCGGGCCGCGTGCTCATCCGCAATTTCGAGGGCAAGGTTTTTGAATATCCCGAAACCGCTGACGGTCAGCCCAGCGGCCAGCCGCCGAAGGAAATTACCGAGCCGCAGTTGGTATAATGACAAAAAACGAACAACCTAAATGGATTCACCCGAAAGAAAAAGTCATTCGGGTCTGTCGCGCTGTTCTAAATAATGAAATGGGCGTTATTGAAGCTTCACGAATTCTTTCCAAGCGACCGTTTAGCCAAGGATTTGAAAATGATCCTGACATTATAACTTTTATTGCAATTGATTCTTCAACCGATCATTTGCCGATTGGAGAAGTTCGGAAACTTTGGAATCCAGAAGTTCTCGTGCAAAAAGATAAGGAAATTGCAAAGTGGGAAGATTTCTATCGCGTACAAGCGCATGAAGCCTGTGAAAGATTGATGGAGAAAATTTCCGGCTCAATTGAAGAAGCGGATTCAGTTAATCTCTGAACTGTAAATTTTTCTTCGTGCCTTTTTGTCTTGGTGGTCAAATTGAAATTTACTTCCGCGCCTTTTTCGGCCAGATTGTGGCCATGAGCGGAATCTCTTTCATGGTGGACGAACGCGGCCAGAAGACGGCCGCCGTCATTGACCTGCGGAAGCATGAACAGCTTTGGGAGGATTTCCACGACGCGCTGCTGGCCAAGTCGCGCGCCCGCGAGCCGCGCGAAAGCCTTTCGTCCGTCCGGCAACGGCTAAAATCCCGGCGGAATGGCTGATTACGCCATCAGCTTCGCCCGTTCCGCGCGCAAGGAATTGGAAAAAATTTCCGCCGATGTGGCGGATCGAATTTTCTCAAAGATTGAAACATTGGCAGCCAACCCGCGACCGGTCGGCGTCATTAAGCTTCATGGGCAGAAAAATCTCTGGCGGATGCGCGTCGGCGATTATCGCGATGTTTATTCGATTGATGATTTTTCCAAGGCGGTTGACGTTTCCGTGATTCGTCATCGTCGCGATGTTTATCGGGATTTGTAAGTTATGTTCCGCGAATCGCTCCAGACCAAAACCGCGCGGCTGAAAAAAATCATCGCCGGTTTCCAGAAAACTTATCCCGACGCGCACTGCGAGCTGACTTACGCGAACCCGCTCCAATTGCTCGTCGCCGTGATCCTTTCCGCGCAATGCACGGACAAGCGCGTCAATCTCATCACGCCGGAGCTGTTCAAAAAATATCGCACCGCAAAAGATTTCGCGGACGCGCCGCGCGCGGAGTTGGAGCAGTTCATCAAGTCCGCCGGATTTTTCCGCAGCAAGGCGAAGAACATCCAGAATTGCTGCCGCAAACTCGTCGAGCGTCACGGCGGCGAAGTGCCGCGCACGATGGAGGAATTGCACGCGCTTGACGGCGTGGGGCGCAAGACGGCGAACGTTGTTTTAGGAAACGCGTTTAACGTAATTGTCGGCGTGGTTGTGGACACTCATGCAATTCGGTTGTCGCACCGGCTTGGATTGGTCACGGAAAAGACGCCGGAAAAAATCGAACTCGCGCTGATGAAATTGCTGCCGCAAAAAAACTGGCTGGATTTCAGCCACTGGCTCGTCTGGCACGGACGACGACGTTGTTTTGCGTGCAAGCCGGATTGTGCGAATTGCGAAGTGCTGAAATGGTGTCCGCGAATCGGAGTAAAAGAATCTTTAGCCACAGATGGACACGGATGAAACACAGATAAAACATCCGCAGATTTCGCTGATTGGCGCAGATAGATTTTCCATCTGTGTAAATCTGTGTAAATCTGTGGCTGAATGAATTGGTTTTTTCTCAATTCCGGCAAGTGCGACGCGGCTTTTAACATGGCGCTGGACGAGGCATTGCTGGAAAATGTTGCGCGGCTCGGCAAACCGGTTTTGCGCTTTTACGGCTGGAGCGAACCCGCAGCGACGTTCGGTTATTTCCAGAAATTTTCCGAAGTCGAACGCGCGACATTGCTGCGCCCGTTGATTCGCCGTCCGACGGGCGGCGGCATTGTGCCGCATGACGCGGATTGGACTTACAGCTTTGTCGTCCCGCCAAATCACGAATGGTATTCGCTCAAGGCGATTGAAAGTTACCGTCGCATTCACGAATGGATTCAAAATGCGTTTGCAATATTGAAAATTGAAACCGAACTTGCACCAAGCTGCAAAAAATCTGCCCCAGGCCAGTGCTTTGCCGGCTATGAAAAATTTGATTTGCTTTGGAAGGGAAAGAAGATTGCGGGCGCGGCGCAACGGCGGAATAAATTGGGTTTACTCATTCAAGGTTCGGTTCAGCCACCGCCCATTTCATTGGCGCGAATGGATTTGGAAAAGGCAATCTGCGGAGTTGCCGTGGAAGAGTTTTCTGTCGGTTGGAGCAAATTTTCTCTAGACATCATGTTGCGCGAACACGCGAAAAAATTGGCGCAAGAAAAATTTTCACAGGACGGTTTCAATCGGAGGCGTTGAACTGTTTCATGGAAACCAGACCAAATTCGGATTGTTGGTGATTCCCTTGCCCGTTTTGAAGTCCCAGTATTCCGTGTTGCGAAAGCGCGCGACATGGGCATCCAGAAAAACAAATTGCGCGCCGTGATTATGCAGATTGGTGTGGACGTTGTTTTCCTGTGCAACTGGAGCAAGACCTCCATTGTCGAATAACCAGACCGTGAGCACTGGCCGCCGAACGTTGGTAAGCAAGATTTGTTTACCGGAACCCGTGCCGTTGACATGTTCATTCAGACAGTAGTGGAAAAGATTTTTTCCATTGCTGCGCCGTGTGTTGGACGGACAAATCCAGATACAACGCCCCGGATCAATGCCCGCATTTGTGCGCCAGGGCATTTCGGCGTAGGTGGGCAAGCGGATGGTGCGAGGCAAATCAATATACCAGCCTTCATCAGTTGAACTGCCGCTGGCGGAACCGTCTTTGGGCAGGTAATCGTTATTTTCAGATGCGAAAATCTGCGTTGCCACTCCCCATTGTTTGAGGTTGTTCAGGCAGGCGACAGCTTGCACTGACGCCTTGGCATGGCTTAGAGCTGGCAATAGTAAAGCGGCAAGCATGGCGATGATGACAACCACCACCAATAATTCGATCAACGTGAATGCCCGAACCCGTGTCATGCCCAATCCCAATTCCTAATTGCAGATACAAATAACAGTTCATCAAAATATTTCAAGTATTTTCTAATCAACCGGCAGCGTTGCCATTGCGCGCCTCAACATCTAATTTAATCGTGCATGGTGCGGCTCGTTCTGTTCGACATTGACGGCACGCTCGTCCACACGGGCCACGCTGGCACGCAGGCTTTCAAAAAAACTTTCGCCACGGAATTCAATCTTCATCACGGCGCGGAAAAAATAAAGTTTGCCGGGCGCACCGACGTGAGCCTTGTCCGCGAGTTTTTCAAAATCCACGGACTGCCCGAAACGCCGGAACATTTTTCGCAATTTTTCGAGCGCTACGTTTTCTGGCTCGACCACATCCTTGCGGCCACCGAAGGCAAAGTGTGCCGCGGCGTGCGCGAATTCATCCGCGATTTGCAGGCTCTGCCAAATCCGCCGGTGCTCGGCTTGCTCACCGGCAACATCCGGCTCGGCGCGGAACTTAAATTGCGGCGTTACGGGCTTTGGGAAATTTTTCAATTCGGCGGATTTGCGGACGACAACGAAGACCGCGATCAAATCGCCGCCGCCGTGTTTGAACGCGGCAAACGCGTCCTCGGAAAAAATCTACGCGCGGAGGAAATTGTCGTGATTGGCGATACGCAATTTGACATTCGCTGCGGAAAATTCATCGGCGCAAAAGTTCTGGCCGTCGCCACCGGCGGCGCGACATTGGAGAATTTAAGGCAGCACAAGCCCGATTGGGCGGTGGAAGATTTGACGCAAATCAGCGCGAAAGAAATTATTAAATCGTGAATGGTTGAATCGGAAAATGCTGAACGGTTTAACGATTCAGCGACCTCTTATCGCGGCGACAATTTTTCGCGGTGCGGCTGGTGGTCACGATTCCAACGACTCAAGGCAGCGTCGCTGGTGTCTTCAAAAAGAAATTGCAGCGTCGGCGATTCAACATGGCCGTCGCAAAAGACGACGTTCAATTTGCCTTGATGACGAGCAGAAGCGCCATGTTTTTCCAGATAATTCAAATCTTGGCGCATGAAATCAAGTCCACCAACCACACTATCGCCAACCGCCATCATGTCATTTGGACTTGCCACTTCTGATTCTTTAACCGGTATCAATGGAAGACGCCCGTTATAGAAACCTTCAAAACCAAGCGGGATGTTTTGTGGCATTTTTGAAATGGAGCCGGTGTGGCCGATGGGAGCAACTCCAAAAGTGTTATACCCGTATGAAGTAAAATAATTGAAATCAACTTTGGCCGACGGACAAAGCCATACGCCATCGTTGAAAAAATTCGTTTTGGGTTTGGAATCGTCAAAACCGCCGCGCTCAATTTGACGGAACCATAATCCTGAATTGTCATCGTTGTCGTTCGAGCCGCCCCTAAATGTGGGATAAACACGATTATCAGTCACAAAGTTTTGAATGCCAATTCCAATTTGGCGCAAATTGTTGACACAATGAATTTGGTGCGCTCTTTGCATCGAACGACTCAATGCTGGTAGCAACAGTGCTGCCAAAATTCCGATGATGGCGATGACCGTCAGCAGTTCGATCAACGTGAACGCGGAATTTTCATTTCGGCGCTGCGGGAACATGCTCAAGCAATACTTCATTTCGTCTTTTCTTTCAACGGCCAACATCTAGGCTGTGGGTATGGCGCATTTGCAAAAGGCGATTGAAGATTCCGTCACGACGCTTCGCGGATTGACGGTTTTGGAAGAACCACTGAACCGCGCGGCGAAATTGGTTTTGAATTGCCTGACTTCCGGCAAAAAACTTCTCGTCTGTGGCAACGGCGGCAGTGCGTCGGACGCCACGCATCTGGCCACGGAATTTCTCTGCCGTTTCAAGGAAGACCGCCGTCCGTATCCGGCCATCTCGCTCACGGCCAACGGCGAATTCATGACCGCCGTGTGCAACGATTATCACGCCGACGAAATTTTCGCGCGGCAAGTCCGGGGTCTTGGTGAAAAAGGCGACGTGCTCATCGCGTTCACGACAAGCGGCCAATCGAAAAATGTTTTGCGCGCGCTGGAAGAAGCGAAGCGCAAAGGAATCAAAAGTATTTGTTTCCTCGGTCGCGACGGCGGTTTCACGAAAGGAATTGCGACGATTGATTTGGTCGTCAAAGGAAATTCAACGGCGCGGATTCAGGAGGGGCAGAAATTGCTCATGCACGTTCTTTGTGAATTGGTTGACGGAAAATTGCCGAAGGAATAAATCCGCGAATTGCGCGAATTTTCACGAATGAATCAGGAATATTTAATTCGCGTCAATTCGCGAAATTGGCGGATTAAAAATAATCCGGCTCGTTTCCCGCTTTCCATTTGATGTTGCAGCCGATGCTGGGCGCTTGAAATTCCGAAGGCGGTTTCCCCGCCAGAACGGCGTCGATCGCGGCGCGCAAATCTTTTCCGGTGACGGGAATTCCATTGCCCGGACGGCTGGCATCGAACTGGCCGCGATAAACAAGGCGGCGGCCGCGATCAAAAAGAAAAATGTCCGGCGTGCAGGCGGCGTGATAATTTTTGGCGACGGCCTGCGTTTCGTCGTAAAGATACGGGAAAATGTAACCGGCGCTTTCGACTTCGCTTTTCATTTTGGCCGGGCTATCGTCGGGATGATTTTTCGCGTCATTGGAATTGATGCCGACGATGGCGACGCCGCGTGGCGAGTAATCGCATGCCAGTTGCGCGAGCCCGCCGCGGATGTGAATCACATACGGACAATGATTGCACATGAAAATCACGAGCAGCGCGGGCGCGCTTTTGAAATCCGCGAGCGAGATAATTTTTCCGTTTGTGTCCGGTAATTGAAAATCGGGTGCGGGCGTGCCCAGCGGCAGCATGGTGGACGGTGTCAGTGCCATATTGGTAATTTGAATCGGTTCACGATTTTTCGCAAGTAGCGAAGTTTAAGTTTGTTTCTTTCGGCAACTGCAATTTTAATTGTCACTACCGTGTCCAAGAACATTGTTTATTTTGATCTCGAAACGCAAAAGTCCGCCGATGAAGTCGGCGGCTGGAACAACATTGTGCGCATGGGCATGAGCGTCGGCGTGACATTCAGCGCCGCCGGCGGCTATAAAATTTATCACGAAAAATCCGTAAACGATTTAATCACGGAGTTGCAGCGCGCGGATTTGATTGTCGGCTTCAACAATCTGCGGTTCGATTACGAAGTACTGCACGGCTACACGTCGTTTGATTTGCGACAGCTGCCGACGCTGGACATGATGGTCGAATTGCAAAACATTTTAAATCACCGGCTTTCACTCGACTCGATTGCGACGGCGACTTTTGGCGTGGAAAAAACGGCGGAAGGTTTGCAGGCGATCCGGTGGTTCAAAGACGGCAAGCTCGCGGAAATCGCGGAGTATTGCTGCTACGACGTGAAGCTGACGAAACTCGTCCATGAATATGGGCAACACCACCGGCAATTGCATTATAACAACCGCTTTGGAAAAAAAATGACCGTGCCGGTGAACTGGTGAATCAGCTTGGATTTTCGTTTGGCAGATAAGCGTGAAAAAGCGGCTCCAATTCCTTGAGGCTGTCTTCGATGCTGGAGAAAGCCATGATGGAGGCGAAACAATCCAACCCAACCAGCGCATTAAGGCTCGCGTCGCGCGGATTGATGCTGACCAACCGTTTAGTGAAACTTTGATTGACCTGCGCGATGTCTTCGTAAATGCGCGTGTAATTTTCCAGCTTCCAGTCGGGCGTCTCGCCGTGTTGCGCGCGAAAGTATTGCGCGAGCAAATACATCGAGACGGCGCGGAACAAAGTTTCATCAACGGAGGAAAACGGCAGGTGAGTGAAAACCATCGGCCTTAATTTATCCATGATGGGACAACCGCTGGTGACCATATAAATCCCCATCAGCGCACTGATGCCATATTGCACGGTTGACCGTTTATGATATTCACGCTCCTCGCTGCGGATAGTGATTTCGGCTTCCTCGATGGACAGTGAATCCTTGAATGACTCGATGATGTCCACGAGGTTTGCCGCGATAGGACAGTCTGAATGTTCTTCCGGCTTGAGCGGACAATTAGGGCACTGATGATGCGTCAGCTTTGTCCAGCTTCGAATCGTGGTTGTCTGCTCGGTGACAAATTGCAGCGAAGGCTTTTGCAGTCGAACATAAAATCGTTTTTTTCTCCCATCGAGGAGTTTGAATTCGTATTCAAGCGTTAAAGTTTGTTTATCCATTGTATCTTCGACAAGCACCATAAACGAGAAGCTTCACAAGGCAATTAAATTCTTCCACGAGAAATCAAAAGAATTGCCGCCGCGCTTTTTTCGCGGCAATCTCAGCGTCTGATTATGCAGCAGGCAAACCTTGGTATCATTGGTTTCGGCACAGTGGGCGGTGGCGTTTTTGACGCGCTGCGGCTCAATGGTGGCTTGTTGTCTTCGCGCATTGGCGTCCGTGTTCACGTTGCAAAAGTCGCCGTCAAATCGTCAAAAAAAAATCGCGCGGTGAAAATTCCGCGCAGTTTGCTCGCGGAAAACTGGCGCGAAGTGGTCAACGACTCGGACATCCACGTCATCGCCGAACTCGTTGGTGGCACGACTGTCGCCCGTGAAATCATTTTGTCCGCGCTGAAACTCGGCAAGCCGGTTGTCACTGCGAACAAAGCGTTGCTTTCAGCGCACGGAGAGGAACTTTTTGCAGCGGCAAAAAAATACGGCGCAAATCTTTATTACGAAGCCAGCGTTTGCGGCGGCATTCCCATCATCAAATCACTTCGTGAAGGATTTGTCGGCAACCGCATCAACGCGCTTTACGGCATCGTCAACGGAACCTGCAATTACATTTTGACGCGCATGAAACTCGAAGGCGCGGATTTCGGCGCGGTTCTCGCTGACGCGCGGCGGCTCGGTTACGCCGAAACGCCGCCCGACCTCGACATTGACGGCCACGACGCAGCGCACAAGATTGGAATTCTCGCGTCGCTCGCGCATGGCTTTTGGGTAAACCCCAAAAAAATCTACGTCGAAGGAATTCGTCACATCAGTGCGCTCGACATTAAATTTGCCGGTGAACTCGGCTACACCATCAAACTGCTCGGCATCGTCAAAAAAATCGAAGGCGCTTGTCGCGTGCAGGTTTCCGTCTATCCAACTTTGATTCCAAACGCACATGTTCTCGCGAGCGTGAATGACGCTTTCAACGCCGTCTTTGTTCGCGGCGATGTTGTCGGTGATTCGCTTTTTTACGGACGCGGCGCGGGCAAGGACGCCACGGCCAGCGCGGTCTTGAGCGATCTCGCCGATGCCGCGCTCGATTTAAAATTCGCCAACAAACATCGCCTGCCGCCATTTGTGCAGCACGAATGTTCCGGCGCGGTCGTGCCGATTGAAGACGTCGTCTCGCAGTATTTCGTCCGGTTAGATGTGGTGGACAAACCCGGCACGCTCGCAAAAATCGCCGCGATTTTCGGCGCGGCAAAAATCGGCATCTCGTCCGTCATCCAGCCCGAAGGCCATGAAGGCGAAGGCGTGCCGCTGATTTTCATGCTGCACTACGCGACCAACGGCGCGGTGAGCGGCGCGCTGGAAAAAATCGGCAAGCTTCCGGTCATCAAAAGCAAACCGGTGATGTTGCGCGTGGAAAATTTCGAGTGAAGAAAGCTTCGCGCGACCCTTAAATTTCCAATGCCGCTCTTGTTTTCATCTACAAATGGCCAATCGCCCGCAGTCAGCCTGCGCGAGGCGATGCTTGCCGGCCAGGCGCCGGATCGCGGACTTTATTTTCCCGAAAAATTTCCGCAGCTCACATCCGATGAAATTTCCGCATTTGAAAAATTGCCGTATCACGAAATCGCCTTTCGTGTCTTGTCAAAATACACCGACGGCATCATTTCGTCCGACGTGCTCGCCGGATTTTGCCGCGCCGCCTATAATTTTGAAATTCCGCTTGAAAAAGTTTATGACCGCGTCGTGGTGATGCGGCTCGATCAAGGCCCGACCGCGTCGTTCAAGGATTTCGCCGCGCGCATGATGGCGCGCATGATGGGAAGATTTTTGCAGGAAGACGGCAAACAACTTACCATACTCACCGCGACAAGCGGCGACACCGGCGCAGCCGTGGCACACGCGTTTCACAATGTTCCCGGCATCCGCGTCATTGTGCTCTTTCCGATGGATGAAGTCAGCTTGAGCCAGCGCAAGCTGATGACCACGTTGCGCGACAACGTCCGCACCGTGGCGATTGACGGCAAGTTCGACGACTGCCAGGCGATGGTAAAGCAAGCCTTCGCCGATCCGGCGCTGAAACACATTCCGCTCTCGTCCGCGAACTCCATCAACATCGGACGATTGCTGCCGCAAAGCGTTTATTATTTTTACGCCGCGTCGCGGTTGACTAAGCCGGGCGAACCGATTGTCTTCTCCGTGCCGAGTGGAAATTTCGGCGACATGATGGGCGCGGTCGTCGCGCGGCAGATGGGCTTGCCAGTCAAGAAACTCATCGTGCCGGTCAATGACAACGACGCGTTCCCGAAATTTCTCGCCAGCGGCGTTTATCAAAAAATTTCGCCGTCGCGCAATTCAGTTTCCAACGCAATGAACGTCGGGCATCCGAGTAATCTCGCGCGGCTCGTGGCCGTTTATGGCGGACACATGGACGAAACGGGCAGGATTCATCATCAGCCCGACCTCGCCGCGATGCGCCGCGATTTGTTTTCCAGTTCCGTTTCCGACGAGCGCACGCGCGAGACGATCCGCGAAGTCTGGAACAAATACGAATTGTTGCTCGAAGCGCACGGCGCGGTCGCGTGGGCTGGTTTTGAAGACTGGTTGAAAACAGAACTTTTGAACAATTTGCCAGCCGTGGTTTTAGAAACGGCGAATCCGGCGAAGTTCCCGGAAGAAATTGAAAAGACCATCGGCTTTGCACCCGACGTTCCGCCCGCGATGACCGCCGCTATCAAATTGCCGGAGGATTTTGACCGCATGGGCGCGGACTATGTGAAATTCAGGGAGTATTTGCTGCAAAAACATTCTTAAAATTCGGTCGCATGGGGACACGAAGTTTTTTTTCACGGATTTCACGAATTAGCACGGATGTTTTGACCGCGAACCACGCGAAATACACGAACGGGATTACAAATCATTTTCGCGTATTTGGCGTATTTCGCGGTTGAGAATTTCCTGTAGCGTCGGTCTGTGACCGACGACGGCGCTGACACAGCGCCGCTACAACCGATGATGCCGCCCCGACGGGGCTGGGGAATTTTTGGTTTGGGTTTCTACAAAGATGTCGCGCCGATGGCACTGGGGAAAATGCTCGACAGAAAAACTATCGAGCGCAAACTAAAAGAAATTTCCAAAGCAAATGAAACTGACAAACATTTTTTTACTCGCGTCGGCATTGACGTTTCAAATAAGTCGCGGTGCTGACGAAACTAATTTGTTGACCGACACAAAAACCATTATCTCCAACGCGGAACAAATGAAAACCTTGAGAAAGGAGGTTGGTGCTGCGGAGGCGGCTTACATGAAGTCGGCAGTTAGTGATGAAAATTCTGATCAAACTGAAAAACTTTGGAACGCTTACAAGCAACTTAACGAGACAAATTTTCCGAAGATTTTTGAATTGGCGCGGCAGCAGCCCACATCAGAAATTTCGTTTGAAATGTTTGAATGGATCGTGACAAATAGATTTATTCAGACACCGGCGGCGCTTCAAACTGGCGGTCTGCAATCAATGGAATTTCTACGAGATTATTATGCGACAAATCCAAACATTGCCCGGACTTGTCGAATAGTGGGAAGTCGTTGGGAACCGACTTGTCAACCAGCCATAGATTTTTTGCAAATTGCCGCCGATAAAAATCCAGACCGCGAAGTTCGCGGACAGGCCACTTTTGCACTTGCGCGTGTTACAAAAGACAAAGCCGATCTTTTGGTAGCTTGGGAAGATAATTCTCATCGAGCATGGTTTGAAAAGCACGGAATTAATTTTCTAGAAGAAGAAAAAAACGGTGGTTCAAAGAAAGCTTTTCTCACAGCAAACGAATTATTTCAAACCGTTCTGAATAAATATGCTGATTGCCCGACGCTTCAACCGACCAACACTTGGCAATATAAAGCCACATTGGGCGAGGCGGCTAAAGGTGAACTTTTTGAATTAGATCATTTGTCACTTGGCAAAGTGGCTCCGGAAATTGAAGGTGAAGACATTGATGGCAAAAAATTAAAATTGAGTGACTATCGCGGCAAGATCGTGGTGTTGAGTTTTTGGGCTTCTTGGTGCGGCCCTTGCATGGCGATGGTGCCGTCAGAAGTCCGACTTGCGGAACGAATGAAAGGAAAACCATTTGTCCTAGTCGGCGTCAATGGTGATGGGATTCGAGACGACGCAAAACACGCGGTCGAAGAAGAAAAAATGACATGGCCGTCGTTTTGGAGCATAAAAGGTCCAGACGGTCCGATTCCGACAAGCTGGAACGTTAGCGGCTGGCCTACTGTTTTTGTGTTGGATTCCAACGGGGTTATTCGATTTAAGTCAGAGGGCTATGGTGGCACAAATACTGAAAATATTCTGAACCAAAAAATTGATCAAATTCTTGGCCAGCTTGTGGACATAACGCATATCTAAAACTTGTCGAATCTTTCATTTACGGATGGTCTATGATTGCGCTGCTAATTCTGTTTCGCAATTTTCTTTTCCACACCCGCAGCCGGTTTCTTCCTGATCGCTGAAATCGTGGCTGTCCCAGTTCGGGTCGAGGCCGAGGTCTTTGAGCATCTGGAGATCTTTTTCGACGGGCTGGTTCAGCGTGGTGAGATAGTTGCCGACCATCAGCGCGCTCGCGCCGGCCATGAAGATCATGCTTTGCGCGTCGCGCAGGTTCACGGTGCGGCCACCGGCGATCATGATTTCCTGGCGCGGCAAAATGAACCGGAAGCACGCGATGGTCTTCAAAATTTCCATGACGGGCAGCGGCTCATTCTTGGCGAACGGGGTGCCGGGAATCGGGTTGAGGATGTTGACGGGCACGACGTTCGCGCCGATGGCTTTCAATTCAAACGCGAGGTCGCAGCGGTCGGCGCGCGTCTCGCCCATGCCGATGATGCCGCCGGAACAAATCTTGATGCCGGCCTTTTTCAGATAGCCGATGGTTTCCAGCCGGTCGTCGAACGTGTGCGTGGTGCAGGTCTGCGGAAAAAAGCGGCGCGAGCTTTCGAGGTTGTGGCCGTAACATTCAAGGCCGGCTTCCTTCAGACGGTTGGCGACTTCCTGTTTTTTGATGATGCCGAGTGAGGCGTCGGGGCGCGTCTTGCCGCCGGCTTTCAATTCGCGGATGCGGTCGCAGACTTCATCGAGCATCGGGCCTTCGTTGAGCCCTTTCCACGCGGCGACGAGGCCGACGGCGGTGACGGAATTTTTATTCGCTTCGTCAGCGGCTTCGTTCACGGGTTCGGGTTCGATGAAACCATATTTCGGCGAGCCGGTCTGGTAATGCGACGACTGCGCGCAGAAACTGCAATTCTCCGAGCACGCGCCAGCCTTGGCGTTGACGATGGAGCAGAGGTGAATCTTGTTGCCTTTGAACTGTTCGCGGATGCGATTGGCCCACGATAGCAAATCCAAAATATCGGCGGACGTCTCTAAATTAAAAAGCCATGACGCTTCGTCGCGCGTGATTTGGCCGCCGCCGAGAACGCGCTGGCCGAGGGTGGAAAGTTTCTGGTGATTCGCCGCGTCAACTGATTTTCCAATCATGGTTGACAGCATAGTGCGCGAATCAATTTTTGCAAGTGTCACTGCGGCGGCGGAGCAACATGCGATGGGATCGTCACACTTAGATAACTGGCGAGCGAGGCGATTTGCATGTCCGTGAGCGGGCCGCCGTCGGTTTCGGAAAACGCAGGCATGAGCGAACCGGGTTTGCCATGGGCAATCCATGTTTGCCAGAACTCATCGTTCGTCGGCGTCTTGAGCATATGCAAATCCGGCACCATGGTCGCGCGATGTTCGCCTTCGTGGCAAATGGCGCAGACGGCGTCGTAAAGCGCCTTGCCGTATTTGCCGGTGCCTTGTCTTGCATGACAGATGGCGCAATCCCCGCGAAAAACCGCCTGCCGATCCACTTTCGCGATCATCACGCCGCGCATGCGGTCGGCTTCGGACAAGTTCGTAAACACGAATGGTTGAATGATGATTTTGAGCAACAGCATTTTAGAACCTTTGTCCGTTGAAAAGTTCAACGTCTTGAAGAGTGTTCCGCTTTTTCCGGTGAGATTCACCGTCGCTTCAATTTGCCCGTTCGTGCCGGCTGCAAGCGTCCACGGCAACGGCGGCAATTTCGCGGTGGTGCAGCCGCAGGATGGTCGGACGTTCAAAATGACAATGTTGCCTTCGGAAATGTTCGTGAAACTAAAAACAAAATGCGCCGTTGTCGCCATCGCCGTGACATTGGTTTCCTTTGTCGTGCCATCCCAGGCCAGGACGCCGTCCGGCAGCGGTCCGGATGCATGCGACATGTCCGGCACATAAACTGGCGGCGTGGTCACGGCTGCTGTTGGCGGCGGTTGAACCGTAGGCGCGGGTGGCGCGCTGGCCGTCGTTGGGGTGGCTGGCTTGAGATTTTGCGGTTGGATTGCGCAGCCAAATCCCAGATACAGCATGGCCAGACCGAATGCAGCAACAGCGATCCAATAACGAATGGCGTTCATGACCATCCAAGAATAACAATCGTGCAAATAGTTGACCAGAGGTAACTATGTCCGGTTCAGCGCGCTCAACACGGCCTTGACTGATGCGAGTTCGATGTTTGTGTCCACGCCCGCGCCCCAGCGGGTTTTTCCGTCGGCGGCTTTAATTTGAATGTAGGAGATTGCCGCCGCCGCTTCGCCGGAACTCAACGCGTGCTCGCTGTAATTGGTGATTTCAAAACGCGGAACGCCTGCCGTTGTGAAGCCGTGGACGAGCGCGGCGAGCGGGCCGTTGCCTTCGCCAGAAAATTCAACTGGTTTGCCGTCGCGCAATAATTTCGCGCGGCATCTGACGACGCCGTTCTTGCTTTCGGTCTCAAAGTTCTGCAATTGCCACGGTGAATTGCGTTCGACGTATTCGCGCCAGAACATTTGTTTCAATTCCGCGCCGGAAACTTCGCGGCCAAGTTTGTCCACTGCATCGTTGGCAATCGGGCCGAACTCGCGCTGCATATCTTTTGGCAATTCGATGCCGAATTCGCTTTCGAGCAAATAGGCGACGCCGCCTTTGCCGGATTGTGAATTGACGCGGATGACTTCGCGGTATTCGCGTCCGATGTCGGTTGGATCAATCGTCAAATACGGAACGTCCCAATGCTCGCGATTTTTATTTTCCCATTCCGCCAAACCTTTTTTGATTGCGTCCTGATGCGAACCGCTGAACGCGGTGAAAACTAATTCGCCCGCGTAAGGATGACGCGGCGGAACGGTCATGCCCGTGCAACGCTCGTAGACTTCGATGATGGAATTGAGATTCGAGAAATCCAAATTCGGATGAATGCCGTGCATATAAAGATTCAGCGCCACCGTCACGATGTCCAAATTTCCCGTGCGTTCGCCGTTGCCGAACAAAGTTCCCTCGACGCGATCCGCGCCCGCGAGCAAACCGAGTTCCGTCGCCGCGACGCCGGTGCAACGATCATTGTGTGTGTGCAAGCTGATGATGAGCGAGTCGCGATTTTTGATGTTGCGGCACATCCATTCGATTTGATCCGCATAAACATTGGGCATCGCGACCTCGACCGTGTCCGGCAGATTCAAAATCATTTTGCGTTGCGGCGTCGGCTGCCACACGTCCATTACGGCCTCGGAAATTTCCTTCGCGAATTCCACTTCCGTCATGCTGAAGCTTTCCGGCGAATACTGGAGCATCACTTCCGTGCCTTTGAGTTTCGGCAAACGGTCTTTGATCCATTGCGCGCCGCGCACGGCGACCTCGACAATCTCCTTTTTCGATTTTCCAAAAACGACGCGGCGCTGCGCGGGCGAAGTGGAATTATACAAATGGATGATCGCCTTCTTCGCGCCGACGAGCGACTCGACGGTGCGCTCGATCAAATCCTCGCGCGCCTGCACGAGCACCTGCAACCACACGTCGTCCGGCGCGTGGCCTTTCTCGATGAGCAAACGGTTGAAGGCAAATTCCGTGTTCGACGCGGACGGAAAGCCGACTTCGATTTCCTTGAATCCAATTTTGACGAGCGTCTGAAACAACTCCAGTTTTTGCGAGACGTTCATCGGCACGGCGAGTGCCTGGTTGCCGTCGCGCAAATCCACGCTGCACCAGCGCGGCGCGTGCGTGAGGGTGCACGACGGCCACTGGCGGTCGGGCAACGCCACCGGCAGGAACGGACGATATTTTTTCGACGGATCTTTTTGCATGGTCGTGTTCTTTCAGATTATTGCCGTCTGGCGGTGAAGTTAAAACAAAAAACCCACCGCCGTCTGGCAGTGGGTTGATAAATTTCGTGAACGAATCAAAACCCGACTGCCGCGCCGGTCAGCAGCGCGTTCGTAAGCAGCAGGTTCAAGTTTTGATTCACGGGAATAAATTGGTGCAATTGACGGTGAAGGTCAAATGGATTTTATTTCCACTTTTTGAATCCGGCGCGCTCGAAATGCGAATCAAAAGAAAATGCCGTTTGAATTTCAGCTTCGCGCATGAGCGCAAATGAAATGCAATCCGTGAAACCAATTTCCTGATCGGCAAATTTCTCGAACAGATTCAAAGCAGCAAGTTCCGCCAGCGAATCAGGCCGGAGAATCTCCAGCGAGGTTGAAGCATAAATGATCCGAGCCTTTTCCGCTGCGAAAGAATAGCTGGCACGGCGAGCCAACAAGGTAAAAGTTTCGTCGAGAACAAAATTACTCGTGACGCAGCGTTCGTGCGTGGTGCGGATTTTCTCCCAAAGCGCAGCCGCAGCTTTGTGGTGCTGGTCGCTGGAAAGATAACGCGCCAGAAACGCGCCCGTGTCAATGAAGGTCATTGCCCGCCGTAAAGATAACGGTCGTGATTGGCTGCGAGGTCTTTCGGCGTTTTGCCGCGAAATACTTTTTTGTCCGCGAGAAAAGCGTCGCCATTTTTGGAAGCCGGTTTGCGCAGGAATTTTCCGTTTGTCGATTCGCGATCTGCCAAAGCAATGATGTCCGCAACCAGTTTTTCAACTTTTTGCGCCGTCGGCGAACGCCAGAGTTTCAATTTGGCGTCGAGTTGTTTCGCAATCGCAGTCATGTTGGAGAAACCTTAAATCCGCGTGGCAAACGTGTCAACCGATGAACGCCGCGTGAACCGCCTTCGTCGCCGCCTCGCCTTTCGCGAGGTCAATGACCACGGAAATTTTTATCTCGCTCGTCGAGATCATGTCAATGTTCACACCAGCCTGCGCAAGCGTTTCAAAGAGTTTTCCGGCCACACCCGTGTGCGATTTCATGCCGACGCCGACGATGGACAGCTTGCCGATTTTTTCGGCGGTGATCACTTCCTGGAAACCGATTTCTTTTTTCAAACCTTCAATGACTTTTTGCGCCTTGAGCAAATCCGCTTTCTCGACGGTGAACGAAATGTCCGTCTGCGGCGTGCCCGTGCCGTGGCTGATGTTCTGGACGATCATGTCCACGTTCACGGTCGCGTCGCCGAGCGCCTTGAAAATTTTCGCGGCCACGCCGGGTTTGTCCGGCACGCCGACGAGCGTGACCTTGGCCTGATTTTTGTCGAGCGCGACGCCGCGCACGACGACGCCTTCCATGCTTTTGGTTTCTTCTTTCACAATCGTTCCTGGGTTTTCGTTTAGGCTGGAGCGGACTTCAAACACGACGCCGAATTTTTTCGCAAATTCAACCGAGCGGCTCTGCATCACCTTCGCGCCGAGGCTGGCGAGCTCGAGCATTTCATCGTAGGAAATTTCCGAAAGCTTGTTCGCATTCGGCACGAGGCGCGGGTCGGCGGTATAGACGCCGTCAACGTCCGTGTAAATCTGGCAAAGGTCGGCCTTGAGCGCGGCGGCGAGCGCGATGGCCGTCAAATCCGAACCGCCGCGGCCGAGCGTGGTGATCTGGCCGTCCTTCGTTTCGCCCTGAAAACCGGCGACGATGACGACGTTGCCCGCGTCGAGCAGTTCATGGACTTTTTTCGGCGTGATGTTGTGGATTTTCGCCTTCGTGTGAACCACGTCAGTGACGATGCCCGCCTGCGCGCCGGTGAGCGACACGGCGGGAATGTTGACCGCGTGCAGCGCGATGGCCGTGAGCGCGATGGTCTGCTGCTCGCCGGTCGCGAGGAGCATGTCCATCTCGCGTTCGCTCGGCAAGGGCGCGATGTCCTTGGCGAGCTTGATGAGGCCGTCGGTCACGCCGCTCATCGCGGAGACGACGACGACGATCTTGTCGCCCTGCGCGTGATATTTTGCCACGCGCGCGGCGACATTCTTGATGCGGTCGGTGTTGCCCACCGAAGTGCCGCCGTATTTTTGGACAATCAGAGCCATGTTTGAATCATCGGAAAGCGAAGAATGCCAGAAATGCGCTGGCAATCAAGCCGTGTAACACCGAATAAGAAAGGCGGCAAATTTGCTTTCCGCCTTCACGCCTTTGCGTGAAATTCTCCGCGTGCAAAGACTCGGCAAAAATCTTGGGGGCTATTTCGGCGAGACAATTGATATTCGCGCCGTGCTGCGCGACGTCGAAACGGCGGCACAACAACACGGCTGGACTTCGGAAGTTTTTCATGTCTCGGCGGAATTCAAATGGTTTGCGCTTCATTGCGAAGCGACATCCCGCATCTCGCATCCAACGTCCCGCGTCTACATTTCCACCGGCATTCATGGTGACGAACCCGCCGGGCCGCTTGCTGCGTTGCGTTTGCTTCAGGAAAATAAATGGCCGGAGGGCGTAGAGATTTTTTTGCTGCCGTGTTTGAATCCGATTGGATTAACGTTGAATTGCCGCGAGAACGCCGCTGGTATTGACCTCAACCGCGATTATCGAAATCCAAAATCCTCTGAAGTCCGCGCACACATTGCATGGCTGGAGCGGCAGCCGCGATTCGATTTGTATCTTTGCCTGCACGAAGACTGGGAAGCACACGGCTTCTATCTTTATGAACAAAACCCGGACAAAAAACCTTCACTCGCGAAAAGAATGGTTGAAGCCGTTCAAAAAGTTTGTCCGATTGATTTATCTGAAAATATTGAAGGGCGCGCGGCGAAAGGCGGAATCGTGCGACCGAACATTTTGCCGCAGGAACGTCCCGACTGGCCGGAGGCGTTTTATCTCATCACACAAAAATCCCGACAAGGCTACACGCTCGAAGCGCCGTCGGATTTTTCGCTGACAACGCGAGTCAACGCGCTCGCTGCGGGCGTGAACGCGGCGTTGAGCAATTTGTTAATCGTTTGACCGGCGGCGGCTTTTTTGATAAATAGTTTTCGCTGCGAATTAAATTCTGGTTGCTAAAATGCCAATGTAGCTCAGTGGTAGAGCAACGGTTTCGTAAACCGTCGGTCGCCGGTTCAATCCCGGCCATTGGCTCCACTTCTAACCGTGAGTGCGGCAGGAAGTTATTAAAGTGATGAGTAAAAGTGCCAGCGGAAGTGCCAGCAGAATTTAACTCTGGCGTATTCTGCAAATACTCACACTAGCTTCCTACCGGAGTCGAAATCAATTGCCGTAAAATCATCGCTGTGAAAAACAGCCATGAAACAGCGATTCTGGCTCTACCGCCGCAAAAAGGGCGGACGGTATTACATTCATAACGAACTGACGGGCAAACAGGAGAGTTTGCACACTTGGATGTTCAGTCTGACGTAGGCGAGCTTCGCTTCATTTTTGAGAAGCGTTCGTAGTCGAGAAGCTGCTCCGGCGTTCATATTTTTTTGGCATCTCGCGTGCTATGGTTGGAGTGTGAAGTTAAAATACAGAAAAGTCATTTTCTCCGCCAGGTGAAGTTGCGCGGCGACTCGCCCATTTCCCGTTTGAATACGCGGGAGAAATGGTAGGGATCGCTAAAACCCGAACGCAGGGCGACCTCCTTCACCTGCGCCCGTCCGGTCATCAGCCACTCGGCGGCGCGGTTGATTTTTTTGCGGATCAAATAGCTGTAGGGCGAGGGATAACCATGCGCCTGGAACAGCCGGCAAATGTAGGACTTGTCCATGCCCGCCGCGCGCGCGACGGCGTCAAGGTCTTGAAATTCCAAATGCCGGGCGTCAATCAGGTCGCGGCACGCTTCAAAGGTTTGCGTGGAACCGCTGTCCTTCACGGTGCCGGGAATCTGCGCGCCCGCCGTTTTCAGGATCAGAATGCGCAGCAGATTCACGCAAATTTGTGGTGTGGTGCGCAGGCCGCGTCCACCCTCGGACAGCAGCATTTCCAGAAGCGCCTGGCAGCTTTCTAGGTCGGGAATCTGCAGGGCGGTTCCGGGCGCGACGGATCCGGACCGCAACAACCCGGCCGCCTCCCGGCCGAAAAAATCCACAAAGTATTTGGTCAAGGAATTGTCGGGGTCGCTGACAATGTGATGCCGGGTGGTCGGGCCATAAATAAAAAGGACGCCAGCCCGGAGCGGAAATTTTTTTTTATCCAGGCGGAGCGTGCCGCCGCCGCGGTCAACATATTCCAGACCGTAACAGGGAAAGGTGGAACGCTGGATGGAGTAATCCGGGCGGCAGTTTTCGTGTCCCACACAGGCGACGTGCAGGCCAGCCTGCGACTGGTCGATGCGTTTTTCGAGATGGCAGTAACGCGACTGGCTGACCTGGAGCGAAACGGGCGGGATGGATTTTTCGTGCATTGCCAAATGTCAATAATATCCATCTTTTTGTCAACCACCGCCATTTTTGATGATGCCAGAAATGCTAAATGTTAATCATGAAAGCCAGCCATTGTGTGCCTCGTAAAAAGCCGTTTTGCGCGTTCACCTTGATTGAATTGCTTGTGGTTATCGCTATTATCGCGATTCTGGCGGCGATGTTGCTGCCCGCCTTGAGCAAGGCCAAGGACAAGGCCAAGGCGATTGCCTGCGTAAACAACCTCAAGGAACAGGGCCTCTGCCTGGTTTTATATAAAGATGATTACCAAACTTGTTATCCGCCGGGATTGAACCAGACCGGAAGCGAGTGGATTTGGCCGCCGCTGTTGCGAGCTTACACCACTAAGGGAAGCGACACAGGTGTTTTTAGATGCCCTTCGGCACCTGATTCAGCCGAATGGATTCCCAAATTTGGTAGCGGATATCCGGCTCAATACGGGTATCTAGCCAATGAAATCCCCTTAAAACCCGGGGGCGGCAGTTTTATGAGCTACGGCTACAATTGTTGGGGATCGTGGAATACTTATCCTGTTTACGGACTCGGGGTTTACTACGAAGATCCGAAGCCCGCAGATGGACCCGTCAAGGAAGGCGCGATTTTAAAGCCCACACAAATGATTGCGATAGCCGACAGCAATTGGAATACAAAGTCAGGGGGGGACCCGAATTATAGCGGATTCATTGGTGCCTATGCGCAAAGACAATGGCCCTTGGATTTGCACAATTTGCGGGCGAACATTGCCTTCTGTGATAGCCATGTCGAGAGCTTAAAACGCAGTGCTTTTGTTCCCGCCGCGCCTTACAATACCTATCCCGGAGCCGCAGCGGATGCGGCATGCCAGCTTTGGAATCGTGACAATCAACCTCATTATTAAGCAGTTGTTGATTGAAAAATAAAAATGAGTCTATGCCGGCCGCGAATGCCTTCCCATCCCATCGCCTTCAGCGGACTGGTTTAATATAGTTAAGTTCAATTAAAAATATAATGACAACGCCGGCCGATGTAAAACCACTACCTGCCAAGGCAAAAACACGCGGCGGCATGTTCCGCGCCCCGGACGGCCACAGCTACGCGGTGACTTTCATGCTCGTCTGTTCGCTGTTCCTGCTCTGGGGCGTGTGCAACACCCTGCTTGACGACCTCAACAAACACTTCCAAAACTCGCTCCATGTCACTAAGGCGCAGTCGGGATTCGTGCAGGGTATTTGGTATCTGGCCTATTTCGTGATGGCGTTTCCCGCGGGCTGGGTGGCGAAGCGGCTGGGCTATCGAGGGGGCATCCTCGCCGGGTTGGGCATCGTGATCGTCGGGTCGTTGCTCTTCATTCCGGCGGGTTGGGTCGTCGCCTCGCAACCAGTGCTCTTTGCGGTTTTCCTCGCAGTGCTGTTCGTCCTCGCCACGGGCTTGGTTTTTCTCGAAACCATCGCGAACCCCTACACGACCGTGCTTGGACCGAAGGAAACCTCGGTCAGCCGCATCAACCTCGCGCAATCGTGCAACGGCGCCGGCTCCATCATCGGGCCATTCATCGGTGCCACTTTCATTCTTTCCCAAACTTCCACCGTCAACACCAGCAATGCTAATCTTTATCTGCCATATCTCGTGATCGCCGGTGTCGTGGCCGTGATGATGATCGTGTTTGCCATCGTACCGATCCCCGATTTAGAGGCGCCCGAAGAGGCGAAGAGTCCCCGGACTCCTGCCGAGCACCTGCGCCCGCTTCGGCACGAGAAGCACTATGTCGGCGGCATCGTCTCACAGTTCTTCTACTGCGCGGCGCAGACGGGCATCTTTAGTTTTTTCATCAACTATGTGCGGGATGACAAGCATATGCCTCCGTTGCCGCTCTGGCTCACCAATCTCCTGCCGGGCACGATGAAATACCTTGAGGCGGGAAGCTGGCACATCACGGAGTATGCCGCCGGCGTGATGCTCTCCGGGGCCTTCATCTTTTTCACCGTGGGCCGTATCTCCGGCAGTGTGATTCTGTGCTATTTCTCGCCGCACCGCACGCTGGGCGTTTACGCGCTGATCAACGTCGTGCTCATGGCACTGCTGTTTATGAACCTTGGCTGGATCTCGGTGGCCTCGCTGGTGTTGAGCTTCCTCTTCATGTCCATCATGTATCCCACGCATTTCGCGCTCGCGATTCGCGGCCTCGGCGACCGGACAAAACTCGGCGCGGCCGGAATGGTGACGGCCATTCTCGGCAGCGGTCTTGGTCCGATCACAATGGGCTGGATCGCGGATCACTACGGCATGGCGGACGGCTTTTTACTGCCGCTGTTCTGCTTCAGTTTCATCGCCTGTTATGGTTTCGCTTGGAAGAGCCTTTTCGCTCGCGACATGGAGCCGGAAGAAAATACCGCACCCGTCCCTGCTCACTAATTTCAAAACATGAAACTCTGGAACTCCGACTCGGAACTGTTTGACCTCGCGCGCCGTGAATTCTTCGTGGCGGTTGTCGGCGATGTCATGGACAAACTGAATTTACAGCATCAATTCCTGCCGCCCGAAATCCAGCCGCTGCGGCTGGACATGGTCGTGATCGGCCGCGCGATGCCGGTGCTGTCCGTGGATGTGTTCGCCGAAAAAATCACCGGCAGCGCGAACAAGCTCATGGCAAAACCGTTCGGCCTCATGCTCGAAGCACTCGACGATCTCAAGCCGGGCGAAATTTATGTGAACACCGGTTCGTCGCCGCGCAATGCGCTTTGGGGCGAGCTGATGTCCACGCGCGCCATCAAGCTCGGCGCAGCAGGCGCGATTGTGAACGGCTACTCGCGCGACACCAACGGCATTTTCAGGCTGAACTTCCCGACGTTTTCCATGGGCCGTTATGCGCAGGATTCCGCACCGCGCTACAAGGTCGTGGACTTCCGCATCCCGATTGAGATCGGTACCGTTCGCATCAATCCCGGCGACATTCTTTACGGCGACATTGACGGCGTGTGCGTCGTGCCGCGCGCGGTCGAGGAGGAAGTTTTCGCGAAAGCGCTGGAAAAGGCGCGCGGCGAAAAGCTCGTGCGCAAGGCCATTGAAAGCGGCATGAGCGGCGTCGAGGCATTTGAAAAGTATGGCATCATGTAATCCATTTCGTTTTGAAAAAAGCCTTCCATATTAGTTCCGCCGACAACGTCGCGACCTTGCTCGCCGACGCCGATACGGAAACCATTGAAGTCATCGGCCGCCGCCGGCGAATCGACCAAGCCGGAGCATCTGGGACACCGCGAGTATTTCATCACCTACAAACATCAGGATACGCCGTCGTTGAGCGCTGGCTGCCGTACATAAATTTTTATGAAAGCCATTGTCTTTAACAGCGCGAAAGAAATCAGCCAGGTTGAACGGACCGAACCACAGCCGCAGCCGGGCGAAGTGCTTTTGCGAATCCGGCGTATCGGCTATTGCGGCTCGGACTTGAACACGTTTCGCGGATTCAATCCGGTCGTGACGTATCCGCGCATTCCGGGGCACGAAATTGGCGCGACGATTGAACGCATCGCCGCCGACGTGCCGGAAATTGTCAAGCCAGGCATGGCGGTGACGGTGCTGCCGTACACGAGCTGTGGAAAATGCTCTTCCTGTCTTTCTGGTCGCGTCAATGCCTGTCGCGACAACCAAACCTTGGGAGTCCAGCGGGACGGCGCGCTCACGGAATTCATTTGCGTGCCGTGGCAGAAACTTGTTTATTCGCCGAAGCTATCGCTCGCCGAACTGGCGTTGGTTGAACCGCTGTCGGTCGGCTTTCACGCCGTCGAACGCGGTCGCGTTGCGGCTGGCGACACCGTCTGTGTGATTGGCAGCGGGATGATCGGCTTGGGCGCGATTGCTGGGGCGGCGTTGTTGCGCAAGGCGCGGGTGATCGCTGTCGATGTTGACGACGCGAAGCTGCAACTGGCGCGGCGTGCCGGGGCAGCAGAGGTGATCAATTCCAAAACGAAATCGCTGCATGAGCGCTTGCAGGAATTGACGAGCGGTTACGGTCCGAATGTCATCATTGAGGCGGTCGGCACGGAACAGACGTTTCTGGCCGCGATTGACGAAGTCGGCTTTGCGGGGCGCGTGGTCTATGTCGGCTACGCCAAAAAGCCGGTGGCATACGAGACCAAGTATTTTCTGTTGAAAGAACTCGACATCCTCGGCTCGCGCAACGCCACGCGTCGGAATTTTGAAGAAGTCGTGGCGGTGTTGGAATCCGGCGCGTATCCGGTCAAAGAAACCGTCACCCGCACCGTGCCCTTCGCTGACGCGGGCCAGGCGATGCAGGACTGGTCGGCCAACCCGGCGAAGGTCACAAAAATCCACGTCGAAATTTAAGTTGAAAACCAAAATGAAAAAACTAACTACACTCATCCTGACCGCGTTTTTATTTCAAGCCATCGGCTGGGCGCAAACCAACAACACGCCGACATTCGACACGATTTATCAACAACGGAAAATCCCGGCGTGGTTCAACGAGGCCAAATTCGGCGTGTTCATCGTCTGGGGCGTTTATTCCGTTCCCGGCTGGGCGCCAAAAGGCCAATACGCCGAATGGTATGGCCACAACATTCTGGATGCGGGCAGCCCCGCGCAAAAATATCACGATCGCGTCTGGGGCAAAGATTTCACCTACGACCAGTTCGTGCCGCTGCTCACCGGCGAAGGTTTTGACGCCGAGGCCTGGACTTCGCTCATCCAAAAATCCGGCGCAAAATATGTCGTCACCGCCGCCAATTATCACGACGGTTTCGCGATGTATCCGACCAAATACTCCGTCTCAAAATTCGGCGACCATTGGAACGCCTTTGATCGCGGCCCTCATCGCGACGTACTCGGCGAACTTCAAACCGCCGGCACGGCCAAAGGTTTGAAGATGGGCATTTATTATTCGCTCTACGAATGGTGGAACCCGATTTATCAAAGTGGCGATCTTGAAAAATATGCCCGCGACTGGCTGGCGCCCAAGTTCAAGGAAGTTGTCACCCGCTACAAACCTCCGGTGATGTTTCTCGATGGCGAATGGGAGCATTCCTACACGAACTGGCATTCCGACGAGCTGGCCAATTGGCTTTACACCGAATCGCCGGTGAAGGATGAAGTCGTCGTGAACGACCGCTGGGGCTGGGTGCGCGGAAAGTATGGCGATTATTTGTCGAGCGAATACGGCGGCGGCGATTATCCGCCGACGCATCCGTGGCAGGAAGATCGCGGCATCGGCAACAGCTACGGCTACAACCGCAACGAAGATGCGTGGGATTACAATTCCCGGCAAACGCTCGTGCGCCTGCTATCCACGGTTTGCGGCAACGGCGGCAATCTGTTGCTCGACATCGGGCCGACCGCCGACGGGCGCATTCCGCCAATCATGGAGGAACGCCTATTGCAAATAGGCGACTGGCTCGGCAAAAACGGCGCGGCCATTTACGGCAGCAGCGCGAGCCCGTTCTGGCCGCGCAAATTTGAATGGGGCGTCTGCACAGCCAAAGGCGACACCGTATTCCTGCATTTGTTTGACCAAACTTTGCAGAGCTTGGATGTCCAAGGTTTTTCCGCTGAGATTGAGAGTGTGAAATATCTCGCGACCGGCGAAGACCTGAAATTTTTCACACGAAAAAATAATTTGCACATCGAGTTGCCGCCCGTAAAACCCGACAACGACGACACCATCATCGCGGTAAAAATTCGCGGTGAACTCACAGCCGACAAACGGCCGCACCAATATGAAAGCGGCAAAATCCTGATTCCCGCCTGGTCACTCACAGTCAATGGCACCAAGGCGAAAATGCGCTTCGACGGCTTTGAAAAAATCGCGCACATCACTGACTGGACCGATCCGTCCGAAACCGCGTCCTGCAAATTCGTGGCGAACCAAACCGGCAGCTACCAAGTCAGCGTGACTTATTGCAGCGACAAAAATTGCGCGGGCTCCACGGCCAGCTTCAATTTCAACGATCAAAAAATTGATTTCACTTCCGAAGACACCGGCGGCTGGAGCGGCGGAAACTATCGCGTCAAAAATTGCGGAACAGTTTTGATTTCCAAAAAAGGCGAGCAGCAGTTTTCCATCGTGCCGGTGGCGAACGGTTGGAAAAATCTCGCCATCAAACAAATCATGCTTACACCTGAAAAATAGCGAGGTTAGGCAGCAAATCTTGACTCATTTACAACCAACGAAATTTGAAAATATTAAAAATTCAAACTGGGGCCATTATCCAGGTGAGCCGAGTTTTCGTTCGTTTATTTAAAATCTCAACAAAACAGAAATAAAAAATTATGAAAACATTTGATGAACTAGCTGTCTGGCAAAGCTCGTCTTTGTGGGAAAGAACTTTGAAGGCGTTCACTTTGATTGAACAGCTGGTCATCATCGCCATTCTTGCAGCCATGCTGCTCCCAGCACTGGCGCGGGCGAAATTGAAGGCGACTCAGGTCAGTTGTTTAAGCAACCAAAAGCAACTATGCGTGGCCTTCAATATGTATACGACGGATTTCAGCGACTACCTCGTGCCGGTGGCTGGGTATTGGACGGTTCCAGCCGCACTGACTTGGAATCAAACCGGCCAGTCGGCGGAAACCTCGATGGCTAATTTTTAGAGCTGGCTCGGCAAGTCTGCGAACAATCCACTTTTTCACTTCGCCAATGAATAATTTTTACACCACAAATGAATTACAAATTAGAACTTACTATTACTGCGTTGACAACCCACTTTGCATTCACTTTGGCGGCAATGGATTTGCCGGTCGCTTCCGGGACCTTCACCGCCGCGCGTGATTCTTTGACGAATTATTCCTGCCCGGAATGGTTTCGTGACGCGAAGTTTGGCATCTGGGCGCACTGGGGACCACAGGCCGTGCCGCGCGCCGGCGACTGGTATGCGCGCAATATGTATCTTCAGGGCAGTCCGCAATATGAAAGTCATCTTAAGAACTACGGCCATCCTTCCACCAATGGTTACAAGGACATTATCCAGCTCTGGAAAGCCGAGAAGTGGGATCCTGACGCGTTGATGGCTTTGTATGTCAAGGCGGGCGCAAAATATTTTGTCAGCATGGGCGTGCATCACGACAATTTCGACTTGTGGAATTCGAAGTATCATTCCTGGAACGCCGTCAAAATGGGGCCGCACCGCGACATCGTCGGCGATTGGAAAAAGGCGGCGCAGAAGTATGGAATGCGTTTCGGCGTTTCCGAGCATCTCGGTCCGAGTTTCGGCTGGTTTGCGCCGAGTCACGGCTACGATCAATTCAATGAGCCGGGCGCGCGCCTCGGCATTCCTTACGACGGCGCTGATCCAAAATATCAGGAACTTTATCATCCTGATAACAACGAACCGTTTCGCTGGGGATCTTCATGGTATGCGACGAATTCTGTCTGGCATCAGGAGTGGTTCAATCGCATCAAGGATTTGGTGGATCAGTATCAGCCGGACTTGCTCTATACCGATGGCGGCATTCCCTTTGGAGAAGTCGGACGCAGTCTGGTGGCGCATTTCTATAATTCCAACGAAGCCGCGCATGGCGGAAAACTTGAGGCAGTCTATACCTTTAAGGATTTGGGCACCGGCGAATTCATTCCCCACGCCGGCGTGGAAGATGTCGAGCGTGGCGTGATGAAAGACATCCAGCCTTTGCCGTGGCAGACCTGCACTTCTATCGGCGACTGGTTTTACAGCGACGGCTTCAAGTATAAGACCACCGCAGAAGTGGTTCACATGCTGGCCGACATAGTAAGCAAAAATGGCAACATGTTGCTCAACGTCGTGCTGTATGCCGATGGCAGCCTGCCGCCGGAATCCCGGCAATTTCTCGACGAGATGGCGGACTGGATGGCGGTGAATGGCGAAGCGATTCACGACACCCGTCCGTGGAAAATCTTTGGCGAAGGCCCCACGGTTACGACCGCCGGCTCCTTCAAAGAAGACACCAGCTACACACCAGAAGACATTCGGTTCACGCAATCAAAAGATGGCCGCACGCTTTATGCCATCATCCTCGGTGTGCCGACGGAACCGGTGCGGATCAAGACACTGGCCAGTGAAAAAATTGCCAGCGTTGCTTTGCTGGGCAGCGACAAAAGGATGGATTGGAAACTGGAGGCGGACGGGTTGGTCATTCAGCCGGTCGCTCCGTGGCCCTCGAAATTTGCCGTGGCTTTTAAGATCACGCTCAAACAATAAATTCAGCATCGAATCGCAAGCATAACTGCTGGCAAAATCTGCCGGATGAGCAGATTCAGAAAAATGAAAATTATGAAAGACATATTCTCTTTGGAAGGTGAAGTGGCGCTCATCACGGGCGGCGGCACCGGACTGGGATTGGGCATGGCGCGATGCTTTGTTGCCGCCGGTGCGCGCGTCGTGCTGGTAGGCCGTCGCGAAGATGTTTTGAAAGACGCGGCGCAACAGCTCGGTGATGCCGCGACGTATGAAGTTCACGATGTCACCCAGCTCGACTTGGCCGGTGCGCACGTGGGAAAAATTAACAAACGGGTCGGGCCGGTTTCCATTTTGGTCAACAACGCGGGCATTCATTTGAAAAAAGCGGCCATGGCGACCACGCCGGAGGAATTCAACGCCGTGCTGCAAACCCACGTCGTCGCGGCCTTCAGCCTGTCGCGCGCCGTGCTGCCGGGAATGATCGAGCGCAAGCATGGCAGCATTCTGTTCACGGCGTCCATGACCGCGCTGTTCGGGATGCCGCTGGTCGTGGCCTATTCGGCGGCCAAGGCTGCGTATCTGGGGATGGTTCACGCGCTGGCCGCGGAAGTTTCCAAGGACGGTGTCCGGGTCAATGCCATCGCGCCCGGCTGGATCGAATCCGAGATGCTGCGCAAGGCGCTGTCCGGCGACCCGGAACGCTCGGAAAAAATCATCAGCCGCACGCCCATGAAATCGTTTGGCGCGGTCGAGGACATCGGCTGGGCGGCCACCTATCTGTGTTCGCCGGCGGCCAAGTTTATCACCGGCGTGGTGTTGCCCGTTGACGGCGGCGCGAGCATCGGCTTTTGAAATCACGACTCGTTCATGAAATATCGCAAGCTTGGCAACACCGGTTTGGAGGTTTCGGTCCTGGGCTTTGGCGGGTCATCACTTGGCTCGGTCTTCGGGAACATTGACGAGCAGGAAGGGATTCGCACGGTTCATGTCGCCGTGGACAACGGCATCAACCTCATTGACACCGCACCCTATTACGGCGAGACGAAAGCTGAGCGGGTGCTGGGCCGCGCATTGCGGGAAATTCCGCGTGGGAAATATCTGCTTGCCACCAAGGTCGGGCGCTTTGGTGTGGACAATTTTGATTTTTCGGCCCGCCGTGTGCTTGAGAGCGTGGACGAAAGTTTGCAGCGACTTGGCGTGGATCACATTGATTTCATTCAAGCCCACGACATCGAGTTCGGCGATCTTGACCAGATCGTGAACGAGACCCTTCCCGCGCTGCGCGAAATGCAGGCCACCGGCAAGGTTCGCTTTGTTGGCATCACCTGCCTGCCACTGAAAACTTTCCGCCAGGTCATGGAGCGCGCGGACGTGGATCAAGTCCAGTCGTATTGCCACTGTTGCCTGAACGACACCGCGCTACTGGATATTCTGCCTTATTTCAAGGCGAAAGGCGTGGTGGTCTTCAACTCCGCGACGCTGGCGATGCGGCTGTTGAGTCATGAAGGCCCGCCGGCCTGGCATCCCGCCCCGGCGGCGTTGAAGGCTAAATGCGCGGCGGCGGCGCGGTTCTGCCAGGACCGGGGCGGCGATCTCGGGAAACTGGCGTTGCAATTCGCAGTTGCCAACCAGGACATTCCTACCCACATCGTCGGCACGGCCAGTCCCGCGCGTATTCTGCAAAATATCCGCGAGATCGAAAAACCGCTCGACGAAGAATTACTCGCCGATGTACTGAAGATATTGCAACCGGTTCACAATCTTTCTTGGCCGTCCGGGGGCGGTCGAAAAGTTGGCAGCCTGTGAGAATTGAACTACCCCAGCTTTTTGGTTTAGGCAGAATAGAGTTATTCGCTATCAGCTGATCCGACTGTTTTCATTTTAGTCAGGGCGCGGTTTTTTTCATCGAACGGTTTTTGAAAATCTGATCGGCCAGGACGCCGATGAGCACGACCGCGCCCATGACGGCGAAGTTGAGCGAGCTGGGAATGCCCAAAAGATTTACGAGATTTTGCAACACTTGCAACAGCGTCACGCCGATGAGAATGCCGATGATCGAGCCTTCGCCACCGCGCAAGCTGCAACCGCCGAGCACCGCCGCCGCAATCCCATAGAGTTCATAAAAATTTCCCTGAGTCGAGGGCGAGACCGAGTTTGTATAAAATGCAAAAAGAATCCCCGAAATACCGGTGAGTAAGCCGGCAATCACGTAACTGCCAGCGATGACGGCGCGAGTATTGATGCCTGAAAAACGCGTGGCCTCCTCATTACGCCCGACCGCGAAAAGATAGCGACCATAAACCGAACGATGCAGCACAACCCACATGATGATTGAAATGAGGATGAGCAGCACGAAGGTCATCGGCAGTCCGAACAATTTTCCGTTTGCCAGACTTTGCAGCGTTTTGAAACCTTCAGCGTCACCAAAACCCTTGGTCGTGTCCTGCGCGATAAACCGCGCGATGCCGCGATACAGCAGCAGTCCGCACAACGTCACGATAAACGGCTGCATTCTGAACTTTGTGATAAGAAAACCGTGCGCCCAGCCAAGCGTCATCCCGACAGCGGCGACAAACAGCACGGCCAACGGCCATGGCCAATGCCATTCCGTCAGCGCCATCACCAACAACATGCCGGTCAGCGCTATCATCGAGCCGACGGACAAGTCAATGCCGGCGGTGATGATGACCAGTCCCGCGCCAAGACTGAAAATCCCGAACAGGCCGATGACGTTGGCCATATTGCCCAGATTGGCCTGTGAGAAAAAGCGCGGGTTCTCAAATCCCGTGACCGCGCACAGAACAACCAACAAAATAAAAATTCCAAGCTCCTTTTTCATTCTTCAAAGGCAGGTTTGGCCGCGGAAATTCTTTTGCCGACGGCGAGCTGCATGACATTTTCTTCCTTGCAGTCCGCACGCTCAAGCATACCGGTGATTTCGCCCTCGTGCATGACGGCAATACGGTCGCTGACGTTCAAAATCTCCTCCATGTCGCTGCTAATCATCAGAATGACCGCACCCTGCTCCGCCATCGTCCGCATAAGGCGGTAAATCTCAGCTTTCGCACCAACGTCAATGCCGCGCGTCGGCTCATCCAAAATCAGCACGCGCGGCGACATCGCCAGCCACTTGCCAAGGACGACTTTCTGCTGGTTGCCGCCGCTCAAATTCAAAACCCGGGTTTCGATGCCCGGCGTTTTCACTTTCAGCGAAGCCACCTGCTCAACTGCAATTTCGCGCTCGCGTTTCCGTTGAATCAAGCCGCAACGTGAATACCGCCGTAATGAGGGCAAACTGATGTTTTCTCGGACGGTCATTTCAACCACCAGTCCCTCCGTGCGCCGGTTTTCTGGCGCGAGATAAATCCCGTGGTCAATTGCATCACGCGGCCGGTTGATGGAAACTTTTTTACCGTCAAGGAAAATCTCCTTTTGGGGCGATGGATCAAGACCAACCATCGTCTTGGCCAGTTCGGAACGGCCGGCACCGACGAGCCCGGCAAAGCCGAGAATTTCTCCGCGCGCAGCGTCGAACGAAACAGTTTTGTCCGGATAGAGCGGCGAGACCACGTTCCGCGCTTTGAAAAAGGCCGGTATTTTTGGCACTTCGGATTTGACGTAAAAACTTTTGATTTCGCGCCCGACCATCAGGCTCACCAGCTTGTCGTGGGTGGCCTCGGCGTGCGACAGTTCCCCGGCATTTTTGCCGTCGCGCAAAATGACCACTCGGTCGGCGCATTCGTCAATTTCGCCGAGCCGGTGCGAAATATAAATGACGCTGACGTCCTGTTCGCTCAATTCGCAGACGAGGTCGAGCAGGCGTTTCGTTTCGGTCAAGGTGAGGCTCGAAGTCGGTTCGTCCATGATGATGAGCCGCGCGCTGAGCGAAAGCGCCTTTGCAATTTCAACCATTTGCTGATGCGCGATGGAAAGCTTGTCGAGCCGTGTGCGGGTCGAAATCTGCAAACCCAGCCGTTTCAAAAACGGCTCGGTGTCGGTGTGGATTTTTTTTTGGTTGACCAGGCCGAGGGAATTTCTTGGCTCGCGTCCGAGAAAAACGTTGGCGGCAACATCGAGGTTTTCCAGAACGTTCAGTTCCTGGTGAATGAATCCAATGCCCAGCCGGATGGCGTCCTGAACGCCTTGAATTTTCACCGGCTGGCCGTCAATTTTAATTTCACCGGCGTCCGGCTGGCGCACGCCGCCGAGAATTTTCATCAATGTGGATTTGCCCGCGCCATTTTCGCCGCAAATGGCGACGACTTCGCCGCGCCCGATTTGCAGGCTGACGTCATCCAGCGCCACAACGCCGGGAAATCTTTTGGAAATCCCGCGCATGTCCAGCAAAGGCGGAGCGGTCATTTATTGGCCGAGCAATTGTTTCAACTTCGCCTGAAAATCGGCAACGTTGTCTTTTTTGATGGCCTGAGTGGGAATATACATCTTGCCGCCAGCCAGTTGGGACTGGTCGCCATGAAGATATTTGTCCATGCGCGTGATGGCCTGCCGGCCAAACTCATACGGCTGCTGAACGACCGTGCCGTAAATGTCGCCGCTGGCGACGCCGGCGAGCGTGTCGGCATCTTCATCGAAACAGACAATTTTCACCTGGCCGGCTTTGTTCGCACCGCGAACGGCGTTTAAAATCGCCGGGCCATTGTAACTGTAAAGCCCAATCAACGCGGCGACGTCGGGATATTTGACGAGCGTATCCTCGGCATTTTTCTGCGCGCGAACGTGGTCGGCGTCATCCGTCCGCACGTCAATGATTTCAATGTTTGAACCCGTCAGCGCTTTTTCAATTCCGGCCATTCGATCTTTTGCGTTCTGCGCGTCAAGAAAGCCGACGAACAGCATGATTTTGCCGCCGTTGGGCAAAACTTCCTTGATCAATTGTCCGGCCTGCTCGCCGGCCGCCTCGTTGTCGGTGCCGATGTAGCAAACGCGCTTGCTGTCTGCCGCGTCGCTGTCACAGCAAATCAAAAGGGCTTGACCCGCGATTTTATTCAGAAAATCAATCTGGTTTTTCGGATCAATCGGGCTGACCGCAATGCCGTCTTCGCCGCGCGCGACCAGATCGTCCAAAATCTGCTGCTGCTCGGCGGCGCTGCCGGTGGAGGGAATGCGGAAATCCACATCCACATCGCCGAGTTCCTTCGCCGCATCCTCGCAACCCGTGCGCGCAATCGTCCAAAAATTCGCCGCGTTGTTGCTGACGAAGGCAAGCTTCAATCTTTTCGGCGGCGCTGCTCCGCCAGATGTAGTTGACGCATTTTCATTTTTGCCGCAACCAGGCATGATCGCAGCGATACAAAACACGAGGAACAGCAGTTGGATTTTTTTCATGGTTGAATTTGATTGATTGTTTCGGAAAATTATTTTTGTCCGTAATACGCCTTCGCCCCATGTTTGCGATGAAAATGTTTGTCGATTAAAACGGATTGCATCGGCTTCGTCTTCGGATTGATGCGCAACGTCTCGCTTGCCAGCCGCGCAATAAACTCCAAAACGCTCGCATTGTGAACCGCGTCGTCCACATCTTTCCCCCAGGCGAACGGCCCGTGGCCGGCCACCAGCACGGCGGGATGATCGGCTGGATTTAATTTTTTGAAAGTTTCCACGATGACGCGGCCCGTGTTGATTTCATAATCGTTTTTGATTTCCGCCGGTTTCATTTGGCGTGTGCAAGGCACTTCGCCATGCCAGTAATCCGCCTGCGTGGTGCCGTAAGACGGAATTTTTCGCTGCGCTTGCGCCCAGGCTGTCGCGTAAAGACTGTGTGTGTGAACGATGCCGCCGATGCCTTTAAACGCGCGATATAAAACCAAATGCGTCGGCGTGTCAGAACTGGGCTTTAAATCGCCCTCAACAACTTTTCCGTCCGCGAGCGAAACAACGACCATTTGTTCCGGCTTAATCCCGTCATATGAGACACCGCTGGGTTTGATGACGACCAAGCCGTGTTCGCGGTCAATGCCGCTGGCGTTGCCCCACGTTTGAATGACAAGCCCTTCCCTGACCAAATCAAGGTTGGCTTTGCAGACTTGTCGCTTGAGTTCTTCGAGCATTTAAATTTTATGGAATCATTTCCGCGCGCGACTGCGAATGTCAATGAGTTGCTTCATCACGTTGTGCAAACTTCCACTCCACTCGCGCGTGCCGAAAGCGTCGTGCAATGTCTTGTAAATCGCATAAAGCTGTTTGTAAATTTCGTGCGCCTTTGGGTTCGGTTTAAAAAAATTTGGTTTCAAGCCGGTCATCTTTTTCTGTGCCCCGGCAAAATCCTTGTAAACCCCGGCAACCACCGCGCCCGCGATGGCCGAACCCAGCGCGCAGGTTTGTGCCGAACGCGACACTTTCATGGGACGGCCCGTCACGTCTGCGTAAATCTGCATTGTCAATGGACTTTTTTCAGCAATACCACCGCAGTTGATCACTTGCTCTATTTTTACACCAAATTCCTCAAAACGATTGATGATTGTCAATGCACCGAACGCCGTCGCCTCCACCAGCGCGCGGTAAATTTCCGCCGGCGTCGTATAAAGCGTTTGACCCATCAGCAAACCCGTGAGCCGCTGATCAACAAGCACTGTGCGATTGCCATTGTTCCAATCGAGTGCAAGCAAACCGGATTCACCGGGTTGCAATTTCGCCGCCGCCCTGTCCAAATCTGCGTGTGAGGAATATTTTCTGCCGCCCGGCTCGATGTAATTGACGAACCAATTAAAAATGTCGCCGACCGCCGATTGTCCCGCTTCCAGCCCATAAAATCCCGGCAACACACTGCCATTGACGATGCCGCAAAGTCCGGGGATGTCCGCCAGTTTTTCCATGTTCGGCCAGACCGCAATGTCGCAAGTGCTCGTGCCGATGATTTTGACGAGAGCGCCGGGTTGAACGCCGCAACCGACCGCGCCCAGATGCGCGTCGAACGCGCCGATTGCGACGGGAATTCCCGCCGGCAAACCGGTTTTTTCCGACCACTCCGCCGTCAAACCACCAACTGCAGAATCTATGGCGCGAACGCGATTGCAAAGTCGTCCGCGAAGCTCGCCAAGTTTCGGATCAAGTCGCGAGAGAAATTCCACATCGGGATAGCCGCCCCAAGTGTCGTTGAACATAGCCTTGTGTCCGGCGGCGCAAATCCCGACCGTCAATTTCTCCGGCGCTAGCGTCCCGGTCAGTTCGGCGGGAACGTAATCCGCCAGCTCAACCCACGAATGCGCGGCGTTGAAAACTTCCGGCGCGACGCGCAGGCATTTCAAAATTTTGCTCCAGAACCATTCACTCGAATAAACGCCTCCGCATTTGGCGAGAAATTGTGGACGGATTTTTTTTGCAAGTTCCGTGATCTCTCCGGCTTCAGCCACACCGGTGTGATCTTTCCAAAGCCAGGCCATTGCCGCCGGATTTTTAGCGAATTTTTTGTTAAAGGCGAGTGGCCGGCCGCTTTCATCCAACGGCAACGGCGTGCTACCGGTCGTGTCCACGCCGATGCCGGCGACTTGATCGACACGGAAATTTTTCACGGATTTTTTTGCCGACGCGAGCGCCTCCTTGATCGTGACTTCCGCGCCTTTGACATAATCGGCCGGATGTTGCCGCGCCAGATTCGGATCGCGGGACAAAATCACGCCCGCCGTGCCGTGTTCGTAATCCCAGACCGCTGTGCCAACCTCGCGCCCATTGGCAGTGTCAACAATTAGCGCGCGAACGGAATTCGTCCCGTAATCAAGACCAATGGTGTATTTTGGGGTCATGAACCAATCAGATTCGCAGTTTAAAAAATCAGGCCGTTACGCAAACCGTAATAGATTTCATTGTGACGCAATTCCTTTTTGAAATTTCGCAGGACAGTCGCGTCGTCAATGACCAGGAATTCGATGCCGGCCATTTCGGCAAAGTCCTCGACCATTTCTGTAGTAACCGCCTGGCTGAACGCCGTGTGATGCGCGCCGCCGGCATAAATCCACGCAGCGGCGGCAGTTTGAAGATTAGGTTTGCAAATCCAGACAGTGCGCGCCACCGGCAGCTTGGACAGCGGCTTGTCTGGCGCGACGACTTCCACTTCGTTCACCAGCAGACGAAAACGATTTCCCATATCCACCATCGAGGCGTTGATGCCGTCGCCAACAGGCGTGTCAAAGACGAGACGCGCAGGGTCGGTTTTGCCGCCGATTCCCAGCGGATGCACTTCAAGCGACGGTTTGTTTTTGGTAATGCTCGGACAAATTTCAAGCATGTGCGCGCCGAGCACTTTCATTTTTTTGGGTTCGAGATGATACGTGTAATCTTCCATGAACGATGTGCCGCCCTTGAGTCCGCCGGCCATGATTTTCAAAGCCCGGACGAGTGCGCACGTTTTCCAATCACCTTCCGCACCAAAGCCGTAACCGTCGGCCATCAATCGCTGCACCGAAAGTCCCGGCAATTGTGTCAGCCCGTGTAAATCTTCAAATGTGGTTGTAAATCCTTTGAAATCGCCCGCCTCTAAAAATTCGCGCAAACCAATTTCAATTCGCGCAGCCTCACGCAACGAGTCTTGTCTTTCACCGCCTTTGCGAAGCGCAGGCGCGATGACATAACCCGCTTCATATTCCGCAATGAGCGAGTTGATTTGCTTGTCCGTTGCGGCATTGACACTTTTCACCAAATCGCCCACGCCGTAGCCATTGACCGAATAGCCGAATTGTATTTGTGCGGCGACTTTGTCGCCTTCCGTCACCGCAACTTCGCGCATGTTGTCGCCAAAACGGCAGAATTTTGCGCCCTGCCAGTCGTGCCACGCCGCCGCGGCCCGGCACCATGCACCCAGTTGATTTTGAACGGGGATATCCTGCCAAAAGCCAACGACAACTTTCCGATTCAAACGCATCCGGCTCATGATGAATCCATGTTCGCGATCGCCGTGCGCCGACTGATTGAGATTCATGAAGTCCATGTCAATGGACGACCAGGGGATGTCGCGATTGTGCTGCGTGTGCAGATGCAGTATCGGCTTCTGCAAAATCTTCAGCCCGTTGATCCACATCTTGGACGGCGAGAACGTGTGGCACCAAGTAATGAGGCCGATACACTGACGTGTCTGGTTTGCCTGCTGACAAAGGGCAAACACTTCTTCCGGCGTTTTGAGCACAGGCTTGAAAATTACTTTCACAGGAATGGCATTCGCGGCATTTAACGCGGAGGAGATTTCCTGCGAATGCACGGCAACTTTTTTAAGCGTTTCAGGTCCGTAAAGATGCTGGCTGCCAGTCATGAACCAGACTTCACATCGCTTCAAATTTATCATAATCGCTGTCTGTTTTAGTATGTCACTTGTCGCAAGGCGATATGACAAATAATTTGAAACTAAACAGAAAAAATTATTGCTTCACAACTACATTTTATTTAACGAATCGCCGCGTGGGTTTCCTTACTAGAAACATCCACGCGGCGATGTGAACCCTACAACGCTTGATGAAGCGATTGTGGTTTTATTCAATTAATTCATTACCGCGACAAACGGAAGAATCGCGCCGAACCGGAAATCGGCATAGTCACTTGATAGTTGCTTGCTACAACTGTCGGTGTTCCGCCAACAGTTGTCCACGAAGCACCAGCCCCGAGCGTCGGCGAGGACAGCAAAGTGACGAGCGCAGAAGTCGTCGGCCAAGTGATGACCAGATTGCTGCCCGACACGGTAGCCGTCAACGACACGTTCGTATTACTGCCTATGATTTGATTTGGTCCGAGGGCGTAATCGGCCGCAATTTGCGTCGGCGTAAGCGGGCCGTTGTAAATACGGAATTCATCAATGTTCGCAAGAAGACCCGGGTCGCTGGTATAGAGCGATTGACCGATGTAATTCAGCGGGTCAGGACCATACCCATAGTTCAGCGGGTCATTTGCAAGCTGATAGGTCAGAATACTATGGTTTGTAAATGTCGGCCCCTCAGCAGCAACCGGGTCAATCAAGTTGTTAAACATTGAAATAGACGCCGCAAGCACTCCGTTTGTGTAGATGGCCTCATAGCCGGCCAATGGATGATAGACAGCGACGATTTGCACGTTTGTCTGATTGTCCAGTACTCCGGTTGCCACGGCATCTCTCTCACCGGAATTACCGGGATTACCCTGCCCGAAGGTTGCTTGCATAGTTAAGCCGCCAGTGTGCGGGCTTAATGCAATATAATTATATCCATCACCTTGATTGGGATCGAGCGCATTTGTGTCCGTACCGCCAAAGGCAAACAGATTGGCGAAAGCGTTGATTGCGCCCGGAAAAGTAGCCCACGCTTCGATTGTAACTTCGTCCAAGCCTCCAAGAATACCGGCGGGCAAACTCACGGAAGATCCTACGTTTCCGCTTAACACGAGTTGTCCCCCAGAGACGGTGGCGTCACCATTGATCACACCATTCGCGCCGCCTATGGAGTCATTGGCGTTACTCGCAAAGCTATACCGATGTATAAGAGTGGCGGTGACAGGTGTCACGGTAATCGTGACACTGTTCGTGCTGGTGAATGAGCCGACCGTAGCCGTCAATGTGGCGGTGCCCGCACTGATTGCAGTCACCAGGCCATTGGTGTCCACCGTGGCCACGTTGGGATTGCTCGATGCGTAAACCGGCTGAGGAAATGTTGCCGGATCCAGACCGGGTTCTGACGAACTCAAAAGCACTCCACTGACTGACGGGTAATCGCCAACAAGCGTTGCCTGTTGGAACACGCCCTCGTTCACGGTGGCCTTAACTAATGGCTGGAAATAAACCCGCTGCAGAGCACCGCCGAGGGGAATGGGCGTTACGTATGTATTGGTGCCATCATCAGTAACAATCAAGTCATTCGTGTCCTCACCTTTGCCATAGGCCCGAAGGATGCCTCTTCCAATCCAGTTAGTAACTGACGAATCATTGAAGCCTTCTGGCAAGACCAATTTGCCGCCACCGAGAACGAAATCCGTTGTGCCGTCATTATTGGCTTGTCCATTATCAAAGTTGACATAGCCATTTACCAGAAAAGTTGCATTGTCATAGATATTGATATGACCGCCAGACCACAAGCCGGCTCCGCCCAAACTGCTGTAATTGGCATTATTGTATAGATTCATCGTCACATACGTCCCTTCGCAAATTGGCCACCAACCGGAACCAAGATTCAAAGACGCGCCAGAAGTGTACGCATAGGCATTTCCATACATATTGACGTGGCTGCGCAAACCGGGGGTAGGGTCTGGTTGGTAAGGAGCCATTGTCCAGTCCCAACTCAACGTGCCGTAAATATTGAGAGTGGCTCCGAACTCCGGACCAAATATCGTGTTATATACTTCAGATGAATTGCCGACGCCGGGCGTTTCCACATCGCCCACCGGAATCGTTATCACCGAATCACCATCAACGGGGGAGGGATCAAGCCATACATTGCCGGAAAAAGTTGTCGTTGGGTTTCCCGGGGGCGGCACTATGCCTTCACTCCAGTTAGTCGCGACATTCCATGCATTGTTTCCTATCGTGCCTGCCCAATGATCATCTTGGGCTGAGGCGGTGTGAATCAAACACAGCGCCAGACCAACGGAGACTGCGTAACTTAGTTTTTTTAATTTCATATACATTGTCTTTCGGGGTTGAGGTTGGAGATGTTAGAATGTTGGGTTATTTACAGTTGAATAGTTGTTAAAAAACAAAGACCGGGTCGTTGCCAAACCATTGTTGAGGTTTGCCATTATTCCACATCACTTTCCATGGCCGCCATTCAACATGGCTGTCTTCAAACAAGATGTTGCCTCCGGATGGCAGGGCACCTGCCAAATGACTGGTGCGTTGGATAACATTTTTAGGAAGTCCGCCAACTAAGAAATGCGTGTAACCCGCGCCGGCAGTATTGTCACGACCGACCACGTCAACAACCACTTCGGCAGTAACCGGAGGCTGTATCAGCGTGCCAGTCGAATTTGTTTTCCAATAAGGTGACTCAGGTACTCCACCGGCATTCATGCCAGCACCCGGCACCAAATAAACATAACCGAGAATGCGAAAATTCACGCCAAAATCCCATGTATTGGTACAATTGAAATCGGGGTTGGATGGACAATAAAATATATTCTGGCTGCCTCCGTTGGCGATTATCTGGGTACAAAAATTAGTGGAAATGTCCCACGGCCAGTTTCCCGCCGCAGTAGGTGGATTGGCTGTGTATGGCGGATATCTTAAATCAGGATACTTATCTCTATTATCTCCGGTATAGATTTGAAGGGCGATGCCTTGTTGATGCAAATTGCTCACGCAAGCCGCACGACGCGCCTTTTCTTTGGCATTCGCCAACGCTGGTAACAACATCGCGGCAAGAATGGCAATGATAGCAATCACAACCAGCAATTCAATTAACGTAAACGCCCTGTTATCATGGCGATTTTTTTTTATGCCAATTACTTCAAATTCGTGCGTCATGATTTTTTAGACGACAATGCGCCTCAATGACAATACTTGTCAGGATTTTCCAAAACTCTATCATTCGAAGTAGAGTCCCAACAACGCCACTTCACGTAAATTTATCGCCAATTTGCGCAAATAAAATTGGGCTTAATAACTTCATTTTGGTTCACGCCCATTGATTTCCGGCCAGCCATTCGCGTTCCATTGGAGAGGTATAATGGCAAGAGTCGAAATACCGCGTCTTGTGCCGTCGTAAAAATGACAACTAAACCAATCGGCACCGTCAGCGGAAATAATACCGGCATGACCGGGACCAATGAATGGCCCGCTGGAACCCAAAAACAAGCTGCCGCCGCCCGCAATCATGTCCACTCCGTCTTTGTCCAAGTAAGGTCCGGTGATTTTTTCACTGCGTCCAAGGCGAATTTCGTAAGTGCTGTTCGTGCCGCGACAACATTGTCCCCAGTTTACGAACAAATAATAAAAATCATCGTGGCGATAGATGTATGAAGCTTCAATCTTGTCGTTGAACGCAATCGAATACATTGACGAATTTGTTGCGACCCGCTTGCCGGTTTTGGGATCAAGCTGGATGAGTTTAATGCCGCTCCAAAACGAGCCGAACGCAAGCCAAAGATTGCCATCTGTGTCTTGAGAAATGGCGGGGTCAATCGCGTTAAAATCATCGGCGTCAACGGACTGAACGACGGCTCCTTGATCCGTCCAGTGAAATTGCGGATTACCTGGATCAAGCGTGGGATTGGTCGCCAGACCAATGGCCGATGTGTTTTTTCCAAGAGTCGACACGGCGTAATAAAGCAAATAGCGATTTCCAAGATGAATAATGTCCGGCGCCCAATAATTCATCCGGCGATTTTCCGGCACGGCTTGAGCCGTCCATGTCGGTGCATTTGTAAAAACGGACGGGCCTCGTTTCCATTCCACCAAATTTTTTGAATGATAAGAAGGAACACCGCGACCGGTATAAAAAACCCAGTATTCATCTTTGCATTTGATGATGGTGGACGGATCATGAATGCGAACGCCACGGCTGCCAAATTGCGCCATCGTATTTGTGGTTGCGACGAATGATTGAGTCCTTCCGGTTTGTGCCTGAAATAGGACTCCAACTATCAGAAAAAGTATGAGCGTTGTTCGTCCGAAAATTTTCATAGTATCAGCTGGCAAAATTTTATGGAGGTAATTGCAATCGGAACAGCATTACGTTGTTCGTCGCTGAAATTGTCATGAAGTTAATGCCATTCGTTGAAACGGGCAGGTCAGTGACAGGTGTCCAATTGGCGGATGCGCCCAGACTGGTTGAAGCGTAAAGCCCGAGGCCATTCGTCCATGACGGCCAGTTCAAAGTCAGTGAAGACGCAGCGTTTGAAATGCCGATGCTTGACGCGGTGATCTGTTCAATCGGCAAAGTATCTGAAGAAATTTGCACGGAGTCCATCTGGCCGTTGAAATAAGGATCGGCGGAAAACTGGCTGCGACCAAAATAATTCGCCGAACCAAAAACGTCGGACGGCAAAAGATTGACGCTGGAATTCACCGCGACGGCCTGACCGTTGATGAACATCACCGCCTGCCGCCCATCAAGTGTCAAGGCTACATGCGTCCAGACATTTGTCGGCAGTGGATTGGGCGAATCCAAATCCCGCGTTTCACCGGGGCCGTTGGGCGTGATTTCAAAACACAATTTGTTACTGCTGGCTTTGGCCGTGAGCATGGCGTAACTGGTGCTGCTTTTCCCGAAGTCGAAAATGCGCTGCCAGTCGCTGCCGCCGTTCCATTTCACCCACGCGGAAAATGTTTTCATCGCGCCAATTCCCGACGGCAGACTGACATATTGGCTCGAACCGTTTAAATTCAAAACTGGTCCGCGAATGGGATCGGATGGCGTGATCGCGCCGTTGATTAGCGAGCCATTGAAAAATCCGTTCGCATCTGTAGCGCCGTTGTTGAAAGGATAAAACGCCGTCCAGTCCGTGTTTGTCGGATTCGGAAAAATGTTCACGCAATTTGTCGCCGCGCGTCCGAGCGGGTCGGTCGCCTCGAGAATAATAGAATAAAATCCGTTTGTGGCTTCCTCACCATCCGGTGGAATTGAAAAGCTGCCGCCGCTGATTCCAGAAATTGGACCAGCGATAATGTTGGTTGCGTTCGTATCGCAAAATTCAATTGTCCAAGTCAGGCTGTTTGCAGAAAGCGGCAGGTCAGCAAAATCCATTGCGTTTCCAGAAAACTGAATAGTGTCGCCGGGCTGATAAAACGAGCTTGCCGAAGGTGTGGAAATCATTGGCTGCGGCGCAACGATTTCGTTTGCCGAAAGCGCACGTCCGTAAATGCGAATGGAACTGATCTGGCCGTTGAAGTAAGGATCGGCGGTGAATTGGCTGCGTCCAAACCAAACATTCGTCGGCACGATGTCCGATGGGGTCAGTGTCATTGATGTATTGGTCGTCACCGCCACGCCGTTGACATAAAGAATTCCACGCGAGCCGTCCGTGGTTGCAGCAACATGTGTCCAAACGTTCACTGGCACAGCACCAGTTCCGTCAAGATGCTGTTCCCCGCCAATGCCCGATGAAGTTATGGTAAAGCGAGGGTGGCCGGTGGATGCAAGCGGCGTCAAAAAAACGTAACTGTTTGTTCCGTTCCCGAAATCGAAGACGCGTTGCCAAGCCGCGCCGCCGTTCCATTTGAAAACAGCGGCGAACGTTTGTGCATTGGCCACACCATTCGGCAAATTGACAAATTGATTTGTTCCATTAAGCACAAGTGAATCGCCGACCAACGGGTCATTGAAAATGGAAGCGGAGTTTTGGAGCAGGCCGTAATACTGACTGTCGTCGTCGCGCGCGTCCATTCGAAAATGATACGCGGCGGACCAGTCGTTGGTGAATGCCGGCCAGCCGTCGCTTGTCCATGAAAGCGGTTCAAGGTCGAACGTCGGCGTGCCATCATCGTTGGCATCGAGATAGTGATAACCGAAATAACTCACGCCATTTTCGTCGAGAATTCCTACTTGGCCGGGGGCAATAAATTTTCCGGTCGTTTGCAAAAAAAGCGTTCCGCCGCTCGAAAGCATATTGACACCGTTGCGATCGAGAAATGGGCCCGTAACATTTGCACTGCGTCCGACGCGAATGTTGTAAGTGCTTTCAATGCCATCGCAACAGGAGCCCCAATTGACAAATAAATAAAAATAATTCTCGTAATGATAAAGATAGGATCCCTCAATCGGATCACCGCTGGCGGCGTTGTCGTTGGCCAGAGAATAAATAGTCGTGTTGGTCGTGTTGCGCAGGCCGGTTGTCGTATCGAGTTGAACGAGTTTTATGCCGGTCCAAAATGAACCGAACGACATCCATAAATTGCTGGACGAATCGAACGTGACGCTCGGATCAATACAATTGTATGAACTTCCGGTCGTGGATTGGATCACCGGGCCGTGGTCCGTCCATTGATAACTTGGATCGCTCGGATCAAGCGTGGGATTCGTCGCCAGACCAATGGCCGAAACCTGGCTGCCAAAAGTCGAAACAGCGTAATAAAGATAATATTGGCCGTTGAAATAAGAGATGTCCGGCGCCCAGAAATCTCCCGTGAAGCCGGGAACGGCATTGGTCGTCCAATTTGGAGAATTGGCAAACACGGTTGGTCCGGTGACCCAATACATTTTATCCGCGGAAGATTTTGAAATGATGCCTTGCCCGGTGCCAAAAACGTAATAGAGGTTGCCACATTTGATCACCGCCGACGGATCATGAATGCCAAGGCTGCCGCGCAGGTTTGGCGGTTCAGCGTGAAGCAAAAAAGTTCCGAAAAAAAGAGCTGGCAGATACGCGCACCACCTTGGACAAAATTTGAACATGATAACTAATTAACTTCATTGCGCCTTGATTCGCAACACGGTCATCGAGTGTGGCGGAAAAGTGTAGGTGAAATTCGCGGCTGCATTTTCAAATTTTGATTCGACGGGCGAAATATTTTTCGGCTCGTCCATTGAATTCACTCCGGCCAGGTCGCCAGTCAAAGTAATGACTTCGCCTTCTGATTCAATTTGTGATAAGCCGTCGAGTTTGATTTCTACGGCTTCGGCGTCCGCTCCAGGATTAACGGCTTTGACAATGACTTCGCCCGTCTTGTCATCGTGTGTGGCGCTCGTGTAGAAATTTTGAATTCCCGAATCTGAAGTTTCGATTCCGACCGTTTGCGTCGGCAAAACTTCGTCGCCGCGATTGCGGCTGAACAGTTGCTGCACATAATAATTTGGCGTGCGATAAATGTTCAAGCTGTTGACCCAGATCAAATCAGGAGTCCATTGCCACGCTTCGGTATTCGCGAACAGCGGCGCGTAGGAAGCCATGCGCACGACATCAGCATTGCGTTCGAGGCCGGTCATGTAAGCGGCCTCGGCCAGCGCGCATTCGAGATTGTTCTGATTTTTTGTGCTGACGACGCCGACGCTTTGCGCGGCATATTCGCCCATGAAAACTTTCGGACCATTGCGATCGTAATTGTCATAACGATGCGTGTTGGCAAAAAACCAATCCGGCAAAGCGTAGGAATGTTCATCAATGATGTCCGCGTGAAGTGCGCGCAAGTTTGACCACGCAAATTTGAATCGTTCGTCCGCCGGCTGCGGCCCGGCGGCGGAAACAAGCTGGATTTCTGGATGCCTTTCCTTGAGCACTTTCGCGAAGTACATGTAACGCTCGATGTATTGCGGCCCCCATTGTTCGTTGCCGACGCCGAGCATTTTCATATTGAACGGTTCGGGGTGTCCCAGTGCCGCGCGCTTCGCGCCCCAAGCGGTGTTCGTCGAACCATTGGCAAATTCAATCAAGTCCAACGCGTCCTGAATGTAAGGGCCAAGCTCGTCAATCGGACAAAGTTCGCCGGAATTAAACTGGCAGGCCATGCCGCAGTTCAAAATCGGGAGCGGTTCGGCGCCGATGTCCTCGCACAATTGAAAGTATTCAAAAAAGCCGAGGCCGAACGATTGAAAATAGTCCGGCGTGGGACGATGTTGAAATTCGTAATTCCAGCGATTGATGAGCAAATGGCGGTCTTCAATCGGACCGATGGTGTTTTTCCACTGGTAACGCCGTGCGAGCACGCTGCCTTCGACGATGCAGCCGCCGGGAAAACGCAGAAAGCCCGGATGCAAATCGGCGAGCGCCTGCACCATGTCGGCTCGCAAACCGCCGGGACGGTTTTTCCATGTGTGTTCCGGAAAAAGCGAAATCATGTCGAGATCAACGATGCCTTTGCCGTCCAAAACGAGGGCCAATCGTGCTTTTGGATCGGTATCTTTCGGATGCAGTGTGGCCGTGACTTTTTTCCAATCGGAAGAAAAATCCTGCAACTCCACCGAATCAAGCAATGTGCCGTCGCCACCGTAAAGTTGCACTCGCAAGATTGGCGAGCCGTCTATGCCGCGAATTTGGGCGGAGAAATTATATGTTTCGCCTTGGCGCACGCCCATGCCGCGAAAACCTTCATTGGAAATTCCGAACGGCGCAGTGCCTTCCGAAATAAGACGGACATAGTGAGGATTGTTTGCATCGAAAGGTTCGTCGTCACGAACGAACAATTCACCTTGTGCGAGGCTTGGACTTATTTTGATCCAGCCCATGAGCGGATCGGGAAATTCAAATGATCGATTCTTGACCAGTTCCGCGTAAAGCCCACCATCCGCGCCAAAATTTATATCTTCAAAAAAAATCCCCCACATCGCAGGATTGATTTTCGCTCCAGGGCGGTCGGCATGGACTGTCATAGTAACCGAGTCCGCGAAAAGTGCTTCAGGTGAAAACACGGTGAGCATAAAAGCAAAAAGAATTACTGAAAGTATTATTCTCATAATGGATCGGGATTGTTATTGCGCATGATTTTAAACTACGTCTTTTGAAGCAACGCCATTTTGCGAAAAAATACCGCCAAATTTTGCTTCGTCCAAAAAAGAAGCAGCGCCACATTTTTAACATGGCGCTGTGGTCAGTTGATTAGCCCCAACGTTCGACCATTTTCTAGCAAAAGCCTTCTGATAAAGACTGTTTGTTGGATTGAATTTCTAGGTTGAAACAATTTTTCAAAAATGAGAAAAAAACACAACGCCAGTTTGCGTAAATGATTCACCACTTTGCGAACCTGGATAAGATCAAACTTTTAACCTATTCGTCTTCCGTAAGTTCTGCGATATGCCAACGGACTCATCCGTTTGCCCGCCCGGAAATAACGGGCAAAGTGTTGAACGTCGGAAAAGCCAAGAGACTCGGCAATCTGACCCACGGGCAGTTCGGTTTCGACGAGTAACTTCACAATTTGATCCGTTCGCACACGCCGAACGTATTCATGAATGGAGCATCCGACCTCCCGCCGGAATTTTATTTCCAAAGCGCGGCGCGACAGAGCCGCAGCGCGGGATATATCCAAGACCATCACGTTTTCGCGGGCGTGGTCGCGAATGAATTGCAACGCCTTGCTCACATGCGGATCAGCCACGGCCATAAAATCCGTCGAACGCCGCGCAACGATGTGCGTTGCAGACACGGTTATTTTCAATGGAATGTGTCGGCTTCTGCGCAACAATCGGAACAAAACCAGCGCCGCCTCATAGCCAGCGCGCTCGAAGTTGATGGCCACGCTGGACATCGGTGGATCGGAAAGGCCGCAGACTACTTCATCGTTGTCCGCCCCCAAAACACCGACGGCGTCTGGCACCGCTAGACTTGCCAGTTTACAGGCTTCAATAACTTGCCGACCGCAGTCATCGTTGCAGGCCATCAAGCCCACCGGTTTGGGTAGCGACTGCAACCACGCCGCCATTTTGTGGCGCTCTTCGCGCCACGTATAGGCCGCAGGCGACAATGTCGTATAGTCATCAACTTCAAATCCCGCTTCACAAATGCGCCGGTCAAAAGATTCCTGCCGCAAATCCGACCAGGTGAAAGATTCCCGTTGTGAAGTTGAGGATAACATGCTGCCATAGCCGCAGTAAGCGAAATGCTTGAAACCGCACTGCAACAAATGTTCCGCGCCGATCTGACCAATGGCAGAGGAATCTGTCACCACGTTGACTAAATTAGGAACTTCCGTTTTGCTGTGTCCGATCACCACCGCCGGAATTCCCAGATCGAGCACTTCCTCCAATTTGTCCACGTCCCGCAAAATAATGCCGTCCACATCCAACGCCTTAAGTTTTGGCCACGCTTTTTCCAGTCCGCCCGGTTCCCAATAAAAAGACCACGGACCGTAATGATGTGCGCATTTTGCGATGCCGCACAATAATGCCCGACCCGACACCCGCGAAGATTCGACCAAAAGTCCGATGGTGGGAATTCTTTTTATGCGACGATTCAAAGCATTTTTTCCGTTTTTTGCTTTTTTGAAGACAATTTGATTCAGCGGCGTCTTTTCCGAGTTCACACTCCACAACTATAATAGAACAGCAGTCGAAAGCAATTCGTATAACGCAGCCGTCGCGGTTTATTCCAACTGCCAGTCTCATCAATTTGTGAAGGGAGGGTATGGCTATGCTGCCTAACGATCCAAAGCTGAACCACCGACAAACTGCGATGTGGCATGACGGAAACCTTTTCGAATAAAAGAAAGCGCCGCTGCCGGTTGGCTCCGGCAACTTGGATTCAACTGGCAAGTGCGGCAATGATCTGCATCGCTTCCATCGTGAGTTTGGTGATTTCGCCCCAAGCTTTATCATTCACAAGTTTGCGTGCCGCCATCCAGGATCCGCCGACGGCAGCAACCTGCGGCACGGCGAGATAATCGGCCAGAGTCGCCGCGGCGATGCCTCCGGTCGGAATAAATTTTATGCCGGAAGCACCGAACGGCCCGGCCAGCGCTTTAAGCGCCTGCACGCCGCCAAAAGTCTCGGCCGGAAAATATTTAAGGTGCTTCCAGCCCAGTTCCATCGCGCGGAGGATTTCCGTCGGCGTGATCACGCCGGGAAAAAATGGCAGTCGCGCATCGTGCGCCGCCTGTGAAACTGCTTCGCTCAAACCGGGCGAAACGCCGAATTGTGCGCCGGCATCCACGGCCTTTTTTACGTCGTCGGTGGAAAGCAAAGTGCCGGCTCCGACGACGGCCTTTGGCAGCGTCCGGCGGATGCAGGCGATGGATTCCGCCGCGGTTGGAGTGCGAAAAGTGATCTCGATGGTATTCAGTCCGCCAGCCAACAGCGCTTCCGCCAGCGGCACCGCGTGCGCCGGCCGGTCAATGACGGCGACGCAGATAAGTCTTTGTTGAAGCAGAAAATCAAGGTTCATGTCAACTGCCAAAATAAACTTCGCCATTCATTGGCATTGGCAACATGTTGAAGAAAATTCAACGCCAGTGCAAAACAAATGGCCTTCAAAAATTCAAAAAATAAATTGTCTGCCAAACCAATTGCCTCAATAATTTGCGCTGACTGTTTCAGAAATATGAATTTTACCGTCGCGCAACTTCGCCAGTCGCGGGCTGCGCCGTCGCGTCCCCGGCCCATCGTCATCATCGGCGCGGGTGACATTGTCCGCGACGCGCATCTGCCGGCGTATCGCAAGGCGGAATTTCCCGTGGCCGGCATTTTTGATTTGCGACGCGAAGTAGCCAAGGCGCGCGCGAAAGAATTCAACTTGCCTCGCGTGTTTGACAGCGTCGATGAAGCGGCCGATTTTCCTAATGCGGTTTTCGATGTAGCAACGCCGCCGCACGCGCACGAGGCTGTTTTGGAAAAACTTCCCGACAGCGCGGTGGTGCTGCTTCAAAAACCGATGGGCAGTTCGCTCGACATGGCCAAACGCATCGTGGCGATCTGCGAACGGAAGAAATTGCACGCCGCCGTGAATTTTCAATTTCGTTTCTGTCCGTCCATTCTCGCAATTCACGATCTCGTGAAGCACGGCGAACTCGGTGAACTTGTTGAAATCGAAGTCCGGCTGAACGTCGCGACGCCGTGGGAAACATTTCCGTTTCTGCTTTCGGAGTCGCGCGTCGAAATCCAAATCCATACGGTGCATTATCTCGATACGATCCGGATGTTTTTGGGCGAACCATCGCGCGTGTTCGCGCGCACGGTGAAGCATCCGCACTTTCCAAAACTCGCCAGCACGCGTTCAAGCGTCATTCTCGACTATGGCGACATGATGCGCTGCTGTCTTTCGATCAACCATTGTCATCCGTTCGGTGCGCGCTACGAGGCCGCGACGATTCGTGTTGAAGGCACGGACGGCTGCGCGATTGCCACGATCGGTGCGTTGATTGATTATCCGCGCGGCCAGCCGGACCTTTTGGAAATTTTTACGCGTTCGCAAAAAAACTGGACCGAAGTTCCATTGAATGGGCGCTGGTTTCCGGACGCCTTTATCGGCACCATGTCGAACTTGCAACGCTTCGTCGCCTGCGAAGACGCGGCACTCATTTCGCCCGTGGCCGACGCGCTGCAAACCATGAAGCTCGTAGAGGCGTGCTACGTTTCTGACGCGCGCGGCGGCATCAATCTTGAATCCATAAAATGAGCTCTGAAATAAATTACAACGACGCTTACGGCGACCGTTTGGAAAAATGTTATTCCGGCGCGGTCTATGACACGCTTCGCGCAATGGGTTTTCCCGATCAACTGTTGCCGCAGGCCATCCGTCCGCTCGACCCAACGCGCGTGCTGGCCGGAAAAATTTTTACCGTGAACGGTCATATGGATTTGACGCTCGACGCTCACACGACATTGCTCGAATGGACGAAGCTGCTTTCGCGCGCGCCCGGCGGCAGCGTGGTTGTCTGCCAGCCGAACGATTCCACGCTCGCACACATGGGCGAACTTTCGAGTGAGACGTTGACCTATCGCGGCGTGCGCGGCTATATTGTGGACGGCGGCTGCCGCGACAGCAGTTTCATTTTGAAAATCGGCTTCCGCGTCTGGTGCCGCTATTTCACGCCGCGCGACGTCGTCGGTCGCTGGGTCGCCGACGGTTTCGGCGAACCGATCATTATCGGCGGCGTCAAGATTCGCACCGGCGATTACGTCATGGCCGACCGCGACGGCGCGGTGATCATCCCGCAGGAAATCATCGCCGACGTGACCGACCGCGTGGAAGAAGTGTTGCGCACGGAAAACAAAGTCCGCACCGCGATTCTCAAAGGCGTTGATCCGGTTGATGCGTATCTGCAATACCGTAAGTTTTAAAAATCATGCACGATCCAAAACTGTTGCTCCTTGATCCCGCCGACAACGTGCTCGTCGCGATTCAAACGTTGGAAGCCAGCGACACCTTGACCGTGGCCGGCCAGCGCGTGAACGTGCCAGCTCGCCTCAAGCTCGGCCACAAGCTCGCCGCCCGCGCCATCCGCGCCGGTGAAAAAATATTAAAATATCGCGTGCCCATCGGCTCGGCCACGCGGGACATCGCCGCCGGTGAACACGTTCACCTGCACAATATGAAGAGCGACTACATCCAGACCTTCACGCTCGAAAGCGGCCAAACTTTTTCCACAAAACATGATCATCACTGACCAGGCATTCTTGCGCGCCGACGGACGCAAAGGCATCCGCAATCACATCGTCGTCGCGTATCTCGTCGAGTGCGCGCATCACGTCACGCGCGAGATCGTTTATCCGTATCGCGAACGCGGCGTGCATCTCATCGGCTTCGGCGGCTGCTATCCGAACGATTACGCGGCGCGCATGATGCGCACGCTCTGCACGCATCCGAATGTCGGCGGCGTGATTTTGCTTTCGCTCGGCTGCGAAAGTTTCAACCGCAATTCCCTGCGCGAAGCCATCGCCGCTTCGGGCCGGCCGGTCGAAACGCTCGTCATCCAGCAAAACGGCGGCACGCGCAAAACCATCGAGCAAGGACGGAAGCTGATGGACGACATGCTCGCGAAGGTCGCGGAAGTTCCCCGCGCGCCGCTGCACATCAATGAATTCATCGTCGGCACGGTCTGCGGCGGCAGCGACGCCACCAGCGGCATCACGGCGAATCCGGGCATCGGCCGCGCGTTCGACCGTTTGGTCGAGCAGAAGGCCGGCTGCATTTTTGAGGAGACCGGCGAATTGATCGGCTGCGAAGACATCATGACCGCCCGCGCCGCGACGCCGGAACTCGCGGGCATTTTGCGCGCGTCCGTCGAGAAAGCCGCTCGTTATTACACCGTGCTCGGCCACGGCAGTTTTGCGCCAGGCAACGCCGAGGGCGGACTTACCACGATGGAGGAAAAAAGCATGGGCGCTTACGCGAAGAGCGGCGCGTCGCGCATTTCCGGCCTGCTCAAGCCCGGCGATGTTCCGCCGCGTGGCGGATTATATCTGCTCGATGTCGTGCCCGACGGTGAAGTGCGCTTCGGTTTTCCGAACATCAACGACAACGCCGAGATCGCCGAACTCATCGCCTGCGGTTCGCACGTCATTTTGTTTTCCACGGGACGCGGCTCGGTCGTCGGCTCGGCGATTTCGCCCGTCATCAAGGTTTGCGCCAATCCGGAAACCTATCGCCGCATGAGCGAGGACATGGACGTGGACGCGGGAAAAATCCTCGAAGGCCGCGCGTCGCTGGACGAAGTGGGCCGCGAAATTCTCGAACTGTCATTGTCCGTCGCGCGCGGCGCGCAGACCAAATCCGAGGAACTCGGCCATCAGGAATTTGTGCTGACTTACAAATCATTTGAACCCATCGGCCCGTCCTGTTTGCCCAGCGTGTAGATGAAATTTTCTTTTCCCATCGTTGACGCGCACGTCCATTTTTGGAATCCTGCGAAATTAAATTATCCCTGGCTCGCCAGCGTGCCGGCGCTGAACCGCGCCTTTTTGCCGGAAGATTATTCAGCGGCCACCAAAACCGCGAACGTCGGCAAGATTATTTTTATCGAGTGCGGCGGCGTGGCGGCACAGAGCGTTGACGAGGCAAGTTGGATTTCCGAAATCGCGACGCGCGAAACGCGGCTGAAAGGGATCGTCGCACAGGCCTCGGTGGAATTTGGGACGCGCGTGAACGGCGAATTGACCGCGCTCGCCAAAAATCCGCTCATCAAAGGCGTGCGCCGGAATTTGCAGGGCGAAACCGACGCCTATTTTTGTTTGCAGCCAAATTTCATTACCGGCGTTCACGCGCTGGCAAAATTCAATTTCACTTTCGACCTCTGCATTGTCCATTCCCAATTGCCAGCGGTGACTCAGCTTGTCGCCCGCTGCCCGGAAGTTTTTTTTGTCATCGACCATTGCGCGAAACCGGCCATCCGCGATCAAAAACTTGATCCATGGCGGCAGAATCTCCGCGAACTCGCCGCGCTGCCGAACGTGGCGTGCAAAATTTCCGGCCTCGTCACCGAGGCGAATCCGGCGCATTGCGGCGCGCCCGATTTGCATCCCTACGTCCGCCACGCGCTCGACTGTTTTGGTTTCGACCGCGTGCTCTTCGGCGGCGACTGGCCGGTGTGCCAGCTCGCGACGACTTATGAAAACTGGCTGGCCGCGCTGAAAGCTATTCTCACCGACGAGCCGGAAACCAATTTGAAAAAACTTTTTCAAACCAACGCTGAAAAGATTTACCGTGTTTGAGCTGAAAAATAAAACCGCGCTTGTCACCGGCGGCGCGTCGGGCATCGGCGCGGCTATTGCCACGATTTTTTCCGAGGCTGGCGCGAAAGTTTGGATCGCCGACCGCGACGAAGCGAACGGCAAAACCATGGCGGCAAAAATCGGCGGCAATTTTTTGTCGCTGGATGTTGCGAGCGAGGCGGATTGTTCCCGCGCAGCGCAAACCGTCGGCACGCTCGACGTGCTCGCAAACGTCGCTGGCATTGGCCACGTCGGCACATTGCTCAACACGACGGCAGCGGACATGGACAAACTTTTTGCCGTGAACGTGCGCGGCATTTTCAACTGCTGCAAAGTTTTTGTGCCGGCGATGCTCGAACGCAAATCCGGCAGCGTGATCAACATGGCTTCCATCGCCGGCATCGTCGCCGTGCGCGAACGGCTTGCTTACACGACGACGAAATTTGCCGTCGTCGGTCTGACCAAGGCGCTGGCGCTGGATCATTCGCACACGGGCGTGCGTTTCAATTGCATCTGTCCCGGCCGCGTCGAAACGCCGTTTGTGCTGGCGCGTTTGAAAGAATATCCCGATCCCGAAAAAGCGTATCGCGACATGGCTTCGACGCAACTCAACGGCCGGATGGCCAAACCCGAGGAGGTCGCCGCCGCCGCGCTGTATCTCGCGGCGGACGCGAGCGCGATGGTCACGGGCAGCACATTGATGCTCGACGGCGGCTGGAGCGCGGGAAAATAAATTATGAAAATCATTCGCTATCAGGACAAAAACGGAAACATCAACCACGCCGCGCAAAATGCCCATGGAACGGCCTTGAAACTGACCGGCGACGTTTACCACTCGCCACAAGTCACCAACGAAAAAGCTGACGTTGCCAAACTGCTCGCGCCGGTGGTGCCGAGTTCCATCATTTGCATCGGCTTGAATTATCGCTAGCACGCAGAAGAAACTGGCGCTAGCACGCGCGACCGGCCCGGCGGAAGTCATCAATTCCAAAACGGAAAATTTCCACGAACGGCTGCAACAGTTGACGAATGGCGAAGGCCCGGCGGTCGTCATCGAAGCCGTGGGCGCGGCGGAAACGTTTGTGGCGGCGGTGAACGAGGTTTGTTTCACCGGTCGCGTCGTTTACATCGGCTACGCAAAAAAGCCGGTGGCCTACGAAACGAAATTTTTCGTGATGAAGGAACTCGACATCCTTGGCTCGCGGAACGCCTTGCCGGAAGATTTTGAAAATGTGATTCACGTTCTTGAATCAGGACTTTATCCTGTCGCGCAAACCGTCACGCGCGTCGTGCCGTTCGACCAAACCGGCGCAGCGCTGAAAGATTGGTCGGCCGATCCCGCGACCACGACGAAGATTCACGTCCGCCTGTAGTTCTGCATCAATGCGCCGACGCCGGTGCTGGCCTTTGATTTGTCTCCAGGTCGTGCCGGTAAAAATTCCGCCAGAAGAATCCGTAAAACGCGATAAAGGCAAAACAGCCCAGCGGCATCAGGAAGCCGATACGCATGGAATATTGGTCCGCCAGCCAGCCCATGAAAATTGGCATGATCGCTCCCCCGACAACGGCCGTGACCATCCACGACGCAGCCAGTTTGGTTTTTTCGCCCAGCCCGCGAATGCCCAGCGCGAAGTGCGTCGGATACATGATTGACATGAAGAAAAAACTTAAAAAAAGCGCGGCGACGGAAATCCAGCCGAGCGGCAAAATCACCAGCGTCATCAGCAGCACATTGATCGCCGCATAAACGCCGAGCGTGGTATGCGGTGCGCAGTAGCGCGTGACCAGGCTTCCCGAAAAACGGCCGACGGTGAAAAATCCGAATGCGACGGACAGAAAAACTCCCGCGCCGTATTCCGTGATCCGCCAGGCATCCGGCGCCGAGGAAAATTTCATTGTCGCCGGCAAAAGATTGGCCGCCCACAACGGCAGCGCCGGCACGTAGCGATCGTCCTTGATGTAATTCACAAAAAAACTGAAGATGCCGATCTGCCCGGCGCAATAAAGAAATTGCGAGACGATGGCCAGGATGAAATGCCATTCTTGATAAAGCGGGCGTTCAGCACGCGAAGTTCCGGCCGGCGGCAACGGCCCGGCGTTCGCCTTGATTTCCGGAATCGGGCCGACGCTGAAAACCAGCACGAGCAGCGCGACAATGCCGGCGACCACCAGATAAGGCAAATACAATGAAGCGTTGCTCGTGTTGGCCACGCCGGTTTTGGACAAGATAAAACCGCTGGCGAGCAGCGGGCCTAAAATCCAGCCGACGGCATTGCAGCTTTGACCAAGATTGATGCGCGCGACGCCCGATTCCGGCGGGCCGAGCACTGTCGCATACGGATTGGCAATCGTTTCCAAAAAAGTAAGTCCCGCGCCAACGATGAACAATGCGCCAAGAAATGCCGCGAAAACAAACGCGTGCGAACCGTGCAAACTGGTCACCGGCACAAACAAAATGGAACCGATGATGACCGTCACGAGGCCGGTGATGATGCCGGCGCGATAGCCGAATTTTCGCGCGACCCAGCCGGAAGGCAGCGCCATGAAAAAATATGCGCCATACCAGACGGCCTGCACAAACGCCGATTGCGCCTTGGAAACGCCGAGCGAATTTTGAAAATGCTTGTTCAGCACGTCAATCATGCTGTTGCACAAGGCCGAAAGCAGAAACAACGTGCAGACGAGCGCGAAGGTGGCCGCGCGATTTTTTCCGTCCGGCGTGGTGAAGATGTTGCTCGCCATAACTTATATTTCCCCCAGACGACAAACCTGTAAAATCGTCTGTGATTTGGTGTTGATAATTACGAAATACCCGAAGGTTGCCGCCGTGGCAAGAATCACTTTTACTGATGAAGCTTGCGGATAAAAAAATCTGCGCGCGAATAGCGCAAATTGACATGACCTTCTTACATTTGCCATTTTCGTGAGAATTCGCAAATCACAAACGCAAATTAAGTCCAATATGTCGTCTTTTAATGTGCTTTTGACTGTGTAAAAGCCAACAAACAACCCCTGTGAGGTTTTGGTAAATCAATTCCAGAATCGAACGACAAAAAGTCGCTTAACATCTTCCATTGTTTCTCGTCGGGTGTGCGGGTGCCGTTCTCCCAAGCTACAATCAGTGCCGTTTCAACTCCCATTTTACCCGCTATTTGATAAGGATGAAAGCCCTTTATATAGCGCTTGACTTGAATATAATCACCCATTGTTTTTATGACGGTTCGCATCTGCTTCCAGCGGTGACGATTCAAAGGAATATGGGCGCGGGAGACGTGAATTTGGCGTTGTGCGTAAGCCAACAGGGCTATTATCCATTGTTCAAGCAATTAAGGGCTGCTTGAGCATTATTTTGATCGGTGCTATATTCACCCCATATTCGACGATGTAACACCACGCATTGTTCGCCGTCTGCAATTCTAGATCTAGTTTGCCCGACGCCGTGTTCGTTAACCGTCAAAAACCAACATCCGTTTGTGTCGTCTAATTTTATCTTTCATTTTTCCATAGGGGTAAAAAGTGCCAGCAGAAGCGCCAGCAAACACCGTTTGGTGAGGGTTAAATTGAGTTTAAAAAAGTTGATTGGGGTTATGCTTGACATAAAACGTAACAACCTTATAGTCAAGCCATCAGCGATATCATAGGCCGTTGATTTCGAGGAGTTTTTGGACTGCGGGTTGTGCAATCCTGACCATTGGCTCCACTTTCAATAGGTTGTAAATCAGGATTTGGAAACAGTTTTCATTTTTTCAAAGAACGCGGTTCCTAGAAGGGCGTGACAGAAGCCTCCCCGACGCAAAATCATTCCAACGGCGTCTTACGGCAGATAATTCCGGTAAAAGCGGGATGGAAATGATGGCGCGTTAGTATCGGTAAATTGGCAAATGTCGTTGGTGTCGGCGATGGCAGAGCCTAACAGCGTCCAGTTGGTGAGGTCGATAGTCCCTTGAAAATCATAGCTTTGGCCGGGGGTGCCGAAAAATTGAAGCTGGATGCTGCCGTCACTTAATTTTTGAATGTTGTTCAGGCTGCCATACTTGATGGTGGTCAGATCACTGCCGCCGGAAGCGTTGACGGCGTAGCCGGTGACGTAGATGGAGCCGTCGGGAGCAACGGCAACGGCGTTGGCAACGTCATTACCATTGGTTGGGCTATTGTAGGAGATAAACCAAAGTTGATTGCCGTTGTTATCATATTTAACAGTGGCAAAGTTATTGTTCGTTCCGATTGAAGAAAATCCCGTGACATAGACATTTGCAGCACTATCCAACGCAATGCCATTGGCTGTGTTTGGGTTGAATACATACCAAACCGGCATACCTTCTCCGTATAGATTCATTTTGAAAGTAAAAGCACCGCCGGTCAGATAAACATTGCCATTGGTATCCAGCGCCATTCCATTAACTTTGCTATTGCTTGCAGCTCCAAAATTCCAATCACTTTTCCCGAGGGCATTGATTTCTTCTGCTAGATTGCCGCCGCTCGGATCAAGCCCCGCAAAATAGATGTTCCCTTGATTGTCGGGAATGAGTCCTTTGGCATAGCTAACCCCCCCTAAAGCCTTCCAGTTGTTGGTCCAAATCGGGTCGCCCGCCGCATCATACATAAGCAATGAAATCTGATAATTTGTACTGGTCGACGGGTCCGAGCCCGCCACATACACATTACCTGCATTGTCCGCTGCCACCTTTTGCGAAATCATGTAAAGTGGCTGATCCGCATACGTCCGCAACCACACATTGCTCCCGTTGGAGTCCAATTTCACCGTTGCATACTCGTTCGTTGAGAAACCCGTCACCAACGTGTTCCCGTTAGTGTCCACTGCCACATCCATGCCCGCATAGGGAGCCATCCAGCCCATTGTTCCATCCGCATTGAACTTCACCGTCCCACCCGTGCCGGTCACATACGTGTTTCCATTTTGATCCAGCGCAAAACCGTTGGCGTTATAGTTTGCTCCACTTGTCGAAGTGTAACGGGCGACCATGAGTTGCGCACCATTCGGGGCATATTTCAGAACCACATAATCGTAGAGGTTACTGGCATTTTGCGAGGAGCCGGCCACATAGATGTTCCCAGAACTATCCAGTTTCATAGCCAAGGGCGAGTGCGTCTGGTTGGTAAACCCGCCGTTGTAGCGGTCTAACCACGCTTGTTGTGGCTGAGCCATAACCGGATAATTGACCAGCAAGATACCTAACAGTAAGAGTCGTGCGATCACCATTTTTTCGCTTTTTGGTTTTAACATTTGAATAATGTTACAACCTTGGCTGATCCTTCTCTATGGGGTTTAACCCCACCATGAATGTCAGCGATGCTGACCTGATATTAATTGGTTAAAACGATTTAGCTTGATTCCTCAACAGAACAGCATGTTGGCCTTGCAATCGCAGGTTAGACAAGACAATCTCGGCCATTGGCTCCAGCTTTCATGGAAAATCTATAAAGACGTGTTTGCATGGGCGTGATACGTTGCGCGCGTGAATGAATTCATCATCGGACTTGTCGGCGCGCTGGTGGCCACCAACCAGCCGCTGGCCGTCAGTAATTTGATTCAGCAAAACGTCGGTGTTTCGGTTGCGATAGTTAATCCAAACAACCCGGCGGAGCAGGAATTGCAGAAATTGATGACCGACGACGACGCGGCGCAGGCTGAAGTGGACAAATGGATCCGTGACAACAACGCCTTTGCCGCCCAAGGCGCGGGGGAATCAAGGGATGAACTAAACAAACGCATCTTTGCGCGGTTCGATTCTGTTCGCAAAAATTACGAAGATTTTCTGCGCCGTTACCCGGCCAATGCTCGGGGGTATCTGGCTTACGGCAGTTTTCTGAACGACATCGGCGAAGAAGATGAGGCGATGCTCCAATATGAAAGCGCCCGCAAACTCGACCCCAAAAATCCGGCGGCATGGAACAATCTGGCGAATTATTTCGGTGAACACGGGCCGGTTACCAATGCGTTTGCAGACTACGCCGAGGCTTTAAAGTTGAACCCGTCCGAGCCGGTTTATTACCAGAATCTCGCCACGACCGTTTATCTTTTTCGCAAGGACGCGCGGGAATTTTACGGCATCAACGAGCAACAGGTCTTTGACAAGGCGTTGGAACTTTACCGAAAAGCGGTTCAGCTCGACCCGGATAATTTTCCACTCGCGACGGATTACGCGCAAAGTTACTACGGCATCCGCCCGTTGCGCATCAACGACGCGCTGGAAGCCTGGACGAATGCATTAAACATTGCCCACGACGACATCGAGCGCGAAGGTATTTACATCCATCTGGTGCGAATCAAAATCGCCGCCGGACGTTTCGACGAAGCGCGCACACAACTCGATGCCGTGACCAATGCGATGTATGCCAATCTTAAAGCCCGTCTCGAACGCAATCTCGCCGAACGGGAAAACGCGGCGACCAATCCCGTCGTTGCCGTGCCGGCAAATCCTTCGGCAGAAATTTCCACAAACCCCGTCGTTGAAGAAACGAATGCCGTTCCAATTTTGACAAACGAATATGCTTCGCCGGCGAATCCACCGCCGGTTTCCACAAACACTCTGATTGCGCAGGACATGGCGGCGGCCGTTTCAAATGTTATTGCCAATTTGCCGACCAATGCCGCGGTCGTCGCTACTGTCCCGGCGAAAAAGGTGGAAATTTCCACGAACATTTCAACCGTGCCGACAAATCCGCCGCCGGTTCTTACCAACGAAGTTCCCGCGTTGAGAAATCCGCCGCCTTTTTCCACAAACATTGCTCCTGTCTTGACGAATGTCCAGCCAAGTCCGCCCAAACCGCTTCAGATGCAGATGCCGCCGCCGTTTCTGCGTCTGCTGCCGCAAATACCTTCAACCAACGCGCCGTGAAATTCAACTTTGTGTCTTTGCGTCTTTGTGTGAAATTAAGTGTGCATGAGCTTTTACGACAAGTTGAAATTTGATTCTAACGGTTTGATTCCCGCCATCGTGCAGGAACACAAGACCGGGCGCGTGCTGATGTTCGCGTGGATGAACCACGCGTCGCTCGAAAAAACCGTCGCCACCGGCAGGACGCATTTCTGGAGCCGCTCGCGCCAGAAATTCTGGATGAAGGGCGAGGAGAGCGGCCACACGCAGACCGTCAAGGACATCGCGTTCGATTGCGACGGCGACGTGCTGCTCATCCAGGTCGAGCAGACCGGCGCGGCGTGTCACGAAGGTTATCAATCGTGCTTTTTCCGCTCGGTCGAAAATGGCGGTTTCAAGATCACCGAGCCGCAATTGCAAACGCCGGAGGAAATTTACAAAAAGAAAAGTCAAAAAATCGGAAAAAATGGCAATCCTTGTTAAGCCTAGTCTTGATCTGAAGAATTCTTTTCTTGAGATGTATATGGCTTATCAGAGCTTTGGTGAAACTGATTGGTGTGCGTCACACGTTGATGCTCAAACAGATTTTGGTCGTTTTGTCGGTCGCCTTTTAGACGATTCCAAAGGCATCGGAATCCAATCGGATTGGGTGCCAACTTCGCATTTCTGGCTAATCTATGAAAACCGTATTGGCGGGACATTGCGGCTTCGACACAAATTGACTCCGGTTGTTGCGGAGCGAGCGGGTCACATCGGATATGACATTGCCCCGCCACTGCGCGGTCGAGGTTTGGGCCACGAAATTCTTAGCCTAGGGCTTAAGGAAGCAAACAAACTTGGGATTCAAGATATCATGGCTATATGTGCCGAGACAAATATTCCTTCCCAGAAAATTCTTATTCGACACGGAAGTATCGAAAGAAAAAAGGCGAATGGAGAAATTGTTTACTGGCTCAAAACCAAACAAGGTATTGACTGAATTAGTTGTTAAAAATCCACACAAAAACTTCCAACGGCTTCCTGCTTTTGTTTTCTTCGCGCTTCGGCTAAAAATGGTTTCATGTATTCGCCGACGCCTGATGAATTTTTGAAGCTGGCCGCGCAGGGCAACGTGATTCCCGTCACGCGCCGCCTGCTCGCCGACATTGAAACGCCGGAACAGATTTTGGCAAAAGCTAAAGAAAAGAAATTTTCATTTAAGTTCTTTGCATTATATTGCGGCTGAAAAATTATGGATGCCTCTGCTTCATTCGGGAGCCGCGAATATTTTTTACTGCTCGCGCTGCTGGCGTTTTCACGCGGCATGGATTTTCTCAGCACATGGATCGCCACACCAAACCTCGTGCTTGAGGGAAATCCGCTAGCAAAAAAACTCGGCTGGAGATGGGGCGTGCTTATCAACATTGTCATCGTCGTTGTTTTGGCAATGTGGCCGCTGTCGGCGATTGTCGTCGCCACGGCCAGCGTGCTCGTGGCCTCGCGCAATTTTCAATCCGCCTGGCTCATGCGCTCGCTCGGCGAGGAAATTTATCGCGAATGGCACGTGCAACGCATCCAGGAAACGCGCATCACGCTTTATCTGTTTTGCCTCGCGGGCAACACGCTGCTGACTGCGGGACTTGGCGTGGCGCTGATGATCTTCAGCGAAATGCGCCTTGTGCCTTTTGCCATCGGCATGGGGATGGTCGCTTACGCCGTCGCGGTGGCATTTTACACGCTGCTGGCGATTTGGCGGTTGCATCGCGCGGTAAAACGCGAGGCGCAACGGCAGGCGAAGCAAAATCAATCCGCCAATGGCCGCGTTTTAGTCGTCGAAACTTGCTCGCGCCCGCCGGACCAAATCGTCTAAGCTGCTGGCCGTATGTATTCGCCGACGCCTGATGAATTTTTGAAACTGGCCGCGCACGGAAATCTGATTCCCGTTACGCGCCGTATTCTTGCTGATTTTGAAACGCCGCTTTCCGCCTATCGAAAAATTCACGGGCAGGGCGAATCGTTCCTCTTTGAATCTGTCGAGGGCGGCGAACACATCGGTCGCTATTCCTTCGTCGGTTGTAATCCGCGCGCGGTCATCCGGCAGGACGGCCAGCACGTCCAGATGTTTGAGAATGGTCGTGTCACGGAAAGTTTTATCGTCGGCAAGGACGTGAAAGATGGACTCGAAGTCATCGAGCGCGTGATGAAAAAATATCGCGCCGTGGCCGTGCCGGGCTTGCCGCGATTCACCGGCGGTGCCGTCGGCTTCATCGGGTATGAATTCATCCATGATATCGAACCCGTTGTGCCGCGTCCGCCGCATGACGAATTAAAAACGCCGGTCATGTATTTTCTCATCGCCGACCAGCTTTTGATTTTCGACCGGGTCGCACAGACGATCACGATTCTTGTCAACGCGATTTTGGACGACGCGGAAAGTCCGGCGGAAGCCTATGAAAATGCGACGAGCGAAATTGAACGCATCATTTCCCTGCTTGAACAACCGAGCGAACATACTGCCGTCGCCGTGACCAACGAATTTCCTGCCGTCGAATTTGATTCCAACCAGACGAAGGAAAAGTTTTTTGCGAACGTTGAGGCGTCCAAGAAATACATCACCGCCGGTGACATCATTCAGGTCGTCGGCTCGCAGCGGTTTTCCGCGCCAGTCAAGTCGTCGCCGCTGGACATTTACCGTGCCGCGCGCAGCATCAATCCGTCGCCGTACATGTTTTTGCTGGAACTCGACGGCTTTTCGCTCGTCGGCGCGTCGCCGGAGATTCATGTCCGTTGCGAAGAAGGCAAAGTGGAGATTCGTCCGATTGCCGGAACGCGTCGTCGCGGAAAAAATGAAGCAGAAGATTCCGCGCTGGAAAAGGAATTGCTCGCCGACCCGAAGGAACGCGCCGAGCACGTCATGCTCGTGGACCTCGCGCGCAACGACATCGGCCGCGTCTGCGATTTCGGCAGCGTTGCGGTGAAGGAACTGATGACCATCGAGCGATACAGCCACGTCATGCACATCGTTACGCAGGTCGAAGGAAAATTGTCCGCTGACAAAACGCCTTACGATTTGCTGCGCGCGACGTTTCCGGCGGGCACGGTCAGCGGCGCGCCGAAAATTCGCGCCATGCAGATTATTTCCGAACTTGAACAGACCGCGCGCGGGCCTTACGCGGGCTGCGTCGGCTATTTTTCCTTCAACGGAAATCTGGACACGTGCATCACCATTCGCACCGCGCTCATCAAGGACGGCAAGGCTTACGTGCAGGCCGGCGGCGGCTGGGTGAACGACTCCACGCCCGAAGGTGAATTTCAGGAGACCATCAACAAATCCATGGCCATGCGCAGGGCCGTGGCGATGGCGGAAAATTTTGCGCGTTGAATCTCCATTGGTTGGGCGAGTGTCCTCGCGAGGTGAATACTCCCAACAATTTTTCACGACGGCTTGCCACGCGGCGATGCGCGCACAAGCGCGAAAGAGCAAAAATTAAAGCCCCCTCACACACCGAAACGCAATGACGAAGGCGTTGTCCGGGTCGCAGTAGTAGCGATTGGCGCACCGCGCGTCGTAGGCGACAAAGCTCCAATCGCCGCCGCGTAACACCCGGCCATCATCGTCTTCGTCGTTTGTTGCCGATCCGCGTGGATCAGTCCCTCCCAAATATGGGCTGCCAGCCGGATACGGCGGAGCCGCATACCAGTCCCAACACCACTCATATACATTCCCTGCCATGTCATTGAGGTCATATCCGTTCGCCGGAAAAGTTCCCACCGGACTCGCGTAGGGATAATTTCCGCTATCGCCGCCAGAAAACGCCGGATCAAAATCAAGCGCCGTGGACAAGTCGTAGGTGTATCCACCCAATGACTTGGGATCCCCGTAGTAATTCGCCTGACTCCATGAAATCGTGTCGCCCCACGGAAACCGTTGCCCGCTCAACCCGCCCCGCGCCGCCTTCTCCCACTCCGCTTCCGTCGGCAACCGGTAGCCGTTGACCGCCCATTTCGGATAGACCGCATCCGTATCCCCATTGGTATAAACCTGTGTCAAGTTCGTGTCCGTGTAATACACCGGCGTCAACCCCGCCTGCTTCGACCGCGCATTACACCACTTCACACAGTCATACCAATTTACCGTCTCCACTGGATAATTTGTCCCTTTGCCCAAACCGGCATCGTCAAAGAAATATCCGTTTTTCTTGGCCCAGTTATACACCCCCTGCCATTGATTTAAACTCACCAGGTTTGTGTCCATGTAGAACCCCGACACATAAACATTCGTGGGGATGGCATCGCTCTCGCCATCCAGCGTGTCTCCTATCGTGAACTCACCTGCCGGAATGAGCGCCATACCGTCGGGTGTGGTAGTGTTCTGATACAAACGGTAAAACATCTGCTTGCCGGAGATGTGATTGGTCACGGTGTTTTGTCCGCTGATGACGACCGGTGGCGTGGAATTAGTGTTCCAAACCGTCGGCGGAACAAGATTGGTGGCAAACTCCAAAGTAAAACCAATCGCATTGGTCGGCCACGTTAGAATAACATTTGCGCCGGCAGAAGTTATTGTAAGTTGCGGCGGCGGCAACGAAATACTGAATACGGTGCCATAATCTTTAGCGCCGCCATTCCGCGCTGTTTCATTCAGGGTGTTGCCCGATAAAATAACTCCGGCAGTCGGATTAGCTCCGTCAGGGTCGTTGGTGAAACTATGCAGATTCGTGATGGTCTGCGCTGCGGTGGGCAGCGTCAGCAGTCCCGTGCAAGCCAGCACAAGCAACAGAATTTTAATGCACGTTTTCAATAAAGATTCGGATTTAGTTTGCCTCGCTTGGGCAATGTTTGATTCTGACAGGTGTCATTTCTACGCGTTGCCAATTGAAATGCAACTTGAAAATCACATTGGAATAATTTCCTGATCCACTTAGGTAGGGTCGCCTCGCCGAGGTGACCGGCAACGGAAATTTCGGCGAAATGTCCCTACCATCCCGTCATTGACGACTGAGACGGGGATTGGTAGGGCGGTGCTGCCGCGCCTGCCCTGAAATAATTTGGGCTGCGCCGCAACGCAGCCCTACCTTGAGTGATTATGGCTTGGCGATGGCGACGGCGACGTCGCTTTCCAATCCGATTTCGCTTTTGCCGAGGAAGAACACGGCTTTGTATTGTCGCGTCTCGGGTTTGCCCGCCACGAGCAGCGGGCGGTTGTCCACGTAGGCCGCGTGGGTTTCGCTGGCGAGCAGGGTGAAACCCGTCTCGCCGTCTCTCATGCCGTAAATATGCACGCCTTCGGCGCTCATTTTGTTGAAGTCCACTTCCACCACGCCCGCAGCTTTGGCCACGGTATTGAGCGTGGGCTTTTGCTGGGTCATGTCTATGGAATCTTCCGGCCCTTCAATGCCGAGCTGGTCGCCCAGCATCATGGTGTAAGCGGTGCTTTTTTTGATGCGCTGCGCTAGGGCGCGTGCGTTGGTTTTGCTGGTGGCGATGGCCGTGTTTAAATCCGCATGGGCGGCTTTGCTGGCATTGTCGGCGGTGGTGGCGGCAGTCACTTTGGTGTGAAGCGCGGTGTTGTCGGTGGTGAGCATGGTCACGTCCGCCGCCGTTGCACCGGGGGTGGTGGCGGTGACGCCGCCTTTGAGGATGTCGTGCCATTTGATGTAACCATCTTGATCTTTGGGAACGTATGATTTTTTTGGCATAGGTTATCAGTGGTTGGTTGTTAGTTGTTGGTTGTTTCCCTCACCGCGTCTCAGTTCCTTCGTCCACCTTTGCTTCGGCGCGACAAGATGGGAAGAATGGTTGAAGGCGGGTGAGGGAAATTTGTTAAAAACCGGGCAAATTCGATGTTTTTGGCCAATGTTGGCGCGTCTGAGGAGTTCAGACGGCCGTCCGGGAAGCTCAGACGGGAGGCTGGAGACCTCAGACAGGCGTCCGAAGGGTTCAGTCGGGAGGCTGGAAAGCTCAGACAGCCGTCCGGGAAGTTCCGCCGGGCGGCTGAGGAGTTCGGACGGGAGGCCGGGGAGCTTGGACGGACGGTCGGGGAGTTCAGTCGGGTGTCCGGGGAGTTCGGTCGTCTGGCGGAAGAGTTGGGCGTGCGCCCGAACAGAAGCTGGTTTGGAAAAAAAGGATTCCCCGCACCATCCCTCATACATCCCGGATGTGCCCGCCCAGACCCAGAAACTGTCCCGATTGCCCATAACCCTTAAATCAACCGCCGCCTTTTTACAAAAAATGGCGGAGACCTGTCAATGGAAATTTAAGAAATTTACCGTCTTGACCGGCAGGCGTTTGATGACAAATTTCTATACAACTTTTTCTGGATAAATTATTTTGCCGGTCGCAAAGTCCAAATAATGAAAATGATATACGGCGAAAACGCCGCATAATAGCTGTTAGGTGGCGAGAGCACGTTGGAGTTTCATATGAAGAAGTGTCCATATTGCGGCGCAGAGTATCCGGACGACGCGACAGAGTGTGCGATTGACCAGACCCCCTTAACCGTTGAAGCTCCGGCCAAGTTCACGGACGGAATATGTTGGACTCCAAAATCTCCTTTGGGACTGGCGCTTACAAGCAGTTTGGCCGCACTGCTCATTTGCACTGGCATTTTTTTTACCATCGGTAGGATTGAGGGCGTCGAGCAAATGCGTCACCTTAGCGATGCCAGAGTGCCAGTCGTTTATGAGGTCAGCCTTGTTTGGCATCATCCAGCCATTACGTTTAGTCTATTTATCGTTGGCTCGCTGTTATTTACTTTCTTCTCCTGTTATAATCGTTGTGCGAATGAAATGCACGGGATTGTCACGGCTCTCATAACGTTTGGCATCATTACTTCGCTGACGATATTGCCGATGTTAGTGCCGAGTTTGGGTTTTCTTTTTAGGTTTGTGCATATGGTTGTGCCTATGTTTATGTTCGGCATGAGCCCCGGTTCATCTGAAATCTTTTACATGTTTGCAGCGTTGCAAATTGTCGTCGGAGCATGGCTGCTCGGTTGGTTCAGGCTAAGAACGCCGCCTAACAACGCGCCGGAGCCAACGCCGACTGCCACTTAAGTTTATGGATGAGGATCGTTAGGCCGCAAATTTCCTTAGCCCACTTCGCGTTTTTCGCGCGGCAAATTATTAAATTGTTGCCGCGCGCGTTTTTTTGTTAAGTTCCCATCAGGTCGGAAAACTTTATGAAGCACTGGATTTCCATCGCGGTCGCCGGACTGGTTTTCGGCGCGGCGGCAACTCAAGCCGCGCAAGTCGGGCTGATTAAAATTGACGGCGCCATCGGCCCGGCCACGGCCAATTACATTTCCCGCGCCATTGACACCGCTGCTTCACAAAACGACGAGTGCCTCGTCATCGAACTGAACACGCCCGGCGGCCTCGCCAATTCCATGGACGACATCGTGCAGGAATTTTATGCGTCGCGCGTGCCGGTGGTCGTTTACGTTTCGCCGGAAGGCGCGATGGCCGGCAGCGCGGGCGTCTACATCACGCTCGCGGCGGACGTCGCTGTGATGGCGCCGCACACGACCATCGGCGCGGCGCATCCGGTGAGCATGGGCAGCGAAGACGAAACCACCAACAGCATCATGATGCAAAAAGTTGGCAACGCCTACACGAAGGTCATGCAGAACATCGCGGAAAAACGGCATCGCAATGTCGAATGGGCAAAATCCTCCGTCACGGACAGCAAGGCCATCACGTCCGAGGAGGCGTTGAAAATGAAAGTGATTGATTTGATTGCGACCAACATGCCCGATTTGCTCCAGAAATTGAACGGCCGTTCCGTGGATGGAAAAATGTTGAAAACCACCGGCGCGAGCGTCGTAGAGATTTCGATGAGTCCGGGCGAAAAATTCTTCCAACTGTTCTGGCAGCCGCAAGTGATGATGCTGCTCCTACTCATCGCGATCTACGGCATCATCGCGGAGATGAGCCATCCGGGCGCGATTTTTCCCGGCGTCGCGGGCGCGCTCGCGCTGATTTTGCTGCTGTATATGTCGGCCACGCTGCCGCTGAACATCGCCGGACTCGCGCTAATCCTTTTGGCGCTCGCGCTGTTCGTCATGGATATTTTTGCGCCAACGCATGGCGTGTTGACCGGCGGCGGCATCATCGCATTTTTTCTCGGCGCGCTGATGCTGTTCAATCACGCGCCGTCCGGTTACAATTTGCCGATGAGCTGGATCATTTCAACGACGCTCGTGACCGCTGCGTTCTTCTTTTTCTTCGTCAGCAAAGGAATTCGTGCGCAACGGCAGCCGGTGAAAGCCGGCGCGGAAACGATGCTCGGCAAAACGGTGAACGCGCTTTCGCGGATTGACCCGGCGGGCGGCAAGGTGTTTATCGAAGGCGAACATTGGAACGCCGTCAGCGAAACGCCGGTGGAAATTGGGCAAGCAGTTGAAATCATCGGCATCGCCGGACTGACTTTGAAAGTGAAACCGAAAAATTAGATCGTTGAATCGTTACATTGTTGAATCGTGAATCGGAAAACGATGCAACAATTTAACGATGTAACGATTCAACAATTCAACAGAAATAAAATATGGACACACAATCAATCCAACATCTCATCGGCGGCGGACTGGCAATCGTCATTCCAATCCTCGTCGTCGGACTTTTCATTTTATCGTCGGCGATAAAAATTTTGCGCGAATACGAGCGCGGCGTGATTTTCCGGCTCGGCAAATTGCAGGGCGCGAAAGGACCGGGAATCATTTTTCTGATTCCGATGGTGGACAAAATGGTGCGGATGGATTTGCGCGTCGTGACGATTGACGTGCCGAAACAGGAAATCATGACGCGCGACAATGTGCCCGCGACGGTGGACGCGGTGATTTATTTCCGCGTCGTGGATCCGAACGCGGCGGTCGTGAAGGTGGAAAATTATTGGAAGGCGACTTCGCTCATCGCGCAGACGACCTTGCGCAGCGTGCTCGGCCAATCCGCGCTCGACGAACTGCTGTCACAGCGCGACGTCATCAACCAGAAATTGCAGGAGATCATTGACAAGCAGACCGAGCCGTGGGGCATCAAGGTCACGAGCGTCGAGACAAAGGAAGTCTCGCTGCCGGACAGCATGAAACGCGCGATGGCCAAGCAGGCCGAGGCCGAACGCGAACGCCGCGCGAAAGTCGTGAATGCGGAGGGCGAATTCCAGGCCGCCGAAAAAATGGTGCAGGCCGCCGCGTTGATTGCCAAGGAGCCGATCGCTCTGCAACTGCGCTATCTCCAGACCATGCGCGAAATGGCGAGCGAACACAACACGACGACGTTCCTGCCGCTGCCCATAGATTTGTTCAGCGCGTTTTTGAAGAAGTAAAAGAGTTGCCAGAAAAGCGGATTCCATTATTTTGAAAACATGAAGAAAGAATTTACGGCGGTCATCAAGCAGGATTCGGGCTGGTGGATTGGCTGGATTGAAGAAATTCAAGGCGTGAACAGCCAGGGCAAAACCAAGTCGGAATTGATGAAAAATTTGCGCTCGGCGTTGTCCGAGGCGTTGGAGTTAAATCGCGACGATGCCTTGAAAGCTGCTGAAACCGATTACGAGGAAACTGCCATTCTGGTGTGAAGCGTCGCGAATTGATTCGTCATTTGAACGCAAAAGGTTGCCAGCTCGTGCGCGAAGGTGCGAATCACTCGTGGTGGGAAAATCCGGCGCTCAACCGACGGTCAGCAATTCCACGCCATACGGAAATCAATCGTTTCCTTGCGCGAAAAATTTGCCGCGATTTGGGAATTGAAGAACCATGAAATTATAACGCGAAATGGCGGGCGAATACAACACGACGACGTTTCTGCCGCTGCCGATAGATTTGTTCAGTGCGTTCTTGAAGAAAAAAAGGAACAAAAATAAAGTGTTCTTGTTGAGATGGAATGAAAATAGTTCTGGCAATAATTCTATTCTGTTTTTGTAGTTTTTCGAGGGCTGATGACGAGCGCATTTGGCTTAATGCAAAAATAAATGGCCATCCTGTTCGATTTGCTTTCGACACTGGCACAAGTGCTAATTTTGTGCTGTATTCAACTACTGCGGAAAGACTGGGACTAAAAGTAACGCCGCCAGATTCAAATCAAAAACTTGGGCCGGGAAAAACAGCCACCGGAACAACTGAATTATGCAATCTAGACGTTGGAGTAACGAATGCCAGAACTTTTCTTGCAGTTTTAGAAATGCCGACATATGTGATTGTGCCCGGAGATGGTTTAGTCGGATGGCCGGCGTTGAGTAACAACATTATTTCCATGGATGTTGCTGCGAACACAGTTGATCTTCTGACTAATGTCCCAAGGAACACAACTAAATGGGTGCAATTCCACATTTCAACTAATTGTGACGATCTGACATTGGAACTGATGACAAGCAAAAGTAAAAAACTGGTTTTAGCATTAGATTCCGGCAGTTGTTTTGGAGTCGAACTTAATTCTCAAAAGTGGAGCGAATGGAAATCATCACATAAAAATCAGCCATCGACATTTGAAAGTTATTACACGCCCAACCCTGGATTTGTTGTGAGAGAAGAATCATGGGCAGATAAAATTTCATTGGGTTCATTGATGCTAACTGATGTTCCGGTTATGGAAGCTGGGGCATCCGATGTAGCTTTGCACACAACACCGCAAACCCAATACGAAGCAACGCTTGGATTTTCGGCATTGAAACGGCTGGATGTGGTTGTTGATGGCAGGCATGGCATCGCTTATCTGCGGCCAAAGAAAACACCACCTCTACCTTATCCACATAATCGCCTCGGAGCTGATTTTTTGCCGAAAGATTCAGACGATGACCTCATTGCTCATGTTGTGAATGACAGCCCGGCGTATGAAGCGGGTATTCGGGACGGTGATATTTTGTTGAAAGAAGGTAATCACGATGTCACAAAATGGCGGACTGACACAAACCTACCGCCTGACATAAGACCTGTTATGCAACCGGCTGGAACCAAACTTGACCTCACCTTGAAACGCGACGGCAAAATTTTCAAAGTTACGGCAGTCCTCCGAAACATTCTTCCTCCCGACACAATGAAGAATTCAAAATAAAATTCATTTGCCAATTTTCTATTCGACATTCGGCAATTGAAAATCGAAATTCATTTCATGCCTCTTTACGAATACGAACTGTGCGAAGGCGACTGTTTTGTCATTAGGATTTAATCATTTCCAACCATGCCTGAAAATTTAAATAAACCGGCCGTTTTTCTCGACCGCGACGGCGTCATCAACCGCGTTTTTATCCGCGACAACAAGCCGTTTGCGCCTTTCAGCCTTGGCGAGTTTGAGATTTATCCTGAAGTGCCGGAAGCGTGCTGCCGTTTGAAACAGGCCGGATTTTTGCTGGTCGTCGCGACGAACCAGCCCGACGTTGGTCGCGGCGATTTGAAACAGGAGGTCGTCGAGGCCATTCACGCGGAAATGTGCCGGCAGTTGCCGCTCGACCGCGTGGAAGTCTGTTATCATCCCGGCTACAGCGACACGGAATGCGACTGCCGCAAGCCGAAACCGGGACTGTTGCTGCGCGCGGCGCGTGAACTTGGCATTGACCTTGCACAAAGCTGGATGGTCGGCGACCGCTGGCGCGACATTGACTGCGGCCACGCCGCCGGCTGCCGGACGGTTTTCATTGACCGCCACTACGTTGAAAAACTTAACGAACAACCCGACTTTTCGGCTGGCAATTTGGCTGAAGCTGCGGACATCATCTTGCGCGAGTCCAAGAAAACTTAATCATGCGCACACTCAAAGACCTGAAAATAAAAATTTTCGCCGACGGCGCGGACCGGCAGGGCATGCTTCAGTTGAATGCCAACCCGCTCATCAAGGGCATGACCACGAACCCCACGCTCATGCACAAGGCCGGACTGAAGGATTTTGAAGCATTCGCCCGCGACATTTTGCAAAACATCACCGCCAAGCCGCTTTCGCTTGAAGTTTTTTCGGATGAATTTACTGAAATGAAACGTCAGGCGCTTAAAATCAACGGCTGGGCGAAAAACGTTTACGTCAAAATTCCCGTCACCAATACGCGCGGCGAATCATCGTTGCCGCTGATTAAAGAACTGTCCAACGACGGCGTGAAGTTGAATGTCACGGCGATTTTGACTTTGGAACAAGTTGAAGGTGTCGCGAAGGCGCTGAATTCAAAAACGCCGGCGGTCGTTTCCGTTTTTGCCGGGCGCATCGCCGACACGGGCGTTGACCCGATTGCCATCATGACCGGGAGCAAAAAGATTTTGAAGGATTTGCCGCAGGCGGAACTGCTCTGGGCGAGTGTTCGCGAGGTGCTGAACATTTTTCAGGCGAATGACTGTGGCTGTCACATTGTAACCGTGACGCACGACATCCTGGCAAAGGCGATGAAAATGTCCGGCGTGGATTTGGGCGAACTTTCGCTCGAAACCGTGAAGATGTTCGCCAACGACGCGAAGGCGGCGGGATTTTCTTTGTAGGAGCCAAGATAACGAGACTCAAATCAATTTCGTCACGGTTTCAAAAACATCTTCAATCTTCACTGCGGCCATGCACGCGATTAATTCTTCGCGCGTGCCTTTGATGTCGCCGCCGTCATAACGGTAATAATCCAGATTGCGCCCGTTTACGGCCGGATTTTTTATCAGTGTGAACGGATTGCCGTAAGGCAAATTCGTCGCGTTCAACGTCATCGCCTCGATGACAATCTGGTTCGGCACTTTCACCGCCGCCGCAATGTGCATCAACGCCGTGTCCACGCTCAAAAACGCGCGGCAGTGTTTCATTAACGCCGCCGTCTGCCGCAGATTTTGCGTCTTCGCCTCCAGCGTTAAATCACGGTTTGCCTGCGCCAGCACGACCTGATGATCTTTTGTTTCCTCCGGTCCGCCAAAAAGTAAAACGTGGATGTCCGGATGCTCGCGATTCAAGCGCCGGATCAACCCGGCGTAATTTTTCAACGGCCAGCGTTTCAACGGCAGGTTTTTTGTGCCGCCCGAACCGACGTGAACGCCTAGTATTTTTTGTCCGGCCAGTCTGTTTTTCGCGAGAAAATCGCCAGCCCACTTTTCTTCGGCCGCCGTCAGGAAAATTTCCAGTTCATGTGTTGGTAATTTTTTTGTTGCGCCAATCAACGGCAGCACGTCGAAATTATTTTCAATCGAATGCCGGGTGTAATCTTGCGGCAAAGTTTTGTTCATAAGTTGGCGGTCGAGCCAGCCGAAACATTCATATTCATGGCTGATGCGCGTTGTTGCGCCGACAATTTGCGCGGCAATGCGATAATGAATCCGGCTTTGTGGATGCGTGTTGATGGAAGCGTCGTAGCGATTTTTCCGCAATGACCAAAGGAATTGCGCCGCCGCCAGTTTGTTCGTTTTGATGAGATTTTTTTGGTGAACGCTGTTCAAATGAGGATTGTTTTCCAGTAAATCCTTCGAACCGGCCCACAGCACGAGCACATCAATCGTTGTATCGGGAAAATTCGCGCGCAATTCGTGGATGAGTGGCGTGGCCAGCAACGTGTCACCTATGCCCGCCATGGAAATGACCAGAATTTTCACAGCCGCGAAATTTTTTCGAGGAGTGCCGTGGTGGATTTGCCGGGCACAAAGGGAATGATTACTATTTTTCCACCTGCCGACTCGACGGCCCGGCGTTCATCCTGATTCAACGTGTCCAAAGTGTAATCGCCGCCTTTGACGTAAATATCCGGTTGCGCCGCCGCCAAAAACTTCGTGGCGTTTTTGTCCTTGAAAATACAAACGGACGTGACGCTTTCGAGCGCGGCTAAAATTGCGGAACGATCCGCTTCGGAATTCACCGGTCGTCCCGCGCCCTTCAACTGCCGCGTCGCATGGTCGCTGTTTACGCCGACTAAAAGCGCATCGCCAAAATTTCTTGCCGTTTCCAGATAAGTCACGTGGCCGAGATGCAGAATATCGAAGCAGCCGTTTGTGACGACAAGTTTTTTGCCCGAAGCGCGAAAATGCTTTCGCCACACCGGCAATTTGTCCCACGCGATGATTTTGCTGCGGAAATTCATGGCGTCAGTTTGCCGATGCGACGCTGCTTCGCCAAACGAAAAATTTCCGGTTTTGTTCCGGCATCCGTTTATAGATGATTTACGTGATGAATGGCACGCTTCATCTTTCACGGCTGTAATTTTCAAACCTGCACCGATTTAAATTCACTCAGATTCCACGCCGCTTCGCCGACTTCGTGCGCGAGATGATTCAATTCCTCAATCTCCGCCTTCGTGAACAGCAGGCCGCCATTTTTCTTCGACAGTTCGCCCCAGCGCGCTTCCGGCTGGCCGGGCAAAAGGCACTTCTCGTTGCCGTGACCGAGCACGTCTTCGATGATTGCCTTGACGTTTTGCGTCTGCGTGCGGTTATTCACAAATCCATTTCCGTTCAACGCGTCGGGATGAATCACTTGGAAGAAAAAAGTTGAACCGCGTTTTTCCTTTTCGTGACCGAGTTTTGTTCCGCGAATCTGCGGCAGCGAACCGCCGATGTAGCCCGCGTAAAGTTCGTCAATCAATCCGAGGCCGTAGCCCTTGTGCGCGCCGAACGGCAGCAACGCGACGGCTTTGTTCGGGTCGGTCGTCGGATTGCCCTCGGCATCCACGGCGGCGCCGGGCGGAAGTTGTTTGCCTTCGCGTTTCATCACTTGCACGCGGCCCATCGCGATGGTCGAGGTCGCCCAGTCAATCACGATGGGAAAACCGATCGCGTCCTGCGTCGGGAACGCCCACGAATGCGGGTTCGTGCCCATCGTCGGCGTCTTGCCGCCGAACGGCACGACTTCGGACGTGGCCGACGTGCAGTTCGTGTAGGCGAGGTAGCCTTTGAGCGCGGCGTCCATGACGTAGCCGCCGCCCCAGAGATAATGTGTGGCGTTGTCCACGCTCACCATGCCCACGCCGTATTTGTCGGCGAGCTTCATGCAGGTGTCCATCGCCTCGTAGGCGACGGCCTGGCCGAGTTTGTTGTGGCCGTTCCAGATTTCGGCGGCGGCGAAGCGCGACGGCAGCTTTTCGATCTTCGCGCCAGGAGTCCAGCGGCCGACTTTGCTGCCGAACAACTCGTCGAGGTGCAGCGCCTTGATGGCGTTGTGCGTGCGGATGCCGTAATACGCGGCGCTGGCGCAAAACCACGCGCCGGCGGTGGCCTCGGCGGCATCGTAACCGCGCTTGCGATACGCCTTCGTGACGAGCGAATCGTGTTTGTCCTTGGGGATGATGTAGTAGGTTTCGGGCATAAAAATAAAATTCATTCAATACATGCCATAATTAACAAGCACAATTTCGGCAACCGCTTCTGCAATCGTCTTAAACTGTTTTGGATTTCTAGCGCGACCGTGATCCATCCAAGCAACAAAGTAATTATTTCCTTCCAACCAAATTTTGGCGACATCGTGAGTGGCTTTAGGTTTAACCTCCATTTGCTGTTGGAAATATGCTTTCGCTTTTTCAGGATTTGCGACTAAAAATTCAATTAACTTTTGACGATTAACTGTTATGAATTTTCTAAAATCCCATTTCGGTGGATTTTCAACATAATTGCTCAAGAGATTATCAAATGAATTACCAAGCATGGCGCTCATTTGTTCTATTTCTGGAATGGGCAATAATTTCATAGATTTTTTGAATCAAACCACTTTCTTCACCGGCACTTCGGGATTCACCTGCGCGATGGGTTTTTCGCCGTTCATCGCGAGGATGAGATTTTTCACGGCGCAGGTGGCCTGCCGCACCACGCTTTCAGTTTTCGTTTTCATTCAGATGACTTCCAAAGTGATTTCCGTCAAGCCGGCAAAATCATTTTTATCCAGCGTCACGATCTTTTTCGCGCCGCTCTTTTTGGCCGCGACCGCGTGGAAAAAATCATGCACCCGCCCGCCGCGAACGCCCAACTTCCGCGCCGACTTCAAAGCCGCGAGCATTTCCGCCGCCGTCAAATCCACAAAACTCAAACTGCCCGCCAGTTGCTCCACAATTTCCGCCGCAATTTCCGAGGCAACACGGTTTTGGGGATTGCCAGTGAGGGCTGCAAAAGTTTCCGCCAGCGTGTGTGAACGCGTGACGCCGCGCTCCCGCCGCAATCGCATCGCCAAGCTCGGTTCCCAAACCGATTCCACCAACGCAGACGAATCCCAATACGTTTTCATTGCCGGTCGCGGTCGGCGCGGATGGCGGCGCGGATTTCTTCCCGCGTCATCAGGCGGGGAACCTTGTAAGTCCCGTCCTTGTTGCGTTTCACCTTCACGACGGGAACTTCCTTCTCAACCAGCTCAACGACACGGATGCTGCCGTCAGGCTGGTAGCTGGCGTCAAAAGCCGTGTTCGGGCGGAACAAATCCGCCGCCGTCAGCCTGCCACGAGAATCTGCAATCAATTTCATAATGGGATTATCCCACTGAAGAATTTGGCTGTCAAAATTATTTTGTCCGCTTTCAAACCGCTTTTTTCACCGGCACTTCGGGATTCACCTGCGCGATGGGTTTTTCGCCGTTCATCGCGAGGATGAGATTTTTCACGGCGCAGGTGGCCTGCCGCACCACGCTCTCGTAAGTGCGCGACGCGACGTGCGGCGTGATGACCACGTTCGGCAACTTGAGCAGCGGATGATCCGCCGGCGGCGGCTCGTGATCCAAAACGTCCGTGCCGTAACCGCCCACCTGACCGGATTTCAGCGCGGTCACCATGTCATTGGTGTTCACAATCTCGCCGCGTGCGCAGTTCAAAATCAAAACGCCCTTCTTCATTTTCGCGATGGATTTGGCGGAAATCATGTCGCGCGTTTCGGGCGTGAGGTTCGTGTGCAATGAAACGTAATCGGAAACGGCAAACAACTCGTCGAGCGACGCGGCTTTCTTCACCTTGTATTCGGCAACAAATTGTTCGTCAGGATGACGATCGAACGCAATGACATTCATTCCGAAAGCACGAGAACGAATTGCAACTTCCTTGCCGATGCGTCCTAGCCCGATGATGCCGATGGTTTTGTCCAGAAGTTCGTGGCCGGTTTTTCTTTTCCATCCGCCAGCGCGGGTCGAGTCGGTGTGGAACAGAAAATTTTTCTCCAGCGCAAGCAGCAATAGAAAATTATGTTCCGCAACCGTCGTGTGATTGACGCCGGGCGTGAACAAAAGTGGGATGCCAAACTCGGTGCAGGACTTCACGTCAATCTTGTCCATGCCGATGCCGTATTTGCTCAAGACTTTTAATTTGGGCCGCGCCTTTTCCAAAACTTGGCGCGTGATGGCGTCGTCGCCGCAGATATAACCGTCCACCTCGCCGACGAGCGCGAGCGTGTCCGCTTCGTTCAGTGGCCCGCGCGCGGTGATGATTTCCCAGCCGGTTTTTTTCAGCAAATCGTGATGCGCGCCGGGCGTGTCTTGAAACGAAGTCGTCGTGAGCAAAATTTTCATGGGCTTATTCTAAAAAAAAAACCTCCGCAGCAATCGCGGAGGTTAATTAAAAAGTGGCGTTGACTTTGAAAATTTGGCCAGTTCAACCCGTGCCCAGTTCCGAGCCAGCTATCACATTCAGCCGCGCCTGTGCCTGCTTCGACAGGCTCGTGAAAACCATGGAAACTTGATAACCGGTGTGTTTATTGCCGGAACACGCGATGACGACACCGGCGCATTGAAGTTTGCCGTTATCGCGCGGCGAATGCAGCGCCACGGTCATCTCTTTCCACGGACTGAACGGTGTGGGACTGCGGAATTCAATGCCGTTTTTATGGATGACGACGGTGTCGGCGGAAAGTTCCAAACTCGCCTGCCGCCCTTCGACCACGACTTGTTGTTGTTGGAACGAATTAATACTTTCAAGTTTTCGTGCGCTCATAAATCTCTCCAAAAATAACACATCAAAACTGTCCGTCAAGGTTTCACCATTCGATAATCGCCGCGCCCCAAGTCAATCCTGCTCCAAATACCACCATCAAAACAAGATCGCCGCGCTGAATTTTTCCCGCCGCAACGGCCTCATCCAATGCGATGGCAACTGATGCCGCCGAAGTATTGCCATAGCGATGCAAATTAACAAACAACTGCTCCGGCTTCGCGCCAAGCCGTTCGCCGACCATATCAATGATTCGTCGATTTGCCTGATGCGGGATGACGCATTTGATTTGCGAAATGTCGAGTTCGCACCGCTGCAAGACTTCCTGCGCCGCCGAGCACATCGCCTGCACGGCGCTTTTGAAGGTTTCCTTGCCTTCCATGCGCAGGTAATGCAGTCGTGCGTCAACCGAATCTTTAGTCGTAGGACAGCGACTACCGCCGCCAGGCATGAAAAGTAAATCGGCGTTTTCGCCGTCAGCGCCCATTACCGCCGTCAGCGAACCATGTGAATTTTCACGATTTTGCAAAATCGCAGCGCCTGCGCCATCGCCAAACAAAACGCACGTGTTGCGGTCAGTCCAATCTACAATCGAGGAAAGTTTTTCCGCGCCGATGACCAACACGGTGTCGTAAGTGTGCGACATGATAAATTGCTGCGCGACTTCGAGTCCGTAAATAAAACCTGAACATGCGGCTTCGAGGTCGAACGCCGCCGCGCACTTCGCGCCGAGCTTGTGTTGCACGAGACATGCCGTCGCCGGAAACGGCATATCCGGCGTGATAGTGGCAACGATGATGAGATCAATTTGTTCGGCTACTACCCCCGCCATTTTCATCGCGCGTTCGGCGGCTTTGGCGGCGAGGTCGGAAGTAAATTCATTCGCCGCGGCAATGCGCCGTTCCTTGATGCCGGTGCGCGAGGTAATCCATTCGTCCGAAGTCTCAACCATTTTTTCCAAGTCGGCGTTCGTCAAAATTTTAACCGGCACATACGAGCCGACGCCGGTGATGGAGCACGAGCGGCCTTGAAAATTATGTTTGGCGCGCGGATTTTTAAATTTTGTTTTCATGCAGGAACAGCACAACTGGAATCGTCGCCCCCGCCCAACTTTTCATTCGCGCGCACGATTTCACATGCAATGACTTCATTAACGCGATGCTGGACGGTTTCAGTGGTGATGCGCAAGGCACTGACGATGGCGCGCTCGCGCGCTGAACCATGCGCCTTCATGACTGTGCCATTGAAGCCAAGGAGTGGTGCCCCACCATAAACTTCCGGATCCATCCGGCGCCGAATAGCGCCAAAGGCATTTTGCGCAAGATAAGCGCCGATTTGCCGCTTCGGATTTCGCATCAATTCGCGTTTGAGCATTGAGAACATCGCGACGGCCAGACTTTCCGAAGTTTTCAAAACGATGTTGCCTACAAAGCCGTCGCAAACGACCACGTCCACGTGGTCCTTGAACAAGTCATGTCCCTCAACGTTGCCGATGAAATTTAAATCAAGCCGCTGGCAAAGTTTGAAGGCTTCGAGCGTCAGTTCGTTTCCCTTGGAATCTTCCGTGCCGATGCTCAAAATGCCAACACGCGGATTTTTGCGTTTCAAAACTTCGCGCGAATAAACACTACCCATCACGGCAAATTGAGCGAGATGCAGCGGCTTGCACTCGATATTCGCGCCGGCGTCGAGCAAAACAAATTCATTTCCCTGACGCGGAATCACGGTGGCAATGCAGCCGCGATCCACACCGGAAAGCCTGCCGATTTTGAACGTCGCCGCCGCGAAAATTCCACCCGTGTTGCCGGGTGAAACAAGCGCGTCAGCCTCGCCGTCTCGAACCAGTTCCGCCGCGCGTGCAATGGAAGAATCCTTTTTTTTGCGGAGCGCCACGACCGGCTTGTCGTCCATCGTCACTACTTCGCTTGTATGGATGACGCGAACGCGATGATCGCGAAAACCGCGCGGTGGCAGCGCCGCATGAATTGCGGCCTGATCGCCGACAAGAAAAAGTGCGGAAATTTGCTTATTGGCCTGAAGCGCGAGCTTCGCGCCCGCGATGACAACCCCGCAACCGTGGTCGCCACCCATGACATCCACTGCAATTCGCATAGATGAACAAGTTGCGAAAATTCCGCAAACTGCGCGCTTACGCGCCTGCCGTGATGGTCAAAATCTGCCGGCCTTTGTAATAACCACAGGCCGGGCAAACCCGGTGCGGCACATACGGCGCGGCACATTGCGGACATGTGCCGAGTTGCGGCAGTTTCAGGACGCTGTTATAAGCACGGCGCATGCGCTGCCGGCTGCGTGATGGTTTGCGTTTCGGAACACCCATAAATTCAAATTACATTTTTTAGTTTGTTTAATTCAGACCAAGGAGACGAAACCGCTTCGCTCCGGCCAATGGAGTTTTTCTCCAAGCCGCTGCAATCCGCCTTGCACAATGGATGCTGCGGAAACTCAAGAAGAATATCTTCGCGCACGAACGGCGTCAAGTCCACGCAATCATTGTCAATGGCTGCTTTTTCTTCGCCTTCGAGCGGCAAATGGCATGTCCAACTTTCCAATTGCAGTTCGCGCTGAAATGGTTTCAAGCAACGGACACACTCACAGTCCAGAACCAAACGTAGCGAGCCAACCGCCAAAACACCGCCGGGCAATTTTTCAACTTTCAAATCATAACGCAGCGGCTGTTTGGCGCGAATCATTTGATCATGAACGCCCAAATCCAATTTCTCGACGGGCAATTCGCCGATCAAACGAATCTCGCGCATTTCCAAATGATGAAGATTTACTTTCAATGACATGACTCAAGCGTGTAGCAAAAGAATTTTTCAAGATATTGCACCTTTGCGCCGGCGCGGTTTTAATTTTTTTGCCAAAGCTACTTGAACGTGTGGCGGCACAAACGCACTCACATCACCTCCAAGCCGCGCGATTTCCTTGACGATACGCGAACTCAAAAACGTGTAAGTATCCTTGGGCATCATGAAAATTGTTTCGATTTTTTCATTCAGCTTGCGGTTCATCAATGCGAGTTGAAATTCAAATTCAAAATCCGACACGGCGCGCAAACCGCGAATGATGGCCTGCGCATTATGGCTGGCCGCGTATTCAACCAGCAAACCAGCAAAAGAATCAACCTCGACGCTTGGCAGTTGCCGCACGGCTTCTTTCACCAGCGCCACTCGTTCACCGAGCGCGAATAGCGGACTTTTCCCCTCATTCTTGGCCACGGCGACAACAACACGGTCAAACAATTTGGCCGCGCGTTGAATCACGTCCAAATGTCCGTTGGTCAGCGGGTCGAAACTGCCGGGATAAATCACTGTGCGCATTTTTCTAATTTTTGAATTTTTAGTTTTTGGCTTTGCGTTGCGCCTCGCAAGAGATTAAAGCTTAAAACTCAAAATTCAAAACTCAAAATTTGAGGTCAATGGCTCTCTCGCTGGATGAATCCGGTGAATGATCCTTCGCCGGGCTTGGCGGATAAAAGTTCCTCGTCGAACGGTGACGCGCCGGGCGGACGCCACGGCACTTCGTAAATTTTTATTTCGGCGACGATTCCTCTCACCTTCACCGGCGGCAGCGCGAGGCACGTTGCCGCCAGTTCAGAATCGTCCCGGAGCAAATGATTGTAAGTCGCCTCGCTGATGATGATGCGGCTGCGACCGGAAATAGCTTCGAGCCGGCTGGCAAGATTTACTTCGCGCCCGAATACAGTGTAATTCAGAAGGTGTTCATTCGATCCCATCAAGCCGACGGTAGCCATGCCAGTGTTGATGCCGCTACCGAGCGTGAGGACGGCCAGTTTATGTTTCGACGGTTTGCCACGGATCATGTGTTCCAGTTCGTTTTTTTGATTTTCCTCGGAGCGTTTAAGATTCAATTCATAAATGGCACGCTGCGCGTCAATCGCCGCGCGCACGGCGGCGGCAGCGTGTTTTTCGCTTGGCACGGGCGCGTTCCAGAACGCCATCGCGCAATCGCCGATGTATTTGTCGAGCGTGCCTTTGTGCCGCTTGATGGCGTCGGCGACGGCACCCAGGTAAAGGTTCACGGTGGCGAGTGTTTCGCGCGCCTCCTCGTTAATAACGGTCTCGGCTTCCGCGCCGGAAAGATTATTTTCGCGGATGTGTTGCAAAACTTTTTCCTGGCTCTCGTCGGTAAAAGCGGTGAAGCCGCGCACGTCGGAGAACCAGACCGTGATTTCCTGCCGCCCGCCGCCGAGCGAAATTTTTTCCGCCTGAAGTAATTCATTTACGATGTCGGGTGCGACGATTTTTGAAAAAATGGATTTGACCCGGCGCTGCTCGCGTTCTTCAAAAACGACGCGATAGGTGACGAGGCCGATATGGACGGCCAACATTCCGCAGACAGGAAACACCAATGGCAGCCAATAGGTATAATGCGCAAAAACACTGAATGCGGCCATGATGTAAGTCAGCGCTAATAATATAATCGCGGTTGAAGCAAACGCGGCACTAAATTGCCACGTAATAAATGCCGTTAGTGCGACCAGAAAAATTATCAGTGCGATTTCCATTGGCAGTGAAGCGCGTCGGATAAAACTGTTGGTGATTACCGAGTTGGCGACATTCCAATACGTGCTGACCAGAAATGTGTCTTTTTCCAGCGACGTTGCGCCTCGGTCTGTCAGATCATTGCCTTGCGCGGTAGAGCCGACGACGACAAGCTTGCCGCGAAAATCATTCCGAAGTTGGTTGGTTGGTTCGCTTGATCTCGCTTCGTCTTGCGCGAGCAGACGTTCAATCGGCGCTTGAACCAGATGCGGGTCATTTGGCGGCAGCCGCCAATTGATGTAAAAATAACCGTCGGCGTCCACGGGAATTATGCGCACGACGCCGTTCGCGCCCCGCAAGGTGATTCGGTGATTCGGCAAATCCACATTGGCGTGGTCCAGATCGAGTTTCAATTCCTGCGCGGCGAGCACGATGCCGAGTTGCCAGATGCGTTCATCCGTGAAGGCTTTGGCGTTGCCGGATAATTTGCCGTTAAAGTCGGCCAATTCAAAATTGTTCCCGGCGTCCACGGGAATTTTGATGTCATCACCATTGGCGCGCGGCAAAACGATCTGCCCTGGCTCAACGCGCGCTTTGCCGAGGTCAATGCCATAATCAGGATCGGCTTCGACTTTTTTGAAAAACGGATGCCAGCGGCGATAAATGCGAAAGGCTTTGACGCGGCGGAGAATTCCGTCGGAATCTTTTTCAGTCGAGATGTCGCCAAGCATGAGCGCATTGGTGGCAAACAAATCGGGCAGTGTTGCGCCGCTATCGCTTGGGACGCCAAGGACGACATTATGGGCCCGGCGCATTTGCAGCGCGAAAAATTCGTCGGAAGTAATGATACGACTGTCGGACATGGCCACTTTCGGATGGTCGGGACGCAATTCCAGAAGCATGACGTCGAAGGCCACGGCCCTTGCGTTTTCCGCCGCCAATTCTTCGACCAACTGGCCATAAATTTGCCGCGGCCAATAAAGGCCAAAACCATATTTCTTTTGCACGGCGGCGATGCTGGATTCCTCAAGCGAGACAAAAGCCAGATTGGTTGCGCGCGTTGCGGGAAAATGAAGTGCCTCCCGCGCGCGCGCATCATAGGTCATGTCCTCCAGCCGTTCAAAGAAATCCAAGTGAAGCAGGCGGAGGCAGCAAATGAAGACAATAACTCCAACAGTTACTAAAAACGGCGTGCGCTTGAATGGTTTTAACTTCACCGCGCCCAACTAAAACAAAAACCAGAGCAACTTTCAAGGCTGCTCTGGTTTTGCTTTTAAATTTTCTTGGCTAATTACTTGATAAATGTGTGGTGCTACTATCGTTCGCGTAGGTAGTATTCTCCACGTTATAAGTTGCTAATATTTTATTAAAATTTGCCAGAGTCTGTAGTTCTATTGGAGTAAGATTGCTGGTGCTAAGTGGCGTTATCTGATTGGTCACTGGATCGTAGCTTAATCCAGCATTCACCACGATGGTTTGACCGCTGAAGGTTCCTCCAGTAAATGCCAGCACTACACTGCCACCATCGCAACCAGCGGAGCCATCCGAGCCGAGAACATAGGTTGTGCCACGGATGCCAGCAACACCAACGGGTGTTTTAACTTCATATTTTGACATCGCGGAAAGTTTCTTTACGCTCCCAAAGATTTTGCCGGACTGCAAATCCAACTCCGTGTCACTGACGGTGTCCACTCCCGTGTCAGTAAAGGTCAACTTGTCAATTGCCAGCGTAGTGCCTCCAGCCATGCGGATCACATTCTGCTGAACCGCGCCTTTGTAAGCATTGGCCGGATGCACAGGCCCACCTGAATTATCTATGGCAACAACCCCTGCAACATTGGCGGTTCCGAGTGGAGCGTGGGCAACCTTGTCGCTTAATACAATATCCACCGTTGAATCCGGATCCGTCTTAATCACGTCACCCGCGCCGAGAGTGGCACCAACTGACAATGGTTGCCAATTGCCATCGCCGGTCGTATAAGTCGCCGTGCCACTAATTCGAACAATGGTGGCTATTCCTTGTTTGGCATCTTGAGCGTCTGCCTTCGCAACAAAAAGCAAAGCAACTCCACAAATTGCACCTAAAACCAACATGCGTATGTTTTTCATAAAAGACCTTTTGATTACCATTTATTTAAGGAAAGTATAAGTGTATCCACCAAATTGTCAATAGCATATTTTCCCTTTTTTGGCTTTTAAAAAAAGAATTTAATTTAGTTGGAAGTTTTTTCTGCGGCTTTTTCAAGTAGTTTATTATCAACGATTTTCCAATAAGAACTGGCAATCTCATTTTCCTGCCATTGAAGATGAAGCGAGCGCTCCAACCATGGTCTTGCCGCGGCGTAATTTTCCATTTGCGCATAATGCCAGCCAATGTTGGCGGCGGTATAATAACCGTTTGGATCCAGTGAATCTGCCCGGTCAAAATAATTTGCCGCTTCATCATACCGGTTCAGCCAGTCAAGGCACATGCCGTAGCATAAATAATTGTAACCATCATACGGATCGAGCTTCATGCTGAGCGAATACCATTGCATGGCCTGCTCCGCCAAGGGTTCGTAATCGGGGTTTCCGACAAAACTTTCGACGCGATAAGCTTCGCCGATGTTGTAGGCTGTCTCAAAATTTTTGGGCTCGACGGTGAAAGCCTTTTTCCAAACGGCGATGCGTTCCGGTGAAAAATTCGGCAAATGCTCAGCGCGCGCCAACCAAATGCATTCATTCGTCCGTTGCCATTCTTGAAAACTCAAATACGCCATGCCTGCAATCACCGTCATGGTTACACATGCTTTGGCGGGCAGCCGCGCCGTGGCCCAATAATTATCAGTGGCAAAACGCAGGTTGCTGCTCAAGAGCGCAAGCAGCGTTATGCCAATAATCGCATTAGCCGGAACGTGCAAATTAAAATCCACGACTGAATGGATCGCCAACGCGAGCAATCCCATTGAAGCGCCAACAAAAAATGCGTAGCGGTTGCTTTTGCCGCTGCCAAAATCATTTTCCGAACGGCGAACGTGCCGCCATGTTTTGGCCACGCCTGCGCCAAAAAATATGATGCCCATCAAAACAATTATTCCACCGGTTGTACCCCAGTCAGCGAGCAAATTTAAGTAATCGTTATGCGCGCGGTCGGGGCGGGCTTGCACGGTTTCAGGGCGGTATTCCCGAAAACGATAGTCGTAGTGCGCCGGCCCGACTCCCCACCAAAAATGATCCCGCCACATTTGCTCCGCTGCTGTCCATATATCGCGTCGCACATCAAAATCGAGTTGGCCATTTTCCCTCGCTTTTTCCACGCGCTGAATATAGGTGGATGTTTTCGCCAGATAATCTTTAACAAAAAAAATGCCACCTGTTGCTAAAACGATCAAAAGCAACAATGCCGGCAGTCTGTGGTTGCCATGAAAAATCAAAATTACTAAAAGAGCGAATAAAGCGACTACGACCGACACCCAGCCGCCGCGCGAGAAAGTCATGGCCATGCCAACCGCCATGACCAGCGCCGCATAGCCGAGAAGAATTCGAACAATGGGTTTCATTCGCCCCGCTAAAACGTAGGCCGTTGCCAGTGGCAAAAGCATTTCCAGAAATCCGGCACAGTTATTTGGGGAAATGTAAGTGCCCGAGGCGCGGCCCGGATAGGGCGAAAGGTGATTCCATACCTGGTTCGAATGAGTCAAAAATTGATAAACCGCGTAGCCGGCTATTCCCATCGCCAGAAAAATGAGCGTGAAACTGATGATTTGCGCAAATTCCTGCCGATACAAATTGTTGACGATGGCAAAAAACAAGAACGCATACATCAACACCTGAATCATTTCCAGTCGCGCGACGTATTCGATGTCCGCCGTGAGGTAGCGCGCGACGGCGTAAATCGTGAATGCGAGCACGACCCAGCAGATCGGCGGCCAGAGTAATTTGGGTTTCGGGTTAATCCACAAACGCAGCGCCCATAAAAACATCACGCCAATGGTCAGCGCCTGAACAACGAGAAATTCCGGCGTGTGCGTTGCTCCCATTGCCAGCGGGGCAAAAACCAAAATGCCGAGCATTAAACCCAGAATGCCCTTTTCGCACCAACCATCCAATGTATCACGATTCATTGCCAATTTGCGGACAAAATGAACTGAGCCTACACTTTTAGCAACGGCACAATTTGAAAAACTAACGAAAAATACCGTGCGAAAAACGCGAAGAAACGAAGGTCAAAAACTTATCCTTCGCAACCTTCGCGCGGCACAGAAAATTCAAGCACTTCGCGGGGCCAGTTTTTTCTTCGCCGTTTCGGGACGGAATTCCAGAATTTCGCCGGGCTGGCAATCGAGCGTTTCGCAGATCGCCTCGAGCGTGGAGAAGCGGATGGCTTTGGCCTTGCCGGTTTTGAGGATGGACAGGTTTTGCGGCGTAATGTCCACGGCGGCGGCGAGGTCGTTCAGCCGCATTTTGCGCTGCGCGAGAACCACGTCGAGATTGACGATGATGGGCATAAACTTAAACCGTCAATTCCTGTTCCGCTTGAAGTTCCTGCGCTTCTTTCAACAGCCATGCAACAAAAATTAACGTCAAAGCGGCAAATAAGCTGCCAAAATCCCAAGTCATTTTCACTTGAAAGAACAGAGATCTAATTCCATCGAAGAAACTTTCGTAAAACCAAAGTGCAATACACCATTTTCCAGCGGCATCCAAATAGCCGACTGTTTGCACATCAAACAGACAGCCGCTTTTGAGGCGCTCAAAAAAACGGACAAGCTTTAGATTAACCATGAACCCAAATAGTGCAAACAAAGCCGAACCGCTCCACGCATATACTTGTATCGCGTAAATATCTTCCCCTCTCGGGTAGATAAAATCGAAAAAGAATGGAAGCAGTGATGCGAAAAATACAAACACCCATAAGAACAATCCAAATAATAAAATGATTCTTAAAGCTTCGCTGACCTTGACGATTTTTGTTTTGTTCTGAAAATTTTTCATAAACTTAAACGGTTAATTACTTTCATGGCGTAATGAATAAACCAATCAATTCCGTTAGTCAAGTCTTTTTTATCGAAAAACGATAATTTAGACACGAATTTCACGAATTAGCACTAATTGAGAATGATTCGTGAAAATTCGTGCAATTCGTGTCAAAGTTTCCCGCCAGCGTTTCTGCTGTGGCAAATTCCGGCGATTCGTTTTATCCTTTCCAAAAATTATGACCGACCCGCGTTACAAAAAACTGGCTGACTTGCTCGTCAACTATTCCACCGAGCTGAAAAAAGGCGACCGCATCCTGCTCGACATGATTGACGTGCCGGACGAGTTCACCGTGGAACTCATCCGCGCCGTGCGTGCGGCGGGCGCGACGCCGTTCGTCGAGACGCGCCACACGCGCGTCGGGCGCGAGCAGCTTCTGGGCATTGATGAAAAACAGGCGAGCGACATCCGCGACATCGAAATGTTCCGCATGAAAAAAATGCAGGCGTATATCGCCATCCGCGGCGCGGACAACATGAACGAAAATTCCGACGTGCCGAGCGACCGCGTGCAGCTTTATTCCAAAGTCATCCGGCCCGTGCAGGATTATCGTGTCAACAAAACGCGCTGGTGTGTGTTGCGCTGGCCGACGCCCAGCATGGCGCAGGCCGCAGGCATGAGCACGGAGGCGTTTGAGAATTTATACTTCGACGTTTGCACGATGGACTACGCGAAGATGGGCAAAGCGATGATTCCCCTGGAACGCCGGATGAAGCGCGCCGACAAAGTTCATCTCAAAGCGCCGGGCACGGATCTGACGTTCAGCATCAAAGGCATCGGCGCGAAAATGTGCAAGGGAGACCGCAACATTCCCGACGGCGAAGTTTTTTCATGTCCGACAAAATTTTCCGTAAACGGCACGATTCAATTCAACACACCGACGCTGTATTCAGGAACGAAATTTGAAAATGTGCGACTCGTTTTGAAGGACGGAAAAATCGTCGAGGCCACGGCGAACAACACAAAACGGCTAAATGAAATTCTGGACACGGACGCGGGCGCGCGTTACATCGGCGAATTTTCGCTCGGCTTCAATCCGTATATTTTAAGCCCGATGTGCGACATTTTATTTGATGAAAAAATTGCCGGTTCATTGCACTTCACGCCGGGTCAGGCATATGAAGATTACGGCAACGGGAATAAAAGCGCGATTCATTGGGACATGGTTTTGATCCAGCGCAAGGAATGGGGCGGCGGTGAGGTGTGGTTCGATGGCGAACTCATCCGCAAGGATGGAATCTTTTTGCCGAAAGATTTGAAGCCGCTGAATCCCGCGAACTTGAAATAATTTTACGCCGCTTCTTTGAGAATCGCCAGAAACTGTTTCATCGCTGGCGAAAGAACCTTGTTCTTTTTGTAAAGCGCGGCGAGCGGTCGGAAGAAATCGCCGTCTTCAATCGTTACCGCGGTGAGGGTTTGTTTGGCGACTTCCTGCGCGACGGTGCCTTCCGGCACGATTGAAATGCCCGCGTCAATTTCCACCGCGCGTTTCACCGTTTCGATGTTGTCGAATTCCATGACGTGTTTCACTTCCACGCCGTGTTCCTTTAAAATTTTGTCCAGCGCTTTGCGCGTCGGTGTGTCCGGTTCAAAGCCGATGAATTTTTGTCCGGCGAGCATTTTGAGCTTCAAGTTTTTTTGCTTGGCGAACGGATGTTGCGGATGACAGATGAGCGCAAGCGGCTCCTTGCGCAGCGCAATCAATTCCAGTTTGGCGTCTTTGACCGGATAAGCGACGAGGCCCAAGTCCACGACGTTGCTCAATACATCGTCGTAAACTTGATTGGCGCGGCGGTATTCGACGTGAATATTCACCGTCGGATAACTCTTCATGAATTTTTTGATATACGGCGGCAGATCATGCAGCCCGATGCTGTAAATCGTCGCGACGCGAATCGTGCCGGAAATGATATCCTTCAATTCCTGCAACTTGCTGTGCAGCGATTCGTGGGTTTGGATGATTTGCTTGCTGTAATCATAAAGCACCTGTCCTTCGCGCGTGAGCCGGAATTTTTTTTTGCTCCGCTCGATGAGCAGCGATTTGAACGTGCGTTCCAGCGCGCTGATTTGCTGGCTGACGGCGGATTGGGTAACGCCATTGATTTGTGCGGCTTTGGTGAAACTCTCTGTTTCGGCCAGATCACAAAAAACTTTGAGACTTTCGATCTGCATAAAAGTTAAGTAAAACAGAAAACGCCAAGCTCAGTCAATAGAACCTAACGCCTCTTTGACCTTTATTAGTAATCCTTCACTCGTAAACGGTTTTTGCAAATGCATTTCCGTTTGCTGTTCCTCCGGCAATACGCAACCGCTCGTGCAAAAAACCGGCGTGCCCGGCGAGATTTGTTTGATATGCTCGACCAGTTCGCGTCCGCTGATGCCCGGCATGACCAAGTCGGTGATCACCAAATCAATTTTCGCATCCTCTTTGGAAAATATTTTGATCGCCTCCTGTCCGTTGTTCGCCGTCAAGACGCGATAACCATAATCCGTCAAAATCGTCTCGGCCATCGTCAGTAAAAGTTTTTCGTCGTCCACGACCAGAATTGTTTCCGTGCCGCGCAAATTTTCATTCACGCCCGTGCTCTCGTGAACAAATCTTTTTTCTGCCGGCAGATAAATGCGCACCGATGTGCCCGCACCCGGCTGGCTCGACACCGCCACGCCGCCGCCGTGATTCGTAACGATTCCATAAACCAGCGCCAGCCCAAGACCGCGATGACCCCCTCTTTTAGTTGTGAAAAACGGCTCAAAAATCCGCGGCATTATGTCCGTCGGGATTCCGCTGCCATTGTCGTTGACTTCGACACACACATACGTGCCCGGAGCCAGTCGTACGTTGCGGTCCTGCGATACTTCGGCCAGTTCCACGTTACGCGATTGCACACCGATTTGTGCGCTGCCATTCACAGCTTCAACCGCGTTCTCCAAAATTTTTGTCAACGCCTGCTGCACACTGGCCTCGTTAAATCGTGAAACGAATAATTCGCGTTCCAATCGCATTTTCCACGCCGTTTCCTTGGCATTTTTGTTGCGAAAAAATTCGACGCAGCGATTCACGACCGTATTCAAATTGCCCGCTGGCACAGTTCGCGATACTTTTTCCTGCTGGCTGAAAACGGCCAGATCATTCGTGATTTCCGCCGCTTTGGCCGCCGCTTTTTCCACTTCCATGAGCGAACGCCGCCACGGATGTTCCGGTTCGGCCTTGCTCAACAGCAGCGATGTGTGGCCGAGAATGCTCGTCAAAGCGTTGTTGAAATCCAGCGACACCGTCCGCGCCAGTTGCAATGCACAATCCAATTTTTGCTTCTGCGCGAGATTTGCGTCGGTAGTTTGTTTTTTTGGCTCTTTCTTTTTTTGTTCGGACAATGCCTCCGGAAATAATTGAAAAACAAAATACTTTTCCTCTCCGCTTGCGAACGGACAGACCGCAACGGAAAAAGTGCGGCTTGAATCATCCTGCGCGCAAAATTTCAATGACGTCGCGGGCGCAGCCGAATGCTCCAATTCAGCTAAAAAATTTTCGGCGGGCAGATTGTTTTCCGCCGACCAAACTGACGAAAGTAAAATGATTTCCTTTTCCAGCGCCGCGCCGAAAAAATGCGCGGCACTCGGATTTGCCAGAATGATCTCACCGGCGGCGTTTACCAGAAACGCGGGCCGGCCGGAATCAACTAATTCGAAGACAGCATCGGACTTCATGAAAATACTTCAACTCATCTTTATCCATTTGGCCACGTATCTCAATAGAATTTTTGTGGAATTCCAAAAAAGAAAGCGCAGTTCCGTCAGCGCATGATGAAATTCACTGCGAGCATCGGCTGCAACGGTGAAATTTTTTTGAGCCGCGCGGCAGCGGTTTGGGGATTTGGTAAATCCATCACACCAGCTTCAACAAATTTCACAACTCGCGCAAGAGCCGTTCGTATTTGCAGCACAAAGAATTTAGTTCTATAATAATTTAGTGAAATTCAGCAAAGTCAGTCGCCGCAAATTTATTTTTACAGCGTTGCTTGCAACGCCATGTGTGATTGTCGCTGATGCGCGCTTGATTGAACCGCAGTGGTTCAAAATTCACCGATTGAATTTATCGGATAAACCGACTCATCGTTTCGTTCATTTCAGCGATTTACATCACAAAGGAGATCGAGAACATACAAAATCCGTCGTGGATACAATCAATTCGCTCTCACCTGATTTTGTTTGTTTCACAGGCGATATTGTCGAAGATGCAAAATTTTTACCAGAATCGCTTGAGCTTCTTTCCGGCATCAAATCTCCAATGTATGGCGTTCCGGGAAATCATGATTATTCGAGTCACGTTTCTTTTGATGACATTGGAAAATGCTTTGTGTCAACTGGCGGACGCTGGCTTGTTGATGAACAAATTGAAATCGCTGACGGAAAAATAAATCTCATTGGCGTTGCACGTTTTGGCCCAAAACATCCGCTGCCAATTCCCAAAGCGGAGATGAAAAATCTTTTGATGTTTCATTACCCCGCATGGGCAAAGAGATTTGGCGATGAAAAATTTGATTTAATGTTGGCTGGACATTCGCATGGTTGCCAAGTGCGAATTCCATTTTATGGGCCGATAATGACTCCTTACGCCGTTGACGAATATGATTTGGGATTATTCCAAACAAAATCAGGTCCGCTTTATGTTACTTCTGGCATCGGCTGGTATCCAATTCCTGTTCGTTTCAATTGTCGTCCTGAAATTGTATCAATTGAATTTTCTGTTTCGTAAATTTCGCGAACATTGCCCGACTTGATTTCCTTCGCCGCTGCATTACTATACTTTCCCTTTGATTATGGAATTGAACAATGACGAAATCCGCCGGTATTCGCGGCACCTGATTTTGCCCGAAGTCGGTCTGGCCGGCCAAAAGAAAATCAAAAGCACGAGCGTGCTGTGCATCGGCGCGGGCGGTCTCGGCTCGCCCATCGCCATGTATCTCGCCGCCGCCGGCATCGGCAAGATCGGCATCGTGGATTTCGACACGGTGGATTTTTCCAACCTGCAACGGCAGATTCTCCACACGGACGCGGACGTGGGCCGTTCGAAGGCCGAGTCGGCCAAGGAAACGATCCGCGGCATCAATCCGCATTGCGAAGTCGTCATCCACAACACGCGCATCTCGTCCGAAAACGCGTTCGACCTCATCCGGCCTTACGACATCGTCGTGGACGGCACGGACAATTTCCCGACGCGCTATCTCACGAACGACGCCTGTGTGTTGCTCAAGAAGCCGAATGTATATGGTTCGATCTTCCGTTTCGAGGGACAAGCCAGCGTGTTCGCGCCGCATCTCGGCGGACCGTGTTATCGCTGTCTGTATCCCGAACCGCCGCCGCCCGGCATGGTGCCGAGCTGCGCGGAAGGCGGCGTGCTGGGCGTGCTGCCCGGCATCATCGGCTGCATCCAGGCGACGGAAATTTTGAAGCTCGCCATCGGCAAAGGAAATTTGCTCGTCGGCCGATTGCTGCTTTTCAACGCGCTCGACATGAAGTTCCGCGAATTGAAACTGCGCCGCGATCCGGCGTGTCCCGTTTGCGGCGATCATCCGACGATCAAGGAATTGATTGATTACGAAGTTTTCTGCGGCATCGAACCGACGCCCGTGGACAACGGCAATCCCGACGAAGTGACCGTGCAGGAAATGAAGCGCGCGTTGGACGATCCGAAGCTCGGCATCAAGGTGATTGATATCCGCGAGCCGTTTGAATACGAAATCGCGCGCATCGAAGGCGTCCCGCTACTGCCGATGAGCGAGCTGCAAAATCGTTTCACGGAGCTTGACCCGAACACGCAATATTATCTGCACTGCAAAGTCGGGTCGCGCTCGCTGTCCGCGTTGAGTTTTCTGCGCGAACAAGGTTTCAAATACGTCAAGAGCGTCAAAGGCGGCATCAACGCGTGGTCGGATGAAATTGACCGCAACGTGCCGAGGTATTGATGAAATAAAAATAATTTGTGAGCGAAAAAAACAGACTAATTGAATGCCCTGATTGCGAGTCGAAAGTAAGCGCAAAAGTAATCGCCGTGAGAAGTTATTCTCCAGACGAAATTGATCCATTTCAAATACTTTTTCTTGAATGCCCTGTTTGTGAACGCATGATGATTGGTAGCGCCGAATTGATTCAAACTGGTTTTCAAGAATGGGATTTTACTCAGCCGACTCGGTTGTGGCCTGAACCAAAAGGCCATTTAGACGGAAACATTCCTACTCTTGTTCGTAATTCAATTGAAGAAGCCAGAGCCTGTTTCAGGGCAAAAGCATTTTCTGCATGCGCTGTTATGTGTGGCCGTGCGCTGGAAGCAGTTTGCAAAGCGCACAAGACAAAAGGTTGGCAATTGGCCAAAGGACTTAAAGAACTGAAAGCCAAAAGTATTATTGATGGCAGATTGTTTGAGTGGGGCGAAGCTCTTCGAAAGCATCGTAACATCGGAGCGCATGTTACTGATGAAGAAATTACTCGTGAGGATGCGAGTGATTTACTCGACTTCACTATTGCTATTTGTGATTACGTTTACGTTTTGTCAGCCAAATACGAAGAATTTAAGCTTCGGCAGGCGAAAGCCGCAAGTCCATCAGTTCCCGCCGCAACAAAGCCGTTTTGATTTTCGAAAATGACTGAAGATTTACAAAAACGCATTCAAGCCGCGCTCGCCAATCCGCAGAACATGGGCGAGATGGCGGGCGCGGATTCCATCGGCACGGTGGGCAACGCCGATTGCGGCGAGATGCTGCGGCTGTGGGTGAAGTTCAAGCAGCAGGACGGCAAACGCGTCATTGACCGCGCCACGTTCCAATCCTTCGGCTGCGAAACCGCCATCGCCGTCGCCAGCCTCGCGACGGAATTGATCCGCGGCAAGACCGCCGAGGAAGCGCTCGCGCTCAAGACCGAGGAACTCGCCGGCGAACTCGGCCCGCTGCCGCCGATGAAAATCCATTGCGCGCAACTTGTCGAAGGCGCGCTGCGTTCCGCGCTGGAACCGCAAAATGCGGAAACGAAAAAGGAAAAATCTTCCGCGCCAAGTTCCGGTTCAAATCTGCTCGACAGTTTTTCCAAGCCGAAGGACAGCGTGAAGCTGACTTTCTTGGACGAGGAAAAGCGGTAGAGCTGTAGCGGCGGTCTGTGACCGTCGAAAACGGCGCTCATAGAGCGCCGCTACAAATAAAAACTCACGCCGTTGCAATTTCAATTTCCTATGCGAAATCTTTTTGCTACGGTTTTCACAATTTAGAAAAGGACAATATGAAAATACCCATTCTGGAAGAGTTTAAAGAGTTCGCGCTGCGCGGCAACGTAGCCGACCTAGCCGTCGGCGTCATCATCGGCGCGGCGTTTGGAAAAATTGTCACCGCGCTCGTTTCGGACATCATCATGCCGCCCATTGCCGGGCTCGTGGGCAACATTGATTTCACCAACCTTTACTTTCCGTTGTCCGAAAAAGTCCGGCAGGTACAGGCAGCTTACGAGGCCGCTCCGGCGACCACCGGCCAGCATATGCCGCTGAATCTGGCGCAAGCAGCCGGCCCGGTGCTCGCGTGGGGCGATTTCGTGACCATCACGCTGAATTTTCTCATCGTGGCGTTTTGTATTTTTCTGCTGGTGAAAGGCATGAACGCGCTCAAGCGCCATGAACAGGCAAAGCCAACATTGCCGCCCGAACCGACCGCGCAGGAAAAACTCCTGACTGAAATCCGTGACTTGCTCAAGAATCGGGCGTAAGTTTTTGGAAAATTACCATTTCGTCCGCCGTCGCTTTCCGTCAAAAAAAGTTCCGTCACAATAACCGAGTTGACCATCAACCTTGCATCGGAGAAACGGCGTATCAAAATTGGTTAGTGTTATACCCGGTGTAATAATTTCATAACTCGAATTGCTTGATGTTAGACTTGTCCAATCTTTTGCCGGAACTCTCAATTTATCACTTGGACAAATCAAAATTCTTGTCGTGCCAAGTTCATTCGACATTGAAGTAAAGTCCGACGGGTAATGACCATCATGATCTCCAGCCCAAACACGCGCAGCATAACAAATTGCCACCATTTGATTTCCGCAATTCTGTGACTCTACAAAATGTCGCAATTGCCCAACGCCAAAGAAAATGAACCATCCAAGAGCAATGAGAATACAGACAACAGAAATTAAAAGTATTCGACGCTTCATACTTGGTTGAATTATTCAGGTTTTGATTCTTATTTCAATTCTTCCCGCAATCTTTTCAAAGCCGCCAGAGCCGCCTCGCTCTCGGCGGCTTTTTTGCTTTTGCCGCGACCGCGCGCGAGTTCGACGCCTTCGTGCTGCACGATGCATTCAAACACGCGGTCGTGATCCGGGCCGGTGGCGGAAACGGTTTGATATTCCGGCGCGTTCGGCGAACGCGATTGCAACAGTTCCTGCAACTCGCCTTTTGGATTTTCAATTCCTGAAATTTCTGTCAGCGCGGAAAAATCATTTTCGAACTCGCGCAAGATAAATTCGCGCGCCGCGTCAAAGCCGCCGTCCAAAAAAATCGCGCCGAGCAGCGACTCAAACGTGTCTGCCAAGGCCGAGGCGCGTTCGCGTCCGCCGCTGGTTTCCTCGCCGCGACTCAAGATCAGATGCGCGCCGAGGTCGAGCGCGCGGGCGTGTTCGGCCAGCGTGCCGCGATTGACGAGTTTGGCGCGCGCCTTGGTCAGCACACCTTCATCGAACGCGGGAAATTTTTCGTAGAGCTTTTGCGTGAGGACGAGTTGCAGCACGGCGTCGCCGAGAAATTCCAGCCGTTGATTGTGTTCGCTCGCCACGCCGCTTTCGTGCGCGACGGACGGATGCGTGAGCGCGAGGCGCAAAAGATTTTCGTCGCGAAAATTATATGCGAGACGTTTTTGAAGTGCGGAAAATGCAGACACAGAAATTTTATTTCAAATGCAACCGCAAATCTACATTGCCTTTTTGGGCTGCTTCAACACATTCCAGCCATTCAGGCCAGTAAGTTTTGTCCATCGGTTCACCGCTTGACGAAAAGGAAATTTTGCTAAATTCAGCGGCAATCTGCGTCCAGCTATAAATCTTTACGACAAAGAGACGCATTGCCGCAAAAGCCTCAGTTACAGTTATTTTATTTTCAGAATCCGGCTTAATCTCCTTAACGCATTTCAGCCAGTCTCCCCATATCGCTGGGTCTGCCGTGCCGCCGTCTGGAAGCAAGGACATATCGCCAAGCATATTGCCAACGTCATCTGCTTTTGTCCGATTATACCGCCTTTCAAGAAAGGCAAACATAGTTGCGTGAGCTTCATTCACGGTTAGGCCATTCATAATTATATTTCTCCTTCAAAAAAATTATTCCACCGATGAATTCATTTCAGCAACGACAGTTTGCGCAATCGCATTCGACACATTTTCATTTTGCGCCGCCGGATTCACTCCCTGTTCCAGCAGCATCGCCACGTCGCGCTGGACTTCTTCGAGTTGATCCAGCCGCAGGTTCGGGTCGGCGATGGTGAAGATGTCGCCGGTCTTCGGCTGCTCGTAGATGAACACGCGCTGGCCGTCGCGGACGATCTGTTCCTTCACCTTGAGGATGCGCTTGCGTTCGAGCATCACGGCGAGGATGTAACCGGCGGCGGCATGGCGCGGATCATTTTGTTCGATCAATTTGCGCAACACGGTTTCCGCCGTGTCTTTCTGGATCGCGTCCACCTGCGGCGCGGGCGCTTCGTAAATCCCCTGCCAGTGCGAGATGAAACCCTTGCGTTCGCGCGCGCCGTCGCTGAACTGGTTCTGCCAGCACGCCTCGCAGATGTCGGAGCGGCGCAAATCCTCGGCGCGCTCGTCGAAGAGCAGCGTGTGAAAAATTTCACGGTCGGCAAAATTTTTGCCGCAGGCTTCGCAGGCGTGGGCGCGGGACTGGATGTTCCATTCGTTCATGGGCGCGAGAATTTAACCACGAATGGACACGGATGAACACGAAGAAAATTTATTTCGCTCGAACAAAATCTTCCTCCTTGTCCTCGTAATCGAATTAAATTTATCGAGGACGAGGACGAGAACGAGGAGGAAAAATCACCCGGCGAAGTCGAAATCCGAACAGCTCATGAAGTAATGGCAACGTGGACAACGAAGCTTGCATTTCTCGTTGATCAACTCATGCCCGCATTGCAAACAAAACCGCCAATGTTCGCCGGAAATGTTTCCGGACGCAGCGACGCGAATGTTTTTTTCGGCATTAGGTTTAACAACGATTTTGCCCTTGGGTCTTCGCATCGGTTTCCAATTTTGCTTCATTGCGTCTGCGGAAAAATCCGGTAGAGCAAAAGATAAACGATGACGCCGGTCACGGAAACATACATCCACAACGGCCACGTCCAGCGCGCGATTTTTTTGTGAAGCTCGAAACGTTGCAAGCGCGCGCGGTTCAGCGTGATCAAAATCATGGGCACAATGACAACGGCTAAAATGGTGTGCGTCAGCAAAATCGTCAGGTAAATCGGACGAAACCACTGTGGATTCAGAAATCGGGTCGGGCCGCGATGCAAAACAACGGCGAGATAGCCGTGATAAGTCAGATAACAGCCAAGAAAAACAACCGAAGTGCAGAACGCCGCAATCATGCAGTTGCGGTGGGCAATTTTATTTCCGCGTTTGATGAAAATAAATCCGGCGGTGAGGAAAATTGCGCTGAGGCCGTTGAGCGAGGCGTTGACGGCAGGCAAATCGTGGATACTCATGGCTCGCGTTCGAGTTTACGGACAGCGGTGACAATACGCGGCTTGACACTTGTCCAATCAACGCCTTCGCCTTCGGTTTCAAACACGCCGCGCAGTTGCGCCTGTTTGTCCACGACCACGAAAATCGTGCTGTGAACGAACAAGTCCACTGAATTTGTTTGTTCCCCGGGTTTCACGGGCACGGCGCTTAATTTCAGACTACCAGTCGCGAGCGCGCCGATTTGTGCTTTCGTTCCGGTCAGAAACGTCCAGCGGTTGAAATCCGCGCCGAAGCGTTCACCGTATTTTTTCATTATGGGCGGCGTGTCGAAATCGGGGTCGGTCGTCAACGTCACGAGTTTTGCGTCGCTGGATTGCGGCAGCGCGTCTTGAAGCGATTTCATTTGCGCGGTCATGATTGGGCAGGGACCGGCACAGCGGGTGAAAATGATATCGCCGACCCAGACATGATTGGTCAAATCCGCAAGCGTGGTGACTTGGCTGTCCTGATTGGTCAGGGTAAAATCGGCGACCAGGCCAATGACGAGCAACGGTTGTTCACGGGCGCGGCTCATTTGCAAAAGAGAGACCAAATAAATTACGCCGAGCAAACCGAAGAGAAAACTGATGCCGATCCAAAGTGTCCGCGGCACTTGTTGTGGAGATTCAGACATAAGCCACAACGCCGTCTCCGTTATTCAAAACTGGTGGCTGCGCCGCTCTTGGAGGCAATCCATTTGTCAAAGTCTGCCTGACTTTCGACGATGAGGTAGCCATGAGTCATGGCGGCGTGACCGTTGCCGCAGAGTTGCGCGCAGTTAATTTGATAACGACCTTCCTTGGTTGGTGTGAACCAAAGAGGGATGCGCAGCCCGGGAATGGCGTCCTGGCAGACGCGCATGGCAATGATTTTCAGCGAATGAATCACATCCTTCGAGCTCAGGTAAATGATAACGGGCTTGCCGACGGGCACATGAACTTCATTGAGCACTTGAATGTCGTCCTTGCCGTGAGGGTCGCTCGGGTCAACGCCAAAAACATTGTCGGAGGCGACAAATTTCATGTCCTGCCTGCCGAAAATTCCGTCCGGTCCGGCGTAGCGCACGTTCCAAGCAAATTGTTGCGCGACGATTTGAATGACGGTGGATTCGCTCGCGGACGGAAATTTGTCCACCGCTTTTGCCCATAACGGCACGGCAATGAAAATCAACAGCACGGCTTCAACGGCGGCGACGGCGAGTTCGATGTAGCTTGAGGCGTGGTTGCGGACGCCGTGATAATCAGCTTTTGGATTGCGCGCGCTGTTAAAACGATAAAGCGCATAGAAAAAATAAATGATCCAGCCGACGAACAGCGCAATCATCAGCCAGTGAACGTAAATGATAAGATCGTCAACGTCCTGACCGTTGGACGAGGCCAGCGGCGGCATTCCCAGCAGTTTGCTAAACCATTCTTTCATGACTTGATTTCTTCTGATGGTGGATTGGCGTTCACCGAATCCGATTCTTTACGCACGATGTGAACGAAGAAAACCGCAATACAGGTCAGCACTGTCAGCACGACGCCGAGCAGGGTGAAAATCCCCCAGTTCAGAGCGCCAGCCAGCGGCGAATCGGATTTGCCGTAACACGCCGCGCAGGCAAACAGCGAAGATGGCGCGGAAACAGCAAGCAAGGCGGCGGTGAAAATTGTTTTTAAAAATTTGCGGGACGATTTCATAGGTAGCTGATTTTTTTCAATTTCTTCAAAAAATAAATGCCGTAAATGATAACCAGAATTCCAACCGCGACCGCAGCCAAACCGAAGGTCAAATCCTTGGTTGTGCCTTGTGCGCCGGCATAGGCCGCGAATGCCCACGCCGCGCAGCCGAACGAGAGCGTCGTCAGCAGCGTTACAAAAATAAGATGGAATGCTTTCAACGACATTCAGTGCATTTGGGTGCCCGACGGAAAATCGTGCATGGCATAAAGTGTCAAGCCCATCAATCCGGCAAAAAAGAAAACAGTAAACGCGAGCAGTGTGTAGATCATTTTTTTCTCGGAAATCAAGTGCATGAGAAATCCGGCGACAACGAAGGCGTTGGCGCAGGCAACCGCAAGGATGAGCGCCACTTTCAACGCCCAACTGTAATGTTCCGGCAAATACGAAACCCAAATCATCAACGCCGTCGCGCAAAGCACGGCTATGAAGACGTAAAGGCAGCGCCGTAGATAACTTTTGTAATCAACTGAATGCGATTCGCTCATAAATTCGTCAGGTTAAATATAGGACCGGGAACAAAAATATCCAGACCAAGTCCACGAAGTGCCAGAACAGGCCGGAAACTTCGATGCGATTGGTAAAGTGTTCGGGATCGGTTTTATACATCTTGCTGCCCGGTCCCCAAAGGTAGCCGATGACGATGCTGCCACCGAGAATGTGCAGTGCATGCAGACCGGTAAGTGTGAAATAAATTGCCAGAAACGTATTGTGCCACGGGCCATAATTTTGCATGGATTTGATCTGCGACCGTGGAATTTTAATTTCGTCGTGCGGAATATTTTTCTGTGCGCGTAAATCGTATAAATCCTTTTCGTCAGCCACATAACGGCCTTCAATCGTGACGGAATCCGTATCGCTGGCAATCATGTGACCGTCGGCAATGCGACCGTCGGTGAGTTTTATTTCGTAGTGAATGAGTTTGTCGTGATATTCATACATTTTCACGCACAAAAACGACAGCGCGAGCGCGAGCGTGCAGGCGTGAAAAAATTTGAACTTCCCGAACTGCCCGACTTTGCACGCCACCCACGCGAGCAACGTCGTAATGGCCGAAAGCGCGAGGATGAGCGTGTTGAGCGTGCCCAGTTCGACATTGAGCCAGCCATGCGGCCATTGGTCGGCACCGACGCGCAGTAGCACGTAGGCGGAAAAAAGTCCGCCGAAGAGCATGACTTCGGACGCCAGAAAAAGCCAGATGCCGACTTTCGCGTTGTAAAGGCCGGTGTCCGGTTGCGGGTGTATTGCGTAGGGAATTTCCATGAAAAATTTTAGTGCGCGGTTGAAATCTTTGGAACCGGCGAACCGGTCGGTGGTTCGTTTTGCGGTGTAAAATCGGTGGCATGCCCGGGTACGCTGTATTCATAAGGGCCGCGATAAATTGTCGGCGGCGTGTCAAAATTTCCGTGCGGCGGCGGCGTTGGTGTCTGCCATTCGAGCGTGGTGGACTGCCACGGATTGTCGCTCGTGATCTTTTTGCCGTGTTTGATGCTCCAGAATAGATTGATGATAAATGGAATTTGTGCCAGTCCCAGAGCTATCGCTCCCCAAAGAATCCAAACATGCAACGCCATGATATTATCACTCAGGCCACCGATGACGTCCGCGCCGGCGCGGCTGTTGACCGCGGCGGAATAATTTGCGCCGCCGTCCGACATGCGCCGCAGCATCCCCGCCATGCCCTGTGCGAACATCGGCATGAAAACGACGTTCATGAAAATCAGCGAGCACCAGAAATGCACACGCCCCCAAAATTCATTCATCATCCGGCCCGTCATTTTTGGAAACCAAAAATAAATTCCGGCGAACAATCCAAAAATGGTTCCTGGCGCAACGACGTAATGAAAATGCGCAATGATGTAATACGTGTCGTGCAGGTGAACGTCGCTGACATTGAAGCCCAGCGGCAAACCCGTCAATCCGCCGATGCCGAACATTGGCAGAAACGCTAGCGCAAACAGCATTGGTGTGTTGAAGCGAATCGAACCGCCCCAAAGCGACATGAACAAGCACGTCAAAATGATAACCGACGGAATCGAAATAATCATCGTTGTCGCCTGAAAGAATGTGGCGATTTTCGTGCCCATGCCGGTCAGATACATGTGGTGCGCCCAGACGATGAACGACAAAAAACCAATCGAGAGGATCGAATAGACGAGCGATTTGTAACCCCAAATTGGCTTGCGCGTGTTGTTGGCAATGATTTCGCAGACGATACCCATCGCCGGCAAAATCAAAACGTAGACTTCAGGATGGCCGAGAAACCAGAACAAATGCTGCCAAAGCAGGGGGCTGCCGCCACCGCTGACGTTTGCCAATTGTCCGCCAATGGCAAGACCAGTCGGCAAAAAGAAACTCGTGTGGGCAACATTGTCCATCAACTGCATGACGCTCGCGGCTTCGAGCGGCGGAAACGCGAGCAGCAGCAGGAACGCCGTCACGAATTGCGTCCAGACGAACCACGGCAGGCGCATCCACGTCATGCCCGGCGCGCGCAGTTGAATTATTGTCGCGATGAAATTTATCGCGCCGAGCAACGAAGAGGAGATGAGCAAAACCATGCCGATGAGCCAGAACAGTTGTCCGTGTGTCGGAATCGTCGTCGCCAGCGGCGAATACGAAGTCCAGCCCGCCTGCGCCGCGCCGCCCGGAATGAAAAAGCTGATGAACATGACAAGGCCGCCGAGGAAGTAGGCTTGATAACTGGCCATGTTGACGCGCGGAAATGCCATGTCCGGCGCGCCAATCATCAGCGGCACTACGTAATTGCCGAACGCCGCGAACGCAAGCGGGACGATTCCCAAAAAAACCATGATTGTTCCATGCATCGCGCCGAGAGAATTGTAAAGGTCGGGCGAGATGACGCCATTTGCCGCCGGCTGTCCGAGGATTTTCGCCAACAACGACCCGACAATCGGGACGGGCGTGCCGGGATGCGCAATCTGCCAGCGCATCATCAACATCAGGAAAAATCCGAACAACAGAAAACATAGCGCGGTAAAGCCGTATTGGATGCCGATGATTTTGTGGTCGGTCGAAAAAACGTAACCGCTCCAAAAATCAGGTTTGTGATGTTCATGTGCATGTTCATCGTGCCCGCGATGTTCTTCGCCTTCACGATACTGAGGAAATTGATGGACGATTGGTTCCATATTATTTTAATTTGTCCAAGACCATCAATGCCAGCAACAGCGGCAGATAAATAATGGATGCAAAAAATAATTGCCGCGCGCGCGTCAAGGTCAGTTGCCGCGAGAATCGAATCGCACACCACAAAAATCCCACACCAAAAATAATCGCGCCGACAAGATAAATTGTTCCCGTCATTTTAAAGACGAACGGACACAAACTTACGACCAATAGCGCGAACGTGTTGCTCACGGCCTGTTGTGCCGTGCGACTGCCGTCGGCGTCAACACCCGGCAGCATTTTAAAACCGGCCTTCGCATATTCGTCACGATACATCCACGCGATGGCGAAAAAATGCGGCAATTGCCAGAAAAACAAAATCGCAAACAACGCCCAGCCTTCGCCGCTCAACTCATTTCGCGCCGCCGTCCAGCCCATGAGCGGTGGCAACGCGCCGGGAATCGCGCCAATCGCCGTGTTCAACCACGTCACGCGCTTGAGTGGCGTGTAAATGAAAAGATAACTGACGAGCGTGACCGCGCCGAGAACGCTCGTGAGGAGATTCACCACGAGCGCCAAATAAATTAAACCGGCAACCGAAGTGATTCCGCCGAAAATGGCGACGGTCGTCGGCTGCAAACGTCCCGACGGCAGCGGACGGTCCTGCGTGCGGCGCATTTTTGCGTCGTATTCGCGTTCGAGCAACTGGTTCAACGCCGACGCGCCCATTGCAACAAGTCCGGTCGCAGCGAGTGTGTTGAAAAAGAGAAACCAGTTTATCGTACCAATTTCGCCGATGTAAAATCCGACGGCAGTCGTCAGCAAAACCAGCGTTGTCAGCCGCGCCTTGACCAAGTCGGCAAAAACCGCCGTCCAACTTTTTTCAGCGGGAGCCGAGCTTAAAATTTCTGCAGAGATTTCTTTCATTGTTTATTTACGGCAAAAGTTCCAAACACGCCGAAAAGCGCGGTTTCCGTGCCCGGCATTTTCGCCGAACGGCCAAAAGCAATAATGCACCAGAGCGCGCCTGTCACGAGCGAAAGTGCGCCTACGAGCACGTGCGCCGTCGCGATGTCGGCAGCCTTGTTTGACAAAATGGTTCCAACGCCAAGTCCAATTTGTAAAACGATCAGCGCGAGCCAGAACAGCGCGAATTTTGCGAGCAAATCTTTTTTGCCGAGCTGCCGCCACGCCTGCCACGCGCACACCGCGACAAAAATGAGAATCGCCAGCGCAACGAGGCGATGAATCATTTGCAATATGATTTGAAACGCGGTGATGGGATTTTCAGAAATGACGTCCACGCGCTCGGCGTTGTAGCGCGCGACAGCGTCGGCGCTCGTGTCCGGCCACGCTTTTCCATGCGCGAGCGGGAAATCGGAAATGGCCAAACCCGCGTGCTGATGCCGCATCGTTGCGCCGAGAATCAATTGCAGGAAAATCAGGAAGGTTGTCGCCAGTACAAGTGTTCGCAAGTTGCACGGAACGGAAAAAGTTTTTCGCTTCGCCACCAGTTCAACCCAAAACTGGCTTGTGAACAATGCTATCGCGCAGGTCAAAACAAAAAACAGTTGAGCAATGATGCCGTGGAAAATTCCCAAGTTGTCCATGTGCAATGTCACGCGCAGGCCGCCCAGAACGCCTTGCGCGACGACGAGCAGAAACGTGGCCACGCCAAGCCGGTGCATCCATTTGCGCGAATCTTTTCGCCAAAGCCAGACGGCAAGAATTGTCGTCATCAGACCAACGACCGAAGCCAAAAGCCGGTGCGTGTGTTCGTAAAAAATTCCGCCGATCCATTTTGACGGCGGGAACAGAAACATGTTGTAACCGTAACTGTTCGGCCAGTCGGGCACGGACATTCCGGCTTCATGGCTGGTCACAAGCCCGCCGGCACCGAGCAGCAAAAACGTGGCGACCGCCGTCAGCACGGCGAAGCAGTGCAACGGACGATTGGTTTCTATCGGCGTGTTTGCGTTCATTCAGAATTGCAAATGTGCCGGGCTTGTGCCCGACTCGATCGGCACACGGCGCCGACGCTACAATTTATTTCACCTCAAAAGTAAAATTAACGGTCACGTCTTTGTCCGCAACTTCGACATCCTGCGTTTGCGCGCCGAGTTTGCGATGGTCGGCCTCGACAGTGTATTTGCCGGGCGGCACGTTTTTGATGACGAATTTGCCGTCCTTGTCGCTGACGCAGAAATAGGGGCTGTCAATCACGCTCACCCACGCAAACATCCACGGATGCACATCGCATTTGAATCGCAGGAACATCTCCGGCTGCGGAAAGGTGTAGGTCAAATCCGCCCCGCCGGGCATCTGTGCGTCGTTAAATTCCTGATTGCCGGCCACCGTCGGAGTGGTATGGACGTTATGAATGCAAGGGTCGGAATTTTTAACGGTGATCTTTTGTCCCGTTTGCACCGCCAAAATCGTCGGCACGTAAAGGCAGCCTTTCTGATCAAGCAGGGCGGGCGGTGCGCTGGCACCGGTGGACTTGCCAGTGACACCTTTGAGCGAAACAACCACGTCGGCCAATTCACCATTTGGTCCGACGACATAAAAATGCGTTGTGGGCTTTTCCGTCTGCAGCGGGCCGCAAGTCGGGTCGTCCTCCAGCGGTGTGATTTCCTTTTCCGCCGGCGGCGTGCCTTTGAGGGTGATGACACCCACAATGTCCGCCGCGCGTAAAACCGGCGCGATAAACAGCGCAGCGGCAAAAAGAAAAACCGAAGAAACTTTCATCATGCACGCGAAGCTTAACATCCGATTAAAGAGGCGACAAGTTTTTTGTGAAAAATTTCACAAGCGTTTGCCGAAAAGTTGCTTGCCTTGGGCTTGCCGCTTTTCAACTGCGCAAATTTCTCATCACCCGCGCCATTTCCAAAGCCGTCTGCGCCGCTTCCGTGCCGCGATTGTGTTTCTTGCCGAGGCAGCGAACCTTCGCGTGCTTCACTTTTTCAAAAACGAACACGCCGTGGATGACGGGGATTTTTTGCAGCACCTGGATTTGCGCCAGCGCGTGCGTCACGCCCCAGCCGATGTGCTGCGCGTGGCTCGTCTCGCCCTGAAAAATGACGCCGAGGCAGATGATGGCCGCGTAACGTTTCGGTTGCGCCAGCCGCGCCGCCGTCGCCGGAATCTCAAACGCGCCCGGCACGCGCACGATGCGGACGTGCGCCCGGGCGCGCAGCAATTCCTCGCGCGCCGCGTGCAGCATCGCGTCCACAAACTCCGCGTTGTAGCGCGAGGCGACGATGGCGAAGGTGCCGCCGCCGGTTTTCAATTTTAATTTTGAAACTGTTTTTAGCATCGGAAAATTTCAGCGTTTGCCGCGCAGATAATTCCGCACTTCGTCATGGTCACCCGCAAAATCGAAAAGCAAAACACTTTTGTTCGCCTCGAAAACCAGTCGCCAGGCCAAGTTGGTGCGGCACTCGTAAAGCCGTTTGCCCAGCTTGCGGATGGACAGGCCGGAATGAAGATGCGGCTTTCCAAAACCTTCAACCACCAATTTGAGCGTCGCGGAAACTTCTGCTTCGCGTTTGGCTTCACGCACGATTTTCTTGAATCGTTTCGTCAGTTCAACGGAAATCATTGAGACTCCCCGTGAACTTGGTGACTTCACCGCGTTTGCGAGCAGCCTTTATCTCCGCGCGGATGCGCTGCTCCGCCTTGGCCATTTCCTTTGGCGTCAGTCCGTATTCCTGCAAGGCGTAGTCACCGGAATAAACTTCCACCGGACGCAGCGCGACAATCTTTCCTTCAAAAACAAAACCCACGTCTTCACCTTCGGTCGCTTTTTTGAGCCAATGTCCCAACCGCCCGCGCCCTTCCGTAATTGTTAAAGTCTTCATACGCTCATTATACGCTACGCGCTTCTGGTTTCAAGACAAAAGCGCGACGCGACGATGGCGAACGTGCCGCCGCCGGACTTCAATTTCAGTTTTGGATTTTTGCGCAACACAATTTTCAATTGCAGATTAAATGGAATTTATTTGAAACGCGCGACAAAAGTCGCTGGCTTCAAAATCTCGACGCCGAACGGTTTCCCCAAGTCGAGCAAGTCGTTGTCTTTTGAAACGATTATTTTTGCGCCGCCTGCCAGCGCGCAAGCCAGAAAAATATCATCGTCCGCATCGCGGCTGCGCTGTTTGCCCAGCGGCGCGGGTTCATAAAATCCTGCGCTGTCCTGCAACCAATGAAAGATCGGACGCCATTTCATTCCGCAATGTTTTCCGGGTTTGCGCGAAAAGCGTTCGGCGATGGTTTCGTATTCGTCCAGAATTTCTTTTGTGACGGCCAGTTGGAATTCCCGTCTTGCCAGCAACACAAAGCACTGCCACGAAGAACCTTTCCGCGAAGCGGCGGCGGAAACGAAAACATTCGTGTCAAAAACAACCGTCATTTGCGGCGGCGTTTTTCAGCGCGATATTTGCGGATTTCCGACTGGATCGCTTCCGTCAATTCATCATTTTCCTCGACAGGTTCGCGGCCTTGATCCATTTCCCGGCCAATGCGCGCCAGTTCCATTTCATCCGGCGTGGGCAGGTGATACGGCGCGATCATCACATGATTGACGCCGCGCGGGATGACAACCGGCTCGCGCGTTTTGATGACCCGGTCAATCACGCGGCCAAGTTTGGATTTGGCGTTGCTGACGCTTAAAACTTTCATGGTCTAAAAATGGACTGTTTTTGGACTGCCGTCAAGTGCGCGACGCGACGATGGCGAATGTGCCGCCGCTGGCGCGTGCCGTTTTGGTTTTGATGGGTTTTAACATGATTCAAAATGGACGCGTCCAAGCAAACCATAGAAAGACCGGCCAAGCCACAAAAGCAATTGGAACTGAAACAATCAATGGTATTTTCGGCGCAACCTTGAAAGCGATAAGAAGAGCAAGACAAACTCCACCGATAAAACCAAGATAAAGCCACGCAACAGAACTACGCAGTATTGAATCCACCCAAGAATCAACAAGCTTGGCATTCTTTAGAAAAATCAAAAAACAAATCGGGAAAAGCGCCATAAATAATCCACCGACACGCTTTTGTGCTTCACTTGATTTCTGAAACGGTTCTTCGTCCCAACGAACAATCCGCCCAGATCGAAAAGAAACCAAAACATCTATCGTTCGCAAAATAAACCTTACAAATTTATTATGCTGATTTAAGTTCATAGAAGATGGCCCAATTTCTCGCGCTTCGTTTTCAAATACCGTTCGTTGTGCGGATTGGATTTTATTTTGATCGGCACCTGCTCGGTGATCTTCAGGCCGTAGCCTTCCAGCCCGACGACTTTTTTCGGATTGTTCGTCAGCAGCCGGATGGTTTTCAGGCCGAGGTCAACGAGGATTTGCGCGCCGAGGCCGTATTCGCGCAAATCCATCCCGTAGCCGAGTTTTTCATTCGCCTCGACCGTGTCCAACCCTTGCTCCTGCAATTTATAAGCCTGAATCTTCGGTGCGAGGCCGATGCCGCGACCTTCCTGCCGCATATAAAGAATCACGCCGCGCCCGGCTTCTGAAACTTGCTTCATCGCCTGATGCAGTTGCGGCCCGCAATCGCAGCGGCGCGAACCGAAGACGTCGCCAGTCAGACATTCGCTATGGACGCGCACGAGGACATTTTTCGCGCCGGCAATTTCACCGCGTACGAGCGCGAGGTGATGCTGGCCGTCAATCTTCGAGCGATATAAATGCAAATCAAATTCGCCGTAATCTGTGGGCAGCTTCACGACTTCAATCTGCTCGACCAATTTTTCGCGCGTGCGGCGGAAATGGATCAAATCTTCAATCGTGCAGATTTTTAGTTTGTGCTTTTTGGCGAATTTCAAAAGCTGTGGCAGGCGCGCCATCGTGCCGTCGTCGTTCAAAATTTCACACAGCACGCCGATGGGACGGCAATCGGCGAGCGTGGCCAAATCCACGGCGGCTTCGGTGTGGCCGGCGCGTTGCAAAACTCCGCCGGGTCGCGCGCGCAGCGGAAAAACGTGGCCGGGCTGGACCAAATCTTCCGGCACGGCGGTCGGGTCGGCCATGATTTGAATCGTCTTGGCGCGGTCGGCGGCGGAAATTCCGGTGGTGATTCCGCGCGCGGCGTCCACGCTCACTTGAAAATCGGTACGGAAACTTTCGCGGTTCTGGCGGACCATGCGCTCGATGCCGAGTTGCTGGAGGCGTTCGGGATTTGTGGCGACGCAAATCAAACCACGCCCGAACTTGGCCATGAAATTGACGGCGGCAGGCGTGACATGCTGCGCGGCGAGAATCAAATCACCTTCATTTTCGCGGTCGGCGTCGTCCACGACGATGACCATTTTGCCTTTGCGGGTGTCGGCGATTACAGATTCGATGTAGTCAAAAGTTTTTTCCATTCGGCGAGGATAGCGTAATCGCAAGGCGTGCAAATGCCAGCCGATTCAGATTGTTTTTTTGTTTGTCGGAACGCGATGACGGTTTAGTATTGCCATGCCCTTTGTTCAAAAAGTCGAAAGCAGGCGCGGTAAAATTTATTTTTAATATGCCAGCGGACGGCACGAATGAAAAAAACAGCGGTTTGAAAGATTCCATTCCCTGGAATTCCGCGCAGCTTTCCGAACAGAACCTGCGGCGGCTCGACCGGCTGGCCAGCCTCGGAATGCTTTCGGCGGGCATGGCGCATGAAATTAAAAACGGCCTGGTCGCCATCAACACTTTCATTGAATTGCTTTTGAAAAAAGGCGAGGACAAGGAATTGACCGAAGTGGTTGAACGCGAGTTGAAGCGGATTGATTCGATCGTCACTCAAATGCTGCGGTTTGCAACGCCGGGCAGAAATGAATTTAAATCCGTGCGCGTGCATGAGCTGCTGGATCATTCGTTGCGGCTGATTGAACATCAACTCCATGGCAAGTTGATTTCGCTCGAACGCCGGTACCAAGCAGTGCCGGATACGGTTCGCGGGGATGAATATCAATTGCAACAGGCGTTTATGAATCTCCTGTTCAATGCCATCGAAGCAATGGGAACGAACGGCACATTGACGGTCGGCACGGAAATCGTGGAAGTAAAACCGGGGCAACGGTGTATGCGGATTCAATTTAGCGACACGGGCGTGGGCATTGCGCCTGAAAATCTCAAACAATTGTTCGATCCATTTTTTACAACGAAGAAAAACGGAACCGGATTGGGTCTCGCCATTTGCCAGCGCATCGCGCAGGAACACGGCGGCGAAATCCACGCGGAAAGCGAAACGAAAAAAGGTGCGACATTCAGCATTTTGCTTCCGGCGGTGCAATAAAAACTTTACTCGCCGACGAGGTTATACGGCTGGACGGCGTCATCGCCGAGGTGGTAGTTCGGGCTCGCTTTAAGCGAAAAGGTGAAAGCCACGGTGAAATCTTCCGGGCCGGTGCCATTGTCAATCAAACGAAAAGTAAGCGCACCCGTCCAACTCCGCATGTCGCGGTAAATGGTATAAAATTGCTCCTGCAAAAGGCCAGTTTGCGCGTTGAAATCATGCGTGGCCTGAAACCCCCAGTTTTCGTTCAGCCGGAAAAACATGGTGCTCGTGATCAAATTGTCCGCTTCGCCGATGAATTCCTGCCGCAAATACCAATGGCCGAGACTCCAGCTCCATTTTTCGTTCGGCGCGAGCGTGACTTGATCGAAGGCCATGTTGAAATGGCCGTTATTGATGTCGTAACGCGTTTGTGATTCGAACGTGAGCCACGTGCGCGGGCGAAAGGCGAGTTCATTATACAAATCATTGAACGTTTGCTGCGTCGGGTTTGGATGCAGCCGCCAGTCCATTAAAACATTCCAGTCCAAAAGATTTTCGACCTCGCCGTCGCGTTTGGTTTGCAGCGTGTTGCGCAGGCCGAATCGGATCACGTTCTGGCTGTCAATCGAATCAATGTCGTTGTAATCGGGAAATTCAATCGGCAGCAGCATGAGACTCGGCAACTCGGAATCGAATTGTGGCAGTGTTGTGCTCGGCGCGGGTACAAAAACATAATTAACCGACGGCTCGACGATGTGGCGCAGACCGTCAACTTGCAGCAGCGAATTGGTTGCGTTTGGCCACAGGCGCGAGGTTTTGAACGAAACGTCCACCCCGGTGTTGAAAACGGTGCGGTAAGTTTCGCTGTTGGTCGCGCCCGGGCCGCTCTCCTCGCTGTAATAAGTGAACCGGCCGCCGACGCGTGGCGTGACGTTCAGCCAGCCTAAAAGCACCTCGGGCAGAAGCAATTGATGATACGTGTCGGCGCGAGCGGCGGAGTAACTTGGCATCGGACCATTCGTGGTGGCATACAGCGCGTCATTGGTGTCCGCAAAAACATGGCGATAGTAACCGGCCGAACTTTCGCTCTGGTAATAGACTGGCGTGTTAAAAACCTGCTGGCTGAACCCGGTGAGTTTCACGTCGGGCAGGCGTTCGACCTGGTCAAAAAAATTATTCACGTGCGGCGTGGTTTCGGCATCGAGGCTCCAGTTTGGCCAGTCGCGGTTGATCTCCGACGAACGAGTTTGGCTGCGGATTGTCGGCATAGTCGTTTCCAAAAAAATCGTGCAGCACGAGCGGGTCGCTTTGATAATTCACGAGCGCCTTGACGTTCAGATTCGTGAATGGCGTCGCCTGATAGGCGAAATAAACGCGCTGGCGGTTTTGGGGAATCGTGCCCAAATTGGCAAAGCCGTTGGTGCTGATGCTTTCGCCAGAATCGTGGTCGTGGAGATAATAATATTTGAATTTAACTTCGCCCCATTGGCCGAGATGCAAGTTCAAATCCGGGCCGGTGCCGACGCCGCGGCGTTCACGATAATCCAAATGAAATTTGCCGTCCGCGTCGTCGCCAAGAAACCAATTGTAACTTGTAAGCAAATACGGTCCGTAAGCGCTGCGATAGCCGGGAAGGAAATTCAAATTGTTCGCGTGCCATCCCAAATTGCGCCGGTAATACGGAAAATAAAAGGACGGCACACCGTCCACGAACAAAACCGCGTTCCACATTTCCACATATTTGCCGGGAACAATTTTTATTTTGCTGGCCTCCACGCGAACGACCGGGTCGCTAACGTCATCCGTCGTGACATAAGTGTTGCGCGCGGTATAAACGTGATTGCTCAAGTCGCCCCGCAGTTGTTCGCCTTGCGCAAACACCGGCGGCTTGCCGGTGCGAAATTCCTCGCTCTGCATCTGGTGCGTTTTGAAATTGTAGCTGATGTGTTCGCCAATCCAGATTTGGTCGCCTTCCTCGATGCGCACATGTCCGTCGGCCACCGCTCCGCCCGTCTGCCAGTTCAACGACGCGTTATCCGCCGTGAGCGTCGTCCCGCCGTATTTCACGAAAACGCCGTTCGTGCCGTGCGCCGTGCCCGACGCCAGATCATATTCCACATGACCTTGAGGCGCGTCCGGGATGATTTGATTCAGCGCCTGAACTTCCCACTCCGATTGTTGCGCGTTGGAAATGAATGGAAAAACCGCGACTAAAAAAATAAGTCGCGCAATGGCGGGTGAACTTCTCATTCGGCGCGGCCAATTAAACAGAACGAATCGCCGCTGCCAAGAGAGTTTTCAACTCTGCGCCTCGGTTGTTCAGTCTTTTGGCAAAAAGGCGAACGCCACCGCTGCGAGGATGCACACAAACGCCGCGACGTAATTCCACCGGATGCGTTCGCCGAGATAAAAAATCGCGAAGACACAAAAGACCGAGAGCGTGATGACTTCCTGGATGATTTTGAGTTGCGTGACGGAATAAACCGAGTTGCCCCAGCGATTGGCCGGGATCATGAAAAGATATTCAAAGAAAGCGATGCCCCAGCTCGCGAGGATGACCAGCCAGAGCGGCGTGCCTTTGAATTTCGAGTTCAGATTGCCATACCACGCGAACGTCATGAAAATGTTCGAGCAGGTCAGCAGCACGATGGGCAGCCAGCGGGATTGGGTCAGGTCGTTCATAAATTTAATTTTCTGATTTTGCGGCAGAAACTATTTGAAATTGAAATTTCTTTCTATCGCGTTTGATGCGCAGAAGTTTTACATGAGAAAAACGCTTTGCCTCAAGGATTTTTCTAACTTGAGCTTCTCTCTTTTTTGAAACACGACAACCCAAAATCACTTCTTTGACCATGCTGCTCGAAATATCGACGAAAAAGCTAATTTTCTTTCCTTTGGCTTTAGGCTGAACAAGATCTCGTAACCGAAATACAAATCTATATTCATTTTCTGATTTCCATTCTTCACTTTTGGAAAAAATGACTTTTGTGACTTGGATAAACCATTGTCTGCTTGGCGGCCTTAATTGCGGGTCAACACTTAATCGACGTTTCAGATACCATATCTTGCTGAAAACAGAATGAGGAAATGAAGTTTGATTCAGGTCGAAGCCGACAACCATTCCTCGATGATGGTCGGTGTAGTATGACCACATTGGAATGCTGTTATTTGTCGATGTAAGGCAGAGAATTCCAATATAATTACTTGCGTCATTTAAAGAGGCCAAATCTTGTTCAACGAGTGCATCCCCATAGAGTTTCAAAAATTTATTATACTGCTTATTTATTTGTGCTGGTAAGTCGTCAAGGAATTTTGAAAAGGAATACGGATAACCTTCTTTTTCAACCATGTCGTTGTAAACAGGTCGGAAATATTCAGGATTATTTTTTACCTTTTCTATCATGTCACCCTGTTTGATTGTAACTCTTGAACGCGGAGTTAATTCAAAAGGGTCGTTAAACTGGTTTGGAGGCGTTACCTTGAGCCGTAAATCTTCGAGAATTTTCAATCCTGCCAAGCCTGCGTATTTGTAGAGTTGCATTGGATTGAGTCTGTAATTGTTTTATACGACTAATTCATAAGCGCACCGAAATTTTTTTCTTCGCCAAAAATTGTTTCACGTCGCCCACGGTGAACGTGCCGAAATGGAAAATGCTCGCGGCGAGGACGGCGTCGGCTTTGCCGGCGAGCAGCACTTCCGCCATGTGTTCCAGCGTGCCCGCGCCGCCGCTGGCCACCACCGGCACGCCCACGGCTTCGCTCACGCGCCGCGTGATGACGAGGTCGAACCCGGCCTTCGTGCCGTCGGCGTCAATGGAGTTCAAAACAATTTCGCCCGCGCCAAGTTGAACCGCTTTTTTTGCCCAGTCAATCGCGTCGAGGCCGGTGTCCTTGCGTCCGCCGTGCGAAAACACGCCCCATTTGTCCGGCGCGATTTTTTTCGCGTCAATGGAAACGACGATGCACTGGCTGCCGAATTTTTCCGCGCCCGCGCGGATCAAATCGGGATTCGCCAGCGCGGAAGAATTGATGCTGATCTTGTCCGCACCGGCGCGCAGCATTTGATACATTTCCTCGACGGATTTAATTCCGCCGCCGACGGTGAGGGGCATGAAGCATTGGTCGGCGGCGCGCTCGATCACGTCCACCATCGTGCCGCGACCGTGCGCGCTGGCGGTGATGTCGAAGAAAACCATTTCGTCCGCGCCCTGCTCGTTGTAACGCAGCGCGAGCGCGACGGGGTCGCCGACATTTTTTAATTCGCCCGCCTCGGCTTTTCCAAATTGCACGCCGCGCGTGACGTTGCCGTCGTGAACGTCGAGGCACGGAATGACACGTTTTGCTATCACGCAATCATTGAAAACGCAGTTGCGCCGCAAAGCAAATTTTTCCGCGCGCTGAAAATGATTTACTTTGGGCGAAACTGAAAATATAGTTGCTCTTGGTGGCCGATGTGGCGGAATTGGCAGACGCGCTAGACTCAAAATCTAGTATCTTCACAGATGTGTGGGTTCGACCCCCTCCGTCGGCACCATCAAAATAAAGGGTTTTTTGATATGTCTTGAAATGTTGTTACAGTGTTGTTACACTTTGACGCATGAAGAATGGTTTTTCTGCTGATTTGATTTTGCCGAAATCAAAGCCCGCTCGTCTGCCGAAAACTTGGCCGCACGTTGTCCGCAATGGCGATGTCGCGGTGAAAATTTACAAAAATAACGGTCATGTTCGCGGTAAAAATTTTCCGACTTTTTTGTTGAGTTACTACGCGGGCGGAAAGCGTCAGCTTCGCCGCTTCATGGACTTCGCCCAGGCCAATGCCGAGGCGCTGTGCGTCGCGGAGCAGAAAGCACAGGGTGCGCTCGGAGCGGCGGCGTTGAGCGCCGCAGATCGCGTATCCCTCGAACAAGCCCTCGCGTTGCTGGCCAAGAACGAAGGCATCGGCAACGCCAGTGCCGCCCGGCTGGTGGAAATCGTGCGTGACTACACCACTGCCCGCGCGAGTCTGTTACCGGGTGTGACCCTCACGGAAGCGATGCAGTTCTACAAACAGAAGCATCCGTCCAACATGCCGCGCAAAACTGTCGCCGAAGTCGTCACGGAATTCATCGCTGATCGGCGGAGCGCCGGTTGTTCGGCGGTGCATATCCACGACCTTCAATTTCGCCTCGGTCAATTCTCCAAAGCGTTTGTGCTGCCCATGATCGCCGTCAGCGCGCCGCTGGTTCAACAATGGATTTACGGATTGAAAAAACAAAAGACGAAAAAGGACACCGCCGCGCGCACCAAGGAAAATATGCTCCGGCAGATCGTGAGCCTGTTCAACTTCGCCCGCCGCCAGAAATATGTGTCCGCTGAACTTGCCCTTGAACTTTCAGAAATTTCCACGCCCCGGAAAGTGCCCGCGCCCATCGGCATCTACCCGCCGGATGAAATGCGCGCCATCCTCGCGGCAGCGGACGCGGCCATTGTCCCGGCGCTGGCCATTGCCGCGTTTGCCGGTTTGCGATTGTCAGAAGTTTCACGACTGGACTGGCGAGATGTGCGGCTGTCTGAAAAATTGATTGTTGTGAGCGCGGAAAACGCCAAGACGGCCGCCCGCCGGTTGGTGCCAATTAGTGACAATCTCGCCGTGTGGCTGACTCCGTATGCCAAGCGGTTCGGCTTGATGAATCCCTGCGATGAAAAGGCCGAAAATGTCGGTAACGCCTTGGGCGACCGTTTTGAGCGCGCGGCGGCACGGGCCAAGGTGTCGTGGAAGCGCAACGGGTTCCGCCACTCTTATATTTCCTATCGCGTGGCTGTGCTCAAAGACGTGCCTGCCGTGGCGCTGGAATGTGGCAATTCACCACAGGTTATATTTTCCAACTACCGCGCCTTGGCGACCGATGCCGAGGCAAAAGCTTGGTTCTCCATCATGCCGCCCAAGCAGGCTGGCAACGTCGTCCCGCTGCGAATTACCGCCAACGCATGATGCTGCGCCTGTATCTGTCGCACCGTAAATTCCCCGTGCGCGGAATCTAGAGGCAAAATCTCGGAGCCGGGCGGCGGGTCAATTTGGAGCGCAGCCGGATGAGGCGAGCAATAGATTGACGCGCCGACCGGCGACACATAATCGGCCTCTGATTCACGCGCACACAGTATCGCAGTCATTCTTTTTTAGGACAAAGCCCTACCCCTAATCAGATTATGGTTTTGGGGTTCACGCATGAGTCGCGGAATTTCCGCGCAAAAATTACTTCGCGCCAGATTATCCGTTGCCTGTTCGCGGACTGTGCGCGGGCTTGGACTGGACGTGGACACGGACAAATCACGGACGCGGTCACGGTCACGGACTGAAAATGACTGCGGACTGTTCACGGACACGGTCATCCGTGTTCGCGTTTTATGCACGGCCAAGTCCACGATCAGGGACTGCCTGTTCCTTGTCCGCGACTGCGAAAAATTGCGCGGCTCTGGCGCGGCTTTTGCGCGCACTCGAAAGCCTAATGAAAATTAGGGGTAAAGCGTATTGAAGATTAAACAGCTTCCTGACGGTCAAATGCTCCAATGTCGCAGCCGGATTGCGCGATGAATTTAGTGTCCCAAAGACACCTTTGCTATTTCGTCTTCTGGCAAAGTGATAGCTGTGAACATATAAATGGATACGAACATGAACCCGGAGCGAACAGAAATTTCCGCACTGCCGGATTACGAAACCAAATCACAGGTTGCCCGACGCTTGAATGTCAGCCGACGGACGATTGATAATCTCATGCGGCAGCGTCGTCTGCCCTTCATCAAACTCACGTCAAAAATCGTTCGTTTTCCCAAAGTCGAAGTGGACGCTTATCTCGCCCGGCATTTTCACATCAACGCTCACGGCCAAGAAACGGGTTAGGCGTCGGCGCATTTTTTTTCGGACTGACACGCAGATTGCGTTCGTTATTCACACGGGAACGGCCTTGTTGATAAGGGATGGAAACTCTTCCGCAAATTGTCGGCTGAACAGCAACGGCAATCTCTTTCAAAATTCCGGCAAGCACGAAGAATTCCTGAAGGTTGGTGTTTCTAGTTTTGCGAGCCACTGGGGCGGCAATCGGAAACGCTTCTGATTTCAAAAGGACTACATTCTTTATTTGAATTGCGAGCTTCAAGCCAGTTTCATTCTAAAACTTCTTCCTATTACTGTCCCGTTCATACTGCCGATGATGGCTCCGGCCACAAAGTCGGAGAACCAATGGATGGTCACCGAGACGCCGAAGCCGATATAGAGCGCATAAAACAACGCGATGAAAACAAGCGTCTTGTTTTTGGGATAGAGGGTGATCAGGCAGGCCGTCATGGCAAACGTAACGGTGGTGTGCGACGAGGGCCAGCCCCAGAAGACGCCCCCTTTGATGAAACCGAAATGGAAGCCATGGCTGGGGTCAGCCAGTGAAGTGGCGTCAGGCATTCTGAAGCCTCTAAATGGCGGCCCGGTGCGTCCGGTGAATGCCTTGTAGCCGCAGGATACAACATAGCTGAGAATGGCCGTCTGTCCCAAAGCCCACGCAGTCGTGATGATGCGGCGGTTTTTTCTAACCTCGCCAATTATCAAAATGACAAAAGTTGCCAAAGCCGGAAGTATGGCTCCGAACATAATGGCCGGGCGGGCAAGTTGAAGCAACGCCTCTACCCGCGTCGAACGATAATAAAACCAGTCGAAGCCTGACATGACACTCATGATCGTCAGGACAATGGCCAGCGCGTGCCATAAGAGATTGCGACCGGTGAAGATGGCGATGACATTTTGTGGAAGTTTGTAAAATAGTTCGGTTTTGAGGGTCATGAAAATAAATTGATTTTAATGTGGAAGAAGGCTTTCGCTGTTGTCAAGACCGTTCCCCTGTTCACGATCACCTCGCGTCCGAAATATGAATACCATTGGCCTAAAATTGTAATGACACAAGACGAGCTTTTTGATTTAGTTATTGCAATGGAAGAAATGAAGGAGAATCAGGACGGTAGATGCCAAAAACTTTTCAAACAAAACCAAAGCCTATCAAATTTATAAAATTATCAATTGCAAGAATCCTTCGCATAGGCGTGGCTCTGGCCGGTTTCAAACGACTTCGACATAGGATTTTCCGAAAGCGGCATCTACGCTGTAACAACACATCTGACGGCAACCGACTATGGCATTGGTGTCAACACCACCAGGCGGGCTTGTTCCTGCTGGATCATCAACTCAATGCCCTCGACCAGGATGTCTCCACAGACCGGTATTTTTTGCACGATGATTTAATATGCCCGTTTTCTTTCCGGGCGCTCTTTGTGGACTTTATGGACTGTTTGGGGAACAGCGGCAACGAGGTCAACTTTTATGGCAACCCGGGGAGCTGAAAAACTCGGTTGGCAAATGCGAGAGCAAAAAGCATCTGCGAACTGACGGGCACGAAGTGTGAAAATAAACGGATGTGCGTGGCCGGTCGTAATTAAAAATGTTCGATGATGAAACGGGCTTTTTATTTTTTTTATTTAATAGACACACAAATTCGGCGTGATATAAAAATTTTGAAGGAGTTATTGAAAATACGGTGTAATTGCTGACGGACGATTCCAAAACCAAGGCCAAATGTATTGCATCTTTCGAAACTGGATTAGCCTCGCGGTGGCGTGTGTGTTTTTAAAGTCGAGTGCCAACGCAGTCGCGCAAAATGATTCAACTGCGGCAGCGTCAGACGATACCACGACTGAATCAACCGACCAAAAAAAGCCTCTGGACTTTCGGCTGGGACCATTTGATTTGCATCCGCGGGTTACCGCCGGCATGACTTACGACGATAACATATTGTTTTCCTCCATGAACACCGAGGCCGATGAAATATGGACCGTTCAGCCCGCCGTGCAGGCTGTCGCCGGGGACGATGCCGCCTTAGTTACCTATCGCGACGCCCATGTTGATGTCCTCTCCCTTTCACCCGACGCTCTCATTATTCAACCGCCCGAAGACTGGCCGGGGAAATTGTTCATCCTGGACTACGGCCCGCGCTTTCAATTCTTTGACCATTATTCTAGCAATAATTCCATAGACCAGTTCGGCACACTCAATCTGCTCTGGCCGATAAGCAAGTTCATTTTCGGATTGAGGCAGGATTATGAAGATCAGAAAACTACCCTGGTTGAGGCCGGCCAGCGCACCGGAATCCAAACCATCACCACCACGATTTCCCTCGCGTATCAATTGGGGGAACGTACCTCTCTGGAAAGCGATTTCCAGCGATACAGCGTCGGCTATGACCAGCCGGGTCTGACCGGTTACACCGAATACAATACCAAGGACTGGTTTAATTATGAAATTGAAGAGAACCTGCATGCTAGTGTGGGTGTGATCGGCGGTTTGGATGTGGTCACCGGGGGTCAGGACCAGACGTTTGAACAGCTCCTCGCGCGCTTGCGCTATAATTACACTGAAAAACTCACCTTCGATGCTTCCGTCGGCGCGGAATGGATTCAATATGAAGATGGCAACCCCGACACCATTTCCACCGTGTTCACCGTTACCGGCCAGTACCAGCTTGCGGAACGCACGACAATGAACCTGACCGGCTCCCGGCAGCAATATGCCTCCATTTACAGCGGCTACTATTACACTAGCACCGGAGCCAGACTCGGTGTGAACCAAGGTATCACGGACCGCTTTATGGCCACCTTCAATGTGGGCTACTACAACGTTGATTACACCCCTGACACCACCGCCACCGGACTTGCGAAATATACGGATGACTATTGGAACGCCCGCCTTGGCTTCCAGGCGAAACTTGGCAAATACCTTGTCGGCCAGATTTTTTACCAATGGTATTATGATCAAAGACCAACCGGCGGCAACGTGACAGACAATCAGGCCGGTGTTCAATTTACGTTGGGCTTTTAAGGTAACACGGTCTTGCGGTTTACTTCACTCCACGCTTTGCACTCCACCCGATGCCTAAAAACCATCCTAATAAACAGAATTTCCTAAACGTTTGTTCGCTCGGGCAAACGGGTTATCTGTTTGAACACGATGGAGACCGTGTGGCGATAGACCCTTATTTGACGGATGCTGTGGCTGATCAGTTCGGGAGTCATATGAAACGGCTTTACCCGGCGGCGGTTCAAGCACATGGGCTTTCCGGTATCAGCCACGTTTTGCTGACTCACGCGCACCTAGACCATACTGATCCGAAGAGCGTCCGAATGATTGCCGCAGCCTCGCCAGCCGTTCGCTTTATATGTCCCTACGAAGTGGATTCCATTCTCCTCGAATGCGGTATTCCAAAGGCTAAAATCATCCGCGCCTCGGAAAAGGAGACGACTATCGGGACGTTGCGTATTCGTGCCATTCCCGCAGCGCACACGATTTTGGAACGCAACTCCGCCGGCGAATTGCGTTTCATGGGTTATCTCATGGAATGGCCTGATTGCACCATCTACCATGCCGGAGATACCATTCCCCATTCGGAAATTTTCTTGGCACTTGCCGGCGTGGCGATTGACTATGCGTTCCTTCCAGTCAATGAACGCAACTATTTCCGGAATGAAGCCGGCATCGTAGGCAATATGAGCATTCGCGAAGCGTTTATGATGGCCGAACGGACGGGGGCGGATGTCCTAGTGCCGACACATTGGGATTTGTTCGGTCCAAACAGTACGTTTCCCGGGGAAGTCAAGTATCTCCACAAAAAACTTGCGCCGCCATTTGCCTTGCGCTTTTTGATCTGTGGGCGGAATTATGTATTAACAGCACAAAAGTAATGTGCCAGCATCTGCGATGGTTATTAGTCTGGCCACATAACATTCCATGATGGACTCTATCTTGGACAATCGTTTGAAAGCATCAAGAGGCAAACTAAAAAATGACTGACTATCAATATGTTGCCCTTTTACCGATGAAAGCGCATAGCGCGCGGGTTTCGGGAAAAAACTTCCGTGATTTCGCCGGCAAGCCGCTCTTTCGTTGGATTCTCAATACGTTGTTGAACGTGGATGAAATTCAAAAAATTATCATCAACACCGACGCGCGCGATATCCTTGCCGCCAACGGACTGACGGACAGCGGACGGATTTTGATTCGCGACCGCAAACCGGAAATTTGCGGTGACTTTGTGAGCATGAACCTGGTGCTGGCCGACGATATTGCCGCCATAGCCAGTGAAACCTATTTGATGACGCATACCACCAATCCTTTGTTAAGCGCCGATACCATCCGGCGCGCGCTGGCCGCCCATCGTGAAGCCGTTGCGAAAGGAATGGCTGACAGCCTCTTTGCCGTCAATAAATTTCAAACCCGTTTTTACCGCGCCGACGGCTCGCCCGTGAACCATGACCCCAAAAAATTGGTCCGCACCCAGGACTTGGAACCGTGGTTTGAAGAAAATTCCAATCTCTACCTGTTCAATCGCCAAAGCTTTGCAGCGACGTCGGCGCGCATTGGCGCCAAACCAATGATGTTTGAAACGCCTCGCGTTGAATCCGCCGACATTGACGATCAGGAAGGCTGGGACATCGCTGAAATCATGGCTGCCGGACTGTCGCGAAAGGGATCATCCAAATGAATTCCGCCGTTCGAATTTTAGTGACTTGTCCGCCGATGTTGCGGTCAATAGACAACTGCCGTTCGCGTTTTTTGGATAAACGTGTTGAGGTTGTTACTCCGAATGTAGTGCAAACGTTGACTGAAGATGAATTGGTCTCTCTTCTTCCTGGATTTGACGGCTGGATTATCGGCGACGACCCCGCGACACGCCGCGTCTTTGCCGCTGGAAAAGCCGGACGGTTGCGCGCCGCTGCCAAATGGGGCGTGGGCGTTGACAACGTGGATTTTGTCGCCTGTAAAGACCTTGGCATTCCCATCGCCAATACCCCTGCAGCGTTTGGCAGGGAAGTCGCCGACGTTGCCATGGGCTACGTTACCGCACTCGCGCGTCAGACATTTTTAATAGATCGTGGGGTTCGGAGCGGGCAATGGCCCAAACCCGTCGGTATTTCCCTTGCCGGGCGTACGGCTGGACTTGTTGGTTTCGGTGACATAGGAAGGCAAACGGCGAAAAGATTGTTCGCTGCGGAAATGAAAGTCATTGCTTACGATCCATTTTTCAAGCCGATGGAAGGGTTGGAATCGGTATTGCCGGCTCAATGGCCAGACCACATTGGCGAATGTGATTTCATTGTTTTTACCTGTGCCCTCACCAAAGAAAACCGGCACATGCTAAATAACCAGACTTTGGCCGCTGCAAAGGCTGGCGTTCGTATCGTCAACGTGGCGCGCGGACCATTGATTGATGAATCAGCTTTGGTCGCTTCCCTGGAAAGCGGCCATGTTCATAGCGCGGCATTGGATGTGTTTGAGTCCGAACCATTGCCTGTTGATTCGGCATTGCGCAAATTTGATCGTTGCATCTTTGGCTCACACAATGGTTCCAATACACTCGACGCCGTTATTCGTACGAGTGACCGCGCCATTGATATTTTGTTCCAGTTCCTTGACATCAAATGAAAACGGCCCTCATTACCGGCGCGTTGGGAGGCATCGGACAAGCCCTCTGCGCGGAATTCCAAAAAGCAGGCTACTTCGTTATCGGCACGGACAAACGGGCGGGGAATTGCTCTTGCAATGCCTTTTTACAAATTAACATCCGTGACCTCTACCTGAACGCCGAAATGCGGGACAAACTTACGGCGGAAGTGCGCACAATCATCGGCCACCATGGATTGAGGACGTTGGTTAATAACGCCGCTACCCAAATTCTCAACAAAACCGATGATGTTAAAATTTCCGACTGGGACGACACCTTACAGACGAATCTTGTGGCTCCGTTTTTACTGACCCAAAGTCTGTTGCCGGATTTGGAGAAAGCAAAAGGCTCGGTGGTCAATATCGCCAGTATTCATTCGGTGGCCACCAAACCCGGATTTATTTGTTACGCCACCAGCAAGGCGGCTCTGGTTGGCATGACCCGGGCACTAGCTGTTGATCTTGGCCCGCGCGTACGCGTTAATGTAATCAATCCTGCCGCCACTGCCACCCCGATGTTGCTTGCGGGATTTGAAGGAAAATCGAAGGAATTTGATGAACTGGCAAAAAACCATCCCTTGGAACGAATCGCCCAACCTTGGGAAGTGGCCAAGACCGCCATATTTTTGGCGTCGGAAGACGCCGCCTTTATCACCGGCGCATGTCTGCATATTGACGGCGGTATTGGCGGACGATTGCATGATCCGGTTTGATAATGAACCTCAATGACAGTGATTTCCTCGACACTTACTTTGATCCATGATGCTGGAAGCCAAGAAAGGCGTGTCGGCAAACCAGCTTAAACGCACGCTAGCTGTTTCCTACAAGACAGCATGGTATCTCTGTCACCGTGTCAGGGCGGCATTGCGGGAACAAAACCCGTTGCCATTGCGCGGCACGGTCGAAGTGGATGAAACATGGATAGGCGGAAAAGCCAGAAATCGGGGACGCGGCTACAAGAAGAATAAAGTCATTGTCGTCGGCGCGGTCGAGCGCGAAGGTTCGTTGCGATTGCAGACGATTAACAGTGCCAGCCGCAAGAATTTGCACAGATTCATCCACACAAACACCGCGCCAGATACGGAAGCGATTTACACGGATGAATGGCCAGCCTATCGCGGCATCGGCGATGCCGATACAAGGCATGAAACTGTGAACCATAGCGCGGAACAATGGGTGAATGGCAAGGTTCACACAAACACAGTCGAAAATATATGGAGCTTACTCAAACGCTCCATCATCGGCTCATATCACAAGGTCAGCGTCAAACACCTTGACTCCTACCTTGATGAACTGGAATTTCGGTATAACAACCGGAAAAATGAGTGGGCGTTTCGGGATGCCATGATAAAATTGGTGTCAGCCGAAAAACTCACTTACGAAAAACTGACTAATGGCACAAAAAAAGAAACATCCAATGGCGTTAAAAACGCACCACGCAATCAAAAGGCTCTTTCCCAAAAAGGTGATTGAGCACGTCAAGCGCGTAGCGAAGGACGCCAAAGCGAAATAACGGAAACGAACGTAAATTATGAAGAATAGACCGAAATTGCATCAAATACATAATCCCGCTTTGATCAATATCTGGAGACAACCACTGGGTCGCTGGTTTGATCGCGCGTGGGATTCCCCGACGCTGACGACTTGGGCGGGATTTGTTACAAGATCACTAAGTTTGCTCATAGTTCTGCCGTTCGCAATGCGGCAACTCTCCGCGTCCGAACTTCAGGTCTGGCAGTTGCTTGCCAGCGTATTGGGATTTCAAATGCTGCTGGACATCGGCCTGTCTCCCACTTTTTCCCGGCTTTTTGCGCGGGCAGCCCACAAAAACGCTGATTCAAGTTCGTTCGGAACCACAGACTGGGAAAAAGTGGGAGCCATCTGGCGGACGATGCATTGGCTCTATCACTGGTCAATGATGGGAAGTTGGTTGTTGATTGCACCGATTGGCACGATTGCGCTATGGACAGCAATGAGTCATTTGGAAAATCCAATGATGGGCTGGCTGGCATGGACAATTGTCGCGCTTACCGCGCCGTTGATTTTTCCGACACTCGCCTATTCATCTTATCTACAGGGGCTGAATCAAATTCCGCTATTGCGACGTTGGGAAGCGTTTACGGCCATCGGAGCCATTTTCTCCAATTTTCTGGTCTTGCTGCTTGGTGGGAAGATTGTTGCCCTCATAATCAGCACGCAACTTTGGACTATTTTTGCACTCTGGCGAAATTGGCGTCTTTGCCGTTACGTTTCTGAAGGCCGCGCGAAACAATTCGGTCGTGCCCGGCTCGAACCTGAAATCTGGCGTGAAGCCTGGCCGGCTGCTTGGCGAAGCGGCGTCGGCGTCATGATGACCAGCGGCTTTGTGCAGGCCACAGGTTTTATTTATTCCCAATTTGGAAAACCGGCTGAAGTGGCGGCTTATTTGATTGCCCTGCGTTATTTGACAGCCATCACACAATTCTCACAAGCACCCTTTTACAGTAAACTGCCGAGTCTGGCACGATTGCAAGCTTTGGGACGCATTCCAGAACTTCTGCTGTTGGCACAACGCGGGATGCGCTGGTCGCATCTCACGTTTGCTGCAGGTGTTGTGTCGGCGGGTTGGCTGTTGCCGCATTTTCTAAAAATGACCGGCAGTCACATCTCTTTTGTTTCTCCGGTTTTATGGTGGTTATTGGCGGCGGCAATGCTGGCCGAGCGTTACGGCGCGATGCACTTGCAACTTTACAGCACTACGAATCGTATTGTCTGGCATATTGCAAATGGCGTATCCGGTCTCCTGATGTTTATAACAATGTTGTTGTTAAAACCTCTCGGTGTTTACGCGTTCCCCATCGGAATGCTTGCCGGTTATCTTGGCTTTTATGTTTTGTATTCAGTGTCCCTGTCATGGCGCGAATTTCATATTCCGCTTTGGATATTCGAACGGCGCACGTTTTTGCCTGCCGCAATTTTTATTTTGTTAGGGGCCGGCGCTCAGCTTTTGTTTCCTTAACGCCTTTTAATTTTAAATTAGAATAATTGTTAAACGACCACGGTCGTATAAACTCATTCAAGTCTTCGGCAACGGGTAGAGGGTGACCAGCTTGATCCGGATTTGTCGGAGCATTTCACTAGATGAATGATAAGCTGCACTCAAATCGTCCAGAGTTGCCCGCGTTAACCGGGATTCGCGCAATTGCATGTTTTTGGGTGCTTTTATTTCATCTTCAGGGAGAAGAAAAACAATTTCCGAAGCTCCATCAAATTTGCGTCAATAATTGGTTTTTCGCCCCTACTCTTAGTGGAGACCTTGGCGTCGATCTTTTTTTCATGCTGAGCGGATTCATTCTTTGTTACAATTATTCAGGTTCGGAAATGTTGCGCGGATGGAAGGGCTATCTCAATTTTCTTTCAACCCGGCTGGCCAGAATATATCCGACGCATATCGCCTGTTTGTTCGTAATGTTCGTGCTGGCATTTGTATCTATTGTGGTATCAAAGAAAAAGCCAGAGTGGGCTGATTTTGGCACATTGCCACAACAAATAACTTTGGTTCAAGCGTGGGCATATCCTATATCTATGAACTGGAATGGTCCAGCATGGTCTGTAAGCAGTGAGTGGTTGGCGTATCTTTGTTTTCCTGGATATCTCTTTTGCCTAAAGTCAATTAAAAAATCTGCAACATCCGTCGTTGCAATTGGATTTTGTTTAACATGCTTATTCATTTTGTGCAATCTCCAACGGTTTCCTTTGTCGGCAGCTTACGGATTAATTAGAATTGTATTTGAATTTCCAATTGGTTGTCTCCTTTACAAATTATATTCTCAACGAACTGAGGCGCCTTTTATTAAACCAGATGTCTGGATAGGAGGTGGTGTTATCGGGGTATGGATTATATCTGCTGAATTTGCGCACCACATGAATACGCAGATATTTTGTGTGCCATTTCTGGCTGGGTTTATTTATGCACTGTCATTTAACAAGGGTTTGATCGCTCGTTTCATGGGTACCGCTTTCGTTCGTTTATTGGGGCGGGCATCGTATGCGATTTACATGGTCCAGACACCTGTATATCTCATGAGTCTAAAAATTACTCCATATAAAAGTAATATCTTCTTGGAGGCTCTGCTTTGCGCCGCAAGCTTTTTAGCCGCAATTGGTGTAGGTATAATAGTTCACTTATATTTGGAAGAACCTGCTCGCGTAATTTGGCGAAAAAAAAGCCAAACTATTTCAAAACAGTGGAAAATTCGCACTCAAACTCAACAGGCATGACAAATGAATAAAGAAACAACTGCTCTAATTATCGGCAACGGACCAAGTGTGGATCGGCTTGACCCGGCTTTACTCGGGCACTTCACCACTTATGGATGCAATCATATTTATAAGAAATTTCCAGATTGGGGACGGCCAACCGATCATGTGCTCATTAGCGATTCACGACGACTACCAGAAATCGGTGACGCATATCGTAATTATTCTGGTCAGCTTTGGATTGGCGATGAGCGGTATAGCGATCCGCCGGCCAAATACATACGCAAACTTGTCCAGCGGGATTTTCACCCTTTGCGACAATTGATGAAGCGGCGCTATACGAAGCTGCCGCCGCTGCGTCGTGTTCAATGGCCACAGCTTTTCTCGGGGTTGGTGTTTGACAAGGGGCTATTTACATTCGATCTCAAGACAGGATTCAATTTTGGTCAGAGTGTGACGATAAGCGCCATTCAACTTGCGGTAATGCACGGTCATAAGGTCGTATGCTTAACGGGGATGGAAACAAGTTATTCTGTGCCAAAGGACTACTTTTCTGGAATGGAGAGTTCCATTTCTTACGTGAATGACGTTTTTATCGCTAATCCAAGAAGATGGATGGAACCGTATCTCGTTATTCTTCAAATTCATTTGGAAGCGATTGGCGTGACATTGCTGGACTGTACACCAAATGGGAAATTAAAGTTTATCAGTAAAGGACATTTTCTCCAAGCCTCTCCCTGGTTTGAAAAAGTTGAACACAGACTTTCTTGAAATCCTTACGAAGAAGAATTAAATATTAGATTGCCAATGGATTTATTGATTGCATCCGGGATAAGCCTAATTGCGCTACTGCTTTTTTCTATTTCAATTTTTCTTTTGTTATTTGTTCGCAAAGTCGGCTTCAGCCCATTTGTGATAATGAACATGGGATTATTACTGGAAACGCTCACGCTTTTCTTCCCTCTTATGGGAGGTGGAGAGCAACTCGCTTCCATAACGGAAGTTTTTCTCTGCTGTATTGCAGTAAGTTTGGTTTGTGTTTCACTGTATTTAAAAGGTAGTCAAATTGGGCTCAAGACAGCATGGAAGCTGGAGTTTTTGTTTCCGCCAAGTTTAATCATGCTGACGTTGGCTGCAATTACCGCAGTGTGCTCTCTGCTAACTTATCATTTTGCAGGTGGCTTCCCACTGTTTGTATTTTCACACGATACGGCCACTAAAGTGACCAGCCGTTCAGATGCCTTTCTTCCGTTTTACACAAACTTGGAATGGTCATGCGGAAGAGCAATGGTGGTTTTGACCGCTCTGTCTCTGGCTGGCAGTCAAATCGGTTTGGCAGAATGGATAAAACGACATTGGATTCTAGTGTTGTGCAGCACTGTAGGCATGATGTTAAATTCATTAGATGGGATGCGTAGTACTTCTATACTTGGTGTGCTCATCATTTTAGTCGCACTGAAAACAAGATTTAAAATCCCCAGGTCAGTTATTGTGTTCTGTCTGCTTGCCCTTAGCATCGGATTTATAATTATTGGTAATATTCGCACTGGAAGTCAAGAGCTTGTGAATTTCTCCACCAGTATAAAAATGCCTAAGTGGTTGGAAACGTCTTTAGCATGGCCAGTGAGTTACATCGAACCAAACCTTCTAAATCTAAATGAAATAATTACACATCCTCCTCCCGAACTGGAATATGGTAAAATTTTCGTTTCACAGCTCTTTCCTTATTTTATATCTGACAAGCTAATGGATGTACCCGATGATTCAATTCAATATATGAGTGGATATGGTCTTATCTATTATAACGGATTTACGTTTCGAACGATGTACGCAGACCTCTACTCCGATTTCGGCTACGTCGGTTCCCTGCTCGTAGGATTAGGATTATTACTGCTTGTGGCGACAGCCCATAATCACTCTAAATACAGCCCGCGTTGGTTACTCGTTTATCTAAATTTTATTCCGGCAATTATCTTTGTCCCCTTTATGAACGAATTTGTGTTTATGCCAAACGTGTTTCCTTTATTTCTTCTTTTTGTGGTTCGAAAAACGCTTAAAGCTTCAGTAGCTACGGGTATGAAGAAGAAAAGTGCAATCGGTGTTAAACAAATTCCGTTAGGTCAACATGGGGCGATTTGAGGTAAAAATGAATATCCTTACACACGGCCTGACAGACTTGCTTTTTTGGAAGTTGAAGCTGTAATGAGTGTTGAAGGGTAAGTCTTCTTATGAGTGCGATCAATCCTAAGGTTGTTTACGCCTGTTACTCCCCCTATTATTCGGGAGCGGAGCAGGAGACATTGCGCGCTCTTTCAGTGGGGTTTGGCGGGGGGCTTGTTATTACAGGGCTGGAGCGTCTAGTTCGTGAGTTGCCTGCAATTGTTAAAGCCGGTGGTGCCAACGCCGAGTCATTGGTGGTCACCAGGGTTGCCGATGACCTCGGTTTTGTTGGTTTTCTGCGTCGCTTGAAAGAACTCACATCAGATGACGATGTTCAGCTCATCGTAGTCTCCAATCTCAAGAGTGCAGTTATGGCGGCGCTGTTGCGCATAATTTGTGGGTTACCGTGGTTGTGGTATGTGCATAGTTATCTGGATCATCGAGGATCGGCTCGTAAGATTTTGTCGGCTATTCTTCTACGCAGTTGCTCGAAGGTGCTGGTTTGTTCCCACGATGTCGCTACCGTGGTGGGGCGGCTCTCGGGTGGCAATGTCCCGACGGTAGTTTACTGCGCGGTTCGCCCTCCGGCGGAGGTGTCTGTGGAACGGATCCCAGTTCGCACAGCCGTACTGTACGTCGGTTCAATCACCGTGTGGAAAGGTCTGCGAGAAATTGTGGCAGGGCTTACCGAACTCAAGCGCCAGGAAGGCAGTTGCCCCACTTTGCGTATTGCTGGAGAGGTGGTCGAAGCTGGCTATTGGGCTCAGGTGCAAGCGCAGGCTGCGCTGGCGGGCGTAGTGCTGGACTATCTGGGCGTGCGGCGGGATGTTCCGGAACTCATGGCGCGTTACGATGTATTGTTGCACGGCACGATAGAGCGCGAGCCGTTCGGGCTGGTCGTCGCGGAGGGGGTGCAGGCGGGATGTTTTGTTATCTCCACCGGTCTGGGCGGAGTGCGCGAAATCTTGCCACAGGCCATGTTGACGAGTTGTTTTGACCCGTACGATCCGTCCTCGTTGGCAAAGGTGCTCGCCACTGCCGACGCGCGTTTGGCAGCCTACGCCCCGCAACGAGCAAGGGCAGTCGCCGAGGCCTGCCAGCGTTTCGGTTTCGACCGTTCCGAGCGCGAGATTAGTGCCTTCGCTCACTCACTCGCCCAGGAACTCGGACTCTCCTCCTTCAAAAAGCCACGGCCAGAGGTGTTGGTATGAAGGTGAGAGTCGTTTGATTATATTTTCCATCGCGCTGAGCGAAATCTAAGAAGTGGAGACCTCTGAAAAAGGCTGCTTGAGTTGTTTGTTTTGATGTCACCGACATTTTTCAACGTGAAAAGGGTTTGCCGAACCGGAGTCCGAGGCGCTTTTGCGCCTCGCGGCTGGTCGTTTCCGCCCGACGGCGGGCGGTGGCGGCATGTTTTTTCATGCCACGCTCAAAGTGGCCAGCCGTTTCAGGTTCCAACACACGCATTTGAACTCCAGTTCCAACCGATTGCGCTCGCGTCCCACATAGCGCACCCGCCGATAACCCGTGCTGCGCTTCCACCAGCCAAAGACCTTTTCAATCTTGCACCGGATCGAACTGAACAGTCGGTTGGCCCGCACGGCCGAGTCCCGCAGCTTTTCGCCACGACTGGGCTTGCGCAAAATCCCATTGGCCACGCCGTGCCGTCCGCACCATTCACTGCGCTCCCGGCTCCAATAGGCTTTGTCGGCCATGACCATGTCCTCGTCACCCTTCACCACGTTCTCAAATTCCCGGCTGTCATGCACGTTGGCCGCCGTCAGCGTCACCTGCCGGATCAGCGTGTGCGTTTCATCCACTGCCATATGCGCCTTGTAACCATAATGCGGCTGGCCTTGTTTCACCGTATAACCCGCATCGCCATCCCCGCCGGTTTTGGCTTCCTTCGCCGGTGCACGGCGGGCGGCTTGCAACAACGTGGCGTCCACCAGCGTGCAGGTTTTCAAGATCAATCCCTTTTGTTCCAACTGCCGATTGACCAGCGCCAGCAGGTTTTCGTGCTGGCCATGCTGACGCAACCGCTTGCGGAAATTGACCAGCGTGGTTTCATCGGGCACCGCGTCCTGCAACCCCAAACCCACAAAACGCCGCCAACTCAAGCGGTCGCCGACCAACTCCTCGCATTGCGGATCGGACAGGCCGTAGCAATGCTGGAGCACGCTCATCTTGAACAGCACCAGCGGCGCACACGGCGGCCGGCCTGTGGTGGCCGGATACATCGCCTGCAACGCCCGCTCGATCGGTTTCCAGTCCAGTGCCGTGTCGAGCGTTTGCAGAAAATCATTGGCCGGGGCCAAAGGCATGAAGCTGTCCAAAAATCCCAATTGCGGATTGGTCGTCGTTTGCATGTCCTTCAGACTTCTTTTGTCACATCTTGTTCAAAAGAGTTTTTCAGAGGTCTCAAGTGATAGATGAAGTTGGAATAGGTTTGGATTCGCAGGGCGAAAGCAATAGCTAAATCGGTGAGCATGTTCTTAAAATCATTTTCCGGTTCCAAAGGTCATTCTGTGATTCTTGTTGAGGTGCCTTTAACTCGTGAAATATGAATAATTTTTTGTTGTGAAGGATCAGCGCAGACTTTGTTTTGTTTTCTCTCGTTATGCGAGACAACCTCACGATGGAAAACAAGTTCAGTTCTTTAAGTTTCTGAAATTGATGGCCGATCAGTTTCAAAGCGTGGAGGTGCTTGGGTTGGCTCGTTCTGCTTCTGACTTGGTTGGCGATTATCCGGCTGACATTAAGAAGCTAGACAACATTCATATTACTGAATTGGTATTTCCCGGAGATTACGGAATTCAGGCGCTGTTGTGCGTTATAACGAGTTGGATTTTGTTGCCTTGGCCAGGACTTTTAACTTCTCGCCGGTGGGTTAAAGCCAGGGACAAGAAAGGTACAATTTTTTTCTTTGAAGGGTTTCCACTGGCTAGTTGGCTAAGTTGGTTGAAGGTGTCTGATGTTTACTGGGGAACAGTAGATTCTTACTTGCTTCGTTTTCATAGATTGTACCGCTTTGGATATCTAAGTAAAATACGTGGATACATCACTCTGTCATTAGCGCGGCAGGTAGAACGAATAGCCATCAAACGTGCTAAAAGAATACACATGTACAGCGAGCACGATGCCTGTATATTTCGCCGCTTTCACCATGTCGTTCATGTCCAAGCGATACCGATCGCCGAACAGGTTAGGTCATTTTCTTTGCAAAACACCGTCAACGAGCAAATTAAAATTCTTGTTTGGGCTGACGCCAGTTACCCATATCTCGAAAAAAGCATCCGAACAGTTTTCGATCTTGTGAAAAGTTGGAAAACGGAAACAAAAGCAAAATATATTTTTTTGATTGGCAATAATGAGGAACTAAAGAAGGAGGTTTCTCAAGCCGGGTGGAATGTATACACTCGAGTCAATGATCTTGATGAATTAGTTTCTTCTGTTGATTTTGTGCTAATCCCGGACCTTTGCGGAACAGGAATAAAAAATCGCACTATTTATGCCGTCGCTTGTGGGGCCTGCGTAATTGGAACCCGTTTCGCTTGGGAAGGAATTCCGATGCAAAATGAAATCAATGGTATACTGATAAAAGATCTAGCCCAACTGAGAGAAGTCGTAAAGTCTTTCGCTTTTACTAACAAATACCAAATGATTCGCGCTAATAGCCACGCCTTGCTTGAAAGTTTTAGTCTGAAAACCGTGAGTTCGAAGTGGCAACAATTTTTCGGTATGTCTCAAAATTCCCTATAACAATGTCGACGAGTTTAACTCCGCAATGAAGTCTGGTGTAAATCGTATTTTCTTATTTGCTTCAATAATGCTCATGATCTTGGGTTTTGCCAAGGAGCTAATTGCAGCTGGTTTGGAAACCCCGGGGACATTCTATGTGGCTACAAACGGGAATGACCATTGGTCCGGGCGCAGTCCGTCACATCTTGCAAATTCTGGAGAGGGCCCTTTTGCCACGTTGCCCAGGGCATTGAAAGCGGTGCGCGATTTCAATTCGTGGCGAACCAGCGACCCAATACAGCCGGTGACCGTGTTTATTCGAGGCGGAACTTATTATCTGGATCAGCCATTGATTTTGAAACCCGGAGATTCAAATCTCCTGATTGCCGCATACGCTGGCGAATCGCCAATTTTAAGCGGTGGCCAGCGGATTACCTCATGGCATAAAACGACGTTAAATGGGAGCGAGCTTTGGGTTGCGGATGTGCCCGACTCCCGCAATGGCAAATGGGTTTTTCGTGAACTTTGGCTTGACGGAGAGCGGGCGGTGAGCGCTCGGTTGCCGGCCGAGGGCTATTTTCATGTATATGGAGTGCCTGACAAATCAAAAAATGTTTTAGATCGCCAAAGCCGCTTCCAATATCGTAACAGCGATCTCAGGGCGTGGAATGATCTTACGAATGCCGAGGTTGTTGTGATGGATCGTTGGTTGGAATCTCGTTTGCCAATAGCCGCAATAGATGAACAAAATCGTTGGGTGAGTTTTAGTAAACGTACGATTTATCCAATTACACTGGGTGACATCTACTACGTGGAAGGCGCAATGAATTTTTTGACTGAACCCGGAGAGTGGTATCTCAACCCGATGACAGGCAAGGTATATTATTTCCCCCGGCTGGGCGAAGACCTCCAGAAAATAATCGCGATTGCCCCGCGTTTGCCCCAGGTGTTGCGTTTTGAAGGTCAACCGGAGACCGGACATTTCGTTCAAAACGTTATTGTGAGAGGGTTGACGTTTGCCAACACGGAGTGGAATTATCCCCAGTCTACCAATGGGAATCCAAAGGGGACCATGGCAGTTGGCGGTTTCGAACAAGCTGAATTTGGTGTCCCGGGTGGGGTGGGTGGGGTGGGAATGCGCCAATGTGCTTTTGATAAATGTAACTTCGTCAATATGGGTGGATATGGGCTTGAATTATCGCGCGGCTGTCAAAGTAATAGTGTGTTCCAATGTGAATTTCATGACCTTGGTGCCGGTGGATTAAAACTGGGAGAAGGTACCATCCGAAAGAATCCGCTCGATCAGACACAAGGGAATGAAATCAGCCATTGTCGCATTCACGACGGCGGTTTCCTGTTTCCAAGTGCCGTCGGAATTTGGCTGAGTCAGACGTCAAACAATCGCATTACCCACAACCTTATTTACAATTTTTATTATACCGGCATTTCCATCGGCTGGAGTTGGGGATATGGGCCGGCACTGGCATCCAACAACTATGTCGGATTTAATGAGGTCCATCATATCGGTATCAAATCAGACGGTGAAGGCCCGATTCTCAGCGACATGGGAGCCATTTATACTCTCGGCAAACAACCAGGAACCATTATTTGCAACAACCTGTTGCATGATGTAGCCGGACTGATTTATGGAGGTTGGGGCATCTATTTTGATGAGGGGAGCAGCGGGATTCTGGCGGTAAGTAATGTCGTTTATCGCACAACGCACGGCGGCTTTCATCAGCACTATGGCGAAACCAATGTGGTGTTAAATAATATCTTTGCATTTGGGCGTGACCATCAACTCCGCCGTTCCGTCTCCGAAAGTCACATTAGTTTCTATTTCCAAACCAACATTGTGTATTTTGACACCGGCGATCTTTTAGATCACAACTGGTCGGATGATGACCACTTTGTAATGGATGGAAACGTCTATTTCGACGCGCGTTCTGGATCGTCGGGTGAACCTCTACAATTTGACACCGGGACGTTCGAGGACTGGCAGAAACGTGGCCACGATCTGAATTCGATTATTGCCAATCCACAATTCGTCGCGCCGCAAAACTATGATTTCCGGCTAAAAGCCAGTTCGCCAGCACTGAAAATAGGATTTCATCCCATAGATATTAGTCAAGTCGGGCCTTAAGAGTTGAACCGCATTGTCAGCTCTTTTATCTCTTTGTACGGAAAAATATTCCGACCTGTTAATTCAAAGTAACTAAATCAAACAAATTACAAATTAATATGGAAACTAAACGACTTGTTGAAAAAGACCCAGCTCTGATCTGAATGCGCCCCTGGGAGTAGCGGGGCGCAACAGTGACAACACGTTCATACAGAAGATGCTTAAATGGGGACCGGACACGACCTTGAACAATGGCTTGGCAGCGACGTATAAGTGGATTCATGAACAATCAAAAACGCAAAAAAGGCAAACGCGTCGTGAAATAAGAGACGGAGGCTATGCAAAATCACATTTCCGAAAGATGTAGCGTCCGACCGATGGCCGAAAATGCAAGGCATCCAAGCGAATTTATCGGAACACAGCCAGGACATAACTCGTTTTGCAGTGGGCTCATTTAATGTTATGCGATTGCTAATTCACGATTACGCAGGGCATCCGTTTCAAGTCCAGTTAAGCCGTGAACTGGCCAATCGGGGGCACTCGGTCATGCATGCCTATGCTGGGGGATTATTGACTCCCAGAGGAAGTCTTCATAAAAGATCAAATGATGCAAAGACACTTGAATTGGTAGAAGTGCCAATGGACGTGAACTATCGCAGGGATAAATATCGTTTCATCCGGCGGAGGCAAATGGAATTGGATTACGGACGCAAAATTGCAGCGTTGATAGAAAAGAAGTGCCCGGACGTTGTGATCTCGGCAAATACTCCGACTGAACCGCAGTTGAGGATTGCTAGATTGTGTGCTCGATCGAAGATTTCTTTCGTTCCATGGATTCAGGACTTTTATAGCATCGCTGTCACCAAACTAGCAAAAAAAAAATTGCCTGGCATTGGCAATCTAATTGGCTGGTGGTATCGGCATCTGGAATGTGACACGCTGCGGCAGGCATCGGCGGTGGTGGCCATAACTGAAGATTTTGTGCCGATGTTACGTCGGTTCGGCGTGCCGCAAGAAAAAATTGTCGTGATTCCAAACTGGGCACCACGAGATGAACTGTCTTTAAAACCGCGTGGAAATGCATGGTCGGCGGCGCACAGTTTAAACGACAAATTCGTGTTCCTCTATTCCGGCACACTGGCGATGAAACACAACCCGGACATATTGAAGCAACTGGCAATTGCATATCGAAACAATTTACGAGTCCGGGTAATTGTGATTTCAGAAGGTCCCGGTGCGAATTATCTACGAGAACAAAAGGTTCTTGATGGACTTGCAAACCTTGAAGTCCTGCCCTTTCAACGTTTTGAAGAGATGCCGGAAGTACTGGGGTCCGCCGAAGTGCTGCTTACCATTCTTGAATCGGACGCGGGCGTTTTTTCAGTGCCCTCAAAAGTTCTTTCTTATCATTGCGCTGGGCGAGCCATGCTTGGAGCGATTCCGCTTCAAAATCTGGCCGCCAAGATTATTTTAGATAATCGAACGGGGCTTTGCACCGCCCCTGATGATATCAAAGGTTTTCTCGTGGCGGCGGATAAACTATACACTGACTTGGATTTGAGAAGTCAATGTGGGGAACGCGCCCGACGCTATGCCGAAACCCACTTTGACATTCAAATGATTGGCAACCGATTTGAAGAAATTTTTAAAAACAGTCGTTCTCATGCGCATTACAATCACAAATTCAAATGAGTCATTGGTCGGTAGTGTGGTCTGAAATTTGATTTCTCTTTTGGGCTGTTCTGTGGCAATAATCGTTTATGGACGACGTCACGAAAAGAACTCAGCGAGTCGCATATCAGCCGCCAATGGTTAAACCGTATTATTCCAACCTGGTTCGTTCACCCAAAAAGCGCATTCAACTGGACGCAATCCGTGTGGTAGAACAGACGATAGTTGGAAGTCGTAATAATTTTAAAGCTCCTTTGTGCGTCTCAAATTTTTCGGAATACTAATAATTATTGCAAAATAAGTATAAAATGGAAAAGTCAATAACTCCCGATGAGGCAAAGGCATTGAATCAAAAATTGGTTCAGGCTTTTGAGTCCATGGCAACAAAGCACGCTTTTAAGCCAAAGCAACTGGTTCGCTGGAAACAAGGCTTGAAAAACAAAGCCGTGCCTGAATACAACGAACCCGCAATTGTATGGGAGGTTCTCCGTGAACCGCTCTATGACAACGCTGATGCGCATGGGACTGGCACATCGTATTTTCGCGAACCTCTGGACATCGTGTTGGCAGTGATGAGTGAAGAGGGTGACTTTAGCATGCTTTACTTCAACAGCCGCCGGTTTGAGCCAATTGATTAATAAGGTTGTTAGCTGGTCTATTCTGAAAAAAGAACGGCACAGAATCGGGAAAAGTTATTTTGCGTAACATTTTCTAAAATTCGGACCAACCCGCCACCAATTCGAGGCAACGCCAGCCCGCAAACTTCAAAGTGGTTGTATGGGTGTGCTTGTCTCAAATGTGATTAAACATGTCTTACAATGCAATAGATTATAGGTCCATGGATTATAAAATATGATTGCGGTGCGTGTGGTTGAGCAAGTCATTTAACGAGTTCCGAAAAGACATTGCCAAATTAAAGGGAGAAAAAGGTGAAGAAAACCAGCGCCATCAATCCGGAATTCGCGACCTGATGCAAAACGACATTTCGATAAATGTTGGCGATATCACGGGAAAGGAATTCAAAGCCTTTCCATATGCTCTGGATTTTGCACGCCAAGACGCGCCTCAAGCCATACGCCATAACCGTGCAAAGTGGGAAAGCACTATAGCTCTGTCGGCAGTTGCGGGCGATCTGCTAATGATTCTGCTGGGGTTTGTTCTTGCCTACTGGCTGCGATTTCAAAGCGGTCTCATCCCTTTACACTCCGGTCTAGGCGTGTATTTACCGGTGATAACCGATTACTGGAAATTGATTTTATTTGGCATGATGGCTGTGCTTGGGGGCTTGTTGACCAAATGTTCCTATGAATATAAAGATTTGCTTGCGCCTGATAAATACCTGGCCAAATTCACCGTCATTTTGAGCGTTTGTCTGTTCGCATTCATCGGCGTCAGCCTGGCTGTCAAAACGAATCCGCCCATTTCGAGGTTATTTGTCGTTTGCAGTTGGATTTTTATTTTTCTGGCCCTTTATATCTGGCGTTTGTTGTTGAGCCGCATATTACGGCATCCCGCTGTGGTTTTGCGATTGCGCAAGCGGCTGGTCGTAATCGGGGCGGGGCCTGAAACGCTCCGGATTAAAAAGACCCTTCAGACAAACCCTGAGTTGGAAATGATCGGCTGGGTCCAAGGCAACAGGCCAAACCGTTTTGGTGAATTACAGGAATGCCGGCTGGGTTCCCTGCACGAGCTGGAGGGCATCTTGCGGGAATATGCCGTAGATGTGGCCGTGCTTACCGAATCCGAGACCTTGCAAAGCGAGGGGGCGGCGCATGTGGCGAAAGTCTGTGAGAGGGAACATGTTCAATTTAAAATGGTTCCACATTACTTCGAGATTTTGATTTCCGGCCTGCGCCCCAGCATTGTGGGAGGAGTTCCGGTACTGGGCGTGGATTCCCTGCCCATGGACGCATATGAAAACCGCCTGATTAAACGAACGTTGGACATTGTGGGCGCATGCATTGGATTGCTGGTTGCCTGCCCGCTGATCCTGATTTTCGGGATTTTGGTTTATCTGGAATCACCCGGCCCGATTTTTTACCGGCAGTTGCGGTCGGGACTTAATGGGAAGTTGTTTTACATGTTAAAGATTCGCAGTATGCAAATGAACGCGGAAAACGATGGTAAAGCGTGTTGGGCCACGGAAAATGATCCGCGCCGGCTTAAGATCGGGGCATTTATGCGCAAATGGAATATTGATGAAATTCCCCAATTCTGGAATGTGCTTAAAGGAGATATGAGTCTGATCGGGCCGCGGCCGGAGCGTCCCGAATTGATCGAGCGTTTCAAATTCAAGGTTCCGCATTATCAGGCCCGCCACACCTGCAGTCCGGGAATAAGCGGCTGGGCGCAGGTCAACGGCTGGCGCGGCAACACCAGCTTGGAGGAACGCATCCGTTTCGACATCTGGTATGTGGAAAACTGGAGCTTGATTCTCGATTTGCGCATCATTTTAATGACGTTTTTCAGCCACCAAAACGCTTATTAAAACCTCTTCGATTTACCTCCGGGATATTGCAAAAATGTCAGGCATCGTCTCAAACAAGAACCATTTTGAACTTGTCAACGGCCACATACTCGTAATAAATCATTCCCAGGATGGTAATGTCATTATGATCTTAAGGAACTGTTTGTTTGGCGTGCTTGTTTCAGTAGGTTTAATCGTATCCGGGTGCGCAGACACAAACCAACCAGCGGCTGCCGGCCCGGGACCGGCGGCGAACGTTTCGGGCAATAATCTAGTGCAGTCGGCACAAATGCCGGATGCTGTCAGCTCCGAATCCACGGCTGCGCGGACGTTATGTCCCAACGACGTGATTGACATGACGGTTTATCAGGAAGACGATTTGGAAACCAAAACCACCATTGACAGCAGCGGCATGGTGCAATTGCCGCTTTTGGGGCAGGTGAAAATCGGCGGCCTGACCGTTGTCGAGGCCACGACGCTTATCCAGCAACTCTACAACAAGGATTATCTGGTCAATCCGCAGGTCAATATTACCCTGGACCAATTTGCCAGCCGGCTGTTTTCCGTGCTGGGTGAAGTGCAGCATCCCGGGAGCTTTGATTTTCCGCAGAATGAATCCGTCAATTTATTGGAGGCCATTGCGATGGCCGGCGGTTATACGCGTCTGGGAGCGCCGTCCAAAATAACGGTGCGCCGCGTTGTAAATGGCGAGCCAAAAGTTTATCACCTGAACGCCGGTGAAATGGAAAAAGACCCGGCAAAAACCCCGTTTGAAATTTTGCCCGACGACATTATCACGGTCGGCCAGAGAACTTTTTAAGAATCAGGACACCGATTTAAACTTGTAACCTGTATGCCAGACATTGACCCGCATGATTTGCCTCCTTCGCAGGAACCGCCTCCGCCCGGTTCGATCACCGATTTGCAAGGCGTGGTGAGGCTGGTTTTGGATAAACGCTGGCTGATCGTTTCGTGCATCGTTCTGACGGTAATTCTCGCGGCGGTTTATGTGGTATTGGCACCCCGCATGTATGAGGCAACCACCACCGTTCAAGTGGAAGAACAGGATGCAAAAGTTGCCGTGGAAAATGTGGTCTCGGATAATTTGCAGGATGTGGACGTTATAAATACCGTGGCCCAGAAATTCTCCGACAGTGGCTTGTTGGAAAAGGTGCTGGTGGCCAATAATTTGCTGCCGTCGCAAGGCGGCGTAACGGTTGGTTCCAAAATATTCACGCGCGATGACATTATTTTGTGGTTTTCAAAACATGTCGAAGTGACGTTGATTCGCAATACGCATTTGATAAACATTGCGGTTAAAAATACCGATCCCCAGATGGCTGCGCAACTGGCCAATTCGCTGGTGGAAAACTATTTGGGGCTGGACGCGCTTGAACAACAAACCACCACGGCCGGAGCGAATGCCTTCCTTCAACAGGAAGCCGATCAGTTGAAAGCGAAATTGGAAATAGCGGAGCAGAAGTTGCAGGATTATCGCAAACAGGCTGGCACCGTTTCCCTGGATCAGAATCAGGATATAATCACACCGCAACTGCAGGATTTGAACAAGCTGCTGACGCAAAGCAAAGCCGACCTTGTTCAAGCTGAAGGCGCTTATCAGGATTCATTGAAAATGGGGACCAACATTGACGATTTGCTGGCCTATACACAAATTGCCACCGACCCGATCGTGGTGCAGATCAACTCCGCCGTGGCCACTCAGGAAAACAATTTTGCAGTCATTTGCCAGCGCTATCGCGAAAAAAACCCAAAATATATTCTCGCGGCTTCGGCGCTGGCCAGTCTTAAAGAACAACTTGCCGATACCGTGCTGCAGACCCGTTCGCGAATTCAGGAAAGCCAGCGGATTGCCTACGAAACCGCCCGGACGGCCGAACAGGGGTTGGAAAAACAACTGGATGACGCCAAATCCAATACCATGCAGTTGAGCGAAAGCTCGGTTCGTTTCAATGTGCTGGCCGCCGATGTGCAATCCGACAGCGTCCTGTACAATTCCGTCATTAGCCGGCTTGGCCAGTCTACGGTCGGGGAACAATTTGCACCGGAAAGAATTCAAATCGTCCACCCGGCAACGGTTCCAGAAAAGCCCGTTTCACCAAAAATCATCTTGATTTTTGCGCTGGCCCTTTTCGGCGGATCGGTCGTTGGATTGGGGATCAGTTTTGTCCTTTATTCACTGGACACTTCATTTAAGACCGTGGACGAAGCCGAGCAATACCTTTCATTGCCCGTTTTAGGCGCCATTCCCAAATTGTCCTCAGCCGATAGCAAAGGTAGCCGACTGCTGGTAACGGCGGACTCTGCCTCCATTGGCGCGGAAGTGTTCCGCTCATTGCGAACAACCCTTTCGCTGCTGGGGCCTGAAAACGACCGGAAAATTTGCCTTTTTACCAGTGCGTTGCCCGAAGAAGGAAAAACATTCATGTCCATCAACTATGCCGTCAGTCTCGCCCAGCAAGGCCTGCGCACCCTGCTGGTGGATATGGATTTGCGCCGTCCGATGATCGAAAGTTTGTTTTCCGGAGAAAACAGCGCCTTGCCCGGCATCACCGATTATTTTCTGGGACGCAATTTATTAAACGAGATTTGTCGGCAGCACAAAGATGTTCCCAATTTGTCGTGGATAGCCGCCGGCAACATGGTGCCCAATCCGGCCGAACTGCTCTCGCAGTCGGATTTTCAACAATTGCTCAATGATGGCCTGGCTCATTACGACCGCATCGTCATTGACAGCGCACCGGTTCTCGCCGTGAGTGATACGTTGCTGCTGGCCGGCAAAGTTCAATCCGTCGTGCTGGTGGTGAAGGGCTGCAAAACCTCGCGTAGAATTGCCGAACACGGCGTTCAACTGCTAAAAAACGCGAACGCTCCGCTTGATGGCATCATATTGAACCAGTTGCCCAAACGCAGTTTGAGCGGTTATTATTACTTTGGTTACGGTTACGAGCACTATGGCCGGAAGGAATCCAAGGACAAACTCACCAAAGTCGCCACTTGATTTGCGGTGGCGTTGCCGTGCGACATAAATGTGTGCTGGCGACTTCAGTAAATTATATTTCAAAGCACGGGCGGAAGAACCATTCTTCCGCCCGTTGTTATTTTCCGACTTCTCCGGTTTATTCTTGATGGGGCCCAGATTTTTCAAAGGTTTGATCGCCCGCTTTTGCAATTCCCATCACCGATGCTACAAGGAAATTAGTAAGCGTCACGCCAAGCACCTCTATTCCGTGAAGTCATAAGTGTCATATCTTCGTGAAGTCCTCACCCGCCTGCCCAACATGACCAATCACCAAATCCCCGAAGTCACGCCCCAAACCTGGACCAAAACGCAACCGCCAGTGCAACGGCTCGCATCATAAACGTCATAGCATATTATCTCTCACACTTACGAAACTGCCGCTTTAGTTGCTCTGTCAAAAAGGTGTTTGGCGTGACGCTTACGGAAATTATAGTGACCGAGTTAGTCCAGCGTCAGTCCAGCGGGCTGCCAGACAGCGGTGATGAAAGAGTCCGCCATTTCATGAATCGGTGCGAACTTTGCGTTCCGCTCTTGATGTTCCAATCAAAAAGAATAGGCCGGTCTTGTGAACCGGCCTTATCCTTAAAATACGATATAAAAATCCAATCCTAATGATTATCACCCCAACTTCATTTTTCGATTGCGCAACATCACCAGCATCCCCATCCCCGACAACAAGGCTCCTCCGACCAACGTCGTGGTTTCTGGAACAACTGTGAGTTTTAAATTCGTAGCGACAAATGTTAAATCATTATAGTCAAAGTCGGTTTGCTGACCTTGTTTCAAATCTTCAAATCCAACATATGTGCCCGATGGAATGGTACCGAAACTGGGAATCGAGCCACCAACATAATTTTGGGCATACGCATGGTTATACCCGTCGCTGTTCAGCAACGAACTTGAATATAGGGTTGAACCTGTAAAAGTGTTAAATATGCTAAATGTCAGTTTTTCGCCGGGTGTTACAGCGAAGGAAAACGGACTGCCGACAGCCATGCGGTTGTTTAAGCCGGTTGAAATCGGCGTACCACCATTAATGGACACACTTAACAAATCCGTGTCTCCAGCAGAAGAGGGTGCGTCATATAAGGTCACTTCAGTGGACGTAGTGGTAAAGTAGTAATTGTCAGGATTCGGGGTTGCCAAATTGACAGGGTCATAGGGTATGACAGACGCTTGAACAAATTGCGTGGCACCGGCAAATGCCAGAGCCGCGACACCCGCTTTAAAAAAACGCGACCTGATTTTGAAATTATTTTTTTTCATATCTAAATTTTATTTCACCAATCATCCTTCCTCAACCCCATCTAACACATTCTTATTCGAAAATGGAAATCAGTCAATAATTTTTTTAAAATTATAGTTCATAATCGGGCATACTAATAACACGATTGAGACATGCGGATGAAGCGCCGATTTCAAACGCAACCTTTTGCCACTTAGTGGCATGCAAAACTTCATCTAGGAAATCGTTTAAACCCTGAAAGAGGATGATGCACACAGATGCCTCGGATTTGCCGCCGGAACTTAAGCCGCAAGCCATTGTCCCCACGAAAGTCCGGCCGGGTCATGATCTCATCGCAAGCAGTTTTTCGATTTTTTTGGAGTAAATGTTGTTGGCACATTGACCTTCGTCAGTATTGCATCATTTTGATTGCAACTGGTGGGGCGAGCGTTCCCGCGAGCCGAACAATCAAGTGGATTCCGGCTCGCGGGAACGCTCGCCCCACCAAATTGATATAATACCCCTTCGTCTAGCGGGTTGATCTTCGCATTGATAAGTGGTATTCTGCCGGAGTTGGTGAAAATAACCCCGTGGCTGCCATCTGGTGCCTTGGTCGCGATATTGGGTTTGATTGGATTTAAGAAGGCCCAAGAAAAAGTGAAACCAAAACTGTCAGTTGCAATCAAAGACAAGAAGTTGCATGAAGGAGGGATTTTTTAAAAATGGCCTATCGAAGTAGTGCGAAGCACGCTTCTGGGAAGAGAGCGAACAGGCTCTGATTTTTTAATGCCATCCTCCATTCACCATTCTCCATTTTTCATGTCTCATTCGAGAAATTCCATCGGCAAATGGGCGCTTCCGGCGGTTATCGTACTGTACTGGCTCCAGCTTTTCAATCAACTGCGCTATGACTGGACTTCCAACCCTGAATATGCCTATGGCTGGTTCGTGCCTCTGCTGGCGGCGGTGATATTCTGGCAGCGCTGGAAAATCCGGCCTGCGCCGAACGCACCATTGCCAAATCCCTCGCGTGACCGGCTGGTTCTCTGCGTTGCGCTCGGCCTAGTGGTTTTGATCCTTCCCATTAGGATTAGCTCGGAAGCCAACATCGGTTGGCGGGCCATGTTTTGGCTTCATGCCTTTGTGGTTGCCGGTCTAACTTGCGTTGCCTTGTGGGTGAGTGGCGGAAAGTCATGGCTGCGGCACTTTTTTTTCCCGGTGGCTTTTCTTCTCGTGGCCGTGCCTTGGCCGCGCGTTCCTGAAGGCATTATCGTTTCGCATCTGATGCGCGTGGTGGCCGCTGCGACCGTTGATGTGGTGGCGTTTCTAGGCATACCCGCCATCCAGCATGGCGCAACGTTGCAGATCAGTACGGGGATGTTGGGCGTGGACGAGGCTTGCAGTGGTGTGCGCTCCATGCATCTTGGGATCATGATCGGCCTGTTCTTGGGCGAATGTTATTTACTCAGTCCGTGGCGGCGGCTTTGGGGTGTTGTATTTGCGATCGTGCTGGCTTTGGTGGCAAACGTGGGACGCACGTCATTTTTAACTTGGATGGCCGCCCGGTTTGGCTTCGGGACGATGAATGCCTGGCATGACTGTGCGGGGCTGATGGTGTTGGTATTTATCATGGGAACTATTTGGCCATCGGTCTCCCTGCTTCGGACCAAGGATGGCATTGAATCTCATTTGGCGAACCATCGAAACCCGGCAGTGATGCCGGATGTCGCCATTCGATTACTGCCGCTTCCGTTGCTCGTGGTTCTGGGATTGTTCGTGCCGGCCTCAGAAGCCTTAAATGAGGCGTGGTACCGACACCAAGATCATAACCTGATAAAGAATCCGGCTTGGACCCTCTGCTGGCCAACCAATGCTGTTTCGTTTCAGGAGGAACCGATAGCTCCGAGATCGCTCGACATTCTACACTGCGATCACTCGGACGGAGCCGGTTGGACTGATGAAAACGGCAGTGTATGGCACGGGGCATACCTTCAGTGGGAACCGAATAATATGGAGACATACGAAAGCACCGAGCATCTTCCTGAAATATGTCTTTCTAATGCAGGTTGGAAGTTGGTACAGAAATTTCCAAGCAAGACCATTCGGGTCAATGGCATTGACCTTTCGTTTTTGCGATACATTTTCGAAATAGATGGTAACACCGCTTATGTCTTCGTATGCCTATGGCAGGATCGCCACAATGCCAATCACACCGTTCAAACCGAACGGGCGGATAGCTTGAACCGCTTCCAGACTGCCTTTTATGGCGAACGCCGTTTGGAGCGAAAGAAGATTGAGTTTGCTTTATACGGACCAAATTCTGCAGAGGAAGCGTTCGACCAGCTAAAACAGCAACTCCAGCAGATTATTAAGCCCACTTCGTCAAGCAATTTTAATTAAAACACTAGTTCGGAGTTCCACTTCAGACGACAGCACATTAGAAACCGGTTACCCAACGTAATCGCAGGACAACCACCTGCGAAGTTTACAGCGGCATCTCAGGCGGATGATTGGGGCGAAGTAGACCCCAACAAACGCGATGAAGTCTTTGATTGGCTCTGGGAGGATAAAAAATTCCCATCGTTTGCCTCCGTGCGTGAAATTCCAAGAATCTACAACGACCCTGCTGCCTTGGCTCACATACGATCAGCGGACAAGGATGCGTTCGAAAATGCCGAGAAGGCACTGCCTGCCAATGATCCCAACTTAGTCAAAGAATTGCCGTTGCGATTATACCGCTCCACTATGCTTGTATTGCTCGCCTCATCCGGCTGCGCTCCACTTTGACAATGCTCGTTTCGCAGTCGGCGGCTTTTAGGAATTCACGAAGCATACATATTAAGCCTTTGGTCTTTCCTGAACCTGTGTGACGATTTCTTGCGCCCCAATGCTGTCGTCGCTTTCCACGGCGAGTTACGTCATATTTGTAATCAATTCCTCAATTGTCCAAATATAATTCGTTAATCACGATGGATTTTTATCTACTGCGCGCAAAATCGGCGCGACGCGGATGCCAATCAGTTCGATGGACTGCATGAGCTTAGCGTGAGGCAACGAGGCCACATCCATCTGGAAGCTGATCCGGGAAATGCCGCCCAGCGCCTCGCTGTGTTCGAGAATTTTCTCCGCCACTTCTTCGGGATTGCCGACCATCAATGCGCCATGCGGACCAAGCAAAGCATTGAACTGTGCCCGCGTGACCGGTGGCCAGCCGCGTTCCTTGCCAATTTCAGTGAACGCTTTGGCGTAACCAGGGAAGAAATCGTCAACCGCCTGTTGAGTCGTTTCAGCAACGTAACCTAGAGCATGAACGCCGACCTTGAGTTGTTCTTGGGTGAAGCCCGCTCGCCGACCAGCCTCCCGGTAAAGATCAACGAGTGGACGAAAGCGCCGCGTCTCTCCACCGATGATGGCGACCATCAACGGAAGACCCAACATCCCAGCACGGGCAAACGATTCCGGCGTTCCACCCACCCCAAGCCAGATCGGAAACGGATTTTGAAACGACCTCGGATAGACACCTTGACCGGTAAGCGGGGCGCGATGTTTGCCGGACCAGTGAACCAATTCGTTTTCGCGGATGTTGAGCAGCAAATCGAGTTTCTCTGAAAACAGCGAATCGTAGTCTTCAAGTTTCAGACCAAACAACGGAAAGGATTCGATGAACGAGCCACGCCCAACGACCATCTCCGCCCGGCCTTGCGAAAGCAGATCCAGCGTGGCGAATTGCTGGAACACGCGAACCGGGTCAGCGGCGCTTAATACCGTCACGGCACTCGTGAGCCGGATGCGATTCGTTCTGGCAGCGGCGGCAGCGAGAATGACCGGCGGAGCCGAGTCGAGAAATTCGCGGCGGTGATGTTCGCCGATGCCAAAAACATCCAAGCCCACTTGTTCGGCGTGTTCAATCCGGTCAACAAGATTGCGTAGAGCATCCGATGAATTAGCTGCGGAACCAACCGCATCATTCGTAAACGCGGTGGCGAAACTGTCAATGCCCACTTGCATCGGCTGAATCCGCTGCTCCTTCGCGGAGTCTTTCGTGATTCGTGAATTTGTCATTTCAGCAAGATGTCATATCAACCGTCAGCTTGGTCAATACTATGGGCTATCGGTGTTGGTTGAAAATTAAGTTTTCAATTTTTAATTCCATCTCCGCTTTTGGTGGAAATTCGCGCGTCGAGCGAATGTTTTCCGCTGCCCATGAAGACAAGTGTCACGACGACCAATGTGTAGAGAATCGCTAGTTGTGGATCGCGACCAGCCAGCAGATTTTGACAAATCGCACCACTGAGGGCGCAGACCAGCAAAGCAGCGTTGATTCGCGTGAACAATCCAACGACGATGAACAATGAGCAGATGAACTGCACCAGCGTTGCCACAACCGCCGATGCGAGTGGTGCCGGCATATGCATCCCCGCAACTTCCTCGGCCAATGTCCAGGGCTTCCTATTTTAAGCATGCAAGGTAACGGCGTACTGAATTGGACAAGTATTTCCGGCATGACCTATCAAGTCTGGTCCACCACCAACCTGTGCATTCCGTTCACGAGATTCGGCGGTGTCATTACTGCTATCGGACCGACAACCCAAAACACCGACAACTTTACCGATCCAGTAAGTTTCTACCGCGTCCAAGTTTTCCCATAGTGGATAAGTCGGCAACCAATGGTCTGACGGAACGTCATCCACTTGAAAGTCAATACCGAATGAGCTTCTTAGAGTTCAAGGCCTTGCAACGTTGGCAGGTGCTTCGTTTCCTGCTATTCATCAGAACGTTTCAATGCAAGGGCCACCCACATCCCGTGCTGTCCAGGTCAACCTCGGAGAGCTGTTCCCGCGTCCAATTTTTGCGCCGCCGAAACTCGATTACATTTCGCCCAATAAATCTTCCGTTGCGGAGCGTGTCCATTAAATGATTCAAAGTTGTGGATCACGCGCTTTAGCTTTAACGTGCGCGGCGAAGCGCGTAGCGAGACTCTGCGCGTCGGCTACGCTCCCTCGATCATCGCCGGCGTCATGTCCGCCGTTTTGGAAAAATTTCAAACGGCCACTCCGCGCGTGCGCATCGAGCTGACGGATCTTTCGTCGCGGGAAATCAACGAACTGGCCAACGAAGGACGGCTCGACCTAGTGATCAGTCCCGGCATTTCCATAACGAAGGGAACTTCAGAATTTCAATGGACCGAGTTGCAACGCTTGCAGCCCGTTTTGGTCATGCCGGAGACGCACCCGCTGGCAAAGTTAAAGCGAATTCCGCCCAAGCGTTTGCGCGATCTTCCCCTCATCGGTCTGGCGAAGGGCAATTGTCCCGAATAAGTGCCGCACGTGCGCGGAATACTTAAACCATTCGGAGTTTTGCCGCGCTTCGTTTCACTTGTGAACGATGGCCTTTCAACATTGTTCACGGAATTGGAGGCGCACCGTGCTGCGGCAATTCTGACCGAGGGCATCCTCAGCATCATGCCACGGACTCTTGTTGCCCGGCCGTTTGCGCCGATGTTGCCCAGCGCGGTGGTGATGATAGGCCTTTCGGCTTTACGCCCCAACCCACACGCCAAAACCTTTGCACGGATGCTGCTCGAAGAAGTGCGGCGGCGGAAAAAGTGAAACGCGGCGGTTATTTACCAATCAGGTGCTTGGTTTCATCCATGAGCGGATGCTCGAAGGCACTGGCGTAGGTATCAAGCGTGGACGCTTTGAGACGCAGTTTTCGTCCGGTTTTGCGCCAGCCAGAAATGGTAGTGAAAACTTCACGAAGAATTTTCTTCGACTCAACAGCCTTGAGACCGAACCGCTCGGCAGCGGTCAGTGCAACCGCAATGGTTGGTTCAACTTGATCTTCGGTAATGGCAGTTTTGCTCATGTGGACACGATCCATTTCCGGCACGGGGTTGATGTCGTAGGCCGGCGAGAGCGACCAGCGTCCCGGTTCGCGCATGAGAAAACCATGATTGCGGAGATGGTCATCGTAGTTGCTGGCGAGCAGCGAGAAAATAAGGCGACGCCACAGTTCGCGGAGGTCGTCGGGGACATCGTTGCCAAATTGACGAATACCGTCAGCCAACATGGTGTAGGCACCGACATCACCTTGAGGCAGTCCCAATAAGCTGGCCGCAGAGATGAAAGGGATGCGATTTTCTCCCGCGCGATCAAAACGGGTGATGACAGCGACGCTTTGGTTCCTCACAGACACGAGCCGATGTTCCGCGACTTGAATACCAGCTTGCTCTGCAAGTGTAAGCGCGAGAATCTCGCCCGCAGCAATGTCCCGCGTATCATCGGGTTTGGGAAACTTCGCGATGGCGAGCCGGTCGTCGGCCAGACTGACCGCTGATTTTGGCCGGGCACCGCCGAGCGGCGAACCAGCGCCGAGGAGGAATCGCAAATCCTGGGCGGTTTCAGTCTTGCTGTGAATTGCATCCGTGGCGTGAAGCAGGGCGTTGAGACGAACCAACGGCGGGAGTTTTCCACTGGTAGCGGCGAGAAACGGACTTTTAGCATCAAGCCGGAAACGCAAAGCACCGATGCGCGACGCATCGTCGAGCGCCAGCACATAATCAATTTCGTGATACGGTTTTTGTGCGAGAACTTTTTTACGGACGGCACGCTCAATCAAGACGCGCCCCCAACGGTCAGGCCCGCAATCCTGAATCGCCCCGAAAAGCGTTGCCGCATGATGTGCGCCGCGTTGCAACGGAAGCGATGTCGGATCAATGGCGAAAGCTCCGTCACGCTGAAGCCATTCGGTCGTATACTCAAATGAAACGGACGAGCCGCGTTCGGCAGTGTGGAGACGACCCACAAAATGAGTCTGCCCCTGCCAATCAATGTGGACTTCCAAGCTCATGGTTTGGCGCGGTGAATGCGTTGAGGCAGACGGCGCTCATCCAAGCTGAGAGCGAGTTCGTCACTGGCGGGCGCGGCGAGATTTGCCAGACGGTCGTGCAGGTTAAGGATGAAAGTTGCCGTGACCAAAGTGCCGAGCGCGACGGTCGGGTCGCCGCGCTCAAGCCGCCAGAGCGTATCGCGGCTGACAAAAAGCCGCGCGGCCATGTCGTTCGTGGAGATGCCGCGCTTGCGCCGGGCGAGCGCGAGGTCGCGGCCCAACTTGCGGAGCGCACGTTCGGCGGGCAATGGCAGGGATGCGGCTTGTTGCGACATGGGATTAGTGTCGGCTATAGAAGACTTAATGTCAATCAAAGTCTGACAAATCAGACACTATTGATTTGCGACACTGGCGTGGTGTCCGTCGTCAGAGGTTGCACATTGCAGCGAAGTTCGTTTGCATCCGAGCGCGAAGGAGCTTTCGCTGCGAGAAATTCAATTCTTTTCGACTTTTACATTGCGGGAGCGAACTGGCCACAGAGCCATGCGGTTCAGCAGCCGGTCGCGAACGATGAGCGTGTGGAACAACACAGTGCCGAGGTGGAAGAGAAAAGTTACGAATAGGAGATATGCCAGTATCGTATGGGTTTTGCGCAATATGGCGTATAGCATTGGGTTGGCTGGAAGAATCGACGGCAGATGCACGGGCCCGAACATCACAATGGGATAATGGCCCGCCGACAACATTCCCCAAGCCGAGAAACCACGCCGTTTCATCCACGCCCACACGGGCAGGCATTAACGCGGTGATTTTTGTGCCGCTGTCAAGGGTCGGTTTTCTCATCTCCTTTGCCGGCTGTGACATTTTTGAGCACGGCAGCCGGTTGTTCGTTGCCATCAATAAAGATTTTCGGCGAAACTATTTTACAACCCTCTTCTTTGCCATGGGGTGAAAACCTTATAGTGTATGACGAACTCATGTCGTAATTTTCCTCCCATGTTAAATCGAAAAACAATACTTAAACCGGTTTTACTCTTGGTCATCCCACTTTTACTGGCGGGCTGTGTGGTTGAAGATCGGGCGGTCTATCAACCTCAACCAGCGCAGGTTTATCAGCCCGCGCCCGCGCCAGTGGTAGTAACCGAACAACCCGCCTATGTTCAGCCAGCTCCGGTATATGTCGAACCTGCACCTGCACCGGATGCGGTTCTGGAGATTAATGCAGTAAGTGACTTTTACGAACCGCTGAATGCGTATGGGCGCTGGATTGTAGTACAGGGGTATGGACGGTGCTGGGTGCCGGCTGGTGTTGACCAGGATTGGCGTCCTTACACCGAAGGCCATTGGCAACGGACGGACGCCGGCTGGTATTGGGTCAGCGACGAACGCTGGGGCTGGGCGACGTGTCATTACGGACGCTGGTATCAGGACCCGGACAACGGATGGGTTTGGGTTCCCCAGACACAGTGGGCACCGGCCTGGGTTGCCTGGCGGGAAGGCGGAGGTTACGCCGGTTGGGCACCCTTGCCGCCGGAAGCGAGAATTGGAGTAAACGGGGGTCTTGAATATCGAGAGGGAACCATCGACCCGCACGCGTTTGTTTTCGTGGAGGAAGGGCGAATGTTGGAGCCTCAACACCACCAAACTGTCATCGTCAACAATACGACCATCATTAATAACACGGTTAATATCACCAAAATCCAGGTGGTGAACAAAACGGTGATCAATGAAGGTCCACGTCCCGAGGTCATCGCGCAGGCCAGTGGGCGCAAAGTCGAAGTAGTGGCAGCTAGAGGGTTGCGAACCCGGCAGGAAGCAGCCGTGGTCATCGCGCACAGAAAAAACGCACCCACGACAGAGAAAAAAGTCCAGCCAGTGGTGCTCAATAATGCAGAATCGGCTCAGAAGAAGGAGACGATGGCCGAGCCGACCGAACCGTTGCCGATGAAACCCAAGGCCGAGGAACCAAATGTCGTCACGTCAAACGAAAAAACTGTTTCCGGTGAAGTGAAAAAAAGCCTGCCTAATGAAGAATTCAGGCCAGCACCTAAACCCGACGAGGTGGTGAAGACAGCGGGTCAACCAGTCAAGCCAGGCGCGGAACCAGACAAGGCACCCAAACCCGCCGTTCAGGCAGAAGTTAACCCGGAGCGGAAGCCACAGACTGAACAAGGTACCGTGGTCAAGCAGCCAGCGCAACCGGTGCAGACACCAGAGCAAAAGTTGGCGCAGGAAAAAAAGCGAGAAGCGGATGAAAAGCGCCTTGAGAAAGAAAAATCTGGTTCCTCGGCAAACGCTCAGCTCAAGGCGCAGCAGTAACGAAGAGACAAGGGGCGGCTCAGGCCAGAAATCCAAGCGCGGGATCCTATAAGGTGTTCACCCTATTTATTGACTCGCCGCTTTTTGAGACCGTGTTTGTGCGAAAATAATTTTCTTTGATTGACGCATGAATGTCATCGCCTGCGAAACTTGCGGTTTGGTTCAGCAACTGGGCGACGTGCCGCCGCGCCATCTGGCGGAATGCGCGCGCTGCGAGGGAATTCTCCGACGTGACAATCCCAACAGCCGCGCGCGAACGGCGGCATTGGCGCTCGCGGCACTTTGCCTGTATGTGCCGGCGAATATCTATCCCATCATGATCATGGAATACATGGGGCGTCATACGCAAAATACCGTTTTGGGCAGCGTGAGGGCTTTGTATCGTGATGGAATGTGGGCGGTGGCAACGCTGGTTTTTGCCGCGAGCATTCTTATTCCGCTTTTAAAACTGCTCGGATTAGTTTTCCTCGTCTCGAATCGCGGACAACGCTGGCAAAAATTACGCACGCGCGTTCACAAGATAATTTACAAGATTGGGCCGTGGGCGATGTTGGATGTTTTTCTGCTGGCGGTGATGGTGGCGTTGATCCGGTTCGGAAAATTCGCCACGGTGATTCCCGGTCCGGGCATTTTCGTTTTTGCGTCCGTCGTCGTCCTGACGATCCTGGCTTCTTCGAGCTATGACCCGCGCTTGATTTGGAAGGAGGAAATTATTGAACCCGACAAAAAAGGATGAATCCCCAGCGTGCGATTTGCCCGAGGCGAGAATAAAAAAGCCGTCCCGGATTTCCATGGTCTGGATTGTGCCGCTGGTGGCTGCAATCGTCGGCGGCTGGCTCGTTTTCAAACATGTTCGGCAAGCGGGACCGGTCATTAGTATCCTGTTCAACAACGGAAATGAAATTGAAGCCAATCAAACCACGCTTCGATATCGTGGTGTGCGCGTCGGCGAAGTTCTTTCGGTGCAACTGGCCAAAGAAGCGAAATATGTCGAAGTGCAGGCGCGTTTGGACAAATCGGCTGAAAGTCTGGCCCGCGAAGGCTCCGTGTTCTGGATCGTGCGTCCTGAAGTAGGCGCGGGCGGGTTGCAGGGTTTGGAAACGATTGTATCGGGACCCTACATTCAAGTGCAGCCGGGCAACGGCGGGGAACAAAAAAAATTCATTGGCGCGGAAGAGCCGCCCATTCTTGAAACGTCTGAAGGTGAACTGGAAATTATTTTGACTACACCCAGTCTCGGCTCATTGACCGTTGGCGCACCGGTTTATTATCGCGGCATGGAAGTGGGTTCGGTGCGATATTTTGTGTTGGGGAAAGATTCAACCGCGGTCAATATTCATGTTTTGATCGAGACAAATTTTGAGTCTCTGGTGCGGACGGATTCAAAATTCTGGAATGCCGGCGGCATTAGTGCCCACTTTGGGTTATTTTCCGGATTCAGCATGAGTGCGGAAACCCTCAAATCGCTGGTCATCGGTGGAATCGCCTTTGCCACGCCGCCGTCGCCGGGAATGCTAGTATCCAACGACAGCACTTTTCCACTCAACGAAAAAGCGGACAAGAAATGGCTTAAATGGTCGCCCGTCATTGCCATCACAAACGCCCAAGCCAAAGCATCGCAAAGTTCGCCTTCATCGCTTCTTTTGAATAGCGTCACTCCGAATTCCAGATAGTAAGCGCCAATGGGTCGTGTGCTTAAACAATACGGAATAACTATGCCTGTGGATTTACCTTGTTCCGCTGTTTTATCACAGACTCGGTAGCACGGTGGTTAAGGAGTTAAAAATGATGCGGCGGCGTTTGCTGAATGATGGTTCAAGAAACTGTGATTCGTTTACAAAAAATTCAAGGGTTGGTTTCAGTCGTCTGTGCCAATGCCACTGTCGTCCCTTGTTCGGCAAAGTGATAGGCAGGCTCGAAGATCATATTCCTGTTTCCCGCCGTGAACCACAGCTTGAGCGTTCCGCGATTGATGTCAACCGGCGTGGCCGTTGCATCAATGTGACGGCTTGCGCCGCCTTTGCCGCTCGTGGTGGCGGTTCCGATGATCGCGGCGACTTTTCCCAGATTAATTTCCGCTAGTGACTTATCCGAAACGACAATGGCCAGCCTGCCCGTTTCATTTTTGAAGAAATAGGGAAACACCTTAATTTTGTAATCGCCCGAATAAACGCCGTTCGCACGTTGGAGCGCCCCGATGATCAGAGTGGCTTTGCCCGCGCCAATCGGCATGGAACTGCGATCAATCATGAGAATCCGATTGGTCGAAGCGGAGTTTGTCGAAGTCAGGGCTGCTTGGGCCGCGATTGAGTTCGTCGCTGATGATCTTGTCTTTGAAAGCAACAGCTCGAATACTTCGTTATAAAGGTTCTGCATATCCTCGCTTAAACCTGCCAACGCACGGGCGCGTTCGGGTTGCGGCTCGTTTTCGCCGGCGACTTTTGCCAAATGCCAGGCATAGTTTAACGCCTCGGTCTGGGTCAAAAGCAGGGTCAGTTCAAATGTGTTGCCGGTCTTACTCAATAATTTCTTCTCCTCGGTGGAAGCAATCGCATCGCGTGTGCTTACCTCTCCTGGTGGAAGCCCGATGTCATCCAGCTTGATTGAAGGATCGTCCTTGGCAAATTCCTCCAACAGTGTGGCTCCGGTTCCGGAAGTCGTGGCGATTTTCTTTACCAGATTTTTGAGATCAGCCTGTTCAGGCTTGAAGAAGCGCAGGATGCTGACGTCCTTTTGTTCGTCCAGAAGTTGATGGAGCAAACTGTAGCAATTGTTTCGTGTCATTGGTGCCGCGCCGGTTTGACTCTGCGACATAACCTGCGGTGATTGACAGCCTGTCAAAACACAAGTGACCAATAACATCGCAGCGGGCCATGGGGAAACCATGCATTTCCAGATGGCGTTAGCAGCCATTAAAATGAACGCAACAATTGCCACCGCCACAAGGCAAACCGCAACTTCTACTTCGACGAGTCGCATATTATTGTTCATGGCTAAGAGCATCGCCTGACGATCTTGCGGGCGCTATGGGGTGTAACCCTGCCGAGTGTCAATGGCCAGCAACCGGCACAGTGTGTGGCTGAAGAAGATAACAAATCAATCGGGCGAGAATTGCCCTTTTAAAAAAAATTTTACGCGAGCCAATCCGTTACCCTTTTCAAACTCGGCGACAGGGCAATACTCCCGCCCCCTCGTGCCTCATTTTGTTGTTACAATGTTGTTACACTTTTTGCACGTTTTGGTGCGTTTTCGTGCGCGAAACGCTGTCTTGACGCCCACTTGGCAAATGTGCATAATCGCGTGTGTTTATGCGGTCACGATGCAGGTTTACGCAGGGTCACGAAAGTCTATGATTTGTTTTCGACCCCCTCCGTCGGCACCATCCATGACAACCGGGCGCGGCCATTTCCTGCGCGATGTTGCGCTGATAACTTATGAGATTTTTTTTTAGCCTGCTGTTGGTGGCGTTTCTCGCATCCGGTTGCCGCACGCCTCAATCGTCCGCCAACACACATTCAAACGCGCAGGCCAAAGCCATCCTGAAATATTTCCAAAGTCTCGAAGGTCGCACGAACAAATGTTTGTTGTCCGGCCAATTTTCCAATTTCGGAGGCGGAGCGAATTTGCATTTGGTGGATTCGGTTCACGACCAGACCGGCCATTGGCCGGCCATTTTGGGCGTTGATTATGCCGGACGCGGCGGCGTTGCTCCCAACGCGCCGAACAAAGCCGCCATTGAATATTGGAAACAGGGCGGTTTGGTCACTGTGAGTACGCATCTTTATGATCCGGCCAGGACGAATGTGAATGTGATGGGCGGGCTGCGCGACAAGGACGTTGACCTTAACACCTTGCTTGATCCCAAAACCGAAACACACGCCCGTTGGATGCGCGAGCTCGATCAAATTGCCGCGGGCTTGCAACAACTCGATGACGCCGGGGTTGTGGTTTTGTGGCGCCCGTTCCACGAAATGAACGGCGACTGGTTTTGGTGGGACGGCAAAAACCCGCAGACGTTTATCAAACTCTGGAGGCAGATGTTCGACTATTTCACCAAGACAAAGAAACTTAACAATCTGCTTTGGGTTTATGCACCCAATCATGGCACCAACACCGCCGTGTATTATCCCGGCGACCATTATGTAGATCTGGTCGGCCTCGACGCATATACCGACTTCGTTGACACAAATCACATCAAAGGCTACGCCGAAGTGGCGCGGTTGCCAAAGCCGTTCGGCTTCACCGAATTCGGCCCGCACGGGCCAAGCAATCCGCCGGGGGACTACGATTACCTCCGCTTTATTGACGGCGTGCGGCAGAATTTTCCACGAACAGTGTTCTTTATGAGTTGGAACGCGAGGTGGAGTCTGGCTTCGAATACCAACACAATGGAATTGCTGAACGATCCGCTGATCGTCAATCGCGAAGACTTGCCGAAAGAACTGGTTGGAAACCGCCAATAAAATCCAGCACGCATGGCCTTCAAACATTTTCCAAAACAAACGCAGGGTGTTCAATTACTCCAGCGTTCGCTAGCGCGCGGGCGGCTCGGCCACGCTTATTTGTTCGCCGGCGAGCGGCTTGAAGAATTGGAATCGCTCGCGCGAACGCTAGCAAAAACGTTGAACTGCCAAAAGCCGGTCAAAATCGGCGGCGCGCGAACGGATTGTTGTGACCAATGTGTGAGTTGCCAAAAAATTGACAACGAAACTTACGCCGACGTGCATTGGACGCGGCCCGAATCCAAATCGCGCGTCGTTACCATCGAGCAAATGCGCGAATTAATGCGTGAGATCCAACTCAAACCGGCCGAAGCCGAATATAAAGTAACAGTCATCGTCGCCGCAGATCGGCTGAATGCGCAAGCGGCTAACGCTTTTCTCAAAACGCTCGAAGAGCCGCCCACGAATTCTATCTTGGTTTTGCTTTCGACCGAACCACAACGGATTTTGGAGACGATTTTGTCGCGTTGTCTGCGTCTGAATTTTTCCAGCGAAGGTTCGCAGCAAATGAATGAATCAGAAGCCGAATGGCTCACGCAGTTCGGCACAGTGGCGGCCAATGAACAAAAAAGCCTGTTTGGCCGTTATCGTCTGCTCGACGCGCTACTCCAGAAACTCGGCGAAATCCGTTCGCGCGTGGATGAAAATTTGAGCGCGCGTTCGCCGCTTGAAAAATATGACGACGTGGAAAAAGATTTGCGCGAAAGGTGGGAAGACGAACTTGCCGCAGCCGTCGAAGCCGAGTATCGCCGCCAGCGCGCCGATTTGCTTTTGCTCGTGCAATGGTGGCTGCGCGATGTCTGGCTGCAAACGCTTGATGCCGACAGAAAGTTGCTGAATTTTCCACAAGTTGCCGGTGCGGAGATTGTCGCGCAAAAAATCACGCCGCGTCAGGCGCTGGAAAATTTACAGACGCTGGAACAAACGCAGCGTCTGCTGCATACCAATGTGCAGGAAGCACTCGCGCTGGAAGTCGGCTTGCTGAAACTGAATCTTTAAAAACGCCGGCGAAACTCAAATGAATTCGTTGATGAGATTTTCCAGAAATTCCTGACGGCCGCTGACGTTTGGCGCGATTTCACCCTTTTTAAGCATGTAAGCTTCGAGTTCGGCGAAATCAGTTTTGCCGGATTCGATTTTTTTGCCGATGCCCGAATTCCAGGACGCATAACGTTCCTGCACAAATTTTTCGAGCCGCCCGTCGGCACGAATCGCGGCGGCAATTTTTAATCCGCGCGCAAAAGCGTCCATGCCGCCGATGTGCGCGTGAAACAAATCAATCGGCTCGAAACTCTCGCGGCGGACTTTGGCGTCGAAGTTTACGCCGCCGGTTTTGAGTCCACCATATTTCAAAATCGTGAGCATGGTGTAAGTCGTCAAATAAATGCTCGTCGGAAATTGGTCGGTATCCCAGCCGAGCAATTCGTCGCCCGTGTTGGCGTCAATCGAGCCGAGCGCACCCGCCGCGCCGGCGACTTCGAGTTCGTGCTGCATCGAATGTCCGGCGAGCGTGGCATGATTAGTTTCAAGGTTCAGTTTGAAATCCTTGAGCAAATCGTATTCGCGTAAAAAGTTCAGGCACGCGGCGGCGTCGGAATCGTATTGATGCTTCGTCGGCTCCTTCGGTTTCGGCTCAATGTAAAACTGGCCTTTGAAACCGATTTTCTTTTTGTAATCCACGGCCAGATGCAGAAGGTTTGCCAGATGCTCCAATTCCCGTTTCATGTCCGTGTTTAATAAAGTGGAATAGCCTTCGCGCCCGCCCCAAAAAGTATAGCCTGCGCCGCCAAGTTCGTGCGTGACTTCGAGCGCCTTTTTTATTTGCGCGGCGGCAAAGGCAAAAACATCGGCGTTGCAACTGGTGCCGGCACCATGAACGAAACGCGGGTTGGAAAATAAATTTGCCGTGCCCCAAAGCAGTTTGATGCCCGTTCTTTTTTGTTCTTCTTTGAGAACTTTTACGACGCCGTCGAGATTTTTGTTGGACTCGGCTAAAGTTTTTCCTTCGGGCGCAATGTCGCGATCATGAAAGGCGTAAAATGGCGCGCCGAGTTTTTCTATGAATTCAAAGGCCGCGCGCGCACGATTTTGCGCGTTTTCGAGCGAATTACCTCCATCATCCCACGGACGAATGGCGGTGCCAACGCCAAATGGATCGGAGCCGGTGCCGCGGAAGGTATGCCAATAAACGACGGAGAAGCGCAAATGTTCCTTCAATGTTTTTCCCTCAACGCGCTCGCCGGGATTGTAATGCTTGAAAGCCAGTGGATTTTTGGATTTAGGCCCTTCGTATTTAATGGCCGCAATGTTGTTAAACGCAATTCGCATAAGAATTTGTGGCGGGAATTTTGCCGGTTTTACTTCCAATGGCAATCCGCTTCTGAAAAAAACTTGATCAGCAAATTTTTAGATTGCTTTTGTCAAAAAATTTATCGATCGCTTAATTTTTCAGCGACTCTGGTTGGTTCATTCGGTTTTTCAGTCTTCAATTTCCAAAAAACCGTGCAACTGGCGGATGCGCGTGGGATGCCGCATTTTGCGGAGCGCCTTGGTTTCGATTTGGCGGATTCGTTCGCGCGTGACTTTGAATTGCTGGCCGACTTCTTCGAGCGTGCGTGCGTAGCCGTCGCCAAGGCCGAAACGAAGTTCCAAAACTTTCCGTTCGCGGTCAGTCAAGCTGCAAAGCACGTCGCCCAGTTTGTCCTTGAGCAGACTAAAACTCGTGATGTCCAGCGGGCTTTCCGCCGCTTTGTCCTCGAGGAAGTCGCCGAAATTCGCGTCTTCGCCGTCGCCGACAGGTGATTGCAGCGAAATCGGCTGCTGCGCCATTTTGAGCACGGCACGGATGCGGTCCACGGGCATCTGCATTTCGTCGGCGATTTCATCAGCCGTCGGCTCGCGGCCAAAATCTTGAAGCAACTGCTTCTGCATGCGCATCAACTTGTTGATGATTTCGATCATGTGCACAGGAATGCGAATCGTGCGCGCTTGATCGGCGATACTGCGTGTGATGGCCTGGCGAATCCACCAAGTGGCATAAGTCGAAAATTTATAGCCGCGGCGATATTCGAATTTTTCCACGGCTTTCATCAAACCCATGTTGCCTTCCTGAATCAAATCGAGAAACGACAGGCCGCGATTTGTATATTTTTTGGCAATGGAGATAACGAGACGCAAATTGGCCTCGACCATTTCGGTCTTGGCCTGAAGTGCCTTGATGGAAAACTCGCGTAATTGGTCGAATGCCTTGAGATAATTCCCGCAGGACATACGAACAAATTCCTCCAGCGCCTTGATTTTTTGGCGCTCGGCCTCGACGAGATGTTGCTGTGCCGAGGATTCGCGTTGAACTTCGGCATCGGCGAGCGCGTGCAAGCTGTATTGAATTTTGTCGTGAATGTTTTCGGCGACCAGAGCCATTTCCTCAATAACCTTGTGTTTGTAGAAAAATTTCGGAAAGGTCTTTTGAAGTTTTTGGTCCAACTGCTTGAACGCCGCTTGCGCGCGATTGACTTGCGCCTTGCTCGGTGCCGATTTCCATTCGGAAAACTTTCGGTCAACTGCCGAATCAATTTTACGGACCTGGTGGATGAGTCGGCGCAACGCGTGCAAATGCGTGTCACGACCATCAGTTTTTTTATCAAGGATGACTCGGTCAAAACGCTCCTTGGGCGGGTCGGAAACCAATTTTTCCGCCAGCGCAATGTGCTCTTTGCCGGCGAAGCCCAAGCCGCAAATAATTTTGCCGATTTCATTTTCGGCGGCCTCAATGCGTTTGGAAATCTCCACTTCCTGCTCGCGTGTCAATAACGCGACTTGCCCCATCTGTTTGAGATACATTCGCACCGGATCATCAAGAACGTCGAGCCGCGAATTTCCCTCTTCCTCATCCGAATCCTGCGGCTTGACACGATCCACTTCCGCCTGATCAACAATTTCGATCTCGAGACTGCGCAGTTTTACGTAGAGGTCGTCCAATTCATCCGGTCCGGCATTCGGCAAAGCGTCGGTGATGTCGTTGTAGCTCAAATGTCCTTGTTCTTGTGCGAGACGAACCAGCTCTTTGATCTTTTCCGAAAGCTCGGAACCCGGTGTAAACGGTAAGGTGCCGATTGACACATTGCCCGCGCTGGATTCTCTGCCCACAGGAGTTACGGCGGCGCGCCTTCCTTTTTTTAAGGAAAAATCCACCTCACTCTTGCGAACTTTCGACATACACGTTCAGGGCTTTTTGGGCAAATGAATTAAAACTGATGGAATATGAAAATCCATTTCGACTTCGTCAAGCAGGGAAAATTTCATTTTTTAATATTATCATGCGGCGCGATGTAAATTTCACGCGTTTTGAACTGTTCCAGAATCATGTTCGCCGTGCGTTCCACCGCGCCAAGATTTTCGCGGACCATATGCAACGCATTGCGCCCCAAACTGGCACGGCGATTTTCATCGGCGAGCAACTCAGCGATGGTTTTTTCCAATTCCTCGGGATTGCGCACCTGAATCGCGCCGCCTTGCGCGACAAAATTATGTGCGATGTCGGAAAAATTCTGCATGTTCGGTCCAAAAATCATTGCCTTGCCCAGTGCGCCTGGTTCGATCGGGCTCTGTCCGCCAATAGCCGTCAAACTTTTGCCGACGAACACAACCGTCGCGTGTTCATAAAAAAAGCGCAGTTCGCCCGTCGTGTTCACAAGCAGGCATTCGACTTCGCCGGTGCCGTACTGCATGTTGGCGGAAATTTGATTGCGGTAAATGAATTTAATGCCGCACGATTTCAATTCACGCCCAACTTCCTTGCAGCGCTCAAAATGCCGCGGCACCAAAATCAAAAACAATTTTGGAAACTGTACGCGCAATCGCCGCGCAGTTTCAGCCAGAACAACCTCCTCGCCTGCGTGTGTGCTGCCGCCAAGCAAAATTGGCGCGTCCGCCGGCACGCCGAGTTGACGCAGCACCACCTGAACGTCGAACGTATGTCGCTCACTCAATTTCGCCGCGTCAAACTTCAGATTGCCAACGACGTGAACGGCTTCCGACCGGCAGCCAACGTCGCGCAAGCGCGCCGCATCATTTTCATTCTGGGCACCCACGCCGTCGAATGCGGCGAAAAGCGGCTTGAATAAAAAACCAAAAAGTTTGTAGCGATGATACGATCGATCCGACAGCCGCGCATTGGCCAGAAATAATGGAATATTGAGACGGCTTGCCCGCCAGATGAAATTCGGCCAGATTTCCGCTTCGACAAGCACTATGGCCTTGGGGTTGATATTTCCCATTGCGCGCACGACGCATTTTTTCCGATCAATCGGATAATAGATTTTTGCAATACGCATCGGCAATCGGCGGCGAAGTTCGGCCATGCCAGTTGTCGTTGTGGTTGAAACGACAATTTTGATGTTAGGCAGTCGCGGTTCCAATGCGGCGATAAGTTGCGTGCATAAATTGACTTCGCCGACGCTGACGGCGTGGATCCAGATTGTATCACGGTTTGTAAGCGCTTGCTTGAGTTTTGCATCGTAGCGGCCAAAACGCTGCCAAAAATCCCGCTGCCAGTCACCGCGCCGGCGCATCCGCATGAAATAATACGGTGCTGCCAAAACAAAAAAAACCGTGAACAGAATATTATAAAGCGTTCTCACTCTGAATCCCGAACAAACAGTGTTTCAATTTTCAATATTTAGATGTCACACGCAAAGAAAAAGTTCCAAAAAAGTAACTTTTCCCGGAATGACCGACCATTCCCGGAGGAAAATCAACCAGACTATCAGCGGATGCCTGAAAAGAAAAATGGTCATGAAGAATTGAAAACAAAAGCAAAAAGCGCTTATATTAGAATTTGGTCGTGTGTAATTAGTTTGTAGTAAAGTTTTACCAGGTCGCCGCGACTAAAAACGGCACTATTTTGATGGAGAAGAAAAAATTATTTTTAAAAACCGGTCACTTGTCCCATAGTCTTTAAAAAATGTCCATGCGGCGTGGCATTTAGAGATACATCCCGGATAAGACTGTGAACAATTCCAAACCAAACTGGTTGTTCTTTGCGGTAATCGTCGTCGGCATCGCAGCGCGACTGCTGGCGGCAACCCGCGGCCATGATCCTGACATGGATTCTTGGCAGACCGTGGCAAAGCTGGTTGAACAGGGAAAGAATGTTTATGCCAGCACGAACGTGTATAATTTCGCACCCGGTTGGCTTCTGATCCTGCATGTTTTAGATCTGTTGGCCGGACACAACCCGGTCGTCTTTCGTTATTTTGTAGCAGGCTTTTTGAGTCTGGGAGATGTGGGGATTTTTGTCATCCTGTGGCATCGGTTTGGCAAGCTGGCATCCTGCTGGTTTTTGCTCAATCCCATATCGGTCATCATCAGCGGATACCAGAACAACTTCGACAACCTGGCGATTCTTTTGGGTTTGGTGGCGGTGCTGTTGATGGGAGACGACTTTGAGCGGTCCGTCAACCGGCGAAAACTTCTGGGCTTGTTCATTCTAGGCTTGTCGTTGGTGGTGAAACACGTGTTCTTTGCCTTTCCGTTCTGGCTGGCGGTCAAGCAAAAAGGACTGTGGCAAAAGCTGCTGGTCGTTTTGATGCCCGTTTCCGTGTTTGCCGTGAGTTTTGTCCCCTACTGGCTGGGGGGTAGCCAAGGCATCGTTGAAAATGTGTTCTACTACCGATCCTGGACCGACGAATTTTTCTACCGGATGTTCCTGCCACAATTCGTCCAGTTCATGTTTAGCAGCTTGGCGGTGTGGTTTTTTCTGCTGGTCCTTTTTGCATTTATTCACCGGCAAAAGAATACGATGGAATTTCTACTATTCTACGTCTGCGTATTGGTGGCGACGTCGCCGGCCGATGTTAATGAATACCTGGCCATACCTGGCGTCTTTGTGGCCACGCACCTGAACCTGTTCACTGTGCTTTACACGGCGGTCGGCTCTTGGCATCTGCTGGTGGATGTCAACGGCCTTCACCTGACCGGCTTGCCGGGAACAGCTTTAATTGATGTTTCAGTCTACCTGTTGTGCATGGCTCTGGTATGGACGACTTGGCATCAGAACATTCTGGCTTGTCTAAAGCAATTATTGGCATGGTGCGTCTCGGAAGTAAAAAATCAATTGGGGACTAAAAAATAACATCCGTCTCCGTCGGCGCGCAGCTTGACGCGGTTCATTATCGCTGCGAGCTTTCCCATGTTTGGCGCAAAACGAATCCTCGGCGGCAGGCGAATTGTTCGCTGACATCGCAAAAACTCCCGCTGTGCAAGCTTTCGCGCGGCGATTGGAGGATGGCGGAGCGCTGCCCTGCGCCGGAATCTGCGCGTCGGCGCAGCCGTTTTTCGCCGCGCTGCTGCAAAATATTTTTCCAACGCGGCCAATTGTCATTGTCACGCCCGACCTCAAGACGCAGGAAAACTTCCAGCAGGATTTGGAAACGTGGCTGAATACAGCACCGCTGTTTTACCCAGCTTGGGAAATTTTTCCGCACGCCGGCAAACTGCCGCACGCCGACGTCATTAGCGACCGGTTACAAACTCTTGTCGCACTTTCCGACAATTCAAAACTCAAAACTCAAAACTCAAAACTCGTCGTGACGAGCGTCACCGCGCTGGTGCAAAAAACTTTTTCGCCCGGCGAAATTCAAAAGCGCAAGCGGGAATTAAAGCGCGGCGACAAAATCGCCCCGCTTGATTTGATTGATTGGCTTGAAGAACAAGGTTACGAACCGGAAGCACAGGTTTCGCAGAAAGGCGAAATCGCCTTGCGTGGCGGCATCCTTGACGTCTTTCCGCCCACGAGCCCGTGGCCGGTGCGATCGGAATTTTTCGGCGACGAATTGGAATCGTTGCGCGAGTTCGATCCGCTTACGCAAATTTCGCGCGGGGAAATTACTTCAGTCACTTTGCCGCCTGCCGGTGAACTGGGGATTTTGAAGTCCAAAGTCCAAAGTCCAAAGTCCAACGCCGTCGAATTTGCCACGCTGCTCGATTATTTGCCGCGCGAAACGATTTTTATTTTGTGTGAACCCGAACAACTTTCGATTCGCGCCGACGAATATGAATCGCAGATTCCTGCCGACGATCCATTTTTCATTTCCTGGCCGGATTTTCTCACCGAGTTGAACCGTCGCAGTTTCACGTCGGTTGAATTGAGCGAGGAACTATCTCAAGCCCAAACGAGGTGGGGCGAGACTCCCAGCGAGCCGTTTTTAGAGGACAACAATGCTGAACCAGCAGCGGCTCGCGAGGATGCTCGCCCCACCGGGCCAAATTTCACTTCGCTCGACGCGTTCCGTCCGCTGGGCGAACGCGCGCCGGAGCCGCAGATCGCCGAGGCGCAGCGGCGTGAATTTTTCCAGCAGCTTCATCGCTGGCTGCGACAGGATTATGCGGTTCATGTTTTTTGCAACAACGACGGCGAACGGCAACGGTTCGAGGAAATTTGGAAAGAACATGGTTTTACCTTTGAAAAGAATTTGGTGATTCAAATCGGCTCGCTTGCGCGCGGATTTATTTGCGACGAGGCGAAACTCGTTGTCGTCACCGATGCGGAAATTTTTGGACGATATAAAATCCAGCGTCCGCGCCGCCAGAAATCTTCGCACGCGCTGGCTGCGCGTTCCGCGCTCGACATTGATTTCACGGATTTGGAAGAAAGCGATTATGTCGTGCATTTGCAACACGGCATCGGTCGTTATCTTGGTTTGAAAACGATGCCGATTGGCAACAGCCGTCATTCATCAACTCTCAACTCTCAACTCTCAACTTCCACCGAATGCCTCGTCATCGAATACGCGCCCGCAAATTCCGGCGAAGAAGCGCCGAAACTTTACGTTCCCGTCACCGAGGCGCATCTCGTCAGCAAATATGTCGGCGTGGGCCGGGCGCATCCGCCGCTCAACACGCTCGGCGGCACGCGCTGGCACAAGGCGAAGGAGCAAACGGAAAGCGCCGTGCGCGATGTCGCGTCGGAAATGTTGCGCATCCAGGCCGTGCGCGAAACGCAGGCCGGCCACGCGTTTCCGCCGGACGCGAACTGGCAGCGCGAATTTGAAAGCGCGTTCATCTACGAAGAAACCGCCGATCAAGTGCGCGCGATTGCCGAAACCAAATCCGACATGGAACGCGCCAAGCCGATGGACCGTTTGATTTGCGGCGACGTCGGTTTTGGCAAAACGGAAGTCGCCATTCGCGCCGCGTTCAAGGCCGTGATGGGCGGAAAACAAGTTGCGATTCTCGTGCCGACGACCGTGCTCGCGCAGCAGCATTTCAACACGTTCCGCGAACGCATGGCGGATTATCCGATTCGCGTCGAGCTGCTCTCGCGTTATCGCACGCCGCGCGAACAAAATCTCGTCGTCAAAAATCTCGCGGCGGGCGCGGTGGACATCGTCATCGGCACGCATCGCATCGTGCAGGACGACATTGTTTTCAAAGACCTCGGCCTCGTCGTGATTGACGAGGAGCAGCGCTTCGGCGTGCTGCACAAGGAAAAATTCAAGCGCCTGCGCACGCTCGTGGACGTGCTGACGTTGAGCGCCACGCCGATTCCGCGCACGCTTTACCTCGCGCTCACCGGCGCGCGCGACATGAGCACCATCCAGACGCCGCCGCACGACCGTCTGCCCGTCGAGACCATCGTCACGCAATTCGACGAACGCACCATCCGCGACGCCATCCACCGCGAACTCGCGCGCGGCGGACAGGTTTTTTTCCTGCACAACCGCGTGATGACGATTCACGACATGGCCGACCGCTTGAAAAAACTTTGCCCCAACGCGCGAATTGTCGTCGGCCACGGCCAGATGAATTCCGACGACCTCGAAGAAGTGATGACGAAATTCGTCAACGGCGAGGCCGACGTTTTGCTTTCGACGACGATCATTGAAAGTGGTTTGGATATTCCGAATGCAAATACAATTATCATTGACCGCGCCGACCGCTTCGGCTTGAGCGACCTTTACCAATTGCGCGGACGCGTCGGGCGTTACAAGCATCAGGCCTACGCGTATCTGCTGCTGCCGCGCCACGCGAGCCTGCTCACCGACGTGCGCAAACGCATCAGCGCCATGAAACAATACTCCACGCTCGGCAGCGGTTTTAAGATCGCCATGCGCGATCTGGAAATTCGCGGCGCGGGAAATCTGCTCGGCTCGGAACAAAGCGGCCACATCACCGCCGTCGGATTTGAACTCTACTGCCAGTTGCTCAAGCAAAGCGTCTCGTCGCTGAAAGGTGAAAAAGTAAAACCGCGCGTCGAAGTCCGCATCGCGCTGGATTTTCTGGAGATGAATGCGACCAGCGAAAGCGAACGGTGGGGCGAGGCTACTGACGAGCCGTCCGTCACAGGTTCAAGCGGCTCGCGGGGACGCTCGCCCCACCATTCTGGCTTACCCCACAACTACGTCACCGAACCGCAGCATCGCATCGAAATCTACCGCAAGCTCGCGCAGGCGACGGACAAACCCGCGCTGGAAAATTTGTCGAAAGAATTGCGCGACCGTTTCGGCCCGCTGCCGCCGCCGGTGGAACTGCTACTGGCCGTGGGCGAACTGAAAATTCTCGCCAGCGAAAAATCCGTGACCGCCATCGAAGTCGAGGAAGACAAATTAAAAATCACGCGCCACAACGATTTCATCACGCTCGGCGGCAAATTCCCGCGCCTCACCAAAAAAGAAGCCAAGGCGCGGCTTAAGGAAATCAAACGCGTGCTGCTGGCGATTTGAAATTGCGCAAAGCATCAATCTTCTTCCGCAAAAAGTTTGGAAATCTCTGCCCATTTCTGTTCAAGTTCCATTCTAGCTTTATCTCGATTCTCTTTTTCCTTTTCAGAAGAAAAAGAATGAAGCCTAGCAGTTTGAACAAAAAGCCATTGATAAGCTTGATTCAAATTTCTGTTCCGCTTCATTTCCTTTTCAAGTTTTTGCTCTGTTTGAGCAGTTGAGTGTGCTTGATAGATTGAGACGATCAAAAATCCCACGAAAGCAAGAGCTGTGAAATAAGCGGTAATCGCATCTGCGCCAATTCCATTAGAATCAACAAAATTTCTGAAGCATTCACATTTAGCACGGACAAAAATAAATATGACAAATACTGCCGATATAAGAATTATGCCTGCAAGGAAAAGCGTGGCTAAAAGATTCCAATTGAATTTTTTCATAATGGTCATGTTTAACAAGTTTTGAAAAAATGTCAGCATGATTTGCTCCGAAGGAGCATCGGAAATTAGCCAGCCACATTGTGGCTGGAAGCCCCGCCCGCAAAACCTCGCGTCCTGAAAGGACGCCGGAAAACCTCCGCCTGATTCCATCGTCCCTTCCGCCTTCGCGTTGCTTCGGCGCGACAAGCGCGGGACAATCCATTTTGTCCGCCGACACCAGCCACTTCGTAGCTGGCTAATTTCCAGCAATTACCCGAAAGTTTAGCGCGCGGTTTTCCAGATCGTGAGCAGTGCACCCATGCCACAGAGCAACAATAAACTTACGGCAATCGCGCCGCTGTGGGCGTATTGCGGAAAAAATTGCAGCGAGGCCGCGCCGACCGCCGGGCCGAGGCAGTTGCCACAGCCGATGGCCGCTTCGTGAATGCCGCCGTTGATGCCTTTCGTGTGGCTCGCGTCCATCGAGTAAAACAGTGACGAGTAGTAAATCAGTCCGATGGCGACGCCGAAGAAAATTTGCGCGGCGATGAGCACGGCGAAATTCGGCACGGTAAGGATCAACGCATAGGAAACGATGAGCATAGCAAACGCCGCCACGAGCCAGCGAAAGCGATAGTGCCAGCCGGTCCAGTGCCACAGCGCGACAAACGTGCCGAGCCGGACGAAGCACCAGAGCGAGCAGGCAAATCCCGCAAGCATCGGCGTGAAATGAAATCGCGCGGCGACGCTGGGCAGCGCAGGAATGAACGAATTGATGGCGATGTAGGCGAACGGATTCGAGAGCCACGCCATTCGCAAAAATGCCTTGGCTTTTGCGGGCGACGGACGGTTCGGTTCGGGCGGCAATGCAGGAACAGGAATTGTATCGGCATGTGCTTTTTCATTCACGTGCTTTTCCAGCCAGAAAACCAAAATGAGTTGCAGGCTCAAAATGGCGATGGGCAGGTAAAAAAGCGTTTTGAACCCGAAGGTTTCCACCAGCATGCCGCCGATAAAAAGCGACAGTGCGTTCGTCACCGCCCAGATGACGTTGTAAGTGCCGACGGCGCGCGGCAGATTTTCGGCGTCCTCGCCTTCGCTCACGAGCGCCTCAATCGTCGGCCAGAGAAAACACATGCCGAAAGTGAGAATAACGGTGCAAATAACAAGACCGGCGGCGGAATTCATTTGGGAGCCGATGGCCAGCATCAGGATCAACACGGCGAAGCCGAATTTGAGCGCGTTGAAATAACCGCGCCGTTGCGCAAATTTTCCGGCCTGCCACGAGGCGAAAACGTAAACCAGGCCGTTCAGGGCGGCGAAAGCAAGGTTGCGTTCGTCGCCAAAACCAAACTGATGCCGCATGAAAAAATAGAGGTAGTAGGTATAAAATGACGTGGCGAAGGAGCTCGCGCCTTCAATCGTGAAGCAGAGGGTTTTGAAATGAAGTCCCTTTTTAATAGTCATACAATCCGCTGTCCCGCGCATAACCGCCACCACCCGCGCCGCCGGCTTCGCCGCCGATTAAATCGCCGAGCAGATCGCCCATGTCCGCTCCGATCTTTTCCGGGTCTTCGCCCGCTTCGAGGCGCTTGATGGCAATGTCCATTTCCTTGGGCATCGAACCGGCGGGCAAGAGGTCTTTCATTTTGCGCATCATGCGCGCCATGTGACGCGGATTGTTTTCGTCCAAATGCTCCATGTCACGCTCCATTTCGGCCATGGCGCGCGCGACGCGCGGGTTATCGAAATCCGGCATCGGCGGTTCGCCGCCTTCAAATTCAGTTTTTGCCGCCGGTTCTTTCAGACCCTTGCTCATGGCAAAGCGGCTGACTTGTTTGGACATTTTTTTGTTGCCGCATTTGGGGCAGACCGGCAGCCGGTCGGGATTCACTCGCTTCGACAGGAAATTGAAAATCCGCCGGCACTTGGGACAGGCAAATTCGTAGATTGGCATACTTGCGCGGAAAATAAACCACGAAGACACGGAGATGCGAAGAAAAAACGCCCCGACGCGAGCCGGGGCGTTCGCATCCGAAAATCTTATTTCATCCGGTCGAAATTTTTCTGGAGAATCTGCCAGTCTTTCAGGCCGGTCACTTTGCTCTGGAACGATTGGTTGATCTCGGCTTCCTTCGCGTTCTTCGTCGGCTTGTTGACCTTGTAAAAAATGCCGAAGCTGCCGGGGAACGGTTCGCCCGCTAGCTTGTAAGCCGCCAGTTCGTCGGTGACATCGTGGTCTTTCGGAATTTCCTTGAACGCGCCACCTTTGCGCGGGTTCGCGGCGTCAAACGCGCCTTCGTAAAATTCCACGCATTCGCTCAGGCATTCGACAAAACTGAAACCGTCATGGTCCATCGCGGCTTCCATCATTGCCAGAACATGATTTGGATTCGTTGACGTGGTGCGCGCGACGAACGTTGCCCCGGCGGAAATCGCCTGTTTCATTGGATTGATGGGATAATCCACCGCGCCCCACTGGTCAGTCTTGCTCTTGAAACCGAGCGGCGACGTGGGCGAGGTCTGTTTTTTCGTGAGGCCGTAAACCCAGTTGTCCATGACAACGTAAGTCATCTTGATATTTTTGCGCGCAGTGTGGTTGAAATGATTTCCGCCGATGGAAAACGCGTCACCGTCGCCGCCGAAAACGAACACGTGCAAATCAGGACGTGAAAGTGAAATGCCGCTTGCGAACGGCAGCGCGCGGCCGTGAATGTAATGTGCGCCATGTGCCTGCACGAAATACGGAAAACGGCTGGAGCAGCCGATGCCCGCGACGGTCGTGATTTTCTCGTGCCACATCTTGCGCTTCTCGATCAGCTTGAAATACAGCGCGAGCACGGAGAAGTCGCCACAGCCGGGACACCAAGTCGGGTGGTCGGCGGCAATCTCTTTTTTGGTTAGACCTTTGCGCTCTTCGGCGGCGGGCGGGGGCGGATTGATGACAGCGATGTTGCCGTTGCGTTCGGGAATTTCTGTTGTGAGAGTGCTCATGATCGTTTGGACAAGCTAAATTTGAAATTATTTATTCTTTTTATCGGCCATCATGCGGGCGCGGTCGAGGATTTCCTTCACTTTCCAGGTGAGGCCGTCGGATTTGTTGATGCCGCGAATTTTCGGGTCGCAATAACGGGCGCGCAACAGCGCGGCAAGCTGGCCGTAGCCGTAAATGCCCTCGTCGTTCAGTTCGACGACAAAAATGTGGTGAAAGCCCTTAAAAATTTCCTCAAGTCCGTTTGGCAGTGGATTGAGATGTTTGATGGACAGACCTGAAATCGCCTCGCCAATACCGCGCGCTCGGTCAACGGCCTCACGAATCGGCCCCTGACTTGAACCCCAGCCGACGAGAAGAATTTGTCCTTCGTCCGGGCCGTAGGTTTTCAATTTAGGAAAATCCCACGCGAGCTTGCGCAATTTGTTGCGGCGTTTCGCGGTCATTTGCTGGTGCAATTTCGGCGAGCCGGTCGGATGGCCAAGCTCGTCGTGTTCAAGACCGGTGACGATCGGATATTTTCCGCTTTCAATCCGCGTGCCCGGCGCGAGGTGCTGGGTGATGCCGTCGGGCTTCGACAGATCATAAGGCTTGTGGTCGGCAACGGTCGTGAAATTTGGCGAAATGTCCTGGCAAACTTTTTCGAGGTTCGGTTCGTTGAACGCCTCGATGCGCGTGGCGATGCCCTGGTCGGTAAGGATGAAAACGGGCGTGCTGTATTTGCGCGCGATGTTGACAGCCTCGATCGCGGTGTAAAAACAATCTTCAACACTCGTCGGCGCAATCACGACGCGCGGCGAATCGCCGTGGCCGCCGAAGCAGGCGATGTTCAAGTCGGATTGCTCGACGTTCGTCGGCATCCCGGTCGAAGGCCCGCCGCGTTGCACGTCCACGATGACGAGCGGCATCTCGGACATAACCGCCCAACCGAGCGCCTCGGTTTTCAAAGAAATTCCCGGACCGCTCGAACCGGTCACGGCAACACGACCGGCATAACTCGCGCCCAACGCCATTGAGATCGCGGCGATCTCGTCCTCGGTCTGCACAAATGTGCCGCCGTATTTTGGCAATTCGCGGCGCAACGATTCCATGATGTCCGACCACGGCGTGATCGGATAGCCCGCGCCGAATCGCACGCCCGCCGCGATCAATCCGTAAGCGAGCGCTTCATTGCCGTTCATCACGACCTGATGGCGGTCTTTTTTGTCAGGCGTGTAAAATTGATAAGTCTTGAGCAAGTTTTCCAGCGAGTGATTGTAGCCGCCGTTGAAACAGGTCATCGCATTCGCAACAACCGTCGGGTCTTTGCCGCCGAAACGTTCCTCGATGAGTTTGGTCAGTTTGGTGACGTTGAGATCAAAAATTTTTGCAAGCAGTCCCAGAGCGAAAATGTTTTTGCCCTTGTCGCGTCCCGTGCCGCCGACGGCTTCGACCGTGAGGCTGGAGATGTTCACGCCGATGTGGCGGTAACTTTCCTCCCAGTCCGGTTTGGGCTGAACGTGGTCGGCGTCGTAAAGCACGATGCCGCCGAGTTTCAGGGACTTGATATGATCCTCGTAGCTGTGCTGATAAAAGCAGAGCAACATATCCGCCTCGTCGCCTGCGCTCAAAACCTCGCCGGAGCCGATGCGGACTTGAAAAATGGACGGGCCGCCGGAAATCGTGGACGGAATCGTCATGAACGTCATGACTTCCTGTTCACTGCGGCCAGCGAGTCGCGCGAGGAATCCGCCGATGGCCTGAATGCCATCCTGTGAATTGCCCGCAATGCGGATGACCGCTTCGTTGATTTTGGCGACTTTCGGCGCGCCGCCGGGCGACGGCGTTTGTGTCATTGTATCACTCATGAAACTTCAAAATAAAACCAAAGTTAAAATTTACCGCGCTGCAAAGTGTGGGCTGACGGTTTAAGCGGACAGCACGGCACTATTGCCTTTTTACAGTAAACAGGCGGAGCGAGTGTGTCAAATTCTAATACTAATTTTATGTGATAAGAACGTTTCATTTCATCAGGCCGGCAATGAAACCGCAATTTATTGTTGCCCTGCGCCCCTTGCGCTGCAAGATAAACATGCGTAGCGTTGGTCAACGCATGACTTTGCAGGAACAATACGATGATGCGATGTTTGATTTCAGCCGCGGCGATTTCGACAGTGCGATTGAAACATTGAAAAGCGTTTTGGTGTCCGAACCGGAAAACTTCGAAGCGCAACTGGCATTGGGCATGGCGTTTTATCGCAAGGGCGATTTTGTGTCCGCGATTGCTGAAGGTCACAAAGCCGAGGCGTTGCGTCCGAAGGAACAACTCGTCCACACGAACCTCTCGCTGTTTTACATGAAGTCCGGTGACAAGTTGACCGCCGAGCGTCACGGTTTGCAGGCAAAAATTGAATCGTGGCGCGAAGACGCGAAAAATAATTCTACAACCGCAAAAGCAGAAAACGATTCGGAGTTGCAAATCGCCAAGCCGAAACCGCCACCGATTAAATTTCCCAGTCAACCATGGAAAAAGAAACCAACGCCGGATTGAAATTTTATGAAATCTTCTTACGAACTCGCGATGGAACGGCTGAACAAAACCGCGCCCACCGCTAAACTCACAAATGCGCAGAAAAGGCAACTGACAGAACTCGATTCAAAATACACCGCAAAGATCGCCGAGCGCGAAATCGCGTTGAAAGATGAAATTGTGAAGTTTACCGTAGCGGGCGATTTTGAGAAGGTTGAGACGCTACAACAGCAATTGGCGAGCGAGCGAAAAAAACTTCAAGCTGAATTGGAAGAGAAAAAAGAAAACGTGCGCTGCGTTTGAAGCGCACTAATTTGGTGCGCGCGAGAGGACTTGAATCTCCAATTAGGATGTTTTCATTGTTGCTCATAATTGCCTTTTTGTGCGGTTGCCTACCGATAGTGATACGCCAATTCAATAATGATTACAAGTGTTATTGTGATTTAATGGGCAACTAGCAGTAGAAATAACAGTGTCTAGCTGTGTCGGGACTTTGGCTGTGTCGGGAATGTGTCAGAGCCGGATTCTGTGTCAAATCTGTGTCAGCAAAAACCACCTTGCCCGCCTAGTCAAACACCTGCCATAAGTCACTTACGGCGCACGGCGAGCCATTCCAAAACCACGCCGAAAACTTTCAGGCCAAAGCCTCTTCCAAAACCACTTCAGGATGCCGTGACGCGACGCGCAACAGCACCCGCGCCGCGCCCGTCGGCTTGCGTCGGCCTTGTTCCCAATTGTGCAGCGTCTTGACGGAGATGCCCAACAGTTCGGCAAACTTGCCTTGCGAGAGATGCAATTTTGAGCGCGTATCCGCCACGGTGTTTTCCCATTCGGCGCGGCGTTCGTGCTGATACGTCTTGGGATCAAGCTGGCGGCGGTGCAGCTTGCCGTCTTTGCTCCGGGTCACATTCCACACGCGCGACGGCGCGGCTTCGCCCCGGCGCACGGCCTTCGCCTGCCGGATGGCTTCGCTCAATTCTTCAAATCGTTCTTTGTTCATGTCAGTATTCCTTAATCAGCGTCCGCAATAGTTTAACTTCGGTGGCGGACAAATCTTCTTTTTCGTTCTTCGCGTAAATGTCCAGCAACAGGATACGGTCGCGGGCAACCACCCAATAATAAATCATCCGCGCCCCGCCGCGCTTGCCGTGGCCTTTGGCGGCAACGCGCAATTTTCGCAGCCCGCCGGACTTGGGAATGACCTTTCCAGCATCCGGGCGCGCGAGTAACAACCCTTGCACCTGCGCCAAATCGTCATCGTCCAGCAATTCCAGCACGCGGCGGGTGAACGGTGCTAATTCTTCAAAGACCATTGGAAATAGATTACGCCAATGGCGTAGAATGTCAATTATGGAAATTATCACCTTGGCGGATTTTGGTAACGCAGTATCGCGGCCTCAACGCTCGGCCAGTGGAACAGGATGCGACGCCCGCCCAGCCGCACGCATGGAATTTTGCCGGACGCGCGCCAATTGAATAATGTCCGGCGGCTGATTGGCAATTTCGTCAGCAATTGCTTTTCGTCAATGAAGCCCGCCTCACCCGACGGCGTTTGTTTTGGTTCGCTATTCATGGACGTATTTTTCCAGATTGCAGGAGTCGCCTTGTGCCATTTCCGCACAGGTTTAATTTCCGCTTCTGTCATATTGAATAATTTTTGCCCTGACTTTTTTCACGGCGACATTTTTGCAGATTGCCAAGCCGCCTTATGTAACGGGTTACACGACTTTGATTCCGGCTTTTTCTATCCTGAATGATTTTCAATTGGCGGCATTCGGGACGGTGTAGTTAAAAAAACAACAAATGAAGTCCGGGCATTAGACTGTCCGGCTTGCCCGCGTGCGCGAGGAAATCCGACAGACAAAATATCTTGGTTTTGAGGTTGTGAAATGCCATGCGGCGAAGTCCAAAACACACCCTGTTAAACACACCGAGCCGAACGGCAAGGCATCCTATTCGGCTGCCAATAATACGGCGCACGCGTTAGCCGGTGGCCTTTGCAATGCGGTCAAACGACCATCCTTTTTGCCGGAACGCATGAAAGACACGGTTCATTTTTCTGGCGCGATCTGCACTGGCGTCCCGACGGTCTAGCTCATTAAGCGTAATGCCGGTGACTTGGCAGAATCGGGCAATTTCCATCCGGTCGGAATCCCGCAATAATGGCGCGAGCGCGGCCAGTTGAGTTTCAATGGCATCAAGGCGTGCCAGCAACTCCTTCACAGTGAAAACTACGTCACGACGCAAAACATCAACTGGCGCAGACGATAAGTGTTGATTCAGGCTCATGCCGGATTCAACCGCGCCAGTGCTTGCTGGCAGGTCTGATGCTGGATGGAACGCAGGCCGATTTTGAGACTGGCGACGGTAGAACTATCTGCGCCGTCAAACTCACCGGCCAAGACCTGCCGGGCGACGTGAAGCCACGGAGTGCAATCCGGCGCGAGTCCGGCGGCTTGGCCTTCAAGCAACGACAAAATTTCCCGTTTGTGCCGACGCAGCGTGTCGGCAAATTCAGGCGGGCAACGCTTGGCAGGTATCACGGCCAGCTTGTCACCAGCCGGTTCAAGCCGCAGGCCGCGCCGTGTCGCCTCAATGCAAAGCGTATGCGCGTTCATAAAAGCAATGCCTCAGCCAGTTCTTTTTCCTCTGCCGGTGGATTTGAAGCGTGACGCCGTGACAATTCAATGTTTGCAATGGTTTCGTGAGCGTTTGCATCCGTGACAAAATTTTCAGTGTCACGCTTTGAAAATTGAGAATCGCCAACATCCATGGGGTTTGTCACGCTGTCACGCTTGGATTGCCAGTCTGCCGACAGGTAACGCTCGAAAGCATCCGCAAAGTCGGTGGTTTCGAAGCCTTTGGCGCGGGCATCGCCGATGCGAAGCGTCCGCGAATTGATCCCAAAGCCGCGAAGTCGGCGAGCCAGCCAAGTTTCGGTTATCGGTTTTCCCCGGCGGGCTTCCGGCCACGGGCGGTCACTCATGGCGCACAGATTTTCGATCAAGTTTTTTGAAAAAATCCGCCCGTCCCCGGTTTCGTTGAACACTTGCCGAATGTCCACCAACAACATCGCGCCGATGCCTTGTGCGTCACTGTCCTCTTTGCCGGTCAATTTCGTGAACGCATCGGCGGCACGTTGCGGCCAGTCACAACCGGCAATCTCGGCAATCGCAAAAAGCGGACGCCAATTGTCCGCCAACCGATTGAACGCGCCGGGCGGTAAGGTTGGGTCGCATGATTCAAGACGCGAGGCGTTGTCCGCACACCACCGCGCCAGCTTCCGGCAAAGTTCTGTTTCACGCTCCACGCGGCGCGAATCAAATCGCTCGCACAACTCGCCCGGCTTCGCGCGTTCAAGTCGAATGACGATTGAGCGATCATGCAGCGTGCCGGGCAATGCGCCGATGCCGCAAAGCACGGCGGGAGCGAATACGTTGAACGCCCGGACTTCATGTGATTCACCTACACAGCGCAACACCTGCCCGCCGCGCCGGTGTCCGGCGTTGAAAATTCCGCGAAGCTCCTCGTTGTCACGCAGCCAAGCATCATATTCGTCGGCTAACACTGTCGGCTTGTGCGATTCAATCACGCGGAACAAAACCGCCACGCTCAAATTTTCTGTCGGCTGTGGGCGTGGAACTAAAACAGATACCACGTCACGCAAGGTTGACTTGCCGCAGCTTTTTTCCGGCGATGAAATGTTCAAGCGCGGCGAGCATTGGAAAAATTCAAAGCAGTGCGCGTGCGCCGTCCACAAGGCCAGCGCATCGGCAGCACCGGCGGGCAGCGCGACGTAGCGGGAAAAAGTTTCAGCAAGTCCGGCGAGCGTGTCCGCGCCGTTCACGGCGTCCGGCCACAATTCCACGTCAGCGAGAGTCAACGCGCCGCCCTGCAAAATCTCACCCGACTTGGCGCGACGTTTTTGAACTTCAGTATCGAGCGTGGCCGTGCGGATTTTTAACTGCTTCGCTTCATCATCGCGGCAGCGGTCGTAATCGGCGGGCGACAACTTGGCGAGCCGGTCAAAAATTGCTTCGTCAGTTTTCATCACTCGCCTCCGTGTTGCTGGCGCAATAACGCGGCCTCGACGCTCGGCCAATGGAAAAGATTTCGCCTGCCGATTTTAACGTGCGGGATTTTGCCGGACGCTCGCCAGTTGAAAAGCGTCCGTCGGCTGACTGGCAGCCGCACTAGGATTTGTTTTTCGTCGAGGAACGCTTCCTCGCTCGCCGGTGCTGGTTGTTGAATTGTATTCGACATAACAACTCAAAATTGCCGCAGCACACACAACCTAGCCACTTGCCTTAATGGGGGGAGTCCCGCTTTAGGGTAAGAAAAATTAACTCTTGGGCGTATAAAGCGGGGTAATTTTTTCTACAAAACTCTCAATTTCACATTGGGCGAGCTTGGGCAGCTTGTTCCACTGATTAGTGCCTTGATGATTATTCCCTTGTCTTGTCTTTAAGCGTGGATTCAGCGTATATGGTTTAAGCCGCAGAAACTTTTCCACTTCTGCACGCTTGTAACCTGCATTTTTCAACCTGCGAACTCCCAACGCACGAAGTTCAGAATCATAGCGTAATCGTCCGCGCCGCGCCAGAGCCTCCTTCGCTTCCACGAAGCCGGGCTTCACGATTTTCATTTCCGGCTCACCCGCCGCATTTGTCACACATATCATTCGGCTACATGGATGAGGTCTCTGTTTGTATGCAACGAGCCAGTTTCGGAAGCATTGCACAGTCACGTCGGTTTTTTCATCCCATTCAATCTCGAAAGCATGAACGTGAACGCCGGACGAAAGTTCATTGTTTCGCTTAACGGCATCAGTCAAAGTAACTTCTTTCAGCGGTTCAATCTGCGCTGGTTTCAGTAAAGTTTTCTTGTCGAGAACATTTTTAATGCGCTCTTGATGTTCCTTCACTGCAAGGAAAGGTGGGCTGTTGCAACTTTGCAACTCGCGAAAAAGTTCCCAGTCAAGCATGGCCGCAACTACTCTTTTGGCGGTCTCCCGGTTGGCATTCCATAGCCTGTGGGATAATGAATTCCAATTTTCTCGGTCATCTGATATGGCAAATTTGTAGTCATCCTCGGTCAATAGTTTTTTTCTCCACTGTCGAAGTTGAAACATCGTTGTTGGTGTCCTGCGTTTGCTTTTCATTTCGACATTGCGACGACTTTCAACGGAATCACATTTTTCGCAGGCATCGGCGGTAACAAATTGAACCGTCAATTATTCGCAGCGACAAGCACGCGCGTTTTGATATGCAAATCCTCGGCGATGCTCCGCACAATCGCGCCCAAGTTGCGCGCCGTCGGGTTGCCGTTGCGGTTCAGCATCCGGTGCAGCGTTTTTTCGCCCAAGCCGGTCTGCCGCGCCAGTTCCTTGAACGTGATTTCAGCGTGAACCAGATCGCGCAGCATGGAAAGTCCTTCGGCGGTGTCGCCGTCCAGCAACGCGCCCACGGCTTCGGCGTAGAGCGCACGCGCAAATTTGCCGTCGCGCTTGATCCGCGCCACGACGGTTTCCTTGTAATCTCGTGTGAGTGCCATATTAGTTTTTCGTTTGTTTGTATCGTTTCCAGCGTTCCACCGCAGCGGCGATGTCGGCGTCCTGCCGCCGTTTGCTGCCGCCGCCGAGCAAAATGATAATCGCCCTGCCTTCACGCGCATAATACACGCGGTAGCCCGCGCCAAAATCCAGCCGCAATTCAAACACACCGTCGCGCAACGATTTGGCCGCGCCAAAGCTGCCCGCTTCCAGTCGGCGGATATATCTGTCCACCCGCGCCGCCGTCACCGCGTCCAAGTCGTTGAACCATTCGGCGAATGGTGAATGTCCGTCCGCGATGTATTCCCGAATCTCAAAAGAGCCGTTCATATAGTATCATCTGTGTTACCATTGTCAACCGTCTGTGCCGGTCATTGCGCCTTCTTGCGCGACAGCGGAATGATGTTCTTTGCCGCGTCCGGCGGCGTGACGTTGAACCATTTTTCCGCCTCGGCTTTCGTCGCCAGTCCCTTGTAATGCGCGTGAATCATTTGCGGTGAATTGCCCGCCTGTTGCGCGGTCTGGTTTTCGTTGGCGTGCAACGCGAAGTGAAACGAGCAAAAGCTGTGGCGCAGTCCGTTGGTTTTGCGTGCCACTTCCGCCGTTTCGCAGAGTTCGCCGTAGTGTTCCAGAAATGTCCTTTCTTCGCCCGACCAGAACTTGCCGCGTTCGCGGACGCGATATGGTTCAAGCCATGCCTGCAAAGCCGGGCAGATTTCCACAAGGCGACGCTGACGGGTTTTGCTTTTGCCCGCCGTGATCTCAATGTGTCCCGGCACGCGCCAAACGTCCGCCCAATCCAAGCGCATCAATTCTTTTGAGCGTAATCCGGCCAGCCCACCAACGGCAAGCACCGGGCGCAAAGTTTCATCGGCACTCGCCAGCAGCGCGGCCAGTTCACGCGGCGAGTAAAAACTGATTTCGGCGGTGTTCGCGTGTTCGGGGCGCAGTCCATCGGCCTCACCCAAACGATGCGTGACAGAGAGATAATCTTTGCGAGCCGCCCAGCGCAAAAATTGCCGGACGGCGGCGCGATAATGGTTGCGCGTTTTGGGAGCAAAATCGTCAAGTGCGCCGATGAAGGTGTCCAAGTGTTCTTTGCTCAAATCACAAATAGCGGTGTTCGGAAATGTGTCTGCAAACTTGTTGCGGAGTTGCAATTTGCGGTGGTTGGCATAATCGGCGGCAAGTTGCGCCCGTTGTCCGTTGACGGCTTTTGTGCGCGGAGCATCGCCTTGAAGAAATTCCGTGACTGCTTCGCCGATGTCTTTGCGTTTCACAGTGGCGACGTTCCGCAAATAGCCCTCGACGGCTTCGCCCAAGTTGCGCCCGTTCAACTTGGCAGACGCCTCGACAAATTCAGAAATGCCCGTCAGCAATGACACGCGGCGTCCTGTGGCGCGATAGAAGTCCGCAAGACGTTCCATTGCGGCCAGCGCGTCGCGGGCTTGCGTGGGATTCAAAGCGGTGGCTTGCGAGCCTTTGGACAAATCCTTCACCAGCCCGTCGGCATGGCGTTTGGCGAGTGAATAGGACGGGAAAGACGCCATGCGCCGCTGCCCGGCCACTTGCCACGCCACGCGGTAAGAATCGCGTCCCTTGCACCTGCCGTAGATAGTGGCGAGGACGCGGCCACGGTATTTGATGCGCTTTGGGTATTTCACATTTGCGCCTTCACTTTCAGCCGTTTCTTGTGTCAGAACTGTGTCTGAATTACTAAACGCATCAATTTCATTGAGAAAATTGGTGCGCGCGAGAGGACTTGAACCTCTAATCCTTGCGGAACCAGATCCTAAGTCTGGTGTGTCTGCCATTCCACCACGCGCGCATAATTCCAAATGCTCCCATCAAACTGCAACGTATCAGAAGGTTCTGGACGCTCGCAAGTGGCAGCTTTTCAGCACGGATAAACCCATTTAGCGATCAGAGCGTCAAAGAGCGGCTTCAATCCTTAAAAGCGCGCAAAGTCTGCGCGGCATATGTGGAGGTCGAGCAACAATTGCGCAGCCGTTTTCTCAATTTCCATGAAAAATGATGGTTTTTCGCATTGGCACATTACCTGCATAGACATGATTCACAACTAAGCAATGGCATGAGCGTATCATGCCATGAGGAAGTGAAAAATAAATAATATCAAACTATAAAACAAACGCGAGCGGAGAACATTTAATGAAAACAAAACAAATATTAATAACGTGTGGGATTGTGGCGGCTCTGTTTTTGAGCGTCGGCAGTCTTTTGGCGCAAAACAACAATGACGGAAATGGCGGGGGGCGGAACTTCGACCCTGCACAATTTCAGCAACGCATCATGGATAATATTCGTGATCAACTCGATTTCACTAATGATGCCGATTGGGATGCCGTTCAACCACTGGTTCAAAAAGTGATAGATGCACGTCGCGATGTGGGATTCGGCGGGATAGGACGTGGATTGTTTGGTGGTCGTCGTGGCGGCAATGACAATGGAAACAACAGTGGCGGACGACGCGGTTTTGGCCCACCTCCAAGTCCTGAAGCGGAAGCCTTACAAAAGGCCATTGACGACAATGCGCCCCCCGCACAAATACAAACCGCGCTGGATAAATATCGCTCCACTCAACAGGCCAAAGAAGACAAGTTGCATCAGGCGCAGGAAGACCTTCGCAAGGTGCTTACGGTCAAACAGGAAGCGCAGGCTACTTTGCTTGGATTACTTAACTGATCGGACGCACAAAACAATAGCTGACGTTTACAACATGAGTGAAACCCTCGCTCAAGATTCATCATTGAAGCAGTTGCTGGAACGCATGGTCGCGTCCCGGCAATTGTCTTCGATAGACGCGGACTTGTTGATTCACTCCCAATCCCAAGTCCAGAACGAGGAAGATATTTTGCGCTGGCTGGCGCAGGAATACGGCGTTGCTTACACGACTTTGGACGACGTTGATCCGGACCGCCAGCTTCTATCTCTTTTTCCCGCGCGTATTTTGTTGAAGGAAGAATTGCTTCCGCTTAAACGCACGAACGGCACGGTTGAAGTCGCCACCAGCCGTCTTTTCGCCACGCAGGGACTCGACGCTCTAAAAACCATGACCGGCCTGAACCTCAAGCCGGTCCTTGCATCAAGCGAGGCCATCCAGCGCGAAATCAAAAAACGTCTCGGCGTCGGCGCGGACACCATCGGCACGCTCGACGAAGAAAAAGGCTTTCAGGTCGTCGATGAAAACGCGGAGGACACCAATCTCGACGAGGCCGCCGAAGACGAAGCCTCGATCATCCATTTCGTCAACCAGGTTTTGAAGGATGCCATCGAACTGCGCGCTTCAGATATCCATCTCGAACCGTTCGAGGACGAATTTCGCATCCGCTATCGCATTGACGGTGTGTTGCAGGACACTTCCGTTCCGGCGCAGCTCAAGCGTTTCCAGCCAGCCATCGTTTCGCGCGTCAAAATTTTGAGCCATCTCAACATCGCCGAAAAACGCCTGCCGCAGGACGGACGCATCAAGGTCCGCATTGACGAAGCCGAAGTGGATATCCGCGTCTCTATCATTCCGATGTTGCACGGTGAAGCGGTCGTGATGCGACTACTCCGGCAAGATTCCAACTTGCGCGGCATGGACGGACTCGGCATGGACACGCGCGAACTGGAATGTTTCAAACGCGTGCTCGAATTACCGCACGGAATTATTTTGGTCACCGGCCCGACTGGCAGCGGCAAAACTTCGACGCTCTACACCGCGCTTAACGCCATCAATGACGCGGTTCGCAAAATCATCACGATTGAAGACCCGGTCGAATATCAACTCAAAGGCGTCAACCAAATCCAGGTCAACGAAAAATCCGGCCTCACGTTTGCGCGCGGACTGCGTTCCATTTTGCGTCACGACCCGGACGTAATTCTCATTGGCGAAATTCGTGACGCGGAAACCGCGCAGATTGCGGTGCAAGCATCGCTCACCGGCCATTTAGTTTTCTCAACGCTCCACACGAACGACGCGCCCGGCGCCTTGACGCGCCTCGTGGACATGGGCGTTGAGCCATATCTCGTCGCGTCATCACTCGAAGCCGTGCTCGCGCAACGCCTCGTCCGCGTGCTGTGCGCACATTGCAAACAGCCGGACAATTCCGTGACCGCGCAATCGTTCAAGGCAAGACTCGGCATTCCCACCAACACTACGATTTATCGTTCGGTCGGCTGCCGCGAATGCCGCAACACCGGCTTTCAGGGACGGCATGCGATTTTCGAGTGGATGGACAGCGACAGTGAAATCCGCCAGTTGATTTTGAAAAGTGCCTCGAGCGACCAGATTCGCGATGCCGCGCGCCGCGCTGGCATGCGCACGCTGGCTGAAGACGGCTGGCGCTTGGTTCACCTTGGCATCACGACCGTCGAAGAAGTATTAGGCGTGACGACTGCGAAAGAAGTTGCGCGAATAACGCAAGACGAATCCACGGACGCCCGGACTCCGGTCAGCGGTGCATTGAATCGTTCCTGAAACTGAACCATGCCTACGTTTCAATACAAAGCATTGCAGGTGAATGGTACGGTTGCCGAAGGGCAACTTGATGCCGCCGGTCGGCCTGACGCGCTACGCCAGATTGAAACGCTCGGTTTGCGTCCGGTCAACCTTTTCGAAAAAGCCGCGGCTCAATCCAAAATTGGTTCCGCGTTGCCGGCGTCGTTAGGAAATATTTCCTTCAATTTCAAATCGCAAAAAGTTTCCGCGAAGGATTTGGAAAATTTCACGCGGCTGCTTTCGAGCTTGCTCGCGGCGGGTGTGCCGTTAAGCCGTGCGCTGGTGATTCTTTGCAAGGAAGCGTCTTCACCGGCGGCGCAGGCCAAATGGAAGGAAATCCACAATCTCGTTGTGGACGGCATGTCGCTGGCCGCTGCGATGGCGAAATCACCGGAAACTTTCCCGCGTGTTTACACGGCAATGGTGGAAGCGGGCGAAGCGGGCGGATTTCTCGATTTGGTGCTGGCACAGATCGCGGACTTCCAGTCGCGCGAAAAGGAATTAAAATCGAAAGTGCTGACCGCGATGTTGTATCCGTGCATTTTGTTCTGTCTGGCGCTCGTGGTGCTGACGGTGCTGCTGACGTTTTTCATTCCGAAATTCCAGAAAATATTTGCCAGCCTGCACGGTTCGCTGCCGTTGATCACTCAATTGATTATTGGCGCGAGCCATTTGATGCGTTCGTATGGGTTGTTTGTCGCGGTGGGATTATTCGTCGCGACATTCGCGGCGCGTGCATGGTTTGTTTCTGAAAAAGGACGGCGCATCTGGGAAGGACTGGTTTTGCGCGCGCCACTGGTCGGCCCGCTGGTTGCGCAGTTCGCAATGGCGCGCTTTTGCCGGATGCTCGGCACGTTGCTCGGCGCAGGCGTGCCGCTCGTGCAAAGCCTGAACGTTGCGCGCAAATCCATCGGCAACCAGATTCTGGTGGATGCCGTTTCGCGATCCATTGAGCGTGTACAACAAGGGGGCCGGCTCGGCCAGAGTCTGGCGGATTGCAAAGGCCTATTTGCCGGCTCTATTTTGGAAATGGTTTCGGTGGCGGAAGAAAGCGGCAAGCTTGATACCGAACTCGTCCGCATCGCCGGTGTCACCGAAGTGGATTTGGACCGGCATTTGAAAACCGCCGTCGCGTTTGCCGAGCCACTGATGCTTTTTTTTATCGCCGGTTTCATCGGCATCATTTTCATCGGCATGTTGTTGCCGGTGCTCTCGATGGGCGAATATATCAAGTAATCCCCGAAATTTATGAAAATCAAAATCAACCAAACCATCACTCAAAAAAGAAAATTGCGCCGCGCATTCACGCTTGTCGAAATGCTGCTGGTCGTGACCATCATCGGCATTTTGGCCGCGCTGGTCATTCCTAAAATCGTGGGCCGCAGTGAACAGGCGCGTGAAACTGCCGCGCTCGCGGACATTTCCTCGATCAAGACCGCGCTCGACGCGTTTGAAGTGGACAACGGTTATTATCCCAAGAGCTTGCAGGATTTGCTCCAGCAGCCAAGCAATGCCAAGGGCTGGCATGGACCGTATCTCGATAAAATCCCGCAAGACCCGTGGGGCAACGATTACATTTATACTTTTCCCGGCAAACACAACCAAAATTCCTTCGACCTGATGTCTGTCGGGCCGGATGGAAAATCGGGAACCGATGATGACATTGGCAATTGGACAAAATAACCGGCGAAACCGATGCGCGTTTACGTTGATCGAATTGATTCTCGTCATGGCGCTGATCATCGTCGCTGTTTCACTGGTTGTGCCGCGAATGTCGGATTTCATGCGCGGACGCGCACTGGATTCCGAGGCGCGCCAGTTGTTTGCGCTGATACACGCGGGTCAGAGCCGCGCAGTTTCGGAAGGCATGCCGATGGTGCTTTGGGTGGACGAAAAACAAAATGCCTACGGACTTGAGGCGGAAACGTCCGGACAAAGCGGCGATCCGAAAGCCGAAGATTTGACGGTTGATGAAAATTTGCAGATTGCGGTCGTGAATGTCAGTTCCGCCGCCGCGACGACGTTTCACAATCTGCCGGCCATCCGGTTTTTACCCGACGGCACAATTGATGAAACCAGTCCGCAAACTTTGCGTTTGACGGACACAAAAGGCAACGCGCTCTGGTTAATCGAATCGCGCAATCACACAGGTTATGAAATTAGCGACACCGGCAAATAAGAACCGCAACGGTGCATTCACGCTGGCCGAGGTGCTGGCGGCGCTGTTGTTTCTGGCCATTGTGATTCCGGCGGCGGTGGAAGCGCTGCACGTTGCCAGTCTCTCTGGCGAAGTCGCCGCGCGCAAAAGTATGGCGGCGCGCGTCGCCGACCGGATTTTGAATGAAAGCATCATCATGACAAATTGGAATCAAGGCATGCAAAACGGAACAGTGGTCGAAGGACAGCAGCAATTTCGCTGGACGCTGGCCAGCCAGACTTGGCCGCAGGATTCGATGGAATTGCTGACAGCGGAAGTGAAATTTTCAGCGCAAGGCAAAGACTATTCGGTGAAACTGAGCACGCTGGCGAATTTGCAAATGCTGACGGCAATGAATTCACAGCAATGAAAATCAAACCAAACAATTTTCGCGCATTCACGCTGATCGAAATGATTTTGGCGATAGGCATTGCCGCCATCGTGTTGGTGGCGGTCAACGCCGTGTTTTACACCGCGCTGCATTTGCGGGACGCCACACAGGAGATGGTGGATGAAGCGACGCCGGTGGACCAGGCGCTTGCCGTGATGCGACGCGATTTGGAATGCGCCGTGACGCCGACCAACGGGACGAGCAAAATTTTATCCGGCGATTTCAAAGTCGGAGGCGTGACCAGTCTGGGCATCGGCCAGCCCGTGGCCATCGAGATGTTCACGGCCACCGGCGGATTGAGCGAAAAGCAGCCGTGGGGCGACATTCAGCGTGTCACCTATGAATTGAAAAATTCCACGGATGCTTCCTCGTCCGGCAAAGATTTATACCGCAGCATCACGCGAAATCTTTTGGCTTCGGCAACGCCGGATGTGGAAGACCAGTTGATGATAGGCGGCGTTGAAAGTGTTGAATTTTCCTGCTTTGACGGTTCGCAATGGTCTGACACGTGGGATACCACGGAACTAACTTCGGCAACCACCAATCTGCCCGTCGCCGTCCGCGTGCGTATCCAACTGGCGGGCGACAGCAAAAAAAACGCGCCGCCGATTGAAATTTTGGTGCCGATTGATTCGCAATCGCGTTCGAACGCGACGATCAGCACGGCTAGCACCGGAAGTTGAAATGAAATTGTTTCATCCAAAATCACCTTTTGAAAACCGGCACGGCCAGCACGGTTCGGTGCTCATCATTGTGCTTTGGATTGCCATTGGTCTGGTCAGCATCGCGCTCTATTTTGCGAATTCGATGACATTTGAACTTCGTGCCTCGGACAATCGCGCTTCCGGTCTGGCGACCGACCAGGCTGTCGAAGGCGCGGCACGATATATCAGTTACGTGCTCGCCAATTACGCTACGAACGGCGCGGTGCCCAGCAACACGATGTTCTCCTGCGAAGCCGTGCCGGTCGGCGACGCGCACTTTTGGATTATTGGCCGCGACCCGGACGGCACATCATCGTCTGACCCGTCTTTCGGACTCATTGATGAAGGCTCGAAATTGAATCTCAACACCGCCGGCACGAACACACTTTACTCTTTGCCGAACATGACGGCTGATTTCGCCAACGCGATTGTGGATTGGCGTAGCACGAACGGTTCAGGTGAGTATTCGCTGAATTACGGGAATTTGGGTTACGAAGACAAAAATGCCCCGTTTGAAACCGTGGACGAACTGCGGCTCGTTTATGGGGCAACGATTGATTTGCTCGTCGGGGATGATGTGAATCGCAACGGCGTTCTCGATGCGAACGAAAAAAGTTCCGCCGGCGGCACAACGCCAAATTATGGTTTGCTGGAATATACGACTATCTACAACCGCGAACCGAATTTTCATTCGGACGGCACTTTGCTGACGAATGTCAATACGGCGTCGCCATCGCAGCTTCAATCGCTATTCCAAAACGCCGGAATAAGCAGCGCGAAGAGCATCGCAGATTCCATTTACACCCAAATTCATCAGCCGGCGGGACAGCCAAACAACTACTGTGCCAGCATTTTGGATTTTGCTCTGCGCTGCATGAAACTTGGGATGAGTGCGGATAATTTCGCCAAAATTTACAACAATGTGACCACGACCACGAATCTTTATTCTTACGGACGCCTCAACATCAACACGGCTAACGAGGCCGTGCTGACGGCGCGGTTCATGGGCGCGAACATTGACGAACAGACGGCCAACGGCGCGGCACAGTCGCTGATTTCCTACCGCGAACAAAATCCCAACAATCTCAGCTCGCCTGCTTGGATGATCACGGCGCTGGGACAAAACAATAACGTCGTCACCGCGCTTGTCGACCACGATTGGATTACGACAAAAAGTTTTCAATTCACAGCGGACATTGCGGCGGTCGGCCCGTTTGGCCGCGGTTACCGACGCGTGAAATTTGTCTTCGACACCAGCGACGGCACACCAAAAATAATTTATCGCCAGGACTTAAGTCGACTGGGCTGGGCGCTCGGAGAAAAGGCGCGCGAAACCTGGGTTGTGAAAGAGACACAATGAACAATATGCTTAAAATCAATTTTCTGAGACGCAAACGGTTGACAAGTCTGCTCGGCCTCGCGCTGGACGGTAGCCGGCTTGAAGGTGTCGTGCTCCGCCGAAACAACGGTTCGTTGCAACTGCAACAAACTTTTTCGGTGACGCTTTCGCTTGATCCGCTTACTGCTGCGCCCGAACTGGTCGGACGCGAGATTCGCAATCATCTTGACGCTGCTGGCGTGCGCGAACGTCGCTGTGTGGTTGGCGTGCCATTAAAATGGGTACTCACGGCGCACACGGAATTACCGCCATTGCCGGAAGCGGACACTGTGAGCCTGTTGCATCTGGAAGCAGAGCGCGGATTCCCGTTTGATGTCGCGACGCTGCAACTGGCCGATTCACGCTGTCCCCTGCCGGCAGGCAAGCAGCAGGTGATTATGGCGGGAATTTCCAACACGCATCTCGCATCCCTCGAACAGGTTTTGTCGGCGGCGAAATTGAAACCCGTCAGCTTTTCACTCGCGCTTACGGCGTTGCAACCACCCAAAGAGGAGTCATCCAACGGCGTGTTGGCGCTGGCGATTGGCGAAAGTCAGGTGGGATTGCAAATCACCTGCGGCGGCGGCGTGGCGGCGTTGCGCGCCTTGGAAGGCGCGATTGAAACCGAAGGCAGCCGTCGTGTGTTACAGACCGACCTTGTCGCGCGCGAAGCCCGCATCACGCTGGGACAATTGCCTGCTGAATTGCGCGAAACCGTGCGCCGCATCCGCATCTTTGGCCCGCGAGATTTGGCCCAGCAACTCGCCGACGAAATGGAATTGCGGTTCGAACCGATGGGCTTGAGTGTCGAGGTCATCACGGCGTATTCGCCGGATGAATTTGGTCTCCAACTTCCGCCGGACGCGTCGCTTTCGGCGGCTTTCAGTTTGGCTGCGCGTCTGCTGGCGGAGCAGTCGCCGGTTTTTGAATTTTTGCCGCCAAAGCTGACGGCGCTGGAACAACTTGTTGCCAAATATTCTTCCGGCAAATTACGGACGGTCGGTGCGGCGGCAGCCGGGATCGTGGTGATTGTCGGCGGATTGTTTTTATTCCAGCAAATTGAGCTTGTGCGCTTGCATTCGCAATGGTCGGCGATGTCGGCAAAAGTGCAGGACTTAGACGCGTTGCAGGACCAAATCCGGCAATACCGTCCGTGGTTCGATGACTCATACCGCAGTCTGACCATTTTACGTCAGCTCACTTTGGCGTTTCCCGAAGATGGTGAAGTTACGGCCAAGACAGTCGAAATTAACGATGGAAACGTGGTGAATTGTTCCGGCACTGCGCAAAACAATGCCGCGCTGCTGCGGATGCTGGGACAATTGCGCGCGATGGATGGCGTGACGGATTTGAGGGTGGACCAAATTCGCGGCAAATCGCCGATGCAATTCACGTTTGATTTTCATTATGGCAGCGGAGGTGGCGATGAAAACTGAAAATCGCCAGCAATTTTTGATCGTGCTGACCATCGCGGCGTTGGCGTTGCTGATGGGCGACCGGCTGATTTACGAGCCCCTGGCAAAATGGTGGATGTTGCGTTCACAGACCATTTCCGAACTGCGCAAGCAGGTGAATGATGGAAAATTTTTGATTCAGCGCGAGCAAGGCATCCGCAGCCTTTGGGACCAGATGCGCACGAATTCCCTGCCAAATAACACGTCCTTGGCGGAACAACAGGTGCTCAAGGCGTTTGACAACTGGTCGGTTGAGAGCGGCGCCGAAGTCACCGGCATCACGCCGCAATGGGAAAACGACGCGACAAATTACATGACACTCGACTGCCGGGTGGAGGCATCCGGCGACCTCATCACATTGAGCCGGTTTGTTTACGACATCGAAAAGGATCCGATGGCGCTGAAACTCGAATCAGTGGAACTCAGCACACGCGATGATACGGGACAACAATTGACACTCGGTCTGCAAATCAGCGGGCTGGTGCTCACGCCGCAAACACCATGAATTTGAAAATGACACAACGAAAAATCTTGATTCTGCCGGCCTTTGTTCTGGCTGTGTGGATGGCGGTTGCGTTTTCGACCAAGGCGCAATCAACCAACACGATGGATTACTCCTCGTTTCAAATCATCGGCCAGCGGAACATTTTTGATCCAAATCGCACCCCACATTCGCGATTCAGCTCTACGCGTTCCACGCGCGTGGCTGATTCGTTTTCATTCGTTGGCTCGATGAGCTACGCCAAGGGAAATTTTGCATTTTTCGATGGGACGAGTTCGGACTTTCGCAAAGTGGCCAAAGTGGACGATACCATCGCTGATTTCAAAGTCGTTGCCATCGGGCTGAGTTCCGTCACCCTTTCATCCGGCACGAACGAGATGGTTTTGTTCATCGGGACGCAAATGCGCCGCGATGACGATGGCCAATGGACGGTTTCAACCGAGACGGCATCCTATTCCGGCACGGGAAACTCGCCGGCGTCCGAATCAAGAGGACGATCCTCGAATCGGCGGCATAGTAACTCAACGCGAAACAATTCTTCGACGACATCCGCCGCCGATGATTCACAAATGGACGACGCAAATGCGCCCGTTCCGGGTGACGTGTCTGCTTCGGACGAGGAAACCAATTCACCGGAAACCTCAACTTCGCCGCCAACTGGCGGGGCAAACGACGCGCTTACGCGATTAATGCAGATTCGCGCACAGGAAGAACAACAATTAGGACAAGGACAATGAAAACAATCATAAAACTTCTTTTGGCGGCGGTTTTAACCGCTGGAACCTTCAAAGCTTTCGCGCAGCAAAGTGATGCCGCGCCGCCGGAGGTTTCGGAGACTTCGACGAATGCGCCCGCGACGGCCACAACTGACGACAGCACGATCGGTTTGCGCATGAATTTTCGCAACGTGCCACTGGAAATGGTTTTGGATTATCTTAGCGATGCGGCGGGATTCATCATCGTGATGGACACATCGGTCAGGGGAAACGTGAGCGTCATCAGCACTCACCCCATGAGCAAGGATGAGGCGGTAGATTTGCTCAATTCCGTGCTAAACCAAAACGGCTATGCCGCCATCCGCAACGGGCGGACGCTGACGATCATGGACAAGAACGACGCGAAAACGCGCGATATTCCGGTCAAAACCGGCAATGACCCTGATGCCATTCCTTCCAATGACGAAATTGTCACCCAAATCATCCCGATCCGGTATGTGGAAGCTGAACAATTGGTGACGGATTTGTCATCGTTTGTTTCGCCGCAGGCGACGATTGTTGCGAACGAAGCCGGCAATGCAATCGTCATCACCGACACGCAGGCGAACATCCGGCATCTGACCGAAATCATCAAGGCGGTGGATTCGAGCGCCGAGGGCGAAACGGAAATCCGCGTGTTCCATTTGCAATACGCGAGCCCTGATGATGTGGCCAACGAATTGGGACAAATTTTTCCATCGGGCAACAGTTCGAGCGGCGCTCAAACGCCAATCCGTTTTAACGGTGGCGGTGGTGGTCCCGGCGGATTTTTTGCGCGGATGATGGCGGCGAATGCCGGTGGGAATAATAACAGTCAAAACAGCCGGGCACAGAAGCAATCGCAGGTCGTGGCCGTGTCGGATCCGCGCACGCAATCGGTCATTGTGACTGCTTCGAAGGATTTGATGGAACAAATCGGCGGCATGATGGAGCAACTGGATGTGCCTTCGGCACGGGATCAAAAAGTTTATGTCTTTCACATGAACAACGGCGACCCGCAGCAGGCGTTGCAGGTGCTGCAAAATATGTTCCAGACCAGCAGCACATCGCGCAGTGGCAACGGCAGCAGCAGCAGTTCGTCGGAAAACAGCGCGCTGATGCAGCGTGAACAGAACAATGCGACGACCACCAGTTCGTCCAGCAGCAGCACGAGTTCCAGTTTCACTGGCAGCGGCGCTACACGCAGCGGCGCGGCTCAATATTAGGCGAACAACCGTCAATTTTATCCAAAGGTAAACTATGAAAAAAATAATGAAACATTTCAGTATTGCAGTGGTGTTGCTGTTCAGCGGCGCGCTGGTCATTCACGCACAACAACGCACCACTGGCGGCGGCTTTGGCGGTGGTGGTTTTGGCGGATTCGGCGGCTTTGGCGGTGGTGGCTTCAACAATTTCAACCGCAGCGGCAATAGCTCCAGCTCCAGCAGCAGCACCTACAACAACAACGGCACGGTGGGCAGCGCGATGATTTCCGTGGACCCGGACACTCACAACATCATTGTTATTGCTGATGCGGAGACGAGCCAGCAAATCAGTAATGTCATTGCCAATCTCGACGAGCCCAAGCCGCAGGTGCTCATCAAAGTTGTTTTCATGGAAGTGGAGCATGATAATTCAATGGACCTCGGCGTTGAAGGCGGCTGGGCCAATAGTGGCAGTATCAACCAAAGTGCCGGCAATGTTCTGGGTTTGTCTGGTTTGAATTCAGTCGTGACCAATTTTAATGCGTTGGGGCAGCCGATGTCGTCTGCCTTGACAGGTGGATCATCCTCTTCGACATTGGCGAACGGCGGCTTTTACCAGATTGCCACTTCGGATTTTCAAGCAACCGTGAAAGCGGTGGCGGCGTCAGGCAAGGCGCAGATACTTTCACGCCCATCCATTCTTGCGCGCGACGGGCAGTTGGCGCAAATCGTCGTCGGCCAGAGCATTTATCTGCCGAGTGGTGTTACCCCCGGCACGGTTGCGACAACCGGCGGTGTTTCTTCCACAACCATCAACGGCTCGTATCAAAATGTCGGCATCATTCTTAACGTCACGCCTTACATCGGCGACAACAATTTGGTGGAAATGATCATCCAGCCGCAAACTTCATCGGTGGATACATCCAGCCCCGGCCAGGTGATTGCGTCCGGTGGGTTGTTGGGAACACCGATTTATGCTCCAAATCTAAACATCCGTTCTGCTGATACCGTGGTCGTGACGCCTGACGCGCAACCTGTTGTCATCGGCGGACTCATCGGCGACACCAAATCCAGCAGCAACACCAAAGTGCCGATTCTCGGAGACATTCCGTTGCTTGGAAATTTTTTCAAATACAGTAGCAAGAGCGATGACAAAACGGAATTGCTTATTTTTCTCACGCCGCATATTGTCGAAACTCCAACGCAACTGGTTCCGTTGTCCGTCAGCGAAAGATCTCAAGCAACCACTCTTACCAAATCGATTTCCGAACAGGAACTGGATCAATATCTCGAACGCGTGCCGATGAAGAAAACCCCTTAACATTTTCATGGAACTCAAACGCCGCAGCACTTTGATTTACGGACTTCTGCTCGGAGTCTGGTTGCTGGTCGTCGGCTGGCAGGTCGAAGAACACCATCGCGTCCAAGAATCCGCAAAAACAGATTTGCGAAATCGTTCCAACGAAATCGCCAACACCCTGAGCGCGGTAATAAGGGCATTGCGCTTTCGCAGCGGCGTTTTGCAGGATCGGCTTGAACCGGTGCTCGACGAACTGGTCAACGGGCGCACCAACGAGCTGGCCAATTCCAGCGGACTGCTTTCAATTACTCTTTTGAACACCACGGGCGAGCCGCTGGTTTCGTCGGGCGAGCCAATGGATTTTTCGCAACAGGATATTTTGCAGGAACGGGAAAACTGGGGGCAAAACAGCGTGATCTTTGTGAATCCCGTTTGGGGCACGAGTGTGAATTCCGAAAACACATCCAACGCGACGGTCGTCCTGCCGCCGTTCCATGATTTTACGAACGGGATGCCGCGCGCAGGACAGGATTTTCCACATCACGAGCCGGGAACGGAAGAAACGAATTCTTCAAACGCCGTTGACCTTGCTGCCACCAACGAAGCCGCCACCAACATTGTCGGCGAACGCGGACCGGACAACGGGCCGCCACCCCCCCCGCCGCCTTCGGATGAAAATCGCGCACATGGAAACGGTCCGCGCCGCCCGCCGTGGTTGCGTTGGATGGACGAAAATGAATACAAGGCCCTCATCGCCAAACGGGAATTGCACGGCCTGGTTCTGGCCATGTCCACGGAAAATTATCGCGCGGTCTGCACCCACGATCTCTGGCTGCGCGGCATCATCACATTCTTTGCGGGCATTTCCGCCATCGGCGTCGGGCTGGCGTGGCGCAACACCTCCAAGACCTCCGAACTTCAAATCCGCCTGGTGCGCGCCAGCGAATTGAATTCACACCTCAAGGAAATGAACCTGGCCGCCGCGGGTCTGGCGCACGAGACGCGCAATCCGCTCAACATCATCCGCGGCATGGCGCAGATGATTTCCAAACAAAACGACGCGCCGGCGGAAATCCGTGAAAAATCGCGCGCGATGGTGGAGGAGACGGACAAGGTCACCGCGCAGTTGAACGAATTCATCAATTATTCGCGCCCGCGCGAAGTCCGCCGTTCGCAGCTTGCGCTGACTTCCGCCGTGAACGAAGTCGTTCGCGCGCTGAACTATGACATCGAGGAGAAAAAAATCCGCCTCGAAGTCACCGGCGACCTGATGACCGTCGAGGCCGATGAACAATTGTTCCGCCAGATGCTGTTCAATCTCGTGCTCAACGCCACGCAGGCGGTGGGCGAGCAGGGACGGATTCAGATTGTGATGCGGAAAAGCGGCGCTGCCGAGGCGTCACTTGAAGTCCGCGATGACGGTCCCGGCGTTCCGCCTGAACGCCGTCAGGAAATTTTCAAACCCTATTTCACCACCCACCAAAAAGGGACCGGCTTGGGACTGGCGGTGGTTCAGCAGATTATTCTGGCGCACGGCTGGGAGATTGAATGTCTTGCCAACGAACCGAAAGGTGCCGTCTTCCGCATCACCCACTTGAAACTGGTCGCCTGACTTCCCGCGTCCGGTATTTGAAACGCGCAGCGAAGGCGAAAGGGAACTCGTTTCCTGAAATCATTTTAGGATGGACAACTAAAGTAAGTGGCACTTTAATCTCAGTTATTGTGAAGGCAAAGCCATGAAACTGAAAATTCTAACTTCTCTTACTGTAATTACTACGATGCTCGGCCTGCAAGTTGGAGCACAGACTTACGACACGAACGGGGATTTCGTTCAAACCGTCGCCGGTTCTGGCGAGGTGGGTATTGTGAACGGGCAAGGCCAATTGACAAAATTTTCCAGCCCGTCGCAAATCGTGGCTGACACGTCGAGCAACTTGTATGTGTGGGACAGCGGCAATTACTTGATCCGTGAAATTACGCCAAACGGAACTGTTTCAACATTTGTTGGAGGCGGACAACCACCTGATTTTGAGGGTTACGGAACAAATGTTTCTCTTTCTTCTTATAATTCGTTTGGCGCAATGGCAATGGATGGCTCAAACACGATTTGGTTTATCGTCAGATATGGCAGCTATTACTATTTTTTGAACATCGGCACGAATGGGTATGTTTCAATAGAAAATGGAGGATTGACCAACCTTAACACTTCAAGTGGCATCTGTTTCGACTCTGCAAATAATCTGTATTATTCGGGCGGAAATATTATTTACCGTTACAACCCAAGCACAGGCGTCTCCCAGCCCTTTGCCGGAAATGGAACAAGTGGATACTTAGATGGAAACGGAACTGTTTTTCCTGAATTTAGCAATCCAACCGCTTTGGCATGTGACGAAGCCAATAACATTTACGTTTGGGATTCTGGAAATTATAGGATTCGCAGAATAGACCAAAGCCATAATATAACGACGATTGCGGGAACTGGGTTTTCATACTCGTATCCCGCCTCTGACGGTGTAGGAACAAACGCCACTTTTGGCGGCGGTTACAGCCCCGGCATTTCTCAAATGTTTTCAGACAACGTGGGCAACATCTATTTCGCTTGCGGTAATTGCATCCGAAAAATGAACGCGCAAACAAACGTGGTGACAATGGCCGGAAGTTTCACGCAATCGGGTTTCACGGACGAGGTTGCCGGAAATCTTGCGCGTTTTTCCGGCGCGAATGGAGCGTGCCTGTCGCAAGGTATGATTTTCGTCGCTGATTCCGTCAACGAACGAATCCGCAACATCACTTTCAATCCGCAACCGCAAGTTGTTTCCGGCGCAAATCTCGGCATCGGCACTTTTGCTGGCGTCACAATCACCGGCGCAGTTGGCCGTACTTATCAAATCCAATCGTCACCTGATATGAACACATGGAGTACGGTTACAACGATCCTTCTTACTTCCAGTCCGTATTTGTGGATTGATCAAAATCCGGTGAGCGGAAATAAATTCTATCGTGCGGTGCTGTTACCGTGAATCATGAGAAATGAAAAATTCTTCATTGATTATTGTAACGAAATGATGCGGTCGGCCATCCTGCTGTTCGGCAGTGAGATGGAGAAACATCGGCTCACCAAACTCGAATTGGGCCATGGAATTGACTTCTTGGGTTCACCTCACCCTGTAGGAGAAGCATGGCTCACCGAGCCATTCAGCATTTATGCTAAAACACGCAATCCAAAACTGGGGGAGGATGGGGAGATTGAAACTATTCAGATAACGATTTGTCCAGCCGAAGGTTGGAAGCCAATTTTAAGCGTTTCAAGCACAAGTCTCGATCCGGTCATGTTTGAAACGAATTATTCAGCCGAAAAGGACTTTGATATGATCCGAAAAAAGATTGAGCAATGCTTTGCGCAGTTGAAGGCAGATTAAAATAGTCTGAAGGATCAGTTTTCCTACGGTTCGCGCGCAAGCTGGCCAAAGGGGAAATCGCATCGTTGTCCGGCGCTGCAAATGCAGCGCGCCAGCAGGTTTATTTCTGCCAAAACCTCAAAAAACGTCAATTTCTATCATTTTTTGGCCGTTTTCACCCTAAACTGTCGTTTTTTACACACCGACTGACTTCAGTCGGTCACGGAATGAGGTCAGTCCGTCATAAACCAAGGTCAGTCTGCGACCGACTGAGGTCAGTTCGTCACGGACTGAAGTCAGTCTGAGGCAAACACAGGTCAGTCCCTCACGGATTGAGGTCAGGTGGCGACGGACTGAACCCAGTCCAAGCCCGACTGAGGCCAGTCCATGAGAAACTGAAGTAAGTCTGGAACGGATTGAAGTCAATCGGTGACGGACAAAGGCCAGTCCAAGCCGGACTGGATTCAATTTTTCGCCTCTAAAAGGCGCTTTTTTCCCCATAAAAACCGGCTGTGAATAATTTTTTTCATTTTTTTGAAAGATTGGAGTCGGTCGCTACGTATTAATATTAGAGGCATTTCGTAATGCGCGGCCAAGGGTTGGCCGGGCCGGATTGCTTCGTTAAATCAGATACTGAAAAATATGAATAACGTCATTCATGTCTCACTTGCATTCGCTCAGTTTGGAGACGCCCAATTGAACAGCTTCGCTGTCGGCGTCGTCAACGGGCTGACTGGCAATGCCAGTTTTCCCACTCCACCCGTCACGGTCATTGTGCTCGGCACGGCGCAGAAGACTTTTGAAACGAATTTGGCCGCAGCCGGCAGCGGCGGCATGGCGCAAACGGTTTTGAAAGATCAGGCGCGCGATGTGTTGATAGGTCTGTTACGGCAGGAAGCCAATTATGTGGAGGGTGCGGCCAACAACGACCCGGCCAAAATCATTTCGGCGGGCTTTCAAGTGGCCACCACCGGCCACAGCCCGCAATCGCCGTTGATCAAGCCGGTCATCACGCAAATCATCAACGAAGCCAGCACGCAACTGGTCGTGCGCGTTGTGCCGGTGGCCAATGCCCATGCTTATGAAGTGCAAATCAGCACCACACCCAACGTGTGGCAGTCGGCGGGAATGTTCACGCAGGCGCGGCGCATCGTGCTGACGGGTTTGACGCCCGGTGTGACTTACGCCGTGCGCGTCCGCGCCATCGGCGGCAGCACGGGTTTCAGCGATTGGAGCGATCCCATTTCGCACATGGCGATGTGACAGGGTAGGGACAGCGCGCCGCGCTGTCCGCGGACACCCCGGCGGTGCGTCCCTACCATGAGTGCAAAGCCGGAACAAGAAATTGTTCCGGCCCTTTTTTTATTTTTAGCCGCCGCCGATTCGGATAGCTTGGAAGCATGGCGTCTGAAATCCATAAAAATCAAACCGAACCGGCGCGGATTTTGATTGTTGACGATGATCCCGGCCAGCGCAGTTTGCTGAATTCCTTCCTGCGCAGCCAGGAATTTGAAACCGTTACCGTTGACTCCGGCCAGCGCGCGCTGGAAACGCTGCGCGCCGGAAAATTCGACATGATGATTTCCGACGTGCGGATGCCAGGACTGTCCGGATTGGAAACCCTGCGGCTGGCGCGCAAGGAACACGCCACGTTGCCGGTTCTGCTCGTCACCGCTTTCACCGACATTCGCGATGCCGTCGCCGCGATGCGCGATGGCGCGGTGAATTATCTAGCCAAACCGATTGACCTCGATGCGCTGCTTAATTCAGTCCGGCAGGCCATCGGCATTTCCGAGACCGTTCCATTGCAATACAGCGAGGACAGGCAAATCCCGGATTATGTGATTGCGCGCAGCCCGCTCATGCAGGCTGTCTTTCGCGACGCCTCGCTGATTGCTCCGTCCGAAACCCGCGTGTTGATCACCGGCGAAAGCGGCGTCGGCAAGGAAGTCGTTGCCGATGTCGTCCACTCATGGAGTTCGCGCTCGGCGGGGCCGATGATCAAAGTCAACTGTGCCGCGATTCCCGAAACGCTTTTGGAAAGCGAACTTTTCGGACATGAGAAAGGCGCGTTCACCGGAGCGCACGCCCAGCGCATCGGCCGTTTTGAAGAAGCCAATGGCGGCACCATTTTTCTCGACGAAATCGCCGAGATGTCGCCGCCGCTTCAGGCCAAACTGTTGCGCGTGACGCAAGGCGGACGCTTTCAGCGCATCGGTTCAAACCGCGAAATTCAGAGTGACGCGCGAATTTTGGCCGCGAGTAATCGGAATTTGGAGGACGAGGTCAAAAGCGGGCGTTTTCGGGAAGATTTGTTTTATCGTTTGAACGTGGTGGAGTTGAATATTCCGCCGTTGCGCGAACGGCGCGAGGATATTTTGCCGCTGGCCAGCCGGTTCATTGAAGAATTCGTCAAAGGCCGTGCGCGGTTTTCAGACACCGTCGCGGTTTGTCTGGAACGCCATCCCTGGCCGGGCAATGTGCGCGAATTGCGCAACGCGATGGAACGCGCGGTCCTGCTTTCCCACAGCGAACTTATTTTGCCGGAGCATTTGCCTGCGCGTGTGCGCGCACTCGCCGAACAGCCTTCGCCTCCGGTCGCGGACCCGGAACGGCTGGAGGAAATTGAACGCGAGGCCATCATGCAGGCATTGCGTCAATATCATTCCAACCGCACGGAAACCGCCAAAGCGCTCGGCATCAGCCGGCGCGCGCTGATTTATAAACTCCAACGGTTCCGAAAATTGGGATACACTGTAGAATAAATTTGATTTTCATTCATGCAATTGCGCCCGCACGCGAGTTCGTTTAAGTTCGCGGCATGTCGTTTTGGATTCGATATGCGCTTTGCATTTGTGTCGCGATTGCCGGTGTCGCGCTGACCGGCTGTTCACCATCGAGCCAAAGCCAGTTGGACGAGGAAAAAGAGCCGCATTTTGAGCTGGGCAGGAGCCGTGTGAACGCGATGGATTTTCAAGGCGCGATTGAGGCGTTCGAGGAATCGTTGGAAGCAAATCCGCGCTCGGCCTCGGCGCATTTCAATCTTGCGTGGCTTTACGACGAAAAGGAATCCGATCCCGCCGCCGCGATTTATCATTACGAGGAGTATTTGAAACTCCGCCCGGACGCCGACAACGCCGAGGTCATCAAACAGCGCATTTACCGTTGCAAGCAACAACTGGCCGCGGATGTGCTGCCATTGCCGAGCACGCCTGACGCGCAACGTGAATTGGAACAATTGGCTGAACAAAATCGCGAACTGCAGGATGAAGTGGACAAATGGCGCGCCTATTACGTGAGCCAAATGGCCGCCGCCAAAACCAATTCGCCGCCGCAAAACGATTCCGCCGCCTTGCAAACTCCCAGTCCGAATCCAATTCCACCGGCGCAAAACGTTTCTCAACAACCGAGTGTTGTGGATGCAAATCATTCCGCGAGCGCTCCGGCGAAAACGTCCACGCCGCGCACGCATATTGTTGCATCGGGCGAAACGGCGATTCGGATTGCGCACAGATACGGCGTTCCGCTGGACGCGTTGCTGTCGGCCAATCCCGGTTTAAATCCAAAACGAATGCGCATCGGACTGGTTCTAAACATTCCATCGCCACAGTGATTTTATGGTCGGGCGCATCGCCTTTATTTTAGTCGCGGCATTCTGGGTCACCATGAATGTTTTGCTGTGGCGCGCCGAATACGGTTCGCATAACGCGGGGATCGAAGTGCCGTTGAATTTGGTTTGTCGGAAAATTTTAACCGCGCCGGACAATTCCATGCTGGATATTTTTCAGGACGGACAAAGAATCGGGTTCTGCCAGTTGACCACCGGCGTCGGTGAAGAAATGGCGGAATTAAATGACGAAAGTCCGCCGCCCAAAAATTTGCCGCGCGGTTACAAAATTACGCTCGACGGCAACGTGATCCTTGGCAATTTTACAAACCGGCTGCGATTCGACGGTGGATTGAAATTTGCACCAAATCGTGCCTGGCGTGAGTTCACCTTGAAATTAAACTCGCATCTTCTGATTGTGGAAATTCATTCCGTGGCCACCAATCAGACTGTTCATTTAAAAATCACCGACGGTTACGCAGTTATTGAACACAACTTCGCCTTTGCCGATTTGCAAAATCCAAACACACTGCAGCACGCCTTTGGCGGAAATTTTGGCGGCGACTTTTGGGACGAATTCGATTTGCCAGCTATTCCGCAATTGGCGGCGACTTTTTCCGGTGGTATTCAATGGGAAGCGCGGCGTGTCAATGTGTTGATTGGCCGTGAGTCGGTATCGGTTTATCGGCTGCGCGCAAAACTGTTTGACCGTTTCGAAATTGTTATTTACGTGAGCACACTGGGTGAAATTTTGCGCGTCGAACTGCCCGGCAACATCAAGGCGTCGCTTGACGAATGGAGCCAGCCGTGATCGAACTCGTCCATCTGTTCAAAAAATTCGGGGAACTCGCCGCCGTCAACGACATCACGCTGACCATCCCGCGCGGGGAGTTTTTTGCGATGCTCGGCCCGAACGCCGCCGGCAAAACGACCACGCTGAAAATTCTCGCCGGTTTGATGAAGCCGACTTCCGGTCATGCGCGCATCTGCGGTTTTGACGTGCAAATGCAACCGCTCGAAGCGCGGCGGCGGATCGCCTACGTGCCGGATTTTCCGTTCCTCTACGACAAATTGACCGCGCGGGAGTTTTTACGGTTCACCGGCCAGTTGTTTCAAATGGACGACGCGCGGATCGAAGCGAACACGCGCGAACTGGTTTCACTTTTTCACTTGGATGAATTTGTGGATCGCCCGCTCGAAAATCTTTCACACGGCACGCGCCAGCGCGTGGCCATCTCGTCCGCGCTGTTGCACGAACCGGAAGTTTTTGTGATTGATGAACCCATGGTCGGTCTCGACCCGCAACACACGCGCATCGTCAAGGATGTCCTCAAGGAACGTTCACGCGCGGGCGTGACCGTGCTTGTCTCCACCCATCAACTCAGTGTCGCTGAAGAAATCGCCGACCGCATCGGCATAATTCACGGCGGAAGACTGATTGCGGTCGGTAACCGTGATGAACTCCGCAAACAAAGCGGCGCCGCCGGACCGATGGAAGACATTTTTCTGGCTTTGACCGCAAACGGGAAATGAAACAGTCACTTCTTCCAGCCGAAAAGGGATTTTGACTCCCGGGCGCGTTGTTGGACTTTGAGCTGGCCGAGAATGGAATGCCAGTCAATGTAGATTTTATGCCAGTGGTTTTCGATGGCGCGCAAGTCGCCTTCGCCCATTTCGCTGAGGTAACGCAACGAAGGCGCGTGGCCAATGAGGGTGAGAATATCTTCCTTGCTGGGCGCGGCGACTTCGATGGACGAAAAAATCAATTCCAAATCCTGAATGATGATGCTTTTAAGTTCAAGAAAGCGCATTTCGTCCTCCGGTCCGAATTTTTTCCCGCGCGCGACACCGACGAAATGATTGAATTGTTTCCAGCACTCAATGTGGATTTCAGTTTGGGCGATCAATTGTTGCAGGTTTTTGGTCTTCATAAGCGAGTCCCGGCGGCGGGCGGTAAGTTCGCAAAAGGGTTTTTTGGGGAAAGAAAAATGATGGCACCGCCGTGCATGTCGCGCGCCGTGACGCAGAATTCGGCAAAGTGAAGGCTGATCTCCTCCAGCGGCAGGGATGCCGCCTGCGCCTCGCGAAAAAGTCGCAACACTTGTTCCGCGATGTTGCTCAGCTTTTCGCGCGGGAAATCAGAGGCGACAGTGGCCGTCATCACATTACCGTGACTGTCCACGGTGAAGCTGCCCGACGGCAACCGTTGGATTGACGGGCTTGGCTTGGCGTTCCAGTTCAGGAGTCCCATACGGCGGCAATTTTTTTGGTTGGTTCGAGCAATCCACCGTTTATACCGGGCGGCCAGCCGACGAGGAAGGTTTTGCCGTCCTGCACCAGCAACAGCGCGCGCGATTTCAAGTTGCTCCCGGTGGCGTATGTGAGTGGACCGACGCTGAGAAGCTCGCCAAGCCGCCGTGAAATTTTTTCCACGTGGCGCGTCCAACCCGCCAGTTGCTCCGGGTTTTGCGTTGCCCAGCTTTTAATCTCGCCGCGCTCATTCGCGGGAATGGTCACGATGAATTCAACGCCTTCGGAAACCAGCGTTGCCAGTTTCTCAACCATTTTTTCATGATGCGCCTTTTCAATGGCGCTGTCGGCTTTCTCGATGGTTTGAGCGGCTTCCTGCACCAGGGCGTCAATGGACCTGTTGATGGCGCGCAGGTGTTCGGGTTCGGCGGGCAAATTTTCAAACGTGCCGGATTTCCATTTCAAAATGCGTTGAAAAGCCGCCTCGCCGGTTGTGTTTTCAGCTTCCGCGTCAATCAATTCACCCTTTTGCATCCACAGCCGCGCCGTGTGTTTTTCACTCGTGATGCGAAGAACAGTTGAACTTCGCGAAAGACATTCCATTCGGATGATGTCCACGAGGCTTTTGTTTTGAATGCTGCGAAAGCCTGTGTCGTCGCGATCCAAAAGCGATTCGAGACAATCCAAGAACGTTTGTGAATTCTGCTGCACATCTTGTTTGAGCCAGAACAAATCCACACCCAAAGCATAGGCGCGCGAGCGGAACTCATCATCCTGAAGTCCGGTCAAAATCACGGCGCGCAAATTTGGAAACCGGCGGCGGACAATCGAAAGCACTTGCAGGCCATCCATGCGCGGCATCTTCAAATCACAAATCAACAGCCTAAATGGTTCGGTATCGAGCAATGACAAAGCCCGCGTGCTTGTGGTTGTCGTGCGAATCTCCGGTTGACTCGGAAGGTGTGTGAACAATTCACGGCACACGTTCAACCAGTCTTCATCGTCGTCCAAAACCAGGATTTTATGGCGCGTCTCCATTCCGTCACACAACCGCTACCGCCGATGCTTCACAAACACAAGAAAAAAACAAAATCGTCTGAAGGGATGACAACTCCCGGCAGATTTGCCAGCATAAAAATCAGGGCAGTTTCGCATGACTGCCGTCGCAGAAACAGCCGCTGTGCGTGTGCTTGCAGCCGCACCACGCGACGGTTTTGGCCTCGGCGATGTCCTGTTTCTTCGGCGTAAAACCCGTGCCTTTGTGCGAGCCGTCACAAAACGGCTGCGACTTTGACTGGCCGCACGCGCACCACCAATAAGTGCCGGGTTCGACTTTTTGGACAAACGGGGATTTTTGGGCAACGACGGGTTCGCTCATGCGTTCTTTGTAACGGCGAACTGCGACCGCCGCAAATTAAAAGTTACGGACGGTCAGTAGGTGCCCAGCGAGACGCGCACGACTTGCGAGGCGGAACTGAAGTCCAGCCCCCAGTCGGTCTCGTCGCCATTCCAGATGCGAATACGTCGCCAGGTTCCATTTTCGTAGCCGCCCTCTTCGACACGCAGGAAATCGCGTTGTCCTCCGGATGCCGACTTGAAATCAACCCGACAGAATGCGCCTGTCACCAGAAATTCATTATCGCCAATTTTTGCGACCAGCGCGCGGCCAACCGGCTTGGCATTTCCGTGCGCAATACCGCCATAACCTTGCGGCGACACCCCATAACTGACGGTGGCCGTCCAGTTGCCGAAATCCAACGTCTGCGAGACTTCGCCTTTATCCTCGGCGACCGCCTGGAGTTTGCCCTCGAAATTAAGCCGGGCGACTTCGCGCATGATCGGCCCAAGAATTTTATAGTTCAGTGCGATCGGGTCGAGCGACTCCTCGGTCAACCTCAGCGCGCCAATTGGTTGATCGGCGATGATGCTGTAATCGAGGCCGAAGGGCGACCAGCCGATGGTGCCACGTCCCAGCGCGGCAAAACACATCCGCGACTGCTCCAGATTGCCGCGTGTCTCCGGAACGAACAGCGCATTGTCCGGCCGGCTGTAAAGCTCCAGCACCTTGAGATACCGCGTGCTGTCTCCTTGATAAATATCGGGCGCAAGCAGATCTATCGCCGGCGCGGCAGCTTTCCAGATCCAAAGCACGTTGTCAGTCGCCCCGCCGCTTTCGTAGGTGCTGGCCGGGCCGGGTTTCAAAGGATCACGCAACGCGACGTTGACATACATCGGCAACGGATAGACCGCCTTGCCGGCGGCGGCGACCTGCCCGATGTAATGCGCGACCGACCAGGCTTGAAAATATTCATCGGCGTCGGTGCCAAAAACCTCGGACCAGTTGCCACCGGCGGGCGCGTTGGTGCCCATCGCCTTCAACAATTCCACCGGCACCGGCCCGTTGAAAAGTTTTTCTGCTGCCGGCGAAAAATCGCGGACGCTATACCAGGAACCCGGCTCGTTTTCCACCTGCACCATGATGACCGTGTGCCGTCCGTCCACGGATTTTAAATGTCGCATGAGCGCGCTGAAGGCGTGGATGTCCGCCGCGAGCGTGGCGGGCGCGAGCGGCGACGGCGAATCCACGCGGCGTCCGCTCTTGCCGATGATGCGAGGATATTTGTCCGGCTGGCTTTTCATCCAGAGCGGCTCGTAATGCGAGCTGCCATTTTTCCACGTACCAAACCAGAGGAACACCAGCCGCACTTTGTGTTCGCGCGCCTGCTTGATGATGGTGTCAATGACCGACGTGTCGAACTTGCCCGGTTCCGGTTCGAACTGTTCCCAATAGACCGGAATCTCCAGCGTGTTCGCGTGGAGATAATCAATCGCCGGCCAGACCTTGGGCAGCATCGCCGGCCAGCCGCTGGAATTGTGGCATTGCGCGCCGAGAATCAGAAACGGTGCACCGTCCACAATCAACGCATGACGTCCGTCCTGCGTCACCAGATGCGGCAGCGGGTTGTCGTCGGCTTGCGCCGGCGTGACAGCCATGCACAGACCGGACAAGAGAATGACGCGGGCAACGCCCTTGAGCTGATGAAAAGAAAAATGGCCGTGCTGTTCGCTTCCGCGCTTGGGATTCATGTCGCACAGCGTAAATGGAGGTGGGAAAGCGTCAAGACGGCAAAATTTCCGGTAGCGCCTTTATTTGAAATTCTAATCAGTAGTAAAACACCCCATTGCGTCTACCAGTCATTCCAGTTTATACTCAATCCATGACCAAGCCGACTGCACAGTGCCATTGCATTCTCGTAGCTGAAGATAATGCGGATGTTAGCGGTCTCGTCACCAAAGTATTGATGGGTGCAGGTTACGATGTTGACGCCGCTCAAAATGGCGCGGTCGCTTGGGATATGCTTCAGATTAAAAGCTACAATTTGCTGATCACCGACGATGATATGCCCAAGCTCTCGGGCATTGAATTGGTCAAGAAGACGCAGGCCGCCCGCATGGCGTTGCCGGTCATCCTGATGTCGGGAAATATGCCATTGGAAATATTGAAAGAGCATTCGGGGCTGCAAATTGACGCAACGCTGGCCAAGCCCTATGACCTCAGCGAATTGTTGAACACGGTAAAAGAAGTTCTGCGCGCGACCGTCAGTGCCAGCGGGCAGACCTGATTTCAAAATAGGACACTAAGACAAAGGCTTCGTCCGCCACGCGCGGATGCCTTCCTCGGTGGTGATGGCGCGATAAATCTTTCAGCCAAGCACGATGCCGATGCGATGGATGAGCGAGGTGGGCATAAGATTGAACCTATAAATCGAGATCGAACTTGGAAAGATTCCATCCGTAATGACTATTCATTCTTTGAATACAACGCGTGGTAGCAACTTTGACATTATTGATATCATGTTCAGCAAGTTCGTCGCTGTAATCGCTTGCCAGAGTGTTTCGATGAATTAGTTCATGGCGTTTCTCGACCATTTTCTCGAGGCTTTCGAACAACGAACTGCTCCGCCGCCTATATGGCCGTTTCAAACAGCTCGCCAAATCAAGAGCCGGGTCAAATGCTCTGAAGTGGTCGCATATCGAACTTATTTTCTGGAACGGAAGTGCCTGCGCAATCGCTTCTTCAACTGTCAATGTTCCATTCGATATCCCTGTAAGGTGCGATGCGTTCAACCTAGCATTTTTAAAAAAAGTTTCTTTTCGGTCGGAATATCTCAATAGAGCAACAAAGCTAGACTTAAAAAAATCTTCAAGTGCCGCTGTGAGAAATGGGAGAAGCAGATTGTTCGAAAGAACCGATGGATTTAGTGAATCCATCCATTCAATGCCGGAAATCTTTTTGCGCTCAGGAGCAATAGAAATCGACTGGCGATAAATAGCGATTTGAAAAAGGCTATAGCGCAAGCGACTATATGCGCGACGAGCACCTCGTGCAGCAGGAACGGGCGGCGACATTCGCTTCGTGCTCCAGCATCGATTCTTTCCTTCGTCTGTTTCAAATGTGCCGCCAAATCTTCGTTTAATCTCGCGGATTGTGCGATTTTGTTGGAGTAAGTCGTGGTAACTGCGAGCCGCTGGTGTGCGTGTGTGAACGACCAACTCGCCAGTTTCTGCCTTGCGGAGATGCAATTCAACTCCGACGTTCGATTCGTAATGCGACGCGGAAAACCAACCAAAATCAATAACATTTGGTTGTCGGAGTGGGTGGCGTCCTTTGAAACGCTCGTAACCCAAAAGTTGAAGAAACTCACAAACTGTTTCCAGCCGTGCTTCCTTCGGCAAAGTGTTTTCCGATTCGTAGCTCACGCATTGAAAATTATTTCTTCTTCGCGTGAACTTTCGCCGCGACCTTCAATCGCAGCGCGTTGAGCCTGATGAAGCCGGTGGCGTCGTCCTGGTTGTAGGCCTTGGTCGGGTCGGCTTCCATCGTGGCGTTCATGAGAATCAGTTCACGCCTTTTTCCGGGCGTTGGCAACCGGTTTCTCGTCTTTGTCGGCATTAAACCCAATCCGTCGTTTCGGCATCTCCAGTTCGGGTGGCGGTGGCGGAGGGTCGAGAATTTGCATGAGCCGCTGGAGGACTTCCACAATGGCAACTTCGTGGCCATCCAATCGTGCGGTCAGTTTCTTTTCCAACGCGGCCAGTTGCTTCGCCAATTCCTTGGTGCTGCCGAGCAGCTCGCGCATCTGCACAAACGCGCGCACCACAAACACGCTCATGCGCACGGCTTCGGGGCTGTTGAGAACGTTCGCCGCCATGATTGAACCATTTTCTGTAAAAGCGTAAGGCAAAGTTCGCCTGCCACCGCGTCCGGCTTTTGATATCGCAATTTGCGATGTCAAAGATTCATGTTCTTCCCGTGTGAGTTGAAACATGAAATCGTCAGGAAATCGGTTGAGATTCCGTTTGACCGCTTCGTTGAATCGGAATGTTGGCACGCCAAAGATTCGAGCCAAATTGGAATCCAAAATAATTTTCTGTCCGCGAATGGTTCGGATCAGCGAACTAATCTGTTCTAATTTCGATGACATTTGTTTGTTCATTTCTTCCCATGCACCTTCGCCGCGACTTTCAATCGCAGCGCGTTGAGCCGGATGAAGCCGGTAGCGTCGTCCTGGTTGTAGGCCTTGGTCGGGTCGGCTTCCATCGTGGCGATGTGCGGGTTGTAGAGGCTCACGGGGGATTTGCGGCCGCTGACCATGATGTTGCCCTTGTAAAGTTTCACGCGCACGGTGCCGGTGACGTTTTTCTGGCTCTCCGTCACATAGGCCTGCAACGCGAGGCGTTCGGGCGCATACCAGAAGCCGTTATAGACCAGCTCGGCATATTTCGGGATGAGCGCGTCGCGCTGGTGCATGACTTCGCGGTCCATCGTGAGCGATTCCATCTGGCGATGCGCGAAATGCAGGATCGCGCCGCCGGGCGTCTCATACACGCCGCGCGATTTCATGCCGACGAAACGGTTCTCCACCATGTCCACGCGCCCGACGCCGTGTTTGCCGCCGAGCTTGTTCAACGCCTTCATCACGCCGAGCGGTGAAAGTTTTTTTCCATTCACGGCGATGCAATTTCCTTTTTCAAAATCCAGTTCGACGAATTCCGCCTTGTCCGGCGCGTCTTCGGGGAAAACGGAGAGCGTCGTGAAATAATTTTTGTTCTTCGGGTCGAACGAATCGAACCACGGGTCTTCGAGAATCCCGGCCTCGTAGGAAATGTGCAGAAGATTCCGGTCCATCGAGAACGGCTTCTTCGCGCTGGCCTGCACGGGAATCTTGTGCACGGCGCAATAATCAATCATCTCCTGCCGGCCGGGAAAATCTTTGCGATACCGTTCGTCGCGCCAAGGCGCGATGACCTGCAAATCCGGCGCGAGCGCGGCGGCGGTTAATTCAAAGCGGACTTGGTCATTTCCTTTGCCCGTCGCGCCGTGCGCGATGGCGTCGGCTTTTTCTTTTTTCGCAATTTCCACCATGCGCTTGGCGATGAGCGGTCGCGCGATGCTCGTGCCGAGAAAATATTGCCCTTCGTAAATCGCGCCCGCGTGAATCATCGGATAAATGAAATCGCGCGCGAATTCCTCCTGCAAATCGTCAATGTAGATTTTCGACGCGCCGGTCTTGAGCGCCTTGGCTTCGAGGCCGTCGAGTTCCTCTTCCTGCCCGATGTCGGCGCAGAACGCGATCATCTCGGCGTTGTATTTTTCCTTGATCCACGAAAGCAGCACCGAGGTATCAAGGCCGCCCGAATAAGCTAAAACGATTTTCATTTGCACTCATTAAACCGCCAAGACGCCGGGAACGCAAAACGGAAATGAACTGCCGCCGAATATTAAAGAAGGCTAAAACTGAATCCAATTGGTCATGGTGGCGTAGGCAAAAGTCATTTCGCCAGCGTTGAAGCCCTTATACCACTTGGAATGGCCGTCGGCGAACATGACATTCTGGCCTTTGCTGTGGATCTGCCAGTATTCCGTGATGTCGGGGCTGGCCGCGCCGCCGACGCAATTCTGCGTGTAATCGTCCTTGTCCGCGTCCTGCGGATCGAATTGCAGTCCCGCGCCGTTGCTTTTGGTTCCCGCCGTATCACCGCTCAGGACAAAGGCCGAGGGAAATAAAATAGCCGTGCCCTTGACGGCGGCAAAAGTGCTGGCGGCCACATACGCGGCATTGCAGCCATTGAAATAATTATACGGCCCCCGCAGATAGCCAGGCAACTGCACATTGGCGGGACAATTAAACACATTCGTATTGCCGACGTAGGAAAAAATCTGCTGCAACCAACTGGGTTTCCCCGTTGTTGGATCAGTGGCTCCCCAATAAATGGTCGCACCAGATTCGGGATAAAACTCGCTGTTGTCGTCCGCAAACATCCTCATGCCCAGCGCGACTTGGTGCAGATTGGAACTGCAACTGCTCGTCCATGCCTTCTGCTTGGCCGAGGCCAAGGCCGGCAACAGCATCGCCGCGAGAATTGCGATGATGGCGATGACCACCAGCAGTTCAATCAGGGTGAATGCGCGCCGGGAATTCATGCTAAATCGGACACCGCCACAGCCGGTTTGTTTCAAAAATTTCCGGTGTTCGCTGCAATGACGCGCTGATGGGCAAATTTTGTCCAGCTTAATTTGTTTTTCCACGCGCGGCAATGTTCAAAGGCTCAATATGCACAAGCACGTCGCTGACTTCCGGCATGGTCTCGCGGATTTTGTCCTTCACAGCGTGCGCGATTTCGTGCGAGCGCAACACGGTCATTTGCGGGTCAACTTCCACGTGCATTTCCACGAAAAAAAGGTGGCCGGCCTTGCGCGCGAAACATTTTTCCACGCGTTCCACACCGGACGTGGCTGCCGCAGTCCGGCGGATTCGTTCAATGACTTCGCGGTCGGCGGCCTTGTCCATCAATTCGCTCAGCGCCGGACGCAGCAACATCCAGCCGTTGATACCGATGATAATCGCGCAAAAGATCGCCGCCGCGTCGTCTGCCCACGAAAATTTTTCTCCGCCAATCAATGCGATGCTGATGCCGATGAACGCGCCCGCAGATGTAATCGCGTCGCTGCGATGATGCCACGCATCGGTTTTGACTGCCGAATTGTCGGTCGCCTCGCCTTCGCCAACCACAAAACGGAACAAACCTTCCTTCACGATAATCACCACGACCAAAACCACGAGCGTGAACCATTTAGGCGATGAATGTAGTTCGGTAATTTCGACAAGCGCTTTGGCCGCGATCCAAATTGCGGCCGCCAGCAGCATGACCGCGCCGAAGGCGGCGGCGAGCGGCTCGGCTTTGCTATGGCCGTAAGGATGTTCCTCGTCCGCCGGCGCAGCGGCAACGACCAGCCCGCGCCAGACGACCAGCGAATTGAAAATATCCGCGAACGATTCCGTCGCGTCCGCGATGAGCGCGTGCGAATGTCCAAAAATTCCCGCGACAAATTTTGCGGCGCCCAAAATAACGTTCACCGCGATTCCTAAAAAGGTCGCTCGCAACCCGCGTTCAAGTCTGTTCTGCGGCACGCGTCAATTGTAGCGGCGTTCAACGACCATCGCAACGGTGCTCATGGAGCGACGAACATTCAAATCATGTGGCAAAACATTCCATCGCGCAGCTTCGGCTCAAACCAGGTGCTTTTGGGCGGCATGATGCCGTTCGCGTCGGCGATGCTCATCAAATCCTCGATGCTTGTTGGAAACATCCAGAACGCGCAGGCGTATTCGCCGCTATCCACGAGTTTTTCCAATTCCGCCGTGCCGCGAATCCCGCCGACAAAATTAATTTTTTTGCTCGTGCGCGGATCGTCAATTCCGAAAATTGGCGCGAGCACGTTTTTTTGCAGCAGCGTCACGTCCAGATTTTCAATCGGGTCGTTCGTTGCCGTGATTTTTTTTCGGAAAATAAGCGTGTGCCACTTGCCCTGAAAATAAAAACCAAGTTCGTGTTTGCATTTTGGCGTGGCCGAGCCGTCCGGATTCATCGCGAAAACAACGGCGAGCATTTCGAGCAGTTGTTCCGGCGTCCAGCCGTTCAAATCTTTCAGCACGCGGTTGTAAGGCAAAATCTGCATTTGATGGTGCGGAAAAATCACCGCGAGAAATTGCCCGCTGTGGCCCGCGCCTTTGCGCGATTGAAACACGCGCGCCGCCGCCGCGCTGCGATGATGTCCGTCGGCGATGTAGAGAAATGGAATCTGCGCGAACTGCGATTCGATGAATTTGATTTCGTTCGCGCCGGAAATGTTCCATGACGTATGCCGCACGCCGTCTTTGGCCGTGAAATCAATCTCCGGCTGCCCCGAAATTTTCTTTGCGACAAATTCATCCAGCACCGCCTGCGCGCGATAGGTCAAAAAAACCGGGCCGGTCTGCGAGTTCAGTGTTTCAATGTGGCGCACGCGGTCGTCTTCCTTGTCCGGCCGTGTGAATTCGTGCTTCTTGATGATGTCCTTGAGATATTCCTCGCAACTTGCCGCCGCGACGAGGCCGACCTGCGCGTGCTTGCCCATGATTTGCCGATACAGATAAAAATTCGGCTGCTCGTCCTGCTTGAGCGCGCCTTGCGAAACGAGTTTCTGGAAATTTTCTTTGCCCTTCGCATAAACTTCCGGCGCGTAAATGTCAGTGCCGCCCGGCAGATCAATCTCCGGTTTGCTGATATGCAAAAAGCTTAAAGGATTTCCCGCAGCCATTTCGCGCGCCTCGTCCGATGACATCACGTCGTAAGGCAGTTCGCAGATTTTTTCCGCAAGTTCGGGTTTCGGTCGCAGCGCGGCAAAAGGTTTTAGTATGGCCATAAATCATTTCAGTTTTTGCCGAATCCATTTTGGATCGCGGCGGCAGTCAAGAACGGCGCGAACGCGAATTTCATCTTTTTCAATCTCGTAGTAAATGCCGTATGGAAATCTTTTGGCCAGCAAGCGGTGAAAGCCAAAGGCTTTGCGATGGATGCCGCCGTAAATTTTCAGGGAATCAATGTCGGAAAAAATGGAATCAAAGAAATAATTTCCCAAATTTTCCTCCTGATTTTCGTAAAAGAGAAATCCCTCCGCCAAATCATTCATGGCGGAGGGCAAAATGACGATTTTCATTTGAGCCGCGCGCGAAGATGTTCTTTCGCTGTTTCCCAATCCGTGAAATTTTCCTCGGCGGCGCGTTTTTTCAAAATTTCCCCGTGCCACGCCGGAGACTCAAAAATTTCATCGCGGCTCAAGTCAGCCCACAATTCCTCCATCGCCTGCAGTTTTTCGGCGACGGTCATTTTTTCCAGCGGCAATGCGGCACTCATTTCGTTTCCAAAGTAACCGAACCGGCACAGTCTGTAAATTGCCGAAATTAAACTTGTCATCGAAAATGCACCTGCTATGCTTCGCGGCTCTTAACGAAAGAATTTTATGTCACGCATTTGTGAATTGACCGGCAAACGCCCGATGAAGGGCAGCATCATCTGGCGCTCGGGTAAGTCGAAGAAATCCGGCGGCATCGGCACGCACGTCACCGCCATCACCAAGCGCAAGTTCAACGTGAACTTGCAGCGCGTGAAGGCGCTCATGCCGAGCGGCGAAGTCCGCTACATCCGCGTCTCTGCCGCCGCGATCAAAAAAGGTCTCGTCACCAAGGCGCCGCGACGCACTTGGAAAAAAGACGAAGCCAAGAAGGCGTGACGCGAAATTAAATTTCAAACGAAAGCGGGGTCAATTGGCCTCGCTTTTTTGTTTTGCAGAATCAGCGGGCGAAGAATCGAGAATGTGTAGGAAAACAGCTTTTGACTTTGTGCTTTTAATGCGAATAGAAAAATGATGAAATGCCAATGAAAGGAAAAATGAGCGAAAGCACCGACATTAAATGCAATTGCGTCAACTGCGAAGGTGGAATTGTCATTGAGGAAAAACAGTTCGTCGCGTCGTTTGAAAACAAGACAAAGATTTGGGGACAGGAAATCACTTGTCCGCATTGTCAACGCACAACGCGATTGTATAAAACCAACACGAATAATCCTGCCGCAGCAAAAAAAGAAGATTATCCTGACACAATCGAGCGGACACTTGAAATCATCGGGAAATGTTTTTTTGTGGGCGGAATCATTGTCGGCATTTTGGCGGGAATCGGGATATTGATGGCAGTCACCAGTGACCACCAAAGCGACGATCAATTGCCAGTCCCAGAACTTGTCATCATCGCCGTAGTCTCAATCGCACAAGGCATCATCATTCAGACATTGTTCCGAGCGGCTGCGGAAGTTATTCGGTTGCTCCGCAAGTTAGTTGCGAAACCTTGAAATCATTCGGCGTATTTGTAATCGCTTTTTATTTCCCCTTTGAAAACTTCATCGTCGCGCGTTTCAATTCGCGGTCGGAATCGCGTTTCTTGATGTCGTCGCGCCGGTCGAATTCATGTTTGCCCTTGCTGACGCCGAGCGCGACTTTCACTTTTCCATTCTTCCAGTAAAACGAAAGCGGGATCAGCGCGTTGCCCTTGACCGCGATCAGCCCGAACAGTTTTCGGATCTCCGATTTGTGCAGGAGCAGTTTGCGCGGCGCTTTGGGCGCGTGGTTCTGGAGATTGCCGTGCGAGTATTCGTCAATGTGCGCGTTGTGCAGCCAGACCTCGTCCTTCTCGACACGCGCGAACGCGTCAGCGATCTGCCCCTTGCCCGCGCGCAGCGACTTGACCTCCGTGCCGTGCAGCACGATGCCCGCCTCGAATGTCTCGAGGATGTGATAATCGCGCCGGGCTTTGTGATTGGTCACGATGTCGGCCATAAAAGCTCAGGGTGTTTCATCAAATTTCAGGTTCTTGCCGCGCGCCGTGCCAGACTTTCAAAATTCTTACGCTTCGCTCGAAATCTTTGACATGGTAAATAATTCTGTAAGGCGAAACTGAAATTTCCCGAACATCTTCACGATTCAACTTGCGAAAGACTTTGCCCAACTGCGGAAAAGATCCGAGTGTTCCGGCTTTGTCAAAAATGGCATCGCCCGTTTTTCGGGCGGCGATTGGATTGTTCCGGGCAATGTAGCGGACGATTTGCCCCAGTTCTTCAATGGCTTCATCATCCCAGATTACTTTGTAATCCATGAGTCGAGCATTTTGACTGCTTCCTCGTGTGGAACGCCGCCTTCGCCGCGTTCACTTTTTGCCAGACGCTTTTTCACTTCATCCAGCAAAAGCAATTCATCCACGATTTCATGAAGCGAGGCCGTTTCAGGCATTTCCTGCACGGCACCCAAAACAAGTTCTCTATCGCTCATAACACTAAAACTATGCGCCGCAAAAATTGCGAACGCAAACCGAATTTAATTCATACCGCAATCGGCGCCTTGATGCCCGGATGCGGGTCGTAATTCACCAGTTCAAAATCCTCGAACTTGAAGTCGCCGATGTTGCGCACCGCCGGATTCAACTTCATCTGCGGCAGCGGACGCGGCTCGCGCGACAGTTGCAATTTCGCCTGCTCGACGTGATTGGCGTAAAGATGCAGGTCGCCGAACGTGTGGACAAATTCGCCCGGCTTCAGCCCGCACACCTGCGCGACCATCAGCGTGAGCAGCGCGTAGCTGGCGATGTTGAACGGCACGCCCAGAAAAATATCCGCGCTGCGCTGGTAAAGCTGGCAGCTCAACTCGCCCTCGCTCACATAAAACTGGAACAGCGTGTGGCACGGCGGCAACGCCATCGTCCCCAGCTCGCCCGGATTCCACGCGCTGACGATGTGCCTTCGGCTGTCGGGATTTTTTTTGATCTGAGCGATCACGTCGTCAATCTGGTTGAGCGCGCGGCCGTCGGCGGTGCGCCAGTCCGTCCATTGCGCGCCATAAACGCGGCCCAGGTTTCCGTCCGCGTCCGCCCATTCGTCCCAGATCGTCACGCCATGGTCGTTGAGCCATTTGACATTCGTATCGCCGCGCAAAAACCAGAGCAGCTCGTAAATGATGGATTTCGTGTGAACTTTTTTTGTGGTGAGCAGCGGAAATGAATCGCGCAACGGACAGCGGATTTGCGCGCCGAAAACGGAAAACGTGCCCGTGCCCGTGCGGTCGGCCTTGAACTTGCCGTGATCGAGGACGTGCCGGAGCAAATCGAGGTATTGAATCATCGCGGGAAAAATTTAAGCAGGAATTTTGCGAAAGGGCGAAGAGAAATTGATTCTAGTTTTCTACTAAAAACCATTTGTCTTTGATTTTTTCCTGTCCCCAATATCGCTTGTCCAAAGCCGATTCAGGCTCAATTTTTCCTGAAGAAATATACAGATAAAGTTCGTGATATGGCGGAGGACCAGCGCCACCATACAAAAAGAAAACAGTTAAAACACCATTTGTTTCTCTAGAGGCAAATACACGTTCAGCCAAACTTGAATCAAAATTAGTTGGCGATATTTGGCCTTCTGCTTGAATCGGAATTGCGCCTGACTCAATTTTTTGAACAAGCGCTTCATAACGTGGAAATCTCCATTTGAACAATTCGTCTTTGATGAAGTGACCGGTCTTCACTGCTATTGGCAATAAAAGAAGGCTTAATATAAGTGGCAAAACTGCCCGAAAATAAGATTTTTTCCACTGCTTGACGGCCAGCGTTAAAGTCCAAAGACAAAGGCCAAAAACTAAAAAAACGCATGGCAACGTAAGGAGGCCAATTATGTTTGTCGCGCGGACTGCGAAAGAAAAGAAAACCCAAAAACAGAACACATAAATAATTGTGAACACAATTTTAGAAATCCAAGACATACGCAGTTTTATATTAGCAACTGTATTTCTCCCGCCGATTTCTGTCCAACCCAAATTCAATTGGTGAAAATTCGTGTAATTCGTGTCACCATTTGTAAAATTTGTTGCCATGCGCATTCTCGCCCTCGATCACGGAACCAAACGCGTCGGCGTCGCCGTGAGCGACGAAACCAAAACTATCGCGCAGCCGCTGGAATATATCCTCACCGAGCCGTTCGCGGATTTTCTCGCGCGCCTGAAAAAAATCCTCGTCGAGAAGGAGATTGACCTCATCCTCATCGGCCTGCCGCGCAACATGGACGGCAGTTACGGCCCGGCGGCGGAAAAGGTGCAGACCTTCGTCGGCGTTTTGAAAACGGCCATCATCGTTCCCATCAAATTGTGGGACGAGCGGCTGACGAGTTCGCAAGCAAACAAAATATTGATCCAAGGCGGCGTCCGCCGCGACCAACGCAAAGAGAAAGTAGATAAAATGGCGGCGGCGATTTTGTTGCAGAGTTATCTGGACGGGATTTGAGCCGTAGAATTGAACAACAAAGATACAAAGTAACGAAGATGGAAAAGGATTTTCAGATACCAACAAGTTTTTTTATTTTTCCGAGCTTTGTTTCTTTGTTCCTTTGTTGTTAATAAATCCCGTGAAATTCAAACTCGTCATCGCCTACGACGGCACGGCTTACCAAGGCTGGCAGGTGCAGAAGATCGGCACGGGCGTGCAGGAAAAAATCGAGGCGGCGTTCGGCAAAATGTTTCCAAGCGTAAAGCGCATCCACAGTTCCAGTCGCACGGATACCGGCGTTCACGCGCTCGGCATGGTGGCGCACGTGGAGATTCCGCGCGCGGAATTCAAGATGCCCGTCGCCCGGCTCGCGCTCGCGCTCAACGCTTTTTTGCCGGACGACATCCGCGTGCTGTCGGCGGTGCGCGCGCCGGAAAAATTTCACGCGCGCTTCGACGCGACGGGCAAACAGTATCGCTATTTCGTCTGGAATCACACGGCGATGAATCCGCTGCTGCAAAATCGCGCGTGGCATTTTCCGATGAAACTGGACATGGCAAAGATGCGCGCGGCGGCGAAATTATTTTTGGGCAGGCATGATTTTAAATCGTTCGCCGGCACGCGCAGTTACGAAATGGAATCCAACGTGCGGACGCTGACGCGTTGCGATATAAAAAAATCCGGCGCGCAACTGACGTTCATAATCGAGGGCGATGGATTTCTCTACAAAATGTGTCGCGGCATTGTGGGAACGTTGGTGCAGGTCGGGCAGGGAAAAATCCCGCTGGCGAAAGTGGCGGACATTTTGGCGAGCAAAGATCGTCGCGTGGCGGGCATGACCGCACCAGCGCATGGATTGGTTTTATGGAAAGTTTTTTATGAACGTCGTTCTCGTTGAACCGGAAATTCCGCCGAATACGGGCAACGTGGCGCGGTTGTGCGCGGCCACGAAATCCATTTTGCATTTGATCGAGCCGTTCGGTTTCAAGCTGGACGATTCGCAGTTGAAACGCGCGGGCATGGATTACTGGCAGCACGTCGAGTGGCATCGCTGGACAAATTGGACGGCGTTCGCGGCAAAACTTCCGGCGAACGCGAGGCTATGGTTTATTGAATCCGGCGGCGGAAAAATTTACAGCGAAGTAAAATTTTCGCCGGACGATTTTTTGATTTTCGGACGCGAGACGGCGGGTTTGCCGAAGCAACTTCTGCAAAATCACCCCGAACGCTGGTTGCGGATTCCGATGTTCAACGCGCAATCGCGTTCGCTGAACCTGTCAAACTGCGTGGCGCTGGTTTTGTTCGAAGCGTTGCGGCAGCAAAATTTTCGCGGCGAGATTTGAAGTTTGTCAAAGCCGCACGGTTTGCTAACTTGAGTTTGGCAGGCGCTTAGCGCAGCGGTAGCGCAGCAGCTTTACACGCTGTTGGTCGGGGGTTCGAATCCCTCAGCGCCTACCATTTCCAAAGTTCCATCCCGCCGCAATTTCATCTGCCGTCCGCGCCATTCTACGGTGTGACCTGCAAAGGCATTCACCCAAAGTGCAACTTGAAACAAGTCTTTTATCGGCACGAGCCAGAACGGAGAAATCAATTTGTGTTCCGGCGTGAAACGGTGCTGGAGATTTTGCGCGACAATAATTCGCGCGAGCAAAAAAACAACCGCTGTCAATGGCACGAAAAAAGTTTTTTCGGAAATGAACGAGGTAATTAACCACAAAAGCGGCCAAAGCGTTGCGTTCGACAAAATACTGAAAAAATAGGGCAGAGGTTGGCAGGCGCGAATCGTTCGCGCCCAGCGAAGCTGGTGTTTCCAAACTTGTTGCCAGTTCATCGGCGCGTCCCAACATTCCACGACGACAGGGCAGAGTGCGATTTGATGTCCGTTCTGAAAAATACGTTGGCCGAGTTGGTAATCGTCTGCCAAACAACTTGCAAGTGTGCCGAAGCCTCCCATTTGCGCGAGTGCATTGCGTCGCAAAAGAATCGCCGCACCGAGGGCAAAGTCGAGCGGCTTGAGGCTGGCGGATTGCAACACCATGCTCCAGAAATCGGCGTTAATCGCAATCGCTTCCCATTGCATTGCGATCGTTGTCGGATTTGCGAGGCGGTAAAAGCAGTTGACGAGGCCGATTTTTTTATCGCGCAACGGCGCGACAAAGTTGGCGAGAAAATATGACGGCACACGAACATCGGCGTCGCTGGTTAAAATCAAATCGTGCTTGGCGAGATTTTCGAGTTGCGCGAGCTTGGAAATTTTGGCGTTTGCGCCGAATAGTTTGGCACAGACGACAAGTTGTGCGTCGCAACCGGAATTTTTTTGAAGAAGTTTTTCAACAATTTTGCAAACGGGATCGTTCTGGTTGGCGACGCCGAAGAGGATTTGGGTTTGTCCGGTATAATTTTGTTCGAACCAGCTTTGCAGCGATTCGGCGGTCGTTTCATCGCAACCTTTGAGCGGTTTAAGAATTGAAATCGGCGGCGCAAAATTTGACCCGGCGGTCCGTTTGTGCAGTGGAAATTTTTGCGCGGCAGAAAATTGCCAGAGCAAAAGCGCAAAACTTAGAATTGCCAGCCCCGCCAAAATTTCGTTCAAGAAATTCACCGCGCAGAGGAAACAAAAAATCAGGCGGCAACGCCAGAGGTTTTTGTCTCAGGTTGTTCGTCGAGCACGAGGACGCCGTGTGGCGGCAAATCATAATTGCCGGAAAAAGTGTTGCCGGTGAGAAAATCGTGCATGGGTTTGTAAAACTGGATGCGCACGGACGAGTTTTGGTGGTTGAGCAGGAAATAAACGCGCATGCCTTCCTTTTGTCGCAGACTGACCTCGACATTTTCCGGTACTTTGAGCAGCGGATGCAGGCTGCACAGTTGCCGCAACCAAACGACGAGGTCGTTGTAAAAATGTTGATGGCTCATGGTGCCGACGTAAATCGCCTTGCCGAGGCCGAAGGCGTTCATGGTCATTGCGGGGCGGCCGGCATAAAAATCCTTCGCGAAGGTCGCGAGAATTTGACAGCCTTTCGGCTCAATGATGTCGCACCAAAGCCGCGCGGGATGCAAATGGCTCGTGGCGAACGTGCCTTTGAACGTGAGACTGTTTTCTTCGCCGGGCGGAATGGGGTCAAATTCCAAAACTTCCAGGCCGAACAAATCGGTCATGTCGTTGGGATAGCCGGTGTCGGGCGCGATGTTGTACTCGTTGACGAGGCCGGTGTTGAAGGTGCTGACCAGTGTGCCGCCGTTTTGCACAAAAAGTTTGAGCCGGTCGGCTTCGCCGGCGGCAAGCAAAGAAAGCGACGGCGCGAAAACGAGCCGGTATCTGGACAAATCCTCGGTCGGGCGCGCGAAGTCCACCGGAATGTTGCGATCGTGCAGCGCGTTGTAGATGAGTTGAATGTGCTCGCGCAGGTTGAAAAATTTGTTCGGCTGCATGGGCTGTTGCAGCGTCCAGTCATTGTCGTGGGTGTAAAGGATGCAAACTTCTGGAACAATTTTCGTGTCCTTGAGCGCGGGCGCGAGTAATTTTAATTCCTCGCCGATCTGGGAAATTTCGTTAAACACACGGCTATTGCCTTCAATGTGGTGGGAGAGAACCGCACCGTAAAATTTTTCGCAGCCAATGCGCGGCTGCCGCCAGCGGAAATATAAAATGCCGCTCGCACCACGCGAAACTAGCTGGTAGGTGAACAGCCGGATGAGTCCTGGTCGCACGAGCGCGTTTACATCCTGCCAGTTGACTTGGCCGACTTTTTGTTCCATTGCCCAGAAGCCGCAGTCGCCGTCGGGGGTTTTGATTTCAGATTTTTTCAGCGAGCGCAGCAGGTCAATGTCGCAGGCGAGTTCGGCGGTTTTCGCCTTAACGACGACGTTACTTTCGATAGAGACAAAATCCACCGCGTCGGCCATGTCAAAGTGGTCGAACTTTCGCAGAAACGCGCGCATTGTGACGGTTACGGGAAGCTGCGGACAACGTTCGCGCAAAAGATTCGCCTGCATCTTGACGAACTGCACTATCGTGTCGCTGCTGAAACGGTTCCAGTCGAGCAGCAGTGCCGGGTTGTGCGGCGCGGGCGTGTGCATTGGCATGGGCACTTGATTCCAAGCCGTCACGGTCTGGCTCCAGAAGCGAAGTCCTAGGAGTTCGTTGAGTCGCTCGATTGTTTCATATTTGGCTTCGAGCCAGAGATGCCATTCCTTGCGCGTGGCTTCGTTGAAGGAAAATTCCGTGTCGTTTCCGCCCATGCCGTTGTCGATCTGCCAGGCGATGAGTTGTGGATGATCGCCCAGCGCCCCGGCCATGGCGACGACAACGCGCTTGGAATAATCCCAATAAATATCGCTTGTCAGACAAACCGCCCGGCGCGTGCCTTCGTGTTTGACGCGGCCATATTCGTCGAGCGGCAAAATTTCCGGATGCTTTTGCGCGAGCCAGATCGGCGGCGCCGCGGTGGGCGTGCCGAGAACCACTTTGATTCCATGATGCGCCATGATGTCCATGACGCGGCGCAGCCAGAGAAAATCATATTTGCCTTCTTCAGGTTCGCAGATGCCCCAGGAAAATTCGCCGATGCGAACGACATTGACGCCGGCTTTGGCCATCAACGCGGCGTCGCGCTCCCATGCGCCCTCGGGATTGTCGGTCGTGCCGCCGTGGGGAAAAACCCATTGCTCGGGGTAGTAGTCAACGCCAAAATACATAACCTTGATTCAGGTTGCGGGCTTCAAAAAGCAGTGTAGAAGAAAATTCCTGCGCCTGCAAGATAAAGTCATAAATGCTTGAATGCCGGGACTATCGTGCGGTGAATCAAGATGACATCAAATGTTTGTGCCATATTGAAGCGGACGAAAAGCCGAATTACTTCACACAACTAAGTCCCCGCGTAAAACGCGTCCACTTTCGCCGCGACATCCTTGTAGCCGATGTCCATTTCGTAAATCTGTTTAAACTGCTCCACGGCTTCTTCCTTTTTGCCCATGCTTTCGAGCACGCAGCCGAGATTGTAAGTGAGGTCTTTCTTTTCGTCGTCGAAAACCGGTTTTTCCTTGATGGCGTTTTGAAGTGTGCGTGCGGCAAGGTCAAACATTTTTCGTTGCGCAAAACTTTGCGCGAGATAATTCATCGCCGCGAGGCGCTTGTGCGGATTTTGCTGCGCCTTTTGAAATTCCTGAATGGCTTCGCTGAATTTGGCCGCCTGAAAATACAGCGTGCCCATTTCAAACCGGATCGCCAGATCAGTCGGATATTTTTCGACGCGCTTCTGGCAATCGGTGATTTGAAAACCCAATTTCTCCGCCTGAATTTTGGCCGACTGTTCCGCGTAATCCGGCGCGGCGGCATCGAGTTGCTCCAGTTGAAAGTCGAACCGCCGCACAATCGTTTCCGTCATCGCGCGCTCGAGCGACGGGTCGCCGCCCATCTCGGAATTTTTAATGCGGTCGTAAAGCGCGAGCGCCGGCTCAAACTTTTTTTTCTGCGTGTAAAGTTCCGCGAGCGAGCGCACCAGCTTCAAATTATTCGGATCGGTTTGCAGGCGCGTTTCATATTCGCCGATAAGCCGTTCGGTCGTGTCCTCGGTTTTGACGATGCGTTTTTCCTGTTCGAGCGAAACGGCCTCCTGCTTGTTTTTCAGGATGTCGCGGTAGGAGCCTTGCCCGCCCTCGAGCGCGTTGTAGCCGCCCTGGTCCAGCGTCTTGTGCGCGGACAAGTTTTTGAGCGCCTGGCTCAATTCGCCGTCGTTGGGAGTTTCGCGCAAAAGATCCATGAGAATTTTTTCGCCGCGATTATTTTCTCCCTCGCTGACATCGCCCGCCGCCGCCAGCGCCCGCGCAAAATCAATGGCCAGATTTCTGTCTTTCGGCGAATGTTTCATCAGCGTTTCGTAGGACAAAACCGCCGCATGCGGCAATTCCAGCGCCGTCGCCGCCTCCACAATGATCCGGTGCGCGGCAGAGTTATTCGGGTCGCTGTTTAGAATTTGTTCGGCAATGGCCATGGCCTCGGCAGGATTTTTGTTCAACGCCAGTTTGGCCTTGGCGACCTGCGGCGAAGAACCCGCGCCGCTCAACATTTTTTTGAAAAATCCGCCGCCGCCGCTTCCGGCTTTTTTGAACTGCGCCGTGCGCAACGCCTTGCGGCAATCAAAAAATGCCGGTTCCTTTTCAAGCACTTGATTATAGAGCGCGATGGCGTAATCGAGGTTTTCCCGCTGCGCGGCTTCGTTCGCCTTCGTAAACAGCATTCGCGCATCGCGCGAAATCTCATTGATGTTTTTTTCTGCCATATTTGTTAAACTAAAATTGCCTGTCTCTCGCAAAAAATCAACCGCATTGCGCGCGTTGGCGCAGGGCGTGGTCAACCAAAACCAGCGCGGTCATCGCCTCAACCATCGGCACGGCGCGAGGTAAAACGCATGGGTCGTGACGGCCACGGCCTTTGAGCGTCGTGTTTTCAAACTGCTCTGTCACCGTGTCCTGCTCGTGCATGACCGTGGCGACGGGTTTGAACGCGACGCGAAAGAAAATTGTTTCGCCATTCGAAATGCCGCCTTGAATTCCGCCGGAACGATTTGTCGTCGTGAAAACTTTTTTATTCCGCGCGCGAAAAGCGTCGTTGTGCTCGCGGCCCGTCAGCAAAACGCCGCCGAAGCCGGAGCCGATTTCAAAAGCCTTCGACGCTGGCAAACTCAACATCGCCTTCGCCAAATCTGCTTCCAGTTTGTCAAACACCGGCTCGCCCCAGCCCGCCGGAACGCCGCGCGCGATGCCCTCGACGATGCCGCCGACGGTATTGCCTTCGCGCCGCATTTTTTCAATCAGGCGGATCATTTTTTCCGCCGCGATTTTGTCGGGGCAGCGGACGATGTTCGATTCGACTTCGGAAAATTTCACCTTGTCGGGATTGATTTCCGCCGAAATTTTCTGGACCTGTTTCACGTAAGCCAGAGTTTCCACGCCAAATTTCTCACGCAAAATTTTCTTCGCAATCGCACCCGCAGCGACGCGGCCAACCGTTTCGCGCGCGCTCGCGCGCCCGCCGCCCGCCCACGCGCGGATGCCGTATTTGGCGAAGTAGGTGAAATCCGCGTGCGACGGGCGGAATTTTGTTTTCATTTCCGAATACGCTTCGGGCCGCGCGTCCTCGTTTTTGACCCAGAGACAAATCGGCGTGCCGAGTGTTTTGCCGCCGAATGTGCCGGAAAGGATTTGCACCGTGTCGGATTCTTTTCGCGGCGTGACGATTTTAGATTGTCCCGGACGGCGACGATCCAAATCCGGCTGAATGTCCGCCTCGCTCAGTTTCAGTCGCGGCGGGCAGCCGTCCACGACGACGCCCACGCCGCCGCCATGAGATTCGCCCCACGTCGTGATGCAGAACAATTGTCCAAAGCTGCTTGCCATGCGCGGATTGTGCAAAAAAAACCAGGCGCGGTCAAATGCGCTTGTCATTTTCGGAGGGACGAGTTAAACGAGTTTTAAAATGAAACGGGGAAATTAGGGACTCGTGTAACTCGTCCCTCCGAGATAAACTTTTTGCCGCATGAACCGCATCGTAGAAAAATTCGCCGCGTTGAAACGCGATGGCAAAAAAGGTTTCATCGTCTATATCGGCGCGGGCGATCCGAATCTGGACGCCACGCACGAACTGGCTTTGGCGTTCGACAAAGCGGGTGTGGACATTTTGGAACTCGGCGTGCCGTTCAGCGATCCGCTTGCCGACGGTCTGGTGAACCAACTTGCGGCGCAGCGAGGGTTGGAATCAAAAACCACGCCGCCGAAAGTTCTGCAAGCGGTCGCGGCGATTCGCAAGCAATCTCAAATCCCGATTGTCCTCTACATTTACTTCAACCTGATTCACAAAGTTGGAATGGAAAAATTCATTATCGCCGCTGCGCGTGCGGGCGTGGACGGCTTGCTGGTTCTGGATTTGCCGCCGGAAGAATCGGACAACTACGAGGCGTTGATGAAAAAATCCGGCCTTTGCCATATTTATCTCGTCGCGCCGACCACGCCCGAAAAACGCATGGAACTCATCGTCAAGCGCGGCAGTGGATTTATTTACTATGTCTCGCGCGAAGGCGTGACGGGAATGCAAAGCCAGGTCGCGACCAATCTGGCGTCGCAAGTCGCCAAAATCCGTGCGCATACAAATTTGCCGGTTGCCGTCGGTTTCGGCGTTTCCAATCCGGAACAGGCGAGACTCGTCGCGCAAAATGCGGACGCCGTTGTCGTTGGCAGCGCGGTGGTGAATCAGATCGCGAAACATACCGACACTAAAGGCGAGGATTTGGTGGTTAATGTCGCCAAGTTCGTAAAATCAATCGCGCAAGCCATTGATTAGCAATGTCATAAGCAGGCAGTCTGTCACCCATGTAGAATGTGACGATATTGTTAAAAAATTTTTTAAAAAATGGTTGACTCGAGACGCAGTAATGTGATAAATTTTCTAATCATAAGCCAAACCCGTAAGAAATAAGGGGTTTTGGCGGATGTAAAAAAACTGTAAAACTGTAAAACTGTTGTAACATCTATGAAAAACCATTCAGACGGTAAATATAACTTGAGAAATGATCGTAGCACTTGGCTCACAGTGGTTGCGATTTTGTCAGGGTGTGCGTTGGCCTCCAGTGCCAGTGCCCAACTCAATATTGTGGATAGTCCCACGGGTCCCGTGGTGCCTGGTGGTGACTCGATTTTAACTCAAAACACAGACCCGGGTCCGGGCACGCAGGACAACAATCGGGATTACATGAATAATAATGGACCTGTGGGTCAGACGTTTACAGTGGGTGCCAATTCTACGCTTGATGCGCTCACAATTTTGGGCCGCGGCGATTCCGCGATGTATTATAGTGGTGGGCCACAACCTTTCGTTGCTGGCGTGATTTGGGGTATCCAGATATCCAGTGTCGGTGCTGGCGGCGCTCTTACGGTATTGGACACCGAACAAAATGACACTTATGTGCCTACCGGCGGTGGTGCTTCTGATGCTGACTATCTCACTTATGACCTTGGCACTCCCATCAGCTTGACTGCTGGAGACGTATACGCATTCAATCTAATTGTCAATGACGTGAACGTTCCTGGAGGTGCTGTCGGACAATCTTGGTTTGGGTTGGCGCATGGAACTGGCGATGCCACTGCCACTACATATGCGGAAAACTCCGACTCTACCGATGTCAATACTCCTGGAACTGGAGCCGGTCAGGACGCATACTCGGCGTTTGCTGCTCCGAACGCTAATAATTATAGTTACAACTTTGCTGCTATCGGAACCGTTGTTCCGGAACCAACGACTCTGGCCTTGATTGGTTTGGGTGGTTTGGGATTGTTTGCGGCAAAACGTCGTAAGGTATGACGTTGGTTTAAACAGTTTACAGTTTCCTTAGCCCTCGGCTTTGCAAAAAGTCGGGGGCTTTCTGTTGGGAGAAGCCTCGAATTAATTTGTAAACCAAGAATTATTTTAAATCGGCATGGTCAAACGAATCGTCATTCTTGGCGGCGGCAGTGCGGGCTTTATCGCCGCGCTGGCGCTGAAGAGCAAATTGCGCGATCTGGAAGTGCTGGTGATTCGTTCCAAAGACATCGGCATCATTGGCGTCGGCGAAGGTTCGACACCGGCATTGACGCGGTATCTTCACGACTATCTCGGCGTGAATCTCAAGAAGTTTTTTGCCATCACGCAACCGACCTGGAAACTGGGTCTCCGGTTTTTGTGGGGCACGCGACCCTATTTTAACTTCGCGTTCAACGCCGCACAGATGGCCGGTGCGGCAAAAGGAATGGAGCGCGTGCGGGCGTGTTATTGTCTGGATGAAATGGAATATGAAGATCCGTTGTCTGCGCTCATGTCGCAGAACCGGGTTTTTGAGAAGGCTCAGAATGGAGGTCCTGTTCTTCATCCCAGCATTGCGTATCACATTGAGAACGAGAAATTCGTCCGTTTTTTGGAGGAATATGCCGTGGCGCTCGGCGTCACCATCATGGATGACACGGTCAAGGAGGTGGAACAGGACGAAACCGGCGTTGCGGCGTTGCGATTGGCATCGGGACGGCGTGAAACGGCCGATCTTTACGTGGATGCGTCCGGTTTTGCGTCCGTGCTTTTAGGCAAGACGCTGGGCGAGCCGTTTGTCAGTTATGACAAGACTTTGTTTTGCGACCGCGCGGTGGTGGGCGGCTGGGATCGCAAAGACCCGGAAGACCTGCTCATCAAGCCTTACACCATTTGCGAGACGATGGACTGCGGCTGGTGCTGGCAGATTGAACACGAAAACCGGATTAATCGTGGCTATGTTTACAGTTCCGGGTTTATCTCTGACGAAGAAGCGGAGAAAGAATTTAGAATTAAAAATCCGAAAGTCGGGCCGACGCGCATCGTTCGATTCGTTTCCGGACGATACCGCAATCTATGGGTCAAAAACGTTGTGGCGGTCGGAAACGCGGGAGGGTTCGTTGAACCGCTGGAAGCCACGGCACTGGGTGCCATAGCGTCCACATGCATGATTCTGACCCACACGCTCAAAGAATCAAATTGTGAAGTGACACCATCAGTGCAACGGCAATTTAACCGGCAACATACGGCCACCTGGGATGAAATCCGGGATTTTCTGGCGGTGCATTACAAGTTTAACAAGCGATTCAACACACCCTTCTGGCGGCATTGCTGGGAGGCAACGGAGATGGCGGGAGCAGCAGAGCTTGTGGAAGTATACCGTGAAAACGGCCCCTCCATGTGGTTGAACCAGATGTTCAGCAAGGACAACCCATTTGGCACGAATGGATACTTGGCCCTGCTGGTCGGGCAAAAGGTTGAATATCGCCAGCATTACCAACCTTCCGCCGATGAACTGCGGATCTGGAACACGGAGCGGCAAAAATACAAGAACATGGCGATGCGCGGACTGACGGTCAGGGAAACGCTGGAAAAAATCCGCTCGCCGAATTGGGAATGGCGAAAGTCGTGAAGTTGCCGGTTTTTCAATAAACTGAAAAACAAATTTTGCGTTTCCCATTTTGTCCGTGTTCAATCATCAAAATGAAAGCGCAAACTGACGTCAAAGACAGGTTCGTCATCATCATGGCCGGCGGGCGCGGTGAGCGATTCTGGCCGTTGAGCCGCGAGAAGATGCCCAAGCAATTGCTCGCGCTGCTCGGCAAAAAATCTTTTTTGCAGGAAGCCATCGAGCGCGTGCTGCCGCTCGTGCCGGCGAAAAATATTTTCGTCATCACGAACGAGGCGCAATTGGCGGAAGTTCGCAAACAATTGCCGAAAATTCCGAAAGGAAATCTGGTCGCCGAGCCGGTTGGCCGCGACACTTGCGCGGCGGTCACGCTGGGCGCGGCGCTCGTCGGCGCGCGCTCGACCACCGGTGTGATGGCCGTGCTGCCCGCCGATCATGTCATTTCCGACGTGAAAAAATTCCAGCAGGTTTTGTCGGATGCGTTTGACGTGGCCGCGCAAGGGCAGGCGATTGTGACGATTGGCATCAAGCCGACGGAACCGGCGACGGGTTATGGTTACATTCAGACGGGAACGGAATTGCCGACGCCGCCGGGCGCGAAAAAAACCAAGACGGTTTTTTTCAAGGCCGAAAAATTTGTCGAGAAGCCGAATTACGAAACTGCACTGGATTACGTCAACAGCGGGCAGTATCGCTGGAACGCGGGGATGTTCGTTTGGAGTTTCATCACGGTCACGAACGGGCTGGAGAAGCATCAGCCGGAAATGTTCGCTGCGTGCCAGCGCTGGTTCAAGGTCGCGAATAATCCGGCGAAGCTCGCGAAAGTTCTGGCGAAGGAATATCCGGCGATCAAAAAAATCTCGATTGATTATGCGCTGATGGAACACGCGCAAAATGTCATCGTGGCCGACGGCGCGTTTGAATGGGACGATCTCGGCGCGTGGAACGCGCTGGCGCGGCATCTCAAGCCGGATGCGGAAGGCAATTGCGCCGTGGCGGATTTCATCCATGTGGACGCGGCGCGGAACATCATTTACGACGCGCGGACGAAAAACCGGACGCCGATCGCCGTGGTCGGTTTGCGCGATTCGATTTTGGTGCAGACGGACGACGCGGTTTTGCTCGCGCACAAAAGCCAGGCGCAGAAAATCAAGGAACTGGTCAGAAAACTGGGCGAGGATGCGAAGTTGAAAAAATTAATTTAATTTTTTGCCGTCAGCAGATTGTTTGGGTTGCAGCTATGCTTTGCCGACTATTCATACCCAAACGCCTGGACAAACGGCTCCAGCTTTTCCAGATGCGGTTCAAGATATTTCTGGTAATTTCGCCAGCGCCCGACCGCGCGCTTATAGACTTTCTGCGTTACGTCGGCATAAGTCGGGGAGTGCACCATTTTTTTTCGGGCATGCTCATAAAAGGCGAGCACGCGCGCGTCCCACGGCACGCCCAGAAAATCCAGCGTCCTGCGCGCCACGGATTCCAGATCGTCCACCATGTCCTCGTAACGCACTTCGAGGAAGGGGTTTTTGATCAGCGGCTTTAGCGTTCTCCATATTCCCATCACCCGCGTGTAGGTTCTAACCGTGTCTTCAAGATTCAGAAAGGTCACATTGCCTTTGCTGATAGGCCAGTGCGGCAGCATGAAACAGCTCAAGACGACATCGCGCGGATCCCGCAATGCCACGATAAATTTTATTTCCGGAAAAATGCGGACAATGGCCATGATCAACTCCTGAAGGGAGGGATTTTTGTCAATTAGCAGGCGATGGCCAACCGGATTGCCGAGGTGCAATTCCATCGAACGAAAATAGCGCTCACGAGCTTGTCGCAACGACTCGACGGGCGCGGTATCGAGTGCCGTCAGCATGGATGTGCCCGGTGGCTTACTGTGGATGATAGGATTGAAGGCCTTGTGGTTGAAAATTTGCATTTCATCCGCCGAGACGATGTCGGGGTGCGAATCCAGCACTTGTTCGAGTAGTGTAGTCCCAGAACGGGCATGGCCGCCCAAAAATGCCAGTTTCCGGGTCGGTTGCAGTTCCCGTCCGCCATCAAACCAACGTTGCAGCATTTCCGCCGAGACGTTGTTTTCCATCTCCTTCAAGTCCCTGATGAATGGTTGCATTTGGGCGAGCAGTGGCGGCGCGTCTGGAAGCAGCAGCGCCTTGGCCTCCAAAAATGCGGTCATAGCTTCGTCATAACGCCCCTGACGGTCGTAAATCCCGCCCAGTTCATAGAAGCCCCGGACTCGAAACTCGCGATCGGCTGCCGTCAGGATGGGGCGCAACACCTGTTCGGCTTCAACCAGTCGCCCCGCCTGCCGATGCACTTTTGCCTGGGTGAGGCGAGCCGAAGGGCAGGCGTTGTCCAGATGAAGGGCGCGTTCCGCCATGGCGGCGGCATCTTCCATGCGATGAAGGCGTTCGTAAAGTTCGGCCAGCCGGGCGATGGTGTCCAGCGCGGCGTCTTTTTGTTCGACCGCGCGCCGGAAGTAATCTTCGGCCATTTGATGCCTGTTGAGTTCAAGGGATAGCCTTCCGATAGCTGCCAAAGCCTCTGTTTTATTAGGTGCGATGCGAACGACCTGTTCAAAGCAGCGTTCGGCCGCTGCATGGTCGGAATTAAAACAGTGAGCGCGGCCCGACTGGAGCAAAAGCTGCCAGTTGGCTGGACCAATCCGGCTGGCCAGTTCGAAAATTTCGGCGCCTTGTTGGAAGTCACCGCGCAGGCAGCACTCATTGGCGGCCTGAATCATTCGGTTTAACTTGTCAACGGAAGCCAGCGGTGGTGATTTCATCGGCGGATAAATTTAGATGCTGATGCTCTTTGCGCAAGCAGTCTCTGCATAGAACAAAGACGATGACTCGCTTTGCTGAAAGCGAATTTGCCGAAGTTCGGGCAGTTCTTGTTCTCAAATCAAATTACCATCCGAATTAGTTGAATTGAGATGTCCGTCTTGGTCTTCTTGGTGAGTTGGTCTTTAAATCGCTTTTCGTGTCTGACCATTCCTTGCCGACTATTCATACCCAAACGCCTGGACAAACGGCTCCAGCTTTTCCAGATGCGGTTCAAGATATTTCTGGTAATTTCGCCAGCGCCCGACCGCGCGCTTATAGACTTTCTGCGTTACGTCGGCATAAGTCGGGGAGTGCACCATTTTTTTTCGGGCATGCTCATAAAAGGCGAGCACGCGCGCGTCCCACGGCACGCCCAGAAAATCCAGCGTCCTGCGCGCCACGGATTCCAGATCGTCCACCATGTCCTCGTAACGCACTTCAAGGAAGGGGTTTTTGATCAGCGGCTTTAGCGTTCTCCATATTCCCATCACCCGCGTGTAGGTTCTAACCGTGTCTTCAAGATTCAGAAAGGTCACATTGCCTTTGCTGATAGGCCAGTGCGGCAGCATGAAACAGCTCAAGACGACATCGCGCGGATCCCGCAATGCCACGATAAATTTTATTTCCGGAAAAATGCGGATCAAAGCGGGAATAAAATGATGGATGCCGGGATTTTTATCAATCAACAGCCGGCTTCCCATGGGCTGGTTCAGAAACAATTCCATTTTATGAAAATAATTTTCGCGGGATCGGCGCAATGCATCCGGTTGTGCCATTTCTAGTCCTGACAGCATGGAAGTTTCGTGCGGCAGATTGCGTTGTAGCGGGGAGTAGACATTCTCACTAAAAATCATTGTTTCATCCGCCGAGATGATGTCGGGGTGCGAATCGAGTACCTGTTCCAATAAGGTTGTCCCGGAACGGGCATGGCCACAAAGCACGGTAAGTCGTTTGGTCGGTTGCAGTTCCCGTCCGCCATCAAACCAACGTTGCAGCATTTCCGCCGAGACGTTGTTTTCCATCTCCTTCCATTTTCTGATGACTGATTGAAATTGGGCGAGCAGTGGCGGCGCGTCTGGAAGCAGCAGCGCCTTGGCCTCCAAAAATGCGGTCATAGCTTCGTCATAACGCCCCTGACGGTCGTAAATCCCGCCCAGTTCATAGAAGCCCCGGACTCGAAACTCGCGATCGGCTGCCATCAGGATGGGGCGCAGCGCCTGTTCAGCTTCGACCAGTCGCCCCGCCTGCCGATGCACTTTTGCCTGGGTGAGGCGAGCCGAAGGGCAGGCGTTGTCCAGATGAAGGGCGCGTTCCGCCATGGCGGCGGCATCTTCCATGCGATGAAGGCGTTCGTAAAGTTCCGCCAGCCGGGCGATAGTATCCAGCGCGGCGTCTTTTTGTTCGACCGCGCGCCGGAAGTAATCTTCGGCCATTTGATGCCTGTTGAGTTCAAGGGATAGCCTTCCAATAACTGCCAAAGCCTCTGTTTTATTAGGTGCGATGCGAACGACCTGTTCAAAGCAGCGTTCGGCCGCCGCGTGGTCGGAATTAAAACAGTGAGCGCGGCCCGACTGGAGCAAAAGCTGCCAGTTGGCTGGACCAATCCGGCTGGCCCGTTCGAAAATTTCGGCGCCTTGTTGGAAGTCACCGCGCAGGCAGCACTCATTGGCGGCCTGAATCATTCGGTTTAACTTGTCAACGGAAGCCAGCGGTGGTGATTTCATCGGCGGATAAATTTAGATGCTGATGCTCTTTGCGCAAGCAGTCTCTGCATAGAACAAAGACGATGACGCATCTTTATTTACCCACTCACAACTTGACCTTTTGATTCCACAAGGCAAACTATCCGGCTCGGTTTTAAAATTTATGCAGCACATCCGGAACATTGCGATTATCGCGCACGTTGACCACGGCAAGACGACGCTCGTGGACTGTCTGCTCAAGCAGTCGGGCACGTTTCGCGCCAACCAGCACGAGTCGCAGGAAGAGCGCCTGATGGATTCGATGGATTTGGAAAAGGAAAAGGGAATCACCATCCGCGCCAAGAACGCCGCGTTCAAATACAAGAATTTTCACATCAACATCGTGGACACGCCCGGACACGCGGATTTTGGCGGCGAAGTCGAGCGCATCATGAACATGATTGACGGCGTGCTGCTCGTGGTTGATTCCGCCGAAGGTCCACAGGCGCAGACGCGATTCGTTTTGCGCAAGGCGCTCGAAGCTGGCGCGAAACCAATCGTGGTCATCAATAAAATTGACCGCGAGAACGCGAACCCGAAAAAAGTTCTCGACCAGGTTTTTGAATTGTTCATGTCGTTAAACGCGACGGACGAGCAACTGGATTTTCCGTTCATCTACGCCTCCGCCAAGCAGGGTTACGCAAAAACGGATCTCGAACACGTCACTGGCACGATGGAGCCGCTGTTCGAGGCGATCACGAAGCACATTCCGCCGCCGCGTGCAAAGGCGGGCGACGGCTTTCAATTGCTCGTGGCGAATCTGGATTACAGCGATTATCTCGGCCGTATCGCGTTCGGAAAAATTTACGAGGGCAAAGTGAAGCTTGGTGACGCCGCGATTTGTCGTCATGGTCACGGAAAAATTTCCAAAAACAAAATCACCGCGATTTTTCATTTCGAGGGCATGAAACGAATTGAAGTTCAGGAAGCGCACGCAGGCGACATTGTCGGTCTTACTGGTTTCGAGGACGTTTTCATCGGCGAAACGATTTGCGATTCCGAAGCGCGCTCGGCGTTGCCTTACATTCCGATTGATCCGCCGACGATTCAGATGGAATTCGCCGTCAATGACAGTCCGCTCGCCGGCCAGGACGGCAAGCTTGTCACCGCGCGGCACATTTGGGATCGGCTGGTAAAAGAAATTCGCACCAACGTCGCGCTGCGAATTGCACAGACGAACGACCCAAAAATTTTTGCCGTCAGCGGCCGCGGCGAAATGCAGATTGCAATTCTCGTCGAACAGATGCGGCGCGAAGGCTACGAAGTTTTGGTGTCGCGTCCGGAAGTGCTTTGGAAAAAAGACCCGAAGACCGGCAACGCGCTGGAGCCGATTGAAAAACTGTTTGTCGAAGTTCCGAGCGAAAACCTCGGCACAATCATGGAAAATCTTTCCGGTCGCAAGGCGCAGATCACGAACATGAACCACGTCGGCAACCAGGTTTCCATTGAGGCGCTCGTGCCGATGCGCGGGTTGATTGGTTTTGAAACCGACCTCGTCAACTCAACAAAAGGCATGGGCGTGATGAGCCATTTGTTCCACGAATACGGCGAGGATCGCGGAGAAATTGCGGCACGCAAAAACGGTTCGCTCGTTTCGATGGATTCCGGCGAGGCGACCAGTTACGCGCTGAACATGGTGCAGGAACGCGGTCGCTTGATGATTGAGCCGGGCGACAATGTTTACGTCGGCATGATCGTCGGCGAGAACGCGCGCGAGAATGACATTCCGGTAAATCCCGTGAAGGAAAAGCGTCTGACGAATATGCGTTCACAAGGCGACGGCAAGGGAATTCAACTCAACTCGCCGTTAAAATTAAGTCTGGAACGCGCGCTGGAATACATTGACGTGGACGAATACGTCGAGGCGACGCCAAAAAATTTGCGCTTGCGGAAAAAAATTCTCGACGAGAACCAGCGCAAGCGTTCCGAGAAATCACGAGTAATAAAATTCGTTCAAAATTGAAGTGCTTTATGATTTCTTGCGCGGTGGCGGTGTGAATTCCATTCCGACCATGCAAACATCGTCGGAAAATTCGTGGTCAATGGAAAAGTTGCGGATCGCCTCGAGCAGTTCGTCAAACAATTGCGCGGCAGGTTTTTGCAGGCGAATGCCGACATCCACAACCAGCCGTTCCTGCGAATATAATTCTTCGTTCGGTCCTTGCACTTCATAAAGTCCGTCGGTAAACAGCATTACAAGGTCATTGGGCGCAAGCTTGATTTCCGTGGTTTGATACGGTGGATCATCAAACAGTCCGAGCGCAGGCTGGCTTTTGCCGGAGGCATTGCGAAGCAATTCAACTTGGTTTTCGGAGCGGCGCACGAGCAGCGGTTTTGGATGACCGCCATTGGCGAAGCGCATGACGCGTGTTTCCGAGTTGGCCACGAGGTAAAACGCGGTGGTGAGCATCGGTGAGCCGGTGTTTTTAAGAATCGTGAACAAATCGGAATTGAGCTTGCGCAAAAACATTCCGGGATCGTGTGCGAGCGGCTTGAGTTCCTCGACGAGCGCGCGAATCATCGCGGTGACGAGGCTGGAGCGAACGCCGTGTCCGGTCACATCGCAAATGAACACGCCAACTTCGGCGTCTGAAAGTGCCGAAACGCTGAAAAAATCGCCGCCAATGGTTTCCGCCGGGAGATAGCGATGAGCGAATTGAAACGCGCTCTGTTCCGGCGGCGCATTTTGTGGAAACGTTGGGTATTGTTGCAGGAGCATCGCAAGTTGGACTTCGCGCGCCATGCGTAAATTATCTTCCATCACGGCGTTTTTCGCGCGTAATTCTTCACGGCTGCGCGCCAGTTCGGCGGTGGTTTTGCGAATTTGTTCTTCCGCGCGCATTTTTTCCGTGATGTCCCAGAAGATGCCCTGCAAACCGATGATTTTTCCATCCGCGCCATAAAGCGGTGTTTTGACGACCTGGACAAAAGCTGTTTCCTGTCCCAAAGGCTGGTGCACCTCCGTAATTTCACAAGTCTGGCCGGTTTCCAGGACGCGTTTGTCGTCGCGCTCATATTTTTCGGCGAGTTCCTTCGGGAAAAAATCAAAATCGGTTTTGCCAAGAATGCCTTCGAGCTTGCAGTGGTAATGATTGCAGTATTGTTGATTGGCAAAAGTAAAACGTCCTTGCAGATCTTTGCGAAAAACATTTTGCGGCATGGATTCGACCAGTGAATGGTAAAGTGATTCTGAATTCCGCAAAGCCTGTTCGGCGTGCCGCCGCCGCGTGATGTTCACCACCGTGCCTTCGTAATAAAGCAGTTTGCCCTGCGCGTCGCGCACGGCGCGGCAATTTTCCGAAATCCAAATGATAGAGCCGTCTTTGCGATAAATAGGCGATTCGAAGCTCGAAAGCGTGTCGTGTTCCTGCATCAACCGGACGAATTCATCACGGCGGCTCGGCTCCACGTAGAGCCGGTGGGCGATATCCGTGATGTTTTGCATCAAATCCTCCGGCGAATCGTAGCCGTAAATCTGCGCCAGTGCGGTGTTAACCAGCAAATAATGGCCGTCCTGAGTCGTGCGAAAAATGCCCTCAACGAGGTGATCAAAAATGCTGCGATAATTTTCCCGCGTCTCAATTAATCTGACGCGCTCGCGCTGGCGCTCAATGGCGCAATGAACCGTGTGAAAAAGCGTGCGTGCATCCGGCTGATTTGTGACAAGATAATCCTGTGCGCCCGCGCGAATAATTTCTTCGGCGAAATTTTCGTCGTCCGCCGGACCAAAAACAACAACGGCCGTTCGTGGAGCTTTGGCCACCAGTTGCGAAACACTGGCCAGCGCCATTTTGTCTGCGACCGGAAGTTCAAACAAAACGGATTGAAAGGAATTTTCGGCCAGCTGCGCGAACCCGGCGTCAAGTGACGCCGCGGCGGCAATTTCAATTGCGCCATTCATCTGACGCAGCAGGCCGGGAACGGCGCGCGCAAATTTCTCATCGTTTGCAATCAGCAGGATTTTCAGCGGCTCGGAATTCATGAACTGCGAAAAGCATACAATGCCGGAAAATTGCCGCAAGCGATTGCGTGGCCGCAAAAATCAATTCCGCTTTTCAAATCCTTCCGCGCGGCTTATGATGCTTTTCTGAGAAAATGCCGAGCGTTTTTATAAAAACTTACGGTTGCCAGATGAACGAGCGCGACAGCGAAGCCGTCGCCGCGCAACTCGTCACCAAAGGCTATTCGCTCGCGTCGTCGGAAAAAACGGCGGATGTGATTCTGCTCAACACGTGCAGTGTGCGTGATTTCGCGGAGCAAAAGGCCATCGGCAAAATGCAAAACGTCGCCGCCGACGTTCGCAAAAATCGTCCGAACGTCGTTCTCGGTTTCATGGGCTGCATGGCGCAAAGCCGCGGACAGGAATTGATTGATAAACTGCCCGATGTGGATTTGGTTTTGGGAACGCAAAAATTTCATCGCGCGGCGGATTATTTGGACGAAATCATTTCCGGCGCCCGCGAAAAAATTGTGGACGTCGCGGGAGAGCAGGGGAGTGAAGCCACGATTCGTGAACATCTGCTCAACGGCAATTCACAAAAATCCGTCAGCGCCTTCGTCAGCATCATGCAAGGCTGCAACCAGTATTGCACTTTTTGCATCGTGCCTTACACGCGCGGCGAAGAACGCAGCCGCACGATTGATGACATCGTGGCCGAATGTCGCGAACTCGTTTCGCGCGGCGTCAAGGAAATCACTTTGCTCGGCCAAATTGTGACGAGCTACGGCAAACGATTTTCGCAGGACGAGTTATTCGGTGGGGCGAGCGTCCCCGCGAGCCGGCTCGTCAGTAGCCTCGCCCCACCAAATAAATCAGCCTTCGTCCAACTCCTCGAAGCCGTCCACGAGATTGGCGGACTCGAACGCATCCGCTTCACCTCGCCGCACCCGAAAGGTTACGGCGACGATTTGATCGAGGCCTATGCGCGGCTGCCGAAACTCTGCGAGAGCGCGCACATTCCCGTCCAAAGCGGCAGCGACCGCGTTTTGAAACTCATGCACCGTGGCTACACGCGCGAAAAATTTCTCGGCATCATAAAAAAACTGCGCGCCGCAAAACCCGAAATCGGCATCACGACCGACATCATCGTCGGATTTCCCGGCGAGACGGAAAATGATTTTGAAGCAACGGTTTCGCTCGCGCGCGAAGTGGAATTCGACAACGCCTTCATCTTCAAATACTCGCCGCGCCGCGACACGCCCGCCGCCGAAATGCCCGATCAAGTGCCGCAGGAAATCCGCGAGGAACGAAATCATCGCCTGCTCGAAACGGTCAACGAAATCGGCGCGCGAAAATATAAAAACTTCATCGGGCGGCAGGCGCAAATTCTTGTGGAAGGGCCGAGCAAGAAAAACGCGGCGCGGATGTCCGGCCGCACGCGCTGCAACAAGATTGTTTTGTTCGACGGCGCGGAACGGCATCGCGGCCAGATCATGGATTTGAAAATCACGCGCGTTGGTTCATTCACGCTTTACGGCGACCCGGCGATAATCAATTTATGAAAACACCTCGCGTTTCCACTTTAGCGATTTTAGGTCAATTTGTTTTGTTGCTGGTTTGCCTCGGATTTCTGGTGCTTACTTTATGGCACAATTATTTTCTAAAATCTGAAGCTAAAGAATTTGCCGCAGAAGCAGGATTCGCGGAAGCGACACACAATTTCCTGCGTGGAAATTATCCGCTCTACGAACTCAAACTTTACAAATTTGATGCCAATGATTCAGGAACTGTGCCGACAGACGGCACGACTGAACCTGCTGATAAAATGGAGGTCAATTTCAAGTCTATTATTTTTTTGTGAATCAAAATTGGCCGAAAGCGCATCAAGAAATTCAGCAAGCGTTTGTTGATGCTTACAATCAACATATGCGCCAATTCTTTGAACATCCCGAATGGTTTGATAAAAACGGACAACGAATTCCGTCGCGTGGAACAAATTCAGGCAAATAAATTTGCATTCATAATTTACTTTTGAATTTTTCATGTCCTTCCGTGTCAATTCGTGGTTAGCTTTCTGAAAATGAAACTGTCGCTTTTGTCCATCTTGCTCGGTGTTGGCGTGAGTGTGCCGCAAATTTATGGGCTGACGAAACCCTCGCAATTCGCCGCTGCCGTGCGCAAGTTTCCGCGCAACCTGCCCGTCGGTATTTTGCTCATGGGTTTGGGCACGGTCTGGTTTTTGTGGATTGTCAACAACGAGCCGATTGCGGATTTCTCGGCTTACAAACCGGCGATGATGACTATATTCGCGGCCATCGGGTTTTCCGCGTGTATTTTTGTTCAGGACTTTCTGGCCGTGCGCGGTCTCGCCGTTTTGTTTCTGCTGCTGGCAAAAACGATGGTTGACGCGGGACGTCCACATCTTGGCGAAACTCCTTGGATTTATGTGATTCAAATCTGGGCTTACTTTCTCGTCGTGGCGGGAATCTGGTTTACGGTGACGCCGTGGCGGCTGCGCGATTTTCTGAATTGGGCGACGGCGACGGAAGCGCGTGTGAAAATCGGCAGTGCCATCCGTCTGGCTTTTGCACTGTTCGTTTTGATTCTGGGGTTGACGGTGTTTCGCGCAATGTGAAATCGTGGGAATAATTTCCGCAATCAGTTGTCACGCAATCGTAACAATTCCGCCGCATGGTTGTAACGATGTGGTTTCAGGCTGTCGTTGCATTCTTTAACAACAACCATGAAAAAATTCAAAAAACAAAATCCCACGAAGGCGGCATTATTTGCAGGTGCCGCGGCGTTGATGGCTCTGGTCCCTCAAACTTACGCGCAGTCATCGGGCGACGCGCTGATAAACAAGCTGGAGCAGAAGGGAATTCTTTCAGCGGACGAAGCCAAGGAATTGCGCGCCGAAGACGCGCAGGATTTTAACAACAGTTTCACGAACGGTTTTGACAACGCGTTCAGCAAAATGATTGGAATGCCGAGCTGGGTGACGGGTTACAAATTGAGCGGCGACTTTCGCGGCCGGTATGATGATGAGAGCGCGGACATTAACGCTTTTGGCGGACACGAAAACAACATTCGCCTGCGTTATCGCCTGCGCGTCGGTTTGCAGGTCAACATGCAGGATGATTTGCAGGTCGGTTTTCGTCTGGGTTCGGACGACTATGGAACTGGAAGCACCGCCACCACGGGCAATCCGCTCTCAAACAACTCGACGCTTACGGGAAATGGATCAAAGAAGCCATTCTGGGTTGATGCGGCTTACGGCAAATGGACGCCCATAAACAACGACACTTGGATGGTGGCTGGAACCTTCGGCAAGATGGATCAGCCATTTCAGACTTCACCGATGGTGTTCGACCCGGATTACACGCCGGAAGGCGGCGCGTTGCAGGCAACTTACAAACTCAATGACAATAACTCGCTCGCATTCAACGGCGCGGCATTTGTGATTGATCAGTCAACTTCCCGTGGCCCGTTCCTTTACGGCGCTCAAACCATTTGGAATGCCAAATGGACATCGCGCATCGGCTCCTCTCTTGGCATTGCAGCTTACGACATGGCTGACACGGCAAACTTAAATGCCACGGTCGCAACCGGAGCTGCTTACGATTCAAATTTGGGCAATACGATTGCCATCGGCACCGGCAGGCCTGCGAGCGACTTTAATCCAATTGTTGCCAGCGGCAGCTTCACTTACATGCTGGACAGCTTCCCACTTTACAACGGCAAGTTTCCGATCAAGCTCGCTGGCGAATACATGAATAATCCGGCGGCGGCCCTCGACAACATTGGCTACTGGGGTGGAATCACGTTCGGCAAATCGGGCAAGAAAGGCACATGGGATATTTCTTATCGTTATCAACGGCTCGAAGCGAACGCGTGGTGGGATCAAATTGTGGATGACGACAATATCGCGGTTGTTCCTGCTTCACTCACAACCGGCGCTGCTGCAGGCGGAACGAACATTAAAGGCCATTTGGTCAAATTCAATTATTCGATCCTTGATTCATTGACCTTCACGGTCACCTGTTACGTCAACGATTTGATCAACGATCCGGTTGCAGGCGCAAAGACTGACGCTGTTCACGCCATGGCGGATTTGATGTGGAAATTTTAGAACTAAAAATGCTCTCATAAATTATTACTTCTGCTAAAATGAAAAAAATAATTCTTTCAATTCTCTGCTGTTTGTTTGCGGCCACGATTATCTCTCACGCGCAACTCATCAACGGCGCCGGTTCATCGTTCGATTATCCAGCCTTCACCAAGTGGTTTGAAGCTTATAGTCAGGTGGACTCGACCGTTCATTTCAATTATCAATCCATCGGTTCCGGCGCGGGGCAGCAGCAATTACTCAAACAAACGGTCAATTTTGGCGCTTCCGATGCGCCGATGAGCGACGCAAATCTTGCCAAGGCGCCCGGCAAAATCCTCCACATTCCGGTGGTCGCCGGCGGAGTGGCGATTACCTACAATTTGCCCGACAATCCGAAATTAAAATTGGATAGCGACACGATTGCGAATCTTTATCTCGGCAACATCACCAAATGGAACGATCCGAAGATTGCCGCGCTCAATCCGAGCGTCAATCTGCCCGATTTGCCGGTGATTCCCGTGCATCGTTCCGACGGCAGCGGCACTTCGTTCATCTTCACCGATTATCTCAGCAGCGTGAATCCCGCGTGGGCGGACACAGTTGGCAAGGGCACTTCGGTGAAATGGCCCGCCGGCATCGGTTTTGGCGCCAAGGGCAGCGAAGGCGTTTCCGGTCAGGTCCGGCAATTGCCCGGCGCGGTTGGTTACGTGGAGCTGGCCTATGCCGACAAAAATAAAATGCCTTTTGCCGACGTGAAAAACGCCTCGGGCAATTTCATTTCCCCCGCGCCCGATTCCGTGAGCGCCGCGCTGGCCACCGCCGCGATTCCCGACGATTTCCGTTTCTCAATGGTCAACGCGCCGGGCGATAAAGCCTATCCGATTGCCGGCGCAAGCTGGGTGCTTGTTTATCAGCAGCAGAACGATTCCGAACGCGGCAAAAAGCTGGTGGACTTTTTAAAATGGGCGGTCACCGAAGGCCAGAAACTTTCGCCCGCACTGGATTACGCGCCGTTGCCGGACAATGTCCAGAGCCGCGAATTAGATTTGATCGGCACAATTAAATACTGAAATCAGCGCCGCCGCCGGGTATTTTTTGGCGTGAGCCGGACGAAGAGCGTTGTTCCTCCCGCTCTTCGTCCTTTGCTTTGTAAAAAAGGAAAAATGTGAACGAGTCTGCACCAAATCAACCGACCGCGTCGGCGAAAAAATTCGCCGCCGGACATTTTGGCGATCCCGTCTTTAAATGGATCACGCTGCTCATGGCGCTTTCCGTCTTCGTACTCATCGCGCTTATCGGCTGGAAACTGGCGGGCGGCTCCGGAATCGCGCTGCGGCAATTCGGCTGGCATTTTCTTGTCAGCAGTGATTGGGATCCCGTCAACGAAGAATTTGGCGCACTGCCGTTTATTTTCGGAACAGTTGTTTCGTCGGCAATCGCACTTGTTATCGCCGTGCCATTGAGCATTGCCACCGCCGTTTATCTTACTGAACTGGCACCACTTTGGATTCGCCAGCCGCTGACGATTTTTATCGAACTGCTCGCCGCCGTGCCGAGCGTCATTCTCGGTTTGTGGGGAATTTTTGTGATGATTCCGTGGTTGAGCGCGTATTTGTTTCCATTTCTTCAAAAAACACTCGGTTTTTTACCGCTGTTTCAAGGCCCGATTTACGGCCCGAGCATTTTGGCCGGCGGCATCATCATCGCAATCATGATTGTGCCGATCATCACGTCCGTTTCGCGCGAAATTCTCCGCTCCGTTCCCGGTTTGCAACGCGAAGCAGCTTACGCGCTCGGCGCGACTCGCTGGGAAGTCACGCGCATCGCCGTTTTGAGTTATGCGAAAAAAGGTCTTTTTGGTGCAGTGATTCTCGGGCTTGGCCGCGCGCTTGGCGAAACGATGGCCGTTACAATGGTCATCGGCAATTCGCCGCAAATCACCAAATCGCTTTTTGCGCCGGGGTATACGCTCGCGAGCGTCGTTGCCAACGAATTCAGCGAAGCAACCAACGACACTTACTTGAGTGCGCTGTTTGAAATCGGCCTGGTGTTGCTCGGCGTGACCGTGCTCGTCAACATTTTTGCGCAACTGCTTTTGAAAACATTTGCCGGGCCGGGCGTCAAACCTCAGCAATAAAATGAACACGGCAAATCACAGTTGGCGAAAAACCAAAAATGTGTTCATGCAAACGCTGACGTTTGTATGCGCAATTCTGGTCGTCGCGCCGCTCGTGCTAATTTTTTACCATTTGATCAAGGAAGGTTTCACCTCGATCAACTGGGCGTTCTTCACGCAATTGCCCAAACCCGTCGGCGAACCCGGCGGCGGCATGGCCAACGCCATCATCGGCACATTCATTCTGCTCGGACAGGCTGCATTGATTGGTGTGCCTATCGGCGTGCTGGGCGGCGTCTTTCTTTCCGAATACGGCGGGACAAAACTGAACTGGTCAATTCGTTTCGCCGCCGACGTCATCAACGGCGTTCCGTCCATCACCTGGGGAATGGTCGCCTATGCGCTGATCGTCGTGCCCATGCATGGATTTTCTGCATTGGCCGGCGGCATCGTTCTCGGCATGATGATGATTCCGCTTATCATGCGAACGACTGAAGAAGTATTGCAACTCGTGCCGGGCGGTTATCGTGAAGCTGCGCTTGCGCTCGGCATCGCGCAATGGCGCACGATTGTGCAAATTGTTTTGCGCACCGCGCTCAAAGGCATTGTCACTGGCGTTTTGATTGCGCTGGCGCGCGTTGCTGGTGAAACCGCGCCGCTGCTGTTCACCGCGTTTGGCAATGAATATTGGACGCACAATTTGACCGAGCCGATTGCCGCGCTGCCGCTGCAAATTTTTACTTACGCGATTTCACCTTACGACGACTGGCATCGGCAGGCGTGGGCGGGCGCGCTCGTTTTGCTGCTGCTCGTGACAACGATTAATGTCAGTGTGCGTGTCCTTACGCGTGACCGTTTTAGCCAGCGCTTCGCTTGAAAATTTGAAACCATGCCCGCAACTTCAAACCAACCGGCCAACGCAACCACGGAACAAAAATCCGTGACCGCCACGGCTTTGACCGTCCGCAACCTTTCAATTTTTTTCGGCGAACGGCAGGCGATCAAAAATATTTCATTCGACATCGCTGCCAAGGCCGTGACCGCCATCATCGGGCCGAGCGGCTGCGGCAAGTCCACGTTTCTCCGCGCCATCAACCGGATGCACGAATTGAATCCCGAAGCGCGAATGGAAGGTGAAATCCGTTTGTTCGGCGACGATATTTATTCGCGCAACGTCGAACCGGTCATCGTTCGCCGCCGCGTCGGAATGGTTTTCCAAAAATCCAATCCGTTTCCGACGATGTCCATCGCAGAAAACGTCACCGTTGGTTTGCGATTAAATGGAATGCGCGACCGGAAAATTCTGACGGAACGAATTGAACAGTCGTTGCAAATGGCCGCGCTTTGGGACGAAGTGAAAGACCGTCTTCACGCGCCCGCCATCAGTTTGTCCGGCGGCCAGCAGCAACGCCTTTGCATAGCGCGCGCTCTGGCGGTGCAGCCGGAAGTTTTGTTGATGGACGAGCCGGCGTCCGCACTCGATCCACTCGCAACGTCTAAAATTGAAGATTTGATTCTCCAGTTGAAAAGGGATTATACCATTGTCATCGTGACGCACAATATGCAACAAGCTGCGCGCGCGTCGGATTTCACCGCTTTTTTTTATCTTGGTGAGATGGTGGAGTTCGGCGCAACTACGAAAATTTTTACCAGTCCGGCGCAAAAACGCACGGAAGATTATGTGACAGGACGGTTTGGTTGAACTATTGTTAAAACAGTTTATGGATAATCATTTTGAAATGGGTCTGGACGCACTGCGTCAGAAATTGCTGACGATGGCCAGTCACGCCGAGACCGCCGTAAACCAGGCAGTGCAGGCGCTCGTCCAGCGCGATTACGATCGCGCGTTGCGCGTCAAGCAGGACGACCGTATTATTGACCAGTTTGAAGTCGAGATTGACGAACTCGCCATTCAATTACTTACCAAGGCTCCGCTCGCCACCAATTTGCGTCTCGTCACCGTTGCGATGAAAATTTCCCAGGACCTTGAACGCATCGGCGACGAAGCCTCAAAAATAGCCAAACGCGCGCGTGACCTTTCACAAGAACCTCCGGTGAAAATCAATTTGGATTTGCCGCACATCGCCGTCCTCGCGCTTGACATGCTCAAAGCCGCGCTCGACGCGTTTGTGAATCGTGATCCTGTCGCCGCTCGTGCCGTCATTCCACGCGATCAGGAAGTGGACGCGCTCAACAAACAGATTCATACCGCGCTCGTGCAGCACATGGTCGAGCATCCCGACGCGATTGGCCGCTGCCTTCATTGGATGGTCGCTTCCAAAAGCCTCGAACGCATCGCCGATCACGCGACAAACGTGGCCGAAGACGTCGTGTATCTTTACGAAGCGCAGGACATCCGGCACACGGGAGTGAAAAGTCAAAACGCGCCGCTCGCAGGCGCGTGACAAAATGCGCTGCCGGTTTGAGTGATACTTGGAAGAATTACAAGACCGCCAAATAAACGGCCACGACCAGTCCGATCAGCGCGAGCAATCCTGCAAGCCACAGCCCGAAAGCCGATCCGAACGTCTGCCGGAATTCTCCCCGGTCAATTGCCCGAACGCAACGACGATGACGAATGGCCGCAACGACGTTGACAATGATGCCGAGGGCGATGAGCAGAATGCCGACGGGCAGCGAAAAACCGGCGTGAGGCAGTTTCGTTGGTTCGTTGCTTGCAGCCAGCTCGCGGAGAAACAAACCAAAGCGCGCCACGACAAAACCAAACCCCATGAGCGCGATGCCCGTCCGAAGCCAAGCCAGAAACGTGCGCTCCGCCGCCATGTAAATGCGCGGGTCGCTGTGGGAATCAGGCGATTCAATCACAAGCAAAATAGGCGTGAAAAGACCGGCCTTGTCAATCCGGTTGCTCAAATTTCTCGCCAGCCATCAAGGGATTGCCAGCGAAAAATTCCGCCGTGCTCAAACGCCGTCCGCCTGCGCGCTGCAATTCCAAAATCTGCAACGCATTTTTTCCGCACGCGACGACAATTCCATTTTTGTCCGCGAACAAAATTTCGCTAGCCGCGCCGGACTTTTCCACAACTTCCGCTTTCCAGATTTTCAATAATTGCGGTTTCGGTTCCGCTTTCAAAAAAGTGAACGCGCCCGGCCACGGTGTGAACGCACGCAGCCGGTTCAAAATCTTTTCCGCCGGTTCGTTCCAATCAATTCGTCCGTCCTCTTTTTTTATTTTTGCCGCGTAACTGACGCCTTCGGCTGGTTGCGGTTTTGGCAAAATCTTTCCGGCGACGTAATTTGGAATCGTTTCAACCAGTAATTCCGCGCCGAGTTGCGCGAGCCGGTCGTGCAGCGTGGCGAAATTGTCTTCCGGCAAAATCGGCGTTCGCGTTTGCGAGATAATTTCGCCGGTATCCAAACTGGCGTCCATTTTCATGATCGTCACGCCGGTTTCGGTTTCGCCGTTAAGAATCGCGGATTGAATCGGCGATGCTCCGCGATATTTCGGCAGCAGCGACGTGTGGACGTTTAAGCAGCCAAATTTCGGCAAATCTAAAATCGCCTGCGGCAAAATCTGCCCGTAAGCGACGACGACGATCAAATCCGGTTTTAATTCGTGAAGCTGCGCGATAAATTTTTCATTGCGCGCGCGCGCGGGCTGCAAAATCGGGAGCTTCAATTTTTCCGCGAGTATTTTTACCGGCGACGGCTGTAGTTTGAGCTCGCGGCCTTTGGGTTTGTCCGGTTGCGTGACAATGGCAACGACTTCAAATTGTTCGTCGCCCGCCAGTTTTGAAAAACTGGCACAGGACAATTCCGCCGTGCCCATGAAAATGATTCGCAACGCTGACATTGGCTTAAGCGAAAACGAAATTGCGCGCCGGCAAAAGAAAATTCGTCAGAGTTTGACGACGTGGCGGAGGACTTTGAGGAAGGTTTGCGGCGGCGTGCCGTCGGTGTTGATTTGATGAACGATTTTTTTTCCGTAAAAATTCAACACGGGCTTGGTCTCGGCCTCGTAGGTCTTCAGTCGCGCGCGGATGACATCCATGTTCGCGTCGTCAAGGCGATTGTCTTTGAGCGCGCGACGTTGCAGACGCTTGACGAGGTTTTCAAAATTTGCGCTGCACATGTAAAACACGGCGACGACGTTGAGAAATTTGTCCAGCATTTCCGCTTGATGGACGTTGCGCGGAATGCCGTCGAGCACGAGGGTGTTCCGCTTGTGATCGAGGCGTCCGGCGGCGGCGAGGCCATGCGTGTAATTTTTCCAAAGCTCGATAGTCGGCTTGTCGGGCACAAGTCCACCGGTGCTGGAATGTTCGAGGAAAATTTTCCCCAGCGGCGTTTCGGGACTTAAGCTGCGGAACACTTCACCGCAACTGCAATGGACAAAACCCGGAATCGAGCCGAGAATTTTTCCATGTGTGCCCTTGCCCGAACCAGGCGCGCCGAACATGAGAATGGTTTTATATTTCAAGCGTCTTTGTGTTTGAGCTGGATTTCCTGAATTTCCGCGAACGGCACCATGACTTCGCTGGTGGCCGACCCTTTTGCCACTTCAAAATGAATGTCGTTTGCCGCGATGCGCGTCACGCGCTTGACCTCAAATTGCCCGCGCATGGTTTTCACGACAAGAACTAAATCTTTTTCGGCTTCGCGGCGAACTACGCTGAAAAAACCGGAAAATTTCGTTTCGAAAAACCGGCGGTTGAACATGAACTGCCCGCGCTGAAAAACCTGCGTTTCGGGATGCGCCGATTTTTGCGAAGAAGTCTGAGCGATATGAGCGCCACTTGAGATTGCGGTGGTTTCTGGCGCGGTTTGTCCGGCAACGGCGAAAGTTTGCGCTTCAGCTTCCGGTTGCGCTTCCGCCGCCGCTACAACGTGCATCGGCATGGAGAGAAAAATAATCGGGCCCAGAATCGGCAGCACCGCCGCCACGCCCATGACCAGAGCGATTGGTCGTGCCCGCACGGCGGCGATTTCGTAGCCCGCGTAAAGGTTCGCTGCATAAATCAGCAGCAGCGCGACCAGCCCGACCGACGACGCGAACAGCGCGCCGAGCAGGGATTGTTTTTGCGGTTGTTCCAAACGCGATACATCTTGAATTTTTATTTCCGGCTTTTTTGGGCGTTCCGATGCGGGAATTTCGATGAATGGATCAACGAGCGGTTCGATTTTTGGATTTTGCCCCAGTTGTTTCAGCGAGTCCTGTGAAAATTTCGTCCACGGCATGCGATCGGTGTATTTATCGTCCGGCGTGCGGAAAATGATGCCGGTGTCGTTGAACGAAACTATATCACCGGTTATCGCCGTGCCGTCGGTCAATTGAAACGTGTCCGCGCGAACCGCCAGCGCCAGCAGCCAACAACCAATAATTGTCCAAAAGATTTTACGCACAAAAAATTTTTAACAAATGTGAACCGTTAGCGAAAGAAAATTCAAATACGGATCACAATTTAAAATATTCTACGCGCATTTCCGGACAATGCAAAATGACGACACTGCGTTCCGCGCCGGATTTCGGCCAGCCGGCGTAACCGGGGTTCAGATAAAGCGTGCCGCCGATGGTTTCGTTGAAAGCCTTGTGCGTGTGGCCGAACACGACGGCGTCCGGCTGCGCGCGCGCGATGCGTTTTTGAAGACTTTCCGTCAGCGCATGTGGGTTTACAATGTGATGAATCAGAATTTTACGTCCGACGAGTTCGATAATTTCGGTTTGCTTAAGCGACAAATCAACGTCGGTGTTTCCAATTACAGCGGTGACTGGTGCGATTTGCTCCAGTTGAAACGTAATGAACGCCGAACCGACGTCGCCCGCGTGGAGAATATGTTCGACGCCCGCAAAAAGCTCCGGGATTTTTGGATCGAAAAAATTGTGCGTATCGGAAATGACGCCGATTTTCACGCGTTGGCCTCGTCCGGTGTTTCTGATTCTTCGTTGTGCGCGCCCGCATTTTTTTCAACGGGCGATTCAGCGATTGTCCATTTTGCCGCGCCGGCGAACAGCGCGGTGAAAATTCCGCCGCTCAAAAGCGTGTTGCGGAAAAATTCCAGCGTCGTTGGCCAGCCGCCCGTGCCTTTCGTCAGCGCCAGCAGCCAGCCGGAAAAATTCTTCGTATATTCGGGATTGTAAAACGGATTGAAAAACCACGCCGCCGTGTTTGTGATAAGGTAAAATAAAATCGCGCCCAAAATCCCGCCGCCAAGCAGAGCCACAAAGGACGATTGCGGTTTGAAGCAGCGGCCAAGAAAAATCAAAGCGGCATAAGCGAGATAATTGAAAATTAAATTTTCCAAATCCGGCAAATCCCAGACCCCAATTCCACGCGCGGAATAATAAAAATTCAGTCCGATGTCTGTGGCCAGCAACGTCATTAGCGGCAGCCACCACGCCAGCCGTTTTGAAAAGAACACGCCGGAGCAGAACGCAAAAGCATAGGCTGCACTAAAATTCGGCGGCAACAAACCGGGAATCCGCGAGACGGCGAACAGCGCCGCGAAAACGACCGGCAGCCAGCGATTCCATTTTTCTTTCATGCGGCGCAGTGTAATCTAAAATCGCCGGTTGGACAAGCCGCTGAAAACAAAGCAATTTATCCTCCAGGTCTCCGCGCTTCTGTGGCAGTTTCCATGCGAGTGGAAAAACTTTTCGGAATCGTTTTTGAAGGTGCCGAACTGCTGGTCGTTAATAAACCGGCGGGTTTGGTCTGTCATCCGACTAAAAATGGCGAGTTGTCCAGCTTGATTGGTCGTGCACGATTGTATCTTGGCGAAACGGCGCGACCGCATTTGGTGAACCGTCTGGATCGGGAAACCAGCGGCGTGGTCATTGTCGCAAAAAAGTCTGACATTGCCGGTGAACTTGGAAAAATTTGGGAAACCCGCGCCGTGGAAAAACAGTATTTGGCAATCGTTCACGGCTGCGTGCGGAACGAATACGGCTTCATTGACACCCCGCTCGGCAAAGATGAGCAAAGTCTCGTTGCCGTCAAGGATTGTGTTCGTTCCGATGGTGTGCCGTCTCAAACAGAATTTTGGGTGGAACGACGGTTTAACCGCGAAGAAGGAGATTTTTCCCTGCTCCGTGTTGTTCCCCGCACTGGACGCAAACATCAAATCCGCATTCACCTCGCGCACATCGGTCATCCTATCGTCGGCGACAAACTTTACGGTGGCGACGAGGATTTGTATCTGGCCTTGGTTCAAAATCGTCTGACGAGCGAACAACGCGTGCGGCTGATTTTTGAAAATCACGCCCTTCACGCCCGCGCCATTCGATTCATTTGGCGTGGCCAGCCAGTGGAATTTTCCTGCGAACCGGAATTGTGGTTCAGAGAATTCATTCGCTGATTCCGCAAATTTTCACCAAAAAATTCAATATCAGTTTTCGATTCGCGTTCATTCATCTATTTTGCGCATAAAAAATCCGTGTTCATCCGTGTTTATTCGTGGTTAAACTCGGTTTGTGTCTGACATCCCGAAGACCATGAAGGCCGTTGTTTATCGCGGCATAAATGACCTGCGTATCGAAATTGTGCCCGTGCCGCGTATTGGCGCGAATGAACTCCTCGTCAAAGTTGCCATTTGCGGCGTCTGTCCGACCGACATTAAAAAAATTCAATACGGCACCTTGCTGCCGCCGCGCATCTTCGGTCACGAAACCGCCGGCACAATCGTAAAAATTGGCGCACACATTCGCGGCTTCCGCATCGGCGACCGTGTCGCACTCCATCATCACGTGCCGTGCATGGACTGTCATTTCTGCCGTCACCACGCCTTCGCCCAGTGCAAAACTTACAAACGCACCGGTATCACCGCCGGATTTGAACCCGCCGGTGGTGGTTTCGCCGAATATGTTCGCGTCATGAATTTCGTTCTGCCCGGTGTTGTAAAAATTCCGCGAAAAAATTCTTTTGAAGAAGGTGCCATGCTAGAACCTGTCAACACCGTTTTGAAAGCGGTCAAACGCCTAAACCTTTTGCCTGGCGACAAAACTCTTGTCGTAGGGCAGGGGCCGATTGGTTTAATATTCACCCGCTTGCTTCAATTGCAAGGCGTAAAAGTCCTCGCCACTGATTTAATGGAATCACGTCTGCGCTTGGCAAAAAAATTCGGCGCAAAACGCGCCGTTTTGGCCAATCAACTATCAACTATCAACCATCAACTCGACGCCGCCATCATCGCCGTTCCCTCCAACCACGCTGTCCAGCAAGCGCTCCGACTCGTTCGCGGCGGTGGACAAATTTTGATCTTCGCCCACACCAAGCGCAGTTCCCTCGCCCATCCAATCGGAGAGGGTCGGGGTGACGGCAATTCAACCTTCAACTTGGATTTAGCCTCCATCTGTCTCGACGAAAAAGACCTCATCGGCAGCTACTCCTCCGACTTCACGCTTCAGAGCGAAGTCGCCCGTCTCGTTTTTTCCCGCAAACTTGACGTGCGAAAATTGATCAGTCACCACTTTCCATTGACCCAAACCGCCGCCGCCATCCAATTGGCGTCCCGTCCGACCTTCGATTCCCTCAAAATTGTCGTAGCAGCCAAAGTCAATCGGCTCTGACCATTTTCGCAATAAAGTGAACACGAAATTGGCAAATGAGCCGAATCTATGATTCTTAATTCTGGTAAATTCTGATTTCCTGTCCAAACTTTGTGTTTTCGCGCTTATGTTGTTAAAAATCGCCGAAATCCGTGCTTTTTGTGGGGGTAAAGAGCGTTTAAAAAAAAATAAAAAAAAGTTGACACTACCCTTGTCATTTGAGATATTTGAGTCACACACGGTAACAATTAAACTAAAAATGAGAACAAAAACACTACTAATTGCGGCTGCGGCACTCGCAGCAGGTTTGGTTGCCTCACAAGCACAAACCGTTTATTCAGCCAATATTGTGGGGTATGTCAGCGTTGCGGCACCGGCAGGGCAGTTCGTTATGATTGCTAACCCTTTAACCACGGGTAATGATGTCCTTACCAATATAATTTCAGGTGCCCCGGGAGCCAGTAGCGTGCAAATTTGGAATGGTGCTGGTTTTAACACATACACTTATTCAGGCCTTACACATCATTGGACAAGCGGAAGCAATAACGGCGACAATACCCCGTTACCGCCAGGCGTTGGTTTCTTTATTAAGGCTTCTGCTAATTTTACAAACACATTCGTTGGCAGTGTGGCTGCTGCATCTGGTGGCGGTACTGCAACCAATGCTCTTACGACCGGCTTCTCGGCGGTTGGGTCTGTGATTCCTTATGCTGATGTAGTGACCAATTCAGCGACGATTAATCTGCAGGTTGCTGGCGCGTCTCAAATCGAAGAGTGGAATGTTTCAGCTCAGCAATTTGAGCCTACTTTTACTTATTCGGCTCTTTCACACGTTTGGAAACAGGGAACTACTGTAACCAACCCGGTCATAAATGTGGGTGAAGGGTTTTTCATTAGTCCTTCATCTGCCACAAACTGGGTGGAAACTTTGCAATAATTAAACAAAATCAATCATTAAACTAAAAAATAAAATAAGCGTATGAAAAAAAGTGTAATAATTGCAGTTCTCGGAATAGGATTCGCGGTAGCGTCTTACGGTCAGGGTCAGGTTAATTTTTTGAACTATTATAGTTCTACTCAGCCTACTGGTGTCAGTTATGGGAATGGTCCTGATGCTGGTTCGTATGTTGGTCCTGAAATTTCAGCAATCTTGCTTGTTGGTCCAGCAAGCGCTACTTCAATCTCTCAGCTTACGCCGGTGGCTGGTTCGTCCACTGCTTTCGGTCTCGGTGCTGCATCTGGCCCGGGTGCTTTAGGAACGGGTGCAGGTTGGTTTATTGGTCCGACTCTTAATGTTGAGGGTGGAGTGCCTGGTATTTATGCTTTTGCAATTGAAGCAACAGGTGTTCTTAATAGCTTAACCTATACAGGTTACTCGAGTATATTTGATGGACCTACTCAACCGACTTCGACATCCCCAACTCCGAATATACCTGCGGGATTGGAAGCAGATAGCTTTACAGTAACGGTTCCTGAGCCTACGACGTTAGCGTTGAGCGGTCTCGGTGCTTTGTCACTCTTGGCTTTCCGCCGTCATAAAGTCTAATTAAAAATTCTTTATTCAAGCCCCGAAGCAATTCGGGGCTTTTTTTTATTTTGCCATTTCATAGCGGGACGTTAGTCCGCTCTATTTTTTTTCAAAAAGAATAATTGTCTTGTCTCGGTTTTGAGGACTACCAAAGTGTGAGCGTGTGAGCTAGAAAGACACGCCATGAAGAACCAACCTGAAAGTCCGCAAGAAGCTGATACGACCAGAACTTCAAATGCTCCGCCGTGGAGCACTGGCTTGGGCAGCGGCAAAAGCGCCGAAGTGGTAGCCCGCCGAGCTGGGCATCAACGCTAAGACGCTCAAAATCTGGAAGCAGCAACTGGCGGTGTTGCCACCGGGTGCGTTGCTCAGATGTTACTTTCGTGTGTGTCCAATATATGTTTTCGCTCATATTTCATTTTTTATTATTCATAGCCAAATGCTTTTAAAAATGGGGCAAGCCTTTCCAAATAAGGTTCAAGGTATTTCTGATAATTTCGCCAACGGCCAAGCGCAGTTTTGAAGACCGGTTTGGCGACATCCGCATAAGTCGGCGAACGCACCATTTTTTGCCGTGCATATTTATCAAATCCAAGCACGCGGGCATCCCATGGTATGCCGAGAAAGTTCAATGTTCGCCGTGCGACCGATTCCAAATCTTCAACTACGTCCTCATAACGCACCTCAATGAAGGGGTTTCTAATCAACGGTGCGAGGGTCCTCCACAGTTCCATCACTCCTGTATAAGCCTCAATGGTATTTTCCAAGCTCAAATAGAGAACGCTTCCTCTGCTAAGGGGTAAATGGGCTTGCATGAAGCAGCTAAGGCAGACATCGCGCGGATCCCGCAACGCTATCAGGAGTTTGATTTCTGGAAAGACGCGGACAAAAGCGGGGATAAGAAAATTGATGGATGGATTTTTATCAATCAACAGATGGTTCCTGATTGAATTGCCAAGATGTAATTCCATAGTGCGAAAATAATTTTCGCGGGATTGTTGTATAAGGTTGCTTTGTGCGGATTCAAGCACAGATAGCATGGATGTGCGTTGTGGGAGGTTTCTTGTAAGCGGTACATAGGCATCGTCATGGAAAATAGTGGTCTCTTCAGCCGATATGATGTCTGGATGCGAGTCCAATATTTGTTCTAACAAGGTTGTTCCTGAGCGCGGATATCCGCCTAGAAATGTAAGGCGGCGGGCTGGCTGAAACGCTGTGCCAAGGTCGAACCAACGTTTCAGTGTTTCAGCGGAAATATTAAATTGCAATTCCTTCCAATAAGTGCGGACTACCTGCCATTGTGCGCGCAATGGTGGTGCATCTGGGGCTAGCAGTCTTTTGGCTTCGATGAACGCCGCCATGGCTTCATCGTAACGTCCTTGACGGTCAAGAATCGCTCCTAGTTCATAATAGCCGCGAATCCGTAGTTCACGTCCGGCCGTAGCCAAGATTGGGCGGAGAACTTGTTCCGCCTCTATCATCAGCCCTGCCTGACGATTTAGTCTCGCACGAGTAAGTTGCGCCAAGGCGCAGTTGGCGTTTAACTGCAATGCGTGGTCCACCAGCTTGGAGGCGTCTTCCGTGCGGTGCAGGCGTTCATAGAATCCCGCCAGTCTGGCGAAGGTTTCCGGCATGACATCCTTTTGTTTCAGCGCCCTTTGAAAATAACCTTCAGCCAATCGGTGATTGGCAAAATCAACGGATAAACTTCCTGCAATTACCATTATTTCCGTTTTCCTTGGCGATACGCGTACAGCCTTTTCAAAACAACGCTCGGCGGCAACGTAGTCGTAACGCAACCCATACGACTGGCCTAATTTTAACAGAATCCTAGGATTAGCCGGATCAAAACGGCTGGCGCGTTCCAATAGTTCAAAGCTTTGCTGGAAATCGCGACGTTCCCAAGCTTCATTTGCTGCTTGGAGCATCCGGTTCAAAGAACCCAAAGAAACTAACTGAGGTCGTTTCATATTTAAGGAAAATTTTCACATACCTAATAAGAGCAGAAGTCCATTATACTTCGTAACCAAACGCTCTGGCAAAGGATTCCAACTTGGATAAGTGGGGTTCGAGATATTTCTGGTAATTACGCCAGCGTCCGATAGCGCGTTTATAGACCGGTTTGGTCACATCCGCGTAAGTCGGCGAGCGCACAATTTTTTGCCGTGCATGTTCGTCAAACCCCAGCACACGAGCATCCCATTGAGCGCCAAGAAAATCCAGTGTCCGCCGTGCCACCGATTCCAGGTCTTCTACCATGTCCTCGTAACGCACTTCGAGGTAGTGATCCTTTATCATGGGGGACAGAGTTTGCCATAAGCTCATCATCGCGGCATATTCTTCAATGGTACTCTCAAGACTCAAATAGGCTGCACTGCCTTGGCCAATGTGGATAGGTTGCATGAAACAACTCAAAACCACGTCGCGTGGATCACGCAGCGTAATCAGTAATTTCACCTCAGGAAATATGCGGATGAAGGCTGGAATCAAAAAAGTAAGAGACGGATTTTTGTCAATTAGCAGTCGGTCACCGATGGTTTGGCCGAGAGATAATTTCCCGGAGTGGAAATAATTTGAGCGCGACTGCTGCAACGCGGATATTTGTGCCGATTCTAGAATTGAGAGGATAGGAGTTTCGTCTGGTGAATTGATCTGGAGTGGAGCATAGGCGTCATCGTGGAAAATTTCTGTTTCTTCCAACGATATGATGTCCTGATGAGAATCCAAAACTTGTTCCAATAAGGTTGTTCCAGATCGGGGATGGCCACCTAACAAAGCCAGCCGGCGGGGTGGTGGCAATGCCGGAGCGCAATCAAACCAACGCTGTAACATATCGGAGGAGATGTTCACCTGTATTTCTTTGATGCGCTTGCGAACGACTTGCAATTCGATAATTGAACGTCTCATGTGAGGATGTAACAATCCCTTTGCCTTCATGAATGCGACGAATGCATCGTCATATTTTTCTTTGCGATCAAGAATCGCACCCAGTTCATACCAAGCCCGCACGTGAACCCAAGTATCAAGATTTGGTTTGGCAGCAAATGAATGGATGAGCCGCTCCGCTTCTTCCAGATGACCTACTTGGCGTTCCAATCGAGCACGGACAAGTAGAGCTTCCGGGCAAGCATCATTTAAACGCAACGCCCGATCGATCAAATTGGAGGCATCTTCCAATCGGCGGAGACGTTCGTAGAGCTCCGCCAATTCAACGAACAATTTCGGAGTGGCGTCGTTTTGTTCCAGTGCACGTAGATAGTAACGTTCGGACATGGGAAAGTTGCTGAACTCACGACAGTGTAATGCGGCTGTGGCAAGTGCTTTGGTTCTTTTGGGTGTTATACGGATCGCCTTTTCAAAGCAGCGCTCGGCTGCCACATAATCATAACGCAGTCCATATAGGCGTCCCAAATCCAGCAAGACAGCCGAATTGGCAGAATCCAAGCGACTAACACGCTCCATAATTTCAATACCCTTTTGAAATTCTCTACGGCTCCAAGCTGTTCCAGCAGCTTGGAGCATTCGGGACAACGAACCCTGAGAAATCAACTGCGGTCGTTTCAATTTCATGGCCAATACAAAATCATAAATATCATGGCCTCTGATGCAAGGTGTCTTTAGAAAAATCAAGATTGGAATGGGGCTTCGACATGCATATTTAGGGAACAAACTGCATTTATTGTTTGTGGACTTTGTATCTTAGTGGTCACGATAATTTATAGCTCCGGTTGACAGGAATCGGTGTCTCATTAAAATGGACTCAGTTGGCGTGTTCGTCTATCGGCTAGGACGTGGCCTTCTCAAGGCTGAAAGACGGGTTCGATTCCCGTACGCGCCACCAACATTTATTAGCACCAATGGAATTAATGTATTCTAGCGTTTTGGATTTTATGGTGAGTATAAAAGCAAGAAGTACGCGGCATCTAACTTCCAATGCCGCCCCAACTCTGCAACCTGCGTTCCTTGCTCATCTTTTGTTTTCTTGAACAAGTCTTTTCAATCCATCATTGAATAATTCCGCCCGCAGCAATTTTTCCAGAGTCAGGTGCATTCGGTAGCGCCAGTAATTTTTCGGATTGGCTGGCACATTGATGCGCTCGGCGGCAACATCCGCGCGGCGCAATTGTTCATCCATGCCAAGCAAATCCTGCAATTGAAAAATACTCCACATCGCCGGTGAAGCGAGATGTTGCCCGACAATCGCCCTGTTGATCGCCGCGCTACAATGCTCCGGCGCGGTGCCGGGCAGTCCGAGTTCCTGGTTGAAAATTATTTGCGTGAGGCCATGGTCTTCTTCCCACCAGCCGCGAATTGTGCTCATGTCATGCGTGGACGGAGTGACAACGCTTAAATAAGGCGCATCTGCCGGACGGGAAAATTTTGCGTTGAGCGTCTTGGGCATCCGCTGGATTTCGAGGCTTAACAATCCAAGTTGTCGCATTACTTCCGGCACACACGCGGGCACCAAGCCGAGGTCTTCGCCGCAAATCAGCATGTTCGTGACGCGCTTCAGCGCCGGAAGCTTTTGCATTCCCTCGTGCATCCAGAAATCTTCCTGTCGCCGGAAAAAATAATCCACATAAAGTTCTTTCAACTTCACCTGTGTCCGCGAATCAAGATTTTTGAACGACAAAGTGTCCTCCATTGCAAATCGGAAATGAAATTCACGCCCGTCTGATTTTTCAACCTCGAACAAGATCACATTGCTAATCAGGTCAAATAATCCTTGTTTGAGTTTTTGATTTTGCTCGTTGGATTCCAACGTCGCAAAGTGATTTTCAACTTGCTGCTGTGTGGCAAACCCGGGTTTCAGGTAAAAACTATTGCTGGAATTTGGAGTCAAAAAATTTCGTTTTACCAAATCGGATTCGCCGCTGAAAATATCCCGTAAGACTTGGTCAGTGATGAAGGGTTTTACATAACGGTCGCGGTTGAATGGAATTCCGCGTTCACCGAATTCAGCCGCCCGCGCCGGAATTGCAGGAACAAAATAACCGAGGATGCCCTCGACGGCGTGCGCCGGACCGCTCCAGATGCGAAAGAATCCGAGGATATGATCAATACGAAACGCATCGAAGTAGCAGCTCATCTGCGCGAAACGTTGTTTCCACCATGCGAAACCGTCTTCCTTCATACGTTGCCAGTTGTAGGTCGGAAATCCCCAGTTCTGGCCTTTCGCGGCGAAAGCGTCCGGCGGGCAACCTGCCTGCCTGTCCATGTGAAAGAGCTCCGGCTGCTGCCATACGTCCGCCCCGTGGCGATAAACACCGATGGCAATGTCGCCTTTCACGATCACGCCGCTGGCGTGTGCGTATTCGGTCGCATCCTTTAATTGCAGATGAAGATGAAACTGGATAAAATAATTGAATTCGATTTCAGCGCGTGCGTTGGAATCGCTGGCGACAAGCTTTTCAATTTCGTTTCGCTGGTAGCGGTGATGTTCTGGCCACTTGCTGAAATCTGAAGTTCCAAACTTGTCTCGCAAAAGACAAAACGTCGCGTAAGGTTCAAGCCAATGTTTGTTTTGCGCGAGGAAATCTTGAAAATCGCCGCGCGCGAAAGTTTCTTCCTTCTGCTTCGGAAAAACTTTGCGTATGAATTTCAATTTTGCCTTCATCACCAGCTCGTAATCCACGACATCAAATGCGTTCAGCCGTTTCCGCTCGGATTCCAGAGTTTTGGGCAGGCTCTTATTCTCGCCGGCAATGAGGCAATTAAGGTTCAAGTAAAGCGGATGCAGTGCGAACGCCGAAATTGCGGCGTAAGGATACGAGTCCAACCACGTGTGCGTCGCGCAGGTGTCATTGACCGGAAGAATTTGAATCAATTTAAGACCAACGCGTTTGCACCAATCTGCGAGCGGTTTCAAATCTGTGAATTCGCCGACGCCAAAACTATTCTCGCTACGCAAACTGAAAACTGGAATCGCCACGCCAGCGCCTTTCCAAGTGTCGGCGGGTAACCGGACAAAACCGTCGTTTATAACCGTATGTTTGTCCGTTTCAATTTCATCGGATAAAACGCGGTTGTCACCGTTTTCGTAACGGATGAATTTTTCCTGTTCCGCATCATAAATGCCATATTTGTAACTGACCGGAAATGCCGCGCTACGAAGATCAACCTGCACGCTTAAAAAATCTTCACCGGCTGACCGACTCAACAACAGTGGCATGGTCGTGTTCCAGTTTCCCAAATTAGCGCAGTCGCCGATGAGGCAAAGCGTCTGACCTTTCGTCAGTAACGGAGCTTTGATCTTGAAGGTATGTGTGGCGTTTGTAGTTTGCAGAATTCTAATTTCGTCCAAGTTGGCACGTAGCAAAACGTTTTTGAACGGCTCGGTATAAAAGGCATTTTCAATCGTGCCGGCGTTATTCCACGAATCAATGAGCAAAACTTCTTTTTGCCGAAACGAGGCGGGATTAATGATTCGATCATTACCCCAGTCCTGAATGGTCGAGCCATCGTCATTTTGCAAAATGTAATTGTATGCCATCGCCACATCGGGAATCGCGCCGCCGGGCAAATATATTGTAGTCTGCCAGAATTCCGAATTGAGGTATTGCAGAGAAATTGAGTTCTCAATCCGCCCGCTGCCGAAGATCTGATGTTTGCCAGTCAAAAAAAGTGACTGTCCGAACGTAGTGTGAAAGCGCAATCTAAAAATCAGTTTCATGAATATTGTCCCGGCTTGCAATGAGCCGGCAATCTTAAGCCAGTTACAAATGGCCTTTCGTTTTTCACAAAGTCGGGGTCAAACAGCCTTTTTTGAAAATGGATGAAATATTCAACAAATTCTCCACTGTCATCAATGTATGCTGGCCATGCCAAGTGCGGCGTCTTTCCCGCCGATTTTTCTAAAAGTCACCACCAACAGCGTTAGCAGGGCGGCAAGTCCCATGCTCGCGCCGCCCAAGACAAGCGCGTTCATAGGATCACTGTGCAAATAATTTTTCAAAATGTATCCCAGCAGGCTGGAAGCGACAATCTGTGGCGCCACGATGAACAGATTAAACATTCCCATCATGACCCCGACTTTTTCTCTTGGCAGTGCGGACGCCAGCATGGCATAGGGCATGGAGAGGATGCTTGCCCACGCGATGCCGACTGCGGTCATGGAGATCAGCAGCTGATATTTATCTGAAGCCAAAGGAATGGATGCCAGCCCCAGCGCGCCCACCGTCAGGCAGAGAACGTGCATCAACTTGGGTCCGGTGTATTTTGTGCCCCACAACAGCACGAATGAAAAAACGAAGCACACGGCATTATACGCCGCAAAACAGAAACCCGACCAGGAACCGGAGGCTTCCATTTCCACCGAGCCTGACGTGGCATGAAAAATATTCTTGGCCACCGCCGGGGGAAAATAGACCCACATCGCAAACATCCCGATCCAAGTGAAGAATTGAACGAGTCCAAGTTCCCACATTCGCCGGGGCAGATGAAATACTAACGCGAAGATGTCACCCAAACCGAGTGTCCAATCAAAATTCCGCGCACGGATGGCAAGCAGTTCGGAATCCGACGGTGGATATTCTTCGGTTTTAAAAACCGTCCAAAGCACTGCGCCCATGAATGCCGCTGCGCCGATATAAAACGAAAGCCGGACGGAATTGGGTATATGCCCTTGTCCCGCGCCTTCGGAAGTGACGCCAAACCAATTGGTCATCATCCAAGGCAAAGCCGAAGCGACAGTTCCGCCCAAACCAATGAACAGGGATTGAATGGCGAAACCTTGGGCATTCTGTTCTTCGGGAAGATTGTCCGCCACCAAGGCTCGGAAAGGCTGCATACTGGCATTGATAGTTCCGTCCAGCACCCAGAGCAATCCCGCCGCCATCCAAACTGACGGGCAATTGGGCATCAAAATCAGGGCGATGGATGCCAGAATCGCTCCGCCAAGAATAAACGGGCGCCTCCGGCCTAAACGAGTCCAGATGCGGTCGCTGGATTGCCCGATCAATGGTTGGATAAGCACACCGGTGACGGGCGCGGCCAGCCACAAGATGGCCAGGGAATCGGCGTTCGCCCCGAGATAGCTGTAAATGGCGCTCATGTTCGCCATCTGCAATCCCCAGCCGAACTGTATGCCGAGGAAGCCGAAGCTCGTGTTCCAGATCTGCCAGAAAGTTAAATGCGGCTTCTGCATAAATTTTTGGGCGGTGAAAATTTAATGGGGAACGGTGCGGTGATAAATGCGCCATTCAAATGCGCCCAGATGAAAAAATGGGAAGTCGCCGCTTGGCACTTGGAACATTCCTGAAATTTGCACCGCATTGAATTCCCCGCTATTTTGAACCTCGACATTACCGCTGATGGGACGGTTGGAAAAATTGATGACAACGACAAACTCATCGTTGTCATCGAGCCGCATGAATGTCACGAGGTTGGCTTCATCTGAATTGTGGAGCCAGATGACACGGTTGTTGCGAAAAGGCGCATATTGTTTGCGGAGTTGAATCAGGCCATGGTAAATGTCGCGCAAAGGCGGGCGTTCTTTCGGGCTCCAAAAAATCGGCAGCTTGTCGAACAACGCGGGATCGCCGGATTCAGTCGCGTCGCCCACCTCCATGCCGTTGTAAATCAGCGGCACGCCGTCGAGCGTGAACATGAGTGCGGATGCGGCAAGCGCGCCATTAAGACCGTAACGGGCAATGGCGCGGGCTTCGTCATGGTCATCCGTGATCCGCATATGTAAAGAATTTTGCGGAAATTGCCGCAAGCTTTCTTCCCATGATGCGCGCAAGTTCGAAGCGGGCGCACCGCGCAGTAATACGTCATTCATCGTTGCGAGCAGCGGCCAGGAATAATCAATGTCGAACGCCTTCACGAGCAATTCCGGCTTACTGGCCTCGGCAAGCATCATAATGTCCGGCTTGACCTTGGTGAGTTCGTCACGAACTTGTTCCCAGAAATCCGTCGGCACCATGGAGGCGACATCGCAGCGGAATCCGTCCACGTCGCAAGTTTGAATCCAGTATTTGAGCATGGTGATCATGTACGCGCGGAGTTGCGGATTGGCGTAATTTAGTCCAGCCACGTCCGTCCATTCAGGGACCGGCGGCAGAATTTTCCCGTCCGCATCCTGCTTGTAAAATTCCGGATGCTGCATCATAACGCTGTCCCACGCAGTGTGGTTGGCGACCAAATCCATGATGACTTTCATGCCGCGTTGGTGCGCCCCGGAGACGAGTTTCTTAAAATCGTCAAGCGTGCCGTAATTTGGATCGACTGCATAATAATCTTTGATCGAATACGGACTGCCAAAACAGCCCTTGCGAAATTTTTCGCCAATGGGATGAATCGGCATCGTCCAAAGAATCGTGACACCCAAATCCCTCAACTGGTCAAGCTGTGCAGTGACGCCGTTGAGGTTGCCAGCGCGGGAAAAGTCGCGCGGAAAAATTTCGTAAATCACACCATCGCGAAGCCAGCCCGGCGAGGTTCGCGCCGTTTGCTGCGAAACAATCTCCGCATGCAAAAACATCGGTGCGAGCAGAATGCCTGGGACAAAAAAGAAGATTCTCCGGCAAATTCTAGATTTTATTTTCATGTTCCGATTGATAATAAGACAACAGGCAAAAGTTCCCCTTCATAAATCATAAGCTGATTCTGCCGGTTGTTTATGAGGTGCGCTTCCTGCCCAACATACATCAATGTCCTTGAAAGCCTACCGCACAAAGATGCGGTGGTATTTGGATTTTAAGGGCCGATATTATTGAGATGGAAACCGGCCTGATTGAGTGTATATTTAATCCATAGGTTCCATCCAACGCGCCGCCATGCGACTTGGCCGAAAATAATAGCGAACAGCCACAACATATCCTTCAAGTGAATCCAATTTTCCACGTTCGTTGCCTGAATTCAAATAACTGTTCGTCGTCATTTTTATTTTGGCCCTGCTGGGTGGCTTTTCCTTTTGTCTCATCCAAGCGTGCTACACATTCACCTCCTTGGGCGTCAACACCAACGTGGGCCGACCGTTCACACCGGTCGGCTACATCAATTATGGCACTGAGTCGCCCACATTCTTATCTTAGACAGTTTACCGGCTCAACAAAATTTCTACAAAATATGACTTGGCCTTGTGCTATGAGGCTTTGGGCAGACACCGCGCAAAATAAAATTCAGCCATGAACAAAATTTACCTGGTCTGCGCAGCGTCAAAAAATCAATTTCCCATTGGTTCTAATCTAGCTGCTCTGGCCGTTGTGTGTGCTGCGCTGTCGATGACAACAACGGTGCCCGCTCAATCCACTCGTCCGGGTTGGGGTTCCACACCCTATAACGATGCGTCCGGCACGGGCGTTACGTTCCGGGTCTGGGCACCAAATGCAACGAGTGTTTATGTTCCCGGAACGTTTAACAATTGGTCAACCACGTCAACGCCGCTAGTTCAAGAGCAGACCAACGGGGCTGTGGACGGCATCTGGTCGGCGGATGTGGCGGGAGTAACCAATGGTTCACAATACAAATACTACATCAACAACAATGGAGGCATTTGGAAGCACGATCCACGATCGCGCTGGGTGACCGCTGCCGGCGCTGCATCCGGCGCGAACGACATTGTTTACGATCCCACGGTCTTCAACTGGAACGGTGACAGACTGACCCCACCGGCACTGAATGACTTGTTCATTTATGAACTTCACATGGGCACGTTTCCGTCGAGTTCGGTGCCCAGCCGGTTCGTTGCCGCCACCAACAATTTGGATTACTTGAAAAGTCTCGGGATCAATGCGATTGAGGTCATGCCGATTGCGGAGTTTGGCAACAGTGGTAACAGTTGGGGCTACGACCCAGCCCAACTGTTTGCGGTCGACAACACCCAATACGGCGGACCGGATGGATTCAAGACCTTTGTTCAGGCATGTCATGCCCGTGGAATCGCCGTGCTGCTGGACATTGTTCACAATCATTACGGGCCATCCGATTTGGACATGTGGAATTTCGACGGCTATTCAGGTGGCGGTCCGCTCGGAGGCGGTGGCATTTACTTTTATGAGAGCAACACCAACCTTCAAATAACGCCTTACGGGGATACGCGTCCGAACTTCAGCAGCAATCAAGTGTGTAACTTTATTCAGGACAACTTTACCATGTGGCTCAACGAATATCATCTGGATGGGTTCCGCTGGGATACGCCGAACCTGATGATGCACGACAACCTCAATAATTATATTCCCGCTGCTGGCAATCTCATCAACAACATCAACACCATGATTCATACCAACTACACGGGCAAAATCAGCATCGCCGAGGATGTGTATGATTACGACGGTTTCGACAGCGCTTGGGACACCAGCTATCCTTACACGGTCACGCCGGTGTTGACAGCATCCTTGGATTCCAATCGCGACATGAATGTGATTTCGGATGCGGTGCTTTATAACGTCCGCTACGGCGGCACGGCGAGTTCGGCCCGCGTGGTTTTTCTTGAATCACATGATGTGGTTGGCGACTTGAATGGCGGCGTCCGTTTGGTGACGGCGATTGACCCGGCCACACCCAACAGCTATTGGGCGAGAAAGCGTTCCACCCTCGGAGCTGCGGTCACGTTGACGGCACCCGGTGTGCCGATGATTTTCCAAGGTCAAGAAATGCTCGAAAGTAATGCCTTCGATTCCGGCCTCCCTGTGGACTGGAGCAAAACCAACACTTACAGCTACATCGTCCAGTTTTACCGCGATCTCATTAGTGCGCGTCGTGATTTGAAAGGTTATACTCCGGGGCTGGAAGGCGACCAGTGCAGCATGCTCCAAGTGGACAACGTCAACAAGCTGGTTGCTTATCATCGCTGGAAATCCGCCGACCCGAATGAGGACGCAGTGGTGATTGCCAACTTCGCCAATGCCACTTTCAATAATTATGCCCTGAACTTTCCGTCGGCGGGCGATTGGTATGTCCACCTCAACAGCGACTCCACCAACTATGGCCCGGACTATGGAAATATCGGTGGTTCCGTCGTGACCGCCGGCGGCAGCCCGGTCACGGCCAACATCACCATCGGGCCTTATAGCGCGCTGATCCTGTCGCAAACACCTGACGCTGCACCGCGACTGACAATCACGCCAACAAACGGTGTAGTGAACGTCTCTTGGCCAAACACCTATTCGGAATGGGTGCTGGACGTAAGTCTGACACTAGCCGGAAGTCCGTCGCCATGGAATCAGGTTTCAGTAGCGCAATATCAAACCAACGCGACCAGTATTTTCGTCAACGCCAGTCCATCAGGCGGAGTGACCTTTTATCGGTTGCGCAAGCCATGATCATTCATTTATCTTTAATAAATCATGACTACGTCTTGAACTTGTAACGTGCTCCAGTGCTGTAAGGTAGTTTTGGCGGTGTTCACCGCCGTATTTTGTAGATATTCGCAAACCAAGCCGCTGCCTCGCACTTGGTTGGTTCTGATTGGTCAAGTAGGTGGTAATGGTCAATGGTTTTAAATAATGTCTGTGCTTGAGACTTGTTAGCCTAGTCCCGTAAAGAGTTTCTGTTGATGCGGCAGAAGACGAATTAGCGCTCAATGATGAATTGCATCGGTTTGAAGCTGTCATCAACCTTTACGGTAAGCAACCCATTGGCGAGTGACCATCCCTGCGGCGAACCAGCCAGCGCGTCTGGATTCAAATGCGGCAACGAAACTCTGTCTGTGTCCATGCCGCTGATCTGCCGGAAAATATTTTTTGGTTCTCGGTCAGTCCACGTCTCCAATACCAAATCGCGCGCAGCGGGACGATAAGTTCCTTCAGGTTTGGACACAGTGATGGTGACATTTTGGCCGTCGCGAATCTGATAAAATTCTCGTTTCATAAAATCGCCCTTACGATAATTGAGCGATTCTCCGTCGTCTTCATAGAGTGAAGATTCCGACTCGTTCGCAGGAGCGATGAGAACGCGTAGCGTGTTTCCTGACATCTCACCAGTGTTTTGGATAACTGGTTGACGGAAGATAAAACCTCCGCCCCGAACGAAAATGGGTATCGTGTCGAGCGTGACCGGCAGATGAATGGTCTGGCCTCCTGCGAACTGACGACCGGTCCAGTAATCGAACCATTCACCTTTCGGCAGGTAAACTTCGCGCTCCATCATGCCTTCTTCCAAAACCGGTGCTACGAGCAGGTCATCGCCAAAAAGGAATTCGTCATCCATTCCGGCGACGTTTTCGTCATGGGGAAATTCCAAAAACAACGGACGCAGGGCGGGTACGCCAGTCTGGCTGGCCTGCTGCATTGCATTGTAAATGTAAGGTAGCAATTCATAGCGCAGTTCGATGGCATCCTTGTTAATAATTTCATGGTTATAATCGAACGACCACGGTTCCTTGTCGGGCGAACCCAATGTGGAATGCGACCGCATAAACGGATAAAACACTCCGACTTGCAGCCAACGAGTATAAAGTTCGCCGGACGGCGCACCGGCAAAACCGCCGATGTCACAACCGGCAAAGGAAAATCCTGACAGGCCCAGACCCAGCAAAGTGGGAATGGATTGCCGCAGTGAAGACCATTCAGACGTGTTATCGCCTGGCCAAACGGCGGCATAACGTTGGCCACCGGCAAAGCTGGCGCGCGTAAGTACAAATGGCCGTTCGTTTGGGCGTAGTCGCAAAAGTCCTTCAAATGTCGCGCGGCTTAACAACTGGCCATAGACGTTATGGATTTCACGATGCGTGGTCGGCTGACCCTCGTTGTCGAATACAACATCCAAAGGCATGGTTCCGCTCGGAGTGTAGAAAACTGCCGGTTCGTCCATGTCATTCCAGATGCCAGCTACGCCAATATCCAGAAAACTTTTATAGAGTGATCCCCACCATTTGCGCGCCGCTGGATTGCTGAAATCGGGGAATGCACTTGGGCCGGGATTTTTATCTGCAAGCGACGGCCAAACCGGCGCTTCGTACACCGAGCCGTCGGGATTTTTCACGAAGTAGTTTTCGGCGATGCCCTCGTCGTAAGGCGCATATCCTTTTTCAACCTTCGGATGCGCGTCAACGATGGTGACAAGATGAAAACCTTCTGCTCGCAAGTTTGAAATCATTTTCTTCGGGTCAGGGAAACGATCGTGATTCCAAGTGAACGGCTTGTAGTTATCTTGATAATGAATATCCAGCCAGATGCCGTCGGCGGGGATTTTCTTTTGGCGGAAGGTGTCCGCAATCCATCGCACTTTCGATTCGGGATAATAGCTGTAACGGCATTGGTTAAAGCCGAGCGACCACAGTGGCGACAACGGCATTCGTCCGGTCAAGGCAGTGTAACGTTCCAGCACTTTTTTTGGATCAGGACCATTGATAAAATAATAATCCAAATCGCCGCCTTCCGCGCCGAATGTCAGCAAATCCTGCCGTTCGCGGCCTACGTCAAACGTGCTGCGCCAGGTGTCGTCCAAAAAAATCCCGTGCGCCTGTCCGTGGCGAACCACCATGTAAAATGGCACCGAAACATAAATTGGATCGGTGCTGGAATCGTGGGCGAAAGTGTCCGAATTCCACATGACATAATTATAACCGCCCAACTTCCATCCGCGCTTGTCGAGGCGGCCATTTTTTTCGCCCAAACCATAAACGTGCTCGTCATCCCGCAATTGTTTGGCGACGCGAAATGCGCCATCGCTTGAAAATGCCATGCCGCGTTCCGAATCGTCGGCGTCCAGAATTTCGCCGGCATAATTGGCAAAAGAAATCCGCAACGGAGACTGTTGCACCGTCACTTTAACCGAAGCCGTTGCCAGCGTGGTGGAATTGGAATCTATTTCGACTTTTACTGATGCCGTGCCTAAATCATCGTTGACGACGGTGTAAGAATGATCGCGCCCAAAGGATTTTGCTGTTGTAAAACGAACGCGAATAACGTCGTCCGACAATGGTGTGATGGCCAGCGTTCCTTGTTCGCCATGAAAAAAAAGTGTCTTGCCATCCCAAGCTGGAGCGGGCATCGCGCCGAGGGATGACCAGCCGTCAATCTGAACGGAAGGCGACGAGTCCGCAGCTTGCGCCACCAACTCTGATTGATACAAGCTCAGGCCAAATACAATTCCACAAATAATTTTATCTCTTAGGCAAATTTTCATGGTGGATTTTATATTAAAGCGCGACCTCGATTTCGTAAAATATTTGCGTTTTAAGCGGGGAGTTGAAAAGGCCCAAATAAGAAATTGACAGGCCGTTTTTCGAAACGACTCCGCTAATGGGCGTAAACATCTGGCTCAAATTGGTAGTTGCCGGACCGGAAATCTGCACGGTCTTGGGAGTAGTTGCGGTATGAAATAATAAGTTGTAAGGCGCAAACAAGGTTTTGCCCGATACCGCGTCGAACGCCGAGTTTGTCACGGTCACCGTGATATTCGTCAGGGGAGAAAAGCCAGTGCCATTTGGAGTAAAGGTCATCGTGTCTCCGGCCACGGACCAAGTGAACGCTCCGCTAGCGGGAGGAATGGTGGAAAAAGCGGATTGAACGCTGTTTGTGTTCATTGGCTCGCTGAATTGAAGCACAATGGGCGAAATGGTTGACACATTGGCGGCATCGTGAACCGGCGAATTGCGCACAACCATCGGGTTAAGCGGTTGCCACTGTGATTTTGCGATAAAAATTTTGGCAGTCGAGCTTGGCACAGTTATAGGCGGTGTTTGCGAATCGGAACTCAAGGTAATGGTTTCGTTGGTATTGAGTAAATTCACCAGCACGGTGCCTGCGGGACAAGACAAGGTGCGGTTGGGCAAGATCTGGGTTGTTCCTGCCGTGTTGAAGACCACAAATACCTCCTGCGTATCCAGCACTCGGGAATAAGCAAACAACCCCGGCCCACGGGAAGTGTCCCATTGATTGACATATGAACCAAGCTGCAACGCGGGATACAGGCGGCGGAAATTATTGAGTTCTGCTATCCAGAGAAATAGAGGATGCGTCATATTGAAACTGTCAGCTCCTCCGGCCCCATCTTTGAATTGTCCGGCAAACATATCTTCGCGATCATAAGGATCATTTTCGCCATTAAAAGCCTGTTCAGTGCCATAGTAAAGACATGGAATGCCACGCGAGGTGTAGAGAAAGGCCAACGCCAATTTAAGCCGGCTCGTGTTGTTGTTCGCCTCGCTGGCGCTAAGAAAGCGGGGATTATCGTGGTTGTCAAGAAAGGTGACCAATTGCATCTGCGCGGCGGAGGCGTAGTTGGTCACAACCGCGTTGTAATGATTTTGAATCAAAGACGTAGCTCCGCTGGCCGAGGCAAATACCTTTTTGATAATGAAATAAAGCGGGTAGTCCAAAACGGAATCAAACTTGAATGTCCCGCCGCCTTGCGTTCCGGTATAAGAACCGACCAAGTTTTCAGAACTGTTAAACGCCTCGCCGAACATGAAAAAATTGGTATTGCCGTGGGTCGCCGCATACGAATAGATTGCGGGACAAAAACTCTGCCAGAACCTCATGTCAACTTCCAGCGCCGTATCAACCCTGAACCCGTCAAAACCAACCTGCCCAATCCAGGATTGGTAAATCGCCGCCATTTGGGTTTGAACATAAGGCGTTTCCGTCCTGAAATCGTTCAGCCCGGACAACCAGCCTAAAAGAGTCTGTGTGTTGTTATTGTAATTTCCAATGTTTCCATAGTTATGAAACAGATTAGTAAGAGACGGATTGGTGGCTGTGAGATTGAAGGGTGCCGGATATGTTTTTGCACTATTTTTATAACTAAGAATATAACCGGTCGGATAGTTAAATCTTGGATAGCCCCGGCCGCTCCCTTTGACCAGATCACCGGCGTGATTCACAACAATGTCGTCTATCACCAGCAATCCGCGTGCGTGCGCCGCCTGAACCAAGTTTTTCAAATCGGAGATGGAACCCCAATGCGGAGCCACTTCATAGAAATTCCAGGCAGCGTAACCATGAAACTGTCCCTCTGTGTTTAGCACAATCGGTGAAATCCAGATTGCTGTTGCTCCTAGAGCTTTGATATAATCCAACTTCTGTTGGATGCCCTTGAAGTCTCCGCCGTGGATTCCGGTTGGATTGCTGGGATCGTACGTGTCTTCCGCATTGTCATTGTTCGTGTCCCCGTCGTAAAAACGGTCGGTGATAATCTGATAGATGCTTTGGGTCCGCCAAAAATTATTGGATTGTGCCGACGAATCTGTCGTCATAAGACCAAGTGCAGTCAGAACACAGAGCACATTGCTACAAAAACGACACCAAAAAGCTATTAAACGCTTACGCATTTTTTCAATAAATGCGCAGTGTAACTAACATCAATTCGCAGGCGTATGTTGAGCCAGCCATGTCAAATCATTCTGGCTGGCAGTATCGCCACTGACGTTGACTGCCTGCAAATAGCCTGACAAAGCGGGATTAAAGGGTTGAGTTGTAATACTTCCTTTCCACTGATGCACATCTGAATGTCCATCAGCATAAACGATCCCACAGGAGTTGTTGTGCAAACTTCCCGGAAGCTCCGTAAAACTGGTTCCCGTTCCATTCGCATCCGCTGGGTTGACGTAGAATGTAGCATCGTCGTTACTATTGGGATGTTCATCCATAATTACCCAACAGTCCGAGGGTCCGGGGCTGTGCATGTCAGTCAATTTTTTTGCATTGTAGAACGCCGGCCAGTTTCCGCCGTTGCCGGGAGCGAACCACTTGTAACCGTCGCCCATCGCCCCGTTCATGGCGCAGGTGCGGATGCGGTTAGCCCATCCCAGTGGGCGTTGGGTGGTTGAAAGTTTGTTGTCTGCCGGACAGACGAAAATTTTTAGCGAATTGCCGACATAGCTTCCTATCAGCGCAGTTACCTGATGTCCCGTAAGAAAATTATTAATGGTTAAATACAAAGTGTTGGTGTTATTTGGATTGGCGGACGAATCCAGCACCACTCCAAACGGGCAGATCCAGTTTTGATAAGCCGTGGAGGTGATGTGTTTATCGATATTGGACACCAGTCTATCTTGGTCATCGTTGGCATACATGAACCACGCCAGCCCCAGTTGCCTGTAATTGCTCATGCAGGAAATGCTTATCGCTCGCATCTTGGCCTTGGACAAGGCGGGCAGCAACATGGCGGCCAAAATGGCAATGATGGCGATGACCACCAGCAACTCAATCAAAGTAAAAGCACCTTTTTGCGGTCTATTGCGCATCATATTTTCTATATCAACTTAACCCATTTATTTGACAGACTGCCTAAATTATTTCCCCGGCTGAAGTTTGGGGTTGCCCACATGCCCCAGCCGGGGATTACTAACACTTTTATCTCTATTCAACTTATTGTTTCTTCAGCAAACGGAAGAATTGAGAGGATCCCGCGTTGGGCCAGTTGGTGGACTGGGTGCCATCGGTTCCACTATTGGTAGTCCAAATTCCACCCGTTAAACTGGAATTGTTCTCCAGCACAACTCCCGGACGACCAAGCCATGTTATGGGAACATTGCCGCCTGAAGGAGCAACGATCGCAAGGTATCCAAAGTCGGGTTCCACGATGTTCGTGCTTGCGATTCCCGGATTAGGATAGGAGTTGCCGTTGCCGGGTTGAAGCACGGTCCAAGACCAAACGTCTTGCGGCATCGTATAGGTTGGCCCATAGCTGCGTATTTCACGGACATGGTTGGTCGCAAAGCCATTCTCATCGTCTTCTGAATCAATGCTATATTTGTAATTAAGATAAATGGAATTACCTCTCGGGATTACAAAAGAATTTGTATAAACGCCAGAGGTGCCAACTTCAATCATCTGTTGATTTGATGGCAAGGAGCCTACTGGACCCGGCCAAGAACCACCGTCCCAATTATTCAGAAAATCACCGTTGATCCAAAGAGTATCACCGCCACCAGGATTAAAGGCATAGCCGCTATCGTCCAGCGTCCCATTCGTCATAGTGAGTGAAAAAGTCACTGTAATAGGTGAAAGCACCAAGTCATAAATGCTGTTGTCACTGTAATAGACCAACGGCAAAACGGTGGAACTGGTGGTTATGTTGGCAAAACGATTGCCGCCGATCTGTGGGGTGCTGGGGGCTAGACTTTCCCAGCCGCCGTTCATGCGGAATTTGTATTGGATTTCGGCGGGTACAAAATCTACAACCGGAAATGTTCCGCTGTAAATATTCGATGCATTACCACTTAACGTGGGATTATTAGTCATCACGTAGTCTCCATTGCCCCAAGTATTAGGAAATGAATCGCCAGCGACAAGGATTGAACCATTTGGGTCTCCGTTGGTGAAATTTCCAAGCAGCACCTGTGCCGACATATCAACTTGAAAAGTCACATAGTTTGTGGGAGTGGGCCATGTGCTGGCTGAATTCCATAGGGCCAGGGGCAGCACTTCCGTTCCGGGACCTACGGTGCCTGTAGTTCCTAGCAAGAACTCACGGTTAGCACTAGGTTCCCAGCCAGTCAGGTCATCATTAAACTTAACGCTTTCAACCGTGCCAACGGGGTTGGTATCGATGAACGTGCCACTCCAAATAGTGCCGCTAGTATTGGTCAGGGTAAAAGCGGCAGGAAACTCAGCCCAACCCATGCCGGAAGGAGTGCCAGTGACATAAACAGCTGTAGGAGTTCCTAATGTTTCAGTGGACATGTCGACACTGTATGTGACCGCTGTCTGGGCTTGAGCGGCAATGGCCGCAACGAGCGACATCCCCACGCCGAGCCAGCGGCGGGAGAAGCCATGATGAATAATCGTTTTCATTATATGTTTTTTGGGCAGAGATTAATGAGTTATTGATGCTTATTTCGGTGAACCTTCGCATTGTCCACTAGCTTTTATTTTTCGTCTACCGCATGTTTGTGCGGTGATACATAACGGGATTATATCTTTCACAAACCCATTTAGTTTTTATGAGGCTTTCAGGGCTCTTGGGCTTTATGGGCAAGAACTGAAGCGAGATATTCCTGCGCAATTTGGTTTCCCGGCTCGATCTTCAGTGCATTCTGGAAACACGTTATCGCGTCATCCAGACGGTTGAAGCGAACGAGCATTACTCCAAGATTTAAATGGCTGGGGACATGACGGGGATTGATTTTAAGCACTTCGGTGTATTCGCGAATGGCTTCTTCCGGCTGATTGGCGGCAACGAGTTCGCCCGCGAGCTCAAAATGCGCCTCCCACGAATCTGGACTGATTTGGATGGCCCGACGATAATTTTCAATCGCCTCGGAATGCCGATTGAGTTTGGCAAGTATCTGGGCAGTGGAAAAAACATAAGATGGATCCTGTGGACGAATGCTTGCCGCACGCTCCATACATTCCAGTGCAGGCTCATATTTCTGCTGAGCGCTCAGGACGATGCCCAGTTCGAACCAGCCATCCGGCAGGCTGGGACGTAATTGCGCGGCCTTTTCAAGGAGTGGTTCACCCTGCTCCGGTTTCCCCTGCTCGCCAAGTAACCGGCCCATTTGCAGGCAGGCGTAAAAATCATCCGGCTGTAATTCGTTCAACTGGCGATAAGCTGCGATGGCACCTTGTGGGTCATTGATCGCTTCGAGAAAATTGGCAAGACCTTCATAGAGATAACCGTCCGTGGGGGTACTCTCTAAAGCGGCGGCGAATTCTGCGCGCACGCGTTTGGCGGCGCCGGGTTCTGCCTGTAGTTGAAGGAGGTTCAACTCTTCGGCGCGAATTTTCTGAAGCCGTTCGGCGTTATTGAACTGCGTGCTTAATGGGGGCGAACCAAACCGCCGAATTACTGCTTGCAAAACGAACTGCCGGTTCCAAATGGACAAGCCGAGCGCGCGGTCGCAGGCTTCCTGCGATGCCCAGTTTGTTGTGGCAGTCGGAGTGTTCGCTTTCGATAACATCAACCCGACCTGTTCCGCCCAGATTTTTCCGAGACGATAATTACCATCAAAATTAAAATGCACATGCTCGTAAAATGTTTCATCTCCGGCGATGCCCCCCGGGCTGGCCTGTGCCAATGCTTGTTCGGCATCACAAAGAACCAGTCGGTCGCTGGCACGTTGTTGCGCAACTTGTCTTATAATGGTGTTAATTCGCATATCGGCGCGGAAAGGCAGTGCGTCCATATCGCATGCCATTTGAAATTGCTCCCGCGCAGCAGAATTCGTCAATTGAAGCTCGCACTGGCCGAGACGGAAATGCACTTCGGCAAATTGAGGATTCAGCTTCGTGGCTTGAGTGAACAGCTCGGCTGCCGCCAGAAAATTGGTTTGCGATTGCAATGATTTTGCTTCGGCAAAAATCTGGTCAAAGTGCTGCTGGTCCGCTGCGGGCAGGTTGCTGTCAGTCAGGGAAGCAAACGGCGGACAATCCTTGAGGTTCACCGACACTGTGTTCAGAATAACTTTCGCGCCGGAATTTATCCCAGCCTCCACAATGTCGCGCAAGTTGGCCTCAAAATTCCGATAGACCGTTTCCTTGCGCGGATCGTTGGGCGCAATGCGGTTTTCGAGGAACATCTCCATGCCTCCCCAAGAAGTGTTCTTCGGTTTGCCGCCAAGGTTGCGCAGAGCGGAAACCACGAGTTGTCCAGTGCGCGTCTGCTGGATGGCAAGATTAAACTGGACCGCACTGCGAGGCAATGCCTTTGCGCCAAACACAGTCGCCGCTCCATATGGCCCGACCATTTCGTTGTTACCCATGTAAACAATCCAAAAGTCGCCGTCATGCCGGGTGCATTCGCGCGCGATGGGCAGAATGACGTGGGAATTGATGGCGGTAATCCCAAGATTAATCACTTCGATTTTTTTTTCAGGGAATCGCTGGCGCAACAATATCTCCATATAACGGCTCGCGCCGTAGGCGGGCTGCGGATCACCCATCGCGGCGGATTCGCCAAAAATAAAAATGCGAACCGTATCCGAAGGTTTTGTCGCCGGAAATATGAATGGATCGGGCCAACGTGCCAGCTGCGGCGGGAAAAACCGCTGGCTGAATTTTTCGTTGTTGAGAAAATACTCCTGGTCACCTACGCGGATTGAGCGGAAAAAGCCGGTGTCATAACCATAGCCGCCGATTCGCAGGGCAATCTCCATCAACCCGCCCAACAGCACTATCAGCAGCAATGGCATCACGACCAATGCGGTAAAACGGAACAACCATTTGTGGCGTGGTATCACCGGGACCGCCGATACTATGCGCGGATTCTGGCCGGATGATTTTCCTAGTTTGTTTCCAGACTTTGATTTGTTCGGGCGTTTTTTCAAGATTTGTATTTCAAAACATCCGGTCCAGCGGGCTGCAATCTTTGGATTGGAGCCAGTAAGTTTTTACGTCGCGCGGAAGTTTGAGCCGCAGTAAATCTTTGCCCATCAACCGCAGCGCGAATCCGAGCGGCGTCATTATGAAAATGAAGAAGAGCAACAGCACGCAACAACCAATGAACTGGCTGGAATAAAATCCCAACCGCAAAGAAAGCCGATAGTAACTTCGGAACCAGTGCGGTCGTAGCAACGCGCAAATGGCCACGAGGCCGAGCAATGCCAGCAAAGTCAACCAAATGTTGGGTGGCAAATGTTTTCGCCAGCGCAGGAGCGAACTTAAAATCGTCAGCCCAAGCATGGTCAGCAAAACAGACTTGCGCCATTCCTTCGGGTCTTCTTTGTAGGTTAATTTCATTTCAATCGGCCTGCGGTAAAATGCGCCGCTGAATTTTTTGCGGCGGTTGTGCGATACGTTCAATTACAAAACTCCCCATGACAAGAAAATCCATTTCAGTATTCATGAAACAACGATACGCGTCATCGGGTGTGCAAACAATCGGTTCGCCGCGCACATTGAACGACGTATTGACTAAGACGCCGCAGCCAGTCGCTTGCTCGAAGCGTAGCAGTAAATGATAAAGGAGCGGATTGACTTCACGCCCCACAGTTTGAATCCGCGCCGAGTAATCCACATGCGTGATGGCAGGCAACGTTGAACGGATTTCCTTGAGCCGTTCGAGTCCCTTAATTTCTGGTGAGACCTCGTGGCACAATTCTTTTTTGACTGGCGCGACCAGCAGCATGTAAGGCGATTCGACGTCCAATTCGAAATAGTCTGCCACGCGCTCACGCCGGACAATGGGTGCAAAAGGCCGGAATGATTCGCGGAATTTCACCTTCAAATTCATCACCGACTGCATTTTGGTCGAACGGGCGTCGCCGAGAATCGAGCGATTGCCGAGTGCGCGCGGACCGAATTCCATCCGACCTTGAAACCAGCCGATGACTTTTTCGGCTTTGATCATTTCGACGGTGAAATCCAGCAGCGCGTCTTTTTCCAGCTTTCGAAACAAGGCGTTGTGCGAACGTAATACCGTTTCAATTTCGTCATCGGAATATGCCGGACCGAGCAATGACGTTTGCATTGAATCTGTAGAAACAGCAACGCGCGGATTTTTCTCGTTCGCATACCACGCGGCCAACGCCGCGCCCAGCGCGCCGCCCGCATCGCCTGCTGCGGGCTGAATCCAAATGTTATCAAATATTTTTTTACGAAGAATGATTCCGTTCGCCACACAGTTGAGGGCTACGCCGCCGGCCATACACAGATTTTTCTGGCCGGTGGATTCACAGGCGTGACGGGCGAGCAGCAGCATGATTTCTTCCGTGACCAACTGGATCGAGCGCGCCACGTCCATGTGGCGCTGCTCAATTTTTTCCTCCGGCCTGCGTGACGGCCCGCCGAAAAGCCGGTGAAACTTTTCATTCGTCATCGTCGTGCCGCTTAAAAAAATAAAATAATCTAGGTTCAACCAAAACGAGCCGTCGGGCTTGATGTCGAGCAATTCCGTGCGGATGACGTTGGCAAATTTCGGTTCACCATAAGGCGCAAGGCCCATGAGCTTGTATTCGCCGGAATTTATGCGGAAGCCGCAGTAGTCCGTGAACGCGGAATAGACGAGTCCGAGCGAGTGTGGAAAACGCAACTCCTTTAACATTTTGATTTCACGTCCGCGTCCATGGCCAATGGTTGTGGTTGCCCATTCACCAACGCCGTCAATCGTAAGAATCGCCGCCTCGTCAAAAGGGGAAGGATAGAACGCGCTGGCCGCGTGTGATTGATGATGTTCGGTGAAAAGAATTTCACAATCTGTCCGCAGCGCTGGCAGTTCCGCGCGGATGGCTTTGCGTAAATCCAGTTTTTCACCCAGCCAGTTGGATAGCACGGTTGGAAACGTCCGCCAGCCGCCGGGCGCGACGGCGAGATACGTTTCAAGCAGCCGCGCAAATTTCAATACCGGCTTGTCGTAAAAAACCACTGCGTCGAGTTGCGCCGGCGTCAGGTTCGCGTGCTGAAGACAAAATTGAACGGTGTTACGTGGGAAATCGGAATCATTTTTTTTGCGAGTGAAACGTTCTTCCTGCGCGGCGGAAACTATTTTTCCATCACACACCAGCGCAGCCGCGGCATCGTGATAATACGCCGAAATGCCGAGGACATTGCGTGGCGCGGGCATGATTTACAAAAAAGGGTAGAGTGCCCACGCGATTCCCGAGCCGGCGGTGAAAATGAGAATGACTGCCAGCAATAGCAACACCACAATCAGCGGCACAAGCCACCATTTTTTTTCCTGGCGGCAAAAGCGTAAAAATTCTTTCAACAGCGACCACATAAATTTACTTTTGAGCTTTTAAGCGATTGCTTCAATCATTTTCTGACCTAACAAAACGCGGTGGTTATTATTTTATGTAGTTTTGGTTTCTAGGGCAATTGTTCGCTCAACTCTTAAGATTCAGCAAGATAATTGATGACAATAAATGATTCCGCCGCTTGTTATATCGTCTAACTCATTGCATATTTCCGACGTGCCCCGGCAAAACGTCGCCATATTTCGACTCTTCGTGCTGCTCTTAGTTGTCGCAAACTTTTTGGCCGTTCCGGCGCGCGCTGTTATTTTGTGGAGCGATGAGGGTGCACGGGTTGTCCACGAGACGGGTGAAGGAGTGGATATTCTGGGCGGCAAGATGAAGCGGGATGACAAAGCCAACGACGCGCTCTATTTCAAGTTTCATGTTGACCCGATTTCAGACGTTTTATCGGAGCCGTATTTTGCCGGGTTCCAATTGTTCGAAGGTGGCCAGGAGCGGCTGGGAGTGGGCAATGCGCTGGAGGCGTGGGGCTACTCGGCGTTCAACACGGCGGAAACCGGATTATCAAACAGGGTCGCCGGCGAATTTAACTTCAACTCCGCACAGCCCGAACCGGCTAACCTGGGCTTGTTCTGGCCCTATGAAGTCGTACATCACGGCGTTGAACGAACCATCATCTTCAAGGTTCAGTATGTCCCCGGCGGCGATGACTTGGTGACCGTGTGGCTGAATCCGAATCTGGGACGCGGCGCTACGGACAAAAACCAGTCCGAAAATATCACCACAACTTTCAAGGCCAAAGCCACCTTCGACCAAATCCGGCTGCGCCATGGCAAAGGCGAGAAAGGCGACGGAGGCAACGGCTGGATTTTCAGCGACATGGCGATTGCCACCTCATTCAGCGACTTCGTGGTGGTGCGCTTTTGGCAGACGTGGTGGTTCATCACATTAACTGCAATGAGTCTGCTGGTCGGGGTCGGCACGACCGTGCGGTTCGTTGAAAAGAAAAAATATCAATATAAGTTGCAACGGGCTGAACAGGGGCACGCGCTGGAACGGGAACGGGCGCGCATTGCGCAGGATTTGCACGATGATTTAGGTTCGTTTTTGACGCGCATTTCGCTGTTGAGCGGCTTGCTCCGTGCGGACAAGGATCATCCTGAACAGGTGGAAGCGCACGCCATCAAGCTTTCACAATCCGCCGACCAGACCGTTCGCGCGCTTGAAGAAATTGTCTGGGCGGTGCGGCCGGGCAGTGATTCGTTGCAAAGCCTCGTGGATTACATCGCGCATTTCGCGGGCGAATTATTTGAGGACAGCCCGACCCGCTGCCGGCTCGATCTGCCGCACAATTTACCTACGCTGCCGCTGCCGCCTGATTTCCGGCACAACATTTTTTTGATCGTGAAAGAAGCGCTGACCAATACACTTAAACACGCCTCAGCGAAAGAAGTGCATGTGCAAGCAAAAATTTCCGCAAACCTGCTAGAAATTTGCATTCAAGACGACGGCGCAGGTTTTGCGCCAGCGACGTCAAAGGCCGAAGGCAAGCAGCATGGATTAAAAAACATGCAGCAACGCGCCGAAAATATGGGTGGAAAAATGACGTGGGACTGTTTCCCAGGAAAGGGAACCACCATCCTGCTTGTTGTTCCGCTTCCCAATACGCCCGTGTCTGAGTAAATTTGAGATTGAGTCATGCAAATCAAAATTGCCATCGTGGACGATGACGAAGGAATCCGCACCAGTCTTGCAACCTTGATTCGCCGTGCAGCTGCGTTTAAATTGACTGGCGACTATCCTGATGCAGAGATCGCGCTAAAAGAAATCCCACGTAATCCGCCCGATGTGGTGCTGATGGACATCAACCTGCCGGGAATTAAAGGTCCGGAATGTGTCCGCCAGTTGAAGGCGCAACTGCCCGCCGTGCAATTTCTCATGCTAACGGTTTATGAAGACAGCGACTCGCTTTTCAATTCCCTCAAGGCTGGCGCGAGCGGTTATCTGCTCAAGCGCACCGCTTCCGCGAGGCTGCTCGAAGCCATCCGTGACGTTCATGCGGGCGGTTCGCCGATGACACCGCAGCTTGCACGCCGCGTCGTCCAGTTTTTTACCAAGCCGGCGGAAACGGCCTCGCCGATGGCTTCATTGACACCCGGTGAAAGAGAATTTCTTGACCAGCTCGCCAACGGTTACGCATATAAGGAAATCGCTGACCGCATGAAAATCAGCATTGACACCGTGCGCAGCTACGTGCGGACGGTCTATGAGAAACTCCACGTGCATTCGCGCACAGAGGCCGTCGTAAAATATCTCCGAGGTTGAAATACATTTTGAACTATCGCATGGCTATGCGTTGACGCTGTGATTCGGAGTGGATATTAGCGGAAGCTGTGCAATCACCGTTACGCGATCAGCCTGTTCGTTTGCGCGTATAATTTTTGCAAGGTTCACAATACGCTCGGATGCACGCCAGCCATAGGCTTGAAGTTAGCTACCGAAACGTGGACAATTGAAAAGCTGATTGAAGAAGCCACAAAATCCAACGTTGTTCACGATTGACAGATTCGGCAGCGTGGCTCAACTTTTTTCGTTAGGCCGCATTCACGTCATGCAGGATTCGAGATTCAAAATAGTGAGACGAACCAGTGCTTACATGGCTGGAGGTCTGCTCATCGCGCTTGGAATTATTCTTTTCCTTGCCGAGTTTATTGCGGGAAAGGGTCACCCTTCACATTTTCTTGGTTATGTGACGGCAGCGGTTTTTTTAACTTGGGGTATGCTCTTGTGTTTGGCGGTCAAGTTACACTACGGTGGCGGCGTGTGGTCACTCGTTGGGGTTACGCTTGTCGCATTAGCAATAATTTTTGCAGCTATTTTGTTGGATATTTATTTAAAGGACATGCGCCTGATTTCTCCAGTTATAGACTTGTCTTTGGTAGCCGCATTTTGGGGAGGAGGATGCTATTGTTTGGTTTGGGGACATATGCGCCATCACCGAAGGAAAATTCACAATGATGCTTCCTAACAAGTCGCCGGATTCAAAGTAGCAACAATCCGCGACACCACGACCCAATTGTTTTGCGATCAAAATTTTCGCTAGCCAGAAGAGCAGAACTATGTTTTTCTTCATACGAAATAATCCCGTGTCTCGCGAGTTGGCCGTATTTACCGCGACGGGTATAACTGAAGTCATGGAAACCGACTAAACTATGCAACCAATTCATCTTGCTTGGGTTGATTACACCATTCTGCTCGCTTACGTCGCCTTCGTTTTGGGCATTGGCTTCGCGCTGACGCGCTACATGAAGACATCGTCGGACTTTCTTACGTCCGCGCGTTCGATTCCGACTTGGATAACGGGGCTGGCGTTCATCTCCGCCAATCTGGGTGCGCTCGAACTGGTCGGCATGGCCGCCAGCGGTGCGAAATACGGTATCGCCACCGCACATTTCTATTGGGTCGGCGCGATTCCCGCGATGATTTTTCTCGCCGTGTTTATGATGCCGTTTTACTACGGCTCCAAAGCGCGTTCCGTTCCTGAATATCTGAAAATGCGTTTTGACGAGCGCGTCCGCGCGCTGAATGCAATTGCGTTCGCCGTGATGACCATTTTCGCTTCCGGCATTTCCATGGATGCGCTGGCGAAACTGCTCACGAACCTGCTACCGTGGCAATTCGCTTTACAGTTCGGCGGCATTCATTTGCAAAGCTATGATGTTTATTTGTGCATTTGCTCCGGCGTCGTGTTGATTTACGTTTTGAAAGGTGGATTGACCTCGGCGATTTACACCGAAGTGTTGCAGTTTTTCATGATCGTTCTTGGTTTCGCGCCGGTGGTTTATCTCGGCTTGAAAGACGTGGGCGGTTGGGGCGTAATGAACCATTCGCTCCAAGCCGTTGCGGTAAATCCTTCCACGCTTTACCTCAAAGATGCCGGAATCAGTTACGCGACGAATGCTTGGACGAGCGCATGGCAACCAGTGCTCGCCGGCTCGGAACACAATCCGATGGGCGTGGACTGGTTTGCCGTCGTGTTCGGCCTCGGCTTCGTCTTGAGTTTCGGCTATTGGTGCACGAACTTCCTCGTCGTCCAGCGCGCGATGGCCGCGAAGAACATGACCGCCGCGCGCAACACGCCGCTTGTGGCCGCCGTGCCGAAGATGTTCTTCCCGTTCCTGGTCATCATTCCCGGCATGATTGCGATTGCGCTGATGTCGAACCCGGATAAAAATTACCGCATCCCGCCGCCGATTGTTTCGCAGGAAACCTACGCCAAGGCCGTTGACGCGGTGAAAAGCGCCAGCACGGCGAATGCCGCCGCCGCCGTCCAGGCCGTCGGCGACGCGCTGGGCAAGAAAGTTGCCGCCGACAAAATCGTCTCGCTAGTCGCGGCCAACGCCGGCGGCAAATTGACCGACGACCAGATCAAGCAGGGGCTTTACAACAGCATTGCGGAAAACGATTACAACAGCGTCATTCTTTCGCTGGTGAAAAAATACTGTCCGCCCGGATTGCTGGGTCTGGCGCTGACGGCGTTGCTTGCGTCGTTCATGTCCGGCATGGCCGGCAACGTGACAGCGTTCAACACGGTCTTTACCTACGACCTTTATCAGGCCTACTTTGCACCGGGAAAAAGCGATCATCACTATTTCATAACGGGCAAAGTCATCACCGTTGTCGGCATTGTGTTGAGCATCGCTGCGGCGTATTTCGCCTCAATGTATAATAATTGCATGGACATCATCCAGCTCGTGTTCGGTTTCGTAAACGCGCCGCTCTTCGCCACGTTCCTGCTCGGCATGTTCTGGAAACGCACGACGGGCACGGGCGCGTTTCTTGGTTTGTTCGGCGGCATCGCCGGTTCAGCACTTTTCCATTCGCTGACCATTGCGCACGGCAACTTGCCCGGCGTCAAGGGAGGTTACGTTCATGTGCTAATGGAATTTCCCAGCGAAATGGCGCAAAATTTCTGGCTCGCCGCGTTTGCGTTCATCGTCTGCTTCACGCTTACGCTGTTGATTTCGCTCGCGACCGCGCGCTCCAAGTCCGACGCCGATTTGAAAGGCCTCGTCTATTCGCTCACGCCGAAAATCGTGGACAACAATCAGCCGTGGTATTTGCGCCCGGCCATTGTCGGTGTCGTGCTACTGATTGTCTGTGTCATCCTCAATATCATTTTCTGGTGAACCAAAACTAACTGAAAGGAAATTATTTTATGGGACTCGATATTCGCTGGCCAATCGGCCTCATGTTCACGCTCATCGGCGCGTTGCTCGTCATTTTCGGCGCAGCGTCCGACAAAGCCATTTACGAACAGCACTCACTGGGCATAAATATCAACGTTATTTGGGGCCTCGTATTGTTTGTATTTGGCACGTTCATGTTATTCATGGCCTGGCGCGGAAGCAAAAAATCGTAGCGTTTGAAATGCACCGACTGTATTCTGGAAAGCCGAGGGTGGTTTAACGTCAGCATAATTTAATGACCGCATTTCAGATCATATTTACACCGACCAGCGCCGCCGAATTGGCGCGGATGCCAAAGGAACTGCAATTGCAAATCCTCGGCGAATTTCGGGGATTGCCGCAACAGGTGCTCGGAACGGAATTGGCGGAATTCGGAAAACTGGAGCAGAACGGGCGAACGTTGCACCGCGTCCGCGTGGGCGATTACCGTGTTTATTTTGAACGCCACGAACTCGGTGTTCTGGTGCATCGGATTCTCAGCCGGCACACGTTGAAGGATTTTTTCTTCCGTTCCGGACTTAAAGCCGGCGAGGATGAAGTGCTTCAGGAAAATCCCAAGTTTTGGGAATTGATCGAGGCGGCAAAAACTTCGGCAAAAGTCTAGTTACAAAACGTCTTCTCCCAACTCGACATTCCAGTAAGCCAAGTCAATAAAGTGTTTCCAACTGTCATGCTGGTGCAAACTAAAAGTGATTTGCACAAACGGCCGCCATTTGGGCCGCCGCGGTTTGCGGATGAGATGCAGTCCGGCTTCCTGTGGCGTGCGATTGGCTTTCTTCGTATTGCATTCAATGCATGAGCAAACGATGTTTTCCCAGGTTGTCGGACCACCGCGATCGCGCGGAATGACATGGTCGAGATTCAAATCCTTGCGTTCAAATTCGCCGCCACAGTATTGGCAGAGGTTTTTGTCGCGCTCAAAAATGTTGTGGCGCGTGAATTTCACCTCTTTTTTCGGTAGCCGGTCGTAGATGAGCAGCAGGATGATTCGCGGCACGCGGATGCGGAACGAAATGGCGTGGACGGATTCTTCATGAGGCGCGCCTTCGGAAAGGTCGCGCCATTGGTCGAAATCGAAAGTGCGGAACGAACCGTCCTCGGCATTCACGACCTGCGCCTGGCCTTGGAACAAAAGCGTGAGGGCACGCCGGGCGGTGCAGACGTTGACCGCCTGCCACAACCGGTTTAATACAAGCACATGTTGGCTTAACGCGGTTTTCATGACGTTAACTGGATGAACGCTATCCAATTCACACCGGCAAGTCAATTCCGCGACGAAGCCGTTGCCAAACCATGCGCGGCTTGGTTAACATGCACACATGAAACGATTTGTCCTGCCCGCTGGTTTGCTATTGGCCGTTATGTTGGCGCAAGCTCAAGCGCAAGAAGACCCGGATGACCAATATATCATCATTTACAGCCTGATGCAGCAGGCGGACGCCTATGAAAATTCAGGCGAACCACAACAGGCCTTGCCGCAATATGTCGAAACACAAGCCGAATTGCAAAAATTCCAAAAGTTTTTTCCCGATTGGCACACAAATATTGTTGCTTTCCGATTGAATTATTTGGCGCAAAAAATCGCGGAAGCATCGGCAAAAATTCCAACGTTGAATGTTGTGGTTCAAACGAACGCGATTCCGGCAACATCGAACGATCTCGAAGCGCAATTGGGCGCATTGCATGATCAAGTGCAAAAGTTACAGGCGGATAACACGACGCTTGGGGCAAAATTACAAGAGGCGCTGGCGTCGCAGCCGGCAATGATTGATGCGCGCGAATTGGAAAAGGCGCAGGCGCAAATTGAATCGTTGATGAAAGAAAATGACTTGCTACGTGCAAGTCTCGCGCAGGGAAAAAGCAACGGCGTGGCCCAGAGTTTGGACCTGGTTCAACAGCAACTCGCGGAGGCAATGAAAAAATTGGCCGAGCAAACAACGCGCGCGGATAAATTGGCGCTGGAAAATCAAGCGCTACAGGCGAAGGTGCAATTGCTGACGGCCAGTGCGAATGATGCCGAGGCGTTACGCGAGGAAAATCAACTGTTGAAAAAACAATTGGCCGATTTGAAATCAGGTGCGACGGCTTCGTTCGCAATCAGTGATACGAGTGAGGAGCTTGCTCAAGCGCGCATGCAAATTGCGCGATTGCAATCGGAGGCGGAAGTGAGTTGGCTGGAAAAATCGGCTTTGGAAAATCGCGTTCGCCAACTGCAGTCCATGACGGTGACTCTGCCGCCGGCTTCGCCATCGCCAAGCCAGGAGGAATATGAAAAGCGCATCCAGGAGCTGACGCGGGAACGGGATGACTTGCTCGAAAAATTGGGCAACGCAAATAAAGAAATTTACGGAAACAAAGATCAAAACGCGGCGGCGCAAATTGACGAGCTGAGTCGCGAAGTCGAAACACTGCGCGCGCGGGTTTCTGTGGACGAAGCGCAGGTGATTCCTTACACGCCGGAAGAACTGGCCCTGTTCAAGCAGCCATCGCCGCAAATCAACACCAATCCCGAAGCAGGTAATACGTCCGTCCGTGAGTTGCCCGCCGACACGGCGACTTTGGCCGCTGACGCGCAAAATTATTTTTCTGAGAAACAATTCGACAAGGCCGAGGACGCTTACCTGCAAATTTTAGAGCGTGATAAGAACAGCGCGCTGGTGCTGGCTAATCTGGCCGCGATTGAATTGGAGATGAACAAGCTCGACGCTGCCGAACAACATATTCGCGCAGCCCTCGCGCAAAATCCAAACGATGCCTACGACCTTTCGATCCTCGGCCACCTTCAATTTCTTCAGGGTAAATATGACGAGGCACTTGACACATTGGGACGCGCTGCAAAAATTGATCCGCAAAATGCAGAGATTCAAAATTATCTCGGCGTGACGCTTGCGCAAAAAGGATTGCGCGCGCAGGCGGAAACCGCGCTGCGCAAAGCCGTCCAGATTGATCCGGATTACGGCCCGGCGCATAATAATCTCGCCGTCGTCTATATCAGCCAGCAACCGCCGCTGGTTGAACTTGCGCGCTGGCATTATGAAAAGGCGCTCGCTGTCGGGCAGCCGCGCAATCCTGATTTGGAAAAAGTGTTGAGCGAAAAGGGCGCGCCGGTGGATTCTCAGTGATATGCCGGATGGCCGGTGCGATTTCAAAATGCTGCGTCAGGCTTTTCACGAGTTGAGCATTTCGACACGCGGTCGCGGGCTTTATGAATTCACGCACGAAGTTGAAAGGTGGATTGAGCGCGGTGATTTCAAAAGCGGATTGCTCACGCTACATTTGCGGCACACTTCGGCTTCGCTGTTGATTCAGGAAAATGCCAGTCCGGATGTGCGGCAGGATTTGGAGAAATTTTTTGCGCGACTTGCGCCGGACGGTGATCCGCTTTTCACTCACACCATCGAAGGCCGCGACGACATGCCTGCGCATATTCGCACTGCATTGACGACGGTGAATTTAAGCATTCCAGTTCAAAATGGCCGGCCCGTGCTTGGCACATGGCAGGGCATTTTTTTGTGGGAACATCGTCTTCGCGGTCACGAACGCCACGTTGCACTGCACTTCATTGGCGAATAATCTGGCAAAGCGCGCCAGCCGGTGGCATTTTTCATTACGATTATGCAAGTGAAGAATTTTGTGCGTCGCGCCGCTTTCTTATCGGCGTTCATTTTCAATCTTATTTTCAACGTTCAAGGTCAGAACACGAACACGGTTGGTTTCACCGGTCGGGAAATTTACCCAATTGACGAACAAATCGGCCTGTTGCACGCGGCGGATTTGGATGGCGACGGTTTGAACGACCTCATTGTCGCAAACAATCTCCGCTCGAAAATTGACGTGCTTTACAATCTAACCGGAAAAACCAACGGCACGGTAAATGTGGAACGTAAACTGGAAATCAATGAACTGCCGCCCGGCGTGCGTTTTCGCATTGATTCTATTCCGGCCGACGAACGCATTGCGGCGATGGTTGTGACCGATTTGAACGGCGATGGTCGCCCCGATATCGCTTATTACGGCGATGCCAAAGACCTTGAGGTCATTTACAATGAAGGCACGAATGGCTGGAGTGCGCCCAAAGTCTGGCACATTGAGGATGGACAAATGGACGCGAATGCCCTGGCCGCCGGCGATTTGAACGGCGATGGCCGGACGGATTTGGTTTTGCTCGGCGACAATGGCGCGCTTTATTTTTTGCCGCAAAACGCGGATCACACGCTGGGCGAACCGCAGAAAATTCCGTATTCGGGCACGCCGAAATCAGTCCAAATCGCGGATGTCAATGGCGACGGACGAAATGATTTGCTGCTGGTGGATTTTGACAGTCCGACACCGTTGCGTTTTCGGTTGCAAAATTCAGCCGGCCAGCTTGGCCCGGAAATTTATTTCAAATCGCAGCCCGTTCACGCGTATTGCGCGGACAATTTGGACGGCAGTGCGACAAATTACATCGTAACCATCGCGCAAAACTCCGGGCGTGCGGAAGTTTCGGAATTCACGCGCGTGCCGGCGGAAGTTTTGTCCGGCGCGCTCTGTCAGGGACAATTTCAAATTTTGCCGCTAAACAAAACGGACGTGGCGCAACGCGGACTGCTTTGGGCGGATGTCAACGGCGATGGCCGGCCGGACTTGCTCGTCGCCGAACCGGAAAGCGGACAACTGACGGTCTATTTGCAGCAGCCGGACGGCTCGCTGGCGCCGCCGAAAACATTTCCGTCTCTGGCCGGGGTGAGCCAGTTGGCGGCGGCGGATTGGAACGGTGACGGTCATCCGGAAATTTTCCTGTTGAGCGGCGACGAAAACGCCGTCGGTATGACGCAATTTGACAAGAACGGTCGTCTGCCGTTTCCGACGCTGATCCCATTCGACGGCAAGCCCCTCGTAATGGCGGTCGGCGCCTTGCGTGCCGGCGCAAAACCGACGCTGGCGGTGATTGTGGATCGGGACGGCCAGCGTTTTTTGCTGACGCGCACGGCGGACGGCAAAACGCGGACGCAAAAACTTTCCGAAAGTTTCAAATCGAATCCGGCGACACTGGCGATTCAGGACGTGAACCAGGACGGCCTGGCGGATTTGGTCGTGTTGATTCCGTATGAAAAAATCAAGGTGCTGCTGCAAAAAGCCGACGGCAGTTTCGATGAAGAAGATGTTGACCCGCCCGGCGGTGCGATTGACCAGCCGTGGCTCGCATCGGCGGATGTGGATGGCGACGGCAAGCCGGAGTTGCTGCTGCCGCAGAAAAATTTTGTGCGCGCCGTCGTGCTCGAACAGCAAACCCGGAACGCGACGACCAACGCACCCTGGGTTTTTCGCGTGAAAGACCAGATCAACGGCGCGGCCAGTGATTCGCGAATCGTCGGTGCGACGGCGGTTTCCAGCGGCACCAGCGCCGTGCCGGCGATTTTTCTGTTCGATGCGGAATACAATCAATTGACGCTGTGCAATCGTGACAGCAACGGCGTGTGGCAGGTGACGCGCAACATTGAACTGCCGGTTTCGGATTTCAGCGGCTTGCAAACAGTCGCACTCGGCGGCACCAACGTTCAAAGCGTGGCGTTTCTTGGGCAAAACACCGTCGCATGGCTGCCGCTGGCGGGAGATGTCTGGGAGCTGAAGACGCTCGACGGTTATGATACTCCGATCAAGGATGGTTATTTGAACGACGTGGTCGCGGGCGATTTGAACGGTTCCGGGCGCAAGGACCTCGTATTTATGGAAACGGCAAAAAATTATCTGGACCTTGTCGCCTTTGATTCAAATCACAAGCTGGTTCCCGTTGATCGCTGGCCGGTGTTTGAACAGCATACCTTTCGTGGAACCCAGGACGGCCTGCCCGAACCGCGCGAAGCGCTCGTGGCTGATGTCACTGGCGACAAGAAAAATGACTTGATCATCATCGTGCATGACCGGATTTTGGTTTATCCGCAGGAATGATTTTGACGGCCAGTCCTAAGCTCCAATCGGTGAAAAGGGGGATTGATTCTGGAATCCCGCTGATGACTTCCCAAGCCTCATCCGTGACCTTCCGAGCCTGACGCGCGACCCCAAAAGCTTCGCCCCCAGGCCGCCGGAACAATTCTTGGGGCAAGATGCTTGATCCTTGCGGGCAAGGAGACCTCCCCTTGCGGGCAAGCATCTTGATCCTTGCGGGTACGGGTGTTCCGCCCGGCATGATTGCTTTTCTTGACACGAACAACGTAAGCGTCACGCCAAACACCTTTTTGACAGAGCAACTAAAGCGGCAGTTTCGTAAGTGTGAGAGATAATATGCTATGACGTTTATGATGCGAGCCGTTGCACTGGCGGTTGCGTTTTGGTCCAGGTTTGGGGCGTGACTTCGGGGATTTGGTGATTGGTCATGTTGGGCAGGCGGGTGAGGACTTCACGAAGATAAGCGAAGGGATCAAGGCCGCGACGTCGGCAGCTTTCGATGACGGTATAAATGATGGCGCTGCGTTCACCGGGCGGCTTTGACCGGCGCGCAGTCGCGGGCCGGCGCGGTGTTCTCGCAAGTTCGCTTCGATCCGGTAGAGATGTTGGATTTGCCGCACGAGCGCGTTCTCCCGCCGGGACTGTTCCAAAGCGCTTTGCAATGAGGCGGCGAGTTCACGCGCGGCGGAAAGTTCAGCGTGAAGCGGCGCGAGGTTCATCGTCGCCAACTCTGACGTGTCCCAGCCGACGAAGGTTCAAACTTTTTGAAACTTTTTTTCAGGCCTCGCGCTCATACCACGGACGCAATTTGCCTCCGCGCAAATCCACGCCGTCGGTCAGCATCGCCAGCGCTTGGGGCGTCAGCTTCAACTTGGTCGTTCCTGGCTCGACATTCCTTGGCCAGGAAAAAGTGCCTTGCTCCAGCCGCTTGGTCAGCACCCATAATCCCGTCCCGTCCCAGCACAAAATCTTGATCCGCGTGTGCCGCCGTTGCTGAACACAAACAGCGCGCCGGTTCGTGGCTCCTCACCCAGCCGTTCGGTCACCAAGGCGTGCAGACCGTTGAACCCTTTGCGCATGTCGCACGCCTCCACCGCCACGAACACTTTCAGGCTGCCGGAAAAACATACATGGTTTTTCCAATGCCCGCAGCAACACCGCCGCCAAAGCCGCTTGCTTGGCATCGGTGATTTGCACCTTCGCCCCGCCGGGCAGCTCCAACACCAGCGGCAACGGATTTTTATCACCACTGCCTTGCGCCTCTCCCACCACCGCCTCCAGCCAGCGCAATTGCTTGGGCGTTTTCACCGCCGAATATGCGCCACGTTGCCGCCGCCACTTTTGCGCCCAAGTCGCAAACGTCTGGTATTTGATCCCAACCACCTCCGCAAACTTCTGGCCGGTCAACCCACGGCGTTCAAACTCGTCGAGCAGTTGCTCCCGCCGTTTACGGGACGTTCGCATACGTCCCAGCACATCGGCTTTTATCACCACTTCATCGGCCTGTGTCGTATTCGTCATAGCATTATGCTATGACACTTATGACTTCACGGAATAAAGGTGCTTGGCGTGACGCTTACGTTGCTGAAAAATGGAACGGTGCTGCAATGGGGGCAGGCGAACAATCATGCCCAGACCAATGTGCCCGCCAATTTGACGAATGTGGATATTAAATGCTTTTTAATTCAACTGCGGCGGGCGGGGTGCAAACGCTTTGAAAGAAAAATTATCCGAAGTCGTGCTGCCGTTGTAGACGGTGAAGTAAAAATATTTGGAGACCTGGTCGAAATCCGGCAGAAGCGAGAAATCCATCCATTCGCGAATGCTCTTTTCCGGCGAGGCAAAGGGCAGGCCGAACAATTCGTTAAGGCTGCGGGATTGCGGACTGTCGGCAGGTTCATTTTTCAAAGCGGTAAACAGCGTGCGCACGATTTCATGTTGATTTTGATATCCAAACAAACCGCTGCCCGCGCCGCCCACGTGTTGCGCCGCGTCAGCCAGTCCGTCGGTTTCGCTCAACGGCCTGGCGTGATTTTCCGCGCCGCGCAAAAACTCTTCCAGCATCGAAACGTCCGTCGTCATGGCGACGTAGCCGTTGGCGCTTGACCAATAAATCGAACGTTGAACGGGTGCGGGCGTCGCTTCACCCGCTCGCGCGGTGGGCAAAGCGGTCGAATAAATTTTTCTGCCAAGGAAGTCGCGCATTTGCGGCGGATTTCCTTGTGAAGCAAGTTCCAGGACGTTTTTCATGGCGACTACGACCTGATCGGGGTTGGCCGTGGCGAAAAGAAAAAGCGATGGCGAATTGAAATTGGCCGGTGTATTTCCGACCGGTGCCTTTTGATAGCTGATAAAATCGTCGCCCAGATTGCCGATGAAATTCTTGCGAATGTCAAAGTTCGGGTCTTGCTGTTGCGCGGTTGCGTTGGCGATGTCGAGCACGGAATTCAAACTGCTGAGCGCGGAGGGTGAAATGTCGCCGAGCATTTCTTCGAGGGCGGCCCATGATTTCCGGCCGTCAATGCGCCAGCGGGAGAATTTCACGACGTCTGCGGGCACGAACGCCGGCGGATTTGCATCTTTTTGAGACATGGCCATCATTTTGAAAATTCCCTCCCGGCTCGATTCGGGCGCGGCGAGGGAAAAATTCACCAACGCGCCATCATGGCTTTCGCGATAACTGAACATCGCCGACTTCAGACCCGTCAGACCGGTCGCAGCCAAAACCTTGTCCCACGGAATTTGCGGCATTGGATTTGGCGCATCGGGGTTTGGCTCGGCCGGCGGAATGCTGGCGAGCACGTTGAAAAAGGTTTTGGCATTGAACCAGCCGTAATACAGCGGCGAATCGTGAAATTGCGCGAGCGAATCGGCGGCGAAAATCGCACTGTCGCTCAATGGCGGATTTGAGCCGCCCGTCAACCGCGCGACGACCGGTTCAACGGTTTTGGTCGAATCCCCGACGATTAGCAGCGATTCAAACTGGCCGATCACGAGTTCGCCCGGCGGCAAAGGTTTGTTTTCCCTGCCGAGTTCCTGAACGGTCTGGCGTCTGGGGAAAAAATTGGCAATTGTTTGCGGAATATCATTGCTCGAAAGTGTGACAACTGAAAAATCAATGCCGCGAATCGTCTCCGTGCGGATTGGTTTGCCTGCGTCCGTCCATTTCTGGCGGAGTTCGGCGAGATTCGTTGCGAGCAAATCACTTTTGTCCTTTGCATCAAGGAGAAAAATGATGCCGGGCTTTTGGTCGCCGTTGCCGCTCCAGCCGTTTTGCGTGACGGCGAAAGTGAGTTGGCCTTGTGGCAAATTAACAAAGTCGCTCAACTTCACGCCTAAATCGCGTTCAAGCGGCGTGACAAATTCTTCATTCCATTTGGACATGAATTTGTCGTGGAACGGCTTCATCGCCGGATCGTTCCAGAAAAGCCATTGCGGCGATTGCTGCGCGGCAGTTCGCAGCGTCGTGAAATCAGGCGCGGTGACCACCAGCAACGTGTCCGACGGCAGAAGATTTTCGGCGGGCGGAATTGCGGCGCGAAGGCAAACTGCCATTAAAAAAAGAATGGCACAAAAGGACAGACGCAGAAATTTTATGTTCATAACAATCAAAGTGGCGGCGCGATAAAAAATTGCCCGGCAGATAAATCACTGCTCGTCCGGTTGATGCTTCGTGCGGCTGGGCGGTTCGAGGTAACGATACGGATTGTTTGGGTTGTCGGCGGAGTAGGCGAACGCGTCGCGGTGATCGAGAAAATTTTTCACCAGTTCAACCGGAATCGCAAAACCCAAACCTTCGCCGAAAGTGATTTTCATGTTCGTTACGCCGACGACTTCGCCGGCGAGGTTGAACAGCGGCCCGCCGCTGTTGCCGGGATTGATCTGCGCGGTGGTCTGCAAATAAAGCTCGCCTTCGAGTTCGCGCGTCGTGGTACTGATGATGCCTTCGGTCACGGTGCGCTCAAGTCCGAGCGGACTGCCGATGGCAAAAACGGAGTCGCCGTCCGACAGCAAATCCGAATTGCCGAGGGTGATGTATTTGAATTTCGGAGCGTTCTTGTCCTCGATGTGCAGCAGCGCGAGGTCGTGAAATTTGTTGATGGCGATGATGCGAACCTGTTTGTAAGTCTCGCGGTCAAGCTGCCCGTCGGTCTGATGATAAACTTCCACGGAAATTTCCGTCTCGCCCTCGATGACGTGGAAATTCGTGATGAGATAACCGTCCGCATTGATGAAAAATCCCGAACCCAAGCCCTCCGGCGTTTCCACTTGCACGACAGCCTCGCCGATTTGGTTGACGAGATCGCGGACATCACGTTGAGTGCCCATGCGGGTATTGGCATAATAAAATTCCGGCGACGCGGGAAGCGGCGCAACTGCCGCTGACGCAGTTGCGGCGGCCTTGGAAATTTTAAGAATGGCATTGCGTGGCACGACGAGCACGGTGTAGCCGACATCCACGACGATGGAATCGGATTTCTCGGCGAGGATTTTTCCGGTGACGGCGGCTTGGTCTTTGAGTTGGATCGTGTCGGCGCACGCGAGGCTCGCGGCGCAGAAAATCAGGGCCGGCAATGCAAAATGTTTCTTCAACGACATTGATAGACAATAGTGGAGCAGGGGACTTTTGACAAGTGGCGTGCGAATTTGATGTGAAACTAACTATTCAAAACTGGTGGCGCAGCGGCTGTTGACTCCAGGGCGGAGCTAGCCATTATACTATGGCGTCTCGTCCACGGATATGTAAAAGCACAAAACATCAGCACCGCAATAACGGCGTGCCCCAAATGCGTAAACCACCACGGAGCTTTTACTAAATAAAAATCCATCAGAAACCTAGACATTATGTAACTAAATACTGCGGCAATGCTCCTGCGACGTAAACAGGAGCAATCGCAATCAATTCAGGTGAAAATATTTTATCCATAGTAATGCCGTCAAACGGGAGATTAGCCGCGCAACCTGCGGCTAATCCTTTTCACAGTTCAAACGCTAAACTTTAGCTTTCACCTTGTCCACGCTGAAAAATAGCAGTTGCTACTCCGCATTTTTCTGCTATTTTCAGCATCCCTTTTGCCAAATCAGCAGAGGGAAAACGGTCTTAAAAATTTCGCGTCCGTGTGGATGCGAATGGCCACAATAACATCAAAATCAATCCCGTGTTCCGCGGGATGCTTTGAAAAATGTAGCGGCGGTCTGTGACCGCCGAAAAAACGACGCTCATAGAGCGACGCTACAAAAAGTTCAGAGTCTCAACCAAAGGAAATATGTTAAGCATCGGCGTAAAAGAATTGTTGGAATCGGGCGTCCATTTCGGACACCAGACGAAGCGTTGGAATCCCAAGATGAAACCGTTCATCTTCGACGCACGCAACGGCATCCACATCATTGACCTCTCGAAAACCCTCACGCAGCTCGAAGCCGCGTGCGATTTTCTTTCGACAGCCGTTCGCAAGGGCGGAAAAATTTTATTTGTCGGCACCAAAAAACAGGCGCAGCAGTGTGTCAAGGAAACGGCCAAAGAATGCGGCCAGTTTTATGTCACCGAACGCTGGCTCGGCGGCACGATGACGAACTACGCCACCATCAAGACTTCCATCAAGCGGCTGAAGGAAATCGAAAAGATGGACGCGGACGGTTCGATCAACAATTACGTCAAGCAGGAACAGGCGATGATTCACCGCGAACTCGCGCGCCTGAACAAATATTTCGACGGCATCCGCGCGATGGACAAGCATCCCGCCGCGCTGTTTGTCGTGGACATTAAGCGCGAACACAACGCCGTCGCCGAGGCGCGCAAGTTGAAAATTCCCATCGTCGCGCTCGTGGACACGAATTCCGACCCCGATCTTGTAACGTATCCGATTGCCGCGAACGACGACGCGATTCGTTCCGTGCGCATGATCATGGCGACGATTTGTCAGATCATCACGCAGGCGCAGGCGGAATTTGAATCCAAGCGCGCGCGCAAACCTGATGTGCAGGAAGCCGCTCCGGTGGCTGAAGAAAAATTTGAATCGGCACAGGCGGTTGAAATCGCCGCCGGCGACGATCCTTCAACACCGGAAAGTTCACCGGCGTAAATTTGTTCAACTGGATTTACTTCCGTTGTAACGATTCACGATTCAACAATTCAACAATTCAACAATTCAACGATTTAACTTTTAAGATTATGGCTGAAATAAATGCTGCAAACGTTGGCAAGCTTCGCGAAATGACCGGCGCGGGGATGATGGATTGCAAAAAGGCTTTGACTGAGGCGAACGGCGAAATCGAAAAGGCCGTGGACATTCTCCGCAAAAAAGGCGCGGCGACGGCGTCCGTGAAAGCGACGCGCGAGGCGAAGGATGGCGCGATTGCACAATACATTGCGCCCGGCGGCAAACTCGGCGTGCTCGTGGAAGTCAACAGCGAGACGGATTTCGTCGCGCGTAATGAAATTTTCCGTGCGTTTTCCGACGACGTGGCGAAGCGCTACGCGACCGAGGCGAATCCCGATTTGGAAGCTGAACGTCAGGCAATCGTCGCCAAAATCCGCGAGAACATCAAAATTGCGCGGCACGCGAAAATGGAAGTCAACGGCAATGGAATGATTGCCGCCTATATCCACACCGGCGCGAAAGTCGGCGTGCTGGTCGAAGTCGGCGCGGGCAAGCCGGAGACGACGGGCAAGGAAGAATTCAAGCAGCTCGTGCGCGACATCACGTTGCAGATCGCGGCGGGACATCCGCACGCGGTTTCGCGCGAACAGGTCGCGCCCGAAGTCATCGCGAAGGAACGCGAGATCGCCGCGCAATCCGACCGCCTCAAAGGCAAGCCGCCGCAGGCGTTGGAAAAAATTCTTGCGGGCGTGCTGGACAAATTTTTCCAGACCCACTGCCTCGTGGACCAGGGTTTCGTGAAACGCAATTCCGAAGTCAGCGTGAAGGAACATGTCGCACAAATCGGCAAGCAGCTCGGCGACGAGATCACGATCCGCCGGTTCGTGCGGTTTCAAGTCGGCGAAAGTGCGTAAAACTCTCGTTTTGACAAAAAGGGTGGAAATAGGTATTTTGTCGGCATGATTGAAATCAGCGTCACAGATGCAGTAAATGGCTTTCACCGCTTTCTCGGCAAAGTCGAACGCGGAGAAACCGTCCGCATCCGCAAGCATGGCCGTGCGTTCGCGCGCATCGTTCCCGACAGCGATTTTATGAACGGCGAGGATTTTTCAAAAATTTTCGCGGATTACAAGGCCGATGATCTGGACAAGGCGACCGCCAGCGCCATCGCCGCCAATGTGAAAAAATTGGATGAAGAGTTCGATCATGAACTGGCTCATAGACACCGACATTCTCATTGAAGGCGAACGGGAAAATCCCGCGTTTGAAGCGTGGAGTTCTTCGTCCGGCAAATTCGCCACTGCCGACATCATCCGCGCTGAATTTCTTCTGGGTGTTCATTGGGTGAACGATGCCGCCCGGCGCGTGCGCGGCGAAAAATTTTATCGCGACCGGATTTTGAGCATCGCCTCCTTTGCCAATGAATCTGCGGATTATGAAATCGCCGCGCGACTGGCCGGTGAAGCGCGCCGGAGCGGAAAAGGCAAGCCGAGCCTGGCTGATGGATTGCTCGCGGCCATCGCGATTCGCACGGGCGCAACCGTGGCCACGCGAAATGTGGGCGACTTCAAAGCGATGGGTTGTCCGTGCGCCAATCCGTTGGAACGATCAAGAAAATGAATTGCGAAAGCGCGTAAAATTCTTCAAATAAAATTGCCAAGGCGTCCAGCGATGGACGCCTTTTTTATTTTCAACCATTTATCCAAAGATAAAAATCAAACACGCGTTCAATAAACCATTCTTCAGTCGGAAATTTTTCACTTTTGCAGACCTGAAAGATTTCGTCTTTTTTGTTTGTAAATTCTTTTTGCCAAGCCGAATAAAATACGGCGTAGTTCCCTTTAAGATTCGGCGCGCGGCTGTTAAATATTTTGCGATGCTCCGCGCGCTTCAACTTTTATGACGACTGCCAAAAAACCGAAATTTTCCCGCATCCTGCCCAAGTTGATTCAGAACTTGACTTTCTTGTGAGTCTATACTAATTGTCTATACATGAATACGGCAAAACTTTTCAAGAACGGCCAAAGCCAGGCGGTGCGTCTGCCGAAAGACTACCGGTTTGACGGCGACGAGGTTTTCATCAAGAAGAGCGGAAACGCCGTCGTCTTGCTGCCGGAGAAAAATTCCTGGGAGACATTGGTGTCGAGTCTGGAAAACTTCACGCCGGAATTCATGGCGAGCCGCAATCAGCCGCGAAATAAAGACAAGCGCGAATCATGGGATTGATTTATCTGCTCGACACAAATATCTGTGTCGTGGTCATCCGTCAACGCGGGACATCGGTGTTGACGCGATTGCAGCGGATGAAGCCCGGCAGCGTCGGCGTTTCCATCATCACCGTTTCCGAATTGGAATGTGGGGCGGCCAAGAGTCTGCATCCGCAACGCAATCGCGAGGCGTTGGAGCAATTTCTTTTACCGCTGGAAATTCTGGATTATGATTCTGCTGCGGCATTTCATTATGGCGAAATCCGTTCTCATTTGGAAAAGGCCGGAACGCCGATTGGCCCGCTGGATACTTTGATCGCCGCGCACGCCCGAAGTTTGAACACAACCTTGGTAACAAACAATCTGGATGAATTTCGCCGTGTGCCGGGATTGAAAGTGGTTGACTGGACTTGAACGCGCTTTGATTTGACGATTCGGCGCGCGGCTGTTAAACATTTTGCGATGCTCCGCGCGCTTCAACGTTTATGACCACGGCCAAAAAGCCAAAATTTTCCCGCATCCTGCTCAAGTTGAGCGGCGAGTCGCTCGGCGACGCGCACGGCGTCGGCATTTCGCCCGAGGCGGTGCAGCACATGGCCGGGCAGATCCGCGAGGTGCGCGAATTGGGCGTGCAGGTGGTCGTGGTCGTCGGCGGCGGGAATATTTTTCGCGGCTTGAGCGGCAGCGAGCGCGGCATCGAGCGCGCGACGGGCGATTACATGGGCATGCTCGCGACGGTCATCAACGCGCTGGCGCTTCAGGACGCGCTGGAAAAACTCGGCTCGCCCACGCGCGTGCAGAGCGCCATCGTGATGTCGCAGATCGCCGAGCCGTTCATCCGCCGTCGCGCGGTGCGGCATTTGGAAAAGGGCAGGGTGGTGATTTTCGGCGGCGGCACGGGCAATCCATTTTTTTCCACGGACACGGCGGCGGCGTTGCGCGCGAATGAGATCGGCGCGGAAGTGATTTTGAAGGCGACGAAGGTGGACGGCATTTACGACTGTGACCCGAAGAAAAATCCCAAGGCGAAGCGGTTCGCGGAAATTTCCTATCTCGACGCGCTGCAACGGCAATTGAAGGTGATGGATTCGACGGCGTTCTCGCTGTGCATGGACAACAAGATGCCGATCATCGTTTTTGATTTTTTCAAGCCACACAATTTGAAGCGTGTTGTGCTTGGAGAAAAAGTGGGAACGCTCGTCAGTTAGCAGATTGTCATGCCCGAACTTCCCGAAGTCGAGGTTCTCGCGCGACATTTGCGCCCGTTGCTACGCGGCAAAATAATTAGCAACATGACCGTGCGGCGAGAAAAAGTTTTAAGACCGACTTCGCTACGGAAATTCCGACGCACTTTGCTCGGCGCAAAATTCACGGATTTATCGCGGCGTGGAAAATATCTTTTGTTCGAGCTTCGTTCCAAAACTTCCGACAAACATGTGACGTTACTCGGCCATCTCGGCATGACGGGACGGATGTTTCTGGCGTCAAAAAGCGAACCGCTCCCAAAACATGCGGCGGTGGTTTTTGATCTTGGCCGAGAGAATTTTATTTACGAAGACACGCGATATTTTGGGCGGTTGACTTTGGATGTGTCGGCGGTTGAAAAACTTGGCCCAGAGCCGTTGAGTGAAGATTTTCAACCGGAAATTTTTGCGGCAGCGTTGAAACGTTCGCGCCAGCCAGTCAAAGTGAAACTACTCGATCAATCGCTCGTCGCGGGCGTGGGCAACATTTACGCGAGCGAAGCGCTTTTCAGTTCTCGCATTTCGCCGAAGTTGGCGGCGAATAAATTGACGTTTGCGCAAACCAAAAAGCTGTGGCGCGCGATTCGGGAGGTTTTGCAAGAGGCGATAAAATTTGGCAGCACGGTTCCCTTGAAATTTTTGAGCGGCAAATCGGACGGATTGTTTTATTTTGGCCGTGCCGACGGCACGCCTGATTTTTACAAGGAGCGATTGCGCGTTTATGACCGCGCTGGAAGACCTTGCGTGAATTGTCATCGCCCTGTCAAACGCATCGTTCAGGCCGCGCGCAGCACGTTCTATTGCGCGCATTGTCAATTGGCAGAATGAATCCGTTTGACGCTGTGGGTGTCAGTTTGTAGATTACGCGCCCGTTTGATTCCAGAGTAGCTCAATGGTAGAGCACGCGGCTGTTAACCGTGTGGTTGTAGGTTCGAGTCCTACCTCTGGAGCCAATTATAAAGCGGTCTATTTTCGGCAAAAGTGTTGCAGTTGCTATAGTTAATGCGCTTCAATTTAAGCATCTCAAGACTCGATGAGTGCTGCAAAAAATATTGAGCGATCATTTAGATTCGCTCGGGAGCGTTATGCCAAACTGGACGTGGACGTAGGATGCGCCCTCAAAATTTTGGAGGCCATTCCCATTTCACTGCATTGCTGGCAGGGTGATGATGTGGGTGGCTTTGAAAATTTCGGCGGCACGCTGGGCGGTGGATTGGTCGCTACGGGAAATTATCCCGGCAAGGCACGCACGCCGGACGAACTGCGCGCGGATTTAGAAAAGGCTTACTCGCTCATTCCTGGAAAACATCGTTTGAATTTGCACGCGTTTTATGGCGAGTTCGGCGGCAAGAAAGTGGAACGCGACGAAATTGCACCGGAACATTTCAAGAACTGGATCGCATGGGCCATAAAGAACGGCCTCGGCCTCGATTTCAATCCAACGTGTTTCTCACATCCAAAATCCGCCGACGGTTTCACATTGTCGCATGTGGACAAAGGTGTGCGTCAGTTCTGGATCGAGCATTGCCTCCGCTCGCGCGAAATCGGCGCGGCGATGGGCAACGCGATCGGCAAGCCTTGCGTGACAAACGTGTGGATTCCCGATGGCATGAAGGATACGTCCGCCGACAGAAATTCTCCGCGCGAACGGCTAGCTGAATCGCTCGATGCGATTTTTGAGAAGCCGATTTCGCCCATGCTAAACCTTGATGCCGTTGAACCAAAACTGTTCGGAATCGGTAGTGAAAGTTACGTGGTAGGCTCGCACGAATTTTATCTCGGTTATGCGATCAGTCGCAAAAAAATGCTGACACTAGATGCCGGTCACTATCATCCAACGGAAAGCGTCGCGGACAAAATTTCCAGCGTGATGGAATATTTGCCGGAAATTTTGCTGCACGTCAGCCGAGGTGTTCGCTGGGATAGCGACCATGTTGTGATTTTGAACGACGACCTGCTTGCCATCGCGCGTGAGATTGTCGCGAACGATTTTGAGAAGCGCGTCCATATCGGGCTGGATTATTTTGATGCAAGCATCAACCGCGTCGCCGCATGGACGATTGGCGCGCGCAACATGATCCGCGCGCTGCTCATTGCGTTGCTCGAACCGCCCGCCATCAAAATGGCCGAGGCGAGCGGCGATTTCACTTCGCGGCTGGCGTTGCAGGAAGAAGCGAAGACGCTGCCGTTCGGCGCGATCTGGGATTATTATTGCGCGAGCAAAAATGTTCCCGCAGGCGAAAACTGGCTGACGGAAGTGAAGCATTACGAAAGAAAAGTTTTAAGCAAACGGTCTTAAGCAAAATTCCAAACGATGAATCCAAATCCATTCCTCGGCGTATTCCTGCACTGGCTCGGTGGCCTGGCTTCCGGCAGTTTTTACGTGCCTTACAAGGGCGTAAAAAAATGGTCGTGGGAAACCTACTGGCTCGTTGGCGGATTCTTTTCGTGGATTATTTGCCCGTGGCTGTTTGCCTATTTCATGACGGATGATTTGATCAGCGTGCTGAAACAACAGACAGCCAGCACGATTTGGTGGACGTATTTCTTTGGCGTGCTGTGGGGATTTGGCGGACTGACGTTTGGTTTGACGATGCGTTATCTGGGTATGTCATTGGGCATGGGTGTGGCGCTGGGCTATTGTGCAGCGTTCGGCACACTGGTTCCGCCGATTTTCAAGGCAATCATGCCCAGCCTGCCGGTTGGCGCGAGCATCATCGAGATTGCCAAATCAACTTCGGGACAAGTCACGCTCGTGGGCGTCGGTGTGTGCCTGGTTGGTATCGGTATCGCCGCGCTGGCGGGCTTCACGAAGGAACGGGAAATGCCCGAAGAACAAAAAAAGAAAGTCATCAAGGAATTCAATTTCAAAAAGGGAATCATGGTAGCAACCTTTTCCGGAATCATGAGCGCGTGTTTCGCGTTTGCGTTGCAGGCCGGCAAAGGCATCAACGAAGCTTCACTCACAGCAGGCACAAACAAAATCTGGACCGGCCTACCCGCACTAGTCGTCCTGCTGCTTGGCGGTTTCACAACAAATTTTATTTGGTGTGTAATTTTGAACATCAAGAATCGCACCGGCTATCAATATCTCGCCTCACACGTCCGCGAGGAACACGCACATTACGGCGGCAGCGGCGGTGAACTCGAAGTGGCGGAAATGGCTGCGAGTGGCACGCCGGCTGATCTCAAGATTCCCGTGCTCGGCAACTACCTGTTTTCCGCGCTCGCAGGCACCTGCTGGTATTTCCAATTTTTCTTCTATACCATGGGCGCGACGCAGATGGGAAAATACGATTTTGCCTCGTGGACATTACATATGGCGAGTATCATCATTTTTAGCACCATGTGGGGTTGGATTTTCCACGAATGGAGAGGCTCCAGCAAAAAAGCACACCTGCTTATTGCCGGTGGCATTGCCACACTCGTGCTTTCAACCATCGTCATCGGCTATGGTACTTGGTTGAAAAGCCATGTGACCGGGCAACCTTGAACTGCATTTTTAATTTACGAAGCTGCGCCTTCAAAATTAAAACACAGTCCGTGTCTGGGGATAAAATCCTCGCGGTTATATTATAACAATTATCTCAGGAACGCCTCGTGCAAACCGCCGTCCACGGTGATGATTTGCCCGGTCGTTTTGCTCAAGCGTTGCGAGACCAGGAGAAAATACGCTTCCGCCTGATCCGCCGGCGTGATCGGCGCTTTGGTTAGCGTGCGGTCGGCGTAAAATTGCGCGAGTTTTTTCACGAGCGATTCGGTCGCCTCGTCGTCGGTGTAAGCGATGTTGTATTTCGCGAGCGAGCCGATGACGCGGTCGCGCGGGAACATCGCCGAGCCTTGCACGACGGTCGCGGGCGCGACGCCGTTCACGCGCACGAGCGGCGCGAGTTCGATGGCGAGTTCGCGCACGAGATGATTGGCCGCCGCCTTGGAAACGTCGTAAGCGACCGAACCTTTTTTCGCGACGGCGGCATTGGCGGAAGTGGTCAAAACCAATTGTCCTTTCAAGCCTTGTTCCTTCCAGGTCTTGAACGCTTCGTCGCCGACGAGATAACTGCCGGTGACATTGATGTTGAACGTCAGCGCCCATTTGTCGTCGGGGATGTGGCCGGTCGTGTCGCTCGGCACAAAAATTCCGGCGGTCACGCAAATGGAATCGAAGCCGCCGTAAGCGAGCGCAACTTGATCCAGCATTTTGCGGATGCTCGCGCGGTCAGTGATGTTCGCCGCGAGGCCGATGGCCGGGCCGCAATTGGAAATCCCCGTGCCCGCGACGCCGATGCCCAAACCATATTTATCCGTGATTTCCTTCGCAGTCGCGTTGGCGGCGTCAGCGTTCAAATCCACGCAAACGATGTGCGCGCCTTCTTTGACAAGGCGATGCGCCGTTTCTTTGCCGATGCCTGAACCCGCGCCGATGACGACGATGATCTGCCGCGCGAGTTCTTTTTCCGCCGGCATTCGTTTCAACTTCGCTTCTTCGAGCAGCCAGTATTCGATGTCGAACGCCTCCTGCTGCGGCAACGCGATGTATTTGTCAATCGCCTCCGCGCCGCGCATGACTTCGACGGCGCAGTTGTAAAATTCCGCCGTGACGCGCGACTCGGATTTGTCCTTGCCCCACGCGACCATGCCGAGGCCGGGAATCAAAACGACGGTCGGATTCGGGTCGCGCATCGCGGGCGAATTCGCGTGCTTGCACTTGTCGTAATACGTCGCGTAGTCCTTGCGATATTGCACGAGTCCGTCGGCGAGTTTTTTCTTCAACGCCGCCGCGTCCTTCGGTCTGCGGATTCCACGCGACGTAAAGCGGCTTGATTTTCGTGCGCAGAAAATGGTCGGGGCAGCTCGTGCCGAGTTCCGCGAGACGCGGCGCGTCGTTGGAATTCACGAAGCGTAAAATCTTTTCGTCGTCCTGAATCGTCGCGATGAAACGTTTCTGCTGCGAAACCTGCCCGCGCAGCCACGGCAGAATAGCCGCGAAAACTTCATTCCGTTTTTCCGGCGCGAGCGTCTGGTATTTTGCGCCGCCGAACGCTTTTGCGTCGCCGCCTTTGGCTTGATATTTGGCTTCGATGTATTGCGAAGCCTTTTCAATAAACTCCAGCGTCCGCAAATAACATTCCTTGTCGTCGTTCGCCCACGAAATAAAACCGTGCTGGCCCATCATGATTCCAGTGGCCCTGGGATTCTTCTTCACGATTTCCTGCATCGCGAGGCCGAGTTCAAAACCGGGGCGCATCCATTTCACATAATCCATTTCGCCGCCGAAAATTTCCTGCGTCAATTTTTCGCAATTCGCCGACGCCGCAATCGCGATGACCGCGTTCGGGTGCATATGATCCACAAATTTTGCGGGAATGAAACTGTGCAACGGCGTGTCAATGGACGACGCGCGCGGATTCAAATTGAACGTCGTGTGATTGTAGGCCGCGACCATTTCATCTTCTGCCGGAGACTTCAAACCTTTGTCGCCGCGCGCGGCGTAGGATTTTTGCAGGCCGATCAATTTGTGCTGGTAAAGAGAAGAAAAATTTTCGCGCAGGCTCGTCCGCAAATCGCCGCCGGAACCTTTGACCCAAAGCACCTCGACTTTTTCGCCGGTGAGCGGATCGGTCTCGGAAATTTTAGACGACGTATTGCCGCCACCGGTATTCGTGATGTGCTGATCCGCGCCGAGTTTGTTCGAGCGATAAACGAGCCGGTCCACGCCCGCGAGCTTCGCAGCCTCGGCATCATTCCATAAGTTATTCACGTATTGAAATTTCATCTTTTGAAATTCTGTGTTTGTCTTGTTATTTCTGTGAATTAACCCTTGATTTGCGGGTAAAAACAAGTAAAAAGAAGAAAATCAGTCAAATTAAACGCCATGCTTGCCATTGAAAGACAACGTCGGATTTTAGATATGCTCCTAAAATCTGGAGCGATAACGACGGTTAAAGCGGCGAATGCACTGGCCATATCCGAGGAGACCGTGCGTCGCGATTTTGAGAAACTGGAGGCTGATGGTCATTTGTCCCGCAAACACGGCGGCGCGGTGCGTCTCAATGAAAACAACCGTGATCTTTCTTTAGATAGTCGTGAAATTGCCAATGTTGCAGAAAAGAAAATCATCGCCGAACTGGCATTGGGACAAATTCAAGCGGGCGACACGATCTTTTTTGATGCCAGTTCCACGGTGTTCTATCTGGCCTGTCTTTTGCCAAATCTGGAGGTTACCGTCGTGACCAGTGCGCTGAAGGTTGCAGTTGAACTCGCGCGACGGCCAGCGGTTCAAGTGATTCTATCCGGCGGTGCGGTCAATCACCGCTCTTTATCCTGTCAGGGAAGTTTGGCGGATTCTGTTTTCGAACGTTGTCATGTGCAAAAAGCTTTTTTTTCCTGCCGCGGATTGGACTCCTACCGTGGCTTGAGTGAGGCCAATGTGGAACAAGCTGGTCTGAAACGAAAAATAATGAGCCTGGCGGATCAAACCATTTTGCTGTCCGATCACACCAAAACCGGCGTGAAGTCATCCTACTTTTTTGCCAAACTTGAGGACCTTGATGTTTTTATTACAGACCGCAAGCCAGAAAATGCCGTGCGGCAGGCATTACAAAAAAATGGCGGAAAACTGATACTGCCAAAGGAGCAAAAGATTTGAAGAAAACTCAAATATGTCTGGCGGTGGATCTCGGAGCAGGCAGCGGACGGGTGGTTGCCGGAATTTACGACGGCGCTTGTTTGGAATTGGACGAATTAAACCGTTTTCCAAATGATCCCATCAAGACAGCGGATGGTTGGCATTGGAATTTCGACGAGCTTTTCGCCCATATCAAACACGGCATCACGCTCGCGGTTAAAAAATATGGCGACGCCGTCGTGTCCGTCGGTGTGGACACTTGGGGCGTAGATTATGGTTTGCTGGACGCCAGTGGAAAATTGCTCGGTGTGCCGTTTCAATATCGCGACAGCCGCACACAGGGAATGCAGGAAGTTGCTTTTCGACGAATGCCGCGACAGGAAATTTACCAGCGGACGGGAATTCAGTTCATGTTTTTCAACACGCTTTTTCAATTGCTTGCGGAAGCAAATTCGTCAGTGCGATTTGAAAAAGCGGAGCGGCTGCTCTTCATGCCGGATTTGATTCATTATTTTCTGACCGGCGTTGGCGTGAACGAAAAATCCATCGCCAGCACCGGCCAATTGCTCAATCCTCACACGCAGACATGGGAACGCGATGTTATCAACGCGATGGATCTGCCCGGAAAAATTTTCGGCAAACTGGTTGACGCCGGAACGGTGCTCGGCGAATTACTGCCGGATGTGGCGGTGGAGGTCGGCGCAAGAAAATTGCAGGTCATCACGCCCGCCGGACACGATACGGCGTCGGCGGTTGTCGGCGTGCCTGCGGAAGAATCCGAGCCAGTTTTTTTAAGTTCGGGCACCTGGTCGTTGATGGGGCGCGAGTTGAACCGTCCGGTGATTTCAGGAGAAAGTTATCAAGCCACTTTTTCAAACGAAGGCGGCGTTCTGAACACGACGCGCTTTTTGAAAAACATCGCCGGAATGTGGTTGTTGCAGGAAAGTAAACGGGTTTGGGATGCCGCCGGAAAATCCGTCAGTTACTCCGACCTCATCGCCCAAGCCGAAAAGTCGTCGCCGCTCAATACTTTCATTGATCCAGACGCCGAAGATTTTCAAGCTCCAGCGAATATGCCCGATGCGATTGCCGCGTTTTGTCATCGAACCGGACAAACTGCGCCCATAGATTTTGGCGCGTTCACGCGGATGATTTTGGAAAGTCTGGCGTTTAAGTATCGTTTTGTGAAAGAATCGATCGCGCGCGTGACCGGCAAACCAATTGGCAAAATTTATGTTGTCGGCGGCGGCAGCCAGAATCATTTGCTGAACCAGTTCACCGCCGACGCTTTGAATTGCACGGTGATTGCCGGCCCGGTGGAAGCCACTTCGATTGGAAACATCGTCATGCAACTGTATGCTCTGGGAGAAATCCGCTCGGTGGCGGAAGGGCGCGCGCTGGTGCGGCGCTCGTTTAAAACAAAAAAATTTGAACCGAAAAACACCGGCGACTGGAACGACGCCTACGCGCGTTTTAAAAAAATCCTTTCGCGCTGACCATTTATGAAACCTGCGGAAATTCTGAAACGATTGATCCGGCTCGCGCACGAACTCGGGCGCGAAGACCGGCATCTGGCCATTCTTGGCGAGGGGAATGTCAGCGCGGATTTGGGCGACGGGACGTTTTACGTAAAAGCGTCGGGCAGCCAGTTGGGCACGATTGACGCCGGCGGATTCAGTCGCGTGAGCCTGAAGCCGATTTTTGGCGCGCTGGATCAGCCGGACAAAACCGACGGTGAAGTCCGAAAAATTCTCGAGGACTGTCGCGTGGATAAAAAGGCGAAGCTGCCGTCGGTGGAAACTTTTTTGCACGCGATCTGTTTGCGCGAAGGCGGCGCCAAATGGGTCGGGCACTCGCATCCGGTTTCCGTGCTGAAAATTCTTTGCAGCAAACTTGGTGCGGAACCGTTTCGCCGCCATATTTTTCCCGATGCGATTGTGGTTTGCGGCCGCCGCGTCGCCGTCGTTCCTTACGTTGATCCCGGAATGCGGCTGGCGGTCGCGTTGCGTAAATCGCTGCGGCAATTTTTGAAAGACCAAGGCGTTGCGCCCAAAGTCATCTTGATGGCCAATCACGGCCCGGTGGTTTTGGGCCAGACCGAACGCGACGTTTTGAACACCATGCTCATGCTCGACAAATGGGCTTCGATTCTGGTTGGCAACTACAGTTTGGGCGGCCCGCGATTTTTGGATGAAAAAAATTCGGACCGGATCGAAAATCGCCCGGACGAACATTATCGCCGACGCGCCATCGGCAAGTTAAAATAAATTCCAGCGTCATCAAACAAACCAAAACATGGACAATCCCCTTTTCAAAAAACTTCCCAAAATCGGAATCCGGCCCGCGATTGACGGGCGTCTGGGCGGCGTGCGCGAATCGCTGGAATCGCAAACGATGAACCTCGCCAAGTCCGTGGCGAAACTCATCGGCGAAAAATTGCGTTATCCGAACGGCAAACCCGCGCAATGCGTCATCGCCGACCGTTGCATCGGCGGCGTAGCCGAGGCCGCCGATTGCGCGGAAAAATTCGCGCGCGAAGGCGTCGGCGTTTCGCTGACCGTGACGCCGTGCTGGTGTTACGGCAGTGAGACGATGGACATGGACTCGGCGATCCCGAAAGCCGTCTGGGGTTTCAACGGCACGGAACGTCCCGGCGCGGTTTATCTCGCCGCAGTTCTGGCCGGCTACGCGCAGAAAGGCTTGCCGGCGTTTGGCATTTACGGACGCGACGTGCAGGATGGCGGCGACAAAACGATTCCCGAAGACGTGCAGGAAAAACTTTTGCGCTTTTGTCGCGCGGGATTGACCGTGGCCATCATGCGCGGCAAATCGTATCTGGCGATGGGCGGCACTTCGATGGGCATCGCCGGCTCCATCATTGACCCGGATTTTTTTGAAAGCTATCTCGGCATGCGAGTTGAATCGATGGACATGACAGAATTTGTCCGGCGCATCGAGCGCGAAATTTTCGACAAAACAGAATATCAAAAAGCGATTCAATGGGTGAAAGCCAATTGCAAAGAAGGCAAGGATTACAATTCACCAAAAACAATCCGCCCGCGCGCGCAATTGGACCGCGAATGGGAAATTTCCGTGAAGATGGCGCTCATCGCACGCGATTTGATGGTCGGAAATCCGCAGCTTGCGAAAAAAGGTTTTGGCGAGGAAGCGCTCGGCCACAACGCCATCGCGTCCGGCTTTCAAGGCCAGCGCCAGTGGACGGATCATCTGCCAAACGGCGATTTCATGGAAGCGATGCTCAACACGTCGTTCGACTGGAACGGCCCGCGCGCGCCTTACATCGTCGCGACGGAAAACGATTCGCTCAACGGCGCGTGCATGTTGTTCGGTCATCTGCTCACGAACACGGCGCAAATTTTTGCCGACGTGCGGACTTACTGGAGTCCGGCGGCGGTTAAACGCGTGACCGGCCATAAATTGACCGGCGCGGCGGCAAATGGTTTTTTGCACCTGATCAATTCCGGCCCGGCGGCGCTGGACGGAACCGGCGAACAATCCATCAACGGAAAACCGGCGCTGAAACCGTTTTGGGAAATCACGGCGGCGGAAGTGGAAAAATGTCTCGCCGCCACGACCTGGCATCCGTCCATCACGGAATATTTTCCCGGCGGCGGTTGGTCAACGCGCTTTCGCACGCGCGGCGGAATGCCGGTGACGATTTGCCGGTTGAATTTAATCAAGGGACTTGGCCCCGCTTTGCAGATTGCCGAGGGCGAGACGATTGAACTGCCGGAAAAAGTTCACACGATTTTAGATGAGCGAACGAATCCGACGTGGCCGACGACGTGGTTCGTGCCGCGCACGAACGGCAGCGGCGCGTTTCAAGATGTCTATTCCGTGATGAACAACTGGGGCGCGAATCATTGTTCGATGAGCTGCGGACACATCGGCGCTGAATTGATCAGCCTCGCGGCGATGCTGCGCATTCCTGTTTATATGCACAACATTTCCGAAGAAAATATTTTCCGCCCAAGCGCGTGGAACGCATTCGGCACGGCTGACCGCGAAGGCGCGGATTTCCGCGCGTGCGCCAATTTCGGCCCGCTTTACGGAATGAAAATGTAAATCGGAAATTTTTTCCCCGTGAAAATTTCGTTGTTCATCCCATGTTTTGTGGATCAATTTTATCCGCAGGTCGGCCTGGGCATCGTGCAAGTTTTGGAGCGGCTCGGTCACACGGTGGATTATCCCGAAGCGCAGACGTGCTGCGGCCAGCCGGCGTTCAACTCCGGTTACTGGGATGAAGCGCGCGCCGTGGCGGAACGGCAGATGGCCGTTTTTCGCGACGCGGAAACGGTGGTGATCGCGTCGGGTTCGTGCGGCGCGATGGTCAAGGTTTTTTATCCCGAACTGTTTCACAATCAGCCGCGCGAGGTGGAAGCCAAAACACTCGCCGCAAAAACATTTGAGTTCTCCGATTTTCTCGTCAACCAACTCGGCGTGCTTGATGTCGGCGCAAAATTTTCCGGACGCGCGACGTTTCACGACGGCTGTCACGGTCTGCGCGAGCTGGGTTTGAAAAAGCCGCCGCGCCAATTGCTGCAACACGTCCGGGGCTTGGAACTGGTCGAAATGAAAGAGGCGGAAACGTGCTGCGGTTTCGGCGGCACGTTCGCGGTCAAGTTCCCGATGATTTCCACCGCGATGGGCGAGGTCAAATGCGCGTCCATCGCGGACACCGGCGCGGACTTTGTGATTTCCAACGACTCCAGTTGCCTGATGCAAATTCGCGGCGTGCTGGACCGGCAGGGCAAATCCGTCAAAACCTTGCACCTCGCCGAAGTGCTGGCGCAGACATGAATACTCACGCCAAGGCATTCAACGAATCAGCGCGGCGTTACACGGCGGATTTGCCGCAGCGCGATTTGATTCAAAAGGCGCTCGACGGCTATTACGTCAAACGCGACGAAAACCAAAATCGTTTTCAAAACTGGCCGGGCGCGCGCGATGCGGCCGCCGAAATCAAATGGGACGCCGTCAATCACCTCGACCGTTATCTGGAAGAATTCGTCTCCAAGCTCGAAGCGCGCGGCACGAAAGTTTTTTGGGCGCCAAACGCGCAGGAAGCGCGGGATTACATCGTCGGTGTCGCGCGGCAACACAAGGTCCGTTCCATCATCAAATCCAAAAGCATGACGGCGGAGGAAATTCATCTGAACGACACGCTGGAAAAAGAAGGCTTCGAGGTCGTCGAATCCGATCTGGGAGAATACATCGTGCAGCTTCGCCGCGAGCCGCCGTATCACCTCGTTTTTCCCGCCATGCACCTGACGCGGCGGCAGATCAGCGATTTGTTTCGCGACAAACTGGGTTCTGCGCCGACGAACAATCCCGAAGACCTGACGATGATCGCGCGACGCGTCATGCGGAAAAAATATTGCGCGGCGGACATGGGCATCAGCGGCGCGAATTTCGCCATCGCCGAGACCGGCATGATTTCCATCACGGAAAATGAAGGCAACGCGCGCCTGACCACGTCGCTGCCGAAAATTCATGTCGCCATCGTGGGCATCGAAAAAATTCTGCCCAGACTTTCCGACCTCGCGCTGTTCCTGCCGATGCTGGCGACAGCGGGCGCGGGACAATCGCTGACCTGCTACAACACGCTTTACGGCGGGCCGCGCCAGCCGGGCGAACCGGACGGCCCGGAGGAATTTCACGTCGTGCTGCTGGACAACCGCCGGACGGAACTGCTGGCGGACGCTGAGCAGCGCGACGCGCTGCATTGTATCCGCTGCGGCGCCTGCCTGAACGTCTGCCCGGTTTTTAAAAACGTCGGCGGTCATAGTTACGGCACGACTTATCAGGGGCCGATCGGCTCGGTCATCACGCCGCATTTGCGTGGGCTGCAGAATTGGAAACATCTGTCGGAGGCGTCTTCACTCTGCGGCGCCTGCACCGAAACCTGCCCGGTCAAAATCAATTTACACCACCACTTGCTCCACAACCGGCGCAACGCAGTCCGCGCAGGCCCGTCTGTTTTGGAAAAACTTTTTTACGCCGGATTTGCGTTCACCATGCGCCGGCCAAAAATTTACCGGCTGGCGACCCGCCTGGTGCGTGTTGCCCAACCGTTGCAACGTTTGATTCAAGGAACGATTCTCGATCCGTTGCGCGCCTGGACGAAAACGCGGTCGTTTCCACCGATCGCAGAAAGGAATTTTCATGAAAAATGGCGCGAAAGGAAAATACCATGACCAATCGCGAGATCATTTTGGGCCGGATTCGCGAGGCGCTGAAAGTCGCCGCGCCGCATCGTTCTTTTCAGAATGGTTCGACGGAACAATTTGCATTGTCCGCTTCGCCGCAAAAATGGCTGCCGCCGGTCGGCGCAACGCTGGAAGAACAGATTGAATTGTTCCGCCAGAATGCGGCGAGCTTGAAAGCGGAATTTATTTTGTGCGCGGACATGAACGAAGCGGTTCAACATCTGAAAAAAATGGCGGCAGACAACGGCTGGAGAAAAATCGGCCGGCATCGCGGCGAACTGACGGACGCCGTCGCGCGCGAACTCAATTTGACGGAAGTAAGAACCGACGCCGGTTATGCCGTGGACGACCTGGAAAATTGCGACGCGGCGTTGACGGAATGCGAAGCGCTCGTGGCGCAAACCGGCAGCGTTTTGGTCTCAGCCCCCAGCGCGGGCGGACGCGCGTTGTCCGTGCTGCCGCCGCACCACGTCGTGCTGGCGCGGCGAAATCAAATGGTTCCCGATTTGGGCGCCGCCTTGCGCCGGGTTCAGGAAAAATTCAAAGATAATTTTCCGAGCTTTCTTTCTTTCATCAGCGGACCGAGCCGCACCGGCGACATCGAGCGCATCCTGGTGCTCGGCGCGCACGGACCAAGAAAACTGACGATTCTGCTTTTACCTTAAAACGTCAACGTTCCATAAAAAGGCGCGCTTGCCCATCGCTGCAGGTATTACTACGCTTCCATTCCGGACCATCGTCATCGGTGCCGGCGCTCGCTTGAAAAACCAAATGTGATTTGATGCTTACAGAAAATCAATTCCGCGTCGGACTTTTTGGCATCGGCCTTGACACTTACTGGCCGCAGTTCAAAGGCCTCAAATCGCGGCTAGAAGATTATGTCCGCGCCGTCCAGAAAAAGCTGGAACGGCCCGGCGTCGAGGTCGTGAACCTCGGCCTCATTGACAACCCGAAGAAGGCGCTAGCGGCCAGCCACAAATTTCGTGAAGCTGATGTGGATCTGATTTTTCTTCATGTCACGACCTACGCGCTGTCTTCGACCGTGCTGCCGGTCGTGCAGCGCGCCAAAGTTCCCGTCATCATCTTGAATCTCGCGCCGACCGCCGCGATTGATTACGAAAAATTCAATGCGATGGGTGACCGCACGGCGATGACCGGCGACTGGCTCGCGCATTGCGCCGCGTGTCCTGTTCCCGAAATCGCCAATGTCTTCAGCCGGGCGCATATTGATTTTCATCAAGTCACCGGGATGCTGCACGACGATCCGGTTTGCTGGAACGAAGTGGACGCGTGGATTGAAGCGGCGCGTGTCGCGCACACGATGTTCCACAATCGTCTCGGTCTGATGGGACATTATTACGGCGGGATGCTCGATATTTATTCCGACATGACGCTCCAATGTGCCACGTTTGGCGGTCATATGGAAATTTTGGAGGTGGACGAACTCGCCGCTTTGCGCCGCGAAGTTTCTGCAAAGCAGGGTAAGTTGCGCGTCGCCTACTTCAAAAAGATTTTTGACATTCAGAGTGATTGCGCAAACGAAGAACTTGAGCGTGCCGCGAAGACATCGGTCGCGCTCGACCGGCTGGTGAAGGAACATGATCTCGGTTCGTTGGCCTATTATTACATGGGCACCGGCAACGCGGAAAACGAGGACACGATCAGCTCGATCATTTTGGGCAATTCACTTTTGACCGCACGTGGCATCCCCGTTGCCGGCGAATACGAGGTCAAAAATGTGCAGGCCATGAAAATCATGGACACTTTCGGCGTCGGCGGTTCGTTCACGGAATATTACGCGATGGATTTTGCGGACGATGTGGTCTTGATGGGCCACGACGGTCCCGGTCACATCGCCATTGCCGAGGGCAAAACGAAAGTGCGTCCGCTGAAGGTGTATCACGGCAAAGTGGGACGTGGTTTGTCAGTGGAGATGTCCGTGAAGCATGGACCAGTAACTCTGCTTTCCGTCCTGGAAACAAAGGATGGAAAGCTGAAACTGCTCGTAGCCGAAGGCGAATCCGTATCCGGCCCAATTCTGGAAATCGGAAACACCAACAGCCGTTACCGTTTCAGTCCCGGCGCGCGAAAGTTTGTGAACGACTGGAACGCGCAGGGCCCGGCGCATCACTGCGCGGTCGGCGTCGGCCATATCGCAGAAAAAATAAACAAGTTCGGTAAGTTGCTGGGCGTCGAAGTGGTGTGTATATGTTGAATGTGATGAAGCTGCGAATATAATCAACAATGGCCGAACAGCCGGTTGTGCTGTCTGAGCCTGGCACGGTTCGCGGCGCAAATCAAATATCGTAGACTAATGTTTGCCGCGATTTGCGGCGGGTGTAAAGGATGCGGGTTTCTACGTATCGTGTGACAAGTGGGATAAAGGTGTAGTAGGGTTTGAATTGATTTGAAGTGCGCTGCGACTTTGACAGAATCAAAATTAAGGAATTTTTTCCTGATGAATTTCCCCATTTCATTCCGGCCAAAACTGGTTGACACGCTGAAAGATTATTCAGCACAAAAGTTTTATGCCGACGCAATAGCGGGTTTCACGGTCGGCATTGTTGCGCTGCCGCTTCGTTCGTTGACTTCGTTCGGCAGTAATGCCAACAACGCACAGTGTTTCAGGGATTGTTTTTGGAAAGTAACAACGTTTGCTTTTCAAAACGAGCGTTTTGAATGATCCCAAACTCCACTTTAGGGTGAGGACTGCTACACGTGATAGCGAAATCAAAGCCCAAAGTCGCACTCAGGTGTCCAAGACCAACAGGTGGGACTGGCGGTCTTGCTTGGGGCGACCAAAGCAGCTACAAAACCGGAAGCTGGCACTAGATTGTGCAAATGCCAATCAGTGGTTTGCCCCAACTGTTTTGGAAGATTGAGTAATTTTACCGATTCATTGGGCAGGAAGGATACTTCCACTTGATCGAGTAGATGGGCGATACCTTCTCCAGTCGCTTTAAGGAATGCTTCTTTTCGTGTCCAAAGTTTAAAGAAGGCAAGAGACTTCGCGTTTTTCGGCACCTTTTGAAAAGATGTGATTTCCCGCTGCGAGAAAAAGCGATTGACCAGGCTGTCTGCGTCATCAAGTGGTCGGATATTCTCAACATCGACGCCAACAGCGCCAACCGGAGAAATGGCTAGCAGTCCGAGATTTTCGGAATGAGATAAACTGAAATGCAGTCCAGCGGTATCGAAAACACCACCGAGCGCTGGCTTTCCATGGTTGCCGTAAATGAATTCCAATTCGACTGGATTGGCGCTTAGATAATGGCCCAGAATCACACGCATGAAACCACGCCCAGCGATAAAGCAGTTTCGATCACGTACGAAGCGGAAACGCGCAGCACGATCTAATTCTGTTGACGCGAGAATCGACGCCAGTGCCGTGATCGTGTTGACAGGAAGATCCAACGAAGCAGCCCAAACATGGACATTAGGGAAGATAGAGTGATCATTATGCCAGTTTAGCGACCAGTTTGAAGAAGGTTGGGGCCAGTTGATTTGCTCAGCAGACATATTCATTGCCATCGTAAAATCTGACTAATCGTGCCGGTAAAAACACCGTGTTAAAAGATAACAGTCATCGTCCGTTTAAAGGTTATCATACAAGCATGTTTTATGCGGAGCCAGCTTGCAAGAACGCTGTAGTTTGCTTACTTACATCTTGTTGCAAATAACCCAAGAGTTTTTCCGCGACCTTCGAGACAGCAGGTTCGTTGAGCATTGATTTATGGTCCCCGGGGACACGAATAATATGCAAGCTACCTTGTCCCACTAATCGGTCCCAACCAAAGGTTGGATCCGGTGCGTAGCGAAAGCCTGAATAAAATTCCCAGTCCTCAATTTGAAAGAGGACTACTTTTCCACCGTAGTAACCTGGACGATACTTGCGAGTGGCTTGCAGCGTAGCTTCCATTATCGGGGTTGTGTCGCCTTCAGGTTTGGTTCCGGAATTCCGCATGATCGAAAAAAATAAAGCTCTCAGCTTATTGACGGCCAAGTTTCTGAGGAAAATGGCGCGCTCTAATCCATTCAATGCTGACAGACGACGTTGGAGGCGGTCAACGATATCCGCTACGGCAAGTTTGTGCTGGCGGGTTGGTCCGAGACAACGGCTATCGAGAAGTAAAACGAGTTGAACCTTCACACCCCGGGTTTCCATTTGACGGGCAACTTCGAATGCCATTGACCCACCTAATGACCAACCGCACAAGTAGTAAGGACCATGCGGCCAAATGCTTTGAATTTGAGTGACCAAATGAGCCGCAATTTCTTCTATGGTACTGGGCATTGGTTCTCCACTATTCAATCCAGGGTACTGAAGACCGTCGTAGTAGCGACAACTCTCTTTGAGATGCTGGGCCAAGCCTGGCGGAAGAAATCCGTATCCCCCAATTCCCGGAATATAAAATAGCGGTGCGCCAGTTCCATTGCCGCGCAATCCAACAGACGGCATTGTCACAGAATAATTGGTATGCCCATCTACCGCTTTTGAAAGTTGAAAGATAGTTGGAGCAGTGAATAACGACCGTAGCGAAATAGCTTTGCCAACTCCTTTACGAATGGCCACAATGACGCGCATAGCCAATAATGAGTGTCCGCCCAGATCGAAGAAATTGTCATGGATGCCGACTTCTTTTAATGCGAGAATCTCACACCAGATTTTAGCCAGAACCGCCTCAGTAGGAGTGCTTGGTGGAACAAACTGGCTGGCTGCAGACTTAAATTCGGGCATCGGTAATGCCTTCCGGTCCACCTTTCCATTCGGCGTCAAGGGGAACTGCTCCAAGGTGATGAATGCAGCAGGCATCATGTATTCCGGCAATTTTGCCTTGAGCAGATCGCGCAATTCCGATGCCTTTGGTGGCACCCCATTTTTGCCAGTCATATAGGTCACCAATTGTTTGTCGCCATGAACATCCTCACGCGCCACCACCACTACTTTCCGAACCGATGGATGAGCATCCAAAACGGATTCAATTTCATTTAACTCAATTCTAATTCCACGAATCTTAACCTGATGATCCAACCGCCCCAAATATTCGATATTCCCATCGGCCAGATACCTGGCCATGTCCCCAGTTTTGTAAAGTAGTGCCTCAGGTTTGATCTCGAACGGGTCTGAAATAAACTTCTCCGCCGTGAGTTCCGGCTGATTATGATAACCACGCGCCAACCCAATTCCTCCAATGTGCAACTCGCCCGGCACACCAATCGGTGTTGGCTGGTAATGACGATCCAAAATATGAATCCTAGTGTTGGCAATTGGTCGCCCAATCGTCGTCTTCCCGCCGCGCTGACGCAACGTGTATGCCGAATATGTCGTGGTCTCTGTCGGGCCATAAAGGTCATAGACCCGTTGGACAAAACAGTCCGTATATAACTTGTCCACCAGCGACTGTGGCAGAGGCTCGCCCGCCAGATTTACTGTGATCACTGACCGGGGAATTCCATTTGTGCGCGCCAGTTCTGCGATTGCCGAGGGCACCGTGTTGACGAGCCTTACTTCGTTGGCCGTCGGCAATGTGGGCAGCTCCAATACATTCTTCGCCAGAATCACTTTACCCCCATTCACCAACGTGACAAACAGTTCAAATACCGAAAGATCAAAACAAATCGAGGTCGAGAACATTACTCCCGCAAACTCTTCATCGGTGAAAACTCGCCGCGCCCATGTCGCAAAAGCCACGACACTGCGATGCTCAATTTGCACGCCCTTGGGTCGGCCGGTCGAGCCCGATGTATAAATGATATAGGCAAGCTCCGTCGCCACCATTGGAACGATCGGTGGGTTGTCGCTTTCTTTTGCAATGTCCAGCCACTCACTGTCAAGGCAGATCACCTTCGCGTCATGTGGAGGCAGGCTGGCGAGCAGTCGCTGTTCCGTCAAAAGCACGCGCACGCCCGCATTCTCCAGCATGAACGCCAGTCGATCGTGTGGATATTCGGGATCCATGGGAACATAAGCGCCTCCTGCCTTGAGGATTCCCAAGAGTCCTACCACCATTTCAACCGAGCGGAACAAGCAAACACCCACGAGCACATTCGGCCCGACCCCCAAGGTTCGCAATCGGTTGGCAAGCTGATTTGCCCGTTGATCTAACTCTCTATAAGTCAACCGCCCACCTTCATGCACCAAGGCAATGGCGTCCGGCACTCGTTTAGCCTGTTCCGCCAACAAGGCGTGCAACGTCTTTTCCTGTGGATAGGCCGCTTCTGTTTTGTTCCATTCCACCAGAATCATCTGTTTTTCCTTTTTAGATATCAGCGGAAGGAAATCCACCGGGGTGCAGTCGTCCGTGACGATTGCCTCGATCAACGTCTCAAATGAGGTCAGCCACCGGACAATGGTCTCGTTGTCAAATAGATCCGAGTTATACTCACATTCTACTTCGAGACTGGTTTCCGTCTGAATCAGGTTGAAGAACAGATCAAAGTTGACATGTCGTTTGGCATTGTATGTGACCTGAAAGTCAAGCTGTTCAAAGCCAAAAACATCGAAGCCAGACTTGTCGATATTAAACATGGCCGAAATCAGCGGTGGACGACCCAAGACGCGAGGTAACTTGAGCTTTTGCACCAGCGTGCCATAGGTATACTTCTGATGATCGTATGCATCGAGAACCGTGTTTTTAACCGCTCGGGCGAATTCGGAAAAAGGCATCTGGCCTGAAAGTTGCACACGGATGGGAAGAAAATTTACACAGTGTCCCACCAGATCATCACAACCGTAAACAGCCTGGCCGGCGGCGGGAACGCCGATGACAATGTCATTCTGGGAAGTCAGGCGGTGGAGAAACACGGCGTAAGCTCCGAACAGCGTCACAAAGAGAGTGCCTCCCAGATGAGGAGTTGCCTTTTTAAGGCGCGCAAATAATTCTGGATTCACGATCCGACTCTCTTGATTGCCGGAATACGTCCGAACCGACGGCCTCGGCCGATCGGAGGGAAGATTCAAAGCGGTAAATCCGTCCGCAAACTGATCCAGCCAGAATTGTTCCGTGACAACGTTTTCAGAGTCATCCTTCTCCAAGGCGCGATCCCGCGCGAAGTCCGCGAACGAATTTGGTGGCGGCAGCAACGGGATTTCCCCGGCCACGATGGCATTATAGATCCGGCTTAGATCAAATATGATAAGAGTGGATGACCATCCGTCGCAGATGACATGGTGCGCGGTCATGACAAGCCGGTGGTATTCTTCAGAGAATTTAAAGAGTTTCAGGCGCACCATCGGACCTCGCTCCAAGTCAAACGGGGTCGTCATTTCCCGATTGACAAATTCATCGAATTTTTTCATCCGTTCAGTTTCCGGCAGGCCGGGTTTGTCAACCACCGATAATTTGTCAATTCGGCTTGGGTGAAAGATCTGTGTTTGAAGATCAGCACTAAACGTGCTTCGCAGTGCTTGATGGCGGTCAAAGATTTGCTGGATTGATTTTTCGAGCGCAAGAATATTAAGCGACCCCTTGAAATGAATTGTGCAGCATTGGTTGTAAACGCAATTGGCGGCGTTATCCATGATGGCAGCCAGCAGTATTTCCCGTTGGGCTTCCGTAACGGGCGCGGTATCGTAACGCGGAAATCCCATTGCAGAATTGGAAATCCCATCATCCTGTGCTGCATTGGATTCGGGTAGGAATCCGCCTGCCTGCATTTCAGTCACGCTGTTTTTGAAAGCTGCGATTAGTCGGTCAAAATCTTCGTCCGAATGAGCTAGGGTGAAGTAACAAGTGCGGTTCTCCCATGCGTGGATACCTTTTTCCCGCAGATAATACCACAAAAGGCTAATGAACTGAAGATCCGGAGCATATTCAATCATCGAATACGAGCTAAAATAAGACAGGCGGATTGGCACTTTGATCCACTCAAAGTGTTCGTTCAACGTCCGACAAAAGCGCGCGACGCGTTCCGACAATTCCAGTTGTAGCTTGGGACCCTGTTCTTTGAGATGGTTCAGCACTTGCCATGCTGCTGTTATGGCAAGCGGATGGCGGACGAAAGTGCCGGCAAAAAACGTGACCCCGACCTCGGGAAACGAATCGTCCCCGTAGTTCCATGCGCCGCCGTCCAGGCCGTCCATGAATTTTCGTTTCCCGGCCAGAATACCTATCGGTATGCCACCGCCGAGAACCTTGCCATAGGTTGCCATGTCTGCCTGCACCCCGAAGTAAGCCTGGGCACCACCTGGATGACAGCGGAACCCGGTAACCATTTCGTCAAAAATCAGCGCGGCACCCGTTTGTTCGGTGATTGTCCGCAGCGAATGCATGAAAGCACGGGGTTGAAACCCTGGCTGGCGGCTTCGAACAGGCTCGATCAGGACGGCGGCGATTTCGCTGGCATGGGCTTGAATGATTTCCAACGATTCCGGCTCTCCGTATTCGAGCACGAGCATATTCTCAACCAAGCTAGCGGGAATCCCCGGTGCGGCAGGCTGGGCGCGATATTCACCGTTCTCCCAAGCGCCACGGACGAGCACTTCTTCAAACATCCCGTGATAATCCCCGTTGAAAAAGACCACACGCTTCCGTCCGGTAATCATCCGGGCAAGTCGGATGGCGGCCATGACGGCCTCCGACCCGGTATTGCAGAATGACACACGCTCCATGCCGGTGAAGTCGCAGACGAGCCGGGCAACTTCACCAGCCAGCTGCGATTGCGGCCCGATCGCGATGCCAGCCCGCAACTGGTCTTGCAGAGCTTTAATCAGCCAGTCCGGGGAATGGCCGAATAAATAGATGCCGAAACCCATCGTGATGTCCACATACTCGTTTCCGTCAATATCCCAGATTTTCGAGCCTTTGGAACGATCCGACACGATCGGATAAACCATTTCCTTCCAGTTGGACTTGAAGCCGGAAACTGCGCGCGGATCAGCGAAATGCGGACGGTGTTCGGCTGAGTAACGCTTCGACCCGGCGGTCTTTTTCACATAGCGAACGATCAGTTCATCGAGTGCCTTCTGCTGCCGGGCGTTAAGGCTGCCTCGCTCTCCTTTTTCTAATGGCTTATATGGACCGAATCGCTTTGTTCCCTGGGAGATGTCAAAACCGCTTCCGCCGGAAGAACGAACGGGCTGCTTTACAACCTGCAACACATCTGTCTGCGGAGTAGCGGATCGCCGGACAGCCGCCGGGATTTTGGCCTGAACCTCCCATTCCAGTGAATCCTGATTTGCAGGCATCTGCTCGTCGAGGTACCTGGCCAGCGCGGAAATGGTCGAGAGTTCATCGAGCATTTGCCTGAAGGATACCTTGACTCTGAATCTCGACTGGAACAACTGACTAGCTTGGGTGAGAAAAAGGGATTCAAAACCCATTTCCGTGAAGGAATCGGTGTCACTCACGACCTCGACCCCGGAGAGTTCTTTGATAAGCCGTCTTAAGCGCGAAGCGAGGCGGTCACGCCGTGTGCCCTGGTTGCTGTGACTAGCCAAGGCGCAATTAGTTACGGCGATGTTGGGCTGGTTTTCAGATTGTGTCGGCGTGATTGGCATCATCGCAGCTTTCCCGGTTGAAACCGGGGGAGCATCGTTGGCGGGCAAGCATGGCCCGTTAACTGTCCGAACTCCGGCATTCGGCTTTTCAATCCAGTATCGTTGACGATCGAAGGGATAGGTGGGGAGCGAGACGAAACGATGCTGATGTTTTTTCCGGAAATGAGACCAGTCTATCTTGACTCTTGACAGCCACAATCTTCCGATGCTCTGTAGCAGCAATTCAACGTCCGAATTATGCTCGTAATGGGGGCGCAGGGTGGAAACAACGACCGGGTTGCCGGTTTCGCCGCGAGCGGGATGTTGCATGGCAAGGGCACCGAGAGCCTTGCCGGGGCCGATTTCTAACAGAATGGGATCCTTAAATTGCCATAACGAGTGCAAGGCGTCACTGAATCTCGCAGTGTGATTGACATGCCTCGCCCAGTAGGCTGGATCTGTGGCGTCAGTTTTTGAAATCCAACCGCCGGTAATATTGGAAGCATAGTTTATCTTCGGTTCCTTCAGTTGAACCTTTTTCACTTCTGCTTCAAATTCTTTTACGATCGGATCAAGCATCTTCGAGTGGAAGGCGTGGGCACTCTTAACAGGCCGATAATTGATGTCTTTCCCTTTTAACAGCCGCCCGAACTTGGACATGGCCGTGACCGGGCCAGCCACCACACACAAATTCGGGCCATTGATCAAAGAAATGGAAAGCTCCTCATTGAGCAGGGGGAGAATTTCTTTTTCGGGCAGCGGGACCGCAAGCATGGCGCCTTGCGGCAGTTCGTTGACCAATCGAGCACGACAGGCAACCAGCCGTAATGCATCATCAAGTGAGAACACGCCAGCGAGACACGCGGCCACGTATTCTCCCAAACTGTGGCCGACAATCGCATCCGGAACAACGCCCAAATCATACCACATTCGAGCCAATGCGTATTCAATGGTGAACATCGCCGGTTGGGCATGGAGAGTCTGGTTGAGTTTTTGGGCATCAACGTCTTCCACTTCATCCTCCCGGCCCAGCATTTTTTTCAAGTCAATTCCCTTCGACTGCCCTACCTTCTTCCAACTGCGGCTTTGGGGATAAATGACCTCCCGAATATCAATGCCAAGGTGTGGCTCAAGGATCCGGGCACATCGGTCTACTTCTTGTTTGAAAATGTCTCCTTGTTCATAAAGATCGGCTCCCATGCCTACGTAATGATCACCGATGCCCGGTAACAAAAAAACAAGCGGACGCTGTGCTGGCTCGTCCAGTAGAGACGAAACGGTGCGCCTCGAATTCTTGAGATTGAGGGCGGATGCCGCATCCTCCTGGCTGTTACAAACCACAAACCGCCGGTGGGAGTAAGCCTTGCGTCCAACTTGAAGCGTATAGGACACGTCATTCATGTTGACAGGTTCGCCCGACTTAAGAAATTCCCTCAGATTTTGGGTGGCCAGATCAAGAGTCTTTTCATTCTTAGCCGACAGAACAAGCAAGTAAGGGGGATTAGACTGGGACGTCACCGCTGACTGGGGTGCCTCCTCAAGAATTACATGTGCATTGGTTCCGCCCATTCCAGTGGACATTACCCCAGCCCTCCTTGGAACTTTACTTTTCCACTCTGCCAGCTGGGCGTTTACGTAGAAGGGCGTATCCGGAAAGTTAATTTCAGGATTTGATTTGCTATAGTGCAGACTTGGAGGGAGTTTCCGGTGCTTGAGTGCAAGAACTGTTTTAATCAGACCTACCATGCCGGCGGCCGCGTCCAAGTGCCCTACATTGGTTTTAACGGAGCCGACTGCACAAAAGCCATTGCGTTGGGTGAAATTACGGAAGGCTTTAGTCAACGCAAAAATCTCAATCGGATCTCCCACCGGCGTCCCTGAACCGTGTGCCTCAATATAAGAAATGCTTTCAGCATCCACACCCGCATTTGCCAGTGCTTCAACGATGACATCAGCTTGGCCATTGATGCTGGGAGCTGTATATCCGGCTTTTGTAGAACCATCGTTATTGACGGCAGAACCTTTGATCACCGCGTATATTTGGTCGCCATGAGCCAGCGCATCCGCCAAGCGCCGCATTACAATGACACCGGCACCGCTGCCGAAAACAGTGCCATTGGCACCGGCATCAAATGTGCGTACATGACCATCGGGAGAAACCAACCCACCACTATCGTAAAAATAGCCGGCCCGGTGCGGCACCCGCACCGACACTGCCCCTGCCAAGGCTATATCAGTTTCTTCATTCAAGAGGCTTTGCCGCGCCAGATGAATGGCAACCAAGGATGTCGAACAAGCAGTTTGGACCGTCATACTCGGCCCACGGAGTCCTAGTTTATATGAGATCCGAGTGCTGATGAAATCCTTGTCGTTGACAATTAGTGTTGGAATATAGTCCTCAACAAACCGGGCATTGATGCCGCTGTTCATGAAATAAGTGTTCATGGCCGAGCCTGTGAAAACTCCAATCCTTCCCGGAAAACGATCTGGATCGCACGCCGCATCTTCAAGCGCTGTATGCGCCAATTCGAGAATAAGCCGGTGTTGGGGGTCCATGGTACTCGCCTCGCTTGGAGAGAAACCAAAGAAGGCCGCGTCAAAAAGTTCAGGGTCGTCCAAGACTGGAGCAGCTTTTACGTAGTCTGGCCTGGTCAGAAAAGCGGAATCGACCCCCGCTTCGATCAATTCCTGATCAGACAGCCGGGTAATGGATTCCACCCCATCAATGAGGTTTTGCCAGAATTCTTCTGGATTTCGCGCTCCTGGTAACCGGCAGGCCATACCGACTATGGCAACATCATAATCGTTATCCATCTGATACTAAATTTTAGCTCGAATCGTTGGTTCCGGCAATGCTTTTCGATCAGTTTTACCATTGGGATTCAATGGAATGTGACTGATCATTTCAAAATGACCGGGTATCATATATTCCGGAAGGTAATGCTGAAGATATTGTTTAAGGGTCTGTAAATCGACATCCTGTTTGCAAACGAGGTAGGCGACGATTAAAGTGATGCTTTCTGAATATTTTTTAGTAATGACAATGCAGTCGGCAACTTCTGGAAAGGTTCGAATGGTATTTTCGATTTCACCCAATTCAATTCTCAAGCCGCGGATTTTGACCTGATGATCTTCGCGTCCCAGATATTCGATGTTACCGTCAGGCAACCAGCGCGCGACATCGCCTGTGCGATAAATTCGTTCACTCGGCACAGCCGAGTGTTGAAGAAATCGCTCACTCGTCAATTGCGCATCATTCATATAACCCCTCGCCAGCCCCACACCTGCCAGACAAAGTTCGCCGGCTTCGCCGACTGACATCTGTTTCCCATCTCTGATAATATAAGCCCTGATGTTTTGAATCGGCCGACCAATGGGAATCCGGTCGAAATCGCCGTGTGCAGGACAATCGAAGAACGTCACATCGACAGTTGCTTCCGTAGGTCCATAAAGATTGGTGAGCCTACAGCCGGTAATTTGGCCGATAATTTTATTAAATTTCCTGACATAAGTCGGGCTCAAGGCTTCGCCGCTGGCAAATACTTGACGCAAAGAGGAGAGGCTAGCCGCTACCATGTCGGATCTGCCGTCCAAATACTCAAGGAAGACATTAAGCATAGACGGCACGAAATGCAGCACACTGATGCGATGCTTCCTAATTGTTTCGAGCAACATTTGTGGGATTTTTTCACCGCGAGGTTTAAGCAGGCAAAGTGTGGCACCTTCGAGCGCCCACCAAAAAAATTCCCACACGGAAACGTCAAAGCAAAACGATGTTTTTTGCAGTAGCACATCCCGGCTGTCAATGGCATAGGCATTCTGCATCCAATGAAGGCGATTAATCACCGAGCGATGTTCGATCATCACTCCTTTAGGTTTTCCAGTTGATCCAGAGGTGTAAATCACATAGGCGAGGTCATGAGGCTGGTTCACCACAGCGGGATTGGAGACTGATTCAGTGTAAGTTTGTGGCTGCTCGAGATTGATGATCAGTAAACCTGCTGGCGCTTTCGGAGCGGTGTCAGCGTGGACCAAAAGAATACCAACACCAGCATTGGCCAGAACGTAGTTGATTCTTTTTGGCGGATCATCGGGCGAGATAGGCAAGTAAGCGCCCCCTGACTTGATGATGCCGAAGATGCCGATAATCATGGCGAAAGACCGTTCCACCATGATACCGACAATTTGTCCCGGACGTACTCCCTGATGCCGCAATAGATGGGCAACTTGATTTACCTTCTCGTTCAACTGCGCGTAGTTGAACGTTGAGTTTCCCCAAAACTTATCATGCTCACAAAGCACGGCAGGCTGTAATGGATTTTGTCGGACTCGCGTCTCGATTAGCTCCTGAAGTGTGCAGTCATCAGGGAACTCGCGGCTGGTGCGATTGAACATAGCGATCTTGTCCAACTCTGTTTCAATTGTTTGAGACATGCAACTAAAGTGATTGAAGCGTTGTCAACCGATGGCGTGACCGTTGTCGCCGGAGGGAATCTTGAATAAAGTCTTTGCCGAGGATGGACTCATGCACTTGGGTCGTTCCCTCAATGATCTCCATGATTTTTGCCCCACGATAAAGACGGGCTACCGGTGAAGACTCGTGGCAGCCCAAAGCCCCGTGAATCTGAACAGCGTCCAAAGCCGCCCGAACTGCTGCCCGCGATGTGAAGTATTTGGCGATAATAGTTTTTGTGAAAGTCTCTGGGAGATGATCATCCTCGGCTCGGCAGGCGCTCCAGCAAAGAAGTTTGGCGGCCTCCAGATCAGCACCCATCTTCGCGATCAATGACTGTATTATGCCCAGATCGCCCGCAGTTTGCCCACCAACTTTACGTGAAGCCGCATAGCTAGTGCTTTCCTCCAAACAGGCGCGGAGAAGTCCCAATGACGAACAGGCAGTGCTAATCCTTCCAAACTGCAGACCGACTTGGGCGACGTGCGAAAGGCCAAATCCGGGTCTACCGACAATGTTAGCAGTTGGGATAGTAACATCGTGAAAGCAAAGGTGCGCCAGACCGGCCGCACGAAAACCCATCATGTCCTTGATCGGTTCAATTTCGAATCCGTCACTTTCTCTCGGCACAAGGCAAGCAAATGGTTTTTGATCTAGCTTTCCAAACACCAGAAATACACCTGCCTTTTGGCCGCTGGTGATCCATTTTTTTTCGCCGCTCAAAATCAGATCGTCACCGCTGCCGCTGCGACGAAACTCAGTGGTCATTGATTGAATGTCGCTGCCGGCACCGGGTTCGGTCAAAGCAAACGCGCCGACCATTTCGCCTTTCGCGAGCGGTGGCAACCATTTTCTACGTTGTTCGAGAGTTCCCCATTTCAATAGTGACGTGGAGATCATTGACTGGACCGTCACGATGCCGGTGAAGGCCGAATCGCTCCGCCCCAACGCTTCATTGAGCAAACCAAAAGTAACCACGTCCCAACCTTTGCCGCCGTATTCAGACGGGATGTTGGAGCCGAGATAACCGGCGCGGCCTAATTGAGCGATTGCGGAATCCGGTATCTGCTGTGCCCTGTCCCATTTGCCAGCGAACGGCTCAACATTCGCTGCGGCGAATTCTTGAAAGTCCGCATACCTTTTGCTCTGCTCGTCGGTTAAAAAAATGTTCATGTCATTTTTGTAAGGAAACATTCGGGTCGCCTTGGCGAGCCGAATTTCGAGCGACAAATGCCGCAGTCGCACTGATGGATTTGAAGTTTTCAATGTCCAAGTCGTCCATGCCGATTTCAAAGCCAAACTTGCGTTCAATAAACGTCATCAACTGCACTGCAAATAAGGAATTGATAAGGCCTGATTCGAAAAGGTTTTCATCGTCGCCCAGCGTATCAATGTTGATTGAATCATTGATGAAATTTCTGATGATTTGCTTCACGTGGTTTGGGTCATTCGCGCTCATAAATTATCAGCGTGATTCAGCCTTCCGGGTTTGGATAGACGTGGAATCCACGACCACTTTTGCGCCCGTAGTGACCCGCATCCACCATTTTTCTCAGGAGAGGGCAGCAACGGAATTTCAGATCTTGAAAAGAGTCGTAGAGCACATCAAGTGAGCGGACTACGGTGTCAAGACCGATAAGGTCGGCGGTTTCCAGTGGACCCATTTTGTGGCCAAAGCATTTTTTGAAAATCAAATCAATTTGGTCTGCCGTCGCAATACCATCCTGAAACACAAAGGCCGCCTCGTTCATGAAGAGATGCGAAATCCTGTTGGAGACGAAACCAGGCAGGTCACCCACCACTATGGCTTCCTTCTTCAATTGAGCAAGAAGGTGATTGACGGCGACCAGAGTTTCAGCGGAAGTGCGGTCACTGCGGATCACTTCCGCCGTTGACATCATGTGTACCGGATTCATGAAGTGCATGCCGACGACTTTATCCGGACGGTTGGTGGCACTGCTAATGCGAGTGATGGAAATGCACGAAGTGTTGGCTCCAAAACAAACGCCAGCCGGCGCGATCCGGTCGAGTCGTTCGTAGATTGGTTTCTTGATGTTCCAATCTTCTGTGACATTTTCGACGATAAACTCGCAAGCAGAAACCTCGTCGAGATTTGTGGTGAAAGTGATGCGCGAAAGGATTTGGTCGCGCGTGAGCTTTGGAACATTTTTTGTAAACGTCGGAGCAAGACGCGCGGTTTGCAGGATATTGTTTCGGGCGGTCTCCAAGGACTTTTCGGACACATCCACGGCAATTACATTGATGCCATGAAGCACCAGATCAACCACCAGACCTGAACCAATATTGCCAATGCCGATCACGCCGACGGTCTTGAAATTCATGAGGGAACCTTTCTCAAGTGCGATTTCATCATCGGAATTATGTTCAAGTTGTTCAGACGAGCCTTCGAACCCGTTGTTTTCTTCTTCTTGCTCCACGTTCCACGGCTTCACCTGCCGATCCGCCAGCAGCTTTCTCCAGTTCCAGTTTATCACACAAAAGTTGGACGGTCGGACATTCAAAAATGTTAACAATTGATAGATGAAGATGCAACTCGCGCCGGATGGCGGCGACGATTTGAACCGCCCTCAGCGAAGTCCCGCCGGCATCAATAAAATTGTCATTCATGCCAATGCGTGGGTTGCCAATGACCTTCCGCCAGATTCCAAGCATTTTTCCAGCAAGGGTCGTCAGCAATTCGTCACCGCCTGGAGCTTCACCGTTCCCATTCGCGCGCAACCGATGGGCTTCAATCGCCGCATAAATTTCTTTAACACCATTAAATTCATTTGCAATGCGTTGGAACTTTTCGGTTAGTCCCGCAACAGCAAGTGTGGAACGGTTGTTGGAATTGTTGTCTTCGGTAGGCTTTTGACTGGTTTTGGGCAAATCCGGATTATAGCGGAGACCAGCAAGTCTTGCGGCAGGAAGCTGAAACGTCAATCCGTCATCCACTTTACACATAAACTCCGCGCCGACAGACTGGATAAATTCCCAAGCTGGCTGATTTTTTTCTGTAGGCCGAAATAGAAAGTTGATCGATTGTTTGCCGCGATTTAGTGCCAAACGACCGAATTGAGCGAGTATTTGATGCTCGACGCCGCGGCCGAGTACACGGCAGCTCAAAAGAAATGTGTCCACGTCATAGCAATCGCCATTTTCGCGGTAAAAAAGCAGACCAACCATGCCGTAATCGCCAAAGCGGTCGCTTACTTTTGCCACCAGGCAATGGCCGGTTTCGTTTTCAAGAAAGTCAATGATGTCGCTTTCCAACCGCCGGATGGTGGTGAAATTGAACTGATTAGTTCGAAGAGTCAACTGGGAGACCCGGCTGATTTGATCGGAAGCGGGTTCGAAGAGGGTGACCTGAAGCTTAAGACCATCAATGAAATCCTTCAACGTGGAAACTTGATCGCGGTATTTTTCCCGTTGAACATTTTCCAAAATTTTTTGCGTGCGGGTGCGATCCTCCTCGGTGATGAGCAGGTGGTCAAAAGCCCAAACATGATCAAGAAACCGCGGCAGGTGGTTAGCATCGGAAGGCAATTGCAGCGTAAGAATCGCTGGGCATTGGGCGCGCACCTCGGCACATTCCACTGGGTTGTCGTCAACAAAGATAATGCTCTCCAGTCCCAAATTGAGTTCGCGCGTGAGTGATTTGAGATTTTCTGATTTTGGGTGCCAATTGATTCGCCATGCGGCGAGGTGGTCACGTTTTAAAACCATGCCGGGGTTTTGCGCAAAGACAGCCCAAACATCTTCTTCACTATTTTTGCTACAAAGGCAAATGAGCATGCCAGCAGCCATCTGCCGAATCATGAACTCTTGCAATGCGCGATGGGCCGGGGTCACCGTCACGCCGAGAGGTCCCTCTTCACCGCAAACGCCTTGCCAAAGTGTGTTATCACAATCGAGCACGATCATCTTGTATGGCACCCGGCGCAGGCCAATGAACGTCCGAAACAAACTGGTGCCGATTGCCGCAAAGCCTTCAGGAGTGTAGGGGATGTGTCCCAAATTATTGGTGTGGGGATCATGGAACGTATTAGTTTGGTAATGAGCCAGAATCGTCTCCGAACCGATTATGTGAACGTTTTGCAACTCGCGGACTTGCTTGAGTAGATACTTCTCGCTCGCGGCAAGGTCTTGATCAAACGTGACTGGACTCGAATTTTTTCGTCTCGGCGGACACAGACATAAAACCGTCGGTGTTTTGTTTGTTCGTGTGAACGCACCCATGGCTTGAACAAACTGATCAATCTTGCTTTGTGTGTCAGCAATCGGTGATTTGGTCACGCTTTGCTCGACCCCGTTTTCATGCTTGGTGGCATAAACGTTGAACAGTCCCGATCCTGCGAGCAAATTCTCTTCTTCGACGGCGCACCGAAATCCTCGTTTGGTGAGAAGCACTTGAACTTCCTCCAACGTGCGCCGACTACGGTCATGAACCTCTACCACCACTTGATCAATCAATGGCCAGTGGTTTTCTTCGATTCCGCGAAGAATTTCGAGTTCACATTTTTCGGCATCTACTTTCAGGAGATTCACGCGTTGCAGGCTATTTTCATGAATGACGTCGGAAACAGAAATCAGCGGGCATTCGAACATCTGCCGATTCAACCGGTCTGTCATGAGTTCTCCGACATATTCATCCACCGATTCAGCGGTGTTCCCCAACTCGCTTCGCACCATATTTGCAACGACCGCTTTAATCGCTTGTCGGTCTTCGTCCGCAGACGGATGGAAGCCTGAAAAAACGGAAGATTTGTTGTAGAAAGTCAAAGGCGCAGAACCGCGCCGTTCGGAAATACCCACGTTGAATGGATGAAGATGCGGGCCATAGACCTCGCAGTTCGCTTTTAGCACCTGGAAAGCGACCGGACTCGGCTCGAAAGCATAAATTGAAGCTTGCGGACAGTGGGCTCGAACAAACAGCGAGAAGAGTCCAATATTCGCTCCAATATCAATCACAGTGGCATTGTCAGGCAAATGAATGCCGTGCCTCAAATAGCACTGGTCTTCAAAAATTTCCTTATAGACATATTCCGTTTCATGGCGATTCAAGTGGGCAACTTCAAGACCGTTTGGGAGAATATGTCGCTCAAGTCCCCCAAAGCACACCGCAGCTTTTTCCAAGTCCATCTTCAAATCAATCAAGCGGCCATTTGCAGACCAGTCCGCCAGATTCAAAAGGATGACGTTTATGCCGTCCTGATTCCGCCTCAATTGGCTGGAAGGATTCAACAGCTCCTGAAACACCTGACTGTATGGCGCAAAACTGACCTGCACCGGAAATTCCAGATAGTCACCCCAAAACTTCAACGAATCCTCGACTGGCTCGGCGGTGAAAGTTGAAGCGATGACAATTTTAGTTTTGGATACCTCGACACTTTCTCGTTTTTCTGGACGATCCAAGTAAGTAAACCGGACACTCTGCAATCTCAAACAGTGCGCGCCCGAGTCGTCAAAAACATCAAGATCTCCAACCCGTCCGACAATATTCGGGTTGTCCTTTGGACGCAACCGGGCATGAACCCATACTGTATCGGGAAAATCAGGTTGAAGCAAAGTGATCGCCTCTGCACCCTGCAAGATAAACGTCCGGCCTTGATCGAGGAAGAATGCTGACAGCAACTGCGTGACACCATCCATAAAGATTGGGTCCAAGTGGTGGCGCTTGGTTCCGAAAGCATTCTGGCTAACATGCAACCGTCCCAAAGATTCCTCACCGGCTCGCCAGATGTGGTGAAGATTTTGAAAATGAGGCCCGTACTGATTACCATTCTCACGCAGCCGATGGTAGAAACTCGCTTGGTCGCCAAGATAAACCGCCCGTTGTTGGAATGCTTCGACGGAGAGAACCGCCGCGTTGGCATCTGGTTGGCGTTGGCAACCGCATTCGATTTCGAGAACCGCGCAAGTCGATCCGGCTGCGGAGTTGGAGTTTGCTCCGCTAACCTCCCGGAAAGTATACTGAACTGTTTGGTCATTCGGCCATTTCATTTCGACTAATAAGGGGACATTCTGTTCTGATAATATAACTGGATTTTGAAACTCGACCCGCTTGATATTACCCACTAATGCATTAAGTGATTCAATGTGAATACGAAGAGCCAATTCGATGTAGAACGAACCGGGCAACACAGTCATATCCTGAAAACCATGGTCAATCAGATATGGCAGTGATTCGATGCCCACGTCAAATGAGACCGAACCTTCTTTCAGTGAGCCCGTTTGGTAGGTGATCGGTCCAAGAGACATGGGCATACACGCTGCATCAGCATCATCCGCCTTAACTTTCATTACAGTCCTTCATGAATAAAACCGATTTCGGGTTCAACCGAACCAACACAGAGATTCTAGCAAAACCATTTTAATACTGATAACAAATCATAGTTTCAACCGCCAGCATAAATTTTTGCTCGGAATGTTTATTGTTGATTCAAGGCGGTTCCTAAATCGCTGTGAAGGAATCGCCGCCTTTGCGTGTCAAACTTTACAACGTTATAGAAGTGTTGAAAGAGGTGGACAATTTTACCAATGTTAATGAGACGATTTCATTTTACACGAATCCGTCCCTCCCAAAAAACCGGCAAGGTAAAGTTTTACCGCCCAGACATCGGCAAAAATTACTGCATCGTCGAGTCAATTTCTTACACGGACCATAATACCCAATATTACCCAATTTTTTTATCGGGTGACGAGTTTTAAATCACAGCCGCTCGAGCGTGAGTAAAAGTACATCGTTTTCGCGCAGGGGTAGGGTCTCGCTGAATTTTCCGTCTGTGCCAATTTTCACCTCGCTCTCAAACTCCGGTTTACCAGTCGTGGCATCACGCAAAGTTTTTTCCTGCGCCCGGGTTAATTGTGACGGCGCATTCATTTTCAAGTAAGCCGAGTAAGCATCATTTTTCTCGAAACCAATCTGTCTGAGCGCGATCCGGTAATTTCCCTCGGGCACATTTGTCAAGTTCACGTGCACGCTACCCTTGGATTTGGCGGGTTGCAATTTTCGGAAGATGGCCTGGTTGGGAACGCTGGCATCAGCGAGGCGTGTCAAATCCCACAGCAAGATTTGTGCACCGCCGTTTTCATCACGGCAAATCCAAGACTGAGCGTCGTCATTTTTTAATTCCGTCGCGCCAAGCCGGTTTAGAAATTGATAAGCGAAATACGCGGGTTTTTTGATGCCTTGAAAATTCAGCAAGCCGAAACCCCCGTGGAATGGAGTCATCGGCGGACCGTTTTCTTCGAAGATATCGGTGAAAACCCAATATGACATTGAACTGATGCCGTGCTCGGAATTTTTGAACTGCTCCAAAATGTAAGGCGCGGAAAAATAGGAATCGTGGATCGGATCGCGTGGCGAGTAGGATGCGCTCCATTCAGTGATGTGCACCGGCAGATTGGTTTCACCGGTCGCGTCAACGAGCTTGCGCCCGCTCGCCATCGTATCGGCGGGCGCGCGAAGATTTTCGCCAAGGTATAGGAATTGATCGCCGTATTCATCCAGTCCGCTCGCGCCACCACCCAAGCCGTAAGTGTGAAAGCTGATAAAATCCAGTGGCAAATGATTCGTCCGGCAAAATTCAATCAGCGGCTGAATCCAGATCGTCTGCGAACCCGCCGGGCCGCCGACGGAATAATCCGCGTTCACACTTTTGATGTCTGCCGCCGTGTGCGCGTAAAGTTCAAAATACTCCTCGCGTCGGCGGTTTGGATTGTGCGGCGCGAAAAACGCCGGATAATCAGCTTCGTTCCAGATTTCAAAATTCCATTGCTTCACTTCGTCCGCGCCATAACGCGCGGTCCAGTGTGCGACGAGGTCTTTGATCAAATTATCCCATTTGTCCCAGGATTTGGGCGGCGTAACATTCGCCTTCCACCAGAAAATGGTTTGTTTGCCGCTCGCGAGCGCGTCCGGCATGAAACTGATTTCCACAAACGGACGGATATTCATTGCGAGCAGTGAATCGTAAAGCTGGTCAATGTATTGGAAGTTGTGGCGCGGCTGGCCGTCCTTGGTTTCAGAATAAACGCCCATGTCGTCGCACAAGAGTCCGTGAAAACGGATTGCTTTGAAGCCGATTTCGTCTTGGCACATTTTCAACTGCCTTTGCCATTCCGCGCGTAAACCTTCCGCCGCGCGCCCGGCGCCGATGCACTCATGAAATATTTCGGAACGCGGGCCTTGGATTTTTTGCCAGTCGGCGGTGATAATGCGAGCCGGTGCTTCAATTTCGCCACTGGCGGGTGAGGCTTCGATACGGGGCATCATACCCGCAACCAAAACCAACGTTAGAAACACCGGCGATTTGATAAAGGTATTCATAAAAGGCCCGTTGATAATTAAGACATTTTTTAAGGACTTGTCACCCGGTAAAAATTCTGGGTCGCGGAGACGTTTTTGTCTGTATAAGAAATCGAATCCGCTGCCGCGCCGCCGAATGGATAACCCGTTGTGATCTCCGGCCAGTTGGTAATTGCGCCACCGAGAACATTAGTCTTGAACACACTGTAAATTGCCCGGGGAGTTGTATTCCAAGTCAAAACGAACTCTTGGTTGGTGTAAGTCACACTGGAAATGACGATGTTTGTAGGAACAGAATAGGCCTGCCCGACAAACGTTACCACGCTCATGGCGGGCAGCGCATAAGTGAAAGATGAATTGGTGACAGCGACGGCCGGTTGGTTGGAAAGTGAAAGACTGCCGGAAGTGATCCACGGGGTCATCGAGCCGAGGGCAAAACCGTTGGTCAGTTGAAATGTCTGATTGATCGCCACGTTGTTGGGATTGATGGCGACAATGGCAAAAGCTGGCGAGACGGAATTTTTGTAGGCGCTGATGAAGGTGGCGGTGGAGTTGGTCTTCACGCCGATGCGATAAAAATTTGGCCGCACAAACCGGCTGAAGTTGCCCATCACAAAAATTCTCTTGGCTGGCGTGGTCCAGTCATCGCCGACCAGCGAGCCGTTGGCACTGCCTTCAAGCCACCAATAATGATAAGCATTCGCCTGGGCCACGGTCATGAATGAATGTATTTCCTCTGCCAGTGCCACTCCATTGGCGATGCTATCGTCCGCACCAAAATAGTGTTCGGTTTCCCACAGCGGCTTTGGGCACGGTATGCCGAACTGGGTGACGGCAGCGGGAGAATTGTTGTAGTCGTGCGCGGCCAGCACCCCGACAAGATTCGAGGTGGTGACATCGTTCATCGTATTCGTGGCCAGACTCCACTGCCAAAACTCATCCTCCGGCAGCATGATTTTAGTTGAAGCGACATTGCTGGCCGTCAGTGCACTGGAAAGGTAAGGGATGAAATCGTGAATTTGTTGTGATGTCCACAGACAGGATTCGTAAGTTTGAGCAACGTCCGGCTCATTTTGCACCGACACGGCGAACAGATTGATGCCATAGGTATTTTTCATCGTAACAACATAATTGGCAAGTTGCGCGGCATAGCCTTGATAGTTGGCAATGCTTGAAACAAAGTCTCCACCGTTGACGGAATTGGTGTCTTTGTAAATTGTCGGCGGACTCCATGGCGTGCTCCAGACTTGCGCGCCACGTGCCTGGGCCATTTGCATGATGCTCGATTCAATCGTGCTGCCGTTGGGCGCGATGCGGCTGCGGAGCAGCGAAAGGCCGCAGCCGTTGTTAGTCGAAAAAAATAAGTCGGCTTCCGCCGCGCTCCAAGTGTTGCCATCCCAAGCTGAGGACGCGCCAAAGCCGTCAATCCGCTGATGGACATCGTTCCAATCCACTGTGCATTGACCGTTAGTGGCAATCGGCGGACCGGTGAATTGAATGTTATCCACCCAGAATGTCGAAGTGCCGCTCATTGAAGGTCCATAAATGTGAAGTAGCACATCATTGATGTCCTCCAAATTGGCATCCGCTGTCGCATCCAGGTTAATGCTGACATGCACCCAATTTGTATTGCTGGAGGGAATACTAACGCCGCCAAAATAATCCTGATCGGAACCAACGGCGATGCCAAATTGCAAGTCGCCGAAAGTATTGTTTATGGTGGCAGAGCCTTGGGCGAAACGGACATCACATTGGAAATTTGTGTATTGCAGGCCGTTGATTGCCGGAGAGATGCCATTAAAACCGTCATAAACTTCAAATTGATTTGGAATTGATCCCTGGCCATTGAAATTCGCGGTGATTTTCATGGAACCTGAATTCGGGTTATTGCTGGCGTCACTGGTGGAATCCCAGACCAGCGATTGAAATGCCTCCCCAAACCAGTTGCCCCAGACATTCGTGATCTGTCCGCTCGAATAGCTGTTTCCGCCAGTTCCTGAAGGGTTGAATTGGTCAACAATGTAGGAAGCAGTTTGTGCCCGACTCGACAAGTCGAAGGCCATCAACGCTAATGAAACAAGCGCACTTCTTAAAAGACTCATTTTCCCTAAACGATTTTTTTGTTTCGCCCTTTGGGGCTTTTTCCCAGATTCATTTCCTTATTGTCGCACAAAAATGGAGATAAAAAAGCGCCGGATTTTAATCTCCGGCGCCTGTTATTTGGTTGTTGTGTAACCTAGTTGCTCGGCGCCGGATCCGAGAGCCGGAAGAATGCGTTGGGTGAAAGCGCTTGTCCGTCTTGAGGTTGCCCATCCACGGTCGGCAAACAACTTGAAGGAATCAATGACCAGTTCAGAGTACCTTGAACCGCCTGATTGGGAACAGTGTTGCCATCGGCATAGCCATTGTAAAATTCTGGTAACATCCAAGTACCGGATGTCAGATTGGTCGAAACACCCAGTCCATAACCTGAGCTTGGAGTGGTCCAAGTAACCCAATAGGGAGTATTGGTCGTTACCAGAACGACGCTGTATCGGGTATTTGAATTAGAAGTATCCCAGACCGTTGGATCTATGGTGGCATCTTGCGTGAAGTTATCGTTCTCATTGAGTCCACTCACGCCACTAACCGAGATTTTAGCCCAATCATTTGGAACGCCCTCGTTCGCGCCAATCCCATTGCACTGATTTCCAAAGCTGAGAATCATTGGGCCACCAAAATCAGTCGTTATATTTGGATCTGAGATAGTGAAAGGCACGGGGCTGGCTCCCGGAGCAGCGAGCGTGCCACTGTTGGTGCTGTTGAAGGTCAACGTCCAGGTTCCGACAGCGATTGGATTAGTGATCTGCAGGTCTGTGTGAGTGGGGTTGGCATAGCCCGCATTGGTTTTCCATGAGATGTCCGCCACGCAAGTGTCGGAGCCAACGCCACTCTGCACCCGCAACCAAAGCTCGTTTAGCACATGATAGTCCATGTCATGATTATTCATGATAGATTCTCCATTGAAAGAATTCAACGGCAGGAGGAAAATGTGCATATCCATGTCTCCGGGATTTGTTGGAGCATTCAGCAGCGTGAAGGAATAACTCACCGGATATGAAGAAACTCCAATCCAAGACTGATTTTGGTCTATAGTCGTAAGCTGTGAACGTGAATATTGGCCGCCCGATCCTCCAAACAACCGCAAAGCCGGGGTGGCCTTTTTAACCGCCATTACAGGCGGTGGAGGCGCAATGCCTCCCTGTGGCCCGATAAACTGGATGTTATCTACCCAGTAAGTTTGAGCGCCCGACAACAAATAGTTGTGGTAGTTGGAACCATCCATGCCAAACAAAATGTCGGTGATAGTTGACAATTCGTTGGGCAACGCATTCGGACCGATGGCAAGGGGAATGCTGACATGAGTCCAATTGGTATTAGGCTGGCCCAATCCATTGGTGGCCGGGATGGCGAAATAATAAAACCAGTCCTGATCATAATTTTTTGAACTGCCGACACGCATATACCCGTAATCAAGTGACCCGACGCCCGTCGAACCATCAGTGCCAGCTGCTTGCGTGTTGGTTCTGACGGCCGAGCTTCCGTCATAGCGGATGTCAAACGAAAGATTGGTGAACGTTGTGGTAATATCCGCTGAATAAGGGACGTCGGAGGGGCCGTTGGGACCGTCCCAAAGAACATACTGGTCTCCTCCAGAACAGAGGAGGTTGACCTCCATTGAGCCTGAATTAGGATTGCCGTTGGCATCATTGTTGGAATCCCACTCGCAAGATTGAAAAATACCGCCAAAAAAATCACCCCAATTGCCGGCCACTCGATCCGTGTCGAAGTTATAAACGATAAGGTTGGTTGTTTGTGCCTGACTTGACACACTGAACATAGCGAATGCCAACACCGCCAGTAGCGCGGCATGTATTATTTTTTTCATGAGGATTAGTTTCTTTAGTTCTTTTTTGGGTGATTGAGATTACTTTACATTTTTAAATTTTTTTTGGGAATGGATTAAACTATGATTTATATGAGAATTCTACAGTTCAGTAGAACGTGCTAAATGCACCCGAGTACTGCCATTGAATCATCGTGTGGCTATGGAGTTCGACATGCCCGTCGGCGAAGCCAACATTGACTGACGACAAGTTGCCGCCGTAAAAATGAGCCGTGCCAGAAGAAATACCGGCGATGTTTGTTGAGTTCCCATTTGCAACACAATAATCGCTGATAATGGGTTGGGTTGAGGCTATCTTGTCTGAAGTTTTGACCGGCCAGCCCAATGCATTTGGAGGGAATTTTTGACCGGAATTCCCCGGCACCGGATATGTGCCATCATTTGCTTTTCGCGCCACCCACCAGTCGTGCTTGATCTGGGACCATCCCTGATTGTCATAATATTGTATGAGATATTGGGTAAGATTTGCGGTGGTGACAATGTTACGATGATACATATTGTAGTACCACTTGTTAGCCGCATCAAATTCAGCCGACCTAACCGGGCAAAACCACATCGGCACAAACAATCCGTAGGGCGTCAACTTGTTGACCATATTGGTCGAAACATCCCATACATCGTCACCGGGACTTGCCGCGATAGGAAATGAGGGCAATTTGCCTTGGGGATCGTCTCCAGAATAGACATTGGCCATGATCGTCCATTGCCGGTAATTGGAGGTACAATTGATGACTTTGGCTTTAAATTTTGACTGGCTCAAAGCTGGCAGGAGCATGGCTGCCAGAATGGCAATGATGGCAATGACGACCAAAAGTTCAATCAGTGTAAAGCCACCATGTGTCGATGATCGGTGAGCAGGAAAAGTTTCGGGTTTCAATTGTTTAGATTAAAATTGATAGTCGAAAATCTGGCTGTTTACGGCGTTGTGGCCATTTCACGTCCAAACCCGGCGTGTTGGTATTGTTCGCCTACTCTTTGGACTCTTTTTTTGCGTCCGATATTCACTCGGTGCCACACGATTGACGGATTTGAACACGCGGGAAAAATAAAAGGGATCTTCATAACCAAGAGACGCCGCCACTTCCTTGACATGCAGAGAACCTGCCGTTAATAACTGGCAGGCACGCTGCATCCGCAGGCGAATGAAATAGTCAATCGGCGCGCACCCAGTCCGTCGTTTGAACAACACAAAAAAATGTGACGGAGACACATTCACGGTGGCGGCGAGCGTGGCTACGTGCAGCGGCTGATCCAGATGCTGCATCATGTAATTGATGCTTTGGGCGATTTTCTGCGTTCCTCGTGACGTATCCTGATCAGTGTGTTTTGTGCCATTGCCGGACAAAGTTTGAATGTCTGTTTGCGAATATCTGCTGCCGTTGCTTTTCATGTTGTTTAATTGTCTTTGCCGATTTAATTAGTTCGGATAACGAACAATACCGACAGTGAGAACAGATATTTAATTTTTGTGATTCATGCGATGGACGGTGCGCTGAAATGTTTCTGGAGAACCAAGGTAATCGCGCCGCGCAGCCGGGGTTGCGTTTCCAAGTCGGCAGGCAAAATCCGCGCAACTGGGTGGGTGAAGGAACGGCGTTTGACGGCTTCATCCACAATGGGTTTTACAATGTCCCACGCATGTGTCACTTCTCCAACCACAACCACAACATCGGGCGCAAGGCCAGCCACCAGCATGGCGATGCCGGCTCCAAGATGATGAGCCATTTTATTCAGCGCTTTGAAAGCCTTGGCATTGCCCTGTTCGACAAGGTGTAGAATGTCAACAAATGGCACCGTCGCCATGTCGCTTTTCGAACCGATCTCGCCCTTGTGGACTGAGATTGATTCAGCATAGTAGCGCACGGCGGCAGAATTGGAAGCCAACGCTTCCCAGCATCCTCTGTTGCCGCAACGGCATTTCGGACCATTCGGTATCTGGGACACGTGACCAAATTCTCCGGCCATTCCGGTTGAACCTCGCACCAACTGTCCGTTCATGATCATGCCCACGCCAATGCCATCCGAAACTGTGACCGCGAGCAAATTTCCAACTCCATCGGTGTGCCGCCCCGACCACAATTCCGCCAATGCACAGGCGTTCGCGGCGTTGTCGAGTTTAACAGGCAGCCCGATGGCCCGTTCCAGCGGCGTCTTCAAATCAAAATTGCTCCAGCCCAAGGTCGGTGCGAAAATGATTTGTTCCGAAGAAGCGTCCACCCGTCCCGGCAGGCTGATCCCGATGCCTTCATACGAATTTTTGGTATGCGCCCGCATCAAATCTATGATCCGACGACCCAAACGAGCGATGAATTCAGATGGGTCTTTGGCAGTGGGCATGGACTCTTGAGCTAAAAAATGTGCATCCATGCTGGCTATAGCTAAAGTCGTCTTGGCCGGTTGAATATCCACGCCGATGATGCCGCAGCGTTCGGCGTTGAGATGGAGAAAAGTGGGTTTACGTCCTCGCGGTAAATTGCCAACCGCACCCTCTTTCAACCAGCGTTCCGCAATCAGTCGTTCGGCAATCGCCGATACCGTGCTGCGTTGCAAGCCGGAGAAACGCATCAAATCCGCCCGCGAAACTGGCTGATGTTTGCGCACTAGGTTCAGCATGATACGGCTGTTGATATCACGAACCGTTTCGTTTGTGGCCACCTGAAAATTATTCAGATTTATTTTGCGCACGGTTTTACTGCGTCAGGATGAGATTAATTTGTGCTTCGAACTATATCTCAGAAAAGCCAGTCGTCAAGAATTAAGTTTCGGGTGCGAACAAATTTAGTTGCTGTGGCAAATCAAGCGGTTCAGGGTATCGAGAATAATTCTCCATGAGATTCATAGCTTTATCTATTGCCGCGTTAAATGACGATTGAAATACTGTGCATCATTTTCAGACTGTGACCAATAATGTCCGCCAACTTTGCAAAACGAAACATGAAGAAAAAGTCCGCCGCCCATCAGCCCGCTTACAAAAACACCGCCTTGTCTGCTGACCGAAGAGTCAAAGATCTTTTGTCCCGCATGACGGTCGCAGAAAAAGCCGCGCAGATGATGTGCGTCTGGCAGAAAAAATCCGAGACGCTGGTCAATGCTGAGGGAAATTTTGATTTGAAAAAAGCGCGGGCCGCATTCAAGCACGGCCACGGTCTGGGACAAGTTGGCCGGCCCAGCGACGCGGGCAAGGGGAGGAACGCGCGTGAAATGGCCGAGCTAATCAACGCGATCCAGAAATTTTTTCTCGAAAATTCACGGCTCGGCATTCCCGTGATGTTTCACGAGGAATGTCTGCACGGTCACGCCGGAATTGGCAGCACGAGTTTTCCACAGCCGATTGGTTTGGCAGCGACGTTTAACCTCGAACTGGTCGAATCGCTTTACGCGATGACTGCCGAGGAAACCCGCGCGCGCGGCGCGCATCAGGCGCTTGCGCCGGTCGTGGACGTGGCGCGCGACCCGCGCTGGGGACGCGTCGAGGAAACTTTCGGCGAAGATCCGTTTTTAGTTTCGCAATTGGGCATGGCGTCGGTGCGCGGTTTTCAAGGTGACGCGACGTTCAAGGACAAAAAGCGCGTCATCGCCACCCTTAAACATTTTGCCGCGCACGGCGAGCCGGAGTCCGGCCAGAATTGCGCGCCGGTGAACGTTTCCATCCGCGTGTTGCGCGAAACTTTTTTACAGCCGTTCAAAGATGCAATTCGAAAATCCGGCGCGATAAGTGTGATGGCCTCTTACAATGAAATTGACGGCGTGCCATCACACGCGAGCGAATGGCTGTTGCGCGACGTGCTGCGCAAGGAATGGGGTTTCAAGGGTTTTGTTGTTTCAGATTATTATGCGATCTGGGAACTGGGTTATCGTCCCGATACGCATGGGCATTTTGTGGCGAAGGACAAAAAGGAGTCCTGTGCGCTCGCCGTGCGCGCCGGCGTGAACATTGAATTTCCCGAACCGGATTGTTATTTACATCTCGCCGAACTCGTCCACGAAGGCGCGCTCAAGGAATCGCAGCTCGATGAACTGGTCGCGCCGTTGCTGTATTGGAAATTCAAGATGGGATTGTTCGACGATCCCTACATCGATCCAAACGAAGCGGAACGGATTGCGGGCTGCGAACCGAATCGCAAGCTTGCCTTGCAGGCGGCTCGCGAAACGATCACGTTGCTCAAAAATGAAAATAATCTTGTGCCGCTCAATCCGGGCAAGCTCAAATCCATCGCCGTCATTGGGCCGAACGCCGACCGTGAACTGCTGGGTGGTTACAGCGGCAAGCCGAAATTTTACACGTCGTTGCTCGAAGGCATTCGAGCTAAAGTTGGTGATCGCGTGCAGGTACCATATTGCGAGGGTTGTAAAATTACAGTGGGCGGCTCGTGGAATCAGGATTTAGTCACACCCAGTCATCCTGAGGAAGATCGCAAACTCATCCATGAAGCCGTCAAGGTTGTCCAGCAGGCGGATATAATCGTGCTAGCCATTGGCGGCAACGAACAAACTTCGCGCGAAGCTTGGTCGCTCAAACACATGGGTGATCGCACGAGTCTGGAGTTGACCGGACGACAGCAGGAACTCGTTATGGCGATGTTTGCAACAGGTAAACCGGTCATAGTATTTCTTTTCAACGGAAGTCCGCTATCCATCCAGTATTTGAATGAAAACGTGCCCGTGATTTTTGAATGCTGGTATCCCGGACAGGAATGTGGCCACGCAATCGCCGATGTTTTGTTCGGGGATTACAACCCAAGCGGAAAACTGCCCATCACAATTCCACGTTCCGTCGGACATCTGCCGGTGTTTTACAATTACAAACCCTCCGCGCGACGCGGCTACATTTTCGATGAAGTTTCGCCACTGTATCCATTCGGCTTCGGCATGAGCTACACCAGTTTTGAGTTCAAAGATGTCCGGCTGGCGAAAAATAAAATCCGGTGCCACGAATCCACACAAGTATTTGTAGATGTGAAAAATATCGGCAACCGCGCCGGGGCCGAGGTTGTGCAACTTTATGTGCGCGATTGTGTTAGTTCCGTCACACGTCCAGTCAAGGAATTGAAAGCTTTTCAGAAAGTTTTATTGTCGCCGGGCGAAACCAAAACCGTTGCGCTCGATATCAGCCCAGAGTCACTGGCGTTTTATGACATCAAACTGAAATACGTAGTCGAGCCAGGCGACTTTGAAATCATGGTCGGCAACTCCTCGCGCGACGTGGATCTGCAGAAAATTATTTTAACGGTGGTGAAATAAATCATGAATCCAAGTTCGCAAAAACTTTCGTTTCTCGAAAAGGCTGGTTACAGCGGCGGCGACGCGGCGGCGAATTTTGTCTTCATGTCCATGATTTTATTCCAGGCAAATTTTTACACGGACGTGTTCGGTCTGACAGCGACTTTGGCGGGAACGATCATTCTTGTGGCGCGCTTGTGGGATGCGTTTTTCGATCCGCTTATGGGTGTGCTGGCCGACCGCACGCAGACGCGCTGGGGACGTTTTCGTCCGTGGGTATTGTGGACTTCGGTTCCGTGGGGCGTGGTCATGGTGCTCGCCTACACGACGCCAAATTTCGGGCACACGAGCATGATCCTCTACGCCTTCGTGACGAACATCCTGCTGATGACGCTCTACTCCGCGAATAACATGCCTTACTCCGCGCTGGGCGCGGTGATGACCGGCGACGTGGTGGAACGCGCGAAATTAAATTCGTTCCGTTTCGTTGCGGTGAATATCGCGCAATTCATCGTCGGCGGTTTCACGCTCACGTTGGTCACTAAATTTGCCGGTGCCGACCACAACAAACAACGTGGCTGGTCCATCACGATGGGCATCTGGGCAATGTTATGCTTGGTGCTTTTTCTAATCACGTTCTTCACGACTAGGGAACGCGTGCAGCCAATCTCGCGTGAAAAATCTTCACCGAAGCAAGATTTTGTCGCGCTGCTCAAAAACAATCCGTGGAAGGTGATGTTCTTCATGACGCTGGTGCATTTTGCAATTCTCTCTTTTCGCGGCGGCGCGCTTTACAATTATTATCATCATTATGCGGACAAGGCCGCGCTTTACGACTGGGTCGCGTCTTTGCATCTGACCGCGCCACCGCTCGTGCCCGGCGCGCTCGCGCCCGGCGGTATTTTGGAATGGCTCGGTTACATCGTCCACGCCGACAAATTGGATTTGGCAAACTCAAACGTCGCCGACGTCGCCAACAGTCTAATCAACATGATTGGCACTGGCGTCACTATCATCGTCATTTTGCTTTCGCCATCGCTGGCGAGAATCTTTGGCAAGAAGGCAATTGCCGTCGTCGGCTTCGCCTTGGCCTGCGTAAGTTCGCTCGCGTTTTATATGTTAAGCCCGACGAACATCGGAGGCATGGTGGCGCTGACGGTTGTTATCGCGGTTGTTTATGCGCCAACGATTCCGCTCATCTGGGCGATTTACGCGGACGTCGCGGATTATTCCGAATGGAAAACCGGACGGCGATTTACCGGCATCGTTTTTGCCACGATTGGTTTTGCGCTGAAATGCGGCCTTGCGCTCGGCTCGGCTTCGTTTCTCTGGATCATGGCCGGATTTTTCAACTACGACACAAAGCGTCCGCCGACGGCGCAAACTCTCGAAGGTTTTCGCGCGTGCAGCAGCCTTGGGGTTGGCATTCTTTTCGGCGTCTGCACAGTTTTGCTGATCGCCTACCAAATCAACAAACGCATGACGAACGAAATGGCCGCCGAACTTGCCGACCGCAGAAAAAAAATTGAGGCTTGAAAAATTTATGAAAAAAATCTGCGCGACTGGCCTTTTAGGAATCTTGCTGGCTGCGACCGGCTGCGCACGCACAACATTGAAGCACGCCTTCAAAAATGATTTTCTCATCGGTGCGGCACTGAATGAATCGCAATTTTCTGAATCGAATTCAGCCGCGGTCGCACTCATCAGACAGCAGTTCAATTCCATCAGCCCGGAAAATGTTTTGAAATGGGAATCGGTTCATCCCGCACCGGGAAAATTTAATTTCATCGCGGCGGATCGTTACGTCGCTTTTGGTGTAAAAAATAAAATGTTCATCGTCGGCCACAATTTGATATGGCACCAACAAACGCCGAAATGGGTTTTTGAAGAAGCCGACGGAAAACCGATTGACCGCGCCGCGTTGCTGGCACGGATGCGCGATCACATTTTTAAGGTGGTCGGTCGCTACAAGGGAAAAATCGGCGGCTGGGATGTGGTGAACGAGGCGTTGAATGACGACGGCACGCTGCGCGAATCACCATGGGAAAAAATTATCGGCGACGATTATCTGTTCTACGCATATCAGTTCGCACACGAAGCCGATCCGTCGGCTGAATTATATTACAACGATTTTTCGCTGGAAAATCCGGCGAAACGAAACGGCGCGATTGCCTTGATTAAAAAATTACAGTCGCAGGGCATCAAAATTTCCGGCATTGGTTTGCAAGGCCATTACAAAATGGACTGGCCGACGACGAATCAAGTGGACGAAACTATTTCCGCATTTTCCAAACTCGGCGTGAAGGTCATGATCACGGAACTGGATTTGGACGTGCTGCCCGCGCCAACAAAAAATCAAGGCGCGGACGTTTCAATGAATTTTTCGGCGCAGGGAAAATTAAATCCTTACGCGAGCGACCTGCCGGATTCGGTCCAGCAAAAACTCGCGCAACGCTACGCCGATCTATTTTCCATTTTTGTGAAACATCGCGACGTCATCAGCCGCGTGACGTTTTGGGGCGTGACTGACGGGAATTCGTGGCTCAACAACTGGCCGGTTCACGGACGCACGGCCTATCCGCTTTTATTTGACCGAAATGATCATCCAAAACCGGCGTTTGCTGCGGTCATTCAAACGGCACGACAATAAAAAAGGCAGTGGCGTCGCGTTGTTTACTACTTGTAAGCGCCTCGACCGCGTCCTCAACCGCGATGAAGTTTCGCTGGGTGGCTTTCAATGTTTCTGCCGGACCAACTACCGAATTTTAATAAGCGATCTTGGCGAAAGACCAAACACAGATTTGAATACCCGTGAAAAATGGAACTGGTTGATAAAGCCTGTTTCTTCCGCGATTTGCTTGACCATGGTGTCTGGTGACTGAAGCCGTTCAGCGGCGTAATTCATTTTGAGGCGGATTAAAGTCTGGTATGGCGTTTGTTGATCGTAACGCTGAAACAGCCGACATAAATAAGCCACATCAATACGACACTCCGCAGATATTTGTTTCAATGAACGTAGTCGCAAAAAATTTTGGTTGATGTGACTGCGGCATTGTTGGTAAGTGGAAAAAGCAAGAGTGTCTTGGTTTGGCAATGGTGCTCGCGCATCAAACATTTTAAGGATTAACCCCTCCAAAAGTCTGACGCAGATTTCTGGCGATCGTGGTGTGCCGCGCAGACCATTGCGGATCAATTCGTCAAAGAGGGGCTGGATTTCCGTGGGTGGAAAAACCTGTGACACGGCACCAAGTTTAAGTTTGGAGAATTTAAGAAGCTTGACGGCATCGGAGCCGGCAAAATCAACGAAATATTTGATCAATGGGTGATGGGAAGTGGTGAAAATATCATGCGGGATGTGCGGCCCGTAAGAAAACACACTTCCGGGTTGCAAGACATGTTCGGAATGGTTCAATTTAAGCCGACCGCTTCCTTGCGCTACGAATTCAACTGAATAAAATGGGAAAGATTTGCGGCTAATGGTATAATCTGGCGCGCAGTGTTCGACTCCTCCACAAACGACGACCAGTTTTGTATTTGGGGAAGGTTTAAGGTTGAAATAAAAACGGCGTGCTTGTGAAACCTGCGTGGAAAAGAAGTCAGGTTTGGAAATTGGCAGAAGCTTTTTCATTAAAAGTCAATTATAGATATATATTTATCAATAATGGACATTCCTAGTTCGTCAAAACAAGCCGAAACTCCAACCGAATATTTTACAACTGATGGTGGCTGTATCAATATCCAAATAGACAACGATAATACAACGATAATTATGGAACACAAGAAACGACTTATTGAAAGGGACGCTCCGCTGCAGAAGAAGGATTTGATCGTCATTACGGGCGCGGGCGGATTCATCGGCGGCAATCTGGCGCTTTACTTCAAGAAAAAAGGTTTTACCAACATTCGCGCGGTGGACAAGAAGCCGCTTTACGAATGGTATCTGCACGTGCCGGGCGTCGAGAATCTTTGCTTGGACGTAAGCAACGAGGACAATTGCCATCGTGTTTGCGAAGGGGCGGTGGAGGTTTATAATCTGGCGGCGGACATGGGTGGCATGGGCTTCATCGAACGATTCCGCGTGGAATGCCTGCGCAGCATTCTCATCAACACCCACATGGTCGAGGCCGCTTATAAGGCGGGTGCCCGCCGTTACTTTTTCTCCTCGTCAGCCTGCGCTTACAACACGTTGTTGCAAAAAGATCCGAACGTCCGGGCCTTGAAGGAATCGGACGCCTATCCGGCGATGGCCGAGCGCGGTTATGGCTGGGAAAAATTAATTTCCGAAATGTTCTGCGAGGAATACTGGCACGAGCGCGGCATGAAAACGTTTATCGCCCGTTTTCACAATGTCTATGGTCCGCACGGTACGTGGGACGGTGGCCGTGAAAAAGCGCCCGCCGCGATGTGCCGCAAGATGATCGAGGCGATTGATAAAAATGATTTTCGCATTAACATCTGGGGCGACGGCCATCAGACGCGCAGCTTCATGTATATTGACGATTGCGTGAAGGGCATTGACATGATTACGCATTGTGACGAACTCATCGCCACGCCGATCAATCTTGGTTCGAGCGAACTGGTTTCCATCAACACACTCGTGGACAAGGTGGAAAAGATCGCCGGCAAGAAATTGAAACGCAGTTACGATTTGACCGCGCCGCAAGGTGTGGCCGGCAGGAATTCGGACAACACGTTCATCAAAAAAGTTCTTAAATGGGAACCGAACACGACCTTGAACAAAGGTCTCGCGATCACTTACAAATGGATCAAGGAACAATATAATCATCGCAAGGCTGGTAAACGTGTTGGCATCGGTTAATGAAAAACGCGACGCCTTTCATTACCGAAGTCATCGGCAAAATTCCCAACCGCCTGCAACTTGCGGGTGGCTGGATTGACCAGCCGTTCGTTTCGCAGCACAACCCGAAGCCGCCGGGCGCGATGGTCGTCGTGCAAATCGAGCCGGATTTTCGCCCGATGGATCGTTCTGGCATCGCCAGCGGCACGCGCGCAGTCGCGATGAAAATTTGGAAGGGAAAACTGCCCAATCGTCCGCCAGAGGAATTGGTGCGCGAACTTTATGAAGTCGAAAACAGAGGCAAAACGGAACCGAGTGGTTCGCAGGACATGATCGGTTTGGTTTATCCCGGCATCAACCGGCTCGATTACGATTTCAAAATTCACGGCGGCGTTTTTCCATCGCACATCGAGTCGCTCAATTCCGCGAACCACGCGCGCTGGCTGGAAAAAGTGTTGCACCTGCTGCCGGTTGAACCGCGACCGGACGGTTACAGTCCGCTCGGCGTAAAAAATCTGGAGCCGAAATGGGTCGGGCGGCTCGGCCAGAGCGGGACGGATTGTTTCGACGCGATCAAAAAGATGGACGTGAACGCGCTCGGCGCTTCGTTCAACGAAACGATGTTGTGCTGGGAAAAATTATTGCCGCACGTCGTCGCGCATCCGCTCATCAAACTAGATTTGAAGGCGATTCTCAAAGTTTATCAAAAACATTTTCCCGGCGCGATGTATTCCGGCTGCGGCGGCGGTTATCTGCTCGTCGCGTCAAAAGAAAAAGTTCCCGGCGCGTTGCAAGTCACCATTCGCACTACTGCCAAATGAGTTCTCAAAAACAAATAGTCGTCAGCGGCGGCTTCGATGACATCAAGTCGCGCGGCCTGCGTTTTCTCGAAGAAGCCGCGAAGCTCGGCGAACTCACCGTGCTGCTCTGGCCGGATGAAACGCTGCGGGAACAAACCGGCCAAGCACCAAAATTTCCGCTGGTGGAACGGCTTTATTTTCTCGAAGCCGTGCGTTATGTGAGCCGCGTGATTCCCATCAGCGACATGCAAAACCTGGACGAGCTGCCGGAAGAAAATAATTTTCATCCGCAAATCTGGGTGGATTTGGAAACGGATTCCAACGAAGCGCGACAATCATTTTGCAAAAAGAACAATTTGGAATATCGCATTTTGCGCGCAGAACAACTAAGCGGCTTTTCCCAACCTGCGCCGATGCCTTCGATTCCCGGACGGAAAAAAGTTGTCGTCACCGGCAGCTTCGACTGGTTTCACTCCGGCCATGTGCGGTTTCTCGAAGAGGTCAGCGCGTTCGGCGATCTTTACGTCGTTGTCGGCCACGACGCAAATATCCGGCTGCTCAAAGGCGAAGGCCATCCGCTGTTGCCGGAGGCCGAGCGGCGCTACGTCGTCGGCTCGATCAAATTCGTGAAGCAGGCGATGATTTCCAGCGGCGAAGGCTGGCTCGACGCCGACCCGGAAATAAAAAAATTGCAGCCGGACATTTACGCGGTGAACGAAGACGGCGACAAAGGCGGCAAGCGAGAGTATTGCAAAAAAATCGGGATTGAATACCTTGTCCTCAAACGCACCCCCGCGCCCGGCCTGCCCAAACGCAGCAGCACGGATTTGCGCGGGTTCTAAAAAAAATCGCTTATGCTCAAAACCGGCATTCTCAATCCCCGGATCAACTCGCTGCTCAGTCGCGTGCGCCATACCAACACGCTCGTCATCGCGGATCGAGGCTTTCCCTTTTGGCCGATGATTGAGACGGTGGACATCTCGCTAGTGGATGATGTGCCGACGGTGCTGGCAGTGCTGCGAGCACTCCGCCCTAATTTCCAGATCGGCAACGTCTGGATGGCGCAAGAGTTTTTGAAATTAAACAGTGGCAAAACCCGCTCCGCGTTTACCGAGGTGCTGAAAGGAATTGAATTGCTGCACGAACCGCATAGCGAATTCAAGCAGCGCGTGCCGCACGCCATCGGCCTCATCCGGACCGGGGATACGACGCCATACGCGAACATCATTTTGGAAAGCGCCTAGAAACTCACTGCACCCGAAAATGGCCGCCATTACAAACAGAAAAATTATGACCACTTCGTCATCCAACCCAACCAAAAGTCCGGGACTGTTTCGCGCCCCCGACGGCAAAAATCTGTTCATCACCTTCGCACTGGTCACGTCGCTGTTTTTGTTGTGGGGCTTTTGCAACGGCATGATTGACATCCTGAACAAACATTTTCAGGACTCGCTGCACATCAACAAGGAACAGTCCGGGCTCGTGCAGTCCGCCAATTATCTGGCTTACTTCCTGATGGCAATTCCTGCCGGTTTGATTGCGCGGAAGTTCGGTTACAAGGGCGGCATTCTCGTCGGACTGTCGTTGATTGCCGCCGGAGCGTTCTGGTTCATTCAGGCAACGAGTATCGGTGAATACTGGGCGTTTTTACTCGGTTTGTTCGTCATCGCGGCGGGTATGACCTGTTTGGAAACGATTGCCAATCCTTATACCACGGTCTTGGGCGCGCCGGAACATGGCGCGACACGCATCAATATCGCGCAGACGATCAACGGGGGCGGCTGGATCCTCGGCCCGATTATTGGCGGATATTTTGTCTTTGGCGGCGATGACAACGCGAAAGTAGCCAATGCCAATGCTGGTCTTGCGACTCCCTATTTGGGTATCGGTATTTTTGTGGCGTTACTGCTTGTGATCTTCGCAGTGTCCAAGGTGCCGGATTTGCATGCCGAGGATGAAAGCAAAAAGGCGGAAGAACAAAAAAACCGCCTCAAGCCATCCAGCCGCCAGCTTGCCGGCATTGCCGTCGCTTTGGCCATTGTCTGCGGGCTGTTATATTTCTTCATCGCTCCGATTCTGGGATTGATCTGGACCTTGCTGAACATGCCACCGGCCTTGTTCCAGCCAACGAAGTTTGGGCTGCTGGTGGCCGCCTACATTGCCGCGTTCCTGCTGGTTTCAAAAAACTGGGACATGTTCCGGCGTAAACATTTTACATTGGGCATCGGCACGCAATTTCTTTACGTCGCGGCGCAAACGGGCATTTTCAGCTTCTGCGTCAATTATATCATGGAGAACGACCCCGGCGTGACGAAGTTGCAAGCCTCCAAGTGCCTGGGTGCAATCGGATTTGGTCTGTTCATGTTCGGACGTCTGTGCGGCAGCGCGGTGATCAGCCAATTCAAACCCAACCTCGTGCTGGCGGCTTACGCGGTCGTCAACGTCGTGCTGACGGCGGTGTGCATGAGCGGCGGCACGCCTGGCGTGTATGCATTGTTCGGCACGTTCTTCTTCATGTCGGTCATGTTTCCGACGATTTTTGCGCTGGGCATTCGCGGGCTGGGCGACCACACCAAGCTCGGCTCGTCGCTCATTGTCATGTCCATCGTCGGCGGGGCGATTGCCGCACCGTTCATGGGACACATCGCAGATGTTCATTCCATGCGGATTGGCTTTGTGGTGCCGCTCGTCTGTTTTGTCTTCATCGCCATCTACGGTGCGATATGGCAGAAGCTGGAAACAAAAGACCGCGCAGCCTGAAAGTCAGTTGCCATGTATGACCACCCAAAAACAATTCCAGTTTTGGCCATGAAAATCAGGTTGGCGGGAAACCAAGAGTCAAGTTGTGTTGGATCATCTATCGACGAACAATCCGAGCATTGACTTTATCAGCGGCCGGTTTGATGTCGAAGTAGCTGTAAATTCTTATTTTTCAAATGCGGTTCGACTGTTCCTGCTGGGATGTCCGAGATCACCATTCACGCCAACGTTGCAACCGTGCACTTTTTTACGGTCATTTGGTTTTAACAAGGATGAGCGAACACCATTCCAATGATGCCCTCCGCGACGGAATAATTTTAACATGAGTGAAATTTATTTCCGGGGAGAAGTTTTTCGACTTTTTGGTTTAATCCGCGGGAGTCAACTGAACTGAATTGAGGTTGATGGCCTTCCAGCTTGCAATGTCTTTCGCGCCGACCTTTATGGTCAGCTTGCCGGGCTGCTTGATCTGGACTTGACCCAGGTCAATCGCCTGGAACTTGTCCCAGCCGCCGGTCTGTGGTGCCTGGGCGCTGATTTTTTCACCGCCCACTTCGACGACAAAACTGGCGCCAGCATTAAGTGTGGCAATCGTGGCGGTGACTTTGAAATTGCCGGTCTTTGTAATTTGTGACGTCCACGAAACGGACTCGTCGCTTTTATCCCAGTATCCGATGTCCGGCAATCCTCCTTGGGTTTCCAACTGAAGCTGGCTGCCATGCAATTCCGCGTCCGTGGCGGACAAAGTCAACTGTCCTGTCGCGTCAGGATGGACGACTGTCGTTGGTGTCACCGACTGCAAATTGCAGCCGATGATTTTCAATGAGCAGGTCAGGTCGCTCAATTTTTCTCCCGGCAATTCCACTGTCAACCCTTCCATCGTCTGTGTAAATTTCAATTTTCCCGGATGACCGAGCAACTTCACGCGTTTGATTTTATTCACGCTCGCATCATCGGTTTTGGCGAGTGACTTGATGACAAATTTGCCGTCATCCGGCCAGCCCAGCGCGATCGCGTAGAGCGCTTTGCCTTTCGTCGTGAAGCGGATGTCCTTCGCCGTGTAAGTGTAATTTTCCTTGAACGCGCCGCCTTTGGCCTGCACTTCGCCTTCACCGTAAACCAGCCACGGACGCGTGCCGTAAATCGCCTCGCCGTTGATGGCCGTCCAGTCAGCGAGCTGGTGCAACATTGTCTCGACTTCGGGATCCAGCGAACCGTCGGGACGCAGCACGACGTTAAGCAGCAAATTTCCGTTTTTGCTGACAATGTCCACGAGCATGTGAACCGTCCAGCTCAACGGCTGGTATTTCCAGTGCCGGTTGTAAAACCAGTCGCCGATGGACGTGTCAGTCTGCCACGGATAGGGATTGATGCGGCCATTGACCCCGCGTTCAAAGTCCTGCACCCAGCGTCCGTCGGAAGGTTGTTTGCAATTGTAAACGGCAGTCAACTTGCCATGATTGTGCTGAATATTGTCGTTGTAAAGATTGGCAATCTGGCTCAAGCCCACTTCGTTGCCGAACGGCACGGGACCGTCGCTGTAAAGCAAATCGGGATGATAATTGTCCACGAGTTCCTTGATTTCATTGAACCATTGCTGCTGCCAACGCGGATTGTTGGAATACCATTCCGACTTGTCATCCTTGTCAGCGGGAAAATGATAGAGTTCCCAGTAATTGGAATTGGCCCCGTCATAGGGAACGCCAGCGAGCGGGCCGGTCTTGTCGGATTTATGCGCGTCCTGAAACCAGATGAAACTCGCGCCGAGATGTTCGGAAACGCCGAAGGGCAGACCTTGTTTCTTCGCGGCCTTCTGCCAGTCGCCCACCACATCGCGGTGCGGACCGTAGTTCACGGCGTTCCATTTGTGTAACTGGGAATTCCACAGGAAAAAATCATCATGATGCGAACCCATGCTGACGAAGTATCGCGCGCCCGCTTTTTTGTAGAGCGCCATCAGCTTGTCCGGATCCCATTTCTCGGCGTGCCAGAGCGGAATGATATCCTTCCAGCCATTCGTCGAGGGATGGCCCCAGCGCGCGAGGTGATCTTCGTAATCCGGCGTGCCCTGCTGATACATTTTGCGCGCATACCAGTCGCCTTCCATCGGCACGGCCTGTGGCCCCCAATGCGCCCAGATGCCGAACTTCGCGTCGCGAAACCATTCCGGACAGGAATAATTCGTCAACGAATCCATCGTTGGCTGAAACGGGCCGGACGCAATCGGCAGTGAAAGTTTAAAGGCTGGCGTTTCCGCCGCCGCCGGTTGAAGTTGGGCCAAAGCCAACGCAGCCGTCAGGGATGCGCATTTGAGTAAATTTAATATTTTATACATGGGGAATTTGGAGTTTTAAAATGAGCAGATCAGTCTTTAAGGTCAAGATTATGCTAAGAAATTGTTTTGATCGCGGCAATTTCCGGCTTACCTGATATTAACTGTCGGAATTCGGATGACCGTTTAGCATGTAATAAAAAAGGCTTAAATAGTGTCGGAAGTCATTTTAAATAGTGGAATTATCCCTCCATTTGAATTCAAAGTCAGCGGAACTACTTCATTTCAATGGGTGATTCGAAAGACGTGAGAACAACTTTATGTGTGTTTGTCCGCGGAAGTCGCTCTGACGCTCGAAACTTCTAAATAAATCTGAATTGTGGATTATTCTCGAAAATTAAAAAGTCATATGGATAATTGCAGCAATGATTACCGACCTTAAACGACTTGAAGTCTGGTTCATGACTGGCAGCCAGCATCTTTACGGACCTGAAACGCTTAAAAAAGTTGCCGTGCATTCGCAGGAAATCTCCTCCGCGTTAAATGCCGCGAATGCCATTCCTGTGAAAGTAATTTTCAAGCCTGTGCTCAAAACGCCGGAAGAAGTGTTTGCCCTTTGTCAGCAGGCAAACCAGACACGTCAGTGTATCGGCCTCATTACTTGGTGCCACACGTTCTCGCCGTCCAAGATGTGGATCAACGGGCTGAAGATTTTGCAGAAGCCGATACTGCATCTGCACACGCAGCACAATCGCGACATCCCCTGGTCGTCCATTGACATGGACTTCATGAATCTCAATCAGTCGGCGCACGGCGATCGCGAACATGGATTCATCATGAGCCGGATGCGTTTGAATCGGAAAGTTGTCGTTGGCTTTTGGCAGGATATCCCCGTTCAAAATCAACTGGGTGCATGGTGCCGGGCCGCGGCGGCGTGGCACGACTGGCAGGGCGCAAAATTCTGCCGTTTTGGCGACAACATGCGCGAAGTTGCGGTGACGGAAGGCGACAAAGTCGCCGCACAAATACAATTCGGCTATTCGGTCAATGGCTACGGCGTGGGCGATTTGGTGAAAAGTGTCAATGCCGCAACGGACAAGCAAATCAACTCGCTCATTGCGGAATATGAAGCGGGTTATGTCATCGCGCCTGCGCTTCGCAAAGGCGGTGAAAGACAAGACTCGTTGCGTGAGGCTGCGCGAATTGAAATTGGTTTGCGCGAATTTTTAGAGGCGGGCGATTTCAAAGGATTTACAACCACATTTGAAGATTTACACGGGCTGACACAATTGCCGGGACTTTCGGTGCAGCGATTGATGGCCGACGGTTACGGCTTTGGTGCGGAAGGTGATTGGAAAACGTGCGCACTCGTCCGGGCTTTGAAAATCATGGCCGGCGGACTCAAGGGCGGCACATCGTTCATGGAAGATTACACGTATCATCTCGAACCCAAAAAAATGAAAGTGCTCGGCGCGCACATGCTTGAAATTTGTCCGAGCATTACCAAAAACAAACCGTCGCTTGAAGTGCATCCGCTGGGAATCGGCGGCAAAACCGACCCTGCGCGTCTCGTCTTTGACACGCCTGTTGGCGACGGCATCAACGCCTCGATGGTGGATATGGGAAATCGTTTTCGTCTGCTGGTGAACGAAGTGGAAGTCGTCGCGCCAGACAAGCCGCTGTCCAAGCTGCCGGTGGCGCGCACTGTCTGGATTTGCAAACCTAATCTTCAAACTGCCGCCGCTGCGTGGATTTATGCCGGCGGCGCGCATCACACGGCGTTCAGCCAGGCGGTTACTACAGAAATGGTCGAGGACTTTGCCGAAATGGCCGGCATCGAATTCCTGGTCATTGACGACGCGACTGTCCTGCGAAATTTCAAAAAGGAATTGCGTCACAATGAAATCTATTACGGTTTGCGTAACGGCCTGATTTTTTAAACTGCGAATCTGATTGGTTCATGACCCCAAAATACACCATTGGTCTTGATTACGGGACGAATTCCGTTCGCGCGCTAATTGTTGACACTGCCAATGGGCGCGAGGTTGGCACAGCGGTCTGGGATTACGAACACGGCACGGCGGGCGTGATTTTGTCCCGCGATCCGAATCTGGCGCGGCAACATCCGGCCGATTATGTCAAAGGCGCGGAAGTCACGATCAAGGAGGCGCTCGCGTCGGCAAAAAAATCCGTGAAAAATTTCCGTGTCGATCAAGTCGCCGGCATCGGCGTGGACACGACCGGTAGCACGCCGTTGCCGTTGGATGAAAGCGGCCGGCCACTCGCCTTTAACAAAAAATTCGCTAAAAATCCGGCGGCAATGGCCTGGCTTTGGAAAGATCACACCGGTGTGGCTGAAGCCGGAGAGATCACGGAACTTGCAAAAAAAATCCGTCCACAATTTCTCGCCAAATGCGGAGGCGTTTATTCGAGTGAATGGTTCTGGAGCAAAATTTTGAAATGCCTGCGCGTCGCGCCGGAAGTTTTCAACGCCGCGCATTCGTGGGTTGAGCTGGCGGATTACGTTCCCGCCGAACTGACCGGGACGCTAGCGCCGGAGAAATTGACGGTCGGGATTTGCGCCGCCGGACACAAGGCTATGTTCAACGACACTTGGGGCGGCTATCCCGATGTGGAATTTCTCTCGCGACTTGATCCGAAACTTGGCGAGCTTCGCGGACGACTTTGCAATCGCGTTCGCGCCATAGATTCTGCAGTTGGTGGTTTGACGGCGGAGTGGTCGGAAAAAACCGGTTTGCCGGCGGGAATTCCCGTCGCAATCGGCGCGTTCGACGCGCATCTGGGCGCGGTCGGTTGCGGCGTTCAACCCGGCGCTCTCGTCAAAATCATCGGCACGAGCACTTGCGACATTGCGGTCTGGCCGAACATGGAAAAACTGGCGGACATCCCCGGACTTTGCGGCATCGTCAATGGCAGTGTGTTGCCGGGATTTTATGGGCTGGAAGCGGGACAATCGGCGGTCGGCGACATTTTTAATTGGTTCGTCAATTACATCGAGCCGGGCGGCAGAAAATATTCCTCACACGCAGATTTGGACAGGGCGGCGGCGAAATTGCAACCCGGTGAATCCGGTTTGCTTGCACTCGATTGGAACAATGGCAATCGCACAGTGCTTGTTGATCAGCGGCTCACGGGTTTGCTGATGGGTCAAACGCTTTATACGACGCCGGCGGAAATTTACCGCGCGCTGGTGGAGGCGACGGCGTTCGGTGCATTGACAATCATCAATCGTTTTGAGGAATTTGGTGTAAAAATAGAGCAAGTGATCAACTGCGGTGGTATTGCTGAAAAAAGTCCATTGACAATGCAGATTTACGCAGACGTGACGGGCCGTCCCATGAAAGTGTCGCGTTCGGCACAAACCTGCGCGCTGGGTTCGGCCATCGCGGGCGCGGTGGTTGCCGGGGTTTACAAGGATTTTGCCGGGGCACAGAAAAAGATGACCGGCTTGAAACCAAATTTTTTTAAACCGAACCCAAAGGCGCACGAAATTTACAAACAGCTTTATGCGATTTACAAGACATTGCACGACGCTTTCGGCACGCGCGAGTGGAGTGGAAGTTTGCACAACGTGATGAAGCAACTCATTGACATTCGCAGTCGCGCGCGGAAATGATTCCATAAAATTTAAATGCTCGAAGAACTCAAGCGACAAGTCTGCAAAGCCAACCTTGATTTGGTCAGGGAAGGGCTTGTCATTCAAACGTGGGGCAACGCCAGCGGCATTGACCGCGAACACGGCTTGGTCGTCATCAAACCCAGCGGTGTCTCATATGACGGGATTAAGCCGGAACAAATGGTCGTTGTTTCGCTCGCGGACGGAAAAGTTGTTGAGGGCGATTTAAAGCCCAGTTCTGACACGCCGACGCATTTGGTTTTATATCGCGCGTTTAAAGGCATCGGCGGCATCGTTCACACACACAGTCTTTACGCGACAGCCTGGGCGCAAGCGCAGCGAAAAATTCCGTCTTACGGCACCACGCAGGCGGATTACTGGCATGGCGAAGTGCCTTGCACACGCCAAATGAAACCGGCGGAAATCAAAAACGATTATGAAATCAACACGGGCCGCGTCATCGTGGAAACTTTCAAAAAATTAAATCCAGCCGATCATCCCGCCGTGCTGGTGGCCGGCCACGGGCCGTTCGCCTGGGGGAAAGATGTGGACGACGCGGTTCACAATGCGAGCGTTTTGGAGTTTATTGCGCGGCTGGCAAGCGAGACGTTGCGCATCAATCCGAAGACGAAGCCGATGCAATCCGTTTTAATCGACAAACATTTTCATCGCAAACATGGGGCGAAGGCGTATTACGGACAAAAATAAATCAACGAGAAGCCAAAATGAAAAACTTAACTCAACTCCTCATGCTGGCTACGGCTGAACTTGCAGCCGTTTGTCTCGTAGGTTGCGCGTCCATGTCCAAATCAACCGGGACCGTCACCGAAGCGCCTTTCGGCAAAACGCCGGATGGCACACCCGTGGAAATTTACACGCTGCGCAACAGTCACGGAATGGAAGCGCGCACCATGACTTACGGCGGCATCGTTCAATCGCTTGAAGTGCCGGACAAAAATGGAAAATTCGGCGATGTCGTTTTAGGCTACGAGAATTTGGACGGTTACATCAAGAGCAGTCCATATTTCGGCGCGTTGATTGGCCGTTATGGAAATCGCATTGCGAAGGGAAAATTTACTTTGGACGGTCAGGAATACACGCTGGCCACAAACAATCCGCCGAATCATTTGCACGGTGGCTGGAAGGGTTTTGACAAAGTGGTGTGGACGGCCAAGCCGCTGCAAACGACCGACGGGCCTGCGCTTCAACTCACTTATTTGAGTAAGGACGGTGAAGAAGGTTATCCCGGCAATCTGTCTGTGACAGCGATTTACACGGTCACGGAAGACAACGCGTTACGGATACAATTCACCGCGACGACCGACAAGGACACGCTTTGCAATCTCACGCACCATTCTTATTTCAATTTACGCGGCAGTGGCGACGTTCTCGATCACGTCGTGCAAATCGACGCGGACAAATTCACACCCACGGATAGCACGTCAATTCCGACTGGTGAATTGCGTCCGGTGGACGGAACGCCGTTCGATTTCCGCCAGCCAACCGCGATTGGCGCGCGAATCAACGACACGAATGACGAGCAGATTAAATTTACGACCGGCTACGACGACAATTGGGTTCTCAATAAACCTGCCGGGCAACTGGGTTTGGCCGCGCGCGCTTATGAACCGGTGAGCGGTCGCACAATGGAGGTCTGGACAACCTCGCCGGGACTGCAATTTTACACCGGAAATTTTCTTAATGGTAGCATTACCGGTAAAGGTGGCTGGGTTTATCAATCCCGCGATGCTTTTTGTATGGAGGCGCAAGGTTTTCCCGATTCGCCGAATCATCCGAATTTTCCGACGACCGAATTGAAACCCGGCGATATTTACAAAAACACCATCATCTATAAATTCTCCGTAAAATAAAATTAAAACCGAATAATTCAACCATGAAAAAAATCCAACTGCTGTTCCTCGTGTTTTGTATCGCTGCGATCATGCCTGGTTGCGGCAAAAATGAAAATGCGTCAACTACATCTGGCGGAGCAGCGCCGCCGAAAAGATTGAAGCTTGCCTTCGTCAGCAACAACGCGGCGAATTTTTGGACGATTGCGCGCACGGGTTGCGAGGATGCGGCGAAGGAACTCGGCGATGTGGATGTGGATTTCCGCATTCCCTCCACCGGCAGCGCCGCCGAGCAGCAGCAGATTTTGGACGATCTGGTCGCGCGCGGCGAAGACGGCATTGCGGTCAGCCCGATTGATCCGAAAAACCAGATTGATTTTCTGAATAAAATCGCGGGTCAAGCCCTTTTGATTTGCTGTGACAGCGACGCGGCAGACAGCAAGCGCGTTTGCTACATCGGCACCGACAACGAGGCGGCCGGCGAGCAGGCCGGACAATTGATCAAGGAAGTTTTGCCCAACGGCGGCAAAATCATGCTGTTCGTCGGCTTTCTTGACGCGCAGAACGCAAAAGATCGAATGGCCGGAATTGAAAAAGCGCTGACGGGTTCAAACATTGAAATCATTGACGTGCGGACGGATGACGCCGACCACGTTCGCGCGCAGAAAAATGCCGAGGATACGCTCGTCAAATATCCCGACGTCGCCGCGTTGATTGGGCTTTACAGTTACAATGGCCCGGCGATTTTAAACGCCGTTCGCGGTGCGAACAAAGCCGGCCAGGTGAAAATTGTCTGTTTCGATGAAGATGCCGACACGCTCGCCGGCGTCGCCAGCGGCGACATTTACGGCACGGTCGTTCAGCAGCCGTATGAGTTTGGCCGGCAGGCCATCACGCGCATGGACAAATATCTTCATGGCGACCAGTCCCAACTGGCTGGCGGCAAGATGTATATTCCCACTCAGGCCATCAAAAAAGACAACGTTGCCGATTTTCAGGCGAAGTTGAAACAATTGCTCGGCCAATAAATGACCGCTCCGCCTTTGCTGGACATGCGCGGGATTTCCAAAAGATTTCCCGGCGTTGTGGCGCTGGATGACGTCAGCCTGCAAATCGGGCGCGGCGAAGTCGTCGCCATTTGCGGCGAAAATGGCGCGGGCAAATCCACATTGATGAAAATTCTCGGCGGCGTGCGCCAGCCGGACGCCGGTGAAATTAAAATTGACGGCCAGCCGGTGAAAATTCAAGGCGTTCAGGACGCCATCCGGCTGGGCATTGGATTCATTCACCAGGAACTGAACGTTCTGGAAAACCTCGATGTTGCCGCCAACGTTTTTCTCGGACGCGAGCCAAGAAATTCCCTCGGCCTGGTCAACCAAAAAAAAATCCACACCGACACCGAGCCGTTTTTGAAACGGCTGGGTTTGCAGATTTCGACCCGCACACGGCTCGACAAGCTTTCCATCGCGCATCAGCAAATGGTTGAAATTGCAAAGGCGCTTTCGCTCAGCGCGCGGCTCATCATCATGGACGAACCGACTTCGAGCCTCACCTTGACCGAAACGAAACGCCTGCTCGACCTCGTCTGCGAATTGAGCGAACAGGACGTCAGCGTCATTTATATTTCGCACCGGCTCGGCGAAATTGACGAATGCGCCGACCGAGTGGTCATTTTGCGCGACGGCAAAAATGCCGGGGAACTGTCGCACGCCGAGGCCACCCACGACAAGCTGGTGAGCCTGATGGTCGGGCGCGAAATCAAAAGTTTTTACGTCAAATCCGAAGTGCCAAAAATACCGGCCTTTTTCAAAGCGCGGAACGTGGTCTCGCCGCTCTATCCGGACAAAACTGTTTCGTTCGACGCTGCGCGCGGAGAAATTCTCGGCTTTGCCGGGCTCGTCGGTGCCGGCCGTTCCGAACTGGCCAAGACGATGGTTGGTCTTGATCCATCGCCCCAAAAGGAGATTTTCCTTGACGGTAAAAAAGTTTCCATCAACCGGCCGCGTGATGCAATTGACCACGGGATTTATCTCGCGCCAGAAAACCGGCGCACGGAGGGACTGGTGGTTGAAATGACCGTCCGAGAAAACATCAGTTTGCCCTCATTACGGCGGTATTCACGTTGCGGCTTGATTCAACGGAAACGCGAGCGCGAAATTGCAGTTGAGCAGGTGGCTTCGCTGAAAGTGAAAACGCCGGGCATCGAAACCCGGGTTTTGAATTTGAGCGGCGGCAACCAGCAGAAAGTCGTCCTTGGCAAGTGGCTGGCGATGTCGCCGCGCGTGCTGATTTTGGATGAGCCGACGCGCGGCATTGACGTTGGTGCGAAAGCTGAGATTTACCGCCTTATGCGGACGATGGCGGAGCAGGGTGCGGTCATTCTGATGATTAGCAGCGACATGGAGGAGATTTTGAACGTCAGCGACCGTATTGCCGTCATGCACGAGGGCGAAATCACCGGTATGCTTGAGCGTGCGGACTGCAAGGAAGAAAATGTCATGCAGCTCGCCGTCGGCAAAAGAATTTCCGCGGCCAAACCTGCCTTTGAAGAATGAAAAAGGAGCTTGGAATTTTTATTTTGTTGGTTGTTCTGTGCGCGGTCACGGGATTTGAGAACCCGCGCTTTTTCTCACAGGCCAATCTGGGCAATATGGCCAACGTCATCGGCCTGTTCGGGATTTTCAGTCTTGGCGCGGGACTGGTCATCATCACCGCCGGCATTGACTTGTCCGTCGGCTCGATGATAGCGCTGACCGGCATGTTGTTGGTGATGGCGCTGACGGAATGGCATTGGCCATGGCCGTTGGCCGTGCTGTTTGTCGCCGCTGTCGGGATGACGCTTGGCTGGGCGCACGGTTTTCTTATCACAAAGTTCAGAATGCAGCCGTTTATCGTGACGTTGTGCGGACTGCTGCTGTATCGCGGCATCGCGCGGTTTATCGCGCAGGACACGACCAAGGGTTTTGGTGACGCTGAAGGTTTCAAAACGCTGCAAAGTCTGGCAAACGGAAAATTGTTCGGACTGCCGATGACCTTCGTGCTGCTCATCCTCATTTCAATCATCATGTGGGTTGTGCTGCATCGTTCGGTTTATGGTCGCTATCTTTTCGCGGTCGGGCGTAATGAGGAGGCCACGCGTTTTTCAGGCATCAATACTCGCGCCGTCATCGCTGGCAGTTACGTGATTGCCGGCTTACTCACCGGTATTTCGGGGATTCTTTTTGCATTTTATACAAACTCGGTCTCGCCCTCGACTCAGGGAAATTTTTATGAACTCTATGGGATTGCGGCGGCGGGTAAGCGTCACGCCAAACACCTTTTTGACAGAGCAACTAAAGCGGCAGTTTCGTAAGTGTGAGAGATAATATGCTATGACGTTTATGATGCGAGCCGTTGCACTGGCGGTTGCGTTTTGGTCCAGGTTTGGGGCGTGACTTCGGGGATTTGGTGATTGGTCATGTTGGGCAGGCGGGTGAGGACTTCACGAAGATAAGCGAAGGGATCAAGGCCGCGACGTCGGCAGCTTTCGATGACGGTATAAATGATGGCGCTGCGTTCACCGGCTCTAGCGTCACCCACGAAGAGCCAGTTTTTCTTGCCGATGGCCGTGGGCCCAATGGCATTTTCCACGAGGTTGTTGTCGATCTCCACCCGGCCGTCATCGAGATAAACTTCCAACGTGCGCCACTGGCCCAACGCATAATCAACGGCTCCGCCCAGCAGACTCTGCGGCAGATGCCGTCCGCTGGTTTTGAGTTTGACCAGAACGCGTTTAATGCGTTCGACCACCGGGCGGCTTTGACCGGCGCGCAGTCGCGGGCCGGCGCGGTGTTCTCGCAAGTTCGCTTCGATCCGGTAGAGATGTTGGATTTGCCGCACGAGCGCGTTCTCCCGCCGGGACTGTTCCAAAGCGCTTTGCAATGAGGCGGCGAGTTCACGCGCGGCGGAAAGTTCAGCGTGAAGCGGCGCGAGGTTCATCGTCGCCAACTCTGACGTGTCCCAGCCGACGAAGGTTCAAACTTTTTGAAACTTTTTTTCAGGCCTCGCGCTCATACCACGGACGCAATTTGCCTCCGCGCAAATCCACGCCGTCGGTCAGCATCGCCAGCGCTTGGGGTGTCAGCTTCAACTTGGTCGTTCCTGGCTCGACATTCCTTGGCCAGGAAAAAGTGCCTTGCTCCAGCCGCTTGGTCAGCACCCATAATCCCGTGCCGTCCCAGCACAAAATCTTGATCCGCGTGTGCCGCCGGTTGCTGAACACAAACAGCGCGCCGGTTCGTGGCTCCTCACCCAGCCGTTCGGTCACCAAGGCGTGCAGACCGTTGAACCCTTTGCGCATGTCGCATGCCTCCACCGCCACGAACACTTTCAGGCTGCCGGAAAAACATACATGGTTTTTCCAATGCCCGCAGCAACACCGCCGCCAAAGCCGCTTGCTTGGCATCGGTGATTTGCACCTTCGCCCCGCCGGGCAGCTCCAACACCAGCGGCAACGGATTTTTATCACCACTGCCTTGCGCCTCTCCCACCACCGCCTCCAGCCAGCGCAATTGCTTGGGCGTTTTCACCGCCGAATATGCGCCACGTTGCCGCCGCCACTTTTGCGCCCAAGTCGCAAACGTCTGGTATTTGATCCCAACCACCACCGCAAACTTCTGGCCGGTCAACCCACGGCGTTCAAACTCGTCGAGCAGTTGCTCCCGCCGTTTACGGGACGTTCGCATACGTCCCAGCACATCGGCTTTTATCACCACTTCATCGGCCTGTGTCGTATTCGTCATAGCATTATGCTATGACACTTATGACTTCACGGAATAAAGGTGCTTGGCGTGACGCTTACATTTGTTCAGCACGACGCGTCAATGAGTCGGCAGACGGGCAAAATGACCAGACAGAGAAGCCAAATGCCCCGGCAGACGGCCCAAATGAGTTGGAAGACACGTCAAATGACCCGGAAGATTGACCAAATGGATTGTCAGACAGGCCAGAGAAGCCGTCAGTTTGATTAAACAAGGCGGCAGATTGATTCAATCAACCGGCAGCGACGATCTGCAAGAAGCCAGCCGGTCAATGGAAAAGCGCAGTTAAAAATTTCTTCCCGCAAAAAATCCAAATCGCCGCCGCCAGCGCAATGTAAGGTCCATAAGGCATTCGCGATGACCATTCGCGCCGCCGCATCAAAATCAAAATCACACCGGTTGCCGCGCCGATGAACGAGCTGACCGCCAGCGAAAACAACACGCCCTGCCAGCCGATGAACGCGCCAATTGCCGCCATGAATTTCACGTCGCCCAAACCCATCGCCTCGCGCGGCAAAATGATTTCCGCACTCACCGCCTCCATGTGCGCGACCGTTTCCGGATCCATTTTTTCGCCGCCGATTTCCAGCGCCGTTGACGACAGTCGCACCAGCACATTTTTATAGCAACGATCCACCAGTTCCACCGTCCGCGCGCGCAGCGCAATCACGTCTGACTTGCGATAAAACAATTCTTCGTAGGGAATTTCCTTGTCCGCCAGATGCAAATGCGTCTCGGAAAAAATAATTTTTGTTTCCACCGGCAATTTTATCCGCTGCCGGCCAAACAATAATTTCCCCAATCGCAAAATCGCGTAGACCAATCCCGCGCCAGCCACCACGCCGAGCAGACTTTGCCACATTCCGGCGGCCAGCGAATTTGCGTTGTGCAGCGACAGCAAAAAAAACGATGCCGCAAAACCAACGACAATGCCGCCGAGCGTGATTTCGTCGGGAATGATGAAATGCTCGAAGTCAATGAACGTCGCCACGATCAGTCCCGCGAGAAAAATTGCGTAAACAATGGCGAGCAATGGCGATTTGTCTCCAAAAACCAGCCAGCAACTCAAAAATGCAATTCCCGTGGACAATTCAACGATGAAATAGCGCGGAGAAATCGGCGCGCCGCAATTTTTACAGCGACCGCGCAACGCCATCCACGTCACCAGTGGAATGTTAAGATACCACGGAATCGAATACTTGCAGTGCGGGCAGTGCGATTTCGGCGAGACGATGCTCATGCTCAGCGGCAGCCGGTGAATGCACACGTTTAGAAAACTGCCGACGATGCAGCCAAGCGCGAAAAAAACCAGCGACCAGAAATGAAACGGCATGACCGACCAGTTGTGCGCGTTGAAAATCGCGTCAATGCCCATAAATATTTTCTTCCAGCGCGCGGCGCATCACCTCGAGCGGCGCGGGTTTGCCCGTCCATATTTCAAACGCTTTCGCGCCCTGATGCAGCAACATGCCGAGGCCGTTCGCCGTTTCGCAACCGGAATTTTTCGCCGCCTTCAGCAAAGCCGTTTCCGCCGGACGATAAATCATGTCATAAACGGCGCGCGTTTGTTTCAAAGAAAACTGATTCTCGTCCAGCGGCGACACGTCATCCAGCTTGAAGCCAAGCGATGTCGCGTTGATGACGAGATCAACAGTGGATTTTGGAAAACCGACAACCACTTTTACGAATGGAAAACGCTCAATAATTTCTCCCGCCACGGCACCGGCTTTGGTTTCCGTGCGGTTGACGAGAAAAAGTTCCGCCACGCTTTCCGATGCAAGCTTCAACGCCGCCGTCCGCCCCGCCCCGCCCGCGCCCAGCAAAAGCACTTTCGCGCCGCGCAATTCCATTTTCAAATCTTCGCGCAACGCCGTTACAATCGCGTCCGCATCCGTGTTGAAGCCGATTGCATGCGCGCTATCAAAGCGAATCGTATTGACTGCGCCCCACTTTTTGGCGGATTCATCCAGTATGTCCATCATTTCGACCGCGAGCAGCTTGTGCGGCACGGTTAAATTTATTCCGGCGAAGTTCATCGCCTTCGCGCCTTCGATGGCGGCGCGAAGATTTTTAGGATTAACCTCGAACGCAAGATAGCGCCAGTTGAGACCAAGCGCGGCGAAGGCGGCGTTGTGCATCGCGGGCGACGCGGAATGGGCGATGGGTGAGCCGAAGATCGCGCACAGGCGCGTGGCGGCGTTGATGGCGGATTGAACCGGTTGAGACACGCGCAATTTATATTCGGCATTGGCGCGAGTTCAAAGCGCAAAGTCCGTGCCGATTTAATTTTCGGTTGAAATTTCCACCTGCTTGCGTTCAAGCCAGCCAATTCGTCCCAAACCATCCGTGACTTGCAGCCAGTCGTCTCTTTGATCGGTCACGGCGAGTTCCGCACCGTCATAAACGGTGAACGCACTTTGTGCTTCGTCGAACGGCCCGCTACGCGCCATCGCATCAGGCGCAACCACGACGGCAATTGGTTTTGAAAAATAAATCGCCGCATCCGCGCCAACGCCTGCACAGAATAAAATGGCAAGGATGCCGATGACACCCGACAGGCTACGCAACGCCGGTCGCAGCGCGGGACGAATCTGCATTGCCGCCAGCAGAGCGAACGTAATCCAAAGCGCTATCGCAGCCAGCGTCGTCCATTCATTCAAAGTCAGCATACCGAGCCAGTTTTGCCAGCGGCTTTCGCGCAATGTCGGACCTTGCACTTGATTGCGGACAAATTCAAGATTTGCGCGCACATCGGAATCGCGCGGCGCGAACTGCGCGGCGCTGCGAAATGCAGCAATAGCGCGGCCAATCCGGCCGGATTTAAATTCCGCGTTGCCGTAATTGAAAAGCAATGACGGTGAAACCGAACCGGATTGAAGAATTTTTTCGTAACCATTCGCCGCATCAGAAAATTTTCCTTCGTCGTAAAGCCTGTTCGCATCGGCAAAATCATCCTGCGTATCAGCCGCAAAAATTTTGCCGGCGAAAAGCGAAATCGCAACGACGGCAATGAAAATTTGCAATTGCGTTTTCATACTTCGAAATTTTGAAGTTCACGTGTAACGGTTTTAAATTGAGCGACGATGGCATTCAATTCACGGCTGTCTTTAATGGGCGCATAACGTGCCTGATTGCAAACCTGAAAAAGCTCATGCAAGGCGCTGAGCGGCGAATCCGGCACGCCGAGCGGACGCAGCTTTTCGTCAATCACCGCCTCCGTGATTGAAAACGCGGGGCAATCAAGACGTTCGCCGAGTTGTTCCTGCAACAAATGAAACAGTGTGGAGAAAAACTCGTCTGAATTGTTTTCTGCCGCAAATCGGCGCAAATCACTCAAACCGCTTTCAACGAGTTGTGCAACGCGGCGCTGCCGTCGCAAACGCGGATTGTTGGCGAGACTGTCCATGCGCTTACGCCAGGCAAATGCGGCGAGCCACGCAAGCACCGGCACGCTTTGCACGGCGAGAAACCACGGACGCGCGACCAGTGGCGGGCTGATTTGTGCGAGTGCGCCGAGGTTTTGTTTGATCGGCAGAATATCCGCGGGCACTGGAATTTCGGCATTAGAAGATTTTGCGGACGCAATTGTCGGCACGACTGCCGTGCCGCCAGAATGCACGGCAAGTTCCATGGCCGGTTGCGTGAGCGTGCGAAAAGTTTTGGTTTCAGGATTAAAAAATGAAAACGAGAATGGCGGCAGTTCGTGAACGTCCGTGGTTTGCGGCGTAACGATTTGCTCGAAAGTTTTTGTGCCTTGAATGCCAAGCTGGTCGGTCGTTTCAACTTTCGATGTCGGCTGAAAAGTTTTGAAATCGCTCCACGTGGTCTGGTCGGGCAACGTGAGCGCGGCAACGTCGCCGCAGCCGGAAATCTGCACGCGCACGGTAATCGGATCACCAACTGTGACGTTTGTCGGACCGGCGCTAACGGTCATGGTATAATCACCCACTGCGCCGTTGAAATTTGCCGGCGCATTTTCCACCGGCACCGGCAACGATTCGACATTCAGCATATCACTAGCGAGCGAGACCTGCTTTTGATCGCCGCCGAAACCTCCAAACGGGTCGTGAATACCGAAGCGCTCGAAAAGTGAATCGCGCGGCTGATCTGAAGATGCGACCAACAACGTGGCCGTGGCTGTGGCCGGGCCGACGCTCAACTGGCCGCTTTTCACAGCAGTCAGCACGACAGAAATCGGAATAACGGTGTAAAGGCGATTGCCGATTTGTGCCCGTTGTGTTGAACCCTCGGCAATTTTTCCGACACTAAAGCCATCGGCAGGAATTGAGGTGAATTGAAAATTACCGAAGTTCTGAACGTCATCGCGCAGATAGACTTTCAATTCTCCCGTGACGATTTCGCCGGCGTAAACCTCATTTTTCGGCAATGTGAAAGTCATGAACGCAATTTGCGAACCGGAACTTATGTCAGCAGGAGCGGGCGCGTTCGGTTCGAGCACGACCAACTTCAATGTCGGCGAACTTAATTGTTGTCCGCCAACGTCGGCGATGAGTACTGGAATGATGAACTCGCCGGCTTTCTGCGGCGTGAGGGTGAAATTGTGAGTCACCGTCGAACTGACCTGACCGTTGATGAAACTGAACTGGCTTGATGGGCCGAGATAATTGATTTGCAATCCGGGCACATCCGGCGGCACCGGCACTTTTTTCGGCGCATCACCATCAAACGTCAACGACAACGTCGCGCTTTCGCCGAGCGTGATAGTGTCGCGGTCGAGTGACGCGGTAAAAGCAGCCGCGTGAACCGTCGCCGCGCAAAAACACAACGTTGCGAAAAGCAAAAAGCCAGCCGCCAGAAACGAAATGGATTTTCGATTTTTCAATCAATCAAATTGACACCGTATCCAAAAAAACGTTCACGTTTCACGCGCTTTCAACAACGCGGTGATCAATCCGTCAGTCAGATGTTCTTTTGCCTCAACTGCCGGTTCCAGACCGAGCACGCGAATCGCATTGCTGGTTTCAGGGCCGATGGAAGCCAGTTTCATTCGCGGAAATTTTGTTTGCAATTTGAGCAAATCAAATCGCGCGTGGAAATGTTCAACGGTCGAACTGCTCGTAAATGTGACCCAATCCGCTCCGCGCGCCAAAAAATCAGCGCTCGCCCCGAAAAAATCTTCAGTCACAGCCACGGTTTTGTAAATGGCAATGTCATCCACAATCGCGCCCATTTCTCCGAGCGCATTTGGCAAATCAGGGTTCGCCGCCTCGGCGCGCAGCAGGCAAATTTTTAAGTTTTCGATGCTGCTGTGTTTTGCGAATGCCTCGGCAATTTTCCGTCCGATAAATTCATCCGGCATCAAATCAATCTGCAAGTGCAGCTCGCGCAATTTCGCCGCCGTCGCCGGGCCAATGGCCGCGATGCGTGCGCCGCCAATGTCGCGCAAATCTTGAAACCGTTTGAAGAATAGATCGAAAAACATCGTCACTCCGTTTGCACTCGTGAACACCAGCCAATCGTAGGAATTCAATGCCAGCAGTGCGTCCACAAAATTTTCCTTGCGCGTGGTCGGCGTGATTTTGATCGTCGGAATCTCCAAAACGTCCGCGCCAAGTTCAGCAAGCCGCCGGGAAAAATCTCCGGCTTGTTCACGCGCGCGGGTGACGACAATGCGCCGGCCATATAGCGGGCGATTTTCAAACCAATTCAACTTTTCGCGCAGTTTCACAACATCGCCAATGATCGTAAGCGCAGGCGGCAAAAGTTTTTTTTGAGCGGCGAATGCGGCAATTGTTGCCAGCGTGCCGGAAACGGACTTTTGTTTACCGGTCGTGCCCGATTGAATTACTGCGACTGGTGTTTCAGGGGACATTCCATGTGCGATGAGCGATTTTGTCCATTCATCAAGTTTGTCCGTGCCCATTAAAACGACTTTTGTGCCGGGAATTTTTGCGATTTGGTCGTAACGCAAATTCGTTTCCGCAATTTCCGGGTCTTCGTGGCCGGTGAAAACGGTGAAGCTGGAACAATATTCGCGATGCGTGAGCGGAATACCCGCGTAATTCGGTGCGGCCACGATGGACGAAACGCCCGGCACAACTTCAAACGGAATTTTCGCCCCAGCGAGCGCTTCAGCTTCTTCACCACCGCGGCCAAAGATATAAGGGTCGCCGCCCTTTAATCGCACGACACATTTGCCTTCGCGCGCCTTTTCAACCATCAGCGCATTGATTTTTTCCTGCGGCATGTCGGTTCGTTTGCCACGCGAAATCAATTCCGCGTCAGTTCGCGCCAGCCGGAGCGAATCGGGATTCACCAGCAAATCGAAAATCACCACGTCTGCGCGCCGGAGTAATTCCGCGCCGCGCAATGTGAGCAAGCCCGTATCACCCGGTCCCGCACCGACAAGATAGACTGTGCCTTTCGATTTCACCCGCACACTTTATTCAAGTGGCGGGGTTAGGCAATTTAAGAAGTTGGCAACGCCAGATACCCGCGCGCGTTTTGGTGGCAAATATTGCGGATCATTGGTCCAATCAACGAATCGTCATCGGGTATTTCGCCGTTTTCCACATCGCGCCCGATCAGGTTGCAAAGCACGCGCCGGAAGTATTCGTGGCGCGGGTAAGACATAAATGAACGTGAGTCGGTCACCATGCCGACAAAGCGCGAGAGCAGTCCGAAATTTGAAAGCGCGTTGAGTTGCCGCTCCATTCCCTCCTTTTGATCGAGAAACCACCAGCCGGAACCAAGTTGGATTTTGCCGGGAATGCTACTGTCTTGAAAATTGCCAAGCATCGTTGCAAAGATGTCATTGTCCGCCGGATTCAGACTGTAAATGATGGTTTTCGGCAACGTGTTTTCCTGATCAAGTCGATCCAGATATTTGGCCAGCGTCACAGCCTGTGGAAAATCACCGATGGAATCAAAACCCGTATTCGGGCCAAGTTGCTTCAGCAACCGCGTGTTGCTGTTACGCAACGCACCAAGATGAAGTTGCTTGGTCCAGCCTTTTTCAGCATCAAGGCGGCCAAAGAATAGCATCATAAACGTTCCGAATTGAGACTGCTCTTCCGGCGAAACCTTTTTTTTGTTCCGCGCCTTTTCAAAAATTTTTGACGCGATTTTCTCCGAACAAAAATCAGCGAAGCAATGTTCCATGCCGTGATCGGAAATCCGGCAACCTTGCGCGTGGAAAAAATCGTGGCGGGCGCGCAATGCAGTGAGGAACTTTGTGAACGAATTAATCTCCACATCGGTGGCCCCGGCCACGCAGTTTACCCACTGATTAAATAGTTCCGGTTGATGGACGGTCAGCGCCTTATCAGGCCGGAATGTCGGCAGCACGCGCGTCGCCAGACCGGATGCCGCAATGGTCTTGTGATGCTTCAAATCATCCGCCGGGTCATCGGTGGTGCAAACGACACTGACTTGGAATTTTTTCAAAATGCCCTGCGTCGTAAGTTGCGGCGCGGAAAGTTTTTCGTTGGCTTGCTTCCAAATGCGTGCCACACTGGTTTCATCAAGCAGTTCGTTAATGCCGAAGTAACGCTTCAATTCCAGATGCGTCCAATGATAAAGCGGATTGCGTAACGTATGCGGCATGGTCCCAGCCCAAGCCTGAAATTTCGCGAACGGCTCAGCATCGCCCGTGCAAAAGCGCTCGGCCACGCCGTTGGAACGCATGGCGCGCCATTTGTAATGGTCGCCTTCCAGCCACATTTCAGTGAGGTTTTTGAATTGGCGGTTCTCCGCGATTTCACGCGGTGAAAGATGACAGTGAAAATCCAGAATTGGCTCGCCTTCGGCAAATTGATGATAAAGCCGCCGCGCCGTCCGCGTTTGCAGCAAAAAATCTTCGCGAATGAATTTCATGTCGTTGCGATTTCAACCACTGTTTCAGGCAATCTTATTTTCGACTCACTGATAAACAGTGGTTTGACATGTCGCTCATAAAGATTGTTCATGACATTTTTTGAGACTGCGGCCTCGTGCGCCTTCAGCGCGTCAAGATAACGGTCGCCCATTTTGGCCGCGATTTTGTAACCGACATGGAGCAACTGACGCAAATGCGGATTAAAATTTTTGTCGCTTTGGTTGTGGCGGAGCGCGGAAACAAATTGCTCGGAAGTCCAGCCGTTAACTGTCGCCGCCGCGGGCAGTTTTTTTGGGTCAATGTCAATCACCGCTGCATATGGTGCGCAAAGTTCTTCAGCGTGATCGAGCGCCCCGGCGTAAATTTCCTTTGCCAGCACCAGGCCGCCGCCGCCTGCTTCGGCCAGACCAATCATTTCCTCCAGCCAGGTTGTGCCCGCTGTTTTGATGTGAAGACCGGCGTTGAAACGTGCGAGCACCCGACGTATCGGAGTGTAAATTGAAAATTTATCACTGCCAGAATGCACGCTCAATTTGAGCGTGGGCGGTAAGCCATATTGCTTGACAGCAAATGCGATGACAGCCAGATCATCATTGAATTCCTTCTCGAACTGCTCAAGGTCGCCAACGTAATCAACACCTTTGTTAAACCTGCCGGTAAATTTTGGTGCGACGGTTTGCAACGGAATGTTTTCGTCGGCTATCACAGCTAAAATGACCAGAAGTTCTACCGGTGTTTGGGGAGTGTCGGTTTCGTCCAACGAAATTTCGGTGATAAATTTCCCGTCGCCTTTCATTGCAGCGATATGAAAATAAATTTTTCCAGCCTCTTTCACCGCGGCCAAATACCTACCAGCGATGCGCTCCATATCCGTCAGTGTAGTTTGAAACGGCCGTTCGATTTCGGGAATCGAAATTTGTCCCACCAGTTCGGGATGACGTTCAACAAACAATTTCACTGCTTGTGAGTCGGCGGGTTTGCCGATCCAATCCGCCACGTCAATCGTAAAAAAATCCGCGTGCGGCAAAAAACGGTCCACCGTCTCCAGCCGGATGTGGTCGGCATCCACATGGTAAGGTTTTCGCCAGCCGAGTTCCTTCACGGCAGCGTCCACCGCCGCGCGTGTGCTGGCCGGTTCGGAGCCGATGGTGACGTGCTCGCGGTTGGATTTATTCCAAACCGGAATGACTTCAACCCCGCGCTGCGCCGCCATCATGCAGGCGCGAAGCTGGGCTTTGGCCTGATGCGCGAAACGGTCGCCAACTCCCATTGAAAATTTTCCCAGTTTCACAATTCCAGACATAAAAAGTTTTCCGTGTCCGTGCTTCATCGTAATCCAGCTTTCCGGTGGAAAAAGAAAATTTTCTCGGTCTTTTGTCGGGTTGAGAATTGCCTGAAGCCCATTGACTGCACCTCAACAGATGAGGCGAGATGAAGAGAATTACTTATTGCGAACATCTGCGCCAAGAGATAAAATTATGGGCTCCATTTATTTTGAACCTCCAGTTTGCTGGACGAAGCATGAACAATCTTATGAATAACAAAAAGGCACTCCTGGTCGTTTTAACTTGCGCCAACTTTTTTTGCGCGAATCTTTTTGCCGATTTTTCGGTGAAAATTGACACGGAAAAGAACGGCGCGCCGATTTCAAAATACATCTACGGACAGTTCATCGAACACTTAGGAAATTGCTTTTACGGTGGCCTTTGGGCGGAAATGGTGACGGATCGGAAATTCTATTATCCGATCACGGATGATTACCATCCGTGGGGCACGGACGAAGACAAGTACTGGAATTCGGGAGAGTTCAAGTACCTCAACGCCTCATCGTGGAAAGTCATTGGGCCGCACGGCACGGTCAGCATGGACACGAACAATCCTTTCGTCGGCGAATACACACCAGTCATTCATTTGCCCGGTGACGGGACGTTTGCGGGTATTTCGCAGGACGGACTTGGCGTTTTAAAGGGCAAAAAATACGCCGGCCACATCGTTCTTGCCGGCGACGAAACCGCGTTGCCTATCCAAGTGCGACTCGTTTTGGACAACGGCATGATCGTGAGTCAGAACATCAAAAAAATCAGCGCTAACTTTCAATCTTATCCAATCAAATTTACGACGCCATCAGCGTCCGACAACGTGCGCATTGAGATTGTCAGTCAGGGCAAAGGCACTTTCAAAATCGGCACGTTGTCGTTGATGCCGGCGGACAACATCAATGGCTGGCGCCGGGATGTCATTGCCTTGTTGAAACAATTGGATTCGCCGATTTATCGCTGGCCCGGCGGAAATTTTGTTAGCGGCTACAACTGGCGGGATGGCATTGGCGACCGCGACAAACGTCCCCCGCGAAAAAATCCGGCGTGGAAAGGCGTGGAATCTAACGACGTTGGAAGCGATGAAACCATGCAATTGATGGAGTTGATCCACTCAGAGCCTTACGTAGCACTCAACACAGGTTTGGGTGGCGTGGAAGAAGCAGCTAATGAAGTGGAATATTTTAACGGTGCCGCTGACACGACGATGGGAAAATTGCGCGCTCAAAACGGGCATCTCGGACCTTATGGCGTGAAATACTGGGCAGTGGGAAATGAAATGTTCGGCGACTGGCAGTTGGGACACATGCCGCTGTCTCAATATGTCAAAAAACATAATGTCGTGGCCGATGCGATTTGGAAAATTGATACAAATGCTCAATTGGTCGCGGTGGGCAGCGTTGGTGACTGGAGCAAAACCATGCTTGCCGAATGTGCGGATCACATGAATTTCATGAGCGAACATATTTATTGCGGGGAAAAGAAAGATGTCGTGGCGCACGCGAAACAGTTGGCGCAGGAAATTCATCGCGTGGCTGAAGCACACCGGGGATATGACCGCGACATTCCAGGCTTGGCGGAAAAAAACATTCGCATCGCGATGGATGAATGGAATTATTGGTATGGCAGCTACATTTATGGTGAACTTGGCGTGCGTTATCACATGAAAGACGCACTGGGAGTGGCGGAAGGGTTGCACGAGTATTTTCGGAACAGCGATATTTTCTTCATGGCGAATTACGCGCAGACCGTCAACGTCATTGGTTGCATCAAGACGACGCCAACAGCGGCGGCTTTTGAGACGACCGGATTGGTTTTGGAACTTTACCGCCATCATTACGGCACAATCCCAATTAAAGTCACCGGCACAACAGGCGATCTCGACATCGCTGCCGCGTGGACCGACGACAAAAAGGCCATTACTATCGCAATCGTGAACCCTGATTCAAAGGATGAACAAGTGACGGTTGATTTTGGCCCAACTTCATTGAAGCCGAAAGCCACACGTTGGTTGATCAGCAATCCCGATCCCGAAAGTTACAATGAGCCCGGCAAAACACCGAACGTCGTTATCATACGAGGAAAGGTGACGATTGAAAATTCCAGCCTGTCTGCGCCAGCCGATTCCGTCTGCCTGTACCGGCTTAAACAACAATAAACTGACATTAGTCATTTCCTAAGACCAACTCGTGGACTGGTTCCAAAAAAGTGAATTCGGTCGCTGAAAATAAGGCCTGCTCTGGCGAACATATAAAAAATCATTTTAGTCAGGGCGCGGTTTTTTTCATCGAACGGTTTTTGAAAATCTGATCGGCCAGGACGCCGATGAGCACGACCGCGCCCATGACGGCGAAGTTGAGCGAGCTGGGAATGCCCAAAAGATTTACGAGATTTTGCAACACTTGCAACAGCGTCACGCCGATGAGAATGCCGATGATCGAGCCTTCGCCACCGCGCAAACTGCAACCGCCGAGCACCGCCGCCGTAAGCGTCACGCCAAGCACCTTTATTCCGTGAAGTCATAAGTGTCATAGCATAATGCTATGACGAATACGACACAGGCCGATGAAGTGGTGATAAAAGCCGATGTGCTGGGACGTATGCGAACGTCCCGTAAACGGCGGGAGCAACTGCTCGACGAGTTTGAACGCCGTGGGTTGACCGGCCAGAAGTTTGCGGTGGTGGGAGAGGCGCAAGGCAGTGGTGATAAAAATCCGTTGCCGCTGGTGTTGGAGCTGCCCGGCGGGGCGAAGGTGCAAATCACCGATGCCAAGCAAGCGGCTTTGGCGGCGGTGTTGCTGCGGGCATTGGAAAAACCATGTATGTTTTTCCGGCAGCCTGAAAGTGTTCGTGGCGGTGGAGGCGTGCGACATGCGCAAAGGGTTCAACGGTCTGCACGCCTTGGTGACCGAACGGCTGGGTGAGGAGCCACGAACCGGCGCGCTGTTTGTGTTCAGCAACGGCGGCACACGCGGATCAAGATTTTGTGCTGGGACGGGACGGGATTATGGGTGCTGACCAAGCGGCTGGAGCAAGGCACTTTTTCCTGGCCAAGGAATGTCGAGCCAGGAACGACCAAGTTGAAGCTGACGCCCCAAGCGCTGGCGATGCTGACCGACGGCGTGGATTTGCGCGGAGGCAAATTGCGTCCGTGGTATGAGCGCGAGGCCTGAAAAAAAGTTTCAAAAAGTTTGAACCTTCGTCGGCTGGGACACGTCAGAGTTGGCGACGATGAACCTCGCGCCGCTTCACGCTGAACTTTCCGCCGCGCGTGAACTCGCCGCCTCATTGCAAAGCGCTTTGGAACAGTCCCGGCGGGAGAACGCGCTCGTGCGGCAAATCCAACATCTCTACCGGATCGAAGCGAACTTGCGAGAACACCGCGCCGGCCCGCGACTGCGCGCCGGTCAAAGCCGCCCGGTGAACGCAGCGCCATCATTTATACCGTCATCGAAAGCTGCCGACGTCGCGGCCTTGATCCCTTCGCTTATCTTCGTGAAGTCCTCACCCGCCTGCCCAACATGACCAATCACCAAATCCCCGAAGTCACGCCCCAAACCTGGACCAAAACGCAACCGCCAGTGCAACGGCTCGCATCATAAACGTCATAGCATATTATCTCTCACACTTACGAAACTGCCGCTTTAGTTGCTCTGTCAAAAAGGTGTTTGGCGTGACGCTTACGAACAAATATCTACCAAACGCCGCACTATTTCTTCGCCGCCCAATTCAGGTATAACACCGCCAACAATTAAAATGTCTGGGATCGTTCGTAACAATTCCTGCCATGCTTTGTTGCTATCTTGAAATGTTTGCACAGTGACGCCTTCGACCTTATCGAGGATTGCCTTTTCCACTATTTCTAAAAACCAATCTTCATCATCCACGAGAATGATTTTAAGTGGCGTTGCCCTTTTTCCCAACGCGAGCGCATCAGCAACCATGCCGGACAAAATGCGCTTTGCACCGGGCGCGGCTTTTTCAACCGCGCTTGACGGCTTTTATTATACAAATCAAATGAATCTTTCTTGTGGATAAGCTTTTCTAGTTTTGTGACGGGCAAATCTTGGTTTTCGTAGCTGACTGGAAACGCATCCATTTTTTCTGCGACATCTTTTTTCATTTTCAAATATCCCACTTGCGCCGCCGGGTATCTGAATCGGTCACAGAAGTCATGCCAATTACCTGTTTCAAACGGATTGAGATCAACGTCGGAGCGAACTAATGCTAAAACTTCCTCGCAAAGCAGACGAACGTAGGATTTGAATGAGAATCCGTGAGATAAATCGGTCTGAAGTTTCTTTATTCGTTGATAACGGACATCTGATAGGGGTATTGATTCCCAAGCTGTTTCACAAGGTATTGGACAAACAATTTCGCCAGCAGTGGTTCCAGCAACGAGCAACGACTTTATTTTCGACCAAGCCGGATTGACTTTCGACGAACTTTCAAAAAAGGAGACTGCATTTTGATCAAGACTGATAATCATGATTTTCGATTCGCTCCTCTGCGCCTTTGCGTCTCTGCGTTGAAAATTTATTTCCTTATCTCCGCAAATCAGTTTTCCAGATGGAACTTGTGCAGGAAGCGGTGCAGCATGGCGCGTTCACGCCGCGACTGCCACATGGCGGGCGTGGGCAATTTCGTCCTTGGCAATCTGCCGGATTTGATCCGCCAGCAGCGTGACGACAGCGATGGTTTTGCCGGCGAGCGTCATAAATTCCACAGTGCAGCCCTTGCCGCCTTCGTGAACGAGCACAGCCGTGCCAATGTCGCCCGCGCTCAAGCCGTGTTCCGGCAAGTCGGTTGTCAACACCACGCTGTCGAGTTCTTTGATCATAATCAAATGTCCAATGGATACGCCGTGGCCAATGTAGCCGTTTCCGCGTTTTTGGCAATAAACCAAACGGCGCGCACTTGCGGCGAGCGGCCATCGGGCGCGCCCAGCGCGCCTTCAACCACAAAATTCCGTCCGAACGGCGTCGGCACGATTTCAACGACTTCATGCCGGTGCGCGTGATCCAGCAAGGCCATGGCGAATTCTTCCCACGTTTCCGGTTTGAATCCGAAACTGCGGAAAAATTCCGCCTTGTGCTGGCCGTCGCGATGCGCGGTCGAAAGCAGGTAGTGTGTAATTTTCCTGCTTGGAACGACTGCGCGTCCGGCGTTGGGCAGTTTCATTTTTGGCGTTGAAAATTTATTTCCCTATCTCCGCAAATCAATTTTCCAGATGGAACTTGTGCAGGAAACGGTGCAGCACCGGCGCGAACACGACGCCCATGCTCGTGATGAACGCCAGCCCGCTGAACAACGCGTAGCAGCCGGCAAAAAACTTCCCGGCGTCCGGCTCCCCTTGCGTCATCGGCCCCATGCCCGACAAAATCATCGCCGCATTTTCAAACGCATCCAGCCATGACAATTTGTCAAAGTGATGATAGCCCAAAATCCCAATGCCCAGCGAGAAGGCGATGATGCCAAGTGCCAGCGCAAAGTTCCGCACCAGCCGTTTCAAATACACGGAGCGCGGACACAACGGGATTTTGCTATGTTCATACATCTGACGTGCGGCCATGATGCGCCGGGCAAACAAAATTTCAAGCGCCAACGGAAGTGGTGTTTTTTACCGCTTAGATGGAGCGCCGCGCATCGCTCCTTGGTCTCGCCCAGAAAACTTCGCAGTTGCGGTTGGAGTTGAAGGCCGGTCGAAATAAACGACGCGGAACCAGAATCAAATCGCAAAGTCCGTGTATTCCGGCTTCACGGCTTCGGTCGGCGCGGACAACATTCCGGCGGCGACCGTCGCGTTCGTGCCTTGCTCGATCAAAATGAACGAGCCGGTCAGATGATTCGTCGCGTAGCCGTCGAAAACGATCGGTTTCGCAGTTTTAATGCGCACGCCGCCGATATCGTTGATCGCGAGCGCCGCCGGGTCGGATTCCGGTTCGAGCGTCGTCATGCTGATGCGATTTTCCAATTTCGTGACGATGGCCTGGACGGTTTGCGTCGCGTGCTTGAGAAAATATTTTTTACCCGCCTGCAACGGACGGCTGTGCATCCAGCAAATGCGCGCCGACAATTCGGACGCGCGGCCCGGCAGATTTTCCACGCCCACGAGCATGTCGCCGCGGCTGATGTCAATGTCGTGCTCCAGACAAAGCGTCACCGACTGCGGACAAAACGCCTCGTCGAGTGAACCGTCGTAAGTCCAGATGTCGGTCACTTTAGTTTTGATGCCGGCGGGCAGCACGACGACTTCCTGACCTTTGCGCACGATGCCGCTGGCGATCTGGCCGCTCAAGCCGCGAAAATCGTGCAATTTTTTATCGGTCGGATTATTCGGACGATTGACCCATTGCACGGGAAAACGAAACGTGTTCAGGTTCCGGTCGCTCGCGATGTGGACTGTTTCCAGATGCTCCAGCAACGTCGGCCCGCCATACCATTTGCAGGTTTTGGAAAGCTCCACCACGTTGTCGCCATTCAACGCGCTCATCGGGATAAATTTCACGTCGGGAAAACTGCCGAGCTTCGGCAGAAAATCCTCAATCTCGTCGCGGATTTCCTGAAAGCGTTCTTCTTTCCACTCGACCAGATCCATTTTGTTGACCGCGATGACGAGATGCGGAATGCCCAGCAGCGCCGCGATGAACGTGTGCCGTCGCGTCTGCTCGATGACGCCCTGCCGTGCGTCCACGAGCACGATGGAAAGATTCGCCGTGCTCGCGCCCGTGACCATGTTGCGCGTGTATTGCACATGGCCCGGCGTGTCGGCGACGATGAATTTCCGTTTCGGTGTCGCGAAATAGCGATACGCCACGTCAATCGTGATGCCCTGCTCGCGTTCGGCGCGCAAGCCGTCGGTTAAATTGGCCAGATTGATTTGCCCGCCGCCGGTGATGTCCGCGCTGCGTTCGAGCGCCTCGATCTGATCCTCCATCAATGACTTGGAATCATAAAGCAACCGGCCGATGAGCGTAGACTTGCCGTCATCAACACTGCCGCAAGTGTTGAAGCGCAAAAGTTCGATGGGGTGCTGCGTGTGTGGCATTACAATGAACGGAGAATTGTAATTATGATTTTAATTCAACCAAGTTAAAACTGTGTGCTGAATGGTTGTTTTGCCGAACGTCGGCTCAACGAGCCGCGAGAATACAGCCCAAGGCTTCGTGCGCGAGCACGATGCCTTGGGATAACGTCATTAAAAATTCTGCGCCCTGAAAGGGCGCGAGAATCAATCCCATACATATCGTTCATCAAATTCAATTTCATACCGTTTCAGGAATGCGCGAAACTCATCCTGAAATGAAAGCCGTTTATGATGCTCGCGCTGTTTGCGAATGTATTCACGAACTTCTTCAACCGCCGATTGACTCACCGAAAACGCGCCGTAGCCGCCCTGCCAATAAAAATTCGCGAACTGTTTGTCGCGCGCCCGTAACCAATCGTTGGCGCTTTTCTTCAACTGGCCGGCGACATCGCTCAAGGTTTCCGTCCGCGGCATCACGAATAGCAAATGCGCGTGGTCGGGTTCGGTATTGATTTCAATGGGCGAGCAACCGAGGCCGTTGAGCGTGCCGCCCATGTAGGCATGAAGATCCGCGCGGATTTCATCCGGCAAAACCCGCTCCCGGTTTTTCGTGGAAAAGACCAGATGGACGTAAATTTTAGCGAGCGATTGCGGCATGGGTCACGGCTCTTGCGCCCTTTCAGGGCGTAAAATATTTTGCGCGGTCAAAACCCAGGGTATCGCTGCGCTCAACCCTGGGCTGGATTCTGGCGACTCGTTGAGCCGTGAGGTTTGGACTTCGACGTTGACCATTACTTTAGTTTTTATTTTCCAAATTAAAAGTATCCCGCCTTTTTTCGATCTTCCATCGCCGCTTCGCTGGCCTTGTCATCGGCGCGAGTGCCGCGCTCCGTGACGCGCGCGGCGGCGACTTCGGCGATGATGTCGTCAATCGTGTCGGTCTTTGATTCAATCATGCCGGTGCTGATCATGTCCGCAATCGTGCGCACGCGGACGATCAATTTTTTAATCGGCTCGTTCGGCTTCGGACGCGCGCCAGCAAAGGGATCGGGCTTGTTCGCATCCGTGTGCGGCGGTGGCACGGGCAGCCATTGGCCGCCGTGCCGGAAACATTCGCGCTCGTGGCTGAAATAAATGTTCGGCACTTCGAGCTTTTCTTTTTTGATGTATTCCCAAACGTCCATCTCCGTCCAGTTCGAGAGCGGGAATACGCGCATATTTTCGTCGGGATTCACTTTCGCATTGTAAAGATTCCAGATTTCGGGCCGCTGATTTTTCGGATCCCACTGGCCGAACGAATCGCGAAAGCTGAAGAAACGTTCTTTGGCACGAGCCTTCTCCTCGTCGCGCCGCGCGCCGCCGATGGCGCAATCAAATTGAAATTCCTCAATCGCGCCGAGCAGCACGGGAATCTGCAATTGGTTGCGGCTGACGACACCGGGCGTCGGTTGCGCGATGCCTTTTTTGAAAGCTTCGTCCACCGTGCGGACAATTAATTTTGCGCCAAGTTCTTTTGCGCGGCGGTCGCGGAACTCCAGCAGTTCGGGAAATTCGTGGCCGGTCTCGACATTCAAAAACGGCATCGGAATATCGGACGGACGAAACGCCTTTTCCGCGAGGCGCAAAAGGCAAATCGAATCCTTGCCGCCGGAAAAGAGCAGGGCAGGGCGTTCAAACTCGGCGGCGACTTCACGCATGATGTGAATCGCTTCCGTTTCCAGATATTGCAGATGGTCTAAATGGTAACTGCTCATAAAAACAGGAGATAGAAGTTAGGAGATGGGACTTGGGAAAACCCATCTTCCATCTGCTATCTGCCAACTCCTTCCGCCGCTTTCCCGCCCCAGCTTGCGTGAAGTCCGCACTCTCGCTTGTCGTCGGCCTTGGCAGGGTCAAAATAATCCCACTCGTTCGGCAGATTATTTTGCTTCAAATAATTTTCCATGTCCGCGTCGCTCCAATAAAAAACCGGGCTGACTTTCAGCGCGCCGAAATTTTTATCTTCGGAAACAATGTCGAGTTCCGCGCGATTCGGATTTTGCACCTTGCGCAACGCCGTGATCCAAACCGTCGGCGCGAGTTCCTTCATGCCGCGCTGAAAAGGTTCGAGCTTCATCACCGCGCTGAATTCCTTCAAAGCGGCTTCGTCGTCGGTGGACGGAATCTCGCCGTAAATCGCGTCGCGATGCGCGGCGGAAATTTTCGGCAGAAACGGTTTGAGATTCAGCTTGAGCAATTTTTTCAACTGCTCGGCGTGTTGGTAAGTCGCCGGACGATTGTAGCCATGATCAACCCAGAGAACCGGAATGTCCGCCTGCACCTGCGTGGCGAGATGCAAAACGACGGCTTCGTAAGGACGAAAATTCGTCGAGACAATCGCGCGGCCTTTGGCTTGCGCAATGGCCCACTTCACAATTTCGAGCGGCGATTTGTTGCGCAACTCGGCGTTGGCGTTTTTGATTTGTTCAGCGGTCATGCGATAAAAATTCAAAAATAAACAATGTTCTTCGGATCGGCTTCTTCGCCGAACTTGCGCCAGCCATAGCAACGAATCATCTTTGCGTCCACGACTTCCTCGCCATAAAGAACGCAGCGCGTGTGTTCCAGATATTCCATCCGCTCTTGCGGCGTGCGGCTGTGCCAGAACGCGGTCGGGGCTGCCAGTTCTTCTTCGATGGTCTCGAAGAGATGAAATGGCTTTCGCGAGCGGTCAAACCATTTGGCTTTTTGCTCCGGCGTTATGTCGTCAGTCCAGTTCAATTTCAATGTAATCGCCCGGACGTAGCGTGGCGAGCGCGGCGCGGATTTTAGGTGCCAGTTCCAGCACGGCGGGCAAATAATTGGTCGGTAGCACCAGAATCGCCAGTTTTCTTCCGGACAGGTTCTGCTGGTATTTCCACTGCTGGTCGGAAGTGATGATGGCCTCGAACTGCTGTTCGGCGGCATGGATCAAATCCCCGTTCACCAAAGTGCCCCAGCCCATTTCCTCCGCCGTGCGGATTTCGTGGCCCGGCAAATGCCGGCGCAACGGTCGCGGCACGCACTTGTCGAAAACGATTTTCATGCCACGACCGAAATTCTGACTGTCGCCAGCATTTTTTCTTTGGCATATTCCAAGACGGCAGTCGCCAGTTCGCGCGAAATTTCAAACGCATCAATATATTCATCAAGACTGACGCCGCCTTCGAGATTTTCAAACAGGCTGTCCACCGGCAGCCGCGTCTTGTAAAAGCACGGTGCGCCGCTCATCCGTCCGGGGTTGATCCAGATCAACGGATTTTTTTCATCGGGCAGCAACACGTCTTTGTTCATGGCTGGAAAAGGATAACATCACGGCCGCCGTTGCACAATGCGCGACTCGGCGTTGTCAATATCCAATCAAAAGAATTCCTCGCAATGGCAACTGTAATCTGCGGCTTGCGTAAAGTGTTTCAAAAAACATTTTTACCGCTTCATAGTTGTCGCTACCTCTGTAGTCATTTCGGACTGCAATTGCTAGGTATTGAACATTGTGCATCATGCACGCCTGAAATAAATCTTTTAGAAATTGGTTGTTGTCAACACCGCGTCCAGCCTCAACCTCTATAACATAGCCTTCATTTGCGTGATAGGCATCTGCATCAAAAGTTTTTTCTGGTCGGCCTTGTTCGCCAAACAAAACCGGAACAGAAATCTTTTCGCCTTTCTTTTTACCGCGTTCAACTTCAAAACCAATTTTCTGAAAACTTGCGACAAGCTTGTTTAGTGCATCGTTACTTTGCTGCCCTTCATGAGTTGCCGAATCAATCTCATCAGCTACTGATTCAAAAGCTAGAACAACGTCGAGCGTCAAATGCGTCGGCTTGTCGGATTTAGGAAAATAAATCCAGCGAATCATGCGTCAGATTATTTTAATTCTTTTGCTCGTTGAGAAAAACGCGGTCGCACCAGTCGCCGAAACGTTCGCCCGAATTTCTTTCCTTCACGAAACGCACGAGGACGGGACGCAGTTCGGTTTCGATTTCGGCTTCCTTGATCACATCTTTCCAGACACGATTCAAGCGTGTGCCGGAAGAATTTCCGCCGAGCCAAACTTGATAGCGGCCGGGCGCCTTGCCGACGAACGCAAGTTCCGCCATGTAAGGCCGCGCGCAGCCGTTCGGGCAGCCGGTCGAGCGAATGATGATTTCTTCGCCGCCGAGGCCGACTTCGTCGCACAGTTTTTCGATGCGGTCAATCATGCCGGGCAACATGCGTTCCGATTCAGCGAGGCCGAGGCCGCACGTCGGCAGCGACGGACAGGCCATCGCGGCGGCGTGCAGGACGCGGGCCTGATTTTCGGTTTTCACGCCGTGCGTCGCGAGCAGCGCGGTGATGGCAACTTTTTCGTCGTGACTCGCGTTGGCCAGAATCACGTTTTGATTCGCGCTCAAACGGAATTCGATGTTCGGAAATTTTTCCGCAACGTCGCGCAACGCAATTTTCTGCGCGTTCTTGACGCGGCCGGTTTCAACGAACATTCCGAGAAACCATTTTCCGTCGGTAGCTTTGTGCCAGCCGAGCAAATCGGCGGTGGTCGTGAATTTGTAAGGCTTCGCGGGTGCGAGCGTGATGCCGGCGCGCTTGTTCACTTCGTCCTGCATGAATTTCACGCCGCGTTCGGCCACGACATATTTCAGGCGCGCGTGTTTGCGGTCAGTGCGGTCGCCGAAATCGCGATGGATGGTCAGCACAGCTTTCGCGACGTCCACAAGTTTGTCTGGCGTGAAAAATCCGATGACGTCCGCGAGGCGCGGAAACGTCTGCACGTTGCCATGACTGCGACCCATGCCGCCGCCGACGGCGAGATTGTAGCCGACAAGCTGGTCGTTTTCGACGATGGCGATGAAGCCGAGGCAGTTCGTGAAAATGTCCATGTCGTTCACGGGCGGAATCACGAAGCCGATCTTGAACTTGCGCGGCAAATACGTTTTGCCGTAAAGCGGATCTACGAAATTTTTATTTTCTTCGGCTTCGTTGTCGAGTTGCACGCCGTCAATCCAAATCGAGTGATACGCTTTCGTTGTCGGCGCGAGCGCGAGCGCGACTTTGTGCGCGTCGGCAAAAACCTGTTCGCGCGCTTTCGTGTAAGCGGGCGTCGGCGCGCACATGACGTTGCGGTTCACATCGCCGCACGCCGCGAGCGTGGAGAGCAAGGACTCATTTATTTTCGCGACGAGCGGACGCAAACCGGACATCACGACGCCGTGAAACTGGATGCTCTGGCGCGTCGTGATGCGCAAAGTATTGTTGCCGTATTTCGTCGCGAGATCGTCGAACACGATCCATTGCTTCGCGGTCATCACGCCGCCGGGAATGCGGCCGCGAATCATCATGATGTATTTCTTGCCGGTCTTGCGCAGATCGCGGTCGTCCTGTTGGTAGGAGCCGTGAAATTTGAGGAACTGGTTGTCGTCCTCGGAAAAATGGTCGTTGGCCGGATCGTTGAACGTCGCGGCAATCGTGCCGGCGAGCGTCGGGATCGCGGCCTTGATTTCTTCGTTGTGCGTTAATTTTGTCGGTGCTTCAGCGCTCATAAGCGAATAGTTAATGTAACTTGCCGTGTGCTTGGGTTCAAGCGCAGCTTAAAGGTGACTTTTTCGCCCGCAGGAAAATAATCTTATGTCGCCGGCACGAATTTTTGAAGAAAATTCGTCAGCGCGAACAGCGCGAGAAAAACAATCGCGCTCGTCGTGTGCGAAATTTGCGGTGCGACGGCGAGCCAGTCCACAAAAACAATTCCGGCCAGCAAACCGGAAACGATTCTTCCGACATTCAATTCGCCCGGCTGAAAAAGCGTTCGCACGCATTGCGCGACCCACAGCACAAGCAGCAGCGACAGGAACAACTCCGGCCTTCGCGCCGTTCCGGTGTCCATCAAGAACGCCAGAACCATCGGCGCAGCCAGCAGCGCGAACGGCCAGTATGGAATTTGGCCGCGCAGGCTTTCACGTCGTGCGACGTAGCTCAAACCGGCGATGTAAATCGCCAGTGCCGCCCCGCACCAGATTGGCCAGCCGTTCAGTCCCCACGCGCCCGTAGAACCGGCGATGACATAAACCCAAAACCGGCACAAGCCCATCAGCCACGGCGAAGCCGTGACGGCTTTGTGCGTGGCGTCGTAAATCAAAATGCAAACGGCCAGCACGATTCCGAGCGCGCTGGTTGTTTCGCCTAAAATCGTCAGGCACAAAATGCCCAGCATCAGCCAGCCGAAGCCCCAATACCAGACGGCCTGCAAAGAAATTTTTCCCGATGGAATTGGCCGTTCGGCGCGGCGTTGACGGTCAAAATCCGCATCGAACGCGTCGTTTAAATACATTCCGCCGATGTATAGCGCGCTTACGCCAAAAAACAGCCACGGCAATCTCGAAAAATTTCCGCCGCCGCCGAGCCACCAGCCGGCGAGGCAGTTCGACCAGACGGTCGGCAGGTTCGAGACGCGGCCCAAAACGAGCAGCGTGCGGAACTGGCTGGCGAAATTTTGATTCATCGCGCGAAGGAAAACAAAAAAATCAGCGGCTGGCGAGTCCGCGTTCGGCGAGCCGCGCGAGCGTCCAGTCATATTCGGCGACGAGCTGCTCGACGACGTTGCGCGATTTCAATTCCGGCGGCAGCACTTCCCACGTGTAAGTTTCCATTTCCAGGTGCGAACAGAGGTTTGGGTTTTCAGCCAGCAAATCCAAAACACCAAGCAAATGGTCGTTCGTGTTTGCAAACGGCGCGACTGCCGGCGCGTGCAGCGGAACGTGAAAATGGATGCGCCATTCGGAGAAAAATTTTTTATACCTCTTATGTTTTCCCATTTCGAGTTTCCATTGTTCCGCGAGTGCGGCGGGCAGATCGCGCGTCATTTTTTTCGTTCCATTGGCGGCGCACGCAATGACTTGGTGCAAATAAACGTCGTCGGCAAATTTTTTCAGGGCGATGAGCGTTTTTCTTCGCAGCGGATCGGCTTTGAGCGCGGAGCTCAAGTGGATTTTGCTGATTTTGATTCCGGCATTTTGAAACGCGGCCAGCGCGATTTTCGGCTGTTCGAACTCAATCGCAAAATGGCAGCAGTCATAATTGACGCCAAGAAATTCATCAAGGCGCGAATCATTTTTGTGTTCGGCGCGCAATTGCTCGAAAAATAAAATGGTTTCGGCGGAGTTTTCGAGCAGGCAAAGCGGTTCAGGTTCAAGGCCGAGATGCAATTTGCGTTTAGTTTTTTGGCTGACGTTTGAAATGTATTCGACGCAAGCCCAGATATTTTTGCGGATGAGATTTCTTTGTTCGTCGTTTTGGATGAAACTCTTGAACGAACCGGGCAGGGTGCTGACGCTGCCTTCGATTCCTTCAGGCAAAAGTTGCGCGAGCAATTCAAAAAGCAAATTGGTGTAATTCAAACGATCCGGCGAAGTCCAGTCCGGCCGGTAGACTTGCTCTTTGATCTGCGCGCCGTGAAATTTCCCGAACGGAAATCCGTTGAGGGTGAAAACGTAGCAATTATTTTTTGCGAGCCAGCGTTGAAATGCCCGCACCGTTTTGCGTTCGGAAAGTTCAACGGCGGCTTGCTGGCTCAAACGCAGCCCGATCGCAAACGGCGCGTGTGGATAGACTTTTTCGCGCACGGCGAGTGCATAATTTTTCAGCGAATCAAAAGTTTCCGCCCACGTTTCACCGCGATGGATGTTGGTGCAGTAGGCAAGGTGCAGGTCGTGATTGAGTTGCATGTCCGCCTTATTTTTTCAGAAGTCCACTTTCGCAGTCAGTTTGGGCGTTTGAACGGCGCGGTGTTCACGCGCTCGAAGATGAAACGAAAAAATTATTTTGCAAGACGCAAACCGGCGTTGACACATTCAGCGCGGAAGTCTAAGTTATCGCGAAAATTCAAACCAAGTCATGTTGATTCGCATTAGTTTGATAGTGGCTATCGTTGCGGCGCTTGCCGGCGGCGCGCTGAATGTTTTTCAGATTCGCACCACAATCACGACGCTGATTTCACAGCGCGATGACGAGCGCAGCCAAAAGGAACAGGCGCAAGCCGACCTTGCCAAGACGCGCACTGAATTGTCCAAGACGCAGGATACGCTCAAGCAAACCCAGCAAGATCTGGCTGATGCGCAGGCCGCGCGCGACAAAGCGATTGCCGACGCCGATGCGCAAGCCAAACGCGCGGATCAATTGACCACTCAGCTCGCCAAAGTGACGGAGGATCGCGATGACGCGCAGGCCAAACTTGCCGCTTACACCGCCACGACGCTGTCGCCGGACCAGGTTCTTGTTTTAAGCCGTTCGCTCAAGGATGCGCAAAGCGCGCTCGAAGTGGCCAATGAAGAAAAACTCGTTCTGCAACGCGCGGTAACACGATTGAAAACGCGTCTGGCAATGTATGAAGGAACTGATTACGTGGTTAGACTCCGTCCCGATCTCAAGGGAAAAATCATCGCGGTTGATCCGAAATGGGAATTCGTCATTCTGGACATCGGCGAAGACCAGGGCGTGCTAGAAAACGGCGAACTTTTGGTCAATCGGGACGGCAAACTTGTTGCTAAAGTGGTCGTCCGCAGTGTTCAAAAAGACCGCTGTATCGCGAATATCGTGCCGGGCTGGCAGCTTGGCGAAGTGTTTGAAGGTGACGAAGTCACTCCGGCGCATCCGGCTTCTTGATGAAACGTCTTGTCTCAAAATTTCTTCTGTCATTTATCCTGGGCGCAGTGTTTGCCGGTTTGAGCGGTTGCGCATCCAATGAGCCGGAAAATAATTCCGTTCGTCCGTGGAATGCGCCGCAAGACTGGGAAAATGGAATGCCGATTCAGCAACAGCAGCACGAATAATTGCGCGGTCAGCTTGCTACAGTCACACAGCGCGTCGGCGTCAAAATAAAATTCATGTGGATGTCGTGTGATTCCTTCGGAATTTCGTTCAGGACTTGTTCATCAAACGCCACGCCACATTTCATGCCGCGGACCTCAGTCAATAATCGGTCGTAAAAACCTTTGCCGCGTCCGAGCCTGCGCCCGTGCAGATCAAACGCGACTCCGGGAACGAGAACTAAATCAAGCTGATGCGACGGAATTTCAATGCAATCTGGATCCGGCTCGCGAATGCCGAATTGTCCCGAAACAATTTCCATTCTTAAATGTTGCACGTGGCAGGCCGAATAATTTTTCCTAGCCGAATCAAAACGGGGCAGGGCAACGGTTTTTCCGGCAGCCAGCGATTCCTCAAGCAGCGGCCAGACGTCAGTCTCATTTGGCAACGGCGCAAAAAACAAAACTGTAGCGGCAGTCTGAAAAAAAGATTGTTCCTTCAGTTTTGCGCAGAGTTTTTCGGAATCCGATTTGCGTTTCTCTTCCGTCTTTTTCACCAGCTCGGCGCGGATTTTCTTCCGCAACGCAATTTTTTGTTCGTTGAGGTTCATTTTTGATTTTTCTTTCGCGCTTCGGACAATGCTCCGCGCCATCTCTCGACACGCTCCTTGATTTTCTTTTCCACGCCCTGTTCGGTCGGTTCGTAATAAATTTTGTCCGTGCCCAGATAATCTTGCGCGACAAAATGCTCTTTTCCGTCGTGCGCGTATTCGTAGCCGGTGCCGTGGCCGAGTTTTTTCGCGCCAGAATAATGGGAGTCGCGCAAATGTTCCGGCACGGCAATCGTGCGGCCGGACTTCACGTCGGCGAGGGCAGCGTCAATCGCTAGGTAAGCACTGTTGCTTTTATTTGCCGTCGCAATGTAAATCGTCGCCTCGGCCAGCGGAATCCGCGCTTCCGGCCAGCCGACAAATTCCGAGGCGGACAATGCGGCGTTTGCCAAAACCAAAGCCATCGGATCGGCGAGGCCGACATCTTCCGCTGCGCAAATGATAATTCTTCGCGCGATGAAGCGCGGGTCTTCGCCGGCGTGGATCATTTTCGCGAGCCAGTAAAGCGCGGCGTCGGGATCGCTCCCGCGCATGGATTTGATGAACGCGGAAATCGTGTCGTAATGCGCATCGCCGTCGCCATCATACACAACGGCCTTTTTCTGGATGCTTTGCTCGGAGACTTCGAGCGTGATTTTCACGACGCCATTTTTTTCCGGCGCCGTTGTGAGCGCGGCGATTTCTAGTGAGTTGAGTGCCTTGCGCGCGTCGCCGTCGGAAATTTTGGCAAGATGGCGCAAGGCATTTTCATCGGTAGAAATCTTCAAATAGCCGAGGCCGCGTTCCGGATCGGCCAGCGCGCGTTGCAGCAGCGAATACAAATCTTCCTCGGTCAACGGGCGTAGTTCAAAAATCTGCGAGCGCGAGACGAGCGGCGAATTGACGAAAAAAAACGGATTGTGCGTTGTCGCGCCAATGAGCTTGACCACGCCGCTTTCGACATCCGGCAATAAAACGTCCTGCTGCGATTTGTTGAAGCGGTGGATTTCGTCAATGAAGAGAATCGTGGGCTGCCCTTTGTTTTCAAGGCGATTGGCCGCGCCGGACAAAACGCGCCTCATGTCCGCGACGTTAGATTCCACGCCGCTCAAGCGCTCGAACTTGCTTTTGGTCTGCCGCGCGATTATTTGCGCGAGCGAAGTTTTGCCGGTTCCCGGCGGCCCGTAAAAAATCAGCGACTGGATGCGGTCAGCTTCAATCGCGCGGCGCAATAATTGTCCGGGCGCGAGAATGTGAGTTTGTCCGGCGTATTCGTCGAGCGTGCGCGGGCGCATCCGCGCGGCGAGCGGCTGGTTGCGGAAAGTTTCGGCGGGCGCAGGCAAAGATTTTTCTTCCGATTGGATTTCAACCGGAGCGGAAAACAAATCATCGCGCGCCATGAATTAAAATTAGCATTGGAAAACGGTTTGCCCAAAAGAAAAAAGCCCGCACGGGTGGCGGGCTTTGATTGCCGGCTGGTAAATCGCGCCGGCCGACAATCTTGAAAGAACCCCCGCCATTGCCGTGTCTAACTAAACCTTTGAACATGTATTGCTACATGGGGAACTCGCCGCGACGTTTTCGACTTCCAGTGAAGGCGTGTCGGCCGCACCGCAACTCGCTCCGTGATCGTTTAACTTACGGTTCAAGGATTGCTTCGAATCACGAACAGGGCAGGGAAATTATTTTGTTCAAAGAGCGTGCTAACTTCTGATTCCTTTATCGTCCCGCGCGCGGAATTGTTCAAGGAATTTTTTTGGAAAAATTTCACCTCCCGCAGTTGACAATTTGCAACCGACACACTAGCCGCAAATGCAAAAAAAGTTCCGCTCGCCCGCGCAAAGATTTTTTACTAAGCTTTTCGCCCGTTTCAAATGATGACCAGTTCGCAAATCCGCCAGTCGTTCCTCGATTTTTTCAAATCGAAGCAGCACACCATTGTCCCGTCGAGTTCGCTCATGCCGGATTCGCCGAACCTTTTGTTCACGAACGCCGGCATGAACCAGTTCGTTCCGATTTTTCTCGGCCAGACCAAATGTCCTTACACGCCCGGCCGCGCGGCGGACACGCAGAAGTGCATCCGCGCCGGCGGCAAGCACAACGACCTCGACGACGTCGGCCTCGACACCTATCACCACACGTTTTTCGAGATGCTCGGCAACTGGAGCTTCGGCGATTATTTCAAGCGCGAGGCGATTGACTGGGCGTGGGAACTCGTCGTGACGATCTGGAAATTTCCGCCGCAACGCCTTTACGCCACCGTTTACAATCCAGACAAATCCAAGAACGATCCGAGCGAATTCGATCAGGAAGCGTGGAATTTCTGGGCGGAAAAATTTCGCAGCGTCGGACTTGATCCGGCGATTCACATCGTCAACGGCAACAAGAAGGATAATTTCTGGATGATGGGCGAGACCGGCCCGTGCGGTCCTTGCTCCGAACTGCACGTTGATTTGACGCCGGACGGCGACACGCGCGGAAGCCTTGTGAACAAAGGCGATGCGCGCTGCATCGAAATCTGGAATCTCGTCTTCATCCAGTTCAACGCGAATCCCGACGGCACGTTCTCGCCGCTGCCCGCGAAGCACGTTGACACCGGCATGGGTTTCGAGCGCGTGACTTCGATCATTCAAGGCACGAAAAACTTTTCCGATTTCGCCAACGCAAAAATTTCCAATTACGAGACGGATATTTTCCGTCCGATTTTCGACGAACTGGAAAAACTTTCCGGCAAAAAATACGGCAGCACGTTGCCCGGCGACGCGATTAAAAAAATTGCAGACGAAGAGCCGTTGAAAACTTCCGGCGAAGCGCGCGGCAACATCATCGAAGTCGAAGCCGAAGAACGCGGCGCGCATTCGCCGTGCGATGATGAAGATGATTTTCCCATCGCGACCGCGAGCGCGGAACAGATCGCGCTCGACATCGCCTTCCGCGTCATTGCCGACCACATCCGCACGTTGAGTTTTGCGATTGCCGACGGCATCCAGCCCGGCAACACCGACCGCAACTACGTTTTGCGCCGCATCCTGCGCCGCGCGGTGCGTTACGGCCGCACGCTCGGCTTCCACGAACCGTTCTTCTACAAACTCGTGGACGTGCTCGCCGACACGATGGGCGACGTCTTCCCTGAAATCCGCGCCCGCAAGAAGCAGGTGCAGGAAACCATCCGCACCGAGGAAGAGGCGTTTAATAAGACGCTTGATCGGGGAATTGAATTGTTCAACGACGAGATAGCGAAGCTGTTGGGGAGCGCGCCCGCCCCGGGTGCAGCCGACCGCGCCCTCGCGGTCGGCAGTGAGGCATCCAACAGCCAAGGAGCAAAATACTCGAAGCGACGCCTCCCGCACTTCGAGCGTCCGTGGGGCAAATACATGGTCACATTTTCGACGCGCCAAAAACGTCAGCTTACACCCGCCGAGCGCGACATTGTTTTGCAGAGCGTTCTTTACGCGCACGAACATCGCCAATATCAATTGTTTGCCGCGTGTGTGATGCCAGACCATGTTCATCTTCTGTTTGAGCCGCAAATCAAAGAGCAGGACAAGGACGGCAAGCCGGTGTTTTTTTCGCTTGGTGAAATTTTGCACGGCATCAAGTCCACCACCGCGCACCGCATCAACAAAGCGGCACAAGTCACCGGTGTTCATGTTTGGGAAGAGGAATCGTTTGACCGCTTAATGCGGGGTGATGCTGACTTGGAAGAAAAATTTCATTATATCTGTCGAAATCCTTGGGATAATGGAGTCGTTCCCCTGACGGAGAATTATCGCTGGTTGTGGACGCCGGACGCGCCGGTTGCAAGCACCGCCCCCAAGGTTTCCCGCGAGGGCGCGGGAAACAGCGCCCGGGGCGGGCGCGCTCCCCAAATCGCCGGGGACTTCGCATTCAAACTCTACGACACCTACGGTTTCCCGCTCGACCTCACCGAGTTGATGGCGCGCGAACGCGGTTTGACAGTGGACAAGGACGGTTTTGAAAAGTTGATGAAAGAGCAGCGCGCCCGCGCCCGCGCCGCTCAGAAAAAAGAAGTCATTTCACTTTCGCAAATCGAAACCACCACGCCCACGAAATTCGTTGGGTATGAAACCACAAGCGAACAGGCAACAGTTCTCGAAGTAATTGGGTTGAAAGAAAAGACGGCTGTGATTCTTGACGCCTCGCCATTTTACGCAGAAATGGGCGGACAGGTCGGTGATTCAGGCTGGCTGGTAGTTGGAGATTACAAACTGCGAGACACTGGCGGCCCTGGAATTGACACCAACGTTCCGCAATACGGAATTACAGTTGCCAATACTCAAAAGAGCGGGAACACCTGGCTCCACTTTCTTGATCTGGGCGATCACGAAGAAGCTCCCGTGGTTGGAAGCATACTAGATGCTGTCGTTGATTTGAAACGCCGCAACGCCATTCAACGTCATCACACCGTCACGCATTTGTTGCATTGGGCGTTGCACGAAGTCGCCAGCAAGGAAGCTTCGCAGAAAGGTTCGTTCGTCGGGCCGGACAAGTTGACCTTCGACTTCAACAGCGCGCCGCTCACGCCCGCGCAGGTCGCGGACATCGAGCAGCTCGTCAACGAACGCATCCTCGAAAACGCCGGCGTCTCGTGGACGGAAGTCGCGCACGCCGACGTGAAGAGCCGCAAGGACGTGATGCAATTCTTCGGCGACAAATACGGCGACACGGTGCGCGTCGTCCAGATCGGCGGCGCTACCGGGAAGCTGGACGGCTATTCGATGGAACTTTGCGGCGGCACGCACACGCGCGCGACGGGCGAGATTGGTTTGTTCCGCATCGTTGGTGAAAGTGCAATTGCAGCGGGCGTGCGCAGAATTGAAGCCGTTGCCGGACTTGAAGCTTATCGCAAGTCGAATGAAGAATTGCATTTGATTAAAAATCTCGCGGGCAAAGTAAATTCGCCGGTTCATGAATTGGACAAAAAAATTGAATCATTGCTCGCGCATCAAAAAGAATTGGAGAAGCAACTCAAGTCCGCGCAGCAACGCGAAGCCGCTGGCAGCGCAAAAGATTTGCTCGCTAAAGTCGAAACGCTCAACGGCGTTCCGGCCATCATCGCGAACCTCGGTTCGGCAGACGGCGACACGTTGCAGACGATTGCGGATGCTTTGAAATCGCAATTCAAAGGCGTGATTGTTTTGGGCGGCGCGAACAATGGCGCGGTTTCTTTGGTAGCCGCCGTGACTTCAGATTTCACGGCAAAAATTCAAGCTGGAAAAATTATTCAAACCATCGCGCCCATCGTCGGCGGTAAAGGCGGCGGCAAGCCGGACAACGCGCGCGGCGGCGGCAAGGATGCAGGCAAGCTGGATGAGGCGCTGGCAAAGGTAAAGAACATGTTGGGGTAATTTCTGTAACCTTCGCGCGGCGGATTCGTCTGCAAAATCAGATTTATGAAGAAACTGATTTTGTTTGTGCTTTTTGCCCTGGTTTTCGCTTCATTGCCGATTGGCGGAACTGCGTTTGCGAGTCAAGGTCATGGCAAACATGGCCATCATCACCATCACCACCACAAGAAGCACTAAATTCAGTGAGACTCGCTGATTCTTTGCGAGAGTAAATCTGGAAACGCCGTGCGGCCTTGCGTTGACTGCGCATCGCCTTGAACAGGAAATTTCAAGCCGGCCAGTTTTGGAAACTGATTCAGATTTTTCACGAGCACGACCGCCAGATTGTCCACATACACCGGCTGCCAGACGTATTTTTTTGCGAGCGCAAATCCGCCGGCCAGATTCGCGGGCAGCAACGCAAAGTCCGCGCGCTCAATGTCGAGTGCAGTTTTGTCCACGGATTCGCCATTGTAAAATTTCCAGTGTGCGGCGATGACGTCGCGTGGGTAACAAGTGTCGAGCCGGCCGTCAATGGAGACGTGACTGTCGGGCAGTTCCCAAATGCACTGCTCGCCCCAATCGAAATAGACCAGCAGATTTCCGCGCAGTTCATGTTCGCGGATGAATTGGAGCGCGGCGACGGGATATTGCTGACGCGGAATTTCCATTGTCCAGGCGCGCTGTTTGTGAAGCGTGAAAATTGCCGCAAGAATTCCGACGGAGACGATTGCAAAAAAGGTCGCAAAAGTTTTTTGCGCGCCGGTTGGTTGAACAAATTTTTCCAAACGTTGAAAATGCGCGCGAAAACGTTCCAATACATTCGCCAGATGCGGCGGAACGAAAGCCAGGGCCGCGATGCAAAACAGAGGTGTATTGCGGACGGCTCGAAATGCCAAAACCGCCAGAGCCGCGATGACGGCAATTTCCCAAAGCGCGCGTTGTTTCTGCGAAAAAAGAAAACTCACAATCGCCAGTGTGGCGCAGATGAAAAACGCGCCGTGATTCCAGTCGAACGGTGCAACGGCATTCCATTCTTCGATTTCAGGACGAAACCAAAACGCACTGCCAATCAGCCAGCGAATGAGTTCAATGCCCCACGGATTCAGCAGCAGCGCCGCAGTGGAAACGATTGCGGAAAACCAGAGCACAACGGCAACGCGCGGCGGGCATTCGTCGGTCAAAAACGAGACAATTTTAGAATTGGATTTTTTTAGCAAGAGCTGAACCGTGCCGGCAATCGCCACAATGAAAAGCAAAATGATTCCAGCCAGCACGCCGCCGTGGGTGTTGATCCAAAGTGCAAACAACGGCGGCAGCGCCAACGCCCAGAGCTGCCGCCCGCGATGAACTTGTTGCAAAAGCCAGAATTCAATCGCGAGTGCCAGCGCGCTGAAAATTTGCGGTCGCGCGGCAAAGCCGAAGGAAATTTCCACGACGGCCAGCGCGCCGAACGCCCAGGCGACGATTCGCGCCATCGGAGTCATCTGTCTTGTTGCAACGCGCAACGCGATTCCGAAAGTCAGCAGTCCGATAAAGATTTTAAGCAGCAGCAATCCCGTGCCACCAAACCAGCGATGCACCGCGCCGAGAATGATTTCCGCGCCGACTTCGTGATTGATCCATTCATGACCGGCGGCCGTCCACGAATACGATTCCACTTTTGCCAGATGGCCGGTTTGGAGAAATTGCTGGCCGAAAAGGACGTGACCCCAGAGATCAGGATCAACGGTGTTTTCGGAAAATTGAAAGACGGCGAGGCAAAGAACGCAGACGCAAAAAATCCGGCGCAAGCGAGGCTGCATTATTGTTGCGGTGGAGCGCCCGCGCCGCCGCCCATGCGCTTCATGACTGCCTGTTGCATCAACTGTTGCGGGCTGTCGTAGCGATTATAACCCGTCGGCGCATCGAACAGGCTTGCGTCGGGTTTGGATAGATCAACGTCTTTGAACAGCATGACGATGTCGCTGCCTTGTTCCATCAGTTCGATTTTGACCGGGAAATTTTTCAAGTCCGTGGCGTCCCAAACGGTATATTCATGCGGTGTTCCCTGTTTGTCCGTGACGACGACTTTATTTTTAATGCAGGGATGGCCATCCACGGTTTCGTCGCCCAGCTTCGTTGTTTCAGTCTTGAAATCAGCATTGGTTGCCCCCGTATCCTGCGGCGTTATTGCGACGTAGGCTTGCAAGTTCGGGTAAATCAAATAAGCGTTCTTCTTGTCCGCTTTTGCAATCGCCACCATCCGATCCAAGCCCATTGATTTCATCTGTGCCATGTCTATTTCAAATCGTGAATTGCCATTGTCAAAATACATTTTGCCGGTCATGCTCGTCGAACCTTGCTGCGGATTGTTGACTTGCGATTCGAGCGTGGCGGAGAAGGTCTGGTTCTCGCCGAACAACTTTTCCATGCCGTTGTCCATTTGTGCGCCGGCACCCGGGCCAAGCTGTGCGTGAACGATCCCAATACACAAAACCGCCGCCGCCAGAATCGAAAGATGTTTTTTCAAGCGTTAATTTTAAATGACAATTGACCATGGTTTTCTGCTTGAACGCAAGATTAAATCAACCCAATCGTTTGCGCAAAGCGTCGAGCTGCTCGCTCAACTGTTTCGGCAAGTGGCGGCCAAACTGCGCGTAATTCGCCGTCACGTCGGCGATTTCGTTTTGCCAGCCGGGTTTGTCCACGGCGAGCAATTCTTTCACGTCGTCCGTGGGCAGATTCAAACCCGACAAATCCAGCGCGTCCGGTGTCGGCAAATATCCAATCGCAGTCTTCTGCGCTTTGCCCGTGCCTTCGACGCGTTCGCAAACCCATTTAAGCACGCGGGAATTTTCGCCGTAACCGGGCCACAAAAATTTTCCATCCGCGCTCTTGCGAAACCAGTTGACGAAATAGACTTTTGGCAGTTTCGCGCGGTCGGTTTTTTGCGCGAACGAAAGCCAGTGCGCGAAATAATCGCCCATGTTGTAGCCGCAGAAAGGCAGCATCGCGAACGGATCGCGGCGCAGAACCCCGGCCCGGCCGATGGCGGCGGCGGTCGTTTCCGAACCGCAGGCCGAACCCATGAACACGCCGTGCTCCCAGTCGGACGCCTCGTTCACCAGCGGAATCGTGCGCGGACGGCGACCGCCAAAAAGAATCGCGGAGAGCGACACGCCTTCGGGATTTTGCCAGTCGGGATCAATCACCGGACATTGCGACGCGGGCGCGGTGAAGCGCGAATTCGGATGCGCGCCTTTTTTACCGCTGCCCGGCGTCCACGCGTTGCCTTCCCAGTCAATTCCATTTTCCGGCGCGGGCACGCCCATGCCTTCCCACCAAACGTCGCCGTCCGGCGTCAGCACGACGTTCGTGAAAATGGTGTTCTTCGCGCAGGAAATCAGAGCGTTGGGATTCGATTTAACCGAAGTGCCGGGCGCGACGCCAAAAAATCCGGTTTCAGGATTCATCGCGTAAAGCCGTCCGTCCGCGCCGATGCGAATCCACGCGATGTCGTCACCGAGCGTCGTGACCTTCCAGCCGGGCAGGGTGGGTTGCATCATCGCCAGATTCGTTTTTCCGCACGCGCTCGGAAACGCGGCGGCAATATAAAATTTTTTCCCGTCGGGCGAAGTAACGCAAAGAATCAACATATGTTGCGCCAGCCAGCCTTCGCGTTTCGCGACGACCGAAGCGATGCGCAGCGCGAGACATTTTTTGCCGAGCAACGCGTTGCCGCCGTAACCGGAGCCGTAAGACCAGATCGAAGGGTCGTCGGGAAAATGAACGATGTATTTATTTTTCGGATCGCCTTCACACGGCCACGGAACATCTTTTTGTCCCGGCGACAACGGCGCGCCGACCGAGTGCATGCACGGAATGAAAGCGCCGTTCGCGCCGAGTTTGTCGAGAACAGCGTTGCCCATGTGCGTCATGATTTTCATGTTCGCAACGACGTAGGGAGAATCGGAAATTTGAATTCCAATTTTGCAAATCGGTGAAGCAAGCGGCCCCATTGCGAATGGAACCACATAGAGCGTGCGGCCTTTCATGCAGCCCTTGAACCGTTCGAGCATCGTTTTTTTCATCTCCGCCGGATCAGCCCAATTGTTCGTCGGCCCGGCTTCATCCTTCGTTTTTGCGCAGATGAACGTGCGGTCTTCCACGCGCGCCACGTCGCTCGGATGTGAACGCGCGAGATATGAACCGGGGCGCAATTTCTCGTTCAGCTTGATGAACGTGCCGCTCTTGACCATCAAATCGCAGAGCGATTGATATTCCGCGTCCGAGCCGTCGCACCAGTGGATGCGTTCGGGCTGGCAGAGCGCGGCCATTTCATTGACCCAGAAGATAAGTTTTTGATTCTTCGAGTTCAAAGTGTTGCCCGTCACGGTTTGACCCTTCCTTGAAAAGTGCCCCTCAAAGTTGCCAGACAATCAGTGGTTTGAACAATCTCAAAATTTTAATCGTCATTTCTTGACGCTGACCAGAAGAAGATGATTTCCCTTCAGTCAACCACCAAGCCACGAAGACACCAAGGTTTGGGGCCTTGGAGACTTGGTGGTAAAAAGCGCCGGGAATCCATGCCTCGCTTTGATGGCAACGGCGTCAAGGCAGTTCCTGGATGCGGTAAAAATATGTTCCACCGATGGCGGGCAGCGTGAGGGTCATGGGGGCTAGGTTGGTGCCGGTGACGGAGGTGACGAACGTGTATGTTCCGTTCACCTGCGGGCTGCCCATTATGTTATAGGTTGTCCCTGCCCGTGCATTCCACGTCACATTCATCGTCCCTGAACCGGGATTTTGCACGCCACTGACTGACAAGATTGCGGGCATCTTGCCATACAGCAGGTCGTAGTCGGTGGTGATGTTGGTGGGGTTGCCCTGTCTGTCACTGTCATACTGGGTATAAGTCCAGGACATTTTTCCGAAGTGCAGCGTCAGAGTTTCGGTTGGCAAGGTGCCGCCGGCGGTGCCGGCATCACTTAAAGAGCTGACCGAGACATTGTAGAGCTGGATTTCATAGACCTGCAAACTGGAGGCATTGACCACTTGCAATGTGGCGGCGGGCAGGTAGGCGCCGGTCGCGACGTCCTGCGCAAGCACGGGCGAAGTTGCGTCTGTGTTTTTTGATAGAAAAAGGTCGGTGAAGCTGGGTGAGTTGGTGCCGGCGGGATGGGTCACGCCAAACTGGAAGGCAAGCACGTCTGTCCAGTTGGCAAAACCGGCGTCCGTGGATGTGCCGGGAATGCCGGATAAATTAAGATAGCAGGACAATGCCGATTCCCCGCCGGTCGGGAACAGCAGCAGACACAAGAGCGCCATTTTCAGGCCGCTTCGGAGCAATTGAGGCAGATGTTCCATGCCAAGATCGGAAATCCAAGGTCAGGGCGAGCTGTATGAGGTGACTATGGGCGTGCCATAGCTGCCGTCGGGATTAGTCGGCACATAGGTCCAGGTTATGGATTTGAAACTTAAACTTATCTCCTCTGTCGGCATTGAGCCAGCGGCTCCGGAAACACTGTCGGCCGTCACCACGACATTCGACAAAGCCACTGAATAGAACGCCGTCGTGTTCAGCGTGCCGTTGCTGTTGTAGAAGGACACCGTGGCCGTTTGATTGGTGATGCCGGTGGCGCAATCAGCCGCAAAAGTCGGCGAGTTCAAGCTGACATATTTTGACAGCGAGAGCGAGAAGGCTGGCTGCTGCGTCGAGTATTTCGTCGTGCCTAACGCAAAGTTTTGTATAACCACATCGGCGGTATGACCCGACACGGTGCTGTCGCCCGCGATGTTGCTCATGTTCAGGAATATGCTGATTGCCGCCCAACAGGTGCGGCTGATCATGAACAGCGCGAAAAAACAAAACAAAGTCAGGGTTCTTATTTTCATAGGTGTGGGTAATGCCTCAACGTTACTGTCTACGCGGCTGAGGATAAATGCATCTCCTAAACAAGTCGAGAAAATTGTGATGCACAGCTTTCATCCGGGATTTCCCATATGTTTCATGCCCGCGACCGGCGCGGGTGGTTTTTGTGATTTTCTTCCTGCTACCCAGATTTGCAAGACATTTTTCCAGTCCAACATCGGTTTTTGCCCGGCGCCGCATCCAGTTCCCGATAGGCCAGCAACCCGGCATCAGATGTGGTCTTGGAACCGTAAAATTCCAACTTCAACCGACTGTCAAAAATCACCCGCAAAGCCGGTTTTTTTGCCTGCACCCGTTGGATTTTCCATTTTTTGCGGGTTGGACATAGAGAAAAGCCTTTGTTTATGCGGCTTCATTGCAAGTCAACAGCATCAGCTTGTGAAGTTAATCTGGGAAATATGGGTCAAAATGATGGCAATAGATGAATGCAATGGAGGATGCGCTGCAATGCACGCATTATTGGCAAAACAGCCGGAACAATTGCTCATTCCGGCTGCGCGTGCAGGGATCGGCGGGGGAAATCACGTTGCTATGCAGGGCATGGGCTGGCTCCACGGACTGTAACCCGTGCTGCCGCCGACCGCGCGCGCTTGCACCGTGTAGATGACCCCCGGCGTAACGCCCGGAATGACGATGCGACGCGCCTGTGTCGAGTCCAATGTGAGAAACAGCGTGCCGTCCGGTTTGAACACCATCAACTGGTAGGTGCGCGCATTGACGATGGGCGTCAGCCGCACGGTCAATTGCTTCGAGATGTTGTTGAGGATTTGAACGATGGACGGGATTTGCAGCGGCGACCGCGCGCGATTGGTGCTGTTGATTAGAAAGCCCGAGGAGAGCAGCACCGTCAGGTTCTGGGCGGCTTCGCCCTGAACATAGGTGGCGATCTTGCGCAGGGCCGCGACCAGCGCCTCCTGCGCGTCGTTCTTGGCGGAAGTCAATGGCTTGCCGCCTTGCGACGCCGCAGCCATGGCATTCACCAGCGCGGTCAGTAACGCAGCGAGCGCCGTCAACGAGACGGGCGGTGTCGGAAAACTGGCATTCCCTGTCAGACAGAAAATGATGCCGTTGGTGAATTGAACAAGGATGGCAGCCGGATACTTGGCGAAGCCAAGGTTCACTCTATAATTAATTGCCATACTTTTATTCCCTTTCGAAGCCCCAGATTGAAGTGTTATTCCCGCCTGACCGCCTCGGTCAGGTGTCCCAATACCATAAGGCTGGGAAAATGTTAGGAAAAACCATTTTACCTGTCAATAATTTTTTTTAAAAAAACAAAACCAAGATGAAACTGGCCGAACAATTAACTGGATCAGACATTGAGCTAACAAGGTCAGTCTCTGACCCAACTAGATTAACCTCTGACCTAGCAAGAAAAGCCCTCGACCTAACTGGGTCGGCCTTCAATCTAGTTTGATTAACCTTCGACCTAACCAGATTAGCCTTTGACCAAGTTAGATTGGTCTCTAACCTAAGATAGTCAATGTAGGCGCGGGTGGATTCGTGGCGGTCTTCAAACGAGCGTTTCTCCTTGGTCTCGCCCCAGCGGTGGCAAGTCCGGCTCGGACCTTCGTAGTTGCGGTTGGAGTTGAAGGGCGGGTCAATGTAAATGAGGTCAACGCAGGCGTCGGGCAGTTTGGCGAGTTGCTCCAGATTGTCGCCGCAATAAACAACGCGGATGTCGAGGAGAGACGAGGATTTTTGGTAGGGATGGCTCGCCGAGCCGTCCGCCCGGTCGGCTGGGCCAGCCAACCCTAACTTCGGACGCTTCGGCGAAGCGTCCCTACCTTTGCCAGCAGCCTTTTTCGCCATGCGCGGAGATTAGAGAAGGGCAGCGGCGGCGTCAATTCGCGGGCAAATAAGTTTGCGGCGGCTTTGGCAGGCCTCTTTCACGTCGCGTTCGGTTTCGCATTGTGTTAAAATTTTGCCGACATGAGCGTGGTATCCAATCCGAAAGACGAGCACATTTCCGACGCTGCCAAATGCGTTGCGCGCTCGGTCGTGGACACGCTGGGCGAAGAGCCGACGCTGGAGGCGGTGACGATTGATGCGGCGCAGCAGAAAATATCCGTCGCCACGCTGGGTCGCACCGACGTGGAAAAATTGACGGCGCGCCTCACGAATAAATTTCAGTCCGCCCAGAGCGCCGATCCGAACCACGCCTGTTCGTTGTTGAGTGGCGGCAGCGATTGCGCCGTCTGCGGCTCGCCCCTGTCCGAGGTGGAACGGAAAAGAGTCACGATTCAACACGACGGCGCGAGCACGACGATCGCGCGTGTGACTTGTCCGACCGCCCCGAAGTTCTGGCGCTGGCGCGACATCCCGTTTCCAAAGGTCGTCCCGCGCGAAATCGAAATTCACGACGACGACCACGCGATCAATGAATGGAAGGTGCAACTGGCCGCCGCGATTTTGTGCGGCATTTTCGGGCTGGCCGGATTTTTTTCGCCGGCACCGTTCAAAATCATTTTTTTTGTCGCAGCTTATTTTGCCGGAAGCTTTTATCAGGTTGAGGAAATTTGGGAACGGCTGCAAAAGCGCACGCTTGACGTGCATTTTCTGATGCTGTTCGTCGCCGCTGGAGCCGCTTATATCGGAGCATGGGCGCAAGGCGCGACGCTGTTGTTTTTGTTTTCGCTTTCCGGTGCGCTCGAACATTTTGCCTTGGGGCGCACACAAAAGGAGATTCGTTCGCTTTTCCGCGCCGCGCCCAAGACTGCCACCGTGTTTGGCGAACAAGGGCGTGAGCGTGAGGTGAAAGTCGAGCAACTCAAAGTCGGGATGCGCCTGCTCATCAAGCCCGGCGCGCAATTTCCCGTGGACGGCGAAATTTCAAAAGGGGCGACCGCCGCCGACGAATCCAATCTGACCGGCGAGGCGACGCCTGCGGAAAAAAAAGCCGGCGACCCGGTGCTTGCCGGAACCATCAATCTCTGGGGCGTGGTCGAAATAGTCGTGACCAAACCCGCCGCCGAAAGCGCGCTGCAAAAAATCATCAAACTCATCCGTGAAGCACAACAGCAAAAAGCGCCCGCGCAACAATTCACCGACAGGTTCAGTTCATTTTACACTTATTTCGTGCTGGGAATGTCGTTCGTGATGATTTTCGTTTGGTGGCTGGGCTTTCATCTTCCGCTCGGTTTTCATTTTACGCCGCTTGCGTCCAACGCGGAGACACATACCGCGTTTTATCGCACCATGACGCTGCTCGTCGTCTCGTCACCGTGCGCACTGGTGCTTTCGATTCCGTCCGCCGTTCTTGCGGCCATCGCGTTCGGCGCGCGTCACGGCATTTTATTTCGCGGCGGCGCGGCGGTTGAAAAACTGGCGGAGATCAATATTGTCGCGCTCGACAAAACCGGCACGCTGACGACCGGTGAATTGCGCGTGGAAAAAGTTGAGAGTTTTCCACCGGGACGCGAAAGCGAGATTGGGCAACTGGCTTTTTCTTTGGAACGGCTTTCCACGCACCCGCTGGCGCGCGCCATCACGCGTCACGGCAAAAATCATCGGCTGGAGCCGGTTCAGTTCGAGCATTTTGAATCCATCACCGGGCAGGGTTTGCGCGGACGCCGTCAAAACAAGATTTCCTCGCTCGGCCGTCGCGAATGGCTTGCGCCCGGTCGCCACGCCGAAACCATCGCGCGCGTCACCGTCACGGAAGCGGGCTTTTCAGAAGTCTGGATTGAGGAAGGCGATTTGCTGGGACGAATCATTTTGCGCGATGACATCCGGCCAAAGGCGCGCGAAGTGATTGACGAATTGCGCCACGCAGGTTTGCGTTCCGTGGTGCTGACGGGCGACCGCAAAGCCACGGCGGAATATTTGCGAACGGAACTGAAGCCCGACGATGTTCGCGCCGAGTTGAAGCCCGAAGAAAAAGTCGAAGTGATTCGCAAATTGAGCGAGCGCGAAAAGGTCGCAATGGTCGGCGACGGCGTGAACGACGCGCCGAGCCTCGCCGCCGCACACATTGGCGTGGCGATGGGTGCGCGCGGCGCGGATGCCGCGCTGGAGCAGGCCGATGTCGTTTTAATGAACGACCGTTTGGAAAATTTTCTTGCCGCGTTTCGACTGAGCCAGCGCGCGCGCCGGATTATCCGCCAAAATCTGATTATTTCACTGGGCACGGTTGTCGTATTGGTTTCATTCGCCATGCTCGGCAAAATTCCGCTGACGATTGGCGTGGTCGGCCACGAAGGCAGCACCGTTGTCGTCGTGATGAACAGTTTGCGGCTGTTGTTTGGCGGGAATGAAAAATCCTAAGCCGTGATGAATGCAAAACTAATGCGGAAGCCATCCGCCTTGCGCCTTCAAAAATGCGCGGCAACTGCGGCGGGCCGCTTCAATAAAATTGCGACGACTCATCCGCGCCGTTGCCGTCGCCCGCTGCCAGCAATTCGTTGATTTTGCCGGGATCAATGCTCCAGTGCGCGGCCAGCAGCGGGACTTTTTCCACGTTCGACGCCGTCAACTCCGCCGTTTCCCACGCGCCGCCGGCTTCACCGTAATGAAAGCATTTCAATTGCAACTGGATTTCCAAAACCGTTTTGCAGCCCTGGTTCCAAAGCGTCTCGCCCGCCCACGCATACGCGCGCGTCACGCAGCCGTCATCCATGCGCGCCCAGGCGTGATGATGCAAAACTTTTTCCGCATGGAAAAATTGCACGTGACCGAGCGTGCGGCTAAGCGCGGTCAAAAAATGAAAGCACCCGTCAATGTCGTCGCCCGGATTCGGCAGGCCCGGACCGGCGACAATCGTCCAGCCATTCAACGGCGGCGCGATGAACCATTTGTGATTGCGCGGTTTTGAGCCGGTTGACTCAAGCGCCGCCTGCACCACCTGCCGGTCGCGCGAACGCACCGCCAGCCAGCTTACCGGACGTTGTGGAAACGACGGGTGAATGAAACGAAAATCGCCGGATGATTTTTCCGCCGCGCGCGCACGGCGGTGCAAATAAATCATCCAGACGAAGATGAGACAGGCAACTGCCAGCGCCAGCATGTGCGCCATCAGCAACATCAACGTTTCCGCATCTGTCGGACTCACGGGCTGAATTTACGCCTGCGCCCGTCAGGCGCAATAGAAATTTTAGCGACAATTTTCCGTCAGCCAGTCGAGATATTTTTTATTCCCCGCGCTCAAGGGCAGAACCAGAAACTCCGGCGTGTCGTAAGGATGCCGGGCGAGAATCAATTTTTCCAACGCGGCCAGCTTGGACTTCTGCGTTTTAAAGACCAGCAAAACTTCCGCTCCCGATTCAATCTTTCCCTGCCACCGGTAATGCGATTCGATTTTAGGAATCAGATTCGCGCAGGCGATCAAACGCGCCTGCAACGCGGCTTTGGCCAGCGCGCGCGCCGTTTTCAAATCCGGCGCAGTGACCAGAACGATGGCGAATTTTGCGGCGGATTTCATTTCATCTATTTCCGCCCATTCAGTTGTGCGCGTCAAGGCAATGATTATTCAGCCAGTTCACTTTCTTTTTTAGGCTGCGCATCATTCGCAAGTTCAATTAATCCTTCGGGAGCGACAATGATCCATTTATTTTCTTGCCAAGTTAAAATGGAAAAATCGTCGAGAATGTTTCCGGGACGAATGCCAAACAGCAAATAAATATCCAATGCTTGAAATAGATTCACTGCTTCAACTATTCGGCCAGTTTTTGTGTTTAGAACAATCGTGGGTGAATGTGAGAGAACTTGTCGCCCCATAAATTCAGCAACAAAAATCGGCTCGCAATAAAATCTGCCTGAAGCTGTTGAAAGCGGAATTGGCAAAAGATAAACAACATACGAGTTTGCATGAAGCAATTGATTTAAGCTGTTTTGAACATCATGTAGAAAACACTCAAAATAGATTCGGCGTTTTAACCGAATTGATTCGCTAATTACTTGAAGTTGTGCCGGATGTTGGTCTGAAATAAATAAAAAATCTGATTCATTTTTTGGAGGTTTATCAATTAATCGCAATTGCACCGGCTTTTTAAATGACGCCTCGATACGTTCAATAAAATTGTCATTTGCTTTGATAGATTCAATTAACGACTCAAGATTTGCAGCCTTTGCGATAATTCGTTTGGGGTCGCGCGATGTGTAAGACAATTCCTTAATTGGGTAACCTTTTATGATTTCTCCATTGTGGTAAAAAAACTGCAATACATCGATTCCGACGAGATGGTTTGCAATAAGCGAACGCATTTCTTCAGAAATGTCTGCAGGGTTTATGTCAATTGAAACAATTGATTTTGGACGGTCAATGCCCTGACGGAAGGAATCCACTTGGTTAATTTCGAAGCGTAATTTCATAACGGTCAATAGTAATAGTATTTTGTTCGGCCATAATAATAAGTGCCGATGGCCAGTCGAACACATCGCAAACTCTGCTAGAACGAATGGTTTGTCAAAATTTATTTCGGTTTATTAAATTTTCGCGCATTAAAGGAATTGAACCTGTTGTTTGGATTTTCCTTTCGAGAAATTTTCTGTTTAAGTCAAGCCATGGACGCCGCATTGCCGCCGCTCACCGCCAGCACCCTTTACCTCGTCGCCACGCCGATTGGCAACCTCGAGGACATCACGCTGCGCGCGCTGCGCGTGTTGCGCGAGTGCGACGTGGTCGCCGCCGAGGACACGCGACATTCCGGGCAGTTGCTGAAACATTTCGGAATCTCCAAACCGCTCTTGAGCTATTTCCAGTTCAACGAGGCGAAGCGCAGCGAGGAAATCATCGAACGTCTCCGGCACGGCGAGAAAGTCGCGCTGGTCACGGACGCTGGCAGTCCTGGCATCAGCGATCCCGGCGAGCGCGTGGTGAAGGCGGCGATTGCGGCGGGCTTCCGCGTCGAGTCAATTCCCGGCGCGTGCGCGCTCGTCGCGGGATTGACGGCGAGCGGCTTGCCGACGGATGAATTTCATTTCATCGGTTTTTTGCCGCACAAATCCGGCCAGCGAAAAAATAAATTGGAATCGCTCAAACCCATTTCCGGCACTTTGGTTTTCTACGAATCGCCGTATCGCATCGGAAAATTTTTGGGCGAATTGAATGAAGTTTTTCCAGAACGCGATGTCGTCCTCGCGCGCGAGTTGACGAAGAAGTTCGAGGAATTTCTGCGCGGCAAACCGGCGGAATTGCTGGTGCTCACGCAGAAACGCCGGCTCAAAGGCGAGTTTGTAGTTTTGGTTGCGGGCACCAAATGATGGCGTGCGAAACTTTTACTTCGACTTGGCGGCGGCTTTGACTTTCGCCCAGCGCGCCTTGGCAGCCAGTGAAATTTTCTTGCGGGCGGCGGCACTCATTTTGCGCCTGGCCTGAATGATTTTTCCAACGGGCGCGGGAGTCGCGGCGACAATCACTTTTTCCAATTGCGCTTCGAGACGTTCAATTTCGGTTTTCAACGCAATGAGACGTTTCAGTTTGGCGACCGGCAGATGCAGCAGTTCTTTTATGTTCATAAAGGGGCATTCTATAAGTTGGTTTGTAAAAAACAAGGCGGCAATTTGTCAGCGGGTTTCGACAAATTTCCCCGGATTTAAAATGCCTTTCGGGTCGAGGGTTTTTTTCAGCGCACGATGCAATTCGCGGACTTTTTTGGAAACCGCCAGCGGCCACCAGCGTTTTTTTGCGAGGCCGATACCATGTTCACCGGTAATCGCACCATTATTGGCCAGCACCCAACGAAATAACTCATCAAGCGCGGCGTCACCGCGTTTGACGGCGGCGGAATCGTTCATATCCAGCATGATATTGACGTGGATATTGCCGTCGCCCGCATGACCAAAACACGCGATGGGCAGGTTGATTTTCTTTTGAAGGCGCGCGGTGAAACGAAACAAATCTTCCAGCCGTCCGCGCGGCACGACGATGTCTTCGTTCAATTTTTTCAAGCCGGTTGCTTTCAACGAAGAAGAAAATTGCCGGCGCAGCTTCCAGATTTCTTCACATTGCGCGTTGCCGAGGCCGCGTTGAACAAAAAGTGGTTGCCAGCGGCCTACAATTTTTTCCAATGCCTCCAGTTCGCCGGTGACGGAGCTTTTTTGTCCATCCAATTCGACGATGAGCATGGCCCGGCAACCGAGCAGACGTTTGCCGCCGGTTTCTCTGGCGCAAGCGGCGAGCGTGAATTCATCAGCCAATTCCAATGCGCTGGGCAAAAATCCGGCGGACAAAATCGTTTGGAGCGCGCGCACGGCATTTTTCATCGAACCGAAACCAACGGCGAGCGTTGCGCGAAATGGTGGAAACGGAATTAATTTCAAAGTCGCTTCGGTGACGATGCCGAGCAAACCTTCCGAACCGACAAACAAACGAGCGAGGTCGAAACCGGTTTTATTTTTGTGAGTGCGTCCACCAACACGAATGATTGTGCCCTCGGCGAGAACGACTTCGAGGCCAAGCACATAATCGCGCGTAACGCCGTATTTGAGACAGCGCGGTCCGCCGGCATTGGTGGCGATATTGCCGCCGATGAAATTGTTCGCACGACTCGCCGGATCGGGCGGATAAAACAGATTTAATTTCTCAACGGCTTCCTGAAATTTTTCCGTGTTGACGCCGGGCTGGACGACGGCGACGAAATCGGCAGCGTTGATTTCCTTGATGCGGTTCATCCGTTCGAGTGAAAGCACGATGCCTCCGCGCACGGGCACGCAGCCGCCGACATAACCGTAACCACCGCCGCGCGCCGTCACTGGAATTTTGTGCTGATTCGCAAAGTGCAAAACTGTGGCGACACTTTTTGCGGAGCGGGGCAGGGCGACGGCATCGGGCCGATGGGCGGCAAACCATTTGTCGGCGGCGCAGTCCGCGAGCTTGTGCGGCTCAAAGGTAATTTCACCGGGCAGAATTTTTTTGAGCTGGCGAAGGAACTTTAATTTTGTGGGAGTCATTCGGTTGGAGCTTCAAGAAATTCCTTCACATCGGCAGCCTCTGGTTCGGGTACTTGGACGCGAATGCCGCCGGCGGCAAGCGAGTAGCCATCAATGCTCAAAGCGGACAGTTCGCCGACAACGAAGGGATGAAAGCCCGCTGCCTCAAGGCGTGAACGGACAAGTTGCGCTTCAGCGGGATTGAACGCGGTGAAAACGGTGATAAAATTCACTTGGTGATGAATGTAGTCTCGCTTTTGGAAGAGAGAACGCTTCGTAAATCAGCAAAGACAATGACGCCGGCACCGGTCTGGAGCAGGGTTTGAACTTCCGCCTCGACTTGCTGTCCGACGTACGGCTGGCCGTTGTTGATGACGACCATTGTGCCGTCGGGCAAATAACCGATGCCCTGGCCTTTATCCTTGCCCTCGCGCGCGATTTTCAGATGCAAAATTTCACCGGGCAGCAAAATCACTTTGAGGAATTTGGCGACTTCGTGAAGATTGATGTAGCTGACCTTTTGCAGTTCGGCAACCTTGGCAAGGTTGTAGTCGTTGGTGAACAACCTGGCATTGAGATTGCGCGCAAGGCGGACGAGCTTCGTGTCCACTTCTTTTTCATCTGGGAAATCGCCTTCATGGATGCGGACTTCGATATCGCCATTGCGCTGAATGCGGTTGAGCATCTCAAGTCCGCGACGGCCACGGGCGCGTTTGATGGGGTCGGTGGAATCGGCGACTTGCTGAAGTTCCCTGAGTACGAATCGCGGCACGACAATCAGGCCCTCGAAAAAGTGCGATTCAATTAAATCTGCGATGCGTCCGTCAATGATGACGCTGGTGTCCAGCAAAAGAAGATTGTCAGGTTTGTTTTGCGGCGAAAAGCGGACGTAGGGAATGATGAGCGAAAAATCCTCCTTGTTGCTGCGCATCGCAAGAATGATACCGATGTAACTAAAACTCAAAAAGAGTCCGAGCCGGATGAGCCAGCGGACTTTTTCGTCGGTATTTTCAAAGAGTCCCGAATGGTCAATAAGCTGTGCGACGACGATGCCCAGAAGCAAACCGAAGGTGATGGCTGAAAACGCCCGCAGTGAAAAACCTTTGAGCATTTCATCCACAGCAATCAGCAGCCACCCAAAGCCAAAACCGATGACCATGCCGAAAATTCCGCTGTGATTGACGCCGACAAATTCCGGCCGCACCTGGCTGATGGCGAAGCCGGCCACCGTACACAGGCTCAAAAACAAGATGCGAATGACCCAGAGCGGATTCATGGAGAATTTTGCGTCGCCGATGGCGCGTTGGTTTGTGGTGGCTCACGATGCCAGAGAAAATGCCACAGGCCGAGCCGGTTCAAATTGCTCGTGGCGACGGCCAGATTGTTGGCGATGTTTTGCACGTTAGTTGCAAATTCTTCGTTTTGCAGCATGGTTCCGGCAAGTCCTTTGCCGGATTGCAAATCCATCATCAATTTTTTCAAAACTTCGGTGGAAGATTCAATGTTTTTTAGTGTCAGATTAATTTCCGGTGTATTTGTGGCGACGATACCGTTGGCGTTGGTCGCCAGAACGGTGAGTTGCTGGGAGAAGAAAACGACGTTGCTGACGGCGACGCCGATTTGCGTGCCATTCGTCGCCACAAGCGTGTTGATTTGATCAATTACATCAATCGCCTGTTCCGAAAATGTCCGCATATTGCCAATGGCCGCGGAAAAATTCGTGAGCGTCTGTTCGTTCAGGACGACGCGTTGCAAATCCGAGACCGACGTATCCAGTTTTTTAGCCGTTTCATCAATCCGTTGCATGAAGCCGGATGCCGAGCGCGCGACCTCCTGTAAATTAAACGGTTCCTGACATGGCACATCTTCATTGTTTTCGAGCAAATGCCCCTGATTCAGAGTCGGAATAATCGCAACATACTGATCACCGAGAAATCCGGATTGCTCGATGACAAACCGCGCGTCGCTGTAAATTTTGAAACGTTTGTATGCTTTTAAAAAAATCGTCACGCTCTTGCCGTCGTCGGCCAGTTGAATGTCCGCGACACTGCCGACTTGCACGCCGGCAAGCAAAACTGCCGCGCGCGTTTTCAGGCCGCCGACGTTAGTCGCGTGCAACCGCAGCACATAGGTGCTCTCGAAAAGGCTTGTGCCTTTGCTGAACTGAATCAGCAGCAGAGCCAGCAGCACCAGCCCGACGAAAACGAACAAGCCGACTTTGATTTCCAAACGCGATTTTTCCATGTCTAATTTTCTTCTTTTATATCTGCGACACCGTCAATGAACTGACGCACAACCGGATCACGTGACGTGAAAAACTCCAGCGGCGCGCCGGTCGCATAAATTTTTTTGTTGTGCAACATCAGCACGCGCTGACCGACGCGCCGCGCTGTCCGCATGTCATGCGTGACGACGACGGTTGTAACTTTCAAATGGTCGCGCACGCGCATCATCAATTTGTCAATGCTGTCGGACACAATCGGATCGAGGCCGGTCGTTGGTTCGTCATACAGCACGATTTTCGGCTCGTAAATGATCGCGCGCGCCAACCCAACGCGCTTTTTCATTCCACCGGACAACTCTGCCGGATTTTTACCTTCCGTTCCCGGCAAATCCACCAGTTCAAGTGTTTTCGCCACGCGCCGGTCGATTTCTGCTTCGGTCAAAAGTTCATGCCGGCGCAACCCGAACGCCACATTTTCCGCGACCGTCATCGAATCAAACAGTGCCGCACCCTGAAACACCATGCCAAATTTCCGGCGCACGCGCAGCAACTGACGTTCGTCCATCGGCACAATATCTTCACCATCAATCACTACTTGCCCGGCGTCCGGTTTGAGCAGGCCGATAATGTGCTTGAGCAAAACGCTTTTGCCGCCACCGCTGCGTCCAATGATGGCTACCGATTCGCCGTTTTCAATCTGAAAGCTGACGCCGTCCAGAACTTTCTGCGTGTCAAAGCTTTTCCGCAAATCACGCACTTCAATCATAAAAGAACCGCCAATTGTTCCAGCGTCAATGTCAGGAAAAAGTTCGCAATCAGAATTGTGATCGAGGAATACACGACTGCTTCCGTTGTTGCCCGGCCGACGCCCTGCGCGCCGACGTTGCAAGTCAGTCCCTTGTAACAGCCGATGAGCGCGACGATGCCGCCATAGAAAAAAGCCTTGATCAAGCCGATATACACATCGGAATCGTGCGTGTATTTAAGCATATTATACCACGAATAGGTCGGATCAATGCCAAGTAAATGGACGCCAATGAAATAACTCGCCGCAATGCCAATGGCCATGGCTTCCGTCGTGAGCAGCGGCAACGCGATGATCGCCGCGACGAACCGCGGCACGACAAGATAATCTATCGGATGTGTCGCGAGCGTGCGCAGTGCGTCAATCTGTTCTGTCACGCGCATCGTGCCCAGTTCGGCGGCGATGGCCGCGCCAACGCGCCCCGCGACCATCAACGCCGTAAGCACGGGGCCGAGTTCGCTGCACATGGAAACGCTGACGACCGCAAGCGTGGCCGTGTCCATTTTCACTTTGTGAAATTGAAAATACGTCTGCGCTCCCAGCACCATGCCCGTAAACGCGCCGGTCACGATTACGACCGACTGCGATTTGATGCCGATGAAATAAATCTGGTAGAGCAAATCGCGCCACGCAACCTTGAACGTAAACGCTGACGCGATAACATCCTTCGCCAGCAAGGCGATTTGCCCCAGCTCGGTCAGAGCATAAGAGACACGCTTGTTAGCCAAAAAATTCATCGCCCGCAAATTAACAAATCGCCACGCGTTTTGCCAGCGCTGGATTTTGAGCTGATTGCGGCCAGCCAGAAAATTTGCGATGCTCAATCAGGCATGAGCAAACTGCAAAAATGGTTTCCGCAAGTAATCCTCGCTGCGGCTGTGCTCTTATTTTTTTCAATTGTCATCGCGATTTTTTTCCCTCAACAGATTCTTTGCGTGGACAGTGGACCGGTGAACGCGGACATAATTGTCGTTTTAGGCGGCGGTTCGGGTGAACGGCCTGAACGCGCCACTGAACTTTTTAAGGAGCACACTGCGCCGCGAATCATCCTCAGCGGTCTGGGCGACTGCGAAAACAACCGGCGATTTTTAATTCAAGCTGGTGTGCCGGCGAACGTGATTCAAATGGAGAACGAATCCCGCACAACTCGGGAAAACGCCGAATTTACCATTCGATTACTTCGTGCGGAAAACGTTCATCGCACAATCATTGTTACCACTTGGTATCATTCGCGGCGCGCGTTGAAGACGTTCGAACATTACGCGCCGGAATTGAAATTTTATTCGCGCCCGTCGTATTTCGCCTTTGCCCGAGACGACTGGTCGCGGCTGGAAATCAGCAAACGGATGCGGTTGGAGTTTTTGAAATTGCCCGGCTACTGGATTCGTTACGGCGTCTGGCCGTTTTAATTAAACTTGCCCTGCGGATTGCGGTGTGGCAATAATGGCAAGTCCTTGATCGCGGGGTGGAGCAGCCCGGTAGCTCGTCAGGCTCATAACCTGAAGGTCGTTGGTTCAAATCCAGCCCCCGCAACCAATTTGGTGACAATAAGAGCCCCGTTTAAAATCGGGGCTTTTATTTTTTCGAAGTCTGCCTGATTTTTATTTTGCGTGATGTGTAATTTTAAGTTTGAACGAAGTATCATTACTAGGAACAAGATTCTAGTTTTAATCGGCTAGAAATTTCTTGCTTAGTGCCGGCGTTTTCTGTTATGATGTAAATAGTAGTCAGGATGAATCTTGGAAAAGAAATTCAAAAACTAAACCTGAGTTCTAACTAAAAGCGTTTAATTTAAAAAACAAGCATGATTCCAAATATTTTTGTGGGATTAAGCGCCCGATTGAGTTCGGTTTTCAGACAAAAATATTCTCAGATTTTCCCCCTTCAAGTTTCCGCGTGTCGCCATTGCGGGATTATTTTCCTGCTCTTGTTTTTGGGGAATCTTGAGGCTTCGGCTCAAAGTTACTTGTTACGCTACGTCATTACGACCAACGGCGCGGTGACATTCACAGGCAATACCTTGGGATTGGCCAAGGCGACGGGCCAAAATCGTCCCGGCACTTTGGATTCGATTGGCGCTTTCACCACGTTGAACACCAATTCGATTGTAGGCACTGGCATTGTGCCCGGACCAACAACGTATCCTTTTGGAACGACTCTAAATTGGACCAATAATTCTTCGGCGGCAGTCCTGCAATTGCCGACGAACAGCACGGTGCTTTATGCGGAATTGATTTGGGCAGGTACGGCTCAAATAACCACCAACACGAGCCCAACGGGAGATGTTTTGCCCGATTTGAACACCGCCGTGAAATTCATCCTGCCCAATAGTATCACCAATTCTATTACGCCCGACCCGGCCACGGCGAGTCTGGTGACAAACGGCACGGCGGCAATTTTTTATGTCCGCTCGGCCAACGTGACGGCACTGGTGCAATCTGCCGGAGCGGGAACTTATGCGGCGGGCGGCGTGCCGGGGTGCGTGCTGGCCACAGAAGATGCGAACAACGCCTGCGGTTGGACGCTTGCAGTGGTTTATGGCAATAGTACTTTGCATTATCGAAACCTTTCCTTGTTTATCGGCAATTCGTTTGCAATATCTGGCGGAACTCCTCCCAACCCGGCGGTCGTTTCCGGTTTTAGCACTCCGTTTACAGGAACGGTCAGCGGGCGACTGACTGTCAGTGCAGTGGAAGGCGATCCCAACAAAACCGGTGACCAGATGTTGTTTGGCCCGACCACGAACACACTGGCGGTGCTTTCCGGCCCCAACAATATAACGAACAATTTTTTTGCCAGTCAGATTAACGGCGACAATGGTTTACTGGATACATCAGGAACTTTTGGTTTGAGTAATTCCGTTCCGCCAACCGTTGGATTTAGCGCACGGCAAGGCTGGGATATTACGAGTGTGGATGTTTCTTCAGAGTTGACCAACGGACTCACGAACGCTTATGCGCAGAACACTACTATAGGCGACGGCCACAGCGTCAACGCGTTAGCACTGGAGATTGATGCCCAGCTAGAAGCTGATGTGGCGGTGTTCAAAACCGGTCCGGCGAGCGTGTTTGCGGGATCGAATCTGACGTATACGATCACGGTGACCAATGGCGGGCCGTCGGCGGCGAGCAATGTGGTGGTCAGCGACAGTTTGCCGGTGAATGTTGTTTTTGTCAGTGCGAGCGGCAATGGAACGAATGGGGCTGGCACGGTGAGTTGGTCGCTGGGGACTTTGGGGGCCGATGCCGCGTCGAATGTCACGGTGAGCGTGAGTGCGCCGGCGAGCGGAACGATAACGAACAGCGCGACGGTTGGGGCGACGACCACCGACCCCAATCCTGGGAACAACACGAGTCCGCCGGTGACGACAGGCGTGACGCCCGTGGCCGACGTGGGGGTTAGCGGGAGCGGCCCGGCGAGCGTGTTTGCGGGATCGAATCTGACGTATACGATCACGGTGACCAATGGCGGGCCATCGGCGGCGAGCAACGTGGTGGTCAGCGACAGTTTGCCGGTGAACCTGGTGTTCACGGGAGCGAGCAATGGCGGGACGGACAGTGGTGGTGTGGTGAGCTGGCCGGCGATTGCGAGTCTGCCCGAGGGGGGGAGCTTGACCTACACTGTCACGGGGAGTGCGCCGGCGGGTGGGACGTTGACCAATATTGTTTCGGGCAGTTCGGGGACGGGCGATCCCGATCCGGCCAACAACAACGGGACGAGCGCGGCGGCGACGGTGATCACGAGCGTGACGCCCCTGGCGGATGTGGCGGTGTTCAAAACCGGTCCGGCGAGCGTGTTTGCGGGATCGAATCTGACGTATACGATCACGGTGACCAATGGCGGGCCGTCGGCGGCGAGCAATGTGGTGGTCAGCGACAGTTTGCCGGTGAATGTTGTTTTTGTCAGTGCGAGCGGCAATGGAACGAATGGGGCTGGCACGGTGAGTTGGTCGCTGGGGACTTTGGGGGCCGATGCCGCGTCGAATGTCACGGTGAGCGTGAGTGCGCCGGCGAGCGGAACGATAACGAACAGCGCGACGGTTGGGGCGACGACCACCGACCCCAATCCTGGGAACAACACGAGTCCGCCGGTGACGACAGGCGTGACGCCCGTGGCCGACGTGGGGGTTAGCGGGAGCGGCCCGGCGAGCGTGTTTGCGGGATCGAATCTGACGTATACGATCACGGTGACCAATGGCGGGCCATCGGCGGCGAGCAACGTGGTGGTCAGCGACAGTTTGCCGGTGAACCTGGTGTTCACGGGAGCGAGCAATGGCGGGACGGACAGTGGTGGTGTGGTGAGCTGGCCGGCGATTGCGAGTCTGCCCGAGGGGGGGAGCTTGACCTACACTGTCACGGGGAGTGCGCCGGCGGGTGGGACGTTGACCAATATTGTTTCGGGCAGTTCGGGGACGGGCGATCCCGATCCGGCCAACAACAACGGGACGAGCGCGGCGGCGACGGTGATCACGAGCGTGACGCCCCTGGCGGATGTGGCGGTGTTCAAAACCGGTCCGGCGAGCGTGTTTGCGGGATCGAATCTGACGTATACGATCACGGTGACCAATGGCGGGCCGTCGGCGGCGAGCAATGTGGTGGTCAGCGACAGTTTGCCGGTGAATGTTGTTTTTGTCAGTGCGAGCGGCAATGGAACGAATGGGGCTGGCACGGTGAGTTGGTCGCTGGGGACTTTGGGGGCCGATGCCGCGTCGAATGTCACGGTGAGCGTGAGTGCGCCGGCGAGCGGAACGATAACGAACAGCGCGACGGTTGGGGCGACGACCACCGACCCCAATCCTGGGAACAACACGAGTCCGCCGGTGACGACAGGCGTGACGCCCGTGGCCGACGTGGGGGTTAGCGGGAGCGGCCCGGCGAGCGTGTTTGCGGGATCGAATCTGACGTATACGATCACGGTGACCAATGGCGGGCCATCGGCGGCGAGCAACGTGGTGGTCAGCGACAGTTTGCCGGTGAACCTGGTGTTCACGGGAGCGAGCAATGGCGGGACGGACAGTGGTGGTGTGGTGAGCTGGCCGGCGATTGCGAGTCTGCCCGAGGGGGGGAGCTTGACCTACACTGTCACGGGGAGTGCGCCGGCGGGTGGGACGTTGACCAATATTGTTTCGGGCAGTTCGGGGACGGGCGATCCCGATCCGGCCAACAACAACGGGACGAGCGCGGCGGCGACGGTGATCACGAGCGTGACGCCCCTGGCGGATGTGGCGGTGTTCAAAACCGGTCCGGCGAGCGTGTTTGCGGGATCGAATCTGACGTATACGATCACGGTGACCAATGGCGGGCCGTCGGCGGCGAGCAATGTGGTGGTTACCGATCAACTACCTGCCGGAGTTACACTTGTTAGCGCAACGCCTGGTTTTGTCACTGTTCCGGGTAATCAAATAATTTGGCCTCTGACCAATTTGGTAAAAAATAGCCAAACGAACTTTACAGTGACACTTGTTTCTTCTGAAGGAGGTGTTTTCACAAACGTTGCTTCTGCAACGTCAGTGAACACTCCTGATCCAAATCCAGCCAACAACAATGGTTCATCGACAAATTCTCAAGTGACAACGACGGTAACGCCGCTGGCGGATGTCGCGGTGTACAAAACCGGCGGCACCAATGTTGCACCTGGCGGCACGGTCAATTACATCATCACGGTAACAAATAGCGGACCTTCGATGGCATCAAATGTTGTTGTGCTCGACACTTTGCCGCCCGGTTCAATGTTCCAAAGCGCTTCAGGCAGCTTCACTTTGAGCAACAATGTTGTAATATGGTCAGGAATGACTTTAGTAGAAGGCGCGTCGGTGAATTTCAACGTTGCTTTGACTGCGCCGGCCAGCGGCTCGATCATCAACATTGCGTCGAGTACTTCAGACACTCCGGATCCGAACACTAATAATAACAATGGTTCGAGCAGCACTTCACAAGTTGGAACGACGATAACGCCGATGGCGGATGTGCAGGTGTTTCTGTTCGGCCCATCCAATGTGACGGTGGGAGACGGCTTTGCTTACACGATTGTCGTGACCAATGCCGGGCCTTCACCGGCGATCAACACACTGGCGCAGGATGTGCTGCCGACAAATCTGGTTTTCGCCGGCGCATCAGGTGACGGTATGTTTTCCAATGGCGTAGTTACTTGGCCGATTATTGCAACGTTGACGAACGGGCAGGCAACCAATTTGACGGTGACGGTTACGCCATCGGCGTTCAACTCGACTAACATTTTGTCGTCCACGTCAAATCCGTTTGATTTTATTTTGACCAACACGGCGTCCATATTCGGTTTCTTTACGAACGTCGCATCAGCTTTTGCGGACACATTTGATCCGAATTTGACGAACAATGACGGCACGCTTCCGTCAGCACAGGTGCAAACGGTGATTGTGCCGGGCGTGTTCAGCGTCTTCATCGCGACGAACACGTATGCGACCAACTCACCGACATACAACCTTACCAACACCATCACACCCATCGGTGGCAACTTGTTCATCGTCGGCACCAGCGCGTTTAATCCGGAGACGCAGCTTTACGAAGAAACCGTGTCGGTGACGAACGTCGGGACGGCAGTGGTCAATGCACTGCGACTTTATGTTGGCGGACTACGCAGCGGCGTGACGCTTTACAATGCCACCGGCACTAACAACATCGGGCCGTATGTTGAGTATGATCTGCCATTGCCTCCGGGCGACAGCGTCACGTTCTTTCTGGAATTCTTTGTGGCCGACCGGCATCCTTTCACTAATTCTTTGACAGCGGTGGCTGTAACTGCGCCGCCGCCGCCGACAGTGCCTGCTGGCACGCCGGTATCCATCCTTCAAGGGTCTTTTGACCCCCGGTATGCGAACAATACCCGTTTTATTATTGAATTCAGCAGCATTCCGGGTCGGACTTACACGATTCTTTACAGCGACGATTTGGTAACGTGGAACGTTGCCGTGCCATCCGTCGTCGCGAATGCCAATTACACGTTTTGGTATGATGATGGACCTCCAAGCACTGTAAGTTCACCGACGAACGTCCCGCATAGGTTTTACCGGGTAATCCTGAGCAATTAATCTAACTCATGAGAAAAAATCGCAACAATTGGAGAGTCCCGCTGGCTGGCGCGCTTTTATTCACAACGGCTGTGTCGGCGGAAACGGACACGTATGTGGATGGCAAAAATAAAATCACGCTTTCCGTTGGAGTCGGGCTGAACATTTCTGGCAAATTCAAGGGTACTGGTGGCAGCTTGACTTCGTCGGGCCCGCCCGCCAATGGACGCACAACACCGCACGGTGATCCTTATAATTATGACGACGGCTACGTTCTAACCGACTCGACCGGCAATTTTCTCTTCGTCACTTCTTATTGGGGTTATGACAATGCTTCGCAATATAACGCAGCAGCGAACACTTTTGCGTTTCACAACAGCACAGCCTCTGGAATTCCGTCTGAACAATCCGGCGGCTCAAATCCGTATCTCAGCATCGAGCTGACTTACAATCGCGAACTATTTGTCAAGGAAGACTGGCACAACACAAGTTTCGGCCTCGAAGCCGCAGTCAGTTACATGCCAATTTCATTTAACAGCGGTGGCACGTTCCCTGCAACCGTTACCACGACAACAACCACTTATGGTTTTGGCCAAGCCCCGGGACTAGAGCCAGGACCCGGGTATCCGGGCAGTGTAGACGATTATTCTGGCGTTGCCGGTTCTCCGGTTCTGGTAGTGCCGCCCATGAGCACCGTCACAGGCGCTCCCACTCCCGGCACCTTTTCGGCGCATGAACATTTCGACGGCACCTTTTTTGGATTTCGCCTCGGGCCATACGTGGAATATCCGTTCACAGATAAATTAAGCCTACATCTTTCCGCAGGTCTGGCTGCCGGATTGCTTTACGACCGGGCCTCATGGAAAGAAACACTCACAGTGGCCGGCATTCCGACGACGAATTCCGGCAGCGGTGATGATTCCGATTTGCTTTGGGGTGGCTATGTCAGTCTTCAGGCGCAGTGGCAACTTGACGAGCATTGGGGCGTCGAAATCGGCGGGCAATTCCAAGACCTCGGCAAATACGATCACAATTTCAGTGGGCGCGAAGCGGAACTGGATTTCAGTCGCGCTATTTTTGTCCACGTAGGCCTTAGTTACAGTTTTTGACCAAGCTAATAGAGAGCTTTCACAAAAGCTGATTTTGCCATTCCAGACGGGAAATCGTTTCATGGTCTTGTTTAGCTGAAGGCTGCAATTTTAAATCCTGCCCCGCGATCAATTTCAATCCGTTCTTTGTCGGCTTTTTTGTTTCGCAAAGCTCGCGCAATTCTTATTCTCGACGCGTGCGCACCGTTTCCGTCCAGCTTGGCAACCGCAGTTACGCCATTAAAATTGGCGCAGGTATGCTTGCGCACGTGGGCAAGGAATGTGCGCAACTGAAACTTGGTCAACGCTGTGCCATCATCACGGACACAAATGTCGGCAAAAAATTTGCCAAGTCTGTTTATAAATCATTGGTCAAAACCGGATTTGAACCCTTACTTATTATTGTTCCCGCCGGTGAAACTGCAAAAAATCTCAAAACGGTTCTAGCTTGCTACGACCAACTTGCCGCGCACCGGCTTGAACGTAAATCTTTCATCGTTGCGCTCGGCGGCGGAGTCGTCGGTGACCTCGCCGGATTTGTCGCCGTAACTTACTTGCGAGGAGTTGATTTTGTCCAAGTGCCAACGACGCTGCTGGCGCAGGTGGACAGTTCGGTCGGCGGGAAAACCGGCGTCAATTTGCGTGCGGGGAAAAATCTCGTCGGCGCATTTTACCAGCCGCGATTGGTGCTGTGCGATTTGGATACTTTGAAAATCTTGCCAGAGCGCGAATTCCGCGCCGGCCTCGCCGAGATCATAAAATACGGAATTATTTTTGACGCAAAATTGTTCGCGCGACTTGAACACGATTTGCCGAAAATTTTGAAGCGCGATTCAAGAATACTTTCGGAAATCATCGCCCGCTGTTGCGAAATCAAGGCGGAAGTTGTTTCGCAGGACGAAACCGAAGGCGGCGTGCGCGCGATCCTGAACTTCGGCCACACCATCGGCCACGCGATTGAAAACAGTTTTGGCTACGGAAAATTTTTGCACGGCGAGGCGATTTCAATTGGACAGGCTGCCGCCGCAAAACTGTCGCAGAAGATTCTTGGCTTGCCGGCGGATGATCTTGAGCGGATCGAAGAATTATTTGTCCGCGCCGGGTTGCCGGTGCAAATCAAATTGAATTCCTCCCAGCGCAAAAAACTTTTCGCCGCGATGAAGCTCGACAAAAAGGTCATCGGCGGGGAAATCAAATTCGTCCTCGCGGAAAAAATCGGCAGGGTTGTCTGGGGACAAAAGGTTTCCACGGATTCAATTGAAGCGGTTTTAGCTGCGGATTGAGCACGGGTGCGGAATTATTTTTATCTGTGTTCCATCTGTGCTAATCTGTGGCTGAATAATTTGAAACAATGATTCTGGTTTTGGACAACTACGATTCGTTCACCTACAACCTCGTGCAATACTTGGGCGAGTTGGGCGCGGACTTGCAGGTGAAGCGCAACGACGAGATTTCCATCGAGCAAATCCGCGCGCTCAAGCCGGAGCGCATTTTGGTTTCGCCCGGCCCGTGTTCGCCGCGCGAATCCGGTTTGTCCAACGAAGTCATCCGCACGTTTGCGAACGAAGGCGTTCCGATTTTCGGAGTCTGTCTCGGACATCAGTGCATCGGCCACACGTTCGGCGCGGAAATCGTCGTGAATTATCGGATGATGCACGGCAAAACTTCGCAGATCAAACACAACGGAAAAGATTTGTTCGCCGGAATGCCGAATCCGTTTACGGCGACGCGGTATCATTCGCTCGTCATCAAGCGCGACACGATGCCCGACGTTTTGGAGATCACCGCCGAAACGGACGAAGGCGAAATCATGGGCGTGAAACACAAGACACTGCCGATCTGGGGCGTGCAGTTCCATCCCGAAAGTATTTTGACGGAAAGCGGACGGACGATTTTGAAAAATTTTCTGAAGCTGAAATAATTTTTATGCAGATTCATTTGCTCAAATCAAAAATCCACCGCGCCACCGTCACGGGCGGCAATGTCGAATACGAAGGCAGCCTGACCATCGCCGCCGATTTGATGGACAAAATCGGCTTGCAGGAATACGAACGGATTTTATGTGGCAATATGGCGAACGGAAATCGTTGGGAAACTTACGTCATCCGTGGCAAACGCGGTTCTGGCGAAATTGTGATGAACGGCGCGGTGGCGTTCCTAGGCAAGAAGGGTGATTTGCTTACAATCATGAATTTTGCCCTGTTCACAAAAGCCGACGCGAAGAAATGGAAACCGCGCGTCATCGTGCTGGGCAACGGAAATAAAATTGTGGACGAACGCGGGATTTAATTCAGAAATAAAAAACGCGCCGACTTTCATCGGCGCGTTTTGCCGTTTGCAAATTAATTGGGAGCGGCTACTCGCCGTTAAAAATTCTTCGCGACTTCGCTCCAGTTCACCACGTTCCAAAACGCCTTCAGATAATCCGCGCGCTTGTTCTGATACTTCAGATAATACGCGTGCTCCCAAACGTCCACGCCGAGGATGATTTTGCCTTCCACGCCGGACACGGCTTTGCCCATGAGCGGATTGTCCTGGTTCGGCGTCGAGACGATCTCCAGTTTGCCTCCGTTCGAGACGAGCCACGCCCAGCCGCTGCCGAAACGTCCGATGCCCGCCGCCTCGAACTTCGCCTGAAAATCCGCGAACGATCCGAACGCGCTGTTGATCGCGTCGCCGAGCTTGCCCGTCGGCGCGCCGCCGGCCTTTGGCGCGAGAATTTTCCAAAAGAACGAGTGGTTCCAATGGCCGCCGCCGTTGTTGCGCACCGGGCCGCGGATGGCGTCGGGCACGGAGGCGAGATCGCCGATGAGCGCTTCGAGCGACTTACCTTCGAGCGCGGCGTTGCCGGCGATGGCCTTGTTGAGATTGGCGACGTAAGCCGCGTGATGCTTGTCGTGATGGATTTCCATCGTCAACGCGTCAAAGTGGGGTTCGAGCGCGGCTTTGTCGTAGGGCAGGGGAAGCAGTTCAAATGGCATAATTTTTTTCTTTCGTTAAGGTTTAACAGTTAAAATTGCTGGACGCAAAGTGCTTTACCGGCGGATAAAAATCAAGTGCGGATGAAAATTGATTTACGCATCGAAGATATTTGAATCCAAAAACGCTGTTCAAAGCATCTCACTTATGAACAAATTAAATTAAATCAATGAATATGAAAAACGCATTAACCAAATTATTCGCAACAATTCTCTTTTCCACCATCGCCATTGTATCACTGTGGGCGCAAACCAACGCGGAATCTAGCCTGACCAACGCCGCAGTCACGAATGTCACCGCGCAGGCTGCGGCTGGAAATTTCCAAAATGTCCAATATTCGCCCGTTCGGGTTGACGCCCCGTCATTTCATATTAACGGCGAAGATATTAAGCAATCTCTGGCAGTAATGATTCCAATTATTGCAATCGTGATGGGTTGCAGCATTCCCATCGTCATCGTCGGCCTTCAACTTTATTTTCGGCATCGCAAAAATATAGTGTTGCATGAAACCGTGCGGACGATGGTCGAAAAAGGCGTCCCGATTCCGCCGGAAATATTCCAAAGAACGGAACATGTCTTCATGGAGCGTGGTAGTGCCAAACGTCCGCGCAACGATCTGCGAAACGGTTTGATGCTTATCGGCATTGGCATTGGCATCGTCATCCTTGCGGGAAGAGCGGGATACATCATGTTATTCATGGGCGTGGCATTTGTCGTGGCCTCATTTTTTGAAAAGAAAGATAAAGACAGCGCTCAACCGCCCAAACAATAACGCGTGTCCTTCACCGATGCTGATCTCATCGCCCGTGTCCTTTCGCGCGAAGACCACAATGCTTTCGGCGAGTTGGTGCGGCGTCATCAATCGCCCGTACGCGCATTTCTAACGCGAATGACACGCGGCGATTCTCATTTGGCCGACGATTTGGCGCAGGAAACATTTTTGAAGGTGTGGCAAAAGCTTTATACTTTTCGCGGCAACGCAAAATTTTCAACGTGGCTGTTTGGAATCGCCTTCAATGAATTTCGCGGCGCGGCGCGTCAGCGAAAGGAGTTGGCATTGGATGACCTGACTGAATCGCCGCCGGAATTGGAAGAACCGTCCGCCGCTGCAAACAGCAATTTGCGACTCGATTTGACGGAAGCATTGAAGCGGTTAAATTCAAGCGAGCGAGCGGCGATTTTGCTTTGCTGCCAAAACGGCTTGTCGCACGAAGAGGCCGCCCAGGTTCTGGATTGCCCGCTCGGCACGGTGAAAACCAACGTGCTGCGAGGCAAAGAAAAATTAAAACGCCGATTGTCTTTATGAACACGCCCGAAGATCAGATTGATGCGCTCTTGCGCGAACAGAACACTTACGTTGACGACAACGGTTTTACCGCGCGTGTCATCCAATCTTTGCCGCAGCGTCGCCGCGCGTGGCTGCGTCCGGTTATTATACTGGGCGCAGCCGCGATTGGCTCGGTGCTGGCGATTCGCTGGTTGCCGTGGCGAAATTTGCCGCCGTTGGATTTATCGGCTTTGACTTCGCCCAATTCCCAAATGTTGGTGCCGTGGATTCTTGTAATCTCGGTAGTCAGTTCGCTGGTTTGGAGCACGGTCGTTGCACTTCAACGAGAAGATTAAGACCTTTATCGCTTCAATCTTTCGCCAGTTCCACGAAATTTTTCAGCAGTTGCAGGCCGACCTTCTGACTTTTCTCCGGGTGAAATTGTGTGGCGTAGACATTGTCGCGCCAGACGGACGACGCAAAGGTGTCGCCGTAATCCGTGCGCGCCGCGATGATGGATTTGTCCGCCGGCTGCGGGAAAAAGCTATGGACGAAATAAACGTAGCTGCCGCTGGCGATGCCGTGATAGAGCGGACAATCCGTTTGCACGATGTCGAGCTGGTTCCAGCCGATCTGCGGGATTTTCAGTCCGGGCTTTTCCGTGAAGCGCACGACGCTGCCTTGAAAAATGCCGAGTCCGGCGGCGCAGGAATTAAATTCTTCGCTCCGTTCAAACAGCGCCTGATAGCCGACGCAAATGCCGAGAAACGGTTTGCCGGTCTGGATGAAATCGCGCGCGGCTTCGAGCAGGTGCTGTTTGCGCAGGGCGTTGATGCAATCATCAAACGCGCCGACGCCGGGCAAAACCATCGCGCTGGCGTCGCCGATCTCGCGCGGCGTCTGGGCGACGCGCACATTCGCACCGACTTTGAGCAGCGATTTGTGGACGCTGCTCAAATTGCCGGAGCCGTAGTCGAGTAATGCGATCACGAAGTTATTTTAGCCACAGATGGGCACAGATGAAACACGGATTTTTTCCGGTAAATTAACTTTTGCCCGAAATAATTCCGTGTTATCTCAACGCGCAATGGACAATCAACCGGCGACCAATTCTTCCCGCAGTTTGTTGGTTCGTCTTTGGCCGTGGCTGGTGGTTTTGCTTGTCTTATTGTCAGTGGGCTTCATCCGGTTTCGATTGCTGGATGTGCCTTTGGAGCGCGATGAAGGCGAATACGCTTATGCGGGCCAACTGATCCTGCAAGGAATTCCGCCTTACGAACTGGCCTACAACATGAAATTGCCCGGAACCTATTTGGTCTACGCGCTGGGCATGGCCGTTTTCGGACAAACAACTTCTGGAATTCATCTGACTTTAATCGTGGCCAACAGTCTGACGATTATTTTTGTTTTTTTACTGGGACGAAAACTTTTTGGAATCACCGCCGGTTTGGCAGCCTGCGCGAGTTATGCCGTGATGTCAATCAGCCCGGCGGTGTTGGGAATGGCGGCGCACGCGAACCACTTTGTCGTTTTGTTTGCGGTGCCGGCGACGCTGCTGCTGTGGAAGGCGGAGGAATCGAAACGGCTGAACGTTTTATTTTTGAGCGGGCTGCTTTACGGGCTGGCGTTTTTGATGAAGCAGCAGGGAGTGTGTTTCATTTTGTTTGGTGGGATATTTCTTATCTGGCGGGAAATGCAAAGGAGGCCCGTTGTGTGGCCTGATTTCGTAAAAAGAAGTTTTGTTTTTGGACTGGGAGTAATCCTGCCGTTTACCATGGCGTGTCTTATGCTGGCTTGGGCGGGTGTATTTTCCAAATTCTGGTTCTGGACATTTACTTACGCTGCTTCTTATGTCGCGGGCGAGCCTCTGGGGGAGGGCATTGAGTTGCTTGGCTATTATCTTCGGGTAACATTGACGGTTTATTTGGGTTTTTTGGTATTGGCTGTATTGGGACTGCTGTTCACATTGCGCAACAAATCCCTTCAAAGACAAATGATCTTTGGGGTATTTTTTTTGATTTTTTCATTTTTTGGCACAGCCACCGGGCTTTATTTCCGGCAACACTATTTCATTCTTTCACTTCCGGCTTTTGCAATTCTTATTGGTTTGGGAGTTGATTCATTGTGCCAGGCTTTGCAGTCCAGAATGACGAAGATTATTTCAATAATACCATTTATCGCGGTTCTTGGATGGGCCGTTTGGGTTCCGAGAACTTTTTTCCTTCAAACTCCAACGCAGGTTTGCCAGGTGACATATCAGGACAATCCATTCGTCGAATCGCTCGCGGTCGCCAATTATATCCGGGAGCATTCCCCGCAAAACGCATCCATTGCCGTTGTGGGCTCGGAGCCGGAAATTTATTTTTACGCGCAACGCCATTCGGCCACTGGCTATGTTTATACCTACCCCTTGATGGAGCCGCAACCTTACGCGGAAAAAATGCAACACCAAATGATGCAGGAAATCGAAAACGTCCGTCCGGAATATCTGGTATGGGTGGGGTATAAAAAATCGTGGTTGATTCGGCCGTCGTCTGACCTCACGATTTTTCAATGGTTCGATCAATACGCCGGAGACTTTTATGAACGGGTAGGCGTCATCCATCTGCGCTCCGACGGGAAGATTGAAGGCATCTGGAACGATGCGGCAAAAAAACATTATGATTTTTCAGATTATATTGCAGTTTACAAACGTAAATCCTCGCCGGAAGCGAATGCGGCCAAATAAATCAAACCAATTGTTCTATTAAAAACTTTTGCAGAAAATCGTTCCGTGTTATTTCAGCGCGCAATGGATAATCAACCGGTGCCCAATCCTTCTCGAAGCTTGCTGGTTCAGCTTTGGCCGTGGCTAGTCGTTTTGCTTGTCTTGTTGTTTGTTGGTTTCATCCGGGTTCGCTTATTGGACATGCCTTTGGAGCGCGATGAAGGCGAATACGCTTACGCGGGCCAGTTGATCCTGCAAGGAATTCCGCCTTACGAACTGGCCTACAACATGAAATTGCCCGGAACCTATTTCGCTTATGCGCTGGGCATGGCCGTTTTCGGGCAAACGATTGCAGGAGTTCACCTGACTTTGATTATAGCCAACAGCCTGACCATCATTTTCGTTTTTTTGCTTGGGCGAAAACTATTCGGCACAATCGCTGGGTTGGTCGCCTCGGCTACCTTTGGAATTTTATCCGTCAGCGCGGCAGTCCTTGGAATGGAAGCGCACGCGAACCACTATGTAATTCTGTTCGCAGTGCCAGCGACGCTGTTGCTCTGGAATGCGGGTGAATCCGGCCGGTTACGGACATTGTTTTTCAGCGGCTTGCTTTACGGATTGGCCTTTTTGATGAAACAACAGGGAATTTGCTTTTGTTTTTTTGGCGGCGCATTTCTCATTTGGCGGGCAATTCAAAATAAAACAATTATTTCGACCAGATGTTTCAAAATGTTTTCATGCTTCGGGTTGGGGATGTTTCTGCCATTTGGCCTGACGGGCCTTTATTTGGGTTTGGCGGGCGTCTTTTCCAAATTCTGGTTTTGGACGTTCACTTACGCCGGCTCTTATGTCACGAGTCTGACACTAAGGGAAGGATGGCTGCGGTTTTGTGGTTATTGCCAAGACTGGATTATTTATTCTGGATTTCTCGCGCTGGCCATCGCAGGCTTGGTGGTGGCCGGACGAAACAACGCCACGCGCGGGCAAACAATTTTTGCCATTGGCTTTTTGGTTTTCTCATTCTTCGGCACGGCCATCGGACTTTATTTTAGGCAACATTATTTCATTCTTTTACTTCCCGCCTTCGCAATCATCGTTGGTCTGGCCGTCCACTCATTACTGCAAGTTTTTCAATCGGCAAAAGCGGGAGTTTTTTTCAAAATCATTCCGCTGCTCCTGTTTGCCGCCGCTTTCATCTGGAATTGTTTTTGCCAGAGACAATTTTTCTTTCAATGGCCGGCGGATGCCGTTTGTCAAATTCTTTACTCGGGGGACATAGAACCGTTTGCGGTCATGCCTGTGGTCGGAAAATATATCCGCGAACATTCATCCACAAATGCGCGCATCGCTGTCGTGGGTTCGGAGCCTGAAATTTATTTTTATGCGCAGCGCCGTTCGGCGACCGGCTACATTTACACCTACGCCTTGATGGAAGCGCAGCCGAACGCCTTGAAAATGCAGCGCGATATGATCCGCGAAATCGAGTCGAACAAACCGGAATTTCTCGTCTGGGTCCAAAATAACAATTCATGGATCGTTCGCCCGGCTTCAGAGCGCTTGATTTTTGACTGGTTTTTCAAATACGCGAACGATTCCTACGAAACAGTCGGCGTTGTTGACCAGCCGTCGTGGGACAAAGTTTTTTTTGCGTGGGACGCTGCCGCCAAAAATTATCGTGTCGCCGACGAGCCACACATCTTGATTTTCAAGCGCAAATCGACGCAGGCGTATTAGCTGCGCAATTCCTGTTCCGTCTTCAACCGCAACTGACCGCATGCGGCGTCAATGTCATGGCCCTTTTCTCGGCGTAATGTTGCGAAGATTTTTTGCCTTTCCAACGCGGCGAGAAAATGTTCGCAAATATCTTCGCCCGGACGTTCCCAAGACAAACCTTCAACTTTGTTGTAAGGAATCAGGTTGATTTTTGCAAAAAGTCTTTTGGCAAGTGCGGCCAGTGGTTTTGTCTGCTCAATCGAATCGTTGACGCCAGCGATCAAAATGTATTCGAATGTGATCATCCGGTCTTTTTTGTGTTGATATTCCTCGCAAGCGTTGACGAGTTCCTTGAGCGGATACTTCCGGTTCACCGGCATGATTTTGTTCCGCACTTCGTCCGTCGCGCCGTGTAGGGAAACCGCGAGACGAAATTGCAGCGGCTCGGCGGCGAGCTTGCGAATTTGTGGGGCAAGTCCGCTCGTTGAAATGGTAATTTTTCGCGCGCCAATGCCGCCACCCCACGGCGCGTTCAGAATTTTCAACGCCTTCAGCAAATTGTCATAATTCGCCAGTGGCTCGCCCATGCCCATAATGACGAGATTGTCAACGAATCGTGGAGCAGAATCAGTTTTTAATTTTGTGTTTGCGGTTTCGGCGGAGTTCCATCTTTCCACCGCCAGGACTTGTTCAACGATTTCGTTCGGTTTTAGATTCCGTTTCCACCCGTCGAGTCCGCTCGCGCAAAATTTGCAGCCGTAGGCGCAACCGACTTGCGTGGAAAGACAAAGCGTGTGACGGTCGCTTGCTTCGCCGTAAAGCGCAGGATTGGCCGGGATCAGAACGCTTTCGATGAACTGACCGTCGGCAAGTTTCCAGAGAAATTTCTGTGTCGTGTCGCGTGAACCTTGTGTGCGAACAAGTTCCAACGTTTGCAGTGAAAAATTTTCACGTAATTTTTCGCGCAATGCCTTTGGCAGATTTGTCATTGCGTCCCAATTTGTGACGCGGCGCGCGTAAAGCCAGTCCAGCAATTGTGTGACGCGAAATGCCGGTTCATTCCACGCCTTGAATTGGGTTTCCAATTCTTCGCGCGTTAACGATCTGATGTCAGGCAACACGCACGCAACTTAAACCGAGTGGAGCGGGAAACCAAGCGCTAGTCATCGCTGTATTGTTTCATTGCGTTTTGGACGCGATGGTAGTCTGGCATTTCTGCGGGCGGCACTAATTGGACGAAATCGCTGAAAATTTTTGGGACTTTCCATTTCCAATGTTCAACGTGACCGTCGGCAAATGCAAAATTTGCACCTTGATTGTGCCGGTTCGCCGGCAAGTCCCACCAGTAACCATCACTCCAAGAACCCACCGGTGGATTTCCGAACTGGGAATCAAGTATTGAATTTTCGTTTTCATCAATGAACACAAAAAGCTCGCCTGGTGTCGGCTCGCGGATCTGCGTAAATTTTTTCCAAGCCGGAATGAATTCAAAAAGTTCGGGGTTAAATTCCGGGTAGCCATTCACTGATTGGCTCATGTTGTAACTTCGCCAACGCAATTGCGGCAGGGGCTGCCCATTGGAAGTTTGTAACGCGGATTGGTCGGCTGGACAGTGATAAATGCCAAGCTGCTGATTATAGGGAAACAGCAGGCCATTGACAATATTGGAAGGATTGATCTCAGTGCGCGCATCAAGGTCGGGGAGCCACGATACCCCTTGCGCGAGCGGCGTGCCGGAATTGGTGGTGCCCGGACTGATGCTGGCAACGGAATTATTCGGCGGCAAATAATCGTTGAAATCACCCGAGTAAAGATGACAGCAAATTTCGAGCTGTTTTAAATTACTCAAACACGCGGCGCTTTGAGCCGTCATTTTGGCCCGCGCCAAAACCGGCAATAATAGCGCCGCCAAAATGGCGATGATGGCGATGACCACCAGCAGTTCAATGAGTGTGAATGCCCCTTTGCGGTTGCAGGAAAACCGCAATTCAAAACGTTTTATCGCCTCGGCGCGCATGGCGATATTTCTACGATACGCCGTTTCAAAAGAACTGCCACTGAAATTTAGATGCATTTAATACGTCAAAAGTTTCAATTCGCGCAACCCATCGTCCGTCAATTGCCAGCGGCTGCCGCGCTTGACGACCAGATGACGGCAGGGATTCGCCTTTTCTTCCGTTTCATTTACGGAAAGCAGTTGAAATTTTGCGTTGCTTTTGATTTCCGAGGCCGCGCGCGGCATCAGCACAAACGGCACGGCGTTCAGATTCAACGCGACCTCGTAACCGGCTGCGCCTTCTTTTTGTGCCGTTGGATTTGGCAGGACGAGCATCGGATAACGTTTCAAAAATGGAAAATTTGTCGCGCGCACCAACACGCGGCAAAGCTCGGTCTGACCGCGAATGAAATTCAGCAGGCTGAATTTCGTGCCTTCAAAGTGTTCTTCCAGAAAAATTTCGCGCGGGTCAATGCCGCACAGATTCTGGCCGTTCCAAATTCCGTGGTCATTGCGCTCATTGGGAAAAGCCGTTGGAAACCAATCTGCAAAACGGTCGTTGATGAACAGGTTCAATTCAAAATGCACGTGCGCACGCTCTTTCGCGATGGCCGTCGCGTTCGACGTTCGTCCCATTGTCGCGATGACTTCGCCGACTTTAACTTGCTGACCGATTTTAAGGCCGGACCGAATCGCGCTCAAATGCGCGTAAAGCGAATAAACTTCAATGCCTTCAACGACGTGGCGGATAACGATGTAATTCCCATAATTTGACAGCGACGGCCTCATGCTGAAATACATTACCGTGCCGTCGGCCGTAGCCATGATGGGATCGGTCGGCTCGCCTCGCCAATTGGTCTGCAAGTGACGGATGTCGAGTCCCTCATGCATTTGCCGGCCATTATCGCGCACGCAGCCGAAACTTCCGCTGGTCCATGGCTTGTCCGGCGCGGTCGGAGCAAAAAATTTCAACTCGTTGCCCGGCTCAAAAATCGCGTGATTCGCCGTTGGTAAATGAAAGGGTTCCTGTGCAAACAGATGTGCACAAAAAAATAAAACTAAAACTGCGATAAAAAAAATTGCGCGGCAAACGGCTCTAAAAATCATTTTTTGCCTTGCATGGTTTTGGCGACATTGTTGAGGCCGAGCACGAGCGCATCCGCTTCTTCGCGCGAAGCATCCGGCGTGAATGCCAGCAAGCCATTGGCGATTCGATGGGTGATGATTGGCGCGGCGAGCCAGCGGCTGTTGGCCAGCTTTTCACCCCATAGACCAAAAATGGCAAAATGTTTTCCCGGATTTGACGCGGAATATTGTTCCAGCAGCCACGTTCCGTTTTCATCGAATCGAATTTCGATGGCGAAGCCGCCGGGCGCGTTGATAACTGCAGCCGCGACAACATTGGCTTCCGTCAGAATCGGATCATGCGCGATGCTGACGGCAACCGGGTCGGAACGCAGCACGGAAATGGTTTGCACCGCACCCAAGTCACCCGCATTTGCGTTATCCGTGTTGACTTCGATGTGAACGCGCAACGCGCTGACGGGTTTTTTATCCTGCTTGCCGGTCTGGCAGCCGCAAAGAAGCGCGAGCGCTGTTGCCAGCGCGAAATAAAGGTTGAATCGGTGCGCGCAAACTTTCATAGTGGACACCACAAAACCGCAACAAGCGAACAAAGTAAAGAATTATGGGCAGACAATCCAACAAAGTCATCAAACGGAAACGCCGGCAGAGCTACATCAAACGCAAAAAAGCCGTGGTCAAAGCAAAAAAGGCCACGCCGAAAAAGGCGGGTTGAACCTGCGCTTCAGGAAAATTGAAAAGGCCGTCCGATTGGGCGGCCTTTTTACTTTGGCAGCGCGTAAACCAAGATGATTGGGCCGAGCAGCGGTCGCAAGGTTGTAAGCGCGAATGGAAGGTGGCGTTTCATTCGCCTAATTTAATTACAAATTAGGCAACGCTTGAAATTGCTTCGAGCGTTTGAATGAATGTGCCTTCAAATCCTAAAAATAAATTTCCTGATGCCGCACCAAATTGCTTGCTGAATTCGTCGAATACAATTTTGTATTTGTCAGACTGTTCCTCAAAAACAATCCACAAATCCCAAGTGTCATGCTCCGGTTGGGACGCGAACACTGCACGTTTCGGAGAAACTAAACACTGGCGAAGATTGAAGTGTGATTTCAAAGGACGCGATAGGTTGGTAATTTCATGCTCAATTAAATTGTTTATGTCTGATGCTTGCACTCGTATTGAGTTGGCAAAATCACCGTAAATTTCGACTTGATGACCGTGTGACTCTAAAAACATTTTGGTTCGCTCGAAGGCAATTTTGTAACGTGGTGCAATTTGCTTTCTCGCAGGGTAATGTTCGAGACATAAAGATTTTTCACCAGAGCCGAGATCGAATGTGAACACCATTCGTCCTTCTGAATCGCTGTATTCAAGCGTCCGCGCTACTTTGCCAAACTCTACGCTAAAATTATTTGGCTTGTCTGACATATTTGAAATTCTGCGCCCTCAAAATTTTTCTGTCGAACGAAATTTTTCCAAAACTTAGCAAACGGAACTTGTTCACCGCAGCTGTTTTTAGTCTGAAAAAGCTGTGAATAATTCGCGTTCGCGAAATGGGAATCGCATTGATTTGACGGGCTGATTTGAGTTTTTCACAGGTTGTTCACACGCGCGTTTCGGTGAACAAGCTGTGCATATCAATTCGTTGTAGGAAATTAAAAAATTGTTATGATGTTCACAGTTCATTGAAAGAACGAAGCGGGCAGTGGCGGTCGAAAGATTGAAGCTGTTCGTTTCCAAGATAATCCCAGGTGACTGGGGAAAAGTTGGGTCAGGCTGGTTGGCCAGACTCCTCTTAAACCGGCCGAAAGGCCGATAGCGGAGGCAGAATTCACCAGTTCCTCTGGCACGTTCGCGCGTGTCAAATGCGAATGAGGGACTTGGCGGCGAGGGACGATAAGAAACCGTTCCGAACCGAGTCAAGTAGTTCAGGCGGGTTTCGAGCCTGAATGAATCGCAGTTACCCAGAGGGTAAACGGTTGCTACTGTGCATCAGCACGGACGGATGACTCTGGCGGGTTCAAAAATAAAAAGTTGAGACCGCCAAATGAAAAACGCTGAAAGGCGGAACAAAATGAGTGTCCAAACCGGGAAGGCCACGCAGGCTGGGCAAGCCGCGTGAAAAACTTCCGAGCGTCGGCGATGTTAAAAACGACACCGCTGGGCTGTGAGAAAAAAGCAACCTGAGAGTGAAGAGGCGAGACCCGTGGCAAAGGGCGAACGCGCTGTCAAAAGCGGCGGCTGACCTGATGCTAATGGTGAAGACGCGAAAGAAAAATCGCAGGCGTGTCTTAACCTGGTTCGCAGGCCGGTGGCGCAACCACCAGTTGAAGCGAGCTGAAAAGCCTCACTCGAAATTCAGCGACCGCAAGGCGCTGGACGGCCCTGCTACGAGGCCGAAAACTCCGCTTGCCGTGGAGAATGGCGTCGGGAAACCGGCAGCCCCGCGAGGGTGCGCCTAATGTCGGTTCGGGAAAGAGAGATTGGCGAACTCCCATCCCCCATTTGTCCCTGCCCGACCGAAAGGTTGGGCAGGGACTTAATGTTTTTTAAGTCAACTGCCAAGCGTTCCAAATTCAGAGTTGCTATGCAAAACATCGCGCAATTTTTCAATGTCTTCTTCAAAAACGCGAATGGATTCGATGGGAAAATTCAGCACATCAATGCCGAAACGTTTGAATTTGCAGATTACGGCCTGTTGAATAAATGAGGTCATGACAGTGTTTTGGCCGTTGATGTCAGCCAGCGCTGTTTTTTGATTTACAATGAAGTTTGCCAACCCGTTTTTGACATTTTCAAGGATAAGTTCTTTCAAATTTTTTTCGACGCAATCGGAATTTTCAATCGGGTCATTCGGTAATATGTCGCCTATTTGGCTAAGGAATAATTGGGTGTTGTCAATGTGCATTCCCATTTGGCCATAACTTGCGATGCGAACAATGGTTTGAAACCTCGGCTCAAAAACCTGAAGAAGGTTGTTGGTGCTCCACATCAGATCGAGCCGGGCAATTTTATTTACAAAATATATTTCAGCGGCAATTGAAAGTTGATTGTTAGACTGTAGTTTGGAAATCCGCTGAAGTAACGGAAGACTGTTAGCCATCAGCGAGTGTGTCCCGGGACCCAGGGTGTCCAGTGGAAGTCCATTTTTTAAAAAAACAACTTCTTGTCCTTGCCTGACGACCAATTGAGAACCCGTGATGATTTTTGTTTTCGGCCATTTGTAAATGAGCCAAGGATGTGCCGTTCCATCAAATTTGATTGCCTCCATAAAATTTTCATCCCGATTTCTTTGATTGATGACTTTCCTCGAATTTCAGCTCTTTTTTAAGTGCGCAGCGAACAACAGCGCTGAAAGACCGCTCTTCCTGTTTGGCTTTTTTGACGACTGCCCTTTGAAGGGCTGCCGGCAGCAGAACGCTGGTGGCAACGTTTTTGGCGTGTGGCCGTTTATCCCGTTTCATGCGAAGTTGGTATAATATAATATATTATACCAATCGCAAGAAAGGTTGCAAGGTGTATTTTTTGTTATTATTATTTAAGACATGCCGAACGCGCCTGCTGAAAACACGGTTTCAACATCGTTTACTCTTCCACGCGGATTGATGGAAGCAATTGAGCAAAGGTCAAAAATTGAAATGACAAATAAATCCGAGCTAATTCGTCGCGCGCTTATGAATTATTTGACAACTGATGAACGCGCGCAAGTTCTGCGGGAAATGGCCGCGCCAAATTCATTCAGAACCGCGCCGGAAACGAAAGTGTCTTATCGTAAAAGCAAATCCAGAAAAAGGCAGAAACATTGAGAGACGAAAAAAGCTTGCTCCTGCACTATTTTTAGGCAAAATTTGGAAAGCACAAGAGATCAAACGCATTCGCGAAATTTTTATGGGACGCATCTACAATAATATCGTTGAAACCGTCGGACGCACGCCGTTGGTTAAGCTGAACAAAGTCACCGCCGGAGCACCTGCCACCATTCTGCTCAAGTGTGAATTTTTCAATCCGCTCGGCAGCGTTAAGGACCGCATCGGCATGGCGATGATCGAGGACGCCGAGAAGCGCGGCATTCTCAAAAAAGACACCGTCATCATCGAGCCGACCAGTGGCAACACCGGAATCGCGCTCGCGTTTGTTTGCGCAGCGAAAGGGTACAAGTTGATTTTGACGATGCCCGAAACGATGTCCCTCGAACGCCGCACTCTTTTGGCAATGCTCGGCGCGAAACTGGTTTTGACACCCGGTGCCGAAGGCATGAAAGGCGCGATCGCTCGTGCGGAAGCATTGGCGAAAGAAACGCCGAACTCATGGATTCCGCAGCAATTCAACAATCCCGCGAATCCGGAAATTCACAAAAAGACAACAGCAGTGGAACTTTGGGAAGACACGGATGGCAAAATTGACATTCTAGTGGCTGCCGTCGGCACGGGTGGAACAATCACGGGTTGTGTTGAAGTCATCAAACCAAAAAAGCCTTCATTTCAAGCCATTGCTGTTGAGCCGAAAGATTCACCGGTCATTTCACAAACACTTTCCGGCCAGCCGGTCAAACCCGGTCCGCACAAAATTCAAGGCACGGGTGCTGGATTTGTTCCGCAGAATTTGCATTTAAAGGACGCGAGTGGAAATCCGCAAATCGTCGAATGCGTTCAAGTTTCCAATGACGACGCATTCACGATGGCGCGGCGGCTGGCGAAGGAAGAGGGAATTTTGGTGGGCATTTCCACCGGTGCGAATGTCGTTGCCGCGATTGAAGTGGCCAACCGCCCCGAAAACAAAGGCAAACTCATTGTCACCGTGGCCTGCTCGACGGGCGAACGTTACCTGAGCACGCCGCTCGCCGCCGAAGCAAGAGCCGAAGTGGGCGGTTGAGTTTTGCTTTCTGTCAGAAATTTAGCAAAAAATAATTATTGCGCTAGCTGGGTTTTATTCGTAATTAGAAGGCTGTCGAAGGTTTTGAGGTCCCGTTTTGCGGGACGACTTCCCCAGATTCAAAAATTCAAAACTGGTTTCGGGATAAATTCCGGCCTTCGCGTCACTCACAAAAATATGAGCAGTTCAGGCAACACCGACGATAAAACGTCGAACAACGGTTCCGGCTACTTGGAAATCTCCGAGAAAGGCTTTGGTTTTCTGCGCACCGCGCAGAACCATTTTCATCCGAAGCCCACTGACATTTTTGTCACGCCCGACACCATCCGCCGCAGTTTTTTGCGCGAAGGCAGCCACATTGTCGGCCCGACGCAACCGCCGCATCGCGGCACGAGCCCGCAACTCAAGGCTGTCGAAAAAGTCAACGACATGCCGTTCGAGGAATACGTCAAGGCCGTCCGTTTCGAAAATCTCACAACCATTGACCCGATTGAAAAGTTTAACCTTGAAACGAGTCCCGATTTAATTGAAACGCGCGTTATTGATCTCGTGACACCGATTGGCAAGGGCACGCGCGGCTTGATTGTTTCCCCGCCGCGTAGCGGCAAGACCACCATTCTTAAGCAAATCTGCAACGCTATCACGACGAACCATCCTGAAGTCCATGTCATGGTGCTGCTCATTGATGAACGACCGGAAGAAGTCACGGATTTTCAGCGCTCGGTAAAAGCTGAAGTCGTCGCGTCGTCAAACGACATGGATTTGGAAACGCATGTCCGCCTCTCGCGTTTCATGATCGAACGTTGCCGGCGCATCGTCGAATCCGGCAAGGACGTTTTCGTGCTGATGGATTCGCTCACGCGCATTGCCCGCGCCTACAATAGCGTTCACGGCGGCAGCGGTCGAACGATGACCGGCGGCGTGGACGCGCGCGCGCTGGAAATTCCGCGCAAGATGTTCGCCTCAGCACGCAAAATCGAGGAAGGCGGTTCGCTGACGATTCTGGCGACGGCACTGGTAGACACCGGTTCGCGCATGGATGAACTGATTTTCCAGGAGTTCAAAGGCACGGGCAACATGGAGTTGATTCTCGACCGCAAACTTTCCGACCGCCGCTTGTTTCCTGCGATTGACATTCCCAAGAGCGGCACACGCAAAGAGGAAAAACTTTTCCCGGCGAAATACCTAGAAGCTATCCGCAAATTGCGCCGCACAATGGTGGACTTGAATCCCATCGAAGCGATGGAAACGCTCACCGCCGCGCTCAAGAAGCACAAGACCAACGAAGAGTTGCTGGCGAAGTTGGAAAAAGGAAGTTGATGATTTGCCGGTAAAATGAAAACGGCCACAAAAGTTTTACTGATTATTGTTGGGCTTCTTCTTTTAATAGATATTTGTTTACACGGTTTGTTATCAATTCAAGTCCGTCCATTTTTTCGTGGAGCTACTGTTTCCATAACTAATTCCATTTCAGGCAAGCCGCTCTTAATACTTATGGGTCATAGCAATTCCGTAGATTCTGCAGAGGATATGATTATGATTCGCAAAGACAAGGAATGGGAGCCGCTGTGGGCAGAATGGGATTTTAATCATGATGCAAAGCCTGATGTAATCACTTATTTTTTTCAAGGAAAAGATACGTTTCATATTACTTTTTTCACTAACCATCCGCCTAGCTACAGCGTATATCTTCGCGGAGCTGCAAAAAGTTTGACTTGGTGGATAGCTAGAAGAGGCGTTGGATTCGATGAGCGAATTTTTTACGATACCAATGGCAATTTTTCAAAGCGTCAAATTTGCTATAATGACACTTGGCAAACAGTTGATAGGCGAGATGGCACGAACGGTATCGTGATTGATGGTCAATGGCGTCGACTTGCGTTTGACACGAACGGAATGTGGACAACCGAGATGAAAACAAATCAGTAAGTTTTCTGAAATGAAAATTGCCGATTTACATTCGCGTCCGCCTTTGGAGCGAATGTTGCGCATTCATCAGGCGCTTCAGTCCGGCAGTTTTCCCAACGCGAGCAAGCTTGCGCGCGAAATCGAAGTTGCCACCAAGACGATTCACCGGGACATCGAGTTCATGCGCGACCGGCTCGGCTTGCCGATTGAATATGACAGCGCGCGCATCGGCTATTTTTACACCGAGGAAGTTGGCGCGTTCCCGAACATACAGATCACCGAAGGCGAAATTTTCGCGCTCGTTGTCGCGGAAAAGGCGCTTCAACAATATCGCGGCACAAGTTTTGAGAAGCCGCTCTTGAGTGCGATCAAAAAAATGGAGCAGGCGCTGCCCGACACGATTTCGCTCAATCTCGCCGACATCGGGCAGACCATTTCCTTCCGCATGCGTGCCGAACCGATTTTAGATTTGAAAATTTTTGACGGGCTTGCCAAGGCCGTCGCGCAACACCGGCAGCTCGAATTAAATTACCGCAAGCCCGGCCGGCAAAAAAACGAGCCGCGCCTCGTTGACCCGTATCATCTGGCGAACATCAACGGCGAATGGTTTTTGTTCGCCTACGATCACGCGCGCAAAGACATTCGCACCTTCGTCCCCGCGCGAATCCAATCTATGAAGCCGACGGGAAAAACTTTCGAGCGACCAAAAAAGTTTTCGCTCGAAGAACGGCTGCGCGACAGCTTTGGTGTCCACTCTGGCGAAGGCGAATACGAAGTCGTCATCCGCTTTAACGCGCGCGCTGCGGATTACGTCCGCGAAAAGAAATGGCACGCTTCACAGCAGTTGCATGAATTGAAAAATGGCGGCGTGGAACTGCATCTGAAACTTTCAAGCCTCATTGAAATCGAGCGCTGGATTTTGAGCTGGGGCGGAGATGCCAAAGTTTTGAAACCACGCGAATTGGCCGAGGCTGTCCGTAATTCAGCCAGGCGGATTTTGCAAGGTTAAGCGATTGTAAATTTCCCGGATTGCGCCAGAAATTTTTTCGGGTTTTGGAAAATCACCTTGTCAATCGCGGCGGCCAAATGCCCGCGCCGTTTCATTTCGAGCGCGGTTTTCGGCACAGCCAGCGGATCGCTCACGCCCCAATCGCACGCGCTGTTCAGCCAGAGCCGTTCGCTGCCGTAAGTTTCCAAGATGTCAATCGCACGGGCGGACGTGCATTTCGTTTCGGGATACAATGTCATGCCGGCCCACATGCCCGCGTCTAAAACCATTTCCACTGTGTGTTCCTCGACGTGGTCAATGATGACGCGTTCCGGCTTGATTCGCCGGTCATTTTTCAAAACGTCGAGAATCAATCGCGTGCCTTTGAGTTTGTCTTCAAGATGCGGCGTGTGGACGAGAATCAATTGATTGAATTTGGCTGCCAGCTCAACCTGCATTTCCAACACACGCATTTCATTCCGCGAATTTTTGTTCAAACCGATTTCGCCGATGCCTAAAACATTTTCGCGTCCGAGAAATTTTGGGATGAGTGCGATGACTTCTTCTGCGAGCTTTACGTCCTCGGCCTCCTTGGAATTGATGCAAAGCCAGCAGAAATGTTTCAGACCAAACTTCGCCGCGCGTTTCGGTTCGTGTTCGGTGAGCTGGGAAAAATAATCGTAAAATCCTTCGACCGCTCTGCGGTCGAAGCCCGCCCAAAACGCCGGTTCGCAGACCGCCTCGCAACCGGCCAGCACCATGCGTTCGTAATCATCCGTCGTGCGGCTGACCATGTGGGCGTGGGGTTCGATGTAGCGCATGGATAAATTAAAGTTGAGAATTTTTCCGGCGTTTCAATTCTCGGCGAACACCGTAGATGACGCCGAATGCCATATAAAACATCCACAAACTCGCGAAGCCGCAAACAATTCCTTTCCATGCCAAACCCAGACTAATTGCCGCCCATCCAAAAACAATACCGAGCGGAATGCAACAAAGCGGCGCAAAAAACAAAGCGAAACGCAAATCACGTTCGGATTGTTTATCAATTGGAACACTTGGTCGTCCAAACATATTATCTCTTAAAAGCTCCAACCGCTCCTTTGCCTTCGGCTTTCGCAATCGGATTAGTTGTCGGATCACTGAACGCGCGCAGAACATTTTTGGCTTTTTCTTTTTTTCCGCTGTTCAATTCGTCCAACGCGGCGCGAAAACTTTTCAGGCGGAAATCATCCTTGCCGTCCGCACGTTCCACGCGGTCTAGGAATGCGGCGAGTTCGACGAGTTTGTGCCGCGCGTCGAGAAAGTAGAGGTCGAGGATTTGTTGCCGTATCATAAATTGTTGGACGAATATAATCGGAAATCGTTCACGGACAATGCCGGATTGATTCCTTTTTTCCAGCCGCTACATTTTGCACATGGGAAAACAGCGGACCGAAACATGAACTGGCTCTGGGAAAGTTTATATCACGCGGCGGCGATGCTCTGGGAAACACTCTGGGCGCTCGTCTTGGGATTCAGCCTGTCCGCGTTTTTGCAGGTGTTTCTGCGCAAGGAGCAGATCACAAAACGATTTGGCCGCGCCGGTCTGCGCGAGGTCGCGCTGGCGACATTTTTTGGCGCGGTCAGTTCGTCTTGTTCCTACGCGGCGGCGGCGACGGCGAAAACTTTTTTCAAAAAAGGCGCGGCGCTCGTGCCGACGCTGGCCTTCATGTTCGCCTCGACCAATCTTGTCCTCGAACTTGGCTTCATCCTCTGGCTGTTACTTGGCTGGACATTTGTCCTGGCGGAAGTCGTCGGCGCTTTCATTTTGATCGCCGTGATGTGGCTGCTGGTGAAACTGACTTTGCCGAAAGGCCTGGTCGAAACCGCGCGGGTGCACATGGACGGCGAGGAAAATTCATCCTGTGGTCATTCGCACGGCCACGAAATGGAATCGAATGAAGAATCTTTCAAGAAAAAAATCCGGCGCCGCAAAAATTGGGCGCGCGTGGCCGACGCTTTTTTCATGGACGCGATTATGTTGTGGAAGGAAATCGTCATCGGTTTTCTCATCGCCGGATTTCTGATGGCGCTCGTTCCCGAAAACTGGTGGGAAAAATTATTTGTCACTCACGGAACAAGTTTCGCGCGCCTGGTTGAAAATGCCATCGTCGGGCCGTTGATCGCTGTCGGCTCTTTTGTTTGCTCCATCGGCAACATTCCACTGGCGAGTTTGCTATGGTCGAGCGGAATCAGTTTCGGCGGCGTCATTTCATTTATTTACGCTGACTTGGTCATCATTCCGCTGATTCTCATTTACCAAAAATACTACGGCGCAAAAGCCGCGCTTTACATCACCGCCGTTTTGTTTGTTTCGATGGTGAGCGCGGGAATCATCGTGGACTTGTTGTTTGCAGCGTTGGGATTGATTCCGAGCGTGCGTCCGCCGAGTGCCATCGCCGAAGCAACCTTTCAATGGAATTACACGACGTGGCTGGATTTCGCCGCAATCCTTTTAATCGGCTGGTTTGCGTGGATTCATTTCAAAAAACGGACGGTCACAATTTAGGAAAAAATTCCTTCGCCGTCCTGCAATTCGCCGCGCTTAATTCTTCGAGCGAACAATTTTTCACCTGTGCGACCGTTTCGGAAATTTCTTTGATGTAAGCCGGTTCGCAGCGTTTGCCGCGATACGGCACCGGCGCGAGATACGGACAATCTGTTTCAAGCATGAATTTGTCCAACGGCGCGGCGGCGACGCAATCGCGGACGTTCTGCGCGTTCTTGAACGTGACGATGCCGGTGAAGCTGACGAGCGAGCCGATCTCAAAAACTTTTTTCATGCGCTCGACTGTCTCGCCGAAGCAATGGAACACGCCGCGCGTTTTGCTGATAAACGGTTTCATCTGCGCGATGGTGTCGTCGAACGCCGTGCGCTGGTGGATGACGCAGTTCAATCCAAATTCAGCGGCGACTTCCATCTGTTGCCGGAAAATTTCTGCCTGCTTTTGTTTGTAGCGCGCGTCGTCGGCAGCGGTGAATTCCGGTTTCTCGCTTGGCAAATGATGATAATCCAAACCGGTTTCGCCGATGGCGACGACTTTGGGATGTTTCGCAAATTCCCGCAGGGCAGGGCGCAAATCATTCGGTGCGTTCAATGCTTCGGTTGGATGCCAGCCGACGACGGCGTAAACGGCGGGAAATTTTTCAGCGAGACGGATTGCGCGTTCGCTGCTATCGAGACTCGTGCCGATGGAAATGATTTTTGAAATGCCGGTGGCCTGCGCGCGCGCGACGACTTCCGACAGGTCACTTTCGTAATCGGGATAATCAAGGTGTGCGTGTGTGTCGAAAAAAATGGCCATGAAATTTGACTCAGGGTCCGGCTGGCGAATCGGTGGCGGCGGATTTATTTTCCAGCGCCGTCAATTTATCTTCAATGGAATTTCTGCCGGGATAGTCGGGCGATTCTTCAAGCAATCTTTTATAGTTGTCAATGGCGTCGGCTCCGCGATTTGCAGTCGAAAGTCTTTCACCGAGTGTTAATCGAATACGAATGCGCTGTTCCGGCGACGGATTGAGTTGCAGCGCTTTTTCGTAAGTACTGATGGTGGACGACGGCTTGCCCAATTCATCGTAAAGGTCGGCGAGTTTTTCGGTCAGCACGGCGCTGTTGGTGGTTGCAGGAATGTTTTCGAGATAACTCGCAGCCTGGGCAAGTGGCGCGCCGCGGGCAATGGCCAGATCTACCACCCGCAAGTGCGACCATTCGATGAGTTTGCTGTGGCGGCGTGCGAGTTCGGCGTGCAACTCCAAAGGCGATTTTCCAAACGGCCGGTAAAGCGGGTCGCCGACAACGGTCGTTTGCCACGACAACGCTGGCTGCGCGGCCCAAGCTGCTTCGCCGAAGGTGAATCCATTAGCCAGAAATCGCACGGTGAAAACAGCGACATTTGGCGTCGCCCCCAGGTAAGGTTCGTAAACACAGCCCATCGTGCATGTCGCGCCTTTGGCCAGCAGCGGCCCGCACCAGTTTTGAGTGGTGCTGCGCAATGTCGCAGCGCTAAAAGAATGCAGGTGATACGCAAACGCGCCAGGCATGAATTCCACTTTGGGCAATGTGAACGGTCCGGAAACATTTCCGTCATACCAGCCTTCGTAAATGGCAATTTGACTCATGGGAAAACTTGCGGGAAATGTTTCCGGTTTTTCGTCCAAAACGGTTTCAAAACCCAATTCGCGGGAGATTTCCGCTGCGCTACGGATCCAATCGTCGCCGAGCTTGTAAGCGGAGTCGTTGATGTTGCGAAGATCAAAGTAAGCGCGACCCCACAAGCCGTCGCGCTCGGCTTCGAGTGCCTTGTCCACGAGGCCGCGCGCGATTTCCGGCGTTGGGCCGTCGAGTCGCGCAACGAGCAAAATTCCATTTGTCGGATTCAATGCAGTTTCGTCTCTGGCACCATAAGTCCAATTCGGCAAAGGTCCTGTTAACGGCACGTTCATTTTTATCAAGGGCAGCCAGGCGAGTTCGGAATCCACCGCCGCTTCGTTTCGTTGCAATTCCACTTGCATGTCTTTCCTGATGGTTTCATGCAAATTCGGATCGGGCGCGATCTTCAACGGCACGCCGTAACACAAAACCGCATAACGGATTTTTGCGGCAACGACGCGTTGCTCGACGCGCTGCTCGCCGTTCGTCGTGACATTTGTGACGGAACCGAATTGCCAGAAACCGTCCTGTTCAAGCCAGCGCGCCAGCGGTTTTTGCAATAAATCGCGGAATTCCGCGCGTGACATCTCCTCGTCGGTGGTTAGCGTAAAACCATAAATCTGGTTTTGTGGAACCTGCCGCGCGGCAGCGTAATACTCGGCGACGACTTTGGACTCGGGCACGCTTTTGTTATAGACGATGATGACTTCGTCGCCACCCGCGCGCGCAAAAACCGGCGCGAGCGCGAAAAGAAAAACCGCAAATTGGATTCCCAAAAATTTCATTTGTCGGGCATTTGACCTTTGGCGGGCGAAAGCGTTGCAAAATTTAATTTTCACTGGTCACTTTCAATCCATCATACGCCAGCCGAACGCCGGCGGGCAACTCCGCCTGCGCCTTGTCGTGGTCGTAATCGTGTGTCAGGTGCGTGAAAAAGGTTTGCGGCGCGTTAATGCGGCGCGCGGCGGTCAACGCCTCGTCGAGATTCATGTGCGTTGGATGCGGTTTGGGCCGGAGCGCGTCGAGCACGGCGATTTCCACGTCGCGAACTTTATCCATCGCATCCGGCGGAATTTCTTTGCAATCGCTCAAATACGCCAGCCGTTTTTTGCCATATTGCTCGAACAAATAACCGTTTGTCGTCATCGAGCCGTGCGGCAAGGGCAGGGGAGTAATGGTCAAATCGCCGAGTTGAAACGGCCCGTCAATTACCCGTGGTTCGGGATGAAAATACCCTTTTGGAATTGGCCGTCCATCAAATGCGTAAATGAAAGTTCGTTTCAACGCCGCCATCGTGTCCGCACTCGCGTAAACCGGCAGCGCGCCTTGTCGCAAATCACAGAAGCGCCGGCAATCGTCCAGACCCATGATGTGGTCGGCGTGCGCGTGCGTGAAAATCACCGCGTCGAGCCAGCGGATGTTTTCCCGCAGGCATTGCACGCGAAATTCCGGCGTCGTATCCACGACGATTTTGGTTTTTTCCGTTTCAACGTAAATTGAAGGCCGCGTGCGGTGATTTTTCGGATTCGCCAGAAATTCCGGCGCATACTCCTTGCCGATGACCGGCACACCCTGCGACGTGCCGCTGCCCAGAAAAATGAATGAAAATGCCGCGCTCAATGTTCGCGGACAATATCACATCCGCAAAATTCGGCGAATGAAAATGCGATTCTGAAATGAAAATTGAATCGCGAAGGTGCAAAGTTTGCGCCCTATCTATGCATCATAAAATCAGTGATGCAAAATATCTTCCATCAAATTGTAAAGGAGAACAAAAATAATCACAGCCAGTTGTAAAGCTACACCGAGAAGAAAGAGTGCCCAAAATAACCAAAAAAAACGAGAAGCAATCGTATGGGAAGAAAAAACAGTGTCACATAATTCACAACGGAATTGTGGCTTCCGACTTCGGTCAAAAATTAGTGCGAGCATTACACCACCAAATGCGACGGGTGCTGCCGGAGCGTAACGATTGGAAGGAATCCTGTGATACGCTTTCGTCTTGCCACAATGAGGACAATCTAGTCCAAACCAATGCATATGCGTGATTACACTGGGCTGCATATTTTATTTACAGACTATTTCATTTCGCCCTTTCACTTTATTATTGAAAAAGTTTTTGTCTATAAAAAATTGCAGACAGAGTTTTGAGAACATCCTTTTAAGTTTGCCAGAATCTGGTTTCATATTGTCCGCCGGAATTCCGGCCAACTGTTTACAAACTATGGACTCATTGCCAACTGTCATTCTCAAACCGGGCGAAGCCGACCGCATCATCGCCGGCCATCCGTGGATTTATGCCGGCGAAATTCTTCGCGTCACGCAGCAACTTGCCGACGGCGAACTCGTTCAAGTCAAAGACCACCGCCAGCGATTGCTCGGCACCGGCTTCTTCAATTCCAAATCAAAAATCCACGTTCGCGTCCTTTCCCCGGAACGAGTCGAAGTGAATGAAGAATTTTTCGAGGAACAAATCCGCGCCGCGCTCGCCATCCGCCAAAAACATTTGCCGGACGCGACTTCATTCCGCGTCGTCAATGCCGAGAGCGATTTTTTGAGCGGCCTCATCGTGGACAAATACGAGGACGTTTTGGTTGTGCAGATTTCCTCGCTCGGCATGGACAAACGAAAATTGCAAATCGTCGCCGCATTGCAAAAAATCTTTTCACCGCGAGCGATTCTCGAACGTAGTGACGTCGGTTCGCGCAAATTTGAAGGCTTGGCGGAATCCAGCGGAATTTTATCCGGCGAATTGAGCGGGCCGGTTTCCGTGAATCTGAACGGCCTGAAATTTGAAACCGATTTGGTCGGCGGACATAAAACCGGAATGTATCTTGACCAGCAGGTGAATTATCAGGCCGTTTCACAATTCGCCAAAGGCACGCAGGTTTTGGACTGCTTCAGCTTTCTCGGTGGATTCGGCTTGCACACTGCGCGCGCGGGTGCGGCGCACGTCCATTTCCTAGACCAAAGCACCGAAGCGATTGAAGCCTCAAAACGAAACGCCGCTGCAAACGGACTCGCGGAAAAATGTTCGTTTGAAGTCGTGAACGTTTTTGACTGGCTCAAAGCCAACACTGCCGTCAAGCCGCACGAACGTGTCATTCCGCGATTTGATTTGATCATTCTCGATCCGCCGTCATTCACGCGCAATCGCGCTTCGGTTCCCGACGCGTTGCGCGGCTACAAGGAAATCCATCTGCGCGCGCTGAAACTTTTAAAAATTGGCGGCACGCTCGCGACGTTTTGTTGTTCGCATCATGTCAGCGCCGAATTATTTCAGGACACATTGCTTTCCGCCGCGTTCGACACGCGAAAAATTTTACGTCGCGTTGCAACTTACACGCAATCGCCCGACCATCCGATTATTCCGATGATTCCCGAGACGGAATACTTGAAAGGTTTCGCGTTTGAGGTCGTGAGGTAATTGGGAAAATTATTTCAGCAATTCGCGCTGCCAGTGCATCAATTCCGCCGCATATTTGTCCCAATCGCGGGACAGGTCGCCGAGCGTCGCTTTGCTGGCGATGAGTGTCGGGTCAATGCCCAGTTTGTGCGCGTGCGCGTTGCGGTGCTTTTCCAATTCGCGAAAACGGCGGAATTCCACCTCGTTCGGGCGATGGAATTTCTGCCGGATGATTTCGGGATGCCGACTGGCGGGAATGGCGAGTCCGGCCTTGACCGCGTCAATCAAAGTGTCGCGCCGTCGCGGTGCCATACGCAGTGGCAAAAGATTTTCCACCGAATGATGCGCGGCGGCTGCAGCGGAAATGTCCACGACCTTATCATGCGACAAAATAAAAAACGGCGGACGATTTGCGAGAATGGCTTCGGTTTCGCGCCATCGCCAAATTTCGCGCAACACGGCGAGGGCAGGGCGCTCCAAGATGTGGCTGCCTTTGATGCGCCAGACGGAATCCGTGTCCACAACGGGCGGCTGCGAACATTCCGCAATCAACCGTGTGCAGGATTCCTGATGCCACGCGAGGCGGCCTTTCGCTTCCAGCGCAGATTTTAGCCTGTCGGCAAGCGGTTTCAAATGGTGCGTGTCGTTGCGGGCGTAAATTTCCATTCGCTCAGTGAGCGGACGCTGTGCCCAATCGGCTTTTTGCGGGCCTTTATCAAGCTTCACGCCGAGAAATTTTTCGACGAGCGCACTCAGGCCGAATTGCTGTTCGCCCAAAAGCCGCGCGGCGAGCATCGTGTCGAAGATCGCGGAGGGTGTGAACTCATGATGTTTTTCCAGCAGGCGTAAATCATAATCCGCACCGTGCATGATGAGTTCATGCGCGTTAAGCGCATCGAGCAACGGGTCAATGTTGATCCATGACAGCGGGTCAATGAGTTCGTCGCCCACGACCGTGCTGATTTGGATGAGGCAGACTTTTTCCGGGTAAGCGTGAAGACTGTCGGCTTCGGTGTCCACGGCGACCCAACTGGCCGCGCGCAGCTTCGGCAAAAACGCGGCGAGCTTTTCTTCGGTGTCAATCACGGGAAGAATTTATGATGTTGGAGCCGGACTGAAAAGCGAAAGAGCGCGGTGCTTGATATCCGTTCTTGATTCAAGAATTGTGTTCATGAAAATGAACCCTTTTTATGGATTTTCTTTTTGGACTTTTGGCATGCAAGCTAAATGAGGAGAAATTTTGCGCGGCACATCGGTCTTTCAGAGAGTTTATGCTTCACCACAAAGTCACTCTTCACTAATTTTGGCGCATGAGCCTCGCCACCGCTTTTACCAGTTGCGCGCAAGAACATGAGCAGAAAACCGCCATCTACTGGGGCGAAAAGGAAATTTCCTACGCGCAACTGCTCGCGCAATCGCAAAAAGTTGCCGCGCATTTGCAAAATCAATTCGGCGTTAAGCCCGGCGACCGTGTGGCGGTGTGGCTGAAGAATTGCCCGGAGTTCCCAATTTCAGTTTTTGGAATCCTGCACACAGGCGCGGTCGTAGTGCCGATCAACAATTTTCTCAAGCCTGCGGAGGTCAGCTATATTTTGAATGACGGTGCGATTGACGTGGTGATTACAGACGCGGAATTGGGTGCGCACGCTGCTGAACTGAAAACAACCCGGCCGTCGCTCAAGTTTTTCCCAATTGAAGAATTTGCCGCGCTCGCGGCGTCAGATTCACGATTCATGGTTCACGATTCACGCACCGAGAATGATTTGGCCGTCATCATCTACACTTCCGGCACGACGGGCAAACCGAAGGGCGCGATGCTCTCGCACGGCAACCTGCTCCACAACGTCAATAGTTGCCGCACCGTTCTGGAATCCGTGCCGGACGATTGCTTCGCCGTGATTTTGCCGATGTTTCACACTTACATGATGACTGTCGGAATTTTCCTGCCGTTCACCAGCGGCGGCTCGATCGTGCTGGTGAAGTCGCTGCATCCGCCGCGCGCGATGTTGCAGGAAATTTTCTCACGCCGCGCGACGATCCTGCCCGCCGTGCCGTCGTTTTACCGGATGATTCTTGGCGCGCAACTGCCCACGCCGCTGCCCATCCGTATTTTCATCAGTGGCTCTGCGCCGTTGCCGATGCAGACGCTGAAGGAATTTGAGGAAAAATTCAAAGTGCCGCTCATCGAAGGTTACGGCTTGAGCGAGGCGAGTCCGGTTGTTTCAAAAAATCCGCTGCGCGGAGTTCGCAAGGCCGGTTCGATTGGCATTCCGATTGCCAATGTGGAAATGAGCGTGCAGGACGAATCGGGAAAATTTCTCGGCGCGAACGAGACCGGCGAGATTTGCGTGCGCGGCGGCAACGTGATGCAAGGTTATTGGAACCAGCCGGAGGAAACCAAAAAAGTTTTCCGCGACGGCTGGCTGCTGACTGGCGATGTGGGTTATCGCGACGCCGACGGCTATTATTACATCACCGACCGCAAGAAGGACATGCTGCTCGTTAACGGCATCAACGTCTATCCGCGCGAGATCGAGGAGGTGATTTATCATTTTCCCGGTGTGAAGGAAGCGGCGGTCATCGGCGTGCCGGACGCGCGGCGCGGCGAGCAACCCGTGGCGTTCGTCGCGGCGGCGGAAGGGCAGACGCTCGACGAAAAGGCGCTGCTGCAATTCATCCGCAGCAAACTCGCCGACTACAAAGCGCCGAAACAAATCATCCTCCTGCCCGCGCTGCCAAAAAATGCGACCGGAAAGATTTTGAAAACTGAATTGAGGAAACAGATTAGTAGTTAGCGCCGCTCAAAACGAGCGCGAGGATGAGTTTGGGTTTCATGGCTTGCCAGTTTTTATCGAGTCTCACATTTAATAAAGGCGTTCTATCGCAGGAAAAGCGGAATAAATTCGACGCCACCAATGTCCTGGGGTTGAGTCTTTGCCTTTGATGTATTGCATCAGCACAATCATTTTGCCCAAGTTTGTATCCACAAGAACCGCAGTGTATGTGTCTGGCGGATAATCAATGTGAACTTTTCGAATCTTCAAAATCTGATAATTCGTCACCCGACCTCTCTGAAATTCGGCGACGTTAAAAGTTTCTGAAACCACTTCTTCTGGAGTGGTGGCTTTAGTTACACGGTCAGCGTCTAATCCATTTAGCCACAGTCCGTGATCTGCTGAAAGATTGGCGACAAACAAGTCAATTGCATCCGGCTTGGTGGCACAGCCAAACAAACCGCCTCTCAAAACGAGCGCGAGGCAGAGGATGAGTTTGGATTTCATTGATTGGTTTGGCTTGACTGAATTGTTTCTTCCGTGAACCCAAGAGGCTCTGTTGAAATGTCAAATGGAACACTTTCTCCTAGCCCGGGTTGATTGAGCTTCAGTTTCAAGGAAACCACGTATTTCCCAGGTTTAAGTATAAATAATGTCCCAAGGTCCACACGCCATTCGTAGTGTTCCCCCGGCTTCAGCTCTGTCATAGAAGGAGTCGCGTAATTTATGCCATAATCTATCACAGAATCCGGTCCGCTCTTTCCGCGAGGCGTCATCTCGGGCGTGGCTTTATTTGAATCCACAAGTTGGATTCCTAATGCGCGAATCCAAGTCATGAAGAAGACCGACTGTGGCGCAGCATTTGTAACATTCACGACCATCTCAACCGGCTTGCCCGCTGAAACTGCGGCAGGCAGTGATACCTCAACCGTCACGCCATTTTTTTCCAAGGATGTTTTCTTAACGGCTCCATTGTGCAATGTCTGGCTGGATGAACAGCCCAACAAACCGCCGCTCAAAACGAGCGCGAGGCAGAAGATGAGTTTTGGTTTCATAAAAGATAAATCAAGGTTCTGGAACTGGCATTATGTCGCCACCCCGCACGTCCAGTATGAGAAATATAACAACTAGGAAAAGCATGGATGTTGCAATAATAACAATCGCCATCATTATCGTCTCAATCCAGCTATGATCCTGATTCAGTCGTCGTGCCAATTTTAAGTAAACAAAGATGTTGTATAAAAATAGAATCGGACTGGTATAAAAGACCGCGCGACCTATCCAACCATAAACGCGTTCCAACACAAAGAAATGGGGGACGCCAAACATCCGCGCCAGCGCATTGAAATCCGAAGCGAGAAACCGATCAAAAATAACCGATGCTACAATCACAATTGATGGAGAAATCAAAATAAGCTGACAATACCGCAATCGCCCTGTTTTGGCTTTGCTGGAGGCATCGTCCATTTGCGGCGTAATTTCCGGCTTCATTGAGTAATTGTAACTCTGACCCCAAATTAAACCAGTCCGTTCATTTCATTAAAAAGGCGGCCTCCGTTGCCGAAGGCCGCTCGTTTTGGGCGATGAGGGCATTAACACCGTCGCCCGCTGCGGTTAAGGGGGATGAAACGCTACCGTTCCAATTTTGCCGCACGTTTCACCCTACGATGTCCTCTCCGTGTTTACGGGTAGCGGCAAATTTTCATGAACCCGCCGGTTTTGCCGTCGGCGCAGTCGCTTTTATTTTCTGCGGCGGGCGTTCGACGTGGCTGGCGGTGATCCATGCGGCCAGTGCGGTCGGGTTGTTGACGTATGTGTTCTTCACGATGGTATCCAATATGTGCAATGCAATCGTGGCGTCGTGAATGGTCTGCGCGATTCCGCCGGTCGCTCCGGCCTTAGTCTCCACCCCGCCGGTTTTCGTGGCGTTGGCGGTTTCCAGCGCGGTGATGTCCGCGTTGAGGGTGGTGATGAAGGCGGCGGGCAACCCGAGCTGGATGAATTGCGCGCTGAACGCGACGGCGTCCGTGGCAAAGGCGCGGGCGGCGTTGAGCAATGGCTGGTCGCCGCTGCCGCGCGGCATCTGGAACTTGCCGTCCAGTCCCGCCGTGCCCATGAGCGCGAGGCTGTGCGCGGCGTGGTTGATGGCAGAAAGGTCGGCGCGGAGCGAAACGCGCGCGGCGGCCTTGTCCATCGCTGCGCTGTGCGCGGTGTTTTTGCCGGAGACCTGCGTGCTGCCGAGGTTTGAGGTTTGCGTGACGGCGGCCGCAATTTTTGAGAATTGCGCCGCCCCGATGCTTCCCGCCGGAAAATCGGCGGTGTGCGCCGCGCCAAAAGTGTTGACGCGTTTGAGGGTGTCAAGAACCCGGACTGATGAGTTTTCCATATTTGTTCCCTTTCCCTTTTATTTCCCTTCCCATGAAGGTTGCGGAGGAAAAATAATAAAACGGCGATTTCGATGGCAACAATTTTTTTAGGAATTTTATGCACAACCGGGTCTTTTGGCTGCACAGGTCGTCCTGACATAGCACAGATGGATTTGTGGCGTGAACGGGTCGTCCAAATGTTTGCACAGGTGATCCGAGTGGTTGCACGGGTTGTCCGGCTGTCTGCACAGGTCGTTCCCGCGTCTGCACGGATTGTCCATGTGCTTGCACGGGTCATCCCTTTGTCTGCACGGGTCGTCCGAAGGCTTGCACGAAGCGGCTAGATTGATTCACAAATATCTATATTTGAGGCATTTCCGATGATTTCTTTTCCAAGTTGCGCTTTGGATTTGGCTTAGTTATTCTGCTGTCGCCGTTCGGGCATGAAGCGCGCACGGTAAGAGTTTTTATGGCAGAAGGATATTGCGTTAAATGCAAGGCCAAGCGGGAAATTGCCGATGGCGTCGAGGAAACGATGAAGAACGGGCGCAAGGCGATCAAAGGCAAATGCCCGACTTGTGGCACGGTCATGTTCAAGATTCTGGGCGGCAAAACCGTGCCCGCTAACACAACCCAGCCCGCTCCGACCGCATCGAGCTAACTATGTCTCAATCACAGCTCGGCTACGTCATTGTCACTCCCTATTCGCTTTACAAATCTCGCACCGGCGGAATTTTGAGCCGGCTCATCTCGCGCACCGGTTTGGATTTGGCAGCGATGCGTATGTTCGCGCCAAGCGGGGAATTGATAAGGCAATATGCTGATACGATTGTGTCGGCCCATGATCCGCAAGATCGGAAAATCCAGGAATTGCTCCAGGAATACGTCCTCAAAAATCTTTCGCCCGACCCAAAGACAGGCCGCCGCCGGCGCGTGATGATGATGGTTTTTCGTGGTGACGATGCAGTACGTAAGGTTCGTTCAATTGTCGGCAACTTAAGTCCAGATCGTCGCGGCGGTGAAACCATCCGTGACACATACAGTGATATGATCATGGACGACGACGGGCAAACGGTTCGCTATTTTGAGCCAGCAGTGCTTGCCGCACCAAAAGAGGAGGAGGCTGAAAAGAAATTGAAATTGTGGGCTCGCTTTTCCGAAAGCGACGGCGGCGTGCTGGAAAATGTGATCACCTATCCTCCCGGTGAAGCGGGCGAACGCACGCTGGTGCTCATCAAGCCGGACAATTTCAAATTTTCGACCGGACGACCCGGCAACGTAATTGATTTCTTTTCGCGCACCGGACTTTTCATTGTCGGGGTCAAGGTGCTGCACATGAGCGTGGCGCAGGCGATGGAATTTTATGGTCCCGTCCGCGAGTTTCTTCGCACAAAGCTCAAGGAAGGCGTCAGCGAGCGTGCGAAGAACGTGTTGGAAAAGGAATTCAATTTCAAAATTCCACCCGCCGAACAAAAAGTCCTTGGCGACATTCTCGGACCATTGCAAGGCGACACCCAGTTTGACGTGATCATCCGCTTCATGTCCGGCCGCACACCGGCCGAATGCGCTTCAGAAGAAGACCGGCAAAAGCCTGGCACACAAAAGTGCATCGCACTTATTTATGAAGGCGTCGGTGCTGTCCGAAAAATTCGCGACGTGCTTGGTCCGACTGATCCCTCAAAAGCGCCGCCCGGCTCGATCCGCAGGGAATTTGGATCAAACATTACGGTCAATGCCGCGCACGCGAGCGATTCGGTGGAAAATGCCCAGCGCGAATTCGCCATCGTCAATCCGGGCGAAAATAATTTCCGCCAGGTCATCGAAGACGTTTACGGAAAAGTATAGGCGCGCAATTTTTCCAGCAATCGTGCGTCTGCTGCAGGAAATTCATAATCTTTCAGCTCTGATTTGTTCACCCACTTGAGCGCCGCGCAACCGAGCGGCTGTGGTTTGCCGCGAATCTGTTCGCAGGCGAAAAATTTCAAGTGAACGGTCATCTCAGGGTAAGCGTGCGTGATGGTTTCAAAAAGTTTGCCGACGGAAATTTCCACGGCAAGTTCTTCGCGGATTTCGCGAACGAGACATTGCTCGAAGGTTTCATCTGGCTCGCGTTTGCCTCCGGGAAATTCCCAAAGTCCACCGAGATGCGCTTCAGCATGGCGCTGCGTAATAAGCACTTTGCCGTTGCGGAAAATCAGCGCAGCGGCAACGTCGATTTGATTTTCACCGCCCGACACTTTTATAAATCCAGCCGAGCTTCTGCATTTCGGCAGGATCGAAAAGATTGCGACCGTCGAACATAATCGGGTGCGTCAGCGATTTGCGCACTCGTTCAAGGTCAAGTTTTTTGAATTCGTCCCATTCAGTTGCGATGATGAGCGCGTCGCAGCCTTCGGACACGGCGTTCATGTCGTCCACATATGTCACGTCTTTTAGAATAGATTTGGCTTTATCCATCGCCTTCGGATCATGAACGCGCAATGCTGCGCCTTCTTTTTGCAGACGCTGGCAAAGGTCAATGGCGGGCGAGGAGCGAACGTCGTCGGTATTTTGTTTAAAAGCGAGGCCGAGCACGCCGATGGTCTTATCTTTGAGCACCCAGAGCGTATCCGTGATTTTTTTGATAAAGCGTTCCATCTGATCGGCGTTGATGTGCTGGACTTCCTTGAGCAGTTTGAAATCGTAACCAATTTGCTCGGCAATTTTGATGAAAGCGCTCAAATCTTTCGGGAAACAACTGCCGCCGAAGCCGATGCCTGCGTTGAGAAAACGACGACCGATGCGCTCGTCAAGGCCGATACCTTGCGCAACTTCCTGAACGTTCGCACCCGCCGCTTCGCAGACGTTGGCGATGGCGTTGATATAGGAGATTTTCAAGGCGAGAAAAGAATTCGCCGCATGTTTGATGAGTTCGGCGGAGTTGATGTCGGTGACGATGATTGGTGCGTTGAACGGCTTGTAAATTTCCTTCATCGCCACAGCCGGACGTTGCGAACTTACGCCAATGACCACGCGATCCGGCTTCATCAAATCATTGACGGCAAAACCTTCACGTAAAAATTCGGGATTGCTGACGACATCGAAATCCACTTTGGCTTTGCAATAGCGCTTGATGGTTTCCGTAACTTTTTCGCCGGTTTTGACGGGCACGGTGCTTTTGTCCACAACGATTTTGTAATCGGTCATGGCGGCGGCGATGTCCCGAGCGACGCGTTCGATGAAGCTTAAATCCACCGAGCCGTCCGGTTGCGGCGGCGTTGGCACGGCGATAAAAATTACGTCGGATTTTTCAACGCCTTCGGCGGTGCTGCTTGTGAACGAAAGTCGCCCGGCGGCGACATTCTTTTTCACGAGTTCTTCGAGGTCGGGCTCGTAAATCGGAATGCCGCCAGACTGAAGCAGTTTGACTTTGGCGGCGTCATTGTCCACGCAGATGACGCGATGACCGACTTCCGCAAAACATGTGCCTGTCACCAAACCAACGTAACCTGTGCCAATAATTGTTAACTTCATAAAAAAGGTCGAGAGATGCAGTTTAAGGCGAATTTGATTTTGATGCGGAGGAATTGGTCGTGAGTAAATCCGCAGTCGAGGATTGGACAGGGATTTTCAGTTCTTCCACGCGAACAGAAGCTTCCTCGCCGAGCGAACTGTAAGGGTTAGCCTGCATGACGTCTTCATAAAGTTCGCGCGCGTCGTCGGCTTTACCCTGCGAATCGTAAATGCGCGCCAGGGAAAATTTGGACTGGGTGAGGACATTCTCGTCGGAAGTTTGATTAATAACATTTTTATATGCGCTCACGGCTGCGTCTGTTTTGCCTTGCGCTTCGAGGCAAGCCGCCACACCCAGCGATGCTTGCGCCGCAAAAGAATTGTCGGGGTAAACGTCAAGAAAATGTTGGAATTGTGTTTGTGCATCCGTGTATTTGTTTTGCGCGAACAGTGTCGCCGCGGCTTGTAACAGCGCGCGCGCGCCCGCACCCGTGCCCGGATAATCCGCAGCTACATTCAGATAGGCATCCGTGAGGTCGCCGGGCAAAATCATGGCTTTGGTCAATGCCTTGCCGGCCGCTATTTGCTTTTGATTTTGTTCCCAGGTGTAAAATCCAATTACAAAAAAAACAATTGCGGTAATGGCCGCACCGGCAATGATTTTTTGTATGTTCGCTTCGAACCACGGCCAGAATCTGAAAAGAATGGCCGTTTGCATTTGATCTGGTTGCATAACGTGGCGAGCAATCTTCCGGTCGGATTTAAAAAACGCAAGTCTGAAATCAATTTTCAATTGCGAAAAAATGCTTGAGCATACCGTGCAATCCGGCTTCACTGAATAAAAACGGAGAGATGACCGCGTAGCTGAAGGCGATGATATGCTAATTGAGGAACGCATTTTTGCCCAAATTTTCTAACCGCTCGAAAGTTTATATTACCATGTTACTGTTCCCGCTGGAGCGGTGACTTGACAACGAACGAAATCAAAATTTTAGAAGGAATTATATACCAAACAAAACTTATTGAAGGAATCTCGGTAGAGGGAATTAAAGACATTCGGCAGTTTCGCCGCACCCGCGCACTCTCCTTACCACTATGGCTAAGATACAAATTACTTGCCCGCGTTGTGATCAGTTTCTTCATTGCAAAGAAGGGTGCAGTGGTAAAAAAATAAAATGCCCACATTGCAAACATTTGATTCTCGTTCCGCAAATCAACCTCACTCGCCCAGCGTTTATAAATCGGCGGCGTTCAAAGAACAAATTTTTATTAGTTGCATGTACCCTGATTCTGGTAGCTGCGACTATTATGGTAGTGTTGTGGATCGCTCAACCGGTGAGTATTCAGTGGCCTGATCGCCGGCCAATTGGCGTCTTAATTCTTGCATCGAACTACCATTCCTCTGCAACAAATCCGCGAGGCTGGTTTAATGATCCGAGTTTGGATGTCACTGGAGCGGATGGCCAGCAACGGTTCCGGAAGGCGCTTCTTGATTATACCGACCGCAGCATCGCTATTCTGAAACGGACCGGAGCGCAGGGCGCGATTGTCTGGGACTTAGAGGGAGAAGAATTTCCTCATAAGACCACATACATCGGAGATCCTCGTTTGTTGGGACGACTGGCACCAGAAATGGAGCCAGTCGTGGATGAGTTTTTCAGACGACTGCGGAGTGCTGGGCTGCGAGTCGGGTTAACTGTTCGCCCACAGCAATTGGTTTTCGACAACGGGCAGCCTCGGCAAACGCAGGTGTTCGACATCGAGCGGATACTGCTCGATAAAATCGACTATGCCCGGGAGCGCTGGGGTGCCACGCTGTTCTACGTAGATTCAAACGGCGGGATTCGACGACCCGATGAGGTGTGGCAACTGCGCCGTTTAGCAGAGCAACGGCCCGACATCCTCCTGATTCCCGAGCATCACTATCTGCCTTACTCGGCGTTCAGTGCTCCCTATGTTACCTTACGCAATAGTGACTCGGCAGAGACTGCACGATTGGCGCGGAAATTATTCTCCGGATCTTTTCGGGTGCTGGATATTAGCGACGCTTCCAGTGACAAGGTTGCCGTGGCTCGGCAACAGGGCGATGTCCTGTTATTTCGCGCGTGGTACTGGAATACGGATTGCCAGCTACTGGAAGCTTTCGCGCACGACCAGCAGTGACCACAGGCATATCAAGTCCCCAAATCGAAATTTTTAAAAGCCGCAACTGTTACTGGTCGAGTTGATGCACGTCCGCCATGTTGTAAGATGATATCCGTGCGAAGGCTGTTGTGAATGAGCTTGCCACTGATGCGCACTTTTGCAAAATATGTGTCCGATGGAATGTAACGGATCAAATTTGAATACTGCGTGCCCTGACACGGTGAAGGCTGGGCGTCGTTTGTCTCTGTTGTCTCTCTTTCATGCAGAAAGTATCAGATAGCAGTATCAGATTATCAAATCGGACTGCATGGTTCGTTGCAAGTCATTGATTAACAACGACGGAGAGATGGCCGAGTGGCTGAAGGCGATGGTTTGCTAATCCACAATGACCACTTCACGACGTTGCACGAACACGCATTTAACCCGCATGAATACTACTCTAAATCACAATGACACAAATTTTCTCCGTTAGCGTTAATAGTGCGTCGTCATGCAGTTTTGGTGTTGCAATGTGTTGCACGGCTGGACGTGGTTTTTGAATCTGCTCGTCGCAGAAATTTTTCGTCAATGAGGACTCCCTTTTTTCGCGCGGCGAGCCGTCCATACGCCCTGCCACCGGCAGGGGGATTTTCACGTCAGTCGTCCGTTAGCTACAATACCGCTTTTGAATGAATCTCATTCTTGACAATATATGACGCCGAGCGTTATAGTTGTCGCAGATGATACGCAGATTCGCCTGCCACGAAACTGAAAAGCTGTTCAACGACGAATCTTCGCGGCGTTTGCCGACACAGATTCAGCGCGTGGCGCGGCGGAAACTGCTGGTGTTGCATCAGGCGCGGAGTCTGAATGATTTGCGCGTGCCGTATGGCAACCGCTTGGAAGCGTTGAAAGACGACCGCAAAGGCCAGCACAGCATCCGTATCAATGACCAGTGGCGCGTGTGCTTCCGCTGGCAGGGCGAAGATGCGCTGGACGTGGAAATTGTGGATTACCACTGAACGCCTTTTGAGCCGAAACTGAAACTGAAAACGAATATGAAAACGAACAAGCTTGCCCCAATTCATCCGGGCGAAATTCTCCGCGAGGAGTTTATGACGCCGCACGGCCTCTCGCAGAACGCGCTGGCGCGGGCTTTGGGCGTGCCGCCGCGCCGGATCAACGAGATTGTCTTGGAAAAGCGCGGCATCACGGCGGACACGGCGTTGCGGCTGGCGCGGTTCTTTGGCACGGCGGCGGAACTGTGGACGGGTTTGCAGGCGGACTATGATTTGCGCTTGGTGCGTTACGAGAAGGCGCGGACGATTGAACGTGAAGTCGAACCGCTGGTGGCGTTGCAACTTGCGGCGGCGTGAAGCCGTCGGGCGCGGCGCGGGTGCTGTTGCGCGTGGCGTCGCGGCATCCCGAAGTGGTTTTGGAAGAAACAACGGCGTGAACTAAATTGACTTCCTAAAATCCCCGCACTTGTCGTTGGCACGGGCTTGATGCTAACCTCGCATCCATGCTTCGCGTGTCTGACATTTGAGGGATATGTCCACTGACCTGACATTCATCACCAACGAAGACGGCCAAAGCCTTGCTGACCGTTTCGGGGTATTGCTGGGAAACAACACGCGCTTCTTTGATTGTCTTGTCGGTTATTTTTTTATCAGCGGTTTTCACAAGCTCCAGCCCGCGCTAACGAACACGGAGAAAATTCGGATTCTCATTGGCATCAAAACGGACGGGGCAATCGTTGAATTGATTCAGACGGCCAAGGCGCAACAGGAATTCATATTGGAATCTCACGCGCAAGTCCGTGACCTTGTTCCCGGCGAGATTCTTAACGAACTGCAAAAGTCCGGCGACAGTTCGCAAATTGAAGACGGCATCCGAAAATTTGTCGAGTGGATCAAATCCGGCAAGCTGGAAGTTCGCGCTTATCCTTCAGAGCGCGTTCACGCAAAATTGTATGTGATGACATTTGTGGACGGCCATATTGACAAGGGGCGCGTCATCACCGGCTCTAGCAATTTCACCGAGGCGGGTTTGCAGAACAATCTGGAATTCAATGTCGAGTTGAAGAATCGTTCCGATTACGAATTTGCGCTCGCCAAGTTCAACGAGCTTTGGGCGAAGTCAGTTGACGTGACGAAAGATTACGTCACGACGATTGAAGTCAAATCGCCGTTCGCGCAGTTCACGCCTTACGAACTCTACCTGAAATTTCTTTACGAGTATTTTCGCGGCGAACTCAATTTGCCGAATGAAATTGAAGACATTTACCTGCCTGCCGGTTTCAAAAAATTAAAGTATCAAGAGGAAGCCGTCTTGAACGCCCGCAAAGTTTTGGACGAATACGGCGGCTGCTTTCTTTCGGATGTTGTCGGTTTGGGCAAAACTTTCATGTCCGCTTTGTTGGCACGTCACCTTGACGAGCCATGCCTTGTCATTGCTCCGCCGCACTTGCTCGACAAGCATAATCCCGGCTCTTGGCCGAATGTCTTTCGTGATTTCGGCGTTCGTGGCGCGGACTTTGAATCACTCGGCAAATTGGAATCAATGCTTGAACGCGACTTGCAAAAATTCACCACCGTCTTTATTGACGAGTCGCACCGCTTTCGCACCGAAGACACGCAAAGTTACGAAATGCTCGCGCAGATTTGCCGGGGCAAGCGCGTTGTTTTGGTTTCCGCCACGCCGTTGAACAATTCGCCGCACGACATTTTGAGCCAGATAAAACTTTTTCAGGCCGGCAAGAATAGCACCATTCCTAACATCCGAAATCTTGAAGCGTTTTTTAACAAGATGCAGCAGCGGTTGAAGGGGCTGGACCGGCAACAAGACCGTGAAGACTATTTCAAAATCGTCCAAGAAAATGCGCGGCAGACACGCGAGAAGATTTTGAAATTTTTGATGATTCGCCGGACGCGCGGCGAGATCGAAAAATACTACGGCACTGACTTAAAACAACAGGGCTTGAAGTTCCCCGAAGTGGCAAACCCCGAACCGCTTTTTTACAAGTTCAACAAAATCGAGAGCGAAGTTTTTGACGAAACTATTCGCTCGCTCACGCATGATTTCAAATACGCCCGCTACACTCCGCTGGCGTATTACACCGGCGAGCGCGATTTGCATGAAGTCCAGAGTCAGCGCAACCTTGCCAAGTTTATGAAGATTCTGACGGTGAAGCGTCTCGAAAGCAGCTTCACCGCGTTTGCGGACTCACGATGACCGTCGCTCACGCTTCCGCTCTGTTAAGCAAGGCACTCGCAGATTTGGAAAAATGTTATACGTCGGAAGTTTTGGAAATCGCGTCAGACATAAGCAAAAGAGCAAAGGCCGCCCTTAATGCACTTCACCGCTAAATATATCCTCGCGGCCAAACCCGACGCCGACAAATGGAGTTGGGCGACGAAGCGCAAGATACGATTCCGCGCAGCAGACTTGGCCGCGTTTGATGAATTTTAATTTCATACCGCGACCATGAAAAGGGGTAAAAATGCCTGACACCCGCCGATGAGTGCGAAACAAATAACTACTTCCTCAAAAAAAAATTGGCAGGCCATGCGAGCGCGTTACACATGGCATTTTCGCCCGCCGTTCGACATAGAGTTTGACCGCCCGCATTGGTGGAAAGGGCTGCCTGATTCTAAAATAGACCAAGTTGCAGCACTCTATGAACTCGCCCGCCGTCACCCGCTAGTTGGTAAAGGGCTGCTTAAAAGAATGCCTAGTCCAACAGAGCGAGAGACTATGTATGCGAGCGTGTGGAAGCATGACCCGACTTGTCCGCCCGCTGTCTTTGAAGGCCGTCTCGATGTGTTAATCCAAGAAGCGGTTGCCAAACTGCATGAACCGCCTTCTCTTTCCTCGACGTGTCGGATTGGCCTCAAGTCATGGGCAAGGCTAGATTATACCGAGCGAAGAAATTGGGAATTTGAAATTGGCAACATGAAAGGTCTCGACTTGCGCGACGAGGATTTACAGTGCTACTCGATCAACAAAATGGCGCATTGGAGAATCACGGGTGAACGCAGAGCCGCGTTGGTAAAAAAAGGGCAGATTGACGATAACTACTACGAACAGAATCACGAAGTTTGGGAAGCGGCTCAAAACAAAAACCTAAACACGCTTCACAATGACGTTGCCGTGAATCCACCGACTGCTAAAGAATGGGAAGCCGCTATCGCAAACCGAGCGGTTGACGCATCTCGCCGAGGCTACACGCTCTTGGCCATCGCGCCCGATTTGAAAGCAGACAAGGCATCGTCCGTGATGGCAAAAACATACTGTGACCACCTGCGTTTCTATCACCCGTCCCGAAACAAACAACGAGCAAGGTGTGAAAACTGGCTACCCATCATTTTAGAATTTGAAAATGATGAAGCCAACTCAAAGAAGTCAAAATCCCAAGTTTTCGCCCGCTACCGCCGTGCTTTGGATGCAATCCAGTTCGCTTGAACTTGCTAATAATCGTGACGACAACCGCCCCGAATTAAAATCACAGTTGTCGGTTAGACCTCTCTCATATCGTGCGCGATGATGCACACATGAGCGTAGAGAAAATTCAAACCGAAATTGAAACACCGGCAGCACCCGTCACGGCGGAAAGCAAAGTCCAATTCGGGCAGCGGTTTTCCGTCAGCAAGAGAACCGTTGACTGTTGGATTGCTCGCGGCCTCCCTCATTTGAAATTGTCGGCGCGTCTGACACGAATCCCTGTGACCGAAGCGGCAGACTGGATTAAGCAAAACCACCTCACGCAACGGCAGGCGCAGCGACACGAGGCGAAAAATTAAAGACAAAAACCGCCGCCGCGAAACTTTGCCGGTTGACGCGACAGCGGTTGAACTACTGTGAAAAAATTATCCTATGTCAATCCCGCGCCGTCAAGTCAGACCGGCAACCCGGTTGAAAAAATCCGTCAACTGCTTGGTGATGTTGTGTTGATCCCCATTTATCGGCTCACAAAAAAACCAGTTGGCAAAAGCTGGCAACTGCGAACGCGCGAGTCCATGCGCGACGCGGTTTATCTGCGTTCGTTCGCTGGCAAAAACATCGGCGTCTCGCTCGGCAAGGTTTCGGGCGGACTTTGCACAATTGATTTTGACAGGGACGCCGACATTGAACCTTTTCTTGAAATGAATCCTAGCCTGCGTGACACCACGCGCACAAAGCGCGTCAGGGGATGCAATTTTTGGGTTTATGTTGACGGTGAATTTCCGGCCAGTGCCAAACTCAAAGCGCGCGGTGAAAAAATTGGCGAGTGGCGAGCGGACGGCAATCAGACCGTGATTCACGGGCGAGCCATTGATAAAAGCAAAGGTGAAACCGAGCCGACGAAATACAAATTCCTGAATGAAGTCGCGCCGATTCACATTCGGTTTGACGAAATTATTTTCCCTAAAGGTTGCTTTGAGAAAACAACACCAGACACCCCACCAATTCGTCTGAATACTGAATCCTGCATTACTGCGTCTCTGCATAACTGCATCCCTGCATCTCTACATAACAAGGCTGATTTTGTGCTGGCGAACATCAAAGCCAAACGTGAAGCGATGGACTTGCTGGCTGCCAAATATCCGAACCTTGTCCGGCTCTATACCGAATTGATCGAACCTCGTTACCAAGCGCGGGAACACGCGCGGAATGATTTTATCGTGCAAGCCGTGCCGTTTCTTTACCGCGCCGTTGCACCGCAATTTGTCTTGGAACTCACCGGCTTTTTTTACGATTGCAACCGCGCCCTTTTTAACGACACCCGCGAACAACACATGAAGGAGACCAAAGCCATGCTCGAATCCGTTGCCAAAACTTACATCGAATCCCTGAATGAAGGGGAACGCAAAATTTATGATGCGCTGCCGGGGAATGAGCAGGAAGCATTTCGCATTTGCCGAGACTTGGCTTTGTTGCCAGAGCCGGAGCGTGAGTCGCGCACGTTTTTTCTTTCATTCAACCACCTTGCCGACCGGCTGGGAATTTTCCCAATGCAGGCGCAACGCATCATGCGGCAGTTGGAAAGTTACGGCCTGATTAAGCTACTGAAAAAAGGCACGCGCCGAGCCGCTGGCGTCCGCAGCGAAGCCGGAAGTTACCAATGGTTGCTATGAATACAAATTACACGCAACCGTTCCGCTTCACCAAAGAGAACGCCCGCGAAAATGCCGCGAAAAGCTGGCAGGCGAGACGCGAGCGCAAAGCCAAGCTGGAAGCCGAAGCACGGCTGGGCAGGCAATCCACGCCGCAAAGCGAACGTCTTGCACTAGAAATCGAGCGCGTGCTTGCGATGATGGAAAAGGAAAAGGACGCCGACAGATTGCAAAAACTTTCCGCGACTTATGCGCGGCTGTTCAACTCATGGCAGGTTCTCACCGGCACACCGAATCCCGGCTCGCGTCGCGTCAAGTCTGGATTCAATCGAGCCATGCCTTCATCGCAGCCGATTGAGAATCCGCAAGAGCCGGTCTAACCTTTGGGCAACGTGCCAGCTAGTTTGCAGTCGCGGCCAGCGGCGTGACGTTCGCGGGTATATCCGGCGCGACGGCGAACCATTTCTGCGCGTCGGCTGGCTTCACCAATTCGCGGTAGTGCGCGAAAATAATTTTCGGGCTGTTGCCACATTCCAGCGCGACTTGAGCGGCGTTTTGAGTCTGCGCGAGCCGGTAGCTGGCGAAGCCGTGTCGCAACGCATTTTGTTTCCAGTCCATGCCAGCGGCTTTTGCGGTTGCCAGTTGCGCCTTGTAGAAGCCGATTGAAGTGTGCGGCCACACTTTGCCATACCGTTCGCCGTAGGACGCGAGCCAAGCGGCGAGATTGTCGGCAACCGGCACGACGCGACGGCTGGCGGTCTTGGCCGTGTCCGCGCTGATGATGATGTGACGCGACTTTAGATCAATGTCCTGCCATTTCAGCCGTTCAATTTCAGCCGAGCGCAAACCGGCAAACGCGCCAATGGCAAGGCACGGCAGAAAATCCGAATCCGCCGCCGCGAGCAGCTTGGTAATTTCGGCGGGCGTGTAAATTTCCACGTTGCCGTTTCTGATTTTCACGCTTTCAACGGCCTTCACTGGATTATCAATCGCGTAGCCGCGAGCAATCGCAAACTCGAAAAGCAAATAGACCACGCGCTTGTTGTTATTGTAACTTTGCGACGAAAGTTTTGTGCCGTTCAATCGTTTCATCCCGTCCAGCCACGCTTGCACGGATTTTGTTTCGACGTTGCCAATGTTGCATTGAAACGCATTGGAAAATTTTTCGAGCCGGAAGCGCAAATCAGTCAGGTAACGCGCCGATGCTCCGCGCGATTCTTTCACCTTGAGCAATTCGGCAACCACGTCGGCAACGCGCTTGGCGGTGACGGTTTTATTTCGCGCCTTGTAGAAGCGCGCCGCCGCCGTCACGCCGGACAAATCGCCAGCGAGTTTGATTGCTTCCGCGAGTGTGGCAACGGCGGACGTGAGTGAAATGCCGAGCGGTTGCAACGTCTGAATTGCGCTGGCGTATTCGATGGATTGCTCGCGTGTCATGCTCGCGCCTATTGTGTCGCGCTGGCTTAGCTGACGCGCCAGCTTGCCAGCGGCGTCCATTGCATCTGCTTCCGTCGCGTGAGAATCAAAGCGGCGTTTCTCGCCCGAATAATTGGCAACCATGAAGCCGTGATTTCCAGACGGCGTTTGACGGCGATAGACTTTTACGGTGACGCGGCCAACGGTGATTTTCTTCGGCCACGTTTCGTCTTGCTTGGTGCTGCGTGAAGGGTTATTTTTCATGCACCAAGTGTTGCATTACTGTTGCAACTTGTCAATGCGATTCTTGGATTTGCGGTGAACAAAGGTGAAACAAGCCTTTATTTACAAGCAGACGGAGAGATGGCCGAGTGGCTGAAGGCGATGGTTTGCTAAACCGTTATACGGTCAAAAGCCGTATCGGGGGTTCGAATCCCCCTCTCTCCGCCAGTTTCAATTTTTTCAAGAAGAGGGACAAGTTCGGTCAAAGTTGCTCTTTCATCGTCATTTACAACAATTTTAGCTTCACTTTTTGACGAGCCATTTTGGACAGGCTTGGACACTTTTAGACCCTGATTTTCACATTTTAGTGAAGCTATCAGTGAAGGCAGCAAAGGGGTTATTTTTTCCAATTCACCAAATAACGGCAGGCTCATTGCATCCGTGTAAGTCTTCGCCGTAAGCCGCATATCGCTATGTCGCATCAATTCCATCGCCACACGCGGCGAAACCCCCGCACGCGCCAACATCGTGGCAAACGTGTGTCGCAACGCATGAAAGTCCAAATGACGGCCATGCTCGTCCACACCCGCGATACCACACGCGGCCAAATCTTTTAGCAGCGTCACCGCCTTGGGCACGCCATAGCGGAAAACTTTTCCAGAAACATTATTCTGTTTTACCCGAAATTCTTTAAGCGCGGCAACCAGTGGCAGCACCAACGGCAGCACGGCGGTTTTTTTATTTTTCGTTGTGGACGCCCGCGCCAAAATGAAAGGACGTGCTTCTTCCAAATGCAGATCGTCCCATGTGAGCTTTTGAATTTCCCCCCGCCGCAAGCCAGTGTAAGCCGCCAGCATATAAGGCAACGCGCGTTTTCCGCTCGTTTCAATAAGCAACGACGCGGCGTTGTTTCAGGACAGCGGAAGATTTACGAATTTCTTTCCCGAAGTGGACGATTTTTTGGCGAACAAGGATTTATTGCGCCGCGTGCCGAATCTCGACGTGTGCGAGACGACGGACGCCGAGTTTCGCGCGGGCGGCCTGACGGTGAAGCAAAGTCTCGGCAATGTTTTCAAACTGGCGCGGCCTGTCGTCGTGATAGATGAAGGACACAAGGCATATACCAGCAATGCTTTGGAATTTATCGCGGGACACAATCCGCGTTTCATTCTGGAACTTTCCGCCACGCCAAACAGCGGCGGCGAGCAAGTCAGTAACGTGCTTGTGAACGTGACTGGAACGGCTTTGAAAGATGAGCAGATGATTAAGCTGCCAATCAATCTTATCAATATCGCACGCGGAGATTGGAAACACACATTGACGGAAGCGAAAGAGAAACTTGACGAGCTAAAGGAAATCGCCAAAAAAACGGAGCGGAACGAAGGGCGATATATCCGCCCGATTCTGCTAATTCGTGTCGAAAACACCGGCGAAAAGCAGTTGGAGAAAAGTGATATTCATTCGGAACACGTCCGAACATTTTTGATAGAAAAATTAGGAGCGCATCCCGAACAGGTGAAGGTGAAATCTGCCGAGAAAAATGAGCTTGGCGATGAAGACTTGCTTTCGGATTTAAGCAAGGTGCGATTCATCATCACGAAAGACGCGCTGCGCGAGGGTTGGGATTGTCCGTTTGCCTATGTGTTGGCAATTTTGTCCAAAACGACGGCGCGAACCGCTTTGACGCAAATGGTCGGGCGCGTCATGCGACATAGGAGTCTTTGCGGCCGAGCACCAGCATTATACGCACGCTGCGAGCGCAGGTTGCTTAATAGTTTGAGATATGCCTGATAAATGCGACCGGCAATGGCGATGCCGAGCCGGTTGTCTAACGTCTTCGGAACCTTGCCCGCCACGGCCACATCCCAGCGGCTGATGAACATCGAAGCCACGGAGCCGACCTGCGGGTTGAGTCCGGCGGCGATGCGTCGTTCGATGCCGCTCAAATACGTCTCGGCCGCCGCCACATATTGTTCTGGTGAAAATAGGAGCGTCACGTTGACCGGCACGCCCGCAAAAATCGCTTCCTCGATGGCCGGCAAACCTTCCTTGGTTCCAGGAATCTTGATGAACAGATTGGGCCGTCCCGCCCGCGCGGAAAGTTTCTTGGCGGCGGCGATGGTGCTGGTCGTATCATGCGCCAGTAATGGCGACACCTCCAGAGAGACCCAGCCGTCAACGCCGTTCGTGCGGTCGTGAATTGGCCGGAACAGGTCGGCGGCGCGAGTGAGATCATCCAGTGCCAGATCGAAAAAGAGGCTCTCGCCGGATTTCCCTTTTTCCAACCCCTCGCGGATGGCAACGTCGTAGGAGGAACTCTTGATGGCGTGATCAAAGATGGTCGGGTTTGAGGTCAGCCCTGTCACCGATAACTCGTCAATGTATCGTTTGAGCGTGCCGCTATTCAGCAGGTCGCGCGTGATGTTGTCGAGCCAGAGGCTCTGGCCCAGGTCGTGCAACAGTTGGGTAGCTTTCATAATGTTCGATTGTGTCATGTATTTGTTTCGCTGACCGCGACGGAATAATTTTTACCTTCCCATCGTTGGCCTTTTTTCCAGAAGAAAGTAAACTCGATCACTGAACCATCCGGGCATTTCGCTGTGGGAAGATCGGCGAACCACAAATTCAGCGCGCTGATATGAGTGGCGTCCGCTTTGTTGGAGCTTGCCCAGCCGTTGATGGACCAGATGATGGTTGCGTCCGCCGCAACAATGAGGCGCAGGATTTTGCCGTGAGACATCCGGCGAATCGAATGACGGGCACTCCACATTTCGTGCAAATTTTTTACCGGCTTGACGACGTAGCGTTGGAAGGCTGGCTCAATTCGATCAAAACACACGCCGTCGTTAGCGCTGCGCACGAGCGAAATGTATTCCGCATGTGCCCAGCATAAAGGCATCGCCGAACCAGTCGGGCCGCCAAACTTCATGTGTCTTTTTGGCAAGTCGTCCGCGTCCCAGAGTTGCTCCGGCAACATGCCGCCCGCGTTGGCGAATTTTTCCATTGCCGCAATGAACGGCATGGGATCGCGTCCGGCGGCCAGTTCGTAATGGCCGCGTTCGCCGGTCAAAATCGGCCACGAACGGCCGACACCTGTTCCGTCGTAAGCACGGCCGTCAGCTTTCTGCCCGTAACCATCGTGATTGTAGCGACGCCAGCATGAGCCGTGCGGTAAATCGTGTTTGAGAATTTGATCAATGACCGCAATGGAATCAACAATCATCGGATCATTGGCCGCGCGCACTCCGAGTCGAACCAACTGGAGAAAATCGCCGCCGACAATATTTCGCGCGGGATGCTCACCGCCGCCGTTGGCAATCTGAATAACGGCAGTGTTGGGATCAGCCGTTCCATCGGCTTGTTGCGGAATGGCGGAAGTGATGCGCACATAATGCCGTGGTTTTCCCTTCACGAGTTCACCGCGATCAGTGACCATCCAAGCTTCGATGTTCGACGAAAGCCAGTCCGCGTAAGCGAGCAGAAAATTCGCCGCGATTTTTTCCTTTCGGTCATGCGCAAATTCCGCCGCGCAGACCAGCGACGCAATGATTGCCGCCAGCGTCGAAGGCGAGTAACCGGCATTCTCCTCCCACCGTTCCTGCGCAGTTACCGGTCCGTTGAGAATCAAATAACCCGCCGCGCGTGAAATCAGTTTCCAAGGATCAAATTCTCGGAGCGCGTTCGCGCGCCGCAAGCGCCACGCGAGTAAAATCGGCACGGCTACTTCATCGAGTTGAATGCCCTTCCAATAAGTTTTGCCCGTGATCGAACTATTTTGCGGCTCGCTGCCATCGGCTTCCTGGACGCACGCCAGCCAGATGAGCGCGCGCAAGGCAGATTCGGTCCGTCCGCAGGCGAGCAACGCCGTTGCGGATTGCACCATGTCGCGCGTCCAGACCAGATGGTATCCGCCGCGATCACTATCATCCTTTGTCTCGCCCCATGGAATGCTCAACGACGCCACAAACGCGCCGAGGAACGTCTTGTCTTCATGCGCCAGCAAAACACACTGGCTCAAGCGCACCATGTGTGCGCCATCCTTGGTATGCGCGCTCAAATCATTTTCGGAACGGGTGCGCTGCCATTGGCTGACATACTTTTCTCGCTGCTCCGCAAAAGGCGTGGCCAAGGCTTGCAGCAGTTGCGTCGAAGCGCTTTGGGCGCTGCGTCCGAACGCGACGGCAACGATGAATTCCAAGCCGTTCGACAAATCAATTTCGCCCGTCAGCGCGATGTTGCCTTCGTCGGCTCGTTCAAATTCCCAATCCATCTTGAAATTGTCCATCAAGTCCTGCCAGCCGTCGCTGTGACCAACGTAGCCAACGGAACGTCGCATGAAATCGGGCGCGCAACCGAAGACCATGTGGACATCCTCGCGTTCGGCACGGAAAAACTTTCGGCCTCCTCGGTTGCACCACCGCGCCGAATTATTTTGTCCCGTGCCATCCAGGTGCGGAGCGAGCAGTGCAAAGAGACGCAGCTTGCCGCGCAGTTTTGGATCCAAAATTTCCAGCCGGGTGTGCATCAACAAAACCGATGAGTGCGGCTCGCCAATAATTTCTTTGATGATGCGATAGCGGCCTTTGCGGTCCGAGTTGGTGAGCCGGTAGAGCAGCACGTTTTTCTCCGGGTATTCGGTCAGGTGGTCAAGGTCGCGCCGTTCCTCGTGGCAAAAAGTCTCGCCATCGGTGATGAGAAATTGCAAATCACGCGTGTTGGGCGTATCCACATGAGGATAATAAACCTCGTTGACGATGCCGTGGCTCAAGGTGAACCAAAGCCGGGAACTGGTATGATAGGCGGTGCCGATGCCATCCTTGGCGCTGGAAGTCCAGCGCGGCGCGATGCCGGGAGCGCCCGGCGCGATATGATTTGATGTTCGCATAAAAAATTTATTTCTGAATCAGCCGCCGTGAGCGAAGTCGGGATAATCCGTCATTCCGCCATCTACGAAAATTGTGCGTCCGGTCACATAAGAGGCCGCGTCGGAAACGAGCACCACAACCATGCGGGCGATTTCATCCGGCTCGCCAATCCGTTTCAGCGGGATTTTTTCCAGCAGGTCTTTCATGTTTTTACGATTGCTCCAGACAGAACGGTTGATCGGCGTTTTGATCGCGCCCGGGCCAACCGCCAGCACGCGCACTCCGTGCGGCGCTGCTTCCTGTGCCAGAGTTTTGGTCAACATGCTGACCGCCGCTTTGCTGGCCGTGTAGGCGCTGTGTCCAGACCAGGCGATTTCTTCATGCACCGAAGTGGTGCTCAACACGACGCCGCTTTTCTGCCGCACCATGCGCTTCAATGCTTCGTTGGCGCAGTAGAAAGCGCCAAACAAATTCACCTCGATCACTTTTCGCCAAGCGACAATATCAGCCTTCCAGCCGACGGCGCTGGGACCGTCAATACCGGCGTTGTTGATGAGAATATCAATCCCGCTCCACGCCGCATCCAGTTGCCGGAACAATTTTCCGACCGCCTTGGGATCGGAAACGTCCGCCTGAATGGAAATCGCTTCGCCGCGTTTCTGTTTGATCGTCTGCACGAGCGCGTCCGCTGCTTTGGGATGTCCCACATAATTGATCGCCACTTTTGCACCGGCATCGGCAAGAGCCAGCGCAATCGCCGCACCGATGCCGGAATTGCCGCCCGTGACGAGCGCGCGCTTGCCTTCAAGTGTGATGTTCATGATCGTCCTTTGTGTTTGTCATTTGGTTTCTATGCGTTCACCGTCTGCATCCAGCGATTGTTCTTTCGACAGTCGGAGCTGAACAATGTTCGGCGGAAAGGGAATGCCAACGGCCCAGCTTATGGCCACTTCCAGTTTGCGACTGAACGTCGGTAACTTTGCCAAATAGATTCCCCGCCATAAAAACCATGCGATGAAACCGGACAGCTTGACTCCATAAATCACCGCAACGGCGTTGCGATGGCCGATGGAGGCAAGCATTCCGCGCGGACGAAAATTAAACGGCTTCGTCGTCGCGCCTTGCGAGACGCATTTAAGATTTTCCGCCAACTGCCGCGCCTGCTGCACCGCGAACTGCGCGGTCGCGGGGCTTGGCCGACCATCGTAAGCGTTGGGAATCAGTGCGCAGTCGCCGAGACTCCAGAGATTGGTCGTGCCACTCACCTTCATGTCCGGGTGGGTCTTGAGCCGGCCTTTTTCCAGCGGGAGACCAAGGTCTTTGATCAGCGAATGCGTCTCCGTGCCAATCGTGCAGACAATCATTCCCGTCTCGATCCGCTCACCCGAAGCCAGATGCACCGCGATGGAGTCAACTTTCTTGGCCGTCGTTTCCAACCGCACTTTAATTCCGTTTTTCCGGAGTTTCTGCAATGTAAATTTGGACAACGATTCGTGATGCAACTCCGGCAACAGGTGTTTGCCTTTATGCAGTAGAACAACGTGCGGAGTTTCATGCTTCAACTCTGGATAGAACCGGCGGATTGCCCGCATCAAGTCCGCAATATGTCCGGCAATTTCCACGCCGCTGAAACCGCCGCCAATGACGACCACGGTGAGCAGCCGCTGGCGCACCTCCGCATCCGGCTCGGTCGCGGCGGCTTCAAAGTTGCCGATCAAATCGTTGCCCATGACGATTGCGTCCATCACCGTTTTCAACGCATAGCCCCGCGAAGCAAGTCCCGGAATCTCCGCCAGATTTGCCGTAGCACCGCAAGCCAGCACCAAATGCGTGTAACGCATCGAAGCTGCCGTTCCATCCCGGCGAAGATAGTGCGCTTCGTTTTTTTCGCGATCAATCCGGCTGACGCGCGCCTCCAGCCACTTCGTGCGCCGGGTCAACTGGCGGCCAGCCACGACGACGTGCAGTGGAGAGACGGTTCGCCCCACCACTTCGGGGAGCATGGGTGTGAAGACCAGATGATTGTCAGCGCTGAGAACAACTATTTCCGTCTGCGCTGGCAGCGAGCGTTCGAGGCGTTGCGCCAAAGTCACTCCGGCAAAACCGCCGCCCACAATCACAATCCTTTCGGCAAGGTCTGGCTCGCTGGTTTCTCGTTTCTTCATGTTCAAGTGACCGTGGCGAGTCCAACCACGCGACACTCTGAAAATTTTATCTTTTGGACGCGGGAAAATGAATGGGGTGAACACCCCATGAAATTTTAACCGCAGACAAACGCGGATTGACGTTTATTATTATTTAACGCAAAGGCGCAGAGGAGCAATGGTTCTGATACGGGTTATTTCTTCATCGCCTTGATATGCTCTAAATGCGCTTCCACAATCGGAATGGATTTATACAGGAAACTTTTGATGTCCGCGTCTTGTGTTGCGGCAGCTTCAGCTTTGAATGCCTTGGCATCCTTTTGGTGGGCTTTGATCATGCCGGCAATATAGGCATCGTCAAATTCCGAACCTGTCAGAGCCGTTAATTTGTCCACCATCGCCTGATGCTTGGCATCCAGACTGTCGGGCAGGGTCACGCCCTTTTGCGCGGCGAGCGTTTTCATGTCGTCATTGATGGCCGTGTGATCCTTCACCATCATCTGGCCGAATTCCTTCACATCGGCGCGCATTCCGTTTGTGGAAGCCAGCTCGCCCAACTTCACTTCAGTCATTCCGCCTTGGGCAGCCGCGAGGATAAAGTTTGTGTCGGCCATGGAGATCATCGTTGCCGCGTTTGCACCGGGAACTAAAAATCCCACCGCTAACAAGGCAATGCCCAGCGTGACTGATGCGGACTTGGAAATGATTTTCAGGAAGGATGTATTGCCATGTTCTGCCGTGTGTTTTTTTAATTCTGTATAGGTATTCATAAATAAGTGGTTGGTTAATTTTGTTTTGAAATCTGTATTTATCATGACGCTAAAAACTTGGAAAAAACCTCATCGCATTGCTTGGCCAGTGAGAAATCTTTTTCGGTGATGCCGCCTTCATCGTGCGTGGTGAGCGTCAACGTCACCTCGTTGAAACGAATGTCCATATCCGGGTGGTGATTCATTTTTTGGGCTTTCTTGGCAATCTGGTTGACAAAATCAATGCCCTTTAGAAATCCCTCAAACTTGAATGTCCGAAGAATGGTTTGCGCGCGCTTCGACCATTGCGGGACGGCCTGCAAGTGCAGCTTGATTTCTTTAGAATGTAAGGCTGGCATAATTTCAGATTAATTCTGGTTCCGACCAGAGCCGCTTTTTTTGCCGCCACCGGAAAGTTTGTTGACCGTGGCCCAGGCGCGCGCTTCTGCATTTTTGGCGCTCACACCCTTTTTCTCGTAACCGGCTTCGATATGTTCCGCCTGACGTTTCTGTTTGTCAGTATAACTGGATTTATCACCTTGAGGCATGGAGTTCCTTATTTGGTTTCGGCAGTCTTTTTATCCGAAGGTTTTATCGGCGGCGGCACGTTGATGCCCAGCGCGGCGCTCAAATCAATTTCATGATCCTGCTCCTGCACGATGATCGCGCGCAACGTTTCGCTCAAGCCAAATTCGCCCAGCGCCTCGGCCTGCCGGATGCGCTCGCGATAACGCCCGACCGTGGTGCGTTCGTTCTCCAAATCTGCGCGCAACATTTCAACCGGGTCGCTGGAAGTTTTGACCGGCTTGGGCGTCACGCCCGGCATCCCGCCGAGATAATCAATCTGCTTGGCGATCTTGATGGCGTGCTGCAATTCCTCGGCGGCGTGCAATTCCAATTCCCGCGCGATGTCCGTGTAAGCCGCGCCTTTGAGCACCTGGCTGTAAACCGTGTAGGCGATGATCGCCTGATATTCCCCGGCCAAATCTTCGTTCAACAATTCGATCAATCTGTTCGCGCGTGATGTTTGAAGCGGCGGTTGTTTTTTCTTTCGTCATAAAAAATTGCGTTCAGTCGTTCACGGCGAAACCGACTTTGATAGTCACCTGCCAATGATGCACTTTTCCTTTTTCAATGTTGCCGCGTGTTTCGATCACCTGAAACCAGCACAGGTTCTTAATGGTTTTGTGCGCCCGCTTAATGGCCTTTTCAACGGCGTCCTCGATGGAATCGGTGGAAGTGCCGGTGAGTTCGATGAGCTTATAGACGGGGTCTTTCATGTGCAGTTTTTAGAGTCGCGCATTCGCAGCCTAAAAATGTCGATTATTCGCAGCGTCCGGCGGCGGACTCTTTGACGGCTTCACGGATTTCGCCGGTATGCTTCTGAAGTTTACCCAGCAATTCCTCGGACTTGCCTTCGACGTAGTGAAGTTTGTCGTCCGTGAGCTTGGCTTTCATTTGTTTTAATTTGCCTTTGATGATATTGCGGTCGCCTTTGACTTCCAGTGTTGCCATAAAATTTGTGATTTCGGTGTTAAACGATAAGTCGTGTGGTCTGGCGACTGCCTTTCATTTTTGACGGCAACGCCTTCATTTATTAATGTTACGTTACGCAATGGGCCGCACTAATCCTATGGGGTGTAACCCTACTGTGGATTTTCTGTTTCTGATGGTCTTTCGGGTGGCCGAAAGACGGCCACCCCCAATGACGATTTATTAACGGATGTCCGTCAAACTAAAGAACTCGCCCGATCCTCACGGAGTTCCTCTTTCTTGTCCGAGCATTTAGTGTCCTTTTTAGAATCACAACTAGAGACGTTTTTACTTGAAACTACCTCGCCCATACGGACGACAACGTCGGCTTTCTGGGGCTGGCCTGCACCATCAAAGCCCACTGTTTTATCACCGGCGCAAGTCTCTTTGTTTTTACCAGCTCGCGCCAACCTGGCGGCCTTTTCATCTTGTAATGTTTGCATATTGTTTATTTTTTAGTTTAATTTTTGTTGTTCACTAACAGTTGAAGATAACACTGCGCTGCACGCTTCCTATAAGGTCTTCTCCCCACGGAAAAGGTGAACCGTTCACCATACTCTTGAAAACTCGCGCGATTAAAAAAGCGGTCTCCGTTTCCGAAGACCGCTTTGCCTTTTCTTAAATCGCCGCCGACTGCGGGCGTTTGAGGTCAGGGGCTTTTACTTTTCCGTGTTTGCAGAAACGCCACGAGCGCGTCAATTTCTGCTGGCGTGAGGTTCGCGGCATACGCGGGCATGTTCACGCCACCATTGGCAATTTTCAAAACCATCTGGTTTTTCGACAAGCGGTCGGCCACAGCGGTTAAATCCGGTCCGCGACGACCGCCGTCGTCTGCGATCAAATGGCAGTTCAAACAGCCTTTGTCGTGAAACAATTGCGCGCCGACGAAGACCGGACCATTGGTCGCGCCCACAATGGATGCCGACAATGGCGGCGCATTGAAGTTGGGCGACCACGGTGATTTCACGCCCGCCACCCACAACGTCGCGATCATCACCACGGTCATCAATACGACGGCGATAGCCCATGGACGCCGCCACGGACTGCGTTCGCCGCGATTGAAAACAAACGGCAGCGCGATTAAAATAATCCCCACAGTCAGCGGGCCGAAAACCAGAAAATATTGTTCCGTTCCATGTGGCATCAGGGCGAGCACGGCAAAATACCACATCAAATACCAGTCGGGCCGTGGACTGGCCGTGGTGATGCTGGGGTCGGGTGGTTTTCCCAATTGGGGTGCGCCATAAATCAACGCCAGCGCGGCGATGACCACGATCATTACGACGCAGAAGACCACATCGCGCCAGGCCGAGTCAGGCCAAAATGGTTTTCCCTTTTTTTCAATCAGTTCCTTGTATTCCGCACGATAGGTTTTGGGATCAACTGGTTTGCCGGCTTTGGGCGGCTCGGAAATTCCGTGGCGCAGGACGAGCCAGAGATGCAGCCCGACAAAAGCAAAAATAAAGCCGGGCATTATGAAAACGTGAATCGCAAAAAACCGGGTAAAGGTCGCGCCGCCAACGGTGTCGCCGCCCAAAATAAAATGCGCGAGCCATTGGCCGATGAACGGCGTGCGTCCGGCTTGTTCCGCCGCGACGACCACGGTCCAAACAGCGTTTTGATCTCCTCGCAGGAGTTGTCCGGTAAAGCCCATGACCAGAGTGAATCCCAACAGCAGCACACCGGTTGCCCAGTTCAGTTCGCGGGGAAATTTGTAGGAGCCGGCCAAAAAAACCTGCGCCATGTGCAGGCCGACCATCAAGACCATCGCCGACGCGCCGTAGTAATGGAGGCCGCGCAGAAAATGTCCGAAGGGAGCTTGATCACTGATGAAGTGAAGCGTCGAGTAGGCTTCGCTGGCCGAGGGGATGTAAGAAAAGGCCAGTGCAACGCCGGTGATCACTTGAATCATGAAGGCGCACAGCGTGGCGCTGCCGAAGACATACCACCATTTGGCATCCGGCGGCACGAGATGCCGCGCCGTCTTGCCGATCATTTTTGGAAGGCCGGTGCGGTCATCCACCCAATCCCAGACCCGATGGTAGATTTTTTTCAACATCAGTTATTTGGTGATGGGAATGGGTGCCGTTTGAATCTGCACGTCGCCATCTTTCACGCGCACGGGATAGCGCGGCAAGGGCAACGGCGGCGGCCCGGCGGCGACGGTGCCGTCTTGATAATACACGCCGCCGTGGCAGGGACACATGAACAGATTTGCTTCGGCCAGCCAGCGAACGGGACAACCGAGATGCGTGCAATTGATGGAAAAGGCGATGAACGTGTCCGCGTTCACGCGACGCAGCCATGCCGCGCTGCGCGCCGTCACCCCGGCCCACGGCAACGGCGAGGCGTCTTCATATTGCACCGCCGTCGTTTCACCAATTTTGAAGGATTCGACTTTTCCGACCGAACGCCAGACTTCCTGCCTGCGTTCAAAAAACGGCGCGAGAATAAAACCAACCACCGGCACCGTCACGATCAATGCACCGATTCCGCCAACGGCAAGACTTAAGCGCGCCAGAAATTTTCGCCGCGAAAGTTCCGCCGGTGAGGATGAGCAGCCGGTTGAAGCCGGTTCAGTGTTTGGTTCTTTCATGACGAATATCTCGAATCCATCCGGCCAGCGCGACGGCGAATAACGCGACGCCGACGCCGGTGATTATCAGTGAAGTGACCAGTCCCCACACCAAAAAAGTAATTCCCAGCGCCAGAGTCACGGGCCAGATGCTCGGCTCCGGCAATTTCTGCGGCGGCAGGACAGTCCATCCCGGATGCGATTCCGGCGGCGCAGGTTTTGAAATTTCAGTGGCCATGAGGTTTTCCCATAAGAGTTTTTGTTGTTTGCGATTCAGGAACAATGGCTTCGTCGCCAATCTCACCATGCCAGCGGGCGAACAACCCGAAAATTCCGCAAAAATAAATCAGGCACGCGGGAACCCACATCAACAGGCCGCCCAGTTGCTGGTCTTTGGCGGGTGTCAGTCCCCATTGATTTTGAATCAGCGGCAGAATGCCGAGCCGGTCCAGCGGATGCAGATAAATCGAGCAAACTTCGACCGGCGAGAACGTGATGATGATTCCAAGAACGGTGCAGCCAACACACGCGCTGAACAGATAAATAATTCCCGCGAGCGGCGACAACCATTGTTTGCTCCACGGCCCAATGATCGGCCACCAAAAGGCAAAACCCATCAGCAGCAGCGAGACATATTGCAAACGATGAATCCACGCGTTCGACACGGCGGCATTGCAAAGCGCGGGCGCGTGCCAAAGCCACATCCCGCCGACGCCCAAAATCCAAGTCGCAACCGGATGACGCAAAATCCAGTTCAACCATTTCCAACGACCGTTTTGAAAGCGGTTGGGAACCGACAATGACGGCAGGCTCAATAAAATCAGCGGCGGCACAATCAACAGGAGTAGCAGATGTTGCATCATGTGCGCGCTGAATAAATATCCGTCCGCCAAGGTGTCAATCGGCGACGCCAATGTGAGGAAGAACATGATTGTTCCCGCCAGCAGCCAGCCGATTTTTCGAGTGAAATGAAATTGATGCCGTGCGCCGTAAATTAAAATCGTGATGATACAAATGGCGATGACCCACGGATTCCAGTTCCAGGCGGAAATAAAAAACTGTTTGGTGGTCATAAAAACAGCCTTAAATAAATCACTGAAAACACCACGAGCCAGACGGCGTCCACAAAGTGCCAGTAAAGCCCGATGGATTTTACCGCCTCGATGCGGCCTTGCTTGAAATCTCCGGCGAAAGCGAGTCCCATAAGAATCAGCAGCGCGATCAATCCGACGCAGACATGCAGGCCGTGGAAGCCGGTCAGGGTGAAAAATGTGGTTGCGAATAAATTGGAATTGACCATGACGCCGGCATGGAAGATGCGGAGATATTCCCGGCCTTGGCCAACAATGAAAACAGTTCCAAGCAAGATTGTAAGCGTCAGCAGCCAGCGAAACGCGGAATGTTTTTTGGCCTCCAATTTTTTCCCCGCGAGCCAAATCGTGACGCTGCTCGCGAGCAGGCATAGCGTGTAAATTCCGGTTCTTTGCGGATTCAACATGGTCGCGGGCGTCGGCCCGTTCATGTCGTGGTTGTTGTAATACAGATAAGCCAAAATAAGCATGAGAAAGAAAACACTTTCGGTAATCAGAAAGCTGACGATGCCCACGCGGTTTTTTTCCAGAACGAATCCGTCCCGCGATGCTGCGCCGCCGACGATTGGATCAGGATTTTCTGGATGCGCCAAATCCCACAACGGTCGCCGACTGCGGATTGGCGGCACACGGTCAAAATTATTCGCGGGCGGCGGCGAGGTCGTGGCCCATTCCAGCGTCCAGGCGTTCCACGGATTGTCACCCGCCGGTTTGCCGTGACGCAGGCTTACAATAATATTCCACAACAAGACCAGCACCGAAGCGCCGAGCAAAAACGCGCCGATGGTGGAAATCATATTCAGCAAACCCCAGCCCGGCAGATCGGGATAAGTATAAATTCGCCGCGCCATTCCCATCAGTCCGAGAAAATGTTGGACGAAGAACGCTGTGTTGAAGCCAATGAGTGCCATCCAGAAATTGAACTTGCCCAGCTGTTCGGACAGCATCCGTCCGGTTATTTTGGGAAACCAATAATAAAGCCCGGCAAAAACCGCGAAGAAGGTGCCGCCAAAAAGCACATAATGAAAATGTGCCACCAAATAATATGTGCCGGTCACCTGCCAATCAATCGGCACGACCGCAAAAGTAATTCCGCTCAATCCCCCAATCGTAAATTGAATTAAAAATGCCACGGCAAAAAGCATGGAAGTTGTCAGGCGAATTGAGCCGCCCCACATCGTCGCGCTCCAGGCGAAAACTTTTATGCCCGTCGGCACGGCGATCATCATGCTCGTGGCGGCAAAAAACAAATCCACCGGATGCCCTAGTCCCACGGCGAACATATGATGCGCCCAAACGCCGAAACTTAAAAGCGCGATGGCGACCGTTGAAGCCGCGACAAATTCATAACCAAAGATTGGCCGCCGCGCGAATACGGGGACTACTTCAGAAATGATGCCGAAGGCGGGCAAAGCCATGATATAAACTTCGGGATGTCCGAACGCCCAAAAAAAGTGCTGCCAAAGCACTGCTGAACCGCCATTCGCCGGAGCAAAAAAATGCGTGCCGAGGTGACGATCAATGAACAACATCATGATCGCCGCGTTCAACGCCGGGAGCGCCAAGATGACAAGGAACGAGTTGACAAAAACCATCCAGACGAACAATGGCAGGCGGCGGATGGTCAATCCCGGAGCGCGTTGCGTCAAAATCGTGGCAATCAGATTGATGGACGCCGCAACCGAACCGACGCCAAGAATCAAAAGCGACAACGTCCAATAATCCACGCCGGATGTCGTGGCATACGGCGTTTCACTCAACGGCGCGTAACTGAACCAGCCGACGGCGGGAGCGCCGCCTGCGAGCAGACTAAAGTGCAACAGCAAACCACCGCACGGCAGCAGCCAGAAGCTCAACGCGTTCAATCGCGGAAACGCCATGTCGCGCGCGCCGATCATCAGCGGCACCAGATAGTTCGCCAGCCCGATGAGCGTCGGCATGACCACCAGAAAAATCATGGTCGTGCCGTGCATGGTGAAAATCTGGTCGAATGCGTCCGGCGAAAGAAATGTGTTGTTCGGACGCGCAAGTTGAATGCGCATGAGCAATGCCTCCACGCCGCCTATCACAAAAAAGACGAGCGTAGTCAGCAGATAAAGAATGCCGATGCGTTTGTGATCCACCGTGGCGACCCAGCTGTAAAGTCCATGGAGTGCGCTCGCCGGTGGGGGCATTTCAATCGTAGTTGAAGCTGAAGCGGCTTCGCTCATTTGAGGGTCTCCAAATAGCTCGTCAGCGCGCCCGCCTGCGCGTCCGTCAATTTTAGATTGGGCATGAAGCAGCCCGGCTTGAAGTCCTGCGGATTTTTCAGCCAGCGGAACAGATTTGTTTCCGTATTGGATAATACGCCTGCGCCCTAAAATTGTTCGGTCGGCCAGATGTGTCAAATCTGGCGCGGCGTTGGCGGCAACGGAAACGCCGCGAATGGCATGACAATTGATGCACGTCATCGTTTGAAAAAGTTTCAGGCCGGTCTGCGTTGAATCTGTGGCTGGCATGGCGGCGGAATTTTCCTGTTCGCGCAGCCACGCATCGAACGCCATCGGCGATTCAGCGATGACGGAAAAAAGCATCCAAGAATGCCCCGCGCCGCAATACTCCGCACAGGTGCCGTCGTATTTTCCCGGTGCGTCGGCTTCCAGCCAGATGTGATTCGTCTGGCCGGGAATCATTTGCATTTTGCGCGCCAAGGCCGGCACCCAAAAATCATGGATCACGTCCGCCGATTCCAGACGGACAAGCCATTTTCTGCCGACGGGAATGTGAATTTCATTCGCGGTCACCACGCCGGCTTGCGGATAACGCACTTCCCACCACCATTGATGGCCAATCACGATGAGATCAGGTTCCCGATTCGCAGGCGGATCAGATTCTCGCATCCCGCGCACCGTAAGGGTGAAGAGACATACAATGATCAGTATCGGTCCGACGGTCCAGATGATTTCCAATTTTCGGTTGCCAAAATGAGGGGCCGGATCTGCCGAATCTGGCTTGTGCCGGAAAAAAATCAAGCCGTATCCAATCATGCCGACGACAATAGCCAAAATTACACCGCAGACGATGAGGACGATGATGAAAAGGTGCGAGATGCTCGCCGTTTCCGGCGAGAAAGGGTGGAATACAAGGATGTCGCCGCCGTTCATGCTCCGTCTTGGCAAAAGTGTTTTCGCTGTCGAGCTGGCTGCTCAATTTTGTTCCATTCTCCAGTTCGCATTTTCAATTATTTTTATAGGCCGTTTTCTGGATTTTCACAAATAAAGTTTCAGAGCATTTTCAAAAATCCATTTGTCGGAGCACCGCGAACAGTTCGGAAGTCCCGGCGACTTGCGAAGAGAAAATAATAAACGGTGCAAAAGTGCGTCTGCTATGGGGTGTTCACCCCATATCGGAAGTTGTAATTTAATTGATATTTTCTACAAATATAATGTCTATTCAGCCTCCAGTTATTGGAGGCAAAAATTCATGAGCACGAATCATTACGACATCATCATCATCGGGACGGGCGCGGGCGGCGGTGCGCTCGCTCAACGTCTCGCACCCAGTGGGAAGCGGATTCTCATCCTCGAACGCGGCACTTTTCTGCCGCAAGAAAAGGAAAATTGGGACACCAAGGCGGTCTTTCTGGAGAACCGTTATCATACGACCGAAGTCTGGCAGGACAGCGAAGGCAAACCTCTTCATCCACAGACGGCCTACTGGGTCGGCGGCAATACGAAGGTATATGGCGCGGCGCTCTTCCGCTTGCGCGAACGTGATTTTGAGAAAGTGCAGCATCAGGACGGCATCTCGCCGGAGTGGCCGTTGAAATACCGCGACTACCAGTCTTATTACGATGAGGCGGAAATGCTTTATCAAGCGCACGGGGAACGTGGCTCCGATCCGACGGAGCCGCCGGCCAGCCAACCTTATCCCTGTCCGCCCGTCAGCCACGAGCCGCGCATTCAGGAACTTTACGATGAACTAAAGTCGGGCGGCCATCATCCATTTCCCTGTCCCGTCGGCATTAAACTCAACGAACAGGTGCGCTGGCAAAGCCAATGTATTCGCTGTGACACCTGCGACGGCTTTCCCTGCCTAGTCGAGGCCAAGTCAGACGCGGACAACAATTGCATCCGCCCCATCTTTGAACTGCCCAACATCACCCTGCTCACCGGCGCTTATGTCAGCAAGCTCACCACCAATGCAACCGGCACTGAAATCGCGGGGGTCGAGGTCGAGTTCGACAGCGGACAACGCAAGGAAACTTACACTGCCGCCATCGTGGTCGTCGCCTGCGGGGCGATCAACTCGGCGGCGTTACTCCTGCGCAGCGCCAACAGTGTCCACCCCACCGGGCTGGCCAACAGCTCGGACTTGGTCGGGCGAAACTTCATGTTTCACAAAGCCGCCATCGTGCTCTCGATCGGGTTGAAACCGAACCCCAGCAAATACATGAAGACGATTGCCCTGAATGATTTTTATTTCGGCGAAAAGGATTTTCCATATCCCATGGGCGGAATTCAACTGGTCGGCTCATTCAAATGGGAGATGATGAAAGGTGAAGCACCGGCCTTCACGCCTGCGGTCGTTTTGAAAACATTGAAGTCTCACTCCGTCCCGTGGTGGCTCACGACGGAAGATTTGCCCAGCCATGAAAACCGCGTCCGCTGGATCGCCGGCAAAGGCATCCAGCTTGATTACACGCCCAACAATGAGGAAGCCTACCGGCGCTTGAGCGCGCGCTGGCAGGAAGTGCTGAAGCAAGTGGATGGCGGGCACAGTTACATCCCGGAAGAATTTTACCTCAAAAAATCCATTGCGCTGGAAGGCGTCGGCCATCAAAACGGCACCTGCCGCTTCGGGCCGGATGCGAAGACTTCGGTGCTAAATCTCGACTGCCGCACGCACGACATTGACAACCTCTACGTGGTGGACGGTTCTTTCTTTCCTTCCTGCGGCGCGGTCAATCCGTCGCTCACCATCATCGCCAACGCGCTGCGCGTCGGCGACCATCTGCTTCACCGTCTCAAATAAAAATCAAAATGGCGCAACGCAGCGAAATCGTGACCGTGTATGCCGCCGGTTTGATTCAAGGTGTGGCACTGGTCACGTTTCCGGCGGCGAGCGCCGTATTCACCAGTTCGAGCGACTTCGGTCTATCAAGCACGGAATATGGCTGTATGTTTATTCCGCAAGTTGTCACGGCAATTACTTCGTCACTATTGGGTGCTGGCCTGACGCGACGACTCGGCGCGAAATATGTTTATCTGCTGGGTTTGGTCGCCAACTTGTTTGCCATGAGCCTGCTTGTCGCGAGCAAGTTTGCGATGCACGAACATTTATTGGCTTATGGCATTTTGCTCGCGGCCACCGGCTGCATGGGCATCGGCTTCGGATTCACCGTTCCCGCGCTCAACACATTTGTCGCGGCATTTTTTCCAAAGAAAACGGACAAGGCTGTGCTTGGAATGAACGCGCTTTTGGGTTTGGGAACCGCGATGGCTCCGGTTTTTGTCGCGCTGTTTGTTGGTCTGAAAATTTGGTGGGGACTTCCCGTTCTTGTCGGTGTTTTGATTATCGGGCTGTTGCTATTCAGCATAAGTCAGCCGCTTGACGAAGGCGAACAATCGGGGAAAACAACTAAACAAAAGGGCAAAGTAAAAATCCCGGCGCAGTTTTGGATTTTTGCCACCTTTGCTCTGCTCTATGGCGTTTGTGAAACGATGAACGGCAACTGGGCTTCAGTTTACATAAAAAATCATTTTAACGCGAGCACGTCCTTGGCGTCTCTTGCGTTGGCGATTTTTTGGGGCATGATTACTGCCGGACGAATCCTGTTCGCGGCCATCGAAAAATGGTTTCCCGAAAAATTGGTTTGCCGGATGTTGCCATTTGTCGTTGCTGCCGCTTTTATTGCGAGCGCGTGCGTGCCAAAAAATAATCCGATTCTCGGCATCCTGACTTTTGCGCTGGCGGGACTCGGTTGTTCGGCGTTGCTGCCGCTAACCATCAGCTTTGGCCAGAAAGAACTGACGACCATCGCCGCTTCGGCGGCGGGCGGCCTGATTGCTTTCTACCAGATCGGCTACGGCATCGCCGCTTTTGGTGTTGGCCCGCTGCAAACGTGGGCCGGACTGGACTTGAATATCATCTACGGCGGAACAGCGGTGGTCGCACTCGCGATGGCAGCAGTCGCTTTCGTCGTTACACGAAAATCTTCCGCGCCAGCTTGAATCTTAATTCAGCCATCGCCGATTTACCTTCGCAAGCGCTGACTCCGGCGCGCCTTGTTTCGCCCATTGTATGGCTCGACTGCCCTGTAAAGGTTGTCCAAATAAAACGAGGCGCTTCGCGCGAGTTTTTCTTTTCGCGGCTCCACCTTGACAGTGCTCGACGAGCCAAAGACGTGGCTGGTTAGGATTTTGCGCCGGGATTGCTGGCCGGGAATGTCAGCAACTGTGTCTTTACAGCAACGGGTCACCCCATTGTGTTTTCACGGATGGCTGAGGTGTTTTCCACTTGAATCAGGGTTTCCAATGTAATTTACTTCATATACCAATGGAAAAATTGGAGCATTTTGAACAGAAAAAGAAGTATGCAGTGTTTTGTCCCGTTGGAAAGTTTTCGTCTGACGAAATGGCTCACTTGATAAGCCGCGCGGTAGTTCGTTGCCGCAAGCAAAAGATCGGGAAACTCCTGATTATTTCAACGAGAGCGTCCGGATTTCACTCGGCCGGAATTGGCGAACAATATGATTACGCCGAACAAATTGCTTCTGCTGCAGCAACATTTGTCAAGATTGCACACGTGGCCAATCCGATTTGGGTTCGTTCGCGGGACTTTAGAGTCATGGTGGCCAAGAATCGGGGACTTGAATTGGAAAACTTTCAGGCCGAGTCAGCCGCTTTGGAATGGCTGTTACAACCGGCGAAAAAATAGTCGTTCCGCCGACAAATCAACGTCACCGCGAATAAATCCGATTTAGAATGATGTTATGGGATGCTTATCACATATTCCGTGCTCACATTTCTTTGAATCGCAGTCATTGGAAGCACTGCTCAATTTATAGTTGACAATTGTATCTAGTAAGATACTATGTAAGAAATATGGGATTCATTGAGTTTCCATTCATCGAAGTGCCGAAAGATTTACGCAAGATTGTCGGCGAGCCAACGCCCGGAACGCGCGCCTTCCGCCGGGAGGGGACACACGCGGAATGCTGCCAATGGATTGAAGATCTCGGTTTATATTACAAGGGAGACGTGGGCATCTCGCCCGCCGGCGTCACCATGTTCGTGCCTGTCCAACGGGCGGCGGTTCACAAACGCATCAAGGAAGGCAAATTGACCGCGTTCTTTTTTTACATCACCCGGATTGATAGCACCTTCTTTGGCAGCAAGCGCAAAGTCAAATTGCGCCCCTACATCCTGTTGTCCATGAGCGAATGCAAGGCATGGGTGGCGGAAATGAAACGCCGGATGGGTTATGTGGATGAGCCGGACGAAAGCCTGATGAAACAGCGAAAAAAGCTCAAGTCGGCGGCGGCGGCGGATGAGCCAAAAACCGTGAAGGAAGCCGTGGAAGCCCTGGACTTTGCAGACACCGACCCGAAGGACAAGGGGAGCCGGAAAGTCCGATATGAGGAACCATTGAGCACGGAAAACCGGCAGCAGGATATGTTTTTACTGCTGGCGGAAGCGATGGCGGCGATGGCGTCCGACAAGAAGAAGGCTGAATTTTATCGGAAGCGGCTCATCTTGCCGACGCGGAAAATTTACCGTTGAAAAACGCAAATAAAAAGAACGGGAGAAATACATGAGCAAGCATAAATTTCCCCAGGATCAAATTCAAAAAACGGCCCGTGCGTCACGGCTCGCTGCCGTTGTGGAATTAAACCAAAACGAAATTGATTTTGCGCCATCACCCGGTGAAGCGGCCAGTTATGTGAGCCGTGGTTCGCCGCAGGGGCATGAAGTGGAGCACTGGCTGGCGGCCGAGGCCCAATTTGCTCGCGGAACGCAAACTTACCCAAGTTCACGGTTTTGAGAACCGAATAAATTTTCCAAGCAACTCAATCCTTTTGGTGAAGCAATTAAAGTCAAACCCGATCATGGTATCCCTTTACTTCGCGGATTTTTCCAAATGCCCGCCAAACCCGTAGCGCATGGCCGAAAGCAACTTGTCCTGAAAGTCGGCGTCGCCGCGCGAACTGAAACGTTCGTATAGCGCCGTCGTCAGCACCGGCGCGGGCACGCCTTCATCAATCGCGGCCTTCATCGTCCACCGGCCTTCGCCCGAATCGGAGACGCGTCCGGCAAATTTCGCGAGCGCGGAATCTTTGGCCAGCGCATCCGCCGTCAAGTCCAGCAGCCACGAGGCGATCACGCTCCCGCGCCGCCAGACTTCCGAAATGTCGGCGAGGTTCAGGTCGTATTGGTAATTTTCAGGTTCGCGCAACGGCGTGGTCTCGGCATTTGTTTCGCCTTTCTGTTTGCCGATGTTTGCCCCGCGCAAGATGCCCAAGCCTTCGGCATACGCGGCCATCATTCCGTATTCGATGCCGTTGTGAACCATCTTGACGAAATGTCCGGCGCCATTCGCACCGCAATAGAGATAACCTTGCTCGGATGTGCCGCCGAGTTTTTTGCGTCCCGGCGTGCGCACGATGTTGCCGATGCCCGGCGCGAGGGTCGCAAAAATAGAATCAAGTCTTTTGACCACTTTTATATCGCCGCCAATCATCATGCAATAACCGCGTTCAAATCCCCATACGCCGCCGCTGGTTCCCACATCAACATAGTGAATTTCTTTCGGCGCAAGTTCCTTCGCGCGCCGGATGTCATCAATGTAATAAGAATTACCGCCGTCAATGAGCGTGTCGCCCGCTTCGAGCAAAGGCACAAGGTTGGCAATGGTTTTATCCACCACTGCCGCCGGCATCATCAGCCAGATTGCGCGCGGCTTGACGAGTTTCTTGACCAAATCGGCGAGCGAAGAAGCCCCGACCGCTTTGCCCTTGGCCAAATCCTTCACCGCTTTGGGCAACTGGTCGAAGACGACGCATCGGTGTCCGTTTTTGATGAGCCGTCGCACCATGTTGGAACCCATCCGGCCCAGGCCAATCATGCCAAGCTGCATGGTTGTTTTATGTTTCACGAGATTGTTTGGCGCACAGACGTTTTAAAAATTCAGCAGCGAACTATGCTGTCACTGCCCGCGCTTCAGCGGCGGCGTTTGCCGGCTGATGTTCTTCCAACGCTTCCGGGTTCGTGCGGCTGATGATTTCGCGCGCATGAACCGTTTCCACATCGGAACCGTGCGCGATCAAGACATACTTCCCGCTCTTCACCGCCGTCTCGTATTGCAGAATGCTGTCCTTGGGGATGCCCATGCCGTAAAGCCCGGCACCCAGCGCGCTCAAACCACCCACCACCACCGCGCCTTCCAGCGCGCCGACGATGTAACTGACAATGGGTCCCGCGAATAGCAACGGGCCGACACCGGGAACAAAGAAGAACGCGGAGCCAAACAACAAGCCCCAAAAACCACCCCAGAACGCGCCGAGTTTCCCCCAGTATTTCATGCGGTCGCCGGTATTGTAATAACCGATTACGTTTTCATCCGTGTGATAGTCACGACCAACAATGGATAGTTTCTTCATGTCAAAACCCGCCTGCTGGAGTTCCTTGACGGCGGTTTCGGCCTCGATGTGCGACTTGAAGATCGCGACGACAGAATTGTTTTTGGTCATATATTTTTTATTTTTATTGCAGATGACATTTTAAGCCGTTGCCGGGCTGTTGCTATGGGGTGTTCACCCCATTGTTTGCGGCAGCCAAAAGCGACAGTGTCTTCTTGGCAAAATTTATGAAATCACCCGATCTTTTTACTCCCGTCGTGCGGGCGCGCTGGAAGTGCCGAACCGTATCGTGATGACTCTGCCCACGCGAATGCGCGTTGAATCCAACTGGTTCAAAGAAGATGAAAACTCAAACAGAAATAAATTTGCCAGGAACGACGAAACGCATCGGCATCGCCGCTGACCACGGAGGTTTTGAGCTGAAGGAATTTCTGGCCGGAAAATTACGCGCAGCCGGTTTTGAAGTCACCGATTTCGGCGACCGCCAACTGAAGCCGGACGACGATTATCCAGATTTTGTAATCCCTTTGGCACGGGCGATTGCCGCCGGGACGGTGGATCGCGGCGTGGGCATCTGTGGCAGCGGGGTTGGGGCTTCCATCGCCGCGAACAAAGTGGACGGGGTTCGAGCCTGCTTGATTGACGAAAATTTTTCGGCGCATCAAGGCGTCGAGGACGACGATTTGAACATGATCTGCTTTGGCGGCCTTCTGGTCGGTCATGCCCTCGCTTGGGAATTGACACAAACATTTCTCGCCGCGCGATTCAAAGGAGCGGAACGATTTCGTCGCCGGCTGGCAAAAGTGGCCGAACTCGAAAACGCGCCACTGAAAATGACGTCATGAAAATAAGTCCACTGGCCGGAAAGCCCGCACCATCTGCAATACTCGTGGATGTGCCGAGGCTTGTCACGGCCTATTACACCGGGATTCCCGACCCTTCGGTGTCTGAACAGCGCGTGGCGTTTGGCACGTCCGGCCATCGCGGCTCGTCGTTCAAACTGGCTTTCAACGAATGGCACATCTTCGCGATCACCCAGGCGATTTGCCTGTATCGCAAGCGGCAAAATATTTGCGGCCCGTTGTATCTCGGCATTGACACGCACGCGCTTTCCGTTCCGGCCTGCACCACCGCTCTTGAAGTGCTGGCGGCAAATGGTGTCGAGGTGATGCTCGCCGAAGGAGACGAATACACGCCGACCCCGGTGATTTCTCACGCAATTCTAACTTACAATCACGGGCGCAAAAAGGGACTGGCCGACGGGATTGTCATCACGCCCTCACACAATCCGCCGCATGACGGTGGTTTCAAATATAATCCGCCGAGTGGCGGGCCGGCGGACAACATCGTCACCGGTTGGATTGAGGCAAAGGCGAACGTGCTGCTCGAAGCCCGGCTCAAAGGGGTGAAACGAATTCCCTACGCGCAAGCGTTGCGCGCCGCGACGACACACCGGCACGACTTTCTCAACCTCTATGTTGCTGATCTCGGCAACGTCGTTGACATGAAAATTATTCGCAGCGCAAAACTCCGTCTCGGCGTTGATCCGTTGGGCGGTGCCGGTGTTCATTACTGGGCGCGGATTGCGGAGCGACATGGTTTGAATCTAACGGTGGTTGACGAGACGGTTGACCCGACTTTTCGTTTTATGACAGTGGATTGGGATGGCCAGATTCGCATGGACCCGTCCTCGCCCTACGCGATGCAGCGGCTGATCGGGATGAAGAATCGTTTTGATCTCTCGTTCGCCTGCGACACTGACCACGACCGGCATGGGATTGTCACCAAAGGCGAAGGATTGCTGCCGCCGAATCACGACCTCTGCGCGGCGATTTTTTATCTTTTCCAGAACCGTCCGAAATGGTCCAAGTCGGCGGCGGTCGGCAAAACATTGGTGAGCAGTCAGATGATAGATCGCGTCACCGCGAAACTTGGCCGGAAGCTTTTCGAGGTGCCGGTTGGTTTCAAGTGGTTCGTGGATGGTTTGCTCAATGGCTCGCTGGGATTTGCCGGAGAGGAGAGTGCCGGTTCAGTTTTCCTTCGTCTGGATGGAACCGTCTGGACGACGGACAAAGACGGAATTGTCCCCTGTTTGCTCGCCGCCGAGATGACCGCGCGGACGGGATGTGATTCCGGAAAAATTTACCACAAACTCACGCGCGAGTTCGGTGAGCCTGCCTACGACCGCGTTGATGCCCCGGCCACGCTGGAACAAAAGGAGCGGTTGGCAAAACTTTCACCACAGCAGGTCAAGCTCACCGAACTGGCGGGTGAAAAAATCAAGACCATCCTCACCCGTGCTCCGGGCAACGATGCGCCCATTGGCGGGTTGAAAGTGGTGGCCGAAAGCGGCTGGTTCGCGGCGCGTCCATCCGGGACAGAAAATATCTACAAGATTTATGCGGAGAGCTTCCAAGGAGCGAATCATCTGCACCGCATTCTGAAGAAGGCGCAGACAATCATCAACGATGCTTTGGCGGCGTCACCATCGAAGCCGGGGATTCCGTCCAAGCCAAAACGAAAGAAAAAGCCGTGAACGAACAAACACCTGTCATCAAACCAAACTATTGCAATTTACCCATGGATGTCGAAGGCTTCGATTCGCTGGCAGAACTGGCGCTGGACCTGCGCTGGTCGTGGAATCATTGCACCGACGAAGTGTGGCGGCGGCTTGATTCTGCGCTGTGGGAACTCACGCAAAACCCCTGGGTGGTTCTGCAAACTGTCTCCAAAGATAAACTCAAAAGCGTGCTGGCCGATTCCACCTTCCGAAAAAAAATTGATGACTTGCTGCAATCCAAGCGTCTGGCGGCGGAAGCACCCGCATGGTTTCAGAAAAACCACCCGCAATCTCCCTTGAAGTGCGTCGCGTATTTCAGCATGGAATATATGTTGAGCGAAGCACTGCCGATTTACTCCGGCGGTCTGGGCAATGTGGCTGGCGATCAACTCAAAGCCGCGAGCGACCTGGGCGTGCCGGTGGTCGGCGTGGGTCTGCTTTATCAACAAGGCTATTTTCGTCAAGTGATTGACAAGGACGGAGCGCAACAAGCTCTTTACCCGTATAACGATCCTGGACAATTGCCGATCACGCCTTTGCGCCAACCGAATGGCGAATGGTTGCGTTTGGAAATCGCGTTGCCCGGTTATTCGGTCTGGTTGCGCGCGTGGCAGGTGCAAGTCGGTCGGGTGAAACTTTATCTGTTGGACAGCAATGACGCAGCGAACTTTCCCGCTCATCGCGGTATTACCAGTGAGTTGTATGGCGGTGGACCAGAGTTGCGCCTCAAACAAGAAATGCTTTTGGGAATTGGCGGCTGGCGATTGCTCGCGGCACTCGGCATCAAGCCGGATGTCTGTCATCTCAACGAAGGCCATGCGGCTTTTGCGGTGTTGGAACGCGCCCGGAGTTTCATGGAGGAAATTAAGCAGCCATTTGAAGTCGCATTGGCCGCAACACGCGCAGGAAATCTTTTCACCACCCACACGGCGGTGGCCGCAGGCTTTGATCGTTTCACCCCGGCACTCATCGAGCAATACCTCGGCGGTTATGCGGAGAAGAAACTCGGAATTTCGCTCCACGACTTGCTGGCTTTGGGTCGCCAGAATCCAAATGACGCAACCGAAAGTTTCAACATGGCTTATCTGGCAATCCGTGGCAGCGGTTCGGTGAATGGCGTAAGCCATTTGCATGGAAAAGTCAGCCGGCATCTTTTTGAGTCGCTTTTTCCGCACTGGCCGGAGGATGAAGTTCCTGTCGGCCATGTGACGAACGGAGTTCACATGCCTACTTGGGATTCTGCGGTAGCCGACGATCTCTGGACGAAGGCTTGTGGCAAAGACCGCTGGCTCGGGAAGTCAGAAACTTTGGAGCAGGACATTCGCCGCGTTTCCGACGACACCCTTTGGAAATTTCGCCTCGCCACCAGCAAGTCGCTGGTGGAATACGCTCGCGAACGTTTGGCGCAGCACTATGCCGCTGCTGGCGCATCGTCCGAGACGGTTGAAGAGGCGAAACATCTGTTTGACCCTAACGCGTTGACCCTGGGTTTTGCGCGGCGCTTTGCCACCTACAAGCGACCAAATTTATTACTGCACGACCCGGAGCGACTGCTGCGTTTGTTATCCAATCCACAGCGTCCGGTGCAACTCATCATTGCAGGCAAAGCTCATCCTGCGGACTCGGCGGGACAAGCATTGATTCAGAAATGGATTCAATTCATCCGCCGACCCGATGTCCGACCTCACGCAATTTTCTTGAGCGACTACGATATGCACTTGACCGGACGTTTGGTGCAGGGCGTGGATGTCTGGCTCAATACGCCCCGGCGACCGTGGGAAGCTTGCGGCACGAGTGGCATGAAAGTGCTGGTCAACGGCGGCATCAATCTTTCGGAATTGGACGGCTGGTGGGCCGAAGCGTATGTCCTGGATTTGGGCTGGGCGCTGGGCGACGGTCAGGAGCATGGCAGCGATCCATCATGGGACGCGGCGGAAGCCGAGGCTCTCTACGAACGACTCGAACGCGAGGTGATTCCAGAATTTTATACTCGCAACGAGAAAGGCATTCCCACGGCTTGGGTCGGACGAATGCGCGAAAGCATGGCACGATTGACTCCGCAATTCTCTGCCAACCGTGCCGTGTGCGAATATACCGAACAACATTATCTTCCGGCGGCAATTGCCTGCCAATCGCGCGTGGCCAACAAAGGCGAAGTTGGGAAGCAAATGGTGGATTGGCGTCAGAGCTTGGATCAGAAATGGGGCACACTGAACTTCGGCGCAGTGAAGGTGGAGACGCGCGACGGGAAACACATCATTGAAGTTCAAGTCGGTCTGCATGGCCTCGACCCCAAGGCAGTGCGGGTGGAGCTTTATGCCGACGGAATCAAAGACAGCCCTCCGGTGCGGCAGGAAATGACCTGTCTTCATCCACTGGCGGACGAATCAGGCGGCTACGCTTACAGCGCAACCGTGACTGCGATTCGTCCAGCAGCGGACTACACGGCGCGAGTAATGCCGCGCTGCGACGGTGTGGCAATTCCTTTGGAAGATTCACGAATCCTGTGGCAACATTGATGAAAACTTTCCAATGAAAATTGAAGTAACCAGTAAGAAACCGAACGACCAGCTTGAACCGACGGTGTTCGTCATTTTTGGCGGAGCTGGTGACCTGACCTGGCGGAAACTCGTGCCGGCCTTGTTCGACCTCGCGCAGGATCGCAGCCTGCCCGCGCAATTTGCGATCATCGCCGTTGACCGCATCAAACTCGGCGATGACGCCCTGCGCCGCCGGTTGCACGATGGTGTCAATCAATTCTCCCGTTTCGGAAAAGCCAAGACCGCATCGTGGAACCAGTTCGCGCAACACATCCATTATCAGCCGGGTGATTTCAAGAAACCTGCGACCTATGCGGCTTTGGGCAAACAATGCATGAAGTTGGAAACGGAATGGGGCACCAAAGCTCATCGCATTTTTTATATGGCCACGCCGCCTTCGATGTTCGGCGAGATCCCAAAATATCTTGGCAAGGCTGGGCTTGCGCGCGATCGGGAATTCGCGCGGATCGTGATTGAGAAACCGATTGGTTATGATTTGGAATCGGCGCGCGCGTTGAACGCCGTTCTCGCGGCCAGTTTCGACGAATCGCAAATTTTTCGGATTGACCACTATCTCGGCAAGGAGACGGTGCAAAACATTTTGGCGTTTCGTTTTGCCAATCCGCTTTTCGAACCCATGTGGAATCGTCGCTACATTGATTATGTCACCATCACCGTCGCCGAGACCGTGGGCGTCGAGCATCGCGGCGGTTATTACGATCACGCCGGCGCGCTCCGCGACATGGTGCAGAATCACTTGATGCAATTGCTCTGTCTCGTCGCGATGGAACCTATGGTCTCTTTTCAGGCCGACGAAATCCGCAACAAAAAAGTGGATGTGCTTCACGCGGCGCGACCGATTGCTCGCGACGCGGTTCCGCAATCCGCCGTGCGCGGCCAATACGGTTCCGGCAATGTGGCTGGAAAAAAAGTGCCCGGCTATCGCGAGGAAGAAGGCGTCGCGACCGATTCCAAAACGGAAACGTTCGCGGCGTTGAAATTGTTTCTCGACAACTGGCGCTGGCAAGGCGTGCCGTTTTATCTGCGCACGGGCAAGCGCCTGCCGCAACAGGCGTCGGAAATTTCCATTCAATTTCGCGCCGTGCCGCACCGGTCGTTTCCGCCCGAAGCCTCGCTCGGCTGGCAGCCGTCACGGCTCGTCCTGTCAATTCAGCCCGACGAAGGCATCGTGCTGGGCTTTCAGGCCAAATATCCGGGGCCGAAAATGCAGTTGCGTCCGGTGGACATGCGTTTCAGTTATCGCGAAAGTTTCGATGCGCCATCGCCGGACGCCTACGAAACACTTCTGTGGGACGTGATGAAAAAGGACGCAACACTCTTCATGCGCGCCGATCAAGTGGAGGCCGCGTGGGAACTCCTGATGCCGGTGCTCGAAGCGTGGCAGGCCACGGCACCGAGCGATTTTCCGAATTACGCCGCCGGCACTTGGGGTCCCGAGGACGCCCAACGACTGCTCGCTCCCGGACATCTTTGGCCGCTGCCGACCAAATTGGTGGTCGCTGACAAGAAAAAGGGAAAGAATTCATGACGCAACATCACATGAAAAATCCAATCGAATACACAATCGTCGCCGTGCCTTTTCACGCTGATGCCGCAACGCATGAAGAGCTTTCGCATAAAGTGAACGAAAAATTAAACGGCGGTTACGAACTCTATGGCTCACCATTCTTTAGCGAGGAAATGATGTATCAGGCAATGACGAAGCCGATTTCGCCAAGCTGACTCGCGAACAAAGGAAATTCTATCGCATGAGAATTCTAGTCATTGACGTTGGTGGCACGCATATAAAAGTGCGCGATAACGGCCACAAAAATCGTGTGGAAATTCCGTCCGGCCCGAAAATGACCGCGAGCAAAATGGTCGCGGCGGTTCAGAAAATCATCTTCGGTTGGAAATACGATGTCGTCACGATTGGCTATCCTGGACCGGTGCTGCACGGACACATTGTCAGCGAACCGCACAATCTCGGTCACGGCTGGGTAAAATTTGATTTCAAAAAAGCGTTCGGTCGCCCGGTGAAAATCATCAATGACGCGGCGATGCAGGCGTTGGGAAGTTACAACGGGAAACGGATGTTGTTTCTCGGTTTGGGCACGGGTCTGGGTTCGGCGATGATTGTTGACGGCGTGCTCGAACCGATGGAACTCGCGCACCTGCCTTACAAAAAAGGTCGCACCTACGAAGATTATGTCGGCCTCGCCGGACTCAAGCGGCTCGGAAAAAAGAAATGGCGTCGCCACGTCAACGACGTCGTCAATCAACTCAAGGCCGCGCTGGAGGCGGATTATGTCGTCTTGGGCGGCGGCAATGCGCGGCTGCTCAAAACACTTCCGCCAAACACGGAACTCGGAGACAATGCCAACGCCTTTCGCGGCGGCCTGCGACTTTGGCAAAAATATCACGGCCATAAATTTTCAAAATGAATTCATCTGAAAAATCCGTCGCGTTTGGCGCACCCGGCATCGAGCCGCGCTGGACTTCGAGCGCGAAGGAAGGTCTTGGCACGGCCTATCACAGCAGTTGCCGTTTGTGGTTCACGTTGAGCCACGGCATCGTGAACGAGATTTATTATCCGCACGTTGACCAGCCGAACACGCGCGATTTTCAATTTCTCATTAGCGACGGCGAAACATTTTGCCACGAGGAAAAACGCGATCTGGACCACAAGCTCGAATATCCGGAACGCGACTGTCCGTTTTACAAGCTCACGAATTCAGAACCCAACGGCCGTTACCGGCTGATAAAATATGTGCTCACCGATCCGCATCGCTCGGTGCTGCTCGTGCATACCAAACTCGAAGTGCTCGACAAATCGTTGCACGGAAAACTGAAACTTTACGCGCTGCTCGCGCCGCATATCGCGCGCCACGGCGCGGGCAATTCCGGCTGGTGTTCCGAAACGAGCGGCCTCAAATTTCTCCGCGCCGAACGCGCAGGCGCGCATCTCGTGATGGGATGCACCGCCGGTTTTTTGCGCCGCTCCGTCGGTTACGTCGGTTCAAGCGACGGCTGGCAGGACTTGATGGAGAATTTCAAAATGGACTGGGAATTTTGCGCCGCCGAAAACGGGAACATCGCGCTGACCGGCGAAATTGATCTCTCGCGACGGCATGAATTCACCATTGCAATCGCCCTGGGCGGCAGTTGCCAGAGCACGCTCGCAAAGTTGCTGCAATCGCTGGCAGAGCCGTTTGAATCGCAGCGCGAAAAATACATCCGCCAGTGGCAGCGCACGGTGGTCAATCCGAAATTCGATTTCAAAACCAAAACTTCCGACGGCGGCCACATCTACCGGTTGAGCCGCTGCGTTCTGCTCGCGCATGAAGACAAAACTTTTCAAGGCGCGCTGGTCGCGTCCATGAGCATTCCGTGGGGCGAAACCAAAAGTGACAACGATCTGGGCGGCTATCATCTCGTCTGGACGCGCGACCTGGTGCAAAGCGCGACCGCGTTGCTCGCGTCCGGCCAGACCGGCACGCCGTTGCGCGCGCTGATCTGGCTGGCGACCGTCCAGCGGCCCGACGGAAGTTTTCCGCAAAACAGTTGGATCAACGGCTGCGCGTATTGGACGGGTTTGCAACTGGATGAAATCGCCGCGCCGATTCTTCTGGCGTGGCGTCTGCATCGCGAGGGCGTCGGATTTGACCAGTTCGATCCGCGCGTCATGCTTTCACGCACGGTTTCGTATCTGATTTTGCAAGGGCCGGTGACGGCGCAGGATCGCTGGGAAGAAAATTCCGGATACTCGCCCTCGACACTGGCCACCGTCATCGCCGGCCTCGTTTGCGCTGCGGATTTTGGCAAAAGTAAAGGGCATACCGACGCGGCGGATTTTATTCTCGCCTATGCCGACTGGCTGGCCGCGCACATAGAAGAATGGACGGTTACGACGCGCGGCGAATTGATGAAAGATATTCCGCGTCATTACATCCGCATCAATCCAACCGACCCGCAAACGCCCGACCCGCACGCCGATCCAAATGAAACGATGATTCAAATCGGCAACGACGGCGGAATTCATCCGGCGCGAAATGTGGTCGGCGGCGATTTTCTTCACCTCGTGCGGCTTGGGATTCGCGATGCGAACGATCCCATCGTGCAAGATTCAATCAAAGTCATTGATCACGTCCTCAAACGTGATTTGCCGCAAGGCCCGTGCTGGCGACGTTACAACCACGACGGCTACGGCCAAAAAAATGACGGCAGTCCTTACGATGGAACGGGCGTCGGCCGTTCGTGGCCGATTTTGACGGGTGAACGCGGCCATTACGAACTCGCCGCCGGACGCGATCCAAAAGTATTTATTGCCGCGATGGAAAAATTCGCCAACGAAGGCGGCATGATCAGCGAACAACTTTGGGATGCCGAAGACTCGACGGTTTGCGGCATGAAGCCCGGCCAGCCGACCGGCGCGGCCATGCCGCTGTGCTGGTCGCACGCGGAATATATTTCACTCGTGCGCAGCGTTCATGACGGAATTTGTTTTGACCGGATCGAGCCAGCGTTTCAACGCTACGTCACCAGTCCGGTCAAGAGCCGGCACGAATTTTGGAGTTTGCGCCATCCCATTCGCGTTATGCCGCACGGAAAAATCCTGCGCATCATTGTCGCAGCGGAGGCGACGGTTGTTTGGTCGGATGATGGCTGGCAGAGCACAAAAAAAACAGAAACCACAGCCGTCAGCGCGCTTGATTTGTGGTTTGCCGACTTTTCAGCTAAGTCTATGCCTGTTGGTTCTGTGATCGACTTCACTTTCTTTTGGAAAAACGAACAATGGTGGGAAGGTAAAAATTATTCGGTTGTAGTCGGCGAAGCAAACACAGAAACAAAAGATTAAATTCAAGATGGTGGAGCCTAAGGGATTCGAACCCTTGACCCCCACAATGCCATTGTGGTGCTCTACCAACTGAGCTAAGACCCCATCCAGACTGGACGGCAATCTAAAGGGCTGGCAGCGCTTGTCAAAATGTTTTTCCAGACGCGATCATCAAAAAAGCTGACCTCGTTCGCCTTGTGAAAAGTTCATTTATCGCCTAACGTTCCTCGCTTTAGCACCGAATGAACATTGGCATTTTGACGCACGAACCATTTTACCCGCCAAGTGGCGGAGGTTCTTCCCAAGCCGTTTATCTTGTTGAAGAAATGGTTCGACGCGGCCACACCGTTCACGTTTTTGCGCCGCAACGGGAAAATGTCACGGAACTCGAAAAGAAATTTTGCATTAAAATTCATCCATTCACTGCGTGGCAAATGGGACGTTACACTTCGTTGCGCAGTTTGAAATATCTGGCCTACCCATTTTTTTTGAAGCGGCTCGTTCTAGAAACTGCGCGTGAAGTTAAGTTTGACCTTTTGCTTGCCCAACACGCCATTGCCTGTGTTGCCGCCGGTCATTTGCGCCGTTCGCTGGATTGCACCGTCGCCATGAATTTTCTCGATTATCTGACGGGCTATTTTGATAGCTGGCCAAAATATCTTGCGCCGCCCGCACTCGTCCGGCGGCTGAAAAATTTTGAGCTTTCGCTGCCGATCAAATATCGCGCGGAAGGAATTTTTACCATCTCCGACGAACTCGCGGACCGGTTCCAAAATGCCGGTTATTCCGCTAAAAATATTCTCCCGATTTATTTCGGCTATGATAGCAAACTCTTTCAACCGACCTTTCAAACTTCTCCAACGCCGCTCGTCGTCATGCACGGCTCGCTTGATCATCATCACATCAACGAATTTGGCGCAAGGGCGTTGATTCATATTTCTAAAAAACGGCCTGACACAAAGTTTCGATTCGTCGGCCATCGCACGGAAGCGTTGCGCCATGTTTTGGAGCTGGTCAAAAACCAGATTCCAGATTCCGCCATCGAATGCGCGGGCTTCATCCCTTACGCCGAAGTCGCCAAACGCATTCACGACGCAACCGTCGGTATTATTCCTTACGCCACGTCCACCGGCGCGCACTGCACGATGGTGGCCAAAACAGTGGAATACGCGGCGATGGGTGTGCCGATGGTTTGCACGCCCTTGCGCGGCACAGTGCGTTACTGGCGCGACAATCCCATAATCCGGTTTTCGGAAATGAATTCCAAAAGCTTCGCGGAAAAAGTTCTAAGTTGGTTTGATGAGCCGCTTGAAAACCGTCATGCGTGGGGACGATCCTCAAATGCAAAAGTTTCCGCAGAATTGGATTGGGAGCCGTTTTCACGCCGCGTCGTGAAACGATTGGAAGAAATTCACCGTGAACGTGGCGGGAAAAATTAACCGGCAAACCCACGTTGCCGTTTCACTTCATAAAGAAAAACCGCCGCCGCTGCGCCGACATTGAGTGAATCCACGTCGTTCGCCATCGGAATCGTCACCGCTTCATCACACGCTTCTAGCACCGGCGCGGAAATGCCGTAACCTTCGCTGCCGAAGACGATGCAACAATCGCCCGAGAAATCCGCCTGCGAAAGCGTCTTGCCGCTCGCATGCGGATGCGCGGCGATGCAGCGGATGCCGCGCCTGCGTAAATCGAGCAGCGTTTGCACCAGAGAAAATCTGGGCGGATTATCGCGCCGCGATTGGACGGCAGCGTTTGCCATTTTCACTTCCCAAACCGGCAATTGAAAAATCGCGCCCATCGAATTGCGAACTGAACGGCGCAGGAACGGGCTGCTCGAAGTTTCGCCGACGATCAAGCCGTGGACGCCGAACGCGACGCAGTTGCGCACGAGCGCGCCGAGATTTTCCGCGTTCGACAGCGAATCAATGGCGACGAACAATTTCGGCGTGGGACTTTTCTGCAAAATTTCGGCGAGCGAAGCGGGCGGAGGAATCTTGCCGATGGCGAGGACGCCTTGAAACAGCGAGAAACCGGTGAGCGATTCGAGCAATGACTTTTCCGCAAGATAAACGGTGGCCTGTTCCGGTCGCGCTTCGAGCAGGCGACGATAATTTTCCAGATGTTTTTCTGGCAGTACGACAGAGACGACAGTGAAACGGCTTTCGAGCAGGCGGCGCGTGACCTTTTCGCCCTCGGCGATGAAGATGCCCTGCGCCTCGTGTTCCGCCGACCGGCGCATCGTGCGATATGGCGCGAGTTCGGGCGCGTCCGGAGCGGAGATTTTTTCGATGAGGAACATGGAAGGCAATTCTCGCTGGTGAAATCAAGAAGGCAACACTGCTTCAAGAAATCTTGCCGAGTCGTTGCAGTTCTTCAAGAAAGGCAATGTCGGCTTGGTCTTGCGGGCGATCCGCCGCGCGTTTGGCGGCCAGCAGGTGAATGCCGGACAGACATTTCACCGGCGTGCCTTGTTCCGATTGCCGGATGACCACCGACTTTTCCGCCTCGTCAAAACGCGGCACGCCGGGCAGGCCGAGATGAAATTGCAAAATGCCCCAGCGCGTCTGGTAGATCTGGATGAAATTTTCACCGCGCGCGCCCAGAGCCACCAGCGGCACATCAATTTCGTCCTGTAACATTTCATTGAGCCGGGCGAAATTTTTCTCATCTCGCGGCGGGATGAAAAAATCCCAGTCCATCGAGAAGCGCGGCATTCCGGCGAGGCGCATGGCTTGTCCGCCCACGAGCAGGTAGCGGATGTTGGCGGCGTTGAAGGCCAGAATCAGCTCGTTCATTTGGCGGGCGTCAACTGCGCCAGTTGCCGCAGCACGGAAAGTTTCCACGCGTTCAACTCGGCGTGCGAGGAAAACCGTTTGCTCTTGAAGTCCGGCAGTCTGGTCGCGGCAGGCGCGGGCACGACCGTGGGGTTGGCAGCCCACAGCCGATACTTGGCGTTGTAATCGTCGGAGATTTTCATGCGCGTTTTGAACTGCTGGAAACAGATTATCTCAACCCGTAATAAAAAACAACCGTGGCGGAAAGTTTGGGCAACAGCGCCGTGGGCAAGGCATGTTTATAGGATTGAAATTAAAAATGGATCAAGCTCCGCAGGAGCGAAATCACGGTTGGAGTTCAAGCTTTAGCTTGTGCGGGCGGCGGACACGCTGAAGCGTGAACTCCAACAAAACGGAAGATGCCGCTCCTGCGGAGCTTTGGCTTTGGGTGGCGCGGGGGCTACAATGATGTCGCGCCTACGGCGCTGGACGCGGCGCGTTTGATTTTTTTAGGCGAGTTGCAAAATCAGCGTGAAGGAATTTCTTCAGAATAGATTTTTGCGTAAGTTTTGATGTGATAAATGATATTCTCGTATGTCCATCCATCGGGGCAATCATTCCATGCTGACTTTTCTGGGAGATTTTTATACCCCGGAATTGGTGCTCGGCCTTTCCAAATTGCTATGATTTGCTGGTGTGTATTTTTGTAATTCTTATCGTTTGCCAACCAAAGCGTATGAACAAATCGCAAAAATGATTTTGATGAAGCTGGCGGCGGATTCGACGGATGTTTCGCTCTATTCACAAGTCCGCGCCAATCATACTTCCGAAACATTTTTAATTTGCATAGATAGTCGAAATTTTAAGATCGTTTTGTTCGGCAATTCTACGAATCGCAGGCAAAGCCGGTTTTTCTCTTTCGATTTGATAAAGCCATAAAATCCAGCGTTTCACTTCTCTACGAATATGTTTTGGCAGAGTCGCAAATTCTTTTTGGTCACTTTCTGGCATTCCGTAATATTCAGTTTTGGTCATAAAATTAAAGTCTCACACGGCACATCCTGCGCGGCGAGCTGGAGCCGGACGTGCGTCGCGCCGATGTGATGGAGTTGCTCGGCCATGACGTGTTGCGCGAGTTCAGGCTTGTTGCATTCGCGGCTCAAGTGCGCGAGGTAAAGGTGGCGCAGCCCGGCGGACATGATTTGCGCGGCGGCTTCGGCGGCGGCGACGTTCGAGAGATGGCCGTGGCGGCCGAGGATGCGCTGCTTCAGCGGCCATGCACGGCGCGGACAATCCTGCAGCATCTTCACGTCGTGGTTGGATTCGAGGACGAGGACGTTCGCGGCGCTGATGCGGTCAAGCACGAGCTTGGTGGTGTGGCCGAGGTCGGTGGCGAAGCCGATGTTGCCGCGCGCGGTGCGCAGCAGAAATCCGACGGGGTCTTGCGCGTCGTGCGGGATGGAAAAGGTTTCGATGAGCACGTCGGCGATCTCAAAGCTCGCGCCGGTGGTGAAGAGCCGCCATTCGAGTTTCGCGATGAAATCGGCGCTGGACTTTTCGAGGCCGTCGAAGAGCGGGTCGCGTTTGCCGTTCCATTTTTCCTTGAACGCCCAGGCGGTGGCTTCCTGCGTGTCGCGGTTGCAGTAAATCGGAATTTTTAATTTGTCGGCGAGTCCGAGCAAACCGGAAATATGGTCGGAATGTTCGTGCGTAATCAAAATTGCCGTCAAATTTTCCGGCGTGCGCCCGATTGAAGCGAGTCGCGTGCGGATTTGGCGCGGGGAAAATCCAGCGTCAACGAGCACGCGGCAATTTTCAGTCTCGATGTAGGCGCAATTGCCGGACGAGCCGCTGCCGAGGATGGTAAGTTTGACGGACACGAATGGACGTTAGCGGCGCAAAAGTTTTGTGGCAAACCCTTTTGCTGTGGAATTTGACTTTGTGTCTTTTCACCTTAGATTATGTCAATTCCGCTGCTTTTTAGCAACATTGTGCAAATTAGAAAACACACCGCCAGAGTCAGCTTTTTGCACTCCCGATTTTCATCATGGATTGCCACGAGCATCGGCGTTGTGCTTTTACTTGGAACAATTCAAGTGGGTAGCGCGGCGGAAATGAGGATATTGCACGGCCATGTGCCGCCGGCGATTGCGCGTCTACATTTGCAACCGGTCGGACGTCTTCCGGCGGCGCAGCGTTTGAACCTGGCCATCGGTTTGCCGTTACGAAATCAGGAGGCGCTGACGAATCTGCTGCAACAAATTTGTAATCCGGCCAGTCCGAAATTCCGCCATTATTTGACGCCGGAAGAATTCACGGAACAATTCGGCCCGGCTGAAAGCGATTACACGGCGCTGATTTCATTCGTGCGGTCTAATGGATTCACCGTGATGGCCACGCATCCGAACCGCACGTTGCTGGACGTGAACGGTTCGGTGGCGGACATAGAAAAAATTTTTCATATCACACTGCGCACCTATCAGCATCCGAAAGAGGCACGGACGTTTTATGCGCCGGACATCGAACCGTCGGTTGATCTGGCCGTTCCGATTTTGTACATCAACGGCCTGGATGACTTTACGTTGCCGCATCCGGCGAATTTGAAAAAAAAATGACCGCGCAAACACAGGGCGCGACGCCAAACCTTGGTTCGGGGCCGGGTGAATCTTACATTGGAAACGATTTTCGCGCGGCTTATGTTCCGGGAGTTTCGCTTGATGGTTCCGGGCAGACCGTCGGGCTTCTACAATTTGACGGATATTACGCCAGCGACATAACGAATTACGAGGCGCAGGCTGGGTTGACCAACGACGTTGTTCTGACGAATGTGTTGTTGGATTCGTTTGACGGCACTCCGGGCGACAACGCCGACGAAGTTTCTCTGGACATTGAAATGGTTGTTTCCATGGCGCCGGGCGCCGGCGTGATTGTCTATGAAGCCGGTCCGAACGGAATTCCGAACGATATTTTGAATCGCATGGCGACGGATAATCTTGCCAAGCAACTCAGTTCGTCGTGGACTTGGTCGCCATATGATCCGGCGACGGAACAGATTTTCCAGCAATTCGCCGCGCAAGGACAAACCTACTTCAACGCCTCGGGCGATGACGATGCTTATACGGGTGCAATCCCCACGCCGGCGGACGATCCGAACATCACCATTGTCGGCGGAACGACGTTGTCCACGACCGGGCCGGGCGGAAGCTGGCAGTCCGAGACCGTTTGGAATTGGAATAGCGGCACGGGCAGCAGCGGCGGGATCAGCACGATTTTTTCGATTCCCGACTGGCAGCAGGGAATTGACATGACGGCAAATCAGGGTTCGACCACGATGCGAAATATTCCTGATGTGGCCCTGACGGCTGACAATGTTTATGTCACCTATGGCAATGGCAGCAGCGAGACGGTTGGCGGCACCAGTTGTGCCACGCCGTTGTGGGCTGCCTTTACCGCTCTGGTCAACCAGCAGGCTGTGGCCGCTGGCCAGCCGACGGTTGGATTCATCAACCCGACCCTCTATGAAATTGGCCGGCAGTCGGATTACACTTCGAATTTTCACGACGTTACAACCGGAAATAATTTCACCAGCGGCAGTTCGACCGAATTTACCGCCGTCACTGGCTATGACCTCTGCACCGGCTGGGGCACGCCCAATGGTCAAAATCTAATCAACAGTCTTGCGACGCCCGATCCTCTGGCGATTTCTCCGGCGGGCGGCTTTACGTCTCAAGGACCGTTTGGCGGGCCGTTCAGCGCGAGTGTGCAAAATTTTTCGCTGACCAATTCCGGCGGGACTTCTTTGAATTGGTCGCTTGCCGACGCGCCATCGTGGTTGAATGTTTCACCGTCCAGCGGCACGTTGACGCCCGGCGGAATCGCTGTCACCGTTACCGCAAGTTTGAATTCCGCCGCCGCCAGCCTGCCTGCGGGCATGTATGTCGCAGCCATGACTTTTTCCAACTTAACCAGCGGCATTGGTCATAATCGGCTTTTCATTTTGCAGGTCAATGATTCGCTGACCGTTTCTCCGACGACAGGTTTCACCGCCAATGGCCCGGTCGGTGGGCCGTTCAACTTGACCTCGCAAATTTTTTTACTGGGCAATTCCGCCGCCGGTTCACTGGACTGGTCTGTGGCGACTGCTTCGCCTTGGTTCAGCGTGTTTCCCGCAGGCGGCACGTTGGCTAACGGCCAGACCGCAACGGTGACGGTGGCTTTGGCTCCGCAAGCCGATGGGCTGCCCGCCGGAATATACACGGCGAGTTTGATATTCTCGAATCTCACCAGCGGTCTCGAACAAACCCGCCCGCTCGTGTTGTCTGTCGGCCAGTCGCTTGTTCAAAATGGTGGATTCGAGACCGGCGATTTTTCATTCTGGACACTGACCGACAACGGCGGCCCGGATTTCGTGGACAATGGATCGGAAATCAGTCCGCATTCTGGCGATTACGTCGCGGCGCTGGGACAGGCAGATTCTGTCGCCCACCTTTCTCAGACCCTGCAGACCATTCCCGGACAAAGCTATTTGCTTTCATTTTGGTTAATCAATCCCGTTGCCGGAAAATCCTCCTTCGGCAACCGCGAACAATTTCTTGTGAACTGGAACACCAACACAACGAGTATAAACACCATTTTCAACCAGATGAATCCAGGCGCGTTCGACTGGACCAATCAACTCTTTGTCGTCACCGCCACCGGAACCAACGCCGTGCTCCAATTCGGCTCGCGCAACGACCCGTGGTATTTCGGTCTCGACGACGTCAGCGTCCAGCCCATTCCTGTCCCGTCCTTCCAAAGCATCGTAGAAACTAGCAACGCTTTCGTGCTTAGTTGGAACTCACTTGCTGGAATCCAGTATCAACTTCAATACTCCACCAATCTCGCGCAAACCAACTGGTTTATTTTAAGCACCAATGTCGCCACCGATTTCATAACTGCCTTCACAAATGTCATCGGTACCGACCCGCAGCAATTCTATCGCGTTCGCAGATTGCCGTAATGACTACTATGCGGAGGTGTGTTTCTTCACGGCGCACCCGCTGATTCAAAGCAACTTCAAATTCCGACAGCTTGCTCCCGTTGGCCGATAAAGTAGCATGGGCGCGTGACCGATTTGCTCCAACGCATCGAACAAAACATCCAAAACCGCGAATTGCTCCAACGCGGTCAGAAAATCTTAGTCGCGGTTTCCGGTGGACTGGATTCAATGGTGCTGCTTGATGTTTTGCACGCGCTTGCCGGGAAAAATCATTGGAAATTAACCGTCGCACATTTCAATCATCAATTGCGCGGGCGCAACAGCGACGCGGATGAAAAGTTGGTTCGCAAATCGGCGGTGAAATTGAAATTGCCGGTAGTCGTCGAAAGTGCAGATGTAAGAGTTTTTGCGGCAAAATCAAAACTTTCCATCGAAATGGCGGCGCGGAAATGGCGGCATGAATTTTTAGCGCGGGCGGCAAGACAAAATAAAATTGGTGTTGTTACCTTGGCTCATCACGCGGATGATCAAGTGGAACTTTTCTTTCTGCGGCTGTTGCGCGGCACCGGCGGTGAAGGCTTGAGTGGAATGAAATGGCAGTCGCCATCGCCGGCGGTAAAAAAAATTGCGCTGGTTCGTCCATTGCTTGACGTGACCAAAACTGAGCTGCGGGAGTTTGCACGTGAAAACGGAATTTTTTTCCGCGACGATGCGACGAATTTTTCGTTCGATGCCCCGCGCAACCGGATTCGCAACGAATTGCTGCCGCTGCTTCGGAAAAACTATCAGTCAGGCCTGGCAAAAACAGTTTTGCGTTTGATGGAAATTGTCGGCGCGGAATCCGAATTTGTTGCTGAAGTGGCAAAGCAATGGCTTGTGCAAAGAAAATCAGTGTTCAAAAAATTGCCAGTTGCAATTCAACGGCGAGTTTTGCAGTTGCAATTAGTTCGACTTGGCGTGACCGCGGATTTTAATTTGGTTGAGCAACTTCGACGTGCGTTAAATTTTCCAATCAGCGTGACGCCGGAACTGCTTGTTTCGCGTAACCCTGCCGGCAAGGTGATTTTGAAGTCGCATGAAGTTAGCGGGTTTAACGCCCGTGAACTCGCAATAAATTTATCGGGCCGAGCAGGGGAAGTGATTTTTGACGGAGTGGATTTGAAATGGTCTTTTGCCGCCGATAAAAAATTCAAACTGAAACGCGGCAAATTAAATCGCGAATTTTTTGATGCGGACAAGATTGGGAAGAAGATTATTTTGCGTCATTGGCGCGCGGGCGACCGTTTTCAGCCGATGGGTTTGAAGTTGACGGTGAAGCTTCAGGATTTATTCACGAATGGAAAAATTTTGCGAGGAAGGCGGCGTGATTTGATTGTCGCAGCGACGAAGCGCGGTGAAATTTTCTGGGTTGAATGTTTGCGGATCGGCGAGAATTTCAAGCTCACCTCACAAACGAAACGCTGTTTGATTTGGAGTTGGCGATATGTGGGTGCAAGTAGGCTTTGAAAGTGCTTTACACAGGGGTTGCAGCTATTTAAACTCCCTCACTTTATTTAAATATGGAAGCAAAGACGAAGACCATTGAGTCGTTTAAACTGCACAACGGCGACACAGGTTCGGCGGATGTGCAGATTGCGTTGCTCACGCAACGCATTAATCGATTTGACCGGGCATTTACAGGGCAACAAAAAGGATCACAGTTCGCGCCGCGGATTGCTGATGATGGTCGGCCAGCGCCGCCGTCTGCTCGAATATCTGCAAAGCAAAGATTTGAACCGCTACCAAACGGTCACGAAAAAATTGAAGCTGCGCCACTGATTTTGCGAAGGCGCGTTTTTATTTTCAAACCAAATCGCCTTTCGCTTCAGAAATTGAGCCATAACGCGCCCGGCTTTATTTCCAAACCAAAACACGCGCGTAAGAAAAATTCGTTGCGCCGGGTAATTTCATTCAGTCCCGAAGGATTCGGGATTCACTGAAGTTTCTCTGGCTCAACCAAACGAAAATTATGCCAGAAAAAATAACCGCCCAGGTGGGCGACAAGCAGATTGTCATTGAAACCGGAAAGCTCGCCAAGCAGGCGGACGGCGCGGTCACCGTCCAGCTCGGTGAAACGATTGTCGTCGTGGCTGCAGTTGCCGCAACGAAAGCCAAGGAGGGACAGGATTTTTTTCCGTTGACCGTTGATTACCGCGAAAAGGCGGCAGCGGCGGGAAAGTTTCCCGGAGGCTATTTCAAACGCGAAGGCCGTCCGACGGAAAAGGAAATTCTCACCTGCCGGCTCACCGATCGTCCGATTCGCCCATTGTTTCCAAAAGGCTGGTATAACGAAGTGCAAGTTCAGACCGTCGTGCTCAGTGCTGATGGCGAGAATGATCCTGATATTTTGAGCATCATCGGCGCAAGCGCGGCATTGATGGTCAGCGATATTCCGTGGGCGGGGCCGCTCGGCGCAGTTCGCGTCGGTCGCGTCAACGGAAAATTCATTGCCAATCCTACGCATAACGAATCGAAGGAAAGCGATTTGGATTTGGTCTACGTTGGCAATGAAAATGACATTGTGATGTATGAAGGCGCAGCGAAAGAAATTACTGAAGCCGATTTCAACGCCGCGCTCAAATTCGGACAGGAATGCTGCCGTCCGCTAATCGCCGCGCAGAAAGAACTTGTCGCAAAAGCCGGAAAAGCGAAACGCGAGATCAAATTGAACGTTGTTCCAGACGGAATTTTGCAGGAGGCGAAAAAACTCGCGGGCGACCGCTTTGTTCCCGCGTTGTTAACGCCCGGAAAATTGGCGCGCGAAACGGCCGTCAAGGCGATCCAGGATGAAGTCGGTGCCAAGCTCGTGGAAAAGTTCGGCGCGGAAAAAGTCACAGATTTTGTCGTCAAGGACGCATTTTATTACATTCAGAAAGAGGCCGTCCGTAGTCTGATTTTGAACAGCGGCAAGCGTCTCGACGGTCGCAACTTTGATGTCGTGCGCCCCATTTCGAGCGAAGTCGGCATTTTGCCGCGCGCACACGGCTCGGCATTGTTTTCACGCGGGGAAACGCAGGCGCTCACGCTGGCTACGCTTGGCACGGGTGACGACGTGCAGGAATTTGATTCCTACACCGGCGGAGAAAATGAAAAAAAATTCATTCTCCACTACAACTTCCCAAATTTTTCCGTCGGTGAAACCGGGAGAATTTCCGGTCCTGGCCGCCGCGAAATCGGCCACGGCGCTCTGGCCGAACGTTCCATCGAGCCGATGCTGCCGACAGAAAATTATCCGTATTCAATCCGTGTCACGAGCGAGATTATGGAATCGAACGGCTCGACTTCAATGGCCTCGGTTTGCGGCGGCACACTGGCGCTCATGGACGCGGGCGTTCCACTCATCCGTCCGGTGGCCGGCATCAGCGTCGGCATTTGCACCGAATACAGCGGAGAAAAAATTTCCCGTTACCAGTTGCTCACCGACATCATCGGTTGGGAAGATCATTATTGCGACATGGATTGCAAAATCGCGGGAACCGAAAAAGGCATTACCGGGTTTCAACTCGATTTAAAATTGAAAGGCCTACCGCACGCCCTCATGGCCGAGACAATTGAAAAAGCCCGTGTTGCCCGAATGCACATTTTGTCCGAAATGGCCAAAACACTCGCCGAACCGCGCAAGGAATTGAGCAAATACGCGCCGCGCATTGAGATCGTGAAGATTAACCCCGAAAAAATCGGCGCACTTATCGGGCCGGGCGGCAAGAATATCAAACGTCTGGTGGAAGAATCCGGCTGTGAAATTGACATCGAGGATGACGGCACGGTGAACATTTTCTCTGTGTCCGCCGAAGGCATGAAGATCGCGAAGGACGCAATCGTCGGCATGACAGCCGAAGCCGAGATCGGGAAAATTTATAGGGGTAAGGTTGTCACTGTAAAGGAATTTGGCGCGTTCGTTGAATTTCTGCCAGGCAAGGACGGCCTCGTTCACATCAGTGAACTGGCAAATTTTCGCGTCAAACAAACCGAGGACATCGTCAAGGTCGGCGATGAAATCACGGTCAAATGCCTTGGCGTAGATGAAAAGGGACGCGTCCGTTTGTCGCGAAAGGCGGCGATGGCCGATCGCGATGCCGAAATGGTAGAGAAAAAGTAGACAGTTTTTAAATTCCCGCGCTTGCGACTGTCGCGCGCCAATGTAAAAATGGCGCGTGGCAGATTTTCAAAAATTCCGATTGGCAGTTCTCGGTTCCGGCAAAGGCACGAACTTTGTCGCCATTGCCGATGCGATTGCGACTGGAAAAATTTCGGCGGAAGTCTGCGTCGTCTTGAGCGATGTCGAAAATGCGGGAATTTTGGCGCGCGCGCGCGAACGGAAAATTTTGGCGCAATTCATTCCGCCTGGAAAATTTCGCACGAAGCTTGAAGAAGAAGCGGAACATGCATTGGTTGAGGTACTGCGCGCGGCGAAAGTCGATTTGATTGTGCTTGCCGGTTTCATGCGGGTTTTGAAAGGCGAATTTCTACGCGCGTTCGAAGACCGAATCGTGAACATCCATCCGTCGCTGCTGCCGTCGTTTCCCGGACTTGAAGCGTGGAAACAGGCGCTGGATCACGGCGTGAAGGTGACGGGCTGCACGGTTCATTTCGTAGACGCGGGCATTGACGCCGGGCCAATTATCGCGCAACAAACGGTTTCCATTTTGGAAAATGACACGCCGGAAAGTTTGCACGAGCGGATTCATGCGGCGGAGCACGAGCTGTATCCGAAATGTGTGGCGGCGATTGCGCGTGGAGAGGTTTTGATTTTGGGAAGAAAAGTGGTTTGGAAAAAATCGTGAGGTGAAACTTCAATTTTTATTTTCGCTCTTGCTCGCATTGGTCGCGGCTGGCTGTTCCACAAAGAAGGGACAAATCATTTTCAGCGACGAATCAACAGCGTATCAGGCAAAGACGAATGCCGTTGAATCGCCAGAGCTGAAGAGACTTGAGAAGCAGGACGAATTCAAAATTGATTTGGCCGTTTACAGCGATTTATTGCAGCGGCATTTCTGGGATGACGGCGAATACTCGGCGATTTTTCTGCAAGGCAAGGATGCCGAAGTAAACGCGCTGATTAGAAAATTTCCAAATCACGTTCCGCCGATCAAGCCGGCCTATCGCGCAGAGCTGCCGTTGAACCGGACGCCGGTTGACAAAGACACGGGCAAACCGGCGATGATTTTGAGCGTGGATATCGCCGAGCCGAATGCGGGAGATTCAGTTGACGCGATTGGCCGATGGTTCGCGGGCGAAGCCGTGGCTGGGTTTTATACTTTTGAATTGAAGAAGACTGGCGACGAATGGGAAATTGAAAGCGTAAGATGAAAAACTCGCGAAAGAAGACAGTGGCGCTTCCGCGCTAGAGTTGGCAGATTATCCCAGTCACGTGCGTAAAGAAATCGGCGAAAGCGTATTTACGTCCGCGAGTGAAGCAGAATCTGAAAAAATTGGATGGGTAAAAAATTAAAATTTGGTCTGCCGAAGGGCAGCTTGCAAGATGCCACCATCGAAAAAATGGCGAAGGCGGGCTTCAATGTTTCCATCAGCAGCCGCTCTTATATTCCAACGGTGGACGACGACGAGATGGAAATTCGATTGATTCGCGCCCAGGAAATTTCTCGCTATGTCGAACACGGCTATCTTGATTGCGGCATCACAGGCTACGATTGGGTGATCGAAAACGGCTCAAAAGTTCACGAGGTCGGTGAATTTCTTTTCAGCAAAGCAACGCGCCGGCCCGCGCGCTGGGTTCTGTGCGTGCCGGAAAATTCGCCGGTGAAATCGGTAAAAGATTTGAAGGGCAAACGCATTGCGACGGAAGTTGTGAACCTGACAAAAAAATATCTCAAAAAAAACGGCGTGAAGGCTGAGGTGGAATTTTCGTGGGGCGCGACGGAAGTGAAGGCGCACGAACTCGTGGATGCGATTGTCGAAGTCACGGAAACCGGTTCGTCGCTGCGCGCGAACAAACTGCGGATTGTGGACACGTTGCTGGTTTCGACGCCGCGTTTGATTGCAAACAGGGATTCTTGGCGCGATTCATGGAAGCGAAAAAAGATTGAAACGCTGGCGATGCTTTTGAACGGCGCGCTCGAGGCTGAAACGAAAGTCGGCTTGAAAATGAATATCGCGGAAAAAAATCTGGCGAGGCTGCTGGAAGAATTGCCGGCGTTGCGAAATCCGACGATTTCTAATTTGAGTCTGAAAGGTTGGGTGGCTGTGGAGACCATCATTGATGAACATGTCGTGCGAGAGATGATTCCGAAACTGAAGGCGGCCGGCGCAGAAGGAATTATTGAATATCCTTTAAACAAAGTGGTATACTGACCGCGAAATAATTTATGGGTTCAATCAAAAAACGCCGCAAGGCAAAAATCAACAAGCATAAACGGCGCAAGAAGCTGCGCTTGAATCGTCACAAGAAGCGCACCTGGCAGAAATAGTTGCCGCGTTTCATTAAATAGTTCACGGTATTGTTCTTCATGAGCAATTGCCGTGAACTTGTTTTGCTTTCGATTCGGTGAATTTTTTCGTGATGGAACATCACTTTGACAAACACTACACACGCGATGAAGCGCGCGAGTTGCTGCCGCAAATCCGCAAATGGCTGGATCAGCTTAATCATCTCCGCAAGGATTTGGACCGATTCGACAAACGCTTAAGCGGGCTAACGGAGCAGGGGAATGACATTGGCGGCGAGACGGTGAACCAATGGATTCGCACGCTCGCGGACATGCAACAGATTCTCGCCGAGTTTCAGCAACGTCAGATTTTCATCAAGGATTTGGAGCGCGGGCTGCTTGATTTTCCAGCTATCATTGGTGGCAGGGAAGTTTTTCTCTGTTGGGAATCGGACGAAGACGACATCGAGTTTTGGCACGACCTTGAAACCGGTTTTGGCGGTCGTGAACGATTGTAGAATATGGAATGATTCGATATGATTTCCATTATCTTTAAGTTGAGTTGCCAAACGGCTTGACTTATGTTTCTTAATGCTTCCAAATTAAAGGCGAACGTGAAGTGTTAAATGAGAATGAAGCCATTTTCTATTGTTGGATTGAATGTTTTGCTGCTGGTAATGACCCTTTTACCAGTCAAAGCGCAAGTTTTTGTTGGCACTCTCGCCGGACAAACAGGAGTCACCGGCAGTGCGGATGGTATAGGCAGCAATTCCTTGTTTTTTGCCCCACATAGTGTGGCATTAGATTCGGCAGGTAATGTTTATGTGGCCGACCAGGCCAACGACACGATTCGTAAGCTGGCCTTTAACGGGACGAACTGGGTTACGTTCACGATTGCCGGTCAGGCTGGCACGTCCGGCAGTGCCGACGGTTCGGGGACCAACGCATTGTTTAATTCTCCGGCCGGTGTCGCGGTGGATGGCGCGGGGAATGTTTATGTGGCGGATGCAGGCAACGAGACGATTCGCAAGCTGACCCCAACGTTTGTTAATCAAGTCAGAGTTGGTTGGAATGTGGCAACCATTGCCGGACTGGCTGGCAGTGCCGGTGCCGTTGACGGAACCAACGGAGCGGCGCGTTTCAACACTCCCTCTGATGTGGCTGTGGATGCCAACGGAAATGTTTTCGTAACGGATTGGGGCACGCACGTTATTCGTGAAATAATGCCGTCGGGCACAAATTGGATTGTGACCACTATTGCCGGACTCGCCGGTGTCAAGGGTGCGACCGATGGCACAAATAGCGTGGCGCGGTTCAATCACCCGGAAGGTCTGGCTGTCAATACGAATAGCGGCGACGTTTATGTGGCTGACGGAAACAACAATTCGATTCGCAAAGTCAGTTTAACAGGAGCGGGTTGGAATGTGACGACAATTGCCGGATTGTCCGGCAACGCGAATTTTGGCAGCACGGATGGGACGGGCAACGCGTCGCGATTTTATTATCCTTCGAGCATTGCGGTGGACAGCGGCGGCAATCTTTACGTGGCTGATACGTTTAATAACACGATCCGGTTTTTGATGCCGTCGGGCACAAATTGGAATGTCAGCACGATTGCCGGTCAGGCTGGAGTGTCCGGCAGCGCGAATGGAATTGGAACGAACGCTTTATTTTACAATCCCTCCGGTGTGGCGGTGGATAATTCGAATAATGTTTATGTGGCGGACACGGGAAATCAAATCGTTCGCGGCCCATTCGGCCAATTACCAATAATTATTTCACAACCAACGGATCGTTTTCTTGATGAAATTACTAACACTGATTTTACCGCTGCCGGTTACGGCGGTATGCGGGGCATTGGCACCGGTGTCATTACCTTGACCAATGTTACGGGAACAGTGACGCACGCGTTTCTTTATTGGCATGGTCCGTGTGATTCCGACAGCCCGACGGCCAATGCGACCGTCAATTTTGCCGGAACGACCATCACGGGTGTTAATATCGGATTTTCAGCGGATAATGATTGGGGTTACAACAATAGTCAGGCCTATCGTGCGGATGTGACTTCGTTGGTGACGGGAAACGGGACTTACGGTCTTACCAATTTTTACAAAGGAACCGCTGCCGATATAAATGGAGTTTCACTCATCGTGTTTTTTGACGATGGCAATCCGGCGGACAAGCGGGATGTTTATATCTACAACGGCAACGATTCCAATGTCGGCAGCCAGTATGATCCGCCTGGTTGGTTTCTGGCCATGACGAATTTAGTTTATGCTTCCAACAGCAATGTCTCGCTCACACTTCATGTTTCGGATGGTCAAACCTATGAAGATGGCGAAGTTGACCTGAATGGTGTGGAATTGCTTCCCGCTGGAGACAATTTTCAAGGCGACTCCGTTCCTAATGGGCCATCGGCCTCTGTCGATAGCGGTGGATTATGGGACATCCACACTTATGATGTGACTTCGTTTTTTAGCAACAATACTAATAGTCTGACCTTAACTTCGCCTCTGGATAGTGATGCGCTTTCTCTCATAGTTGCAACACTCAGTTTTCCGGCGGCATCTCCGCCGGTCATTTCCGCGCAACCCGCAAGCGAGATGGTGACCAATGGCAGCTCCGCTTATTTCCCGATCGGCGTTTCAGGTAATGCGCCGCTATTTTATCAATGGCAGAAAAATGGAACCAATTTGACGGATGGTGGCAACATTTTCGGTTCGGGCACCAATGCGTTAAGTTTAAGTACAGCCACGTTCACGGACGGCGGAAATTATTCGGTCATCATCACGAACGCCTATGGCAGCGTGACCAGCAGCGTCGTAATGTTGACAGTGATTCCAGCCACAAACCAATTTAATATTTCACTGCCGTTGACAACCGGCTCGGGCAACAAACTTGATCTCGGATTGTTTGTGGGCGGCACGATGCTTCAACTTTCATTCGTCGGTCATGGTGATTTGGTGAATTCCAGTTATCAAACTTTGCCGGACGGCTCGTTGTTTGCCCCCGCCGGTTCGCCTTATGGTTATGCAAATCCGGGGTCAACTGATTATCCAACCATTGCTGGAGGTGACGGCATAAATCATTATTCAGGTGGCGGCCAAATTTATGATTCAGGAGGTGGAAGCGGATGGCCATTTGCGGGCAAATATACGACCGATACGACCGACCCGGCGGGCATTCGTGCTGGCGCAGTCGTCGGCACGTTTAATCCTTCGCCGGCAAACACGAACTGGTTTAACATCGGCTATGGCGGGACTTTTACAGTTCCGTCAGGCGGCGGTCATCTTTATGTTGCGGTAAATGATAGTGCCAGTGGCGACAATCACGGAACTTATTTCGGCATCCTTACAACGGCGGCAGTTTCCACCACAAATCTCATCGTCAACGGTGGCTTTGAAAACGAACCAAACTGGGGCAATGGAGTCGGAGTATATGATCCCGGCGAAACGGCGTTGACCAACAACGAGCTTCCAGGCTGGACGATTGAGACGAACCATGCCGTTACCGTTCAAATCGCTTCTGGGCCTTATCTAACCATAAGCGGTAATTACAGCGTCAACACGGATGGCGAGGGTTACATGGGACACAATGCCAACTTTTATCAAGACTTCGCCAGCCAGAATGGAGCTTCTTACGCACTGGAGTTTAACTGGCAAAGCTGGGGTGCTTATACGACGCCTACTACGTCGCAGTTGGAGATTTCGTTGGTAGATACGGTGACGACCGTTGTTTTGTTCGATGGACTTTACTCCTACGACGGCAGCGGGCCGCATCCCGTTCACGACGTGCTCACCGACTTCACTGGCACTGGAGATCCTTTGCGTCTCCGCATCCAGGAAACTCCGGAGTCCGGTTACAACGACAACACATTCGTGGTTGATAATTTCAGCGTGACCGCAGTGCCGAGTGGCACGACCATTACTTGGACCAATGCTCTCGGCGGCAGTTGGAACAACGCCGCCAACTGGTCGCCCAATCAAGTGCCCGGTCCGTTGGACACGGCCATAGCGAACCTCGGTGTCAACATTACAATTGACAGCCCTGCCGTTGTGAGCAATCTCACGTTTGCCGGAACATTGGGCGGAAATAATACACTGGTGGTCAATGGAACGATGAACTGGCAGAGCGGGAAGTTTGGCTCTGGCAGTTTGTTGACAGTGGCTTCAGGCGGCGTGTTGAACATCACGAACAACGCGAATTATTTTTTCAACGGGACGGTGACGAATTTGGGGACGGTGAACTGGGGTGCGGGCGGTCTTCTCGGCGGCCCGAACACGGTGATTTACAACGCGGGTTTGTGGCTGGCGCAGTCGTCGGGCAATGAGATTAACAACTACACCGGCAGCGGGCAGACCTTCATCAACACCGGCACGTTCCGCAAGACGGGTAGCCTTGGCACGACGACTATCAATTGGAATTTCAACACCACGGGAACGATGGATATCCAGAGCGGGTCGTTGACAGTATCCAGTTGGATTGGCACGAGCATATTGAACGGCGTGATGAACAGTTATGGCAGCGCGTTCAATGGGACATTGCTGGTGGCCAGCAACGCCGTATTGAATTTAAATGATGATATTCTCTACAGCAATCTCACCGTTGCCGCTGGCGGCGTGTTGAACATCACGAACAACGCGAATTATTTTTTCAACGGGACGGTGACGAATTTGGGGACGGTGAACTGGAGTGCGGGCGATCTTTATGGCGGCCCGAACACGGTGATCTACAACGCGGGTTTGTGGCTGGCGCAGCCGGGCAATGAGATTGTCAACTACACCGGCAGCGGGCAGACCTTCATCAACGCCGGCACATTTCTCCAGACGGGCGGGACGGGCGCGACGACTATCAATTGGAATTTCAACACCACGGGAACGCTGGATATCCAGAGCGGGTCGTTGACAGTATCCAGTTGGATTGGTGCGAGCGTATTGAATGGTGTGATGAACAGTTACGGGAGCTTCTTCAATGGGACACTGCTGGTGACCAGCAACGCCGTATTGAATTTAAATGGTGATACTCTCTACAGCAATCTCACCGTTGCCGCTGGCGGCGTGTTGAACATCACGAACAACGCGAATTATTTTTTCAACGGGACGGTGACGAATTTGGGGACGGTGAACTGGAGTGCGGGCGATCTTTATGGCGGCCCGAACACGGTGATTTACAACGCGGGTTTGTGGCTGGCGCAGCCGGGCAATGAGATTGTCAACTACACCGGCAGCGGGCAGACCTTCATCAACGCCGGCACATTTCTCCAGACGGGCGGGACGGGCGCGACGACTATCAATTGGAATTTCAACACCACGGGAACGCTGGATATCCAGAGCGGGTCGTTGACAGTATCCAGTTGGATTGGTGCGAGCGTATTGAATGGTGTGATGAACAGTTACGGGAGCTTCTTCAATGGGACACTGCTGGTGACCAGCAACGCCGTATTGAATTTAAATGGTGATACTCTCTACAGCAATCTCACCGTTGCCGCTGGCGGCGTGTTGAACATCACGAACAACGCGAATTATTTTTTCAACGGGACGGTGACGAATTTGGGGACGGTGAACTGGAGTGCGGGCGATCTTTATGGCGGCCCGAACACGGTGATTTACAACGCGGGTTTGTGGCTGGCGCAGTCGGGCAATGAGATTGTCAACTACACCGGCAGCGGGCAGACCTTCATCAACGCCGGCACATTTCTCCAGACGGGCGGGACGGGCACGACGACTATCAATTGGAATTTCAATACCACGGGAACGCTGGATATTCAGAACGGCATCTTATCGATCAACAGTATCAATTTCAGCAGCAGTTCAGTGCTGGATATTGTCATTGGCGGTACGTCGCCGGGAACCGGCTTCAGCCAGCTTAAACTTAGCGGCTATGTGTCATTGGCCGGAGCGTTGAATGTGACATTTGCAAATGGTTTTCAACCGGTCATTCCCGATACTTTCACGTTCCTGACTGTCAGCGGCGGAGGTATTATTCAAAATTTGAGCAATTTCTTCTATCCGTCCAACGTGGTGGGAATGTCACTGCTCAACACCTTTACTTCGTCCACGCTGGTGGTCACCAACAACACGACGGGTCTGCCAGTCGTGTCCCCGTTGATTGTCCTTCACACATTCAGCGCGATTCCGGTTGGCATTGCCGCGCTCGGAAATGCAGATGGAGCTACTCCGTTGGCCGGATTGATTTTATCGGGCAACACCTTGTATGGGACGGCGACGGAAGGCGGCGCCCACGATGAAGGTACGGTGTTCGCCGTCAACACCGATGGCACGGGTTTTTCAAATCTGCATAGTTTCGCTGCCAGCAGCGACGGATCTATTCCGGAGGCCGGATTGATTTTATCGGGCAACACTCTGTATGGGACGGCGTATGCAGGGGGCACGGATAGTGATGGCACCGTATTCGCCGTCAACACCAATGGCACCGGTTTTGCGAACTTGTATAATTTTACCAACGGCATTGACGGAGCTAATCCGCGAGGCGGATTGATTTTATCGGGCAACACTCTGTATGGGACGACGTATTATGGCGGCAGTGCGGGTGCGGGCACGGTGTTCGCCATTAACACCGATGGCACGGGTTTTACGAACCTGTATAGTTTTACTAACGGCAACGATGGAGCTTATCCGATTGGCAGGTTGATTTTATCGGGCAACACCCTGTATGGGACGGCGAGTGGTGGCGGCAATAACGCTGGCACGGTGTTCGCTATTAACACTGATGGCACGGGTTTTACGAACTTGTATAGTTTCGCAACACTTCCTGATAATGATAGTAATACTAACAGCGACGGGGCTTATCCGTATGGCGGGTTGATTTTATCGGGTAAGACTCTCTACGGGACGGCGTATTTAGGTGGCACTAATGGTTTCGGAACCATATTTTCAATTGATACCAATGGTAATTTCCAGATTCTTTACACTTTTGCCGGGCCGTTGGATGGCGATGGCGCGGTTCCGTATGGCGGTTTGGTTTTGTCCGGCAGCACGCTTTATGGAACAACAGCCTCTGGCGGCACTAACTATTCTGGCACGATATTTGAAATCAATACCAACGGTAGCGGATACACAATTCTGTATAATTTGAGCCCGAACGAAGGAACTGCACCGGAAGCAACACTTGCATTGTCGGGCAGCGCGCTTTATGGAACGGCAGCATCCGGTGGCACGAATGAAGAAGGCACAGTGTTTGCCTTGTCGCTTTCAACCTCCGGGCCGTCGCCGGTGCAAATTGTTTCACCGATGGTGTCAGGCGGTAATTTTAATTTGAGTTTGCAAACAGTCAACGGCCAGAGCTATACGCTTTATTACAATGATGATTTGGCCACGACAAACTGGCTACCTTACACCAACTTCAGTGGCAACGGCGGAACTTTGCAACTAATCGTGCCGGTTACCAATTCCGCGCAACGCTTCTTCCGCATTGGCGAGCCGTGACGTCTGTCAATTTTGCACGCGACCAGTATGTTGCGGATTTGCCCGGAACATCGGCCAAGAACTTTTTGCCAGTGGTGCCAGACCATTGGTTGAGTTGATGGCGCACAAAAACAAGTTGTCTCGCACGTAAATAGTTCCATCGTCACCAATGGCGGGTGAGGCGGTATTATTCCCGCGGGTGCCCACTCGCCATTGAGGCAGGCCGTTTTGCTGAACGCCCGTCAGCGTCTCCCAAGATGTGATAAAATAAATCACGCCATTTGCAGCAACTACCGGAGTTGCATCAACCGGAACGCTCGAATTAATTCCCCAAAGTTTTTTTCCATCGGGGCGGACGGCAATATCGGTAGCGTATGCCGATAAAAAAAGATCACCGCTTTCATCGAGTACCGGCGAAGATTCAGTGATGCCGCCGGTATGCAAATGCCAACGCTCCGAGCCGTCCTGTTTCAGCGCATAAAGATTGCCGTCCAATGAAGTAAAATAGACCGTTCCGTCCGCGCCAATCGCCGGTGACGAAATAATTTCACCGCCGGTAGTAAACGACCACTTTAACTTTCCATCCGGTGTTAGCGCATAAAAATTTTTGTCATAAGATCCAAAATAAATTGTTCCGTCGGTTCCGATTGCCGGCGAGGAGGCAACAATGTTACTGGTTGTAAAAACCCATTTTTTTGAGCCATCGGGATTCAGTGCGTAAAAATTTTTATCCCACGAGCCGAAGTAAATTGTTCCATCCTGGCCAATCGCGGGTGACGAATCATTCCATGCGCCGGTTGCAAAAGTCCATTCGAGTTTCCCTTGTCGCGTAACCGCGTAAAATTTCCGGTTGCGTGCGCCAAAATAAATTGTTCCGTCATCGGCGATCGCCGGCGACGAGTTAATCTCGGAATTGATTCTGAAAGTCCATTTGACTTGGCCTTGCGGCGTGACCGCGAGCAAGTTGCCGAAGAACGTCGCTTGATAAATTGTTCCATCCGGTGCGATGGCTGGCGAAGAATCGGCATGGGAATTCGGCAAGGGTAATGACCATACATTTGTCACGGCGGATTGTGCGAAACAAATGGGTCGTGTGCTCAAATAAAAAACGGAAACAGCAAACCAGATTTTCTGCGGCAATTTCATTTAGGGCGCCAGTTAATCGTCAAAACGGTGAAACGGCAAACTCAAAGCGCGTTGCTGAACTTGCAACGGACGCCCTGACGGATTACCTTGCGCGTCCCTATGGAAAAAGTTGTTGTCATTGGTTCGGGTTGTGCCGGCTGGACGGCGGCGCTTTACACCGCGCGCGCCAACCTCCGGCCGCTTGTGCTCACCGGCCGTCAACCCGGTGGTCTGCTAACCACCACGAGCATCGTTGAAAATTACCCCGGCTTTCCCGAGGGCGTGGACGGCTATGAATTAATGACAAGGATGCAGAAACAAGCCGAACGCTTCGGCTCACGCACAAGCTTTGGAACGGTCGAAGCAGTAGATTTTTCAAAAAGGCCTTTTGTATTAACGGTGGACGGCGAATATGTTGAAGCTGAAACTGTCATTATTGCCACTGGCGCAAGCCATAAACATCTTGGCGTGCCCGGCGAGGATTTGCTCGAAACCAAAGGTGTGACCTATTGCGCGACGTGCGACGGCGCATTGCCGGTTTTTCGCAACCAGCCGCTTGTCGTGGTTGGCGGCGGTGACTCCGCGTGCGAGGAAGCGCTCTACTTGACGCGTTTTGGCTCGCTTGTGAATCTTGTGCATCGCCGCGATTCCTTGCGCGCGTCAAAAATCATGGCCGAACGCGTTCATGCTCACAAAACCATCAAGCCGATTTGGAATTCTGCGGTGACAGAGATTTTAGACGTAAAACAGGACAAAGTTACCGGCGTGAAATTAATAAATCTCAAGACCGGCGCGGAAAGTATTTTGAATTGCGCAGGTGTTTTCATTGCCATTGGCCACATGCCGAACACGGAAATTTTCAAAGGCAAAATTGAAATGGACGGCAACGGCTTCATCATTCCGAAGCGCGGCACGATGACAAATGTGCCCGGGGTTTTTGTGGCGGGCGACTGCGCGGACCATGTTTACCGGCAGGCAGTCACCGCTGCAGGCGCGGGTTGTGCGGCGGCGATTGATGCGGAAAGATTTTTGACAGCGGAAAATCAGTAAGATTCTCAAATCAAATAGTTGCCATGCGCGTGCATCTCTTTAAATTATCCATCGTTCAAATGAAATCGTTATGCTCCATTTTCGGCTTCGTATGGCTGGCTGTCTTCAGCGTTTCAGCGCAAGTGAGCGTAAGCGTGACACTGGATCAGGATCAATTTCTGCCGAGCGAGGCTGTGCAAGTAGCGGTTCATGTTACGAATCGTTCCGGCCAGACTTTGCATTTGGGCGCGGATTCAAACTGGCTGACGTTTTCTGTCGAGTCAGCGGACGGCTTCATTGTCCTTAAAAATGCCGATCCGCCGGTGCAGGGCGAATTTGACTTGGGTTCGTCGGAAGTCGCGACGAAGCATGTGGATTTGGAACCATATTTTGCGCTGGCGCGGTCGAGTCATTATAGCATCGTCGCCACGGTAAGAATCAAGGCATGGGATACGGAAATTTCCAGTCCCCCGAAAGACTTTGATGTGATTGACGGTGCGAGACTGTGGTCGCAAGTGTTTGGCGTGCCCTTGCCTGCGGGCGTAACGAATCGCGCGCCGGAAATTCGCAAATACACTTTGGAAGAAGCTAATTATCTGCGCTCCCAATTGCAATTATACGTGCAGGTAAGCGATGAATCTGAAGCGTATGTTTTGAAGGTTCGTCCGCTGTGCCGCATGGTATCGTTTGGCCAGCCGGAGGCGCAGGTTGACCACTTGAGCAATTTGCACGTGCTTAGCCAAAGCGGCGGGTCGGTCTTCACTTATTCCGTTATCAATCCGAACGGCGATGTTCTTCAACAAGAAATTTACGATTACGTGAACACGCATCCGCGACTCAACGTGGATGAAAACGGTGATATTGTTGTGCTCGGTGGCGTGCGCCGTGCCAAAGCCGGTGAAGTGCCCGCTGTGAAATCACCGGATCAAATGTAAGGATTGATTATTGCATCAATTCGTCGCTCGAAGTGGCCTCTGCTTGCATTAGTTTGATGATTGTTGTAGCGCGCATTACTGCGGTATCTTGTGTTTCTCCGGGGAAAGATTCCAATTGCACATGCACTGCAGCCATCGGGTCGCCATTGCGGTCACGCAATGGCAAAACAACAGCGACTGTCCCTTTGCCGCGGCCAAACGAAACCACACCGTCTGTAATCGCCTTCTTTTCCGCAACTGTTCCTATCTGGTTAATTTCCTTTTCATATTTACTTGCAATAACGCGCGGGTCGTTTTTGTCATCAAGTATGTAAATTCGCAGCCCCAAAATGCGCGGCTGCTTTTGCATGATGCTTTGCACTAGCATTTGCGCCATTGGCACGCGCGGCGTGTAATTGATTGTCGTGTCGCCGAAATAACTGACGGCGTCCGACTTCGTCCAAAAACCGATTTTGCCCGCGTCGAAGGTGTTGTCATTCAGCGGTGGCATCGCCAGAAGATTGTCGAGCCAGCAGGTAATTTGATTTCCCTGACATTGCACCGCCAGTGTGTGCCAGACGCTTGTCGAAATATCCATGGTCGGGCCTATGGGATCCGAACGAATGCCGTCCACTACTTTGTAAAAGCGCAAATTGTGTCCCAGCGCGCTGGCGCGAACGACATAAAAATTTGATTCATTTTGAAAACGAAACACAACACCGGCCATTTGCTCCATCACCCCGCTGACAATTTTGAATTGTGTCGTCAGCTTAAAATCTTTGAACGTCTCTTGGTCGAAAATCAGCATCGGAAAACGTTCGTCGGTCGGGTCTTCGCTGGTTTGTGCGAGCACGGCGCGTTTGCTCACGCTTTGCGCTTGCGGCGTCAACGGCGTGAACGCCGATGGCACATCGCCCATGATGATTTTCCAGTCGCCGGGCTCGCCGCCGCCAGCCAAAGCTTTGTGAAACCCCGAAGGTGTTTGCCCGGTTGGAAAATCGCCAAAATCAATTGTCATTTCCGCGCCGCGCGCAGAACCCCCAAATGCAATTAAAAGCAGGAAAATAAGTTTTTGCACGCAGACAGCGTCGCAAAAAATGAACCGGACGACAAGAAGTTGTGTCCGGTTCGTAAGTAATTTTATCAGTGAAATAAATTATGCTTTCCAAATCATGTCCGCGACCGTTTTGCCCGCCGGAATAAACGGCAACACGTGTTCGCTGTAAGGCGTCACGACATCGAGGACATAAGCCGTCTTCGCATCGAGCATCCGCTGGAGCGCGGCGCGCAAATCTTTTTTGAACATCACGCGTTCGCATGGCACGTTGAATGAATTGCACACGCGAACGTAATCGGGATAAATCTCCGCGCGATGATCGGGGTCGCCAAGATAAGTATGGCCGCGATTGCCGGCAAAAAAATTATCCTCCCACTGCACCACCATGCCGAGGTGCTGGTTGTTCAAAATGATCGCTTTCGCGGCGATTTTTTCGACGTGCGCCGTGGCGAGCTCCTGCACGTTCATCAAAAACGAACCGTCGCCGTCAATGTCGATCACTTCCTTGTCAGGATGTGCGACTTTGACACCGAGCGCCGCTGGATATCCGAAACCCATCGCGCCCAAACCTGCGCTTGTGATGAACTGGCGAGGGAATTTATATTTATACCATTGGCCGCTCCACATCTGATGTTGGCCGACACCAGTCGTTATAAACGCGTCGCCTTTGGTTAATTCGTAAAGCATCTCAATGACCATCTGTGGGAGGATGACTTGATCTTCCCGGCCCTTGAGATGGTCTTTCATGTGATCGCTGTTCGCAATTTCCGGTGTGACGGCGTAGGCGAACGGCGCTTTCTTTTTCCACTCGGCGATTTGTTCGAGCCACGCGGCGTGCTTTTTATTAAGCGGACGTTTCGCAATCATCGCGTTTAATCGCGTAAGCGCGTCCTTAATATCACCGGTAACCGGCAAATGTGCCTTGCGATTCTTGTTCAACTCGGACGCGTCAATATCAACGTGGACAATCGTGCCGTGCTTGCAAAATTCCTCGAACTTGCCGGTCACGCGATCGTCAAACCGCACGCCGAACGACAACAGCAAATCCGCACCGTCCTTCAATTTCACCATCGGCTCGGTCGGGTCTTTGCGCTGTTTGTATTCGCCGTTCACCGCCCAGTTCGCAAACGCCGCGCCGTGCATCCCGAGCCAGCGCAATGAAAGTGGATGGGTTTCGGGAAAGCCGCCGACGCCCATGATGGTGGTTGTCACAGGAATGTTCGTCGCCTCGGCAAATTTTTTGAGTTCCGCCGCCGCACCGCTCGTGATGATGCCGCCGCCGCAGTAAAGCACGGGACGTTCGGCCTTTTCAATCAAGCCAAGAATTTCGTTCAACGCGACTTCGTCCGCGCGCAAATCCGGCTGCGTATAACCGGGCAGACCTTTTTTGGTTTGTTCGAGTGTCGGCCAAACCGGCTGCGTTTTTTGCTGTTGCACATTTTTTGGCACGTCAATCACAACCGGGCCGGGGCGGCCCGTTTGGGCGATGTAAAATGCCTCCTTGACTATGCGTGGAATGTCGTTCACATCCGTGACAAGATAACTGTGTTTCACAATCGGCAAAGTCACGCCAATGATGTCCGTTTCTTGAAATGCGCCCCGGCCAATCATCGCTTGATTCACCTGGCCGGTGATGGCGATGAGCGGGCAGGAATCCATGTAGGCATCGGCGATGGCGGTTACTAGATTTGTCGCGCCGGGACCGCTCGTGCCCATGCACACACCAGCCTTGCCGGTAGCGCGCCCGTAACCTTCCGCCGCAAAACTGCCGCCTTGTTCGTGACGCGGAAGAATCGTACGAATTTTCGATTTCGTGAGCGACTGGTGAATTTCCATGCTTGCCCCGCCGGGATAGGCAAAAATGACTTCCACGCCTTCGCGTTCGAGTGCCTCGACCAAAATGTCGCGCCCAAACATAGCCGGGCCGATCTCAGCGCGTTTCGGAACTAAAGTTTTCTTTATTTCAGCAATTTGAGTTGTTTTGCTCATGGGTTTCTTTGGTTTTGACTGACAATTGGGCGCAGGTCAAACAAAAACCCACGACTGTTGCCAGCCGTGGGTTTTGTTAAATTTGTTTCAGTTCAACAAGCACCAACGGCGTCGTCAACTACGACGACGGCGAGAATGACAACTTGTAAAACGATTTTCAACATTACAAAATCAGAATAATCCAACTGAACCGCACTTTCAAGTGATTTTTTCCGTCTTGGACACTTTAGCGGTTTTGGGCGTCTTTTCCACTTTTGTAGTTTTGGGTTTCGCTTCAGCGACTTCAGCTTTTTCAGCGCGTTCGGGACGTCTGCCGCGTTTTTCAGTTTTGACTTCGCCGGGCGCGGCTTCCAGTGCGGGCACCACAATCGGTGTGAGACTTTCAACGCGGACTTTCAGCGTGCCTTTGACTTCCGCGTGCAAATGCAGTTCTACTTCGTGTTCGCCGAGGGTTTTGATCGCGTGTTCGAGATGGATTTTCTTTTTGTCGAGCGAGATGTCAAACTGATGTTTTAATTCGTCAGCGATCATTCCTGCCGTCACCGAGCCGAACATCTTGCCGTCGTCGCCCGCTTTGACTTTGACAACACAAACCAGTTTCGCGACGCCTTTGGAGAGTTCGCTCATGGTATTGAATTCATGCGCCTCGCGTTCGCCGCGCCGCTGCCTGAGCGCCTCAATGCGGCGCTTGTTCGAGCTGGTTAGTGGAATCGCAAAACCTTGCGGGAACAAAAAGTTGCGCGCGTAACCGGCGGCGACGCGGACTTGATCGGATTCACCGCCAAGGCCGACGATGTTGTGGATGAGAATAACTTCAGTTTTTGCCATACGAAAATAATTTTGAAATTGCTGTAGTTAAAAATCAGAACGGAACGTCGTCACTTTCGGGCGGCGCGTCGCCTTCCACGGGTTCGCTGGCTGCGGCGGGACGTGGCACGCGTGGAGCTGCCGGTGCGCCACCTTCGCCGGCGCCGGGCGCGCTGCCGAGAAATTGAACCGTTTCAGCAACTACGCCGAGCTTGCTGCGTTTGGCACCAGTGGCCTTGTCATCCCATTGATCCAGTTTGAGACGCCCTTCAACCAAAATCGGACGGCCTTTGCGCATATATTGACCGACGTTTTCCGCCGTGCGGCCAAAAACATCCACATCAATAAAAGTAACGTCTTCCTTTTTTTCACCGGCTTCGTTCGTCCAGACGCGATTGACCGCCAGGCCAATTTTTGCAATTGCGGTTCCTTTGGGCGTGTAGCGCAATTCGGGATCGCGTGTCAGGTTTCCCATCAAAATCACTTTGTTAAAACTGGCCATAAAATTCCTTTGGATTATTTCGCGGGCTTCGGCTCCGGCGAGTCGGTGAAGATCACGCGGAAAACATCCTCACTCAACCCGAACTTCGCGCGCAACTGCGCAATGATCGAGGGCGTGCCGTTGAAAATGACGTTCGCATAAAATCCGGCGTTGTGCTTTTTGTCGGCTACGCGCGCAAAACTTTTCCGTTCCATTTTCTGAACGGTTTCGACTTCGCCGCCTGCCGTCGAGATTTCCGCAGAAATCTTGTCGAGAGCTTCTTTCACGCCTTCTTCTTTTCCTGCTGTGTTCAGTATGAAGAGACCTTCGTATCGTTTCACTGTTTTTTCTTTTCGTTCATGGAGTCAACGACTCCGTTAAACTGGCTCATTGCTTTTTCAATTCCGCCGTCCAGCCAGCACTCAATCTGGTCGGACGCTCGGTCCAAAACTTTTCTTAACAACTCACTTTCGCTCGAATCAAATTTTCCGAGCACATAATTTGTAATTTTCCGCGTGCTGTCTGCTCGGCCGATCCCAATCCGCAATCGTGCAAACTCGCGCGACGCCAGATGCTGCTCGACAGATTCCAATCCGTGATGCCCGCCGCTGCTACCTTTGGGCTTCAACCGGATTTCGCCCAGCGGTAAATCCGCATCGTCCACCGTCACCAAAATCTGCTTCAATGACAATTGATAAAAATTTTTCAACGCGCCAACTGTTTGGCCGCTCAAATTCATGAACGTCTGCGGCTGGCACAACAAAACGTGCTTGCCGCTGTGTTCAGCCTTTGCAATTCGAGCATCAAACTTTCGTTCGTTCGTCCAATCGGCTTTCCACTGTGCCGCCAGTTTTTCGACCAGCAAAAATCCGGCGTTGTGCCGCGTCTTCGCATGTTCCGCGCCCGGATTTCCCAAACCCACGATGAGATGCAATGGCTCCATGCGCGGGGAAAGCGGCTTCCGCCGCAAAAATTATTTCTTCTTCTCGGCCTTGGCTTCCGGTTTCGCCTCGGCTTTTTTGTCTCCGGCAGCAGCGGCTTTCGCGTCGCCCTTGGCCGGGGCTTTTTCGCCGGCTTTTCCGGCGGACGCGCCTTCCGCACCTTCTTCCTTCTTTTCCTTGGTCATCTCGACATCGCCAGCGGCCGGAGCGGCTTCGGTGGCAACCACTTCTTCTTCGGCGCGCGGCGCGGCGACAGCGACAACGGTAATCTGCTTGTCACCCAAAATTTCAACACCTTCGGGTGCTTTGATGTCACTGATGTGAAACGCCTTGCCGATTTCGAGGCTGGTCACATCCACGACAATCTGTTCAGGCAAATCTTTCGGCAGGCAGCGGACTTTCAATTTAAACAAAACGTGTTCGAGCACGCCGCCGCCGGTTTTCACGCCCACAGCTTCGCCGGTCGTTTCCACGGGGACATGGACGGTGACCTTTTCATTTTCGGCGACTTCATGGAAATCAACATGTAAAACTTTCCCATCAAGCGGGTGGTGCTGGATTTCCTGCACGAGCGCAAGACGCTTGGAACGCGCGTCGTTTTCGACGGACAAATCCACGAGCAGGTTTTCCGAGGCGGAATGATGCAGCAGGTCGGCGAACTCTTTAGAATTCACTTCGAGATTTTGCGGCTTGGCCAGACGGCCGTAAATCGTCGCGGGCACGCGGCCGGCGCGACGGAGTTTCGTGACTTCGGCGCGCTGCACCTGCGCGCGCGGATAGGCTTTCAATGCGACTGATTTCATTTTCTTAAAATTGTATTTTTGCGGACGCTAACTGGTGCGACCGCCTTTGAATTCGAAGAGCGAATTCACCGACGAATTATTGTGAATTCGTTTGATGGCTTCGCCCAAAAGCCCCGCCACCGACAACGTGACTATCTTCACGCCGTCAATCGCAGGGCGTTGAACTGTATCAGTCGTAATTAATTCGTCAATCACCGATTTTCGCAATCTTTCGATGCCTACGTCGTTGAGAATGGCGTGCGAGATGCAGGCAATGATATTCTTCGCGCCCTTTTTCTTCAACAAAGCCGCCGCCGTCGTGATGGTGCCCGCTGTCTCGGTCAAATCGTCCACCAGTAAAACATTTTTGCCTTTGATTTCACCAATGACTGCCAAAGATTCCACGTCCGTTGCGCTTTTGCGGCGTTTCGCAACGATGGCCAGTCCCGATTCCAGCACTTGCGAATAGGCGTGCGCCATTTTCAATCCGCCCGTGTCCGGGCTGACCACGACGAGGTCGGTCAATTTTTTCTGCTTCAAATAATCATACATTACCGGCGCGGCGTAGAGATGATCCACCGGAATGTCGAAAAAACCCTGAATCTGCTGAGCATGCAAATCCACCGTGAGAATCCGGTTCGCACCCGACGCCACAAGCAGATTCGCCACGAGCTTCGCCGTGATGGGAACGCGCGGCTGGTCTTTGCGATCTTGCCGGGCGTAACCGTAAAACGGCAGCACCGCCGTGATGCGTGCCGCGCTCGCCCGCCGCAACGCATCCATCATGATGAACAACTCCATCAGATGATGGTTCGTCGGTGGCGAAGTGGGCTGGACGACGAACACTTCCTCGCCGCGCACGTTCTCCTCGATCTTCACGAACGTCTCGCCGTCGGGGAACGGTTTGATGGTGCATTTGCCCAATTCCACGCCGATGGATTTGCAGATGGCCTGCGCCAAAGGTTCGTTTGCTGTGCCGCTAAAAATTTTCACGCGTTAATTGATTCAGGTTAAAAAGGAAAACCGCCACAGTCGGCGGATGAAATTACAAAATGACTTTAGCAACGAACAAGCTTGGCGCAAGCGCAATTTATTTGGTAAACTTCAACCATGCGTTATCGAACTCTTGGAAAAACAAATTTGCGGGTCTCCGTCATTGGCATCGGCACGTGGCAATTCGGCGGCGAGTGGGGGAAAAATGTTTCGCAGGCTGAAGCTGACGCGATACTTGATGCCGCTGCCGAGTGCGAAATCAACTTGATTGACACCGCCGAATGTTACGGGCTGGAACATTTGTCCGAAAAACTCATCGGCGATTATTTGTCGCGCCGCGACCGCTCGCGCTGGGTCGTCGCCACCAAGTTCGGCCATCACTACAAAAGTTTTATGAGCCGCGACGACGATTTTTCCATCGCGGGTGTAAGTGCTCAACTTGACGCCTCGCTCAAGGCGCTGCGCGCCGAAACAATTGATCTCTACCAATTCCATTCCGGCTCGGATGCGATTTTTCAGAACGAGGAACTTTGGAGTTTTCTCGCCGGACAAAAGCGCGCGGGCAAAATCCGTCATCTTGGCGCTTCCATTTTGCAGGCGGGCAGCGAACTTCAGGCGCGCGAAGCCGCGAAGTTTGACGTCGAGGCCTTGCAGGTTTACTACAACCGTCTCGACTGCCGCGCCGAGGAGATTTATTTCCCGCACGCGCAAAAAAATAATCTCGGCATCCTCGCACGCGTGCCGCTGGCCAGCGGTTTGTTGAGCGGCAAATATAAATCCGGCGTGAGTTTTGACACGAACGACGTGCGCGTCACATTCGAGCACCAAAAAATGATGCGCGACGTCGCCGAAGTGGAGCGTCTTCAAAGAGAGGAAGTGCCGCCCGGTATGCCGATGGCGAAATGGGCGATGGCGTGGTGTTTGAAAAATCCGGCTGTATCCGCGCTCATCCCCGGCTGTAAAAATCCCGAACAGGTCAGGGAGAACGCCGAAGCCGCCAAATTATCCATCGTTCCCGCGAAATCCTGACTCGTTCCCGCAAAGTCCTGACCTGTCCCCATGAAATCCCGGACGCCTCCCGCAAAATCCTGTGTCGTTCCCGTGAAGTGCTGGACTCTTCCCCCGAAATCCTGCACGGCTGGCGGAAACTCCTAAGCTACTTTTTGGAGGCCACTTACGAACCTTAATAAACCAACAACGTCGCCGTTTTCGGTGGGGCGAGCGTCCTCGCGAGTCGAAAGGTAGGGACATCCCGCCGGGATGTCCGCCTCGGACGGCTCGGCGAGCCGTCCCTACCATCAATAAACCAGCACCAGCACCGCAGCATCCTGTGCCGACTTCACCACATCCTCAAACTTCTCATCCGCCGTGTTGGGTGCTTTGAGTTTGTCCGAAACCTCCGGCACCGACTCCAGAAAGCTCAAGAGCAAACTGCTCTTCACCGCGTAATTCACATTCTCCGGCAACGCCCCGCTCGCCGCCAGCGCCGCCGACGCATCCAGCTTGGCCGACACGATGCCGATGACGTTGCCCCGCTCATCCACCAGCACCCCGCCCGAATTGCCCGGCTGCACCGGCACGCTGATTTGAAAATAGCGCGGGTCATCCCCCGCCGAACTTATACAAATATAACTGTTGTTATTTTGCAGATTGAAAATTGGGCCAACCACCGGCTTCTTCAACTGAATTAACAATACGACCCGTTCCTTGTTGAACTTCATTGACGATGCGTTCATCAACAGAATCACGTCTCGGAAGTGTGTCACCTGCATCTTCCAAGACATATCTGTAAGCGACCTGTGGTGTTTCAGTTGTAACAGGCGGTGCAGGGAAAGGCCGCGATGTTCCAATCATATTACGGTCATAATAGTAATATCCCATTCCGCTCCAGTTATTCGTATTTACTCCGGGCACTTTTGGTTCGCCTTCAATGATATTGTTGGTGACGAATAACGAACCCGGCATTACCACCGCCTCGCCGTCATGAAAGAACAAATATGGCCTTTGCGTTGTGGATGGCCCGGCTTTGAGATAGTTGCCGACATAATTGAGCCGGTCAAATTCTCCATACGCAGATCTGTCGCCCCAGTCGTAAATGACATTGTTGCGAAAGTCGGCGTCAACCATTCCTTGAAAACGAACATTGCGACTGTAGTTATGGGCAAAAAGATTGTGATGCCAAGTCACTCGATTTCCGCCGACGATGGAAGCGTAGCCGTGTTTGGCAAAATTGAGAGCCTCGCTCAATATACACCATTGAATGGTTATCAAATCGCTCATCTTGGTGACTGATAGAATTTTGGTCGTTGACCAACTCAAGGAGAGATGATCAGCGATACAATTTTTCGCGCCTGCGAAATACAGAGCGTGTTCGCCGCCGCCGCCTTGATAATAACTTAAACTTTCAGCACCGCTCTTGATCTCATCGTCACCGACACGAATGCGAAAATAACGCAACACGACGTCGTGTGTTCTTACTTCAATGCCGTGATTGCGAAGCATGATTCCAGCAACCGGCGCATCTTGCCCATCAATCGTGACGAACGGGTCTGTGATGATAAGCGTGGATTTCAATTGAATCACGCCTCCTACCCGAAAATGAATTATGCGTGGTCCTGACGCCTCAATTGCTTCCCGAAGACTTCCCGGACCAGAATCATTGAGATTATTTACATTAAAAAATTTGCCGCCACGACCACCTGCGGTAAATGCGCCATAGCCTTCAGCACCGGGAAACGCAGGTTCGTCTTCGGAAATGGCGAGCGGAAAAAGAGGATGTTCGAGCCAAAGTGGTTTTGGAATTTCAGGAATCGGACGCGTGTGAGTAACCAGAGCATCCGCAGCGTAATCACTTTCATTTTTCAATACGAGATCGTCGTCATTTGCACCGCCATGATAAGTCAATTTCCAACGATAGGTTTGTCCCGCATATTGCGCTGTAATTTCGCTTCCTTCCGGCAATCCGTTAAAAGTCCCTTGAATTGGCACGTGACTCGAAACAAGTGTGACATCATCACGTGGCGGAACTGCGCTCAAACTGATTTGCAGGTGACATTGACTTTTGGAGTCTTTGATAATTCGCAAACCGTCGCGACGAGATTGAATCGTAATGGGAGTAACGCCGTGTTCATCCAAAACGAACGAAAGAGTTGATTGACCGGATTTTCCATTTGGATCAGCCAATCCCTCAATATAACAGTAATCAAGGACATGGATTGCCGAAGCGTGCGAACCTTCAATTGCCAAAAGAGATTCGGCCCCAAAACCAACACCAACGGTTAATGTTCGTCCAAGAAAACTTCCGCCTTGAATATAAAGAGACGCTTTTGTGGCGCGACCGGGAACAGCGCTGGCCGCGCCGACAAAAACATCCATGACGCAGTGCATCGCTCCATCTTTGAGAACGAACTCTCCTTGTCCGCCGCTGTATTCGCCTACGCGCAAAGAGTCTTGCATCAAAATCAATTGTCCGCCGTCCACTTCAACTCGCGCGTCATCGCCGGCATTGAAACCGATTTCCAAATCGCCGGCCAAATAAGTGCCGGAAGGAATAATTACCGTGCTGTTTCCACGAACAATTGCCCTTTCAAATGCGTTCGGCAAACCATAAGACCAATGTGTTGTGTCAGTCCATTTACCTGAAACCGATTTCCATTCAGTGTGATCTTGAGCCGCTTCCATTTTGAAAAGAAAGGCGTTCAACAGGCAAAAAGAGATACATTTCGCCAAGCTCGATTTACACATAGGCAATTTTGCAATTCAAACGCCAAATGCCCCAAACGTCCATCGCAAACTGATTTTACCCATTACATCCGCCTTCGCCGAGCCGGAAGGTTTATTTCGGCAGGAACGGACGCACGCGTTCGGCCAGCAGCTTGTAGCCCGCGGCGTTGAAGTGCAACTGGTCGGCCTCAAACAATTCCGGTCGCGGTCGTCCGTCCGCGCCGAGCGGCAGGTCGTAGGTCTCGATGTATTGCAGGAAGGGTTTTCCACGGATGTAATCCGCCACGAGCGTGTTCAGCGTCTTTTCCTTTTCATGCTGCCGCCAGCGTGAGGGGGTGGGGCTCCATGAGATAAAAATGATTTTGGTTTCCGGCAGGCGGGCATGGACGGTTTTCACAAATTCCTTAAAATCAGCAAAGACCTGTTCCGGCGATTTGCCGGACCAAAGGTCGTTGCCGCCGGCGCGGAAGAAAATCATCCCGGGCGCGTAGGGGAAAATCACCCGTGGCGCGAAGTGCGTGGAGTCCGCGATCTCCGAGCCGCCAAAGCCGCGGTTGAAGACGGGCCGGCCGGGAAAATCCTCCGCCAGCGTCGTCCATTTCCTGATGGTCGAGGAGCCGATGAATTCAATCGCGCTCCTGGGCGGCGGGTTGGTCGTGTCCGCCTGCTCGTAGGCGGCGATCTCTGGTTCCCATTTCGCATAATCGTGGCCGGTCCCGGCGGCTGATGCGATGCCTGCGCTGGCAAAAAACAGAAGGATGAACCGGCGGTGCAGTTCCATGTCTTGAAGTCTATCGGAGAATATTTGCCTGCGTCAATTGCATCACCGCGCAATCCACCCGCCGCCGACGACCAGATCATCCTGATAAAAAACCGCCGCCTGGCCGGGCGTGATGGCGCGCTGCGGCGAATGTAATTTTACTTTCACGCGATTATTTTCCAGCGGAGAAATTGTCGCAGCCGTGCCGGAATGGTTGTAACGGATTTTCGCCGTGACTTCGATTGGCTCCGTCAACTTGTCGAACGGATGCCAGTTGCAGCGGTCGGCGATGAATTCATCCCGGTCGAGCGCGGAATCGTCGCCGACGACGACGCGATTGTTTTCCGCGTCGAGTTCCACGACATAAACGGGCTTGCTCGTCGTGATGCCAAGTCCCTTGCGCTGGCCGATGGTGTAAAACGCGATGCCGTCGTGCTGGCCGAGAACATGGTCGTGCAAATCCACGATGTCGCCGCGCGTTTTTTGCACGAGGTTCGCCGACTGGAGAAAACCGCCGTAATTGTTGTCCGGCACGAAACAGATTTCCATGCTCTCCTCCTTGTCGGCGGTCTTGAGGTTGCAATGCCGCGCCACTTCGCGCGTGTCGCTCTTGGTTTTTTCGCCGAGCGGAAAAATGGCGCGCGCGAGTTGATCCTGCCGAAGCGAAAACAGAAAATAACTTTGATCCTTGCGCGAATCGCGTCCGCGCTTGAGCAGATGGCGCGAACCGTCCGCGTTTTTTTCAATCCGCGCAAAATGTCCTGTCGCAATAAAATCCGCGCCGAGTTGATTCGCGCGGTCAATCAATCTTCCGAATTTCAAATTCTGATTGCACATCACGCAGGGGTTCGGCGTGCGGCCGGCCTTGTATTCGTCAGCGAAATATTGGATGACGTGCTTCTGGAATTCCGCCGCCTCGTCAATGAGGTAATACGGGATGTCGAGCTTGTCGCAGACGGAGCGCGCGTCGGTGACGGCCTGCGGGCCGCAGCATTTGTCCTCGGCACGGTTCACGCAATCCTGCGGCCAGAGCTTGAGCGTGATGCCGATGACCTCGTAGCCTTGCTCGATCAAAAGCGCCGCCGTCGCCGAGGAATCAACTCCTCCGCTCATGCCGCAGACCACGCGTGTTTTCTTGAATGCAACCACAGTGGGAAAGTATAAAATGAAAAGCCCCCGCCGCAAGTTCAGTCCGCGCCTTGTTTCAGCAACGCAGTGAAGCCTGCCTGTGTGAAATGCCTGTCGGTGGTGAGGGCGTCGTGGATGCCATGTTCCTTCATCACCACAAAACTGATGCAATCTGTAAGCGACCAGTCTTTGTCCTGCCGTTCGCCCATGAGTTGCATGCCGCGCTCAAGCAGTTGCGAATCGAGCGGCACGATGGTCGCGCGCGGGCTGGCGCGGAGACCCGCCACGAGCGCGAGAAAATCAGCATGGTCGGCGGCACACGCGCAGGCATTGCCCAATTCCAGCAGGATAAATTCCGTCGTGATGATGGAATGTCCGGCGCGCGATTCGGCGAGTGCGCGGGGATGCACCGGGTCGTCGCCCCGCAACAGCGCCAGATAAAAGGACGTGTCGGCGAAAACGGCGCTCACGATTTTTTCGGCTCGCCGCTGACGTAATGGCCGTGGTTGAGGACGAAATCTTTCGGCCAGTGCGGGCGCGGCTTGGCCACCTTGAGGACGGCGGCGACAAACGGATCGTCCGCCGGCGCGAGTTCAAGCGTTTCAATTTTCACGTCCGCTCCTTCCGGCAGTTTTGTTCCCGGCGGCAGAACGACCGCGCCATTCTTGATTTTTCCAGTAACGCTCATGATTGTCTTTTACCTCCAATCAGGTTCAAAAGCAAGCAGCAGACGACGCGCTGACGCTTTTGCGAATTCACAGACGGACATTATACGAGGCGCGGGCGGCGTGTAAATGGTTTGCGATGCGAGTTAAGAAGAAATGCCAGCCCTTCATTCTTGTTCCTCTACCCTAGAAACCTTCCATTCACCGTCAATCTTCCGCATTGTCACTTTTGAATGGGTATTCTTTGGCATTCCATCGAAGTGGATTTGTAAAACGACCCGATCATCGGCGAGAACCAGCTTCTTTTGAATTCGGACTCCCGTGACATCTTTTACATTTTCAATCAGGATCGCAGACCTCTCCTGATCGGATTTGTTTTTGAAATACTGTTCTTCCACTTCCTGCCTCATTTCTGGAGTGGCAATATCCAGAACGGTTTTTATATCGCCGGCGCTCTTGGCCCACATAAACGATTTAATCGTAGCCTCTGGAGTGGCAAATCCGCTGGATGCCCATGAGTCTCTCGGGAAATAACTCACCCCGATTTCTGATTGCTGTAGTTTATAAATTTCTGTCCCACTAGCTACGGCGAGTAACAAGCCCGCGCCGACGACAACTGCTGTTTTAATTTTTGTCCATGCCATAATTTTCAATGCTCCTTTGATGAGGGTTAAGGTTGATGTTGAAACCGCCGCGCTTTTAGAAATTGCAACGGCAGAAATTGTTTTGGCCAAACCAATCGGCGCGGCTTGAACGGAATTGGCGGAAATCGTTCCGGCGATGATGGCCGTGGTCGAACTCACGCCGCGTTTCGTGAAAAATTTCCGCAGCTTTTCCAGCGCGCGGTTCACGCGCATTTTCGCCGCGTCCTCGCTCGCGCCCAAAGTCGCGCCAACTTCCGCAAAAGTTTTGTTTTCAAAAAACCGCAGCACCAGCGCGTCGTGATCTTTCTGGCCGAGCTGTTCCATCGCGCCGTCCAACAACGGGGCGATTTGATTCCAGGTTTCTTCATGCATGGGTTCGGTTTCATTCAAAGTGGATTGCATATAAGCCTCCTGTTCGCGATGTTGCCGCCGCCGTTGAATGGTCAGCGCGTTGGCGCTCGCGTAACGCGCTGTGCGGCAAAGCCAGCCGGGTAGGATGGTCCGGTCACCGAGCGAGTCCGCCTTTCGCGCGAGAATGATGAAAACGGCCTGCGTGATTTCCCCGGCCAAATGCGTGTCGCGCACCTGCCGCAGTGCCACGGAATAGACGAGATTGACGTGGCGCGAGACGAGCGTGGCAAACGCCTCCTCGGAATCATTGCGGGCGAATTCCCGTAAAAGGTTCAAGTCGTCATTCATCTTTCATCAATACATTTACGCTGGCGTCAAAAAGTAACAGGTTATTTTTGCGGCGGGCGATGCAAACTTGATTTACCGCTTCAACCAAAGTATTTTTCCGCCATGCAATACAATGTCGTCATGGTTGAATCCGCAGAAGGTTTTGCCGTTTCCTGTCCAGCGTTGCCCGGCTGCCACAGCCAGGGCGCGACGCATGACGAAGCGTTGGCCAACATCCGCGAAGCCATTCAGCTCTGGCTCGAAGTTGCCGAGGAAGACGCGCAACGCGGTGCGCGTTTTTGAAAAGCTGGGCTATCACATCGCGCGGCAAAGCGGACACATCGTGATGACCAATGGCAAGCAACGACTCATCATTCCCCGCCACAATCCCATCAACGCAATCACCATGGGTTCGATTGCCAAAAGCGCGGGAGTGACGCCGGATGAATTCCGCAAACTACTTTAATTAAATTCCGCTCATGCCGCAGACGACGCGCTGACGCTTTTGCGAATTCACAGACGGACATTATGCAATGCGCGGGCGGCGTGTAAAATGGTTTGAATGTCTTTGGGACAGCAATTTGTGCTGACTACCGCTCTCCTATTTGATAACCTCAAATTTGAGCGAATCCATGTCAATCCAGACCTTGCCGCTGCCCCAAAAGATGAAGGGGGTATCAATATGCCGGGTATCTTTCGGAATGACGCCGGTGACGGAGAAGTGGGTCCAATCCAGCGTGCCTTTAAGGCTGAAGTCTCCGGTCATGCTGTCTTTGCCCCATTTTCCGTTTTTATCCCAGGGTCGGACGCAGGGCTGGAGGCGTCCCGACACGTTTTCAGTTTTGACCCAGCCGCTCATTCGCATACTATGGCCCTTATATTTGTCGAAGTCAGGCGCGCGAATCTTTTGGCCCCACCACATCCAAGCACCGCGCGACTCAGCGCTTGAAATGTAGGCAAGGCATACGGTGGAGTGCCCGTCATGGGTGTTGAGATAATCGGTCGTCTCGGAATAGGTATCTGGAGTGTCACTGGTATGACGCCATATCCGGTCGTCAGTGATGGGCATGTCAGGAGCAGCAAAATCAATTTGGAAATCGTCACCCCAGAGTTCGCCGGGGCCGTAAAGATCCGGCCCGACATAGATAAAACAAGGCTTGTTGGGAACGTCGGTGATAAATTCAACCTGCTGCCAATCCATGGTGCCGTGAAGAATAGGCCGGTCATCCCGGTTGTCCATGGTGTCAACCCGGCAAAACCCTTGGTTTTTAGACCAGATGCACATATACGCGGCTGCCCAGTCTTGGACGTTGCTGCTTTTGAGCCAGCCGGTGATGCGAATGCGCTTCCCCAAAAGCGGCGAGCCTTTGGCGACATAATACTCAATGGAGCAGGAATTGCCCGCCTTCTGTAGTGCGGCATCGGAAGATCTCTCCGCCACGTCGGAAGCAGGTCTAGTCGGGCCTTTGATATAGATGGCGGGTGCTGAATTGCTAGTGCGTTGCGTGTCTGGATCAACACCAATCTCGAAAAGGGGATCGTTGGCATCCCGATGGGAAGTACCGTTTGCCAACCGAATCGGCAAAGTGATGTGAGTATTGGAGGAATTGTCGGCTGGTTTCGAGTGGCCAGCAAGATAAACACCGGCTCCAAGAATGACGACGGTAGCAATGGTGGTTGCAATAATGGTTTTTGTTTTCATAGCGATGAGGGTTATTTTTGTCAGCGTTAGCGTGGAAATCGAAGCCGCCGCGCCATTGGCAACCGCCACGGTGGTCACAGATTTTGCCAGCGCCGCGGGCGCGGCTTGAACGGAATTGGCGGAAATCGCCCCGGCAATGATGCCCGTTGTTGAACTCACGCCGCGTTTGGAAAAATATCTCCGCAACTTTTCCAGCGTGCGGTTGACCCGTTTCTCAGCCGCGTCCTCACTGGCGCCCAAGGCCAGTCCGACCTCGCGCAAATTTCGGCCTTCATAAAACCGGAGCACGATGGCTTGCCGATCCTTCTCGCGCAAACCCGCGACGGCGTTGTCCAGCAGCGGCGCGATTCTCGGCCAGACCTCGCTTCCGGCTTCTTCCAAAACAGTTTGCATATATGCCTCTTTTTCACGGTGATGACGGCGGGATTCGCTTCTAACAAAATTGCTGGCGGTCAGGCGCGTGGCCTGAAACAACCAACTGGAAAGCGCCTTGTCATGACGCAATTGCGCCGCTTTTTTTGCCAGGATGATAAAAACGGCTTGCGTGACCTCTTCGGCGGCGTGCGGGTTGCCCACCTGCCTTAGCGCGACCGAATAAACCAGATTGATATGCCGCGTCACCAGCCCGGCAAAGGCTTCGTCGGAATGGTTTTCCACATATTGCCGCAACAGTGCGCTGTCATCGGTTGGCTGCATTTTCTGATAAGTGTGCGCCAGCCGACAAAAACCGACAATTTATTTGCAGCGTTCGCGCCTGAGTAATCCGCAACCGCCGCGGCCACAAAATATTTGTGGACTTTTAACCCCATGAAAATAAAATCAAAATCATTTTTTCCATCAACACGCTGCCTCAACCATGAAAATCCCCATCGTTTCAAAGATTCGTTTGCAAAACCTGTCTCTCGCGGCAGTTGCCATCTTCAGCTTCGCGCTCCTCGTCTCGGGCTGCTCCACGACTTCACCGGAAACAGTGAAACCGTCAGCCACCCCGGCGCTGGATGTGTTGCCCGAATTCACCGCCGCCGATGTTCCCGTCTTTGGCCCCGCCGAAGTCCCGGTTGACCCGCCCAATTGGAAGGTGTCGCCGCCGGACACGAGTCTGCCCGGCAATGGTCTTGCCCAGCACCCGATGCTTTATATCGGCGAAGGCTGCAACAAAATTTTCCTTGTGAACGGCGGCAAAGTCGTCTGGACTTATTCCACCGGGAAGGGTTGGGAATACGACGATGCGTGGCTGCTTTCCAACGGTAACATCCTTTTCTCCCGCATGAGCTACGCTGCCGAGGTGACGCCGCAAAAGAAAGTGGTCTGGCGTCTGGACCCGCCCAAGGGAACTGAAATTCATACCGTCCAACCCATTGGACTGGACAAAGTTTTGCTTGTGGAAAACGGCACGCCTCCCCGGATGTTGGTAATCAACAAAAAAACCGGGGCCGTCGAAGCGAATCACGTCATACCCGATGCCGGATCAGGCGTCCACGGCCAATTCCGCCGGTTTCGCATGACCGCCAGCGGCACCTATCTCGCCCCTTACCTCCAAATGGGCAAAGTTGTTGAATATGACAAAAACTTCAACGAGATATGGTCTTACAACATTCACAGTCCTTGGGCGGCCATCCGCCTGCACAATGGCAACACGCTCATTACCAACGAGCGGGACGAACTCACCCGCGAAGTGAATCCCAAAGGCGAGACGGTGTGGGAGTTTAATTTAAAAACCGACCTGCCGCCTGGCATCAATTTCAGGGGTTCGCAGAGCTGCGTCCGGCTGAACAATGGCAACACCGTTATCTGCTCCCGGGGCGATGCGGGCCAGCGATGCCAGTTGATTGAAGTCACGCCGGACAAAAAAGTCGTCTGGGCGCTCAAAGACTGGACCGACCTTGGCCCGGCCAGCGCCGTTCAGATGCTGGACGATGCGGGCATCCCCGAAAATCCCGGCGACCTGCAACGCTGATATCGTTTCACTTCGTGCGCGTCGTCGAAAAGTGAATGCAACCCGTCGAAAAATCGGTGCAACGCAACTAAAAGTTCGCGTCAATCGCCAAAAAGTCCGTGCGACCTGCCGAAAAGTTGATGTAAAATGGCTGAAAAGTGCGTGTCAGATGACGGAAATCTGATGTAAAACTCACAAAAACAGAGGGCAAAACTTCTTTGCTTTGTGTCTTTGTTTCTTCGTGGTTAAATTTCATACGTGATTCGCAACATCATCTTTGACTGGTCCGGCACACTTGTGGACGATTTACCAGTCGTTTTAAAAGCGTCGAATTTTGTCCTCACGCAGGCCGGCAAGCGGGAAATGACGCTGGAACAATTTCGCGCAGAATTTTCCTTACCATTCACAAATTTCTACGACCGCCACACGCCGCGCGTACCGATGCCACAACTAGAACAATGGTTTCACGCCGAGTTCAAACGGTCGCAGGATTCAGTTTGTGAATTGCCGCATGCACGCGGCTTCCTTGGATTTTGCCGCGCAAAAAAAATTCGCACGTTCCTTTTGAGCACCATTCGCGCCGACCATTTCGCCGCGCAATGCCGCGTGACCGGCTTTGATGATTTTCTGGACAGGTCTTACACCGATGTTTGGGACAAGCGTAAAAAAATCCATGAAATCCTCGCCGGAAATAATTTGAAGCCGGACGAAACGTTGTTCATCGGCGACATGGAACACGACATCGAAACCGCGCGATACGGCGGCGTTCATTCCTGCGCCGTGCTGACCGGTTACAACACGCTGGAACAATTGCGCGCCGCGCAGCCGGATTTGATTGTCGAACATCTTTCGGAATTGCGCCAAATTTTGGAACAAAACCAATTTCAAATCAAACCCCTCGCCGAAAAAGATGGAAAATTTCCGCTCGCCACCGTCGGGGCGTTGATTTTCAAATCCCCAAACGAAGTGCTGATGATCCGCACGCACAAGTGGTCGAACCTCTGGGGCATTCCCGGCGGCAAAATCAAGTGGGGCGAAACATCCGAAGCTGCGTTGCGCCGCGAAATCTTGGAAGAAACGGAGCTAAAAATTTCCGACATAAAATTCGTACTGGCGCAAGATTGCATCCACTCGAAGGAATTTTATCGTGACGCGCATTTTGTGCTTTTGAATTACACCTGCCGTTGCGTCGGAAAAAATCCGCGCGTGAAACTGAACGACGAAGGCCGCGAATTCCGCTGGGTGCTGACCGCCGTCGCAAAAAAATTGCCGCTCAACACACCGACGAAAGTTTTACTGGAAACTGTTTTGGAAAAAACTCGCTGGAAGGGACGGGGTGCCGCCATCCCAAACAAAAGATACATTCACAAAAGAATTCATGGTTAAAATTTCCATCGTTGACCTCGAAGTTTTTTATCGCGTCGGCGTGCCGGACAAAGAACGCGCCCAACCGCAGCGTTTGCTGCTCACGGTGGAAATGGAATCTGATTTTTTGGCTGCCGCAAAAACGGATTCAATTACGGACACAATTGATTATTTTGCCGTTTCGCAGCAGCTCTTGAAATTCGGCGGCGGGAAAAGCTGGAAGCTGATTGAAAAACTCGCCGCCGACATCTGCGACATGGTTTTATCTGAATTCAAACCGCAGAACGTTACCGTCGAGGTGAAAAAATTTCCGATTCCACAAGCGCAGCGCGTCTCCGTCAGTTTGACAAGGCGGCGGAGCTGAATTTTTGTCCGTCCATCGTCTGCAATTTCCAGCCGGTTTGGTTCGTAATAATTTTCACCGCGCCGGAATCACGCGTGTAAATCACGGGGATATTTTTCCCGGCCAGCCGGACTTTCAATTCGCGGCTCGCGCGGCGGTTTGCCGGAAATTCTGAATCGGCCACGACAATGACTTTCGGCTGAATTGCATCAAGCAACGTGCTGCACAACGGCTCGCCTTCTTCGGGCAAACCGGCGATCACGATGTCCGCGCGCAAATCATTCGTATGCGAGAGCAATGCGCTCTGGCTGGCGCGGCTCAAATCCGACAACAGTAAAATTTTCGCGCCGTGAAAATTTCCCAGCAGGACGAGGGCGTTGTCGTCCGCGTGGGGAAGGTTATTCGTCCCCGACGGCCACAAAACCTGCCAGATGCCGATTTTGTCGCCGCAATTCAAAAAGTAGTGGCGTGCCGGCGGTTTTTCAAATTCTGCAATCGTTTCACGATACACGCCGGAACGGAATTTTACACTGCTCGTCCATAGTTCGCCGACGCCGAAAAGCCGATCGAGTAATTGAGCGCCGCCGCAATTTTTCGAATCGCCTTCGGTTAAAACGAGCCGCGGAATTTTGTTCACGCCCTGCGCGCGCAGAAATGGCTTGAGCGTGAACCCAGAGGCACTTTCGTTGCCGCAACCAATCAGCCAGTCGCTTTTTCTTCCGGCGGCGTCCACGAAAACGGCGTGTCCGCCATCAAGCGGCAAAACGGTCAGATCAGTTTCGTTTCGTAAGTTTTCCCAGCGGAAAAAATAAATCACGACGATGATGATCAAAATGGCCGCGCCGGAAATTTTTCGACACGAGGTTTTCAACCAGCCGCTGAACGCGCCGATAAGGACGGCATAATAAATCCCGATTGTGAACCACGACGGTGCCGGCACGTAGAAAAATGCGCCGGGAATTCTGGTAAACCATTCGCTGACGGCAGTCATCGCGGACATGAAAAACCACGCGGCATTGTTGAAAAGTTCCGTTGCAAACGGAAACCACGCGCCACAAACGAGCGCGCCTAGGTTGCTCATCAGCGCGAGCGTGCCGAGCGGCACGGCGATCAAATTGGCCAGCGGCGAAACCGGGCTGAACAGATGAAAGTAAAGCGCGCTCAAGGGAATTGAGCCAATCCACGCAGCGAGCGAAAGTGAAAAATAGCGCGCAAGCATTCTTGAAATCCAAACCAGTGTGCGCCGCCAAGTTGGAAGCAGTTCGTCGGGCAAAAGCGGATCGTGCCGCAACAGCTTGTCCGAAAATTTATTCCATTCCGGCAGCAGGAGTCCGATGACCAGCACGACAAAAAAAGAAAGTTGAAAGCTCGCTTCAAAAAATTGGCAGGGTTCCCAGAGCAGAATGACGAACGCGGCGGCGGCGAGGGAGTTAATTAAATCGCTTGGCCGTTTGAGCGCCCAGCCCCCGAGGACAATGGTCATCATCACGGATGCGCGGATGGCGGACGATTCCCAGCCGGTCGCGCCGGTATAAAACCAAATTGCCGGGATTGCAATGATGCCACACCACGCGCGCGAGACTTGCAAGACTCGCAGCAAAGCGACGAGCATTCCAGAAATGAGCGCAATGCGCAGGCCGTCAATGGCGAACAGATGCATCGTGCCGGCGCGCAGAAACGGTTCGCTGATGTCGCCAGTGAAGGCGGTCCGCCAGCCGAGCGTCATTGCCCAGAGCAGGCGCAGTGGTTCGTCTTCCATCGGCAAACCAATGGCGAGCGTGCGTTTTGACCAATTCAAAAAACGGTCGGTCAAGGGTGGTTTAAAAAAATGAGGTTCAAGAAGCTTCCAATCATTCGTGGTATCGGTTTTGAGTTCGTAAAAAAATCCGCGCGTTTTTAAATAATTGCGATAGTCAAAAAGTCCTTCGGCGAGCGGTAGTGGCGGTCGTGCAATGACGCCGGAGATTTCAACCGGCTGGCCAGCGAAAAATTTTGATGCCAAGATTCCGGGCGTCGTAACGATGATTTTGCCAATGGCCGGCTGCCAGTTCCCGTTAAGACATAGTTCGGTAACTTGGACTTGGACGAGCATGTGCCCGTTTTGCTGATCATCACGTTCGATAATTTTTAAGTGCGGCGTCTCAGTCAAAGTTCCGCGAACGGTTGTAATCGCAGCATCATTGCCGATGAGCGCGCGCAAGTCGGTTGGTGAAATAACGGCGGTGTGGCAAACAAGGTTCGTCCAGCCAGCCAGCGCGAGCAACGGCCAGATTAAAAATAAACGGAGCCGGGGCAAAAGCAGCGCCAGTGCGAGCAGTCCCAATGAAAATGAAAAAAGCGCAACGAGAGGCGGTTGAGAAATTTCACCCAGCAGCAACCCGATTACGTAACAAGAAACGACAGCGACGAGCGGACGTTTCATGGCAATTTTACCATTGTTTTCGACAGCGGCCAAAAATCCAAAGTGCGAGCAAAGCGATTGCGCCGCCCGCAGTGTCGATAAAAACATCCGATACCAGCGAGGTCCGCGTGGGAACAAACCGCTGATGAAATTCATCCGTGCCCGCGTAAAGCATCACGAGCAGCAGCACGAGCCGGGCGTGCCGCCAGCTCCAGACTTGGCGGTCATTTTTTGACCGCCGTAGCGCGCGCCAGAGCAGCAGCGCGAGCACGGCGTATTCGGTCAAGTGTCCGCATTTGCGGATGAAATGGTGGATTTCTTCGATTTGCGCCTGTGGCATTTGGGGAAACAGCCAATGTAAAACCGGCTCGATGAATCGCGAAGAATGTTCGTAGGAGTGCGCATCGCTCGACGCTGCGAAAATGACGATCATCCAAAACAGCACCGGCAGCCAGCATTTGAAAAAGATACGGAATTTTGGCACGTGGAAAAAAAACAAGATTCAGCATAACGGGCAATCAGAATCGTAATTAAATTTGCCAAGCAGCTCGATATTTGGCACAGAAAAGCGCCTCAATGAAAAAAGTATTTGTGTTTTTGGTTGCGCTGCTTATTACGCTCACGGTGCAGGCGCAAACAAATTTGATCGCGCGAATTCATTTTATCGGTGCTGATCAAATTTCTAGTGATTCAAATTATGCAGCGTTTACAAACCTTTTTTGCTCACCCGAAGCGCAAGCGCTCAAAGAACAAACGCTCGATAAACTGGCGCGCGAACCTTACGAATTTTTACGCGCACGAATCTCAGACCGCTTGGCCAACCAGGCAGAACGGTTTCGGCCACTGCTTGACGATTTGTTGAGTAACGAATGGCTTTTGGAAGTTCGTGACGCGACCAACGGTTCGCCTGAATTCGGGCTGGCAATTCACTTGAACGACGCACATGCGCAATTGTGGCAAACCAATCTGGCGGACGCTCTGGAAACGTGGACAAAACTACCCGCGGAAAAAATCCCAAGCGGCTGGCAGCTAAAAAAACACCTGCCGCCGAATTTGATTCGGCTCGCGCGCATAGGCGATTGGGTTGTGCTTGGTTGCGGGCAGGATGAGTTGCCATTGAATAATGAAATTGCTCAACGTATTTTGAACGAAAAACGCCCGGTCACCGAAGCTAAAAATTATTGGCTCAGCCTTGACGTAAATTGGCCGCGCTTGGCGCATTGGCTGCCTTTCACAAATCAATTAAATCTGCCGGAAACGAGCCTGCAAATTTTTCCTAAAAGCGGCGACCTGCGATTTGCCGGCAAATTGATTTACACGCAGCCGCTCGAATTAGAAACGGAGTTGTGGAAAATTCCGACCAACATCATTAGTGAGCCGCTGGTGAGTTTCACTGCGCTGCGCGGCGTCCAGTCGTGGCTGGAAAAACAAAATAGACTGAAAGACATTCATGATTTATTACCGAACCAGGTTTTTGTTTGGGCGCTCGCACAAATTCCTTTACAAAGTTATATCGCCGCGCCGGTTCAAAACCCGACCAACGCAATTCGTGAACTTGATGAAAAAATGACAAGCGATTTTGCTGCCAGACTGGAAAAATATTCGCTCGGTTCCATTCAGTTGGCAACAAACGGGACAGAAATTGACTGGCGTGGTCTGCCGTTCGTCGCGCCATTCGTGCAGGCTGAGCACGACGCGGCGGGGCAATTTCTTTTTGCAGGCGCTTTTCCAAACTCTCCCGCTTCAGAGCCACTGCCGCCGGAATTGTTCGCAGAATTGAACCGATCAAACATAGTCTATTATGACTGGGAAATCACGGCGGAACGTTTACCGCAAGTGCTGAATTTAAGTCAATTGGCATTCTTGCTGACTAATCATCCGCAACTTGATGAAAACTCCGCCGCCGCAAAGTGGCTCAAACATATCGGGCCGATGCTTGGCAACACAGTCACCGAAATCACGCAAACCGCGCCGAATGAATTAACACTCACGCGCAAAGCTCCCGGCGGCTTGACGGCAATTGAATTTGTCGCACTGGCTCACTGGCTTGAAGCGACGAATTTTCCCTTTGATTTGCATTTGCCGCCGCTTCCCAAAAAACCAGCCACGCCATAAATTTTTATGCTCAAACTAGGTGTCAACATTGACCACGTCGCCACGCTCCGCGAGGCGCGTTATCGCGGACGCGGATTTGGCGAGCCGAATCCCGTCGAGGCCGCGCGAATTTGTGAGGCGGCGGGCGCACACGGCATCACCGCGCATCTGCGCGAAGACCGGCGGCACATTCAGGATCGTGACGTCTGGGACTTGCGCGAGAAAATTGAAGCGCGGCTGAATCTGGAAATGGCCAATGCGCCGCAAATCATCGGTATCGCGTTGGAATTGAGACCTGAAATCGTTTGCATCGTGCCCGAACGGCGGTTGGAAGTGACAACTGAAGGTGGACTCGATGTTGTAACGAATGAAAAAGCCCTTGCCGAGACGCGCATAAAAATGAACGACGCGAATATCGAAGTCAGCTTATTCATCGCGCCGGATGAAAAACAGATTGAAGCCAGCGCGCGAGTCGGAAGTCAGTTCATCGAACTGCACACTGGCCAGTTCGCGGAAAGTTTTCACAACGAGCAAAAATGCGAAGTGGAATTGCAACGCTTGATTTCCGGCGCGAAACAGGCGCACGCGCTCGGCTTGAAGGTAAATGCCGGACATGGATTGAATTACGAAAATCTGCCTACACTCTTCCGTGTGCCACATTTGGTTGAGCTGAACATCGGCCACAGCATCGTCAGCCGCGCGGTGATGGTTGGACTCGAAACCGCCGTCAAGGAAATGCTCTGCTTGATGGAAAATTATCGCGGGTAAAACTGAACCATGATTCTTGGCACTGGCATTGACATCATCGAAGTGGCGCGCATCGCGTCATCGTTTGAAAAATTCGGCGAGCGGTTTGTGAACCGGATTTTGCTGCCGGATGAGATCGCGTATTGCCTCTCACACAAAAATCCCGCGCCATTTCTTGCCGCGCGGTTTGCGGCCAAGGAGGCCATTTCAAAGGCGTTCGGCACGGGTATCGGCGCGTCGCTCGGTTGGCAGGACATGGAGATTTGCAAAAAGGAATCCGGCGAGCCGTTCGTGGTCTTGCACGGCAACGGAAAAAAACTTTTTGAATCGCGCGGCGCGAAGCGGCTGCTCGTCAGCTTGAGCCACACGGAACATTACGCGGCGGCCACGGCGGTTTGGGAAGGATAAATGTCGCGCGAAGGACGCGAAGAAAATTTGAAGTCTCGCGAAACAAAAAGCTATTTGGCGTTGCCTTGTGCAACGAAAATACAACAGGTTGTAATGAAGATTACCAAATAGACAAAAAAGTAGGACAACATGGATTTTGAAAGCTTCGTCAGATAAGGATCGTCAAGCGCCCGATATTCTCTGCCAAATAGGAACTTCAGCAAAGGCCACGAAGCACTTTGCGCACGCTGAAGCGAGGGGCTGCCCATGGCCTCATATTTCTCCGGGTGGCAAGTTTCTATGCGCTTAAATAGTCGTCTCATTAGCATGAACCAAACAAGAACCATGGCCATGCAGACAAAAAACAGAACCTCAACAATGGCTGATGGCTCTGGCGAAGGAGTGTTATTATCGCCTCGATACATACCAACGGATAAAATCGCAGAAATTGCTAACATATAAAAATTCGGCTTATTCTCATTTCACCCGCTGACACTATTTATGGCGCAATTATTTGTCGATTATAATTTGTGACGCGAATTATCACAGGTTAATCCGTGAAATTCGCGTCACCGCTTTCTCCTTTTTCCCGCGCCGTTTTTCCGGCACACTCCGCGCGTGGAAACGGCGATAACGGCGATTTTTGTCTTCGCGGGCGCGAGTTTCTTTTTCGCGCTGGCGGAAACCGCGCTTTTTTCCCTCAACAAATGGCAGACACGACAACTGGCCGAGCAACACCCGCACCGCGGCAAAATCGTTTCGCGGCTGCTTGAACAGCCACAGGATTTGTTAGCCACGATGGTGCTCGGCAACACTTTTGCCAATGCCGCGCTGCTCGCGGTCACCTTGCGAATGGTTTTCACCGGCGAATGGCCGCTGTTGCTGACCGTCGTCCTGCTGCTGTTGTTGTCGCTGGTGGGTTGCGAAGTTTTCCCCAAAACGCTCGCCGTGCGGCAGCCGGAACGCTGGGCGTTGCGCGCGGCGTGGCCGCTGCTGTTTTTTCAGAAAATCTCACTGCCGTTGCGCCGCGTGGCGCAAAAATTAAATGAAAGCATTCTCAAAATCTTCACGCCGAAATCCGCCAAAGTTTCGCACGCGCTCGCCGACGCAGACTATCACGAACTGCTCGAAATGGCTTACCAGCAGGGCACGCTTGCGGAATCCGAAAAGGAAATCATCCTGCAAATCATCAGCCTCGACCAGCGCGCCGCACGCGATGTGATGCGCCCGCGCGCGAACATGGTCTGTGTTTCCGATGACGCGACACTGGATGAAATGCTGGCCACCGCGCGAAAGTTCAAACATCGCCGCCTGCCGATTTACGATGAAACACCGGACACCATCATCGGCATTTTAAACGCACGCGCTTTATTGCTCGATCCGAAAACCGACCTGGCCGACGTCATTGAGCTTCCATCGTTCGTGCCGGAGACCATGAACTTGCTGCAACTTTTTAAAAGCTTGCAGAAGCAGCAGCGCGGCATGGCCATTGTGCTGGATGAATTCGGAGGAACGGCCGGTTTGGTGACCATGGAAAATATTCTCGGCCAGCTCGTCGGAAAAATAAGCGCCGAAAACGAGCCGGACGGTTTTGTGATGGAAAAGCTTGCGCTGGGTCGCTGGCGCGTCAACGGGACGATGCGGTTGGATGATTTCCGCCGCGAATTTCCCGCGCTCGGCGAAATTTTCGAAGTCGAAACGATGGGCGGCTTGCTGACACATTTGCTCGGCGTCGTGCCCAACGCGGGCGAATCCGCGACCTTTCGCAATTTGAAACTGACCGCGCAAGTGGTGGACGACCGCCGCGTGCGCGAATTGATTGTTCAAAGAACAAAATGAATTGGGACCTTCTCAACTGGCTGGTGTTTGCCGTCTGTCTGGCCTCGGCGTTTTTGCTGTCGGGCATGGAAGCGGGCGTTTTTGTCTTGAGCCGGCTGCGCGTGCGGCGGCTGGCGCGCGCAGGCCGTCCTTCGGCAAAACGGCTCAACCGGTTTCTCGAAAATCCGGAAAATTTTTTGTGGACCATCCTCGTCGGCAACACGCTCGCGAATTTTCTCGCCTTCGGTTTGCTCATCGCAAAATTACACCTGTGGTTTCCGGGCCGGCATGTCTTGATCGCGCTCATTTTCGCCGCGATGGTTTTTTTGTTTTACGCGCTTTTTGATCTGCTGCCGAAAATGCTGTTTCGCGCGTATCCAAACCAATTGTGCCTCAGTGCGGCCAACATTTTCCGGCTCGTTCATTTTATTTTGCGACCGGTTGTCTTGCTCGTTGAGGATGCTTCCGCGACTTTGCTGCGCTGGACCGGCGGGCGTGCATTCACCGGACGGCTCTTTGGCAGCCGCGAGGAAATGCGTGCGGTCATGCAGGAATCGGCGCAGGCTTTCACGACGGACGAGCGCGCCATGATCAACCGTGTGCTCGACCTGCAAAATTTTACCGTGCGCCAGATCACCACGCCCATGGCGCAGACAGTGGTAGTCGAAACCCAAACGCCATTGCGTACCGCGCTGGCGCTGGCGCGCGAACGCAATTTTTTCCGCCTGCCGGTTTTGGAGACGCGCGACGGCCAGCGGCGCGTGGCCGGGTTGCTCGCGCCCGGCTCGCTGCTGTTCCGCGAAAATCTTGATTTGGAAAAGCCGGCGTCCGCCTACATGACTCCGGCGCTGTTCGTGGACGAAAACCTGCGGCTGGAAATCGCGCTGCGCCGGATGCAACGCGCCGGCCAGCGTCTGGCCATAGTGCTTTCCACTGACCGTCATGAAATCGGCGTCGTGAGCCTGGAAGATATTTTGAAAGTAATGTTTGGTGAGGTGAAATTGTGAACGCCGTCATATTCATCGTGCTGAAAATCCTGGCCGTGCTCGCGCTGGTTTTGCTGAACGGTTTCTTTGTCGCCACAGAATTTGCGCTCGTTCGCATCCGGGAAACTCAATTGGACACGCTTGTCGCGAAAAACTCGCGCCGCGCGAAAATGGCCCGGCACATCGTTCGCAATTTGAATTCTTATTTGAGCGCGACGCAACTGGGCATCACGATGGCCAGCCTCGGTTTGGGCTATCTTGGCGAGCCGGTGTTTACGACGTTGCTTGAACCGTTATTAGCTCCTCTTGGAGTCACATCAGTAATCTGGCAACATTCCATCGCCCTCACTGTTGGTTTCACGACGCTGACGTTTCTGCACATTACCGCCGGCGAACTCGCGCCGAAATGGATGACGATTCAAAAACCTCTGCCCGTCGCGCTGTGGTCGGCCTATCCATTGCGCTGGTTTTATCTCGCGTTTTATCCGTTCAACAAACTGCTGAATCTGGCCGCGCGCTGGCTCTTGAAACAAATTGGAATCGAGCCGGACGCCGGAACGGACAGCCCTCATTCGGAAGAAGAATTGCGGCTGGTGCTGACGGCGCAACGCGCGGCGTTCGGCGGGCGCAACATCATTTTGAACGCGCTTGATTTGCGCCATCGCACGGTGCGCGAAGTCATGACGCCGCGCAATGAAATCACCGCGTTCAACGCCGGCGCGACGATGGCCGAATGCCTTGCGCTCGCGGAAAAAACACGCTACTCGCGCTTTCCGTTGTGCGACGAGGGCGATTTGGACAAAACGCGCGGCGTCATTCACATTAAAGACCTTTATGCATTGCGCGACAAAGCGAGCACGGCGGCGGATCTGCTGGCGGTGACGAGAAAATTGATTTACGTCCCCGAAACCGCGCGGCTGGAAAAACTCTTACAACTGTTTCTCGAACGAAAATTGCATTTCGCGGTTGTCGTGGATGAATACGGCGGCACGGTTGGCATTGTGACCCTTGAAGACGTGTTGGAAGTGCTGGTCGGCCAGATTCAGGACGAGTTCGATCTGGAAAAGTCCGAGTTGACGCGCATCGGCGAAAATATCTGGGAAGCGGCTGGCACACTGCCGTTGCATGAACTGGAGAAAATTGTCGGGGAAGTGCAGCATGATGAAAATATTGTGACGGCGAGCGGTTGGGTGACGCAAAAGCTCGGTGGATTTCCCAAGGTCGGTGACATGCTGAAAATTGGCCGGCACGAGTTGCGGGTGGAGGAAATGAATGGACCGCAGGTCGCGCGCCTGAAGATTACCAGACAAAGTGAACCGAAAAGCGCGGAAGAGCGAGGCGGTTAGGAATTCCTACCACTGCGCGCCGCGAACGGCAAAAATGGTCACAACGACTCCGATGGCCGCATCCAGCGCGACCGCCCCCCAAAGTTCATGCAATCCGCTGGCGAGGCCGAAAATTAAAATGGCTCCGAGCCAGACCGCGAGCGGATGAAAATCCTTTGAACTTTTTTTGCCGGGCTGCTTGTTGATGAGCGCCGGCGTGGCAAACGCAAGGATCAGCAATGATACCATCACCCAGCCGACAAAATTGGCTGGTGAAGCACCATACCAATCAACCGGCGATTTTGTCGATGACCAGAGCCAGTAATGTTTCACGCGCGCGGCAACCGGTTCGAGTGCAAAATCGAACAACGTCGTCAAAATCGCTGTGAAGCCAATCAGCCAGTAACCGTAAGTTGGGATTTTTCGCCACGGACGCAGAATCAATCGCCCCACGCCGCGCGAATTCAAAATCGCGACAATCCAGATCAATGGCACCGCCCACGGCAGCGTTCTGAAAAATTGCGGCCCGGCTTCAGAACCGAAATTGAACGGGCCGAATGGAATTGCTGTTGCCGCGCCGAGCGCATGCGCGACGCCACCGACCAGTCCGATGACGAACACGGCCAGCAAAACATTTTGAAACGGCAACTGGCGCGTTAGCGAAGCGATGGTGCTGAACGTCGCCAGCAAAATCAGCGCGACTTCCAGCCAGCTTGAAAAATTCGCAGGCATGAAAAGCGCGACGAGTTCCAGCATGAACGCCGCTCCGAGTAAAAATGCGAACAGCCAGTGAAACCATATCGCGGTTTTTTCATCGGAAACAATGGCGGCGGGTTGCTTTTGGAATCGTTGCGTGGTTGCCATGCGCAGAGTTTAATGAAAAACATTTTTGCCGCGAATTATTTTGGCAAAAGCGTCGCGGGAAATTTTCCAGCCGGGCGTTGCCAAAGATTATTTTGCAAAAACCGACATCGTCTTTTGCGTGCACGACCAGTTGCCATTCGTGCCTCGGTCAAACTCAAACAAATCGTAATCGCCGGTGCGTTCGAGTTGCTTGAAACCCAGCATTTCCGCGTTCGTGAAGCCCCATTGCTCCGACATCGGACGGATCAACTCAAAAACTTGCTGCGCTTCCGCCGTCCGCTTGGGCACCTCGGCGTTCGGGTCGTTGGAAACGAACTCCAGATGGAAGCAATCGCCGCCCATGGTGCAGCCATCGTCGCCCGGTCGTCCGCCCCAGACCAGCGCGAGCATCGTGACCTTGACCTTCTGGCCGGACGACAGCGATTCTTCATGAAACAGCGTCCTGAAACCGTCCTCCCGGCCACAGCCGGACAGGATGACGAGCGACAGGGCGAGGGCGAGCAGCGAATATTTCATGCGAGATGGAAAATTATTTTGATTCACCCGACTTGTCTTTATCAGAAGTTGGCTGTCCATTTTCAATAGGCTTTTTCAATTCGATGATAAACGGTCTCCCGAAAATATCTTTATACGCCTTTTGAAATTGAGGTGATGTTCTAAAATTTTTGAACAGAGGCCAAGAATGGTAATATTCTTCACAGAGAATTTCTCCTTTCTTGCCAATTTTCCTCATCAATTTGTCAGCCTCATCAAACTTATCTAGCAACACGACTTCTGCAATTTTGACGTCTGGAGAACAAGCGCTCCAATCTTCTTGTTTTAATAAAGATTGTGCTTCTGAAGATTTTCCACTGAATTTTAATGCAATTGCATGGTTCACTAGAAAAACTCGCCGATTAAGATCGGAACTAAATTTTGGTTGGGTGAGTGCAAATTTCGCGTAAATGCTAGCGCGCTCATACTCCTCAAATTCCAACCGTTCATAAATCGCCGCATTAAGTTCTTCATCTGCTTTCTTTAATTCGTCTGGAAAGAGTTTGCGCCATAATGTGTGACACAGTTTTACCGCAACTTCAGCTAATAAATCACAAGCTGGCAAAAAATAATTTGGGCCGAGACCAAGCTGATTGCCAATAGCTGGTTTTTTCTTAAACTTGTAGCCTTCTTTTTCGCACACATCTAAATACTGTTGGCTGACTTCGCCGTCGCAATGCGTGAACAAATTTCTTCTTTGGGAACACTCGACAAAAGAAGGCCAATTTTCGAAAGCTCTCAATTTCAAGCCGAACAAATTTTCGAGTTCCTTGAACTGGTCAACGTAGCTACCTCGCCGAAAATTTTCAATTTGCTCACGCAGGACGATGTCTTGAAGATTTTCAAATGATTCATATTGGAGAATTTCAGAAACTTTTATGGTTCTGTCGAGTGTTTCAAAGAGTTCCGGTTTTCCTTTGTATATCGCAGACAAAAGGTCGCCGGTAAAAGCATCAAAAGCACTAAAAAGTCTTAAGAACAAGCTAGATTCAATTACGCTTGGCAATTTTGACTTCTGGACGTGACTTAAATGTAAAATTGCTTTTTGTGACTGCCGCATTCCGGCTGAATAGTTTTCATCATTTTTATCCATCAGGGCTTTGCCACCTTCGTATTGTTTGTATAAATCATCCTGTTGTTTTTGTTGGAATTGAGCGGCGACGTTTACAAAAATTTTTGCGGCCAGTTTTATATCCTCGCATTTATGTAAAAATACGTCCAAAGCCAGAGCAAGTGGATGTTCTTCCTGCCCGGCCTTGCTTTTTTTGTCAGGCTTACTCTTTTTTGAAGCGCGAGCCTTGCGATTGGTTGCCTTTGAATTCTTCTTCAACATATTTTTAGAATCTCATTCGAGCAATAAGGAATCAACATTCAAAATTATTGTATTCCAGCGCCCGCTCAATTCTTGCCAGCGATTTTTCTTTGCCCAAGACTTCGAGCAGATGATACAGGCTCGGGCCGTGGGGATTGCCGGTGGCGGCGAGGCGCGTCGGGTGGATGAGCACGCCGGCTTTCACGCCGAGTTGCTTGGCGGTTTCTTTCAACGCGGTTTCCAGCGTCGCGGCGTCGAAGGTGTTCAGCGCGGCGAAGGCGTCGCGGAGTTTTTCGAGGCGCGGTTTGTTTTCGGGGATGAAAATTTTTTTCGCGTCGTCGGCGTTGTAAACAATTTCGTCGCGGAAATAAAATCCGGCATAGGCGGGCAGTTCGCTGAACAGTTTGAATTTGCCTTTGCAGGTGTCGAGCGCGGCTTTGACGTAGGCGAGTGGAAATTTATTTGTGTCCATCCCGGCTTTCGCAAAGGCGTGGACGGCGAGTTCGTAAAAGCGGTCGTCGGCCAGCTCGCGCGCGTATTCGCCCTGCAACCACAGGAGTTTTTCATAATCGAACCGCGCGTTGTGCCGGAGAATCTGCGGCAGATCGAACCGTTCGATGACTTCGGCGCGCGACAGTTTTTCGCGGTTGTCCTTGGGCGACCAGCCGAGCAGGCAGAGGTAATTGATGACGGCTTCGGGCAAAAATCCTTCGTCGAGATAGCTGGTGAGCGAGGCGCCGGTGTCGCGCTTGCTCATCTTGGAGCCGTCGCCGTTCAGGATGAGCGGGATGTGCGCGTAGTGCGGCGGCTTGACGCCGAAGGCCTGGAAGAGCGCGATGTGCTTGGCGGTGTTGCTCAAATGATCTTCGCCGCGGATGACGTGCGTGATGTCCATCTCCAGATCGTCAATGACGTTGACGAGGTGAAACACGGGCTGTCCGTCGGAACGCAGGATGACGAAGTCGGGATCAACTTCCTCGCGGTCGGTGAGTTTGCGGACGACGTCGCCGACGACGAGGTCGTGAATGGTGATTGGTTCGCGGGTCATGCGGAATTTCACCGCGCCCTCGTGTTCGTAGGCGAGATTTTTAGACAGCAATTCTTGAACACGGCGTTGATAAATTTCAGTTCGCTGCGATTGAAAATACGGGCCGTAATTTCCTTTGCTTTGCAGAACTGGCAGCTTGTCTATTTCTAATTTTTTTACAGAAGATAACGAAGGTAACGAAGATTCTTTGTTTTCTTTGTTCGCTTCTGTTTTCACTATCGGCCCTTCGTCCCAATCGAGGCCGAGCCAGCGGAGGCCGCTCAAGATGACTTCGACGGCTGCCTGTGAATTGCGTGCGGCATCGGTGTCTTCGATGCGCAAAATAAAAGTGCCGCCGGTGTGCCGGGCATAAAGCCAATTGAAGAGCGCGGTGCGCGCACCGCCGATATGCAGGTAGCCGGTCGGCGAAGGAGCGAATCGAACACGCGGTTCCATGGGATCATTTTGATCAGAAACCGTTGTCGTGGCGAGTCCATTCGCCGCGCTCCACCGTCATCGTCCAGCTAAGTGGCTTCTTCAACAAGCCAATCGCCCAAATGTAAATACTCCTTGATTTTGCGGCGCTCGTAGCGATGCTTCAGCGCTTTTTTCGGCTGAAGCTCCGTTTTACGAAACGGGTGTTTTGGATTGGTGATGACCTCTTTGATGGCATCGAATGATTTTCTCATAACACAATTTCCATTGGAGTTGCGTTTTCCAAGTCTCCTTGTTGCGACTCAGAACCTTCACGCTCCGATTATAAGACCATTGCCGCCAAATGTCATTCAAAAATTTCAGAAATTTTTCACATCCGTCACCGGAAGCAAAACGAACCCGAACGCCATTCTTTTCCGATTCGGCAAGAAATCAATTCCAACCCCAGGTTTTCAAACGCCCGCTGCACCTCAGGAAATTCCGTCCTCAAGATGCCCGCCAGAACCAAAATTCCGTCGCGCTTTAATTGCACCACAATTTTTTTCCGCTCTGCGACAAGTAAATTGGAAATCAAATTTGCGCAGACCAAGTCAAATTGTTTCTTCGGTCTTGTTGATGGTTTTGTCACGTCGCCGCGAATGATTTTTATTTTTTTAAAAACGCCGTTCGCACGGGCGTTCGCGCGCGCCATGCGGACAGCCTCAGGATCAAAATCAAATGCATGGATGGATTTGTAACCGAGCTTCGCCGACGCAATCGCCAAAATTCCAGAGCCGGTGCCGATGTCCAGAAATGATTGGCGCGTTTCAGCTTTACGACGACGCACAACTTCGCGCAGGCAAAACATCGTCGTCGGGTGCTGGCCGGTGCCAAAACTCAATCCGGGATCGAGCACGACGACAGACTGATTTTTGCGCGGACGTTTTTTGCTCCAACTTGGTTTGACGAGCAACGCGCCGCCGATTTCGATGGGTTTAAAATGTCGTTTCCAGGATTCCGCCCAATCTTCGCGCCGGACTTTGGCGATTTCAATTTTGCCAGTGCCGGTTTTCAAGCCGCAGGTTCTGATTCGCTGCAAACCGAAGGAAATTTTATTGCGGATATTTTCGGGCGGCTTTTGTTCGCAAAAAACCGTGACAACGCTCACGCCGGCTTCCGCTTTAACATAAGATGAAGCCAGACGGTTCAATGCCGTGCCAATAAGTTCCGCAACAGCTTCTTCGGCTTCAAGCGTCGTGAAGACGGAAATTCGCCAGAGCGGTTTGCGTTTCATGTTTCATGCAACCAAATCGCGCCAGGGTGTGAAGTTGAGCAACTCAACTTCGGCCATGTGCGGATGTAACGCGACCTGAGTGATGCTCGCATATTCAATTTCAAACAGATTGGTTTTCGGCAAAGGCAAGCCGAGCAAAATGGCGAGAATCATGCGGATGACGCCGCCGTGACAAAAAACGGCGACGTTTTGTCCGGGATGCTGTCGAATGATTTCACGCAGGCATGGCTCGACGCGGGCGCGAAAATCCCTGCCGTTTTCACCGTTCGGCGCTCCATGACGTTCGATTTGATCGAGCCATTCATACGGGTTGAATCCGAACTGCTCGGTTACAGCTTCCCAGCCCAAGCCCGTCCAATCGCCAAAATCAATTTCGCGCAATTCCGGTAAAATAATTTGCGCGGGTGCGCTGTTCTTAAGCGTCGGCGCAAGCGTCTGCTGAACACGTTTCATCGGGCTCGCATAAATCGCGTCGAGTGTTTTGGTGTGGAGATACCCGGCCAGTTGTTTTGCCTGCCGTTTTCCGCGCAGCGAAAGATTCATGTCAATATGTCCACCAAAGGTCCGTTGGTGGGCGACTTCAACTTCCGCATGTCGAATCAACAGCAGCCGTGCCGCCGGCGCGGGCATTGGTTTCCGTCGCAATTTTTTGGAAGGTGAAGCGCTCAAAACTGGAAATCAGGACAAGGCTTTTTGCTGTGCCAGAAGCAATTCACGGATGCCTGCCTTGCCGAGCGCAAGCAAATCGTGCAGTTGTTTTTCACTGAACGTGGCTTCCTCGCCGCTGCCTTGAACTTCGATGAATTCACCGGCAGAGTTCATCACGAGATTCATGTCCACGGCAGCGGTGACATCTTCGGTGTAACACAAATCCAGCAACGGCTGGCCGTTGACGATGCCAACGCTCACGGCAGCGACGGCATGAAGGATGGGGCTTTCCGCCAGTTTTTTTTCGGCCATCAATTTTTTTACTGCGAATGACAACGCGATGAATGTGCCGGTGATTGCGGCGGTGCGCGTTCCGCCATCGGCTTGGAGCACATCGCAATCCACCCAAACGGTGCGTTCGCCGATTTTTTCCAGGTTAATCGCCGCGCGAATGGCACGACCGATGAGCCGCTGGATTTCAGACGAGCGGCCATCCAATTTTCCCTTGGCGATGTCGCGCGATTTGCGTTCCAAAGTGGAGTAGGGAAGCATTGAATATTCGGCCGTAAGCCAGCCGCCAGCAACTTTTTGCTCCTTCATCCAGCGCGGCACGGTTTCCTCAATGGTTACACCGCAGATGACGCGAGTGTGGCCCCATTCAATGAGCGTCGAGCCGGTAGCGTGCGGCGCGATGTGGTTTTGAAAGCGCAGCGGGCGAAGTTGGTTTGCGGAACGACCGTCGGCACGTGTGGAATCAGGCATAATACGGCGGCGATGTTAGCGCGAAGCCGGCAGAATCGCAAATCGTGAATTTGGTGGATTGCAAATTTGCTTGAACAAATGGTCAGATGGCGTATCTAACACTTAATCAGTTGGAAGACTGATTTGTTTTGGCGAGCAAATGATTTTGCGAATAGATGCCAGAACAAACCCAAACCAAAACAAAAGTATGACCAGAACCCAAAGAACATTCCTCGTTGCTGCGGCCATCACCGGACTGATGACAGGCGTAGCCGTGAAAACTTACGCACAGGACAGCACCAACGCGCCGGGCACGAATGCGCCGAGCGGCGACACGACTGGCAAGCATGATTGCGCGGGCAAGAACAGTTGCAAAGGGCAGGGCGGTTGCGGTGCTGACAAGGGCAAGAACAGCTGCAAGGGACAGGGTGGTTGCAACACCAATGGCAGTTGCAAAAGCAACGCAAATTAAGGGCGGACTTTTAACTTTTCTAAAAATCTCGTTCAAAGGGCAATACCGCAAACGGTTTTGCCCTTTTTTATGGCTGAACTTTCTTTGGGCGCACATGGCACAAGGTTTTCTGTTATTACGATTCAAGGCGAATTTTCATCAAATAAAATGGACGGCGCGGGCCGGATGGAATAAATCTGCCGCCCGTCGCTCCTATTTATGGACGAATCGTCATTTCAAAACGTGGTGAACGCGCATTACGAGCCGCTGTATCGTTTTGCGTTGAGCCTCTCGCGTAGCGAGGCCGACGCTTGCGATCTGGTGCAGCAGACGTTTTATCGCTGGGCGACGAAGGGCGGACAATTGCGCGACAAATCGAAGGCGAAGTCGTGGCTGTTCACGACGCTGTACCGTGAATTTCTAGGTCGTCGGCGGCACGAAGACCGGTTTCCGAAAGTGGAAATTTCTAGCGTGGACGACAGTGAATTCGCCGCGCCGTCGTTTTTGGAAAGCAAAATGGACGGCGCGAATGTTTTGTCAGCCTTGCAACAATTGGACGAGACGTATCGCGCGCCGCTGGCGTTGTTTTATCTGGAAGAGCATTCGTATCGCGACATCGCGGAGATTTTGGAAATTCCAATTGGCACAGTGATGTCGCGGATTTCGCGCGGCAAAGATTTGCTGCGGAAACAATTTTTGGAAAAAGAAAACCGGTGAATCGCGAAGAAGCTAAATTGATTTTGCAGGTCTGCCGCCCCGGCGGTCAGGACGCGGAAGATACGCAGTTTGCCGAGGCGCTGGCGCTGGTGAAAAGCGACGCGGAACTGGCCGCGTGGTTCGCAGACCAGCAGAAATTCGACGCCTTTGCGAGCCGCAAACTTAAATCCGTGGTTGTGCCTTCGGGATTGAAGGCGAAAATTCTGGCGGACGCGATTCCAGCGCGGCAAAAAATTGTCGAATTGCCCGCTCCGGCGTGGTGGCAAAATTTATTACATTCGCCGGTCTCGTGGGCGATGGCTGTGGTGGTTGTGATTTTTTTGAGCCTCGCCTTTTATTGGAAGCAGCCTGAAAGCACCGCACATTTTGCCGACTATTCGGTTCAAATGGTTTCCACGTCTGTAAATGATGTTCATCATGTAGACGTTGAAAACAGTGACATGAAGCAAGTCGTCGCCTGGCTTGGAGAGCATCAAGGCGAAAACAAATTTGTTTTGCCAGTAGCTCTGAACGGTTCAAATGGATTGGTTGGTTGTCGTGTATTGGACTGGCACGGCCATAAAGTTTCGATGCTTTGCTACGGTTTGAGTGGTCCAGGTCACGTTGATTTATTTGTCGCGGAGGCGAACATTTTTCCCGACGCGCCGCCGGAGGACAAGCCGCAATACGTCAGCAGCGGCGGAATGCCAACCGCGAGCTGGAGTCACGACGGCATGGTTTATCTGATGGTTGGTCACAGCGCAGATGCGGATTTAAGAAAATTGTTGCAGCCCGAAACGACAGCCAGCGTGGAAAAGCGGCTGTTTCCAGAATATTTCCGTTTGTGAAAAGTTTTTTCTGGAATAAATCGCAGTTCGCTGCCTCTAATTACCGAAGCTGGCGCAGCGCAGATAAAAAGTTTGCGGGCGGCGGCAAATCAAAATCAAAACAAAAATTATGAGCAGAACACAAAGAACATTACTCGTCGCGGCAGCCATCACCGGTCTGATGACCGGAGTAGCTGTGAAAACCTATGCGCAGGATAGCACCAACACGCCGGGCACGAACGCGCCAAGCGGCGATACGGGCAAGCACGACTGCAAGGGCCAGAACAGTTGCAAAGGACAGGGCGGCTGCAAGGGCGGCAGCGACAACAACAGTTGTAAGGGGCAGAACAGTTGCAAAGGCAAGGGCGGCTGCAAAGGTGTTTAATTGACCGGACTCAGTTGGAGAGCGGAGCCGCAAAAAGTTTCGCTCTCCATTTTAATTTTGACTCAATGCCCGCAAATTCTTTCAACAATTTCACCGATTACGGCATCGGCATCGGATTGCGCGTGCCGCATTACGACCACATTTTGTCGAAGAAGCCGACGGTGGACTGGTTTGAAATCATTTCCGAAAATTTTATGTGCGACGGCGGGCGTCCGCTGAAAGTGCTCGACCAGATCCTCGAACAATACCGCGTCGTGCAGCACGGCGTCTCGATGTATTTCGGCTCGTCGGAAAAATTGAACCGCGAGCATTTGAAAAAGTTGAAATGGCTCGTCAAGCGCACGAACACGCCGTGGCTTTCCGACCATCTTTGCTGGGGCAGCGTGGACGGACGATTTACGCACGATTTACTGCCGATGCCCTACACATTCGCCGCCGCGAAAGTTACCGCGCAACGCATCCGCGAGGCGCGCGATTTTCTGGAAGTGCCGATTTGCGTCGAAAACGTTAGCAGCTACGCGGAGTTCCACGTTTCCGAAATGACCGAGTGGGAATTTCTCAACGAAGTCGTCGAGCGCGCGGATTGCGGAATTCTTCTGGACGTGAACAACATTTATGTTTCCTCGAAGAATCACGGCTTCAATCCGTTTGTTTATGTGAACGGTATTCCTGCGCAGCGCGTCGCGCAAATCCACATCGCCGGCCACAGCAAATTTGAAAAATACATTTTGGACACGCACGACCATCCGGTGATTGATCCAGTCTGGAAACTTTACGAGCGCGCCATTCAGCGCACCGGCAAAACCGCGACTTTGCTTGAGTGGGACGACCGGATTCCGTCCTTCGAGGAAGTCCACGACGAAGCATTGAAGGCTGGAAAATTTTTGAAACGTCTTGAAAATGAAATCGCCAAAACCTGACCGCCAGACTGCGGGCGAATTTTACGAATTGCAACGTTTCATGGCGACGGCCGTCATGCGCCCGCTTGCTCGTGGCGACAAAATGCAGGTGAAATGGATTGACGGGCAGCAAACGGAAGTCATCGTTAAAAAAATTATCAAGCCTAACGACCGGCTCACGTCATTCGAACGATTGGAAATTTACAATCGCCAATACTGGTTTCGCATCCGGCAAAGCTTTTACGAGGATTATCCCGGCCTGCGCGCGATTCTCGGCGACAAAAAATTCGAGCGCCTCGCCGACGCCTATCTTGCGCATTATCCGTCGCAATCTTTCACGCTGCGGAATCTCGGTTCGCGACTGGTGAAATTTATCGAGGCCGAGCCACGCTGGATTTCGCCACACAAACAGCTCGCGCTCGACATGGCGCGTCTGGAATGGGCGCACACGGAGGCTTTCGACAACGAAGCTAAGACGCCGCTCAAGACTGACGATTTAATCGGTTTGGACGCGGCAAAAATCCGTCTGCAATTGCAGCCGCATTTGACGCTGTTGAAATTGGACAACGAAGTGGACGATTTCCTGATTGAATTGAAAAAAAATTCCGGCCTGCGCAGCGAGGCCAGCAACGCGATGGAACAAAATCGTCGCCACAAGAAAACGCGGCTGGCGCGCGGACTGAAGCGCAGAACCAACTTTCTCGCTGTCCATCGCTTTCAAGATTTAGTTTATTACAAGCGGCTTGAGCCGGGGCAATTTTGTCTTTTGTCCGCGCTGCAAAACGGCGCGACTTTGGAAAAAGCCTGCGCGGAACTGGCCGCTCTAAGAATCTCCGGCGACTTGGGCGAAACAGTGCAAAAATGGTTTTCAAGCTGGGCGTTGCTGGGCTGGTTTTGCAGTTTGAAACAATCCAAATAAAATTATGACAATGAACAAACTCGGGGTTCTCACAAAAATTTACTGCCTCTGGGTCAAAGCCATCAGTTGCCTGCAATCGCCGCTGCTGTTGGTGATGCGGCTTTATTGGGGCTGGCAATTTTTTCAGACCGGCAGAGGCAAACTGATGAACCTCGATAAAGTGACGGGCTTTTTTGAGAGCCTGCACATTCCGCACCCACACTTGAACGCCATCATGGCCGGCTGCACGGAATGTTTCGGCGGCCTGTTTCTGCTGCTCGGCCTCGGCTCGCGTGTGCTGACAATTCCGCTCATCGTCACAATGTGCGTCGCCTATCTCACCGCTGATCCGGATCGGGTCAAAGCCATTTTCAGTGACCCGGACAAATTTGTGACCGCCGATGAATTTCTTTTCATGCTCACCGCCATCATCGTTTTGATTTTCGGGCCGGGCAAATTTTCCCTGGACTGGCTGATTGCGAAGAAATGTTGCAAAAGTTCCGGCAAGACAGACAAGGCCTAAAAGTAAAAGTAGCGGGCAAAGTTGGTTTATGAAGCGGATGAATTCAGCACTGCACAAATGTTAAACGGCGATAATTTTAAGGAAAGAAGAGCAAAATGAGTGCGGCAACCGAAAAACTAAAATAAAATGGCATTAGCAGCTTCAGTAGATTTGGTTTCTATTCCAGTTGGGAAAAAACCTTGCAGAACAATTTCAACTAACAGGAGGCATCCGATTGCAAGAATGGCTTTCCATACAAAGCTCAATGTTTTGCTCATTGTTAGTGAAAGCTATTTTTTTTCCGCTTCAATGCTAGTAAAAAGATTTTCCAAACTATTGAGCCGCGTTTGTTGGGTCTCGCTTTTAAGGTTCAAAATCTGGCGCAGATATTCGACGCCGTCAGGAACGTTGCGGATGGATTTGGGCAGCAGTGCGCCAGCGGCGTTGGCATGGCCGCCGCCTTGGAATTTTTCCGCAACCCTGAGGGCTTCGCCGTTGCGACTGCGAAAACTGGCGAAAACGGCGTTCCCGCGTCGGAACAACGTAACCAGCACCGAGTATTTCGTCGCCTGCTGTTCGAGCAGTTGATGGACGATGAGATTGTTGTTGCCGACGACCGTGTCCATGAAACCGATGGTCGGGCTGATTTCGGTGATGTTTGATTTACTCCACTCGAACCCGAGTGGATTTTCGATGCGGCGCTTCACGGCCATGACTTCGAGCAACGGATGGTCGATCAATTTTTCAATATCGCCCCCGATGAGCGTGTGTAAATTCCAAAACTGGTAAATTTTGACGAGATTTGCATAATCGCATGCGAGCACGAAATCAGGATCATCTTCTAGAAATAAATCGGCGACATTGTTCAGATGCACGAGCCGATCCAGCGCAGGCGAAACAATGCCGTGTTCCTTGCAAAGTTCGTAGCACAGCAGGCCGGCGGATTTGTTCACATCATGGATGAGCCGCGCATTTTTCGGCGAAAATTCCGTGACGTGATGGTCAATGACGACCCAATCGGGCTTGTCGAGGCGTGGTTCAAAAGTGAAATCCGTGACCCACGCGGCGCGTTCGCGCAATTCGCGCTGCTTCCAAAAATTGTAGTGATGCGCCTCCAGTGGCGTGTCCGTGCCAAAAAGTTTTTTTGCGAGCCGTTGCAACAACGCGCCCGCGAGCAATCCATCAAGGTCGCTTTCGTGGGTGAAAATAATTTCCGGCTTTGACAATGGCTCCATGTCGGCAGCAGGTTAGTTCAACCGGGTGCGCTTGGCGAGACGGGAATTCGGTGCAGCCAAGAAAATCTTTGAAAACCATTTTAATTGCAGCCATTATGAGCGTTCGCTTTTGGCGATTTCCAAATGAAACGCACGCATCATTGCAACGAACTGCGCCCGGCACACATCGGGCAAACCGTCACGCTCTCCGGCTGGGTTCATTCCCGCCGCGATTTGGGCGGCTTGATTTTTATTGATATCCGCGACCGCGAAGGCCGCACGCAAACCGTTTTTGATCCGTCTGATTTGACGAAGGAAATTTTTGAACGCGCCGCTGCGTTGCGAAGTGAATGTGTTGTTAGCGTTAGTGGAAAAGTGCGTCAACGTCCAAGCGGCACGAACAATTCTAAAATTCCCACGGGCGAAATCGAAGTCGGCGTTTCCGCGCTCGAAGTCTTGAACATGGCGGAAGTTTTGCCGTTCCCCGTTGACGATCCCGAAATCGCGAACAAGGTGAATGAGGAATTGCGCCTGAAATATCGCTACCTCGATTTGCGCCGTCCTGAAATGGCGCGCAATCTGAAATTGCGCAGCAAAGTCGCCATCGCCACGCGCAGCTACATGGACGAACAAGGTTTTCTCGAAGTCGAGACGCCGACGCTGTTCAAATCCACGCCCGAAGGCGCGCGGGAATTTCTCGTGCCGAACCGTCGCGAGCCGGGAACTTTTTACGCGCTGCCGCAATCACCGCAGCAGTTCAAACAGATTTTGATGGTCGCCGGCGTTGAGAAATACTTCCAACTCGCGCGCTGCTATCGCGACGAAGATTTGCGCGCCGACCGCCAGCCGGAATTCACACAGGTGGACATCGAGATGAGCTTCATCGAGCGCGAAGACATTTACAATTTGATCGAAGGTTTGCTGAAACGCGTCTGGAAAACGGCGCTGAACATTGACGTGCCGGTGCCGTTCAAACGCATTTCGTTTGAAGAAGCGCTGAACCGTTTTGGCATTGATAAACCAGATATGCGCTTTGGCATGGAACTCGTGGATTTCACGGAAGAATTCAAGGCCAGCACGTTCAAAGTTTTTTCCGGCGCAATTGCGAACGGCGGTGTGGTGAAAGCGCTTAATGTAAAAGACATGGCCAGCGCGACGCAAGGCCAGAT
>CAVRAN010000002.1:0-23988 GCA_963719075.1 uncultured Verrucomicrobiae bacterium | reverse complement strand
ATGGCGGCATGGCTGCTGCTGTTCCAGTTTTTTGGAAATTCCATCCTGGGTTACGTCCACACGCACTCTTTGTTTGGCTGGCTGGACGAAGCCTACAACAACCCCGGCTCGTCGGAGGACGCGGGACAGGGCGATTTCATGCCGTTTCTGGTTGTCGGGATTTTTTGGTGGAAAAGAAAAGAACTGCTCGCGCTGCCGCTGGAAATGTGGTGGCCGGGAATTTTGATCCTCGCGGCGGCGCTCGTGCTGCACATTTTGGGATTTCTCGTGCAACAGCCGCTGCTCTCGGTCGTCGCGCTGTTCGCGGGAATTTACGGGATGATGGGACTGGCGTGGGGACGCGAATGGCTGCGGCACGGCAATTATCCGTTTTTGCTTTTTGTGTTTTCTATTCCGCTGGCGTCGCACCTGGATTTCATTTTGTTCCCGCTGCGGCTGCTCGTCTGCTGGCTGGTGGAAATGGCGTCGCACATCATCGGCATCGACGTCATCCGCAACGGCACGCAGTTGCTGGATCCGTCGGGGCATTACGGTTATGACGTCGCGGCGGCGTGCGGCGGCATGAGAAGTTTGATCGCCATTTTTCTGCTCGCGACGGTTTATGCGTTCGGTGTTTTCAATTCGCCGTGGAAAAGGATTTTTCTGATGGCCACGGCGCTGCCGTTTGCCGTGCTTGGAAACATGGTGCGGCTGCTGTGCATCATCATCGCGGCGGAAATGGGCGGGCAGAAATGGGGCGATTATGTCCACGAAGGCGGGCCGTTTGGGATCATCAGCCTGCTGCCTTATGTTCCGGGGATTTTCGGGCTGCTGTTCGTCGGGCGCTGGATGGAAAATCTGGAGGCGAAAAATAAATCCGCCGGAAAGGAGCGCGCGTGAAAAATCAAAAGTGGATTCTTTTTTCAGTCGCGCTCGTTTTGATGGCGGGAACGGCTGGCGTTCTGACGTGGCTCAAGATACATCAAAAACTCGGCAATCCCGGCATCAAGGCCGTGGCGATTCCCGGCAGCGTGCAGATGAAAATTGATTTGCCGGAGCGCGTGCTGGATTTCACTTCCACGAACATGCCGGAGCCGGAAGTCGTTTTGGGTTATCTGCCGACGGACACGAGTTATGCGGAACGCATTTATCTTTGGACCGAATGGTTTCTGGGTTCAGGCCACGATGATTTTGATGGGCGCGGACCGCACGAGCATCCACAACGCGGATTTCTGCCTGCCGGGACAGGGTTTCAGCGGCAGGGAAAAATTTGTAGAAAATATTCCCATTGGCGGCGCGCAACCATATTTGTTGCCGGTGGCGAAATGGAATGTCGGCGGCATTTTTCAGCAGCCGGACGGGCAGAAGGTCGAGCGTCATGGTATTTATGTCTTTTGGTTTGTGGCAGAGGGCGAGGAAACGCCGGATCATTTTCAATTTATGAAATGGCTTGCCCGCGATTTGCTGCACACGGGTGTTTTGCAACGCTGGGCTTATGTGTCTTATTTTGCCTACTGCGCGCCGGGGCAGGAGGACGCGACGTTTGAACGGATGAAAAATCTGATAGCCGCCTCCGTGCCGGAATACCAATTGCCGCCGGCCGGACGCTGAACGGTTAAAAATTGAATTCGCGCGCGGATGGTCTATTTTTCCGCCGCCCAGATAAAAAACCATGTTGCGACGTGACCGTCAGATTCGGACGCAAATCCACCAGTTGGCGGACGCGCTGCTTTTTGCGGTAAGCTTCTGGGTGGCTTATGCCCTGCGCACCGACCCGCGAATCGTCGCATGGCTGGGCCTGCCCGCGCTGGCCGACCAGACGATTGACTCGGATAAAATCATCTGGCTTTACGCCGCGCTGTTTCCCGCCGCGCCGCTCATCCTCGAATCGCAGGATTTTTACAACCGTCCGTCGCTCGGTTCGCGCGCCGCGATTTTCTGGCCGCTGTTCAAGGGCTGCGTCATCACAACCATCGGCCTGGTGCTGGCGATGTATGTCTTTCACTTCGTCACGCCGCGCGGGATGATCCTGTTTTTTGGCGTCATCAGTTTCAGCCTCGTTTATCTGAAGGAGGAACTGGTGCGGTGGGTGTTGCTCAGCAAGCTGGCGCAGTCGCAATACAAACGCCGCTTCGTCCTCGTCGGCACGGAACGGGAAATCGCCCGGATGCGGAATGAATTGAAACCGCACAACGACGAAAGCGTCGAGGTCATCGCCGAGTTCAACCTCATCGAAACGCCCGTGCAGCAAATCGTCCAGCTGCTCCACGACCATTCCGTCTTCGGCGTCATCTTGAGCGCCAAGCACACCAATTTCGAGCAGGTCGAATACGTCATCCGCGCCTGCGAACTCGAAGGCGTCGAGGTCTGGCTCATCGCCGATTTTTTCAGCACGCAGATTTCCCGCACCAGCTTCGACGAACTGCTCGGCCGCCCGCTGCTCGTCTTCCGCACCGCGCCGGAAACCTCGTGGCAGAGCCTCGTCAAGCAGTTCATGGATTTTTTTGGCGCGGTCATTTTGCTCGTCGTGCTTTCGCCGGTGTTTTTGTTCATCGCCATCTGGATCAAACTCACCTCGCCCGGCCCGGTTTTTTTCCGGCAGCAACGCTCCGGGCATGAACGGCGCGCCGTTCACGCTCTACAAATTCCGCACCATGGTCACCAACGCCGAGCAGTTCAAGCACGAGCTCGCGGCGATGAACGAAATGACCGGCCCCGTCTTCAAGGTCACCAACGACCCGCGCATCACGCGCGTCGGAAAATTCCTCCGCAAATACAGCCTCGACGAACTGCCGCAGCTCTTCAACGTCCTGCGCGGCGAGATGAGCCTCGTCGGCCCGCGCCCGCTGCCCGTGGACGAAGTCAAACGCTTCGACGACCTCGCCCACCGCCGCCGCTTGAGCGTGAAGCCCGGCACTCACCTGCCTCTGGCAGGTCAGCGGGCGCAACCAGATTTCCGACTTCAAGGACTGGGTGCGGCTCGACCTCGAATACATTGACAACTGGTCGCTCTGGCTCGACTTGAAAATTTTGTTCCTCACCATCCCCGCCGTCCTGCGCGGCACGGGCGCGAAATGATTTGCAGCCGCCGATGTGAATCGGCGGACAAACCGCGTTTTCACAAACGCGGCTACGTTTAATCGTTGAATCGGCGGCGCACTTCAATACGATGTGACGATTCAACGATTCACAATCCAACGATGAAAAAAACCAAGCCCACTTCCGTCGTCACCGGCGCCGCCGGATTTCTCGGCTCGCACCTGACCGATCTGCTTCTGGCGCGCGGCCACAAGGTCATCGGCATTGACAATTTTGTCACCGGCTGCGTGGACAACATCGCGCACCTCGGCGGCAACCCGAATTTCAAATTCATCCAGCAGGACGTCACCGAATTTATTTTCCTCGATGGCCCGGTGGATTACGTCTGGCATTTCGCCTCGCCCGCCAGCCCGATTGATTATCTGGAACTGCCGATCCAAACCTTGAAAGTCGGCTCGCTCGGCACGCACAAGGCGCTCGGCCTCGCCAAAAACAAAAAAGCCCGCTTCCTCATCGCCTCGACCTCGGAAATTTACGGCGACCCGCTCGTCCATCCGCAAACCGAGGAATACTGGGGCAACGTCAACACCATCGGCCCGCGCGGCTGCTACGACGAAGCCAAGCGTTTCGCCGAAGCGATGACCATGGCCTATCACCGCGAACACAAAGTCGAGACGCGCATCGTCCGCATCTTCAACACCTACGGCCCGCGCATGCGCATCAACGACGGCCGCGTCGTCCCCGCATTCATCAGCCAGGCGCTGAAGAACAAGCCCGTCACCGTTTTCGGCAAAGGCACGCAGACGCGCAGCTTTTGCTATGTCTCCGATTTGATCGAAGGCATTTACCGCCTGATGATGAGCGATTACGATCTGCCCGTGAACATCGGCAACCCGGCCGAAATGACGATGCTTGCAATTTGCCGAGCAAATCATCAAAGCCACCGGCTCCAAGAGCAAAATCGTTTTCAAACCGCTGCCGCAGGACGACCCGAAACAGCGCAAGCCCGACATCACCAAGGCAAAAAAAATCCTGAAATGGGAACCCAAAGTGAAACTCGCCGACGGCCTGACCGACACGATTGCGTATTTCAGAACGAAGGTTTGATACAGTGGGAGACGACGTAAGGAGTCTCTAACGTTTTTGAATTTGAGTCTCGTCACCTCGACTCCTACAAATTAAATTGGGTTCGGATGATTTTCCGCGCCCGACAATTTGAATTCCGTTTTCCCGCGACCCGCGCTCGTCATGGGCGTCGTCAACGTCACGCCCGATTCCTTTTCCGACGGCGGAAAATTTCTGGACGCCGACACCGCCGTCGCCCACGCGCTCAAACTCGTCGCCCAAGGCGCGGACATCCTGGACATCGGCGGCGAATCCACGCGCCCCGGCGCGCAGCCCGTCAGCGAGGCCGATGAATTGCAGCGCGTCATCCCCGTCATCGAAAAACTTGCGCCGCAAATCTCCGATTCCCATTTCGATTGACACGACCAAGCCCGCCGTCGCGCACGCCGCGTTGCAGGCGGGCGCGAGCATTGTCAATGACGTCTCAGCGAACCGCGACAACGACGCGCTGTGGAAAATTGTCTCGGATTTTCACGCCGGTTACATTTGCATGCACGCCAGCGGAAAAGATTTTGCCGGTGAAAACATCATGGGCGAGGTCAGCGAATTTTTTCAGGAGCAATTGGGAAATTTGCTGAACCGCATCGGCGTCATTCCCGAACAAGTCGTGTTGGATCCGGGCATCGGTTTCGGCAAGACGCTGGAGCAAAATTTGCAGTTGCTCGCGAACGTGAAGGCTTTTACAAAATTGCGGCGGCCATTGCTGCTCGGCGTCTCGCGCAAATCGTTCATCGGAAAATTGCTCGGCGCGGAAGTGAATGAACGCTTGCCCGCGTCGCTCGCGTGCGCGATTCTGGCGGTGGAATCCGGCGTGCAGATCATCCGCACGCACGACGTGGCGGAAACCGTCCAGGCCGTGCGCCTGACGGAAGCGTTGCTGGCCCGGAGAAAAAATTGATGCCTGCACAGGTTCACATCCTGAGTTTGTGGCGTCCCGCGCTGGAAATTTTGATCCTCGCGGTGGCGATTTATTATTCGTCGAGCTTTTTGCGCGGCACGCGCGGCTGGCCGGTGGTCATCGGGTTTGTCATCGTGCTGCTGGCGCTGGCGCTGGTGACGACGATTCTGGATCTGCAGGTGCTGCGATTGCTGCTCGGCGCGTTCTCGACATTTTTCGTCTTCGCGGTGCTGATCATTTTCCAGCCGGAACTGCGCCGCATGCTCGCCGAGCTGGGCAATCTGCCGCTCTTCGCCAGCACCAGTGAACAGCGCGAAAGCATCGAGGTCGTCATCCAGACCTGCGAGCGTCTGGCCGACGTGAAAATCGGCGCGCTCATCGCCATCGAGCAATCCATCCAGTTGCAGGAAGCCGTCGAGTCCGGCATCAAAGTGGATTGCGACGCGACGCCGGAAATGCTGGAGACGATTTTTTTCCCGAACAACGCCATCCACGACGGCGGCGTGATTTTGAAAGGCGACCGCATCGCCTACGCCGCGTGCATTTTTCCGCTGACGCAGCGCAGCGATTTGAACAAGTCGCTCGGCACGCGCCATCGCGCGGCGATCGGCTTGAGCGAGGAAACGGACGCGGTCATCGTCGTCGTGTCCGAGGAGACCGGCATGATTTCCTACGCCTACAAAGGCCAGCTCACGCGCGGCGTGACGCTGGAGGAATTGCGCGCCTTTCTCGTCTCGGTGATTTTGCGCCAGGCGAAAACGCACGGCTTCGCCAAATGGCTGCGCGCGCAATTCAGCGAGCGGCACAATCCCGGCGCGGCGGTCATCACCAAAAGCGAACCGCGCCCGGCGGTGAAAAACCCGGTGAATCCAAAATAATTTTTCCGATGCGCGACTGGCTTACAAAAGATTTGTGGTGGAAGATTTTCTCCGTCTTCCTGGCGGTGGTCATCTGGCTGACCGTCCATAAAATTTACGAGGAGCCTGGAATGTCCGCCGCCTCGGCTGGCGGCGACACGGTGACTTACGGCAATCTGCCGGTGCTTGCTCGTCTCGACCGGCGCGGATGTGCAGCGATTACCGGCTCGCGCAACCGACCGTCACCGTCACCGTCAGCGGCTCGCCGGACGCCATCGCGGTTTTGCAGGCGAACCAGATCCGCGCGACCGTGGATTTGTCCGGCATCCAGACCAACAAGGATTTGAAACGGCCGGTGGACGTTTCCGTGCCGCCCGGCGTCACGCTCGTCAGCGTGGACCCGCCGAACGTCGGCGTCATCGTTCCGCCAAAGCATTGAAATAATTTTATCCATGAGTTCGCCAAAAAAAATTTTCGGCACCGACGGCGTTCGCGGCACGGCGAACGTCGAACCCGTCACGGCGGAAACCGCGCTCAAACTCGGACGCGCCGCCGCGCACGTTTTCAAAAATCTGGAACGCCAGTCGCGCGGTCGCGGCAAACATAAAATTGTCATCGGCAAGGACACGCGGCTTTCCGGCTATATGCTCGAGAACGCGATTTCGTCCGGCATCCTTTCGATGGGCGTGGACGTTCTTGTTCATCGGGCCGCTGCCGACGCCGGGCGTGGCTTACGCGACGCGCAGTTTGCGCGCGGACGCGGGCATCGTCATCACCGCCTCGCACAATCCTTACACCGACAACGGCATCAAATTTTTCCGCGCGGACGGCTACAAGCTCGACGACAAGATCGAGGATCAGATTGAAAATCTGGTTTTCACCGGCGAGATCGAAAACATCCGTCCGAGTTCCGAGCAGATCGGCAAGGCCGTCCGCATTGACGACGCGCTGGGCCGCTACATTGAATTTGCCAAATCGTCTTTTCCGCGCGGCCTCACGCTCGAAGGCGTGAAAATTGTTTTGGATTGCGGCAACGGCGCGGCCTACAAATCGTCGCCGTGCGTCCTGCGCGAACTCGGCGCGGAAGTCGTCGTTTTCAACAATCATCCCGACGGCAAAAACATCAACGAAAATTGCGGCTCCATGCACCCGGAAGCCATGTGCCGGAAAGTCGTCGAATGCGGCGCGCACATCGGCATCGCGCACGACGGCGACGCCGACCGCGTTTTGCTCTGCGACGAAAAGGGCAATTTGATTGACGGCGACGACATCATGGCCATCGCCTCGCTGGAAATGCTCGCGGAAAAAACTTTGGCCAAAAAAACTTTGGTTTCAACCGTGATGAGCAACGCCGGACTCGAAGCCGCCATCAAAAAGGCCGGCGGCAAAATGCTCCGCACGCCCGTCGGCGACAGAAACGTGATTGATGAAATGCTGCGCGAAGGCTTCAACTTCGGCGGCGAGCAGAGCGGGCATCTGATCTTCCGCGATTTCAGCAGCACCGGCGACGGGCTGGTGGCCGCGCTGCAAATTTTGCGGATTCTCAAGACGAAGGACGAGCCGCTTTCAAAGCTGGCGAAATGCTGGACGCGTTTTCCGCAGCTTGTGACCAACGTGAAAGTGCGCGAGAAAATTCCGTTCGAGCAAATTGACGGCGTGACGAAATTTGTGGCCGACGCGGAAAAAGAATTGGCCGCGCAAGGCGGACGTTTGCTGCTGCGTTATTCCGGCACGGAACCCAAAGCGCGCCTGCTCGTGGAAGGCCGCGACGCGAAAACGCTGGAAGCGTGGTCAAAAAAAATCTGCGGCGCGATTCAGAAGCAGATTGGGGTTTAATCAGTGATTTCTTTGCAACCTATAAGCTGTTAGGCGGCAACTTATGATTTAGCAAAACCGTTTCCACAATCTTTGCATTTCCACACGCTTATACCGAAACTATCGGCACCCGTATATTCCAAATGTGATGAGCCACATGCTGGACAATGCCGATTGGAACGTTTCTCCGCTTCAGCAAATCGTTCTGCCTCCCATGCTTCTGCTGCATCGCAAGCGCGATCATAATAATCGTCCGCCACCATTATATCGCTATATTCCAAACCGCTCTCTTGCATAACAGAACGAATCTCGAAAGGAATGGCTTCCTTTTTGAGTCGCTCCAACAACCCAGCCGCAAAATCAATTTCGAGTGATGCGATGCTTTTCATGCTGACTAAAAACATTAGGCCACAATTTTTGTGACCTGTCCTGTTTCACGAATCCGACTCTGCTCCGGCCATTTCGGAACATCAAGAAGAGTTTTTAGCCACTAATTGTTTTGCGCCGTGAACGCCGGCGCCGAAAAATCCACACCGCAGGCAAAAAGCTGAATAGAAAAAGCGGATACCAAAAGCTTATCATAAAAACCCAAAGCGGTAGAGCCTCATCCGTCGAACGAATATGTTCAAAATGAATGCCGGGCAGATAGCAAAACCTGATGATCCTTGAAACTTTACCGGGCTTTTCAAAGTCAGTGGTCCGGCCAAAGCCGTAATCTCCCAACTCCAAACCCCATCCGACAGAAGGAGGAGCGTCATGATTAACAATGAAGCTGACACCACCAAATGGACCAACTTGAGCATTATTGAAAAAAGCCAAACGGCTGCCAACATTACTGTCTCCGGTTAATGCGCTCACATGAAAATTTTGCGAGAGCGAGACCGATGGATTTACGGCAAACACTTCAGTCCACAAAGCAATCGTGCAAGCTGCGAGAATTATTGAAGCCAAAGACGCCATATTGAACAGGCTATAATTCGGCTTGCCGCCATTTGATTTCACAAGACCGAGACTGCTCCGGCCATTTCGGATTATCAAGAAAAGTTTTTAGCCGCGGATGAAACACGGATTTTCATCGAATTGAATTCGAGTCGAAAAGCGGCGGTGGCTTCAGCACCGCTTTTTGGGCGGCAGAATTTTCCGCGACGGTTTTGTCGGTCGCCCCGGCGGGGCTTTGTTTTTTGGTGGCGTTGACCCGCAGTTGAAACTGCGGGCTATTTTCGGATGCTCCTTCGGAGCGAAGAAGGCTTGCCAGAATCTGGATGGCAAAATCCAAAACTAAAGCTTGGCGTAGCTAGATAATTATTGAAAAATTCCTTTTTATGGGACTTGAAGGATATGCCATTGCAGCATTGATTGTTTTCTTATTAAAAATCATTGCATTCGCAGCAGCTTTGTCAGCCCTTGTCGGGCTTGTTCGCATAATCTTAAAAAAAGAAAATGGATTTTATTTTTTTGTTCCTGGAGTAGTTATATTTTCTGTTCTCTTCGCATTTTGGCTACATTTGCTTCCAAAAAAACACACTGTTTTGATTGATTTGACCAAGCCGTTGGAAAAGCAAGGTATCCCATCCGATGCACACTGGTTCAAACAACACGATTATTATCTCGGCGATTATTTGAAGTGCGGTGTGAATGGGAAAGTAAACTTGACGGTAATTTTACCGGACGGAAAAAAGATTGAAGAAAGAGTAAATGAAGTCCTCTTTAATTATGGCACATATGGTTTTTTTGGCATTCAAATAGACAATTACCAAAAAATGAATTCTCACGAAGCCATAGCACGAATTCATGCAGAGGCTCTAAAATGGTCAGTTGGAGCAAAAAACAAAGACAAGATTCCTCAAGAGGAGGAAAGTGTTAAAAATTGGATAATGGGACATCCAACAGATGGAGAAAGTTATTTTGCGGATATTTATTTCGAGCAAGCCAAATATGCAATTGCGTCAGAAGCAATGCACAACAGTTACCATTTAGATGAATTTGTATGGCGTTATGCAATTACAATGAGTTGGGAATTTCAAGCCCGCAGCGGCCGATGAAATTTCTTTTCGCGCTTTCGCAAAATTCCTGCTTAAATTTTTCCCGCGATGATTCAATACCTAGATTTGCTCCGGCATGTTCTCGAACACGGCAAGTTCAAGGCCGACCGCACGGGCACGGGCACGTTTTCCGTTTTCGGCGCGCAGGCACGTTTTCCTTTGCAGAAAAATTTTCCGCTGCTCACCACGAAAAAAGTTCACACGAAGTCCATCATTTACGAGTTGCTCTGGTTTTTGCGCGGCGATACGAATGTCAAATGGCTCAACGAACACGGCGTGACGATCTGGGACGAATGGGCGGACGCGGACGGAAACCTGGGTCGCGTTTATGGCGCGCAATGGCGGACTGGCGCACCGCCGACGGCCGCTCGCTCAACCAGATCGACGACGTGATCGCGCAGATCAAAAAAAATCCCGACAGCCGGCGGCACATCGTCAGCGCGTGGAATCCGGGCGAACTCGGGCACGATGGCGCTGCCGCCGTGCCACACGCTGTTCCAGTTTTATGTGAGCGAGGGCGAATTGAGCTGCCAGCTTTACCAGCGCAGCGCGGATATTTTTCTCGGCGTGCCGTTCAACATCGCCAGCTACGCGCTGCTGACGCTGATGGTCGCGCAGGTTTGCGGGCTGAAGCCGGGCGATTTCGTCCACACGTTCGGCGACTTGCATCTTTACGCGAACCACGTCGAGCAGGCGAAGTTGCAGCTCTCGCGCGAGCCGCGTCCGCTGCCGCAGATGAAACTGAATCCGGCGGTGAAAAATATCGGCGACTTCAAATTCGAGGATTTTGAACTGGTGAATTACGATCCGCATCCGGCCATCAAGGCGCCGATTGCGGTGTGAAGATGAGAAATGCTATGCGTGGATTTCTGAACGCCGTTTTTTCCAGGCAACATCGGATGCTTTGGTGGATGGCGGTCATTGCCATTGCCGGACGGGGAGTTGCCGCTGAAATATCCGGTGGCGAGACAAAGTTCGCGATGGCGCCGCCGACAAGCTGGGTGAAGCCGCAATTTTTCAATCTGCAAACCGCAGCCACCAACCTCGAACCGGGTGCGGATGAACACTGGTTATTGTCGGAACGCCAGATCAACGCCTCTCAAAATGAAACATTCTATCACATGGTCCGGCAGATTCTGAATGTCTCCGCTGTTGAAGACGGTTCGAAGCTCACCATGGACTTCAATCCGGGATACCAATCCTTGACTCTGCACTGGGCGCGGATTTGGCGCGGATCAGAACATCTCGAACGGCTTGACACGAACGCGGTAAAGATAATCCAACGCGAACAGGAATTGGATGATGACATTTTGAACGGCGAACAATCGGCGCTGCTGGTGATGGATGACGTGCGCGTCGGCGACATCATTGATTACGCCTACTCCATCAAAGGCGCGAACCCGGTCATGGGCGGTCGTTTTTCCGGAGTTGTCCCCGTCCAAACTGACCAGCCTGTCGGGCGTTTTTATACCCGCGTATTGTGGCCGAACCAAAGACGGCTGTATGCAAAGGCACACGGCTGCTCGGTTGAACCTGCGTTGGTGCCGGGAAAAGATTTTGTCGAATACATCTGGGACTTGCGGCAGGCGGACGGCATCCAGGTTGAAGATTCATTGCCCGTCTGGTTCGACCCCGATCCGTGGGTTCAATTGAGCGAATTCAAAGCGTGGGGCGAAGTCAACCAGTGGGCGTTGCCGCTGTTTCAAAATGCCGCGCCGCTTTCGCCGCAACTGCTGCAAAAAATCGCGGAATGGCGGCGAATCATCGGCCCAGAGCAACAGGTGCTCGCGGCGCTGCGTTTTGTCCAGGACGATGTGCGCTATTTTGGCGTCGAAATCGCGGCCAGCAGCGAAAAGCCGGCGAATCCCTCGGTTGTATTTGCGCGGCGGTATGGTGATTGCAAAGACAAGTCGCTGTTGTTCGTCACCATTCTGCGCGCCCTTGGAATCGAAGCGTATCCGGTTTTGGTCAACAGCACGTCGCGCCGCGCGATTGAGGACTGGCAGCCGACCAGCAGCGCCTTTGACCACTGCATCGCAGTTGTCCGGTTTGAAGGGCAGACTTATTGGCTTGATCCAACCATCCACTTCCAGCGCGGGCCGCTGGCGGCGCATTATCTGCCGGACTACGGACGCGGTCTGGTGATTTCTCCGCAGACCAGCGGCTTGAGCGTCATTCCGCAAACCACGGGGCTGCCAGAAACCACGACCACCGAATACTTTGAACTTGGCAGAAAAGCAGAAACCTCCAACTTGCAAGTGGTCACGGTTGCCACCGGGCGCGACGCGGACAATTTACGGGCGATTTTTGCCACGACGAAACGCAGCGACATCGAAAAGAGCTACACTCATTTCTATGCCGACCGTTACCCGGAAATCAAGATGTCCGCTCCCATTGATTTCGAGGATGATGAAGATCAAAACAGAATCCAGACAACGGAGACTTACACCATTGATGACGCATGGACGAGATCGGACAAGGGTGAAAAATTTTCATTTGAATTCTATCCGTCCGCGATGGACGCGTTTCTAAAAACACCCGTTGACACCGAACGGACGATGCCCGTCGCCGTGCCGTTTCCGGAACATCAGATTCTGCGGACCGAAGTCACCCTGCCAACGGCATGGCCTGCCGACAGCGCCAGCAAGACTGTCTCTGATGCCGCATTTTTCTTTCAAAAGGATCTCAAATCTTTTGGCAACAAAATTATCATGAACTGCGAATACCAGTCGTTGACGGATTCAGTTGAACCGGACCAGTCCGCACAATACATTCAAGACTTGAGTCGAGCATCGAAATCGCTGGGCTATTCGGTGAGTTGGTGACATATATTGGGATCGCAGATCATGCTGACGCGCGCCGAATCGCCTCTGTCGAATTCGCGCTCCGGATATTGATGAAACCCGGAAAGCGTCCGATACGTCTTGTCGTGCAAATCATGAATAGAACAAACACCAGACCAAACTGTATTGCCCTGCTCAAGCCGACCGTGCTGTGGGTTTTGACCGGACTGTTGCTGAACTTCTTGCCAGCATTCGCCGCAGACGTGTCCGGCACCAACGTCACTACTACCGCCGAACCGCCGACCAGTTGGATTGACCCTGACACCGGCCATCGCGTGATCCGGCTCACGCGCGAGCCAGGTTCCGACAGTTTTTATTTCAACTACAACGGCTACACGCCCGACGGCAAAAAAATGGCCTACACCACGCCCAACGGCATCTCGGTGCTGAACCTTGAAACGCTGGAGGCGAAGCAGCTTGTCACCGGCCCGGCCAAGACGATCATCGTGGCCCGCACGACGCCCAATCTCTATTACACGCGCGCGTCGGACAAACCGCAGTTCTCGCAATTGTGGTGCGTCAACCTCGACACCGGCGAGAACCGCAAGCTCGCCGACCTGCCGCGCCGCGCCAGCGTCGTCACCATCAACGCCGATGAAACGCTCGGCGCCGGCACGTTCATCGAGGGCGACGCCACCGTCGGCGGCGCGTATGACGGCACGCACCAATTTGGGACGGATGTCCGACGTCAATCTCGGCGAGCCGGCCAACAAAGGCCAGATGATGGCCGCGCGCCTGGCGGCAAGACTGCCGATGACGATGTTCACGATTGATTTGAAGACCGGGAAAATTGACGACCCTGCTGGAGCACAACACCAATTGGTTGAACCATCTGCAATTTTCGCCGACCGACCCGACGCTGCTGCTGTATTGCCACGAGGGCAACTGGCAGTTGGTGGACCGCATCTGGACCATCCGCACGGACGGCACGCAGAACCAGTTGATCCATCAGCGCACGATGGAAATGGAAATGGCCGGCCACGAATGGTGGGGCGCCGACGGCGAAACGCTTTTTTACCAGCTCCATTTTCCGCGCGGCGGTCGCGTCTCGTTCATCGCCAGCTACAACGTCGCGACCAAGCAGCGCGTCTGGCTGCAATACGGGCCCGACCAATCTTCCATCCACGACAACTCGTCGCCCGACGGAAAACTTTTTTGCGGCGATGGCGACAACAATTCTCCGTGGATTTTTCTGTTCCGTCCCGTGTTGATCCGCGACCAGCACACCCTTGGCGAAAATCTGATCAAGGGCGGTTACTTGGAATCGGAGAAGCTGGTCAACATGTCCAAGCACAACTATCGTCTCGAACCGAACCCAAGTTTTACGCCCGACCAGAAATACATCGTCTTTCGCTCGAATATGTTTGGGCCGGATTACGCCTTTGCGGTCGAAGTTGCGAAAGCCAAATCATCGCCGTAAATCCTCAACCGAATGGTGCAATGATGAATGATAAAAATTCAATCTCGCGCAGGGACTTTGTCAAAACGGCTTCGCTTGCGGCAACCGCCGTCACGACCGGCCTCGGTTTGGAAACAAGCGTCCGCGCCGACGATGCTCCGACCGCTCCGGCGAAACCCATGATCGGTTTTCAAGCCGAGGTGACTTATCTGATGCAATACGGCATCGCGCGTTTTCTCGACGATGTCCAGAACCGCGCCAGCGTCAACACGCTCATGCTGCACTGCAATCCGTTCGAGGCTTCGTGGGCCGGACTCGACCGCGCGAGCAATCCGACCGGAAATTTTGTCACCGCCCATCCGCAATACTATGGCGATGTCAAAATGGAAGTTCACGGCCTCGGCGCGGGCGACTTCAATCTTCCCGACGCGATGCAGCAGATCAGCGCCGAAACAAAAAAACGCGGCGTGAAAATTATTCCGTGGATGGAAGAGGACAATCGCCCGCGCCCGGAAATCAAGGGCATGGACGAGCTTTATGAAATTGATCTTTACGGACGGCGAACCGCAGCCCATCCCGGCGGCCCGTGCCTGAACAATCCCTATTTCCGAAATCTCATCGCCGGGCAAATCGAGGACTTGATCCGTTCCTACGACGTTGACGGCTTGCAGCGCGGCTCCGAACGTCAGGGGCCTTTGGGCAACGCGCTCGGCGCGTGGCATCATGGCGCGAAGAGCGATCCCGGCCATACTTCCTGCTTCTGCGAATTTTGCGCCGCCAAGGCCGCCAAGCAGGGCATTGATTTCGAGCGCGTAAAAAAAGCGTATCTCGCGCTCGAGCCTTACATCCGAAACGGACGCGCGGGCAAACGTCCGCTGGATGGCTACTACGTCGAGTTCTGGCGCATACTTTTGCGCAATCCCGAACTGCTCGTCTGGGAAACTTTCTGGTCCGACAGCATGCGCGAGATGCAGCGGGAATTTTCCGCGAAGGCAAAATCAATCCGGCCCGGAATCCAAATCGGCTATCACATCTGGCAAAATATTTCCTTCAACCCCGTCTATCGCGCCGAGCAGGATTACCGGCCTTACACGGAGTTCGCCGATTTTCTGAAACCCGCGCTTTACGACAATCCCGCCGGCGAGCGCATGACCTCGTTTGTGGACAGCCTCACGCAAAATATTTTCGGCGATTTGAGCCGGCAGCAGATGCTCGATTTCGAATACAGCGTCATGGATTTCAAGGAAAAATCGTACGCCGCAAATCATCGGCCGGCCCGAAGCCGACTATTCATCGCAATTGAGCCAGCAGCCGGTCAACGGAACTCCGCGCGGACAGTTCGCGCCGTTCTCCAGCGATTATGTTTATCCGCGAAACAAAACGCGCCGTGGCTGGCGTCGCCGGTTCCAGCACGCGCATCTGCGCGGGACTCGGCATAGACGTTCAAGAGAAGAACAGCACGCCCGAAAGCGTGCGCGACGCGGTTCAAGCCGTCTTCAAGGCCGGCGGCAGCGGCCTGGTCATCTCCACGAGCCACGCGGCGATGCGACCGGAAAACTTGAGCGCGGTCGGCGCGACGCTTCGCGAACTTAAACTGGCCTGATCGGATTCGTTCCCCTGATTTTTATTTCACTTTAAGCGTCTCTCTATTTTCAATTTGTAGTCCCATTTTGGAAATCCAGCGTCAACAACGTCGTTTTTTGGATCAAGTTTCATTTGACTATCCTTCCGTCTGAATATACAAAATTGGTATCAAATTGTTCATAGAGAAACGGAGCGTTACTCATAATTCATTGTAAGGATGGAAGGGTGGCTGAGTGGTTAAAGGCACCTGACTCGAAATTGAAAAATGACCTTTGCTCACTTTTGTTCAAGGTTGTCTATCATCATAAAATCCGATAAACATTGATGATTTTACATTTGAGCTTTGCTCCTATTGAGTCTATTTGAGCGGCAAAAAAGGCACATAGTATCAAAAAGCAGTATCAGATTTCCCCTGCGAAAGAATTTCAAATTCGGATGCCGTGACTTTGATTTTGCGCCAGCGATCTTATTTCGGAAACGGCGCGCGACATTTTGATTTCAAACGATTCAACGACGATGCTCATGTCCTGGCGTGGATAATTTTTGTCGAGATGTTCCTTCACCTGCTCTTTCACGTCGTCTTTCCACAGATTCAAAACCTGCTTCTGGTCGCGGAGAAAATCCCGCAAAACGTCCCTGACGTTGTGGCCGCTGTTCAATACTTCCTTCTGCTCGCCGGACGGTAACGACAGACATTCGACAACGGCAAATTCCAAGCCCGCTTCCGTCCGGCGGTGGCAAATGGACGTTATGTTTGACAAATCAAGGCCATGCCGCCATTCCGTGCCGTCGTCCGTTTGGATGGTGCGTCCGGGCGAAAGCAGCGCGGCTTTGAATGCCTCGTTGCCGATGGTCGTCAGATTGCTTTCGATGTCGTGAAGTGCGTCGCAAGCATTTTTGAAATGCTTCATCTGTTCGGCGAAAACGGTGTTTGTTTCGGCGGCGACTTGTTCTTCCTGTTCTGTGGGGATGTGATTGTGGTTCATAAATTATCTCAAATCGGTTTGCAAAAGTTTTACCAGTTCAACGCGCGGCACGAGCAATTTGCCGCGCAACACGCGGCAGGTCTTTATTTTCTGCCGCTGGATCAGCCGATACATGGTGTAATAGTGGATGCCAAGCAAGTCGGCGGCTTCCTGAATGGAATACGCCAGCCGTTCGGCGGGCGTTGCCGCGCTTGGCGGTGGTTGTTGGTTTTGTTCGGGGATGGTTTCCATACGGTTTTACTGGTTGCGGTTTTTGTCGGAAGAAAAATCAATTTTGTTCCAATCAATTTCAGACAGGAATTTTGGCAATGGAACGCCGAGCGCGTCGGCCAAATACCGGACTTGGATCAAATCAACCCGCAGCGAGCCGCCTTCAAGTTTGGCAACGGTGTCGCGGCTCGCGTCATGCCAGCCCGCGAGCTGTAACTCGACGGCGAAATCCGGTTGCGTCAATCCGAGTTGATTACGCAATCGGCTCACAAGTCGCCCGATGAAAATGAAACTGCGTTGTTTCACTGGCTTAAGTTTTCCATGTTTGCGGTCGGCTCTTGTCTCAAATTCAGGACAAAATAGCTTTGCCGCTCATTTTCTCATACGCTTCCGCTTTCATTGTTCGTTTATCGAGCAAAATTCTTTTCGCGCTCATTTTTGTTTTTTACCAAAAATCCGTTCACTCGGTTGTGATGAAATCATCATGACTTTTCATTTCGCTTTTCGATGTCGCAATCACGTTTATAGCCGAATCCGAAACCAACTTTGTGCAACCCGTTACCCAAAGTTTTTTTCTGGTTTTCGACTTCAAGGCACATTTTTACCTCAATTCGCATACGCACGTTGTAATGATTTCATTACAACTTTTTTTGGTTAAAAAACCATCTTTCCAAGCATGGCGCGGCCATGTTTTGGGAAGTGGGGGTCATCAAACTGACAGCAAAATCGGCGTCAGTTCTCGCCAATAAGCCTCAAGAGAGGTAATAAACAGGCAAAATTGCCTGACCCATTATGGGATGAAGGGCATTATCGCATCGGCTTTCGCCGATCTAGCCAAGATAGGAGAAACAGGCGCTTTCGTCCTGCCTCAAGGAAACCAATAGCACAGCCGAATTAAAACGCAAGCGGGACAATACATAAAAATGCGCGAGGCGAAAAGGACGATTGATTGGCGGGCATACCTCGCATTGAATAATTTCAACCATTTCTATTATTCAGCAGCGACAGCTTCACGCGATGAAAACCTAGAGGCGAGGGCTTTGGCGGCGGCGGAAATGTCAACCGAGGAACGGAAGCCACGAACCGTAGTATCGTTGACGTTTCCGCCGCCGCCATAAAATTGCCCGCCTTTTCATCGCGCTGCGGATTTTTCCCTCCGAATGCAAACTGACTTTTCGGTTTAATCTCGCGCGGATTTTCTCTAACTTTCGGCATGGCCGAAAAACATTATCGCAGTCTCGCCAAGGCGGTTTCGTGGCGTCTCACCGGCAGCTTGGACACGCTCATCATCACTTTTCTCGTCACCGGGAAATTGAAATGGGCGTTCACCATCAGCGGCGTGGAATTATTCACGAAAATTTTCCTGTATTATGTCCACGAACGCATCTGGCACAAAATCACTTGGGGCAAAACCAACGCGCGGCCAAATTATGAAATTTGAATTTTGAAATGGTAGTGCGTCTTTGCTGAAAAATTCCGCGAATTACAAAGATGCAGCTTTCCAGCCGACGATTAAGCCATCCGGCAAACGCACGGCGTTCGTTTGGTTGAACGCCGATTCATCCGGCCAATAACCACCGCCTTCGAGGTGCAAGATGGTATTTTGCTGCGCCACAATCATTATCGGAACGGTCACATACCCATAGCCATTGGCACGCGCAACGACATTGTATTTTCCCGGTGGTAGCGCCACCGGCACGGCATCTTGAAGAATCGTTCCCGAATTATTGTGGACTCTTTGCAACAATTTTCCATCGGTGGTTAAAATTTTGTAGTCGGAATATTCCGGGCGATTGGGATCACGCGCATTGAAGTCGGCATTGACCTCATAAGCGGAATAAACCACCGAGCGTGCCATTGTTTGAAATTGCCGCCGTCGGCTGGGGCAGCGGCGGCCCAACCGTGTCGAGAGCGAGTCCATTTTTTCCAGTGGCACAACCTGACAAAAGAGCGCCGGCCGCAATTGCGATCAAAGTAAAAAAAGTTTTCATTGCATCAATAATTTCGCATGGCTTCGGTCGCGATAAAAGTTTCTGAATGAAATTTAATTCGGCGTTCAGTTCTTTTTAATTATTTCCGTTTGTCATTCGCCATTTCTTGCCGCTTGTGGCGGGGTTTGCCAACCCGCACGGCAATTGAAGCGGATTCAACTGGCGGGATTTCCAACACGGTGACAAACCGCTCGCCTTCGTCGTTTTTGCCATTACGCTGTGACCAGCCGAAACAGCGTTTGGCCTTTGGGTGTCCCTTCAGATTAAAAATCTCAACCTTGCCGCTCCAGACGGTTTGACCGCGAAAGACCTCATGGACACGCACGGTTTTGTGCCAAATCGCGCAGCAGCCGTGCGATTGCATTATCGCCGCTTCAAGGCGGGCTATGTCATCCCATTTTTTCAACACACATTTAATGAGTTTTCAAACGTCCAATAACTCGTCTATTAACCAGATGAGCATGAAATAAAACCTTGGTTCAACTTACCGCGAGGAGCGAAACTTGTTCGCCTCGTTCATCGCGGGCAATGCCGGTTGCGTGCGGATCAAGCATAGGTTTTCCATCCACCAAAAAACGGTATTGATGATGGCCGTGACACAGTTGCACCTGGGCAAGCCACCAGCCATCCACTGACCGTTGCATGGGCAGCGGATGCCAATGGTTGAAATCGCCCGCGAGTTCAACCGATTCGGCGTGGGGCGCGGCACAATAAAAATTGATCGGCTTGTGTGAATTTTTGGCGGAGTAACGTATTGCGTCAGGATTATTTTGTGTGGTGTTCATAAACAACAGTCTTTCGTAAAAGGTTTCTCTCCATCGGTGGCTCGTTTTCATTTTGGTTATTCATATTATTTCCTCCGCAAATTTTTGTGTTTGTCTCGTGGAAAAAGCGGGGTCAACGGCGGTGGAGTCGCTGGCGGGTTGACAACCACCGATGCTCCAGAATGATTCCCGTTCATTTGCTTTGCTGGCGGCTGCGAATGAAATTGGTGGGCGTGCCAGGTGTCGGCCAATCTGTGCAGCGGTTTTGGGAAAAATGTCAGGCGGGTCAGGTGGGCGAGATTCAGCACGGCGACTCCGCCAGTTCGCATCCGAAAACAGAAGCCCGACCCGCTTAATGGAAACCCTTTTGTTTTCCACAGTTCCGACTGTAGTTCAACCTGCATCTCCACCGTGAGAAACACGCATTGGCCATCGGCCATTTCCATGTCCAGAAATGTCACCAAAGAAGCATCCAATGTGGTGATTTGTTCCCATTGTTCACGCATGACGGGATTTCTGATCAACGCCTGAAATTCCACTCCTGTTAATTCGACGGCATCCACCATCCCAACCGGAAAGAGCAAATGGGAATGTTGTTCTGCTTCCAAATCAATCCGCGTGATTTTTGAGACCGGAAGCGACGTGATGGAACTTTTATCTGTAAAGGAAATTCTGTCCCGATTGAAAATCTGCGCCGGCTGAAATTCATCGAGCAATTTTTTTACTTCGCCAACATCAGTCTGAACAAATGTCGTAGTAGAACCATCTGCTTTGTGGATGCGGATTTGCAAGTTGGGGATGTTGTGGTTCATAAACTTTGTTGGAGAGCAGCGGTTAATTTCGGATTCAACTTGGTTGTGGATTGATAAGGAACTGCTGGCAGCGAAGCTGATGTTCCTCTGAACTTTGTTTGCGTCTCACCTGAAGCAGGCTGCACCTGCTGGCGTTGCGTCAGCATCTTTGCAAACTCCGCCAGCACTTCGGCTTCAGCCTTGAGCCAATCGTCCAGCGCGTTTTTCAAGGCGCAACCTTTCGCAAACCAAAATCGGTGCGCGCGTTCTTCAATTTCTCTTTGCACCCGCAAATGTTCTTCAATCGTAAATGGAACTTGAGGCCGAACCGCCGGACTCGGCTGGTCAGAGTCAGAATGTTGTTGCCGGATGTTGGCTTGCGGGTGAAGACGACTAGACGGACTCGATTTTTTCCTGCAACGCGCAGCGGTTTCCGATTGCGCTTTCATGGCCGAACCTCCACGACCGAGTTGAGCGAGCCGAAAATGTTCGGCACATTTTCGCGGGCGTCGGGATCGTGCCGCCAGCTTCCATCCACGACGAACTTGTATTCGTAACGACCGGGCGGAAGTGTCAGCCGCTTTTCCCACAGGCCGTCATCCGTGTTGCCGATCATGCGCAGGCTGGTTGGATGCCAGTCGTTGAAATCGCCGCAGACATAGACGTTTTCCACTCCAGTGCATTCCAGAACAAAATCCACATCGCGGCTTGGCAGATTCGCGGCGGCTATTTTATCCATTTTATTTTTCTGGCTAGGCTGATTTTTCATTTTTTGCATAAGCATTTTTATATTTGGTTCGAGGACGGAAGCTGTCACCGCATCCGACAGTGATCCGTCTAGTTAATTGACTGTTTGAAAATTAAAACCGCGTGAATGGCTGATTAAAATTGAGCGCGGGCGCGGTAATCAGCTTTCTGAATGAATTTTAATCAATCGTTTATAGCCTTTTAATAAACGTTTGGTCTATTGATGTGTCGAAGTGACATGGAAATTATGCGAGTCCTGCTGGCGGAAGACGAAAAGAAAGTGGCCGACATCATTGTGCGCGGCCTCAAGGCGGAGCGCTATGCCGTGGATGTTCATCACAACGGCCAAAGCGCGTGGGAAGCCGCCAACACCTACGACTACGACCTCATCATTCTGGATTTGATGCTGCCCGGACTGACTGGCACGGAGATTCTCGAAAAAGTCCGGCGCAAAAATCAGCACGTTCCCATCTTAATTCTCACCGCGCGCGACAGCATGGCCGACAAGATAAAAAATTTTGAAACGGGCGCGGACGATTATCTCACCAAGCCGTTTGCTTTTGCCGAATTGCTTTTACGCATCAAGGCGTTGTTGCGGCGCGGGCCGGTCAATCGCGACAGCGTGCTGCGCGTGGGCGATCTGGAAATTGACCGGCTTTCACAAAAAGTCAGGCGCGGCGGAAAAAAAATTGAACTCACCGCCAAGGAATACTCGCTGCTCGAATATCTGGCCACGCATCCGGGTCGCGTTTTTTCACGCACCATGATTATTGAACACGTTTGGGATCAAAGTTTTCAAGGACTGACCAACATCGTGGATGTCTATGTGCGGCATTTGCGGGAAAAAGTGGATGATGCGTTTCCCATCAAACTGCTGCGCACCGTGCGCGGCGTCGGTTACAGCTTGAACGACGAGACGCAAGCATGAACATACGCTCCATCAGCTTCCGATTGGTCGCATGGTATGCCGGTTTGCTCACCGGGATTTTTTTGCTGCTCTGCGCGTGCTGTATTTCGACTTGCGGCATTTTTTGGAAAAAGACCTGCGCGAATCGCAGTCTACGGCGCACGCGCCAGATTGCCAACACGTTGCTCGTTCATGCCAAACAAACCGGCGAGCCTTACGTCGCGAGCCAGACGAAAGACTGGTATGAGCCGGAAATCAATGACCGTTTCATTCGCATCACGCGCGCCGATGGCACGTTGGTTTATGTTTCCGGTGCGCCCAAAGATGGCAGTTTCGATCCGACTGAAGTTCCCATTTTTTCGCCGTCGTCGCAAACAGAATCCTACGCAAAACTAAAATTGTCGGGCGGCAAAACCCTGCTCGTCGCCGCGCTGAATTTCCAATCATCCGACAACCCCGGCTATCTCGTGGAATTCGGCGAATTGCTTGATCCAGTTGAGACGATGCTCAACCGTTTGTTTTTACAACTCGCCTGGGGTTTTCCGCTGGCAGTCATCATCATCGCTGGCGGTGGTTATATGTTGGTGCGCCGCGCCTTGACGCCGGTTGAGCAAATCACGCGCGCCGCCGAACGCATCACGCAGTTAATTTGAGCGAACGCCTGCCTGTCACGCATACAGGCGATGAATTGGAGCGGCTGTCCGTTTCGCTCAACCGCATGATCACGCGGCTGGACGACGCCTTTCAAAATTCAAAACGGTTTGTCGCCGACGCCTCGCATGACTTGCGCACGCCGCTCACAATTCTGCGCGGCGAACTGGAAAATTTCGCTGGCGACGCCCGCCTTGATTCGGAAATGCGCGAACGCGCGGCCAGCCTGCTCGAAGAAGTCGTGCATTTGGGAAAAATCGTGGAGCAATTGTTCACGCTTTCCCGCCTCGATGATGGCGAAGCGCAAACCGAATGGACGCGCTTCGATTTGACCGAACTCGCCCAAACCACCGTCGAGCAAATGAACCTGCTGGCCGAGGACAAAGGCATCTCCATTTCCTGCGACGCCAGCCAGCCGCTGCCGGTGAAAGGCAACCATGTCCGGCTCAAGCAAGTGGTCGTGAACCTGCTCGACAACGCCATCAAATACACGCCGGAAAAAGGCGCGATTCAATTGCGCGTGCATGGTGTCAACGGCCATGCGGTGCTGGAAGTGAAAGACAATGGCATCGGCATTCCGTCCGACGCGCTGCCGCATATCTTTGAGCGTTTTTATCGTGTGGATAAGGCTCGTTCCGCCGATTCCGAAAGCGCGGGGCTTGGACTTTCCATCGTCAAATCCATTTGCATCGCGCATGGCGCGGAAGTGGAAGCGCAAAGCACCGTCGGCAGCGGCAGTTGCTTTCGCGTCAAGCTGCCTTTGTCCAAAAACTAAAATTTTCCATCTCATCCATGAAAACCAAAACATTTTCCAAAATCAGCAGCAAGTGGCCGATGCCTTTTACAGACGAGTCGCCTAGTCTTGCCCTTGCTCTTGATCGGGCATCTCGGTTGCTTCCTCTTGATTTGTTTCAAACATTCGCCGGGACTTCAATCATGGGCGGTCCTGCCGCTCATCAATGGATTGGTAACTTTTTGGTTGCTGGCCAAATCACAAAATCAATTCCTGAATTGGAATGAAAATCCATGAAATTCAAAATTTCAAATTATCAGTTTGGTTTCAAATCCGGTCTGTTTGGAACTTTGACGGTCGCTTTAATCATTGGCATCGGCGTTTTGTGGGCGGCGCATCGCGCCCGCGCGCAAGCTGCCGTGAGTGCTGACTTGACCGCCGCGCCAACGGCGGGCGTGGCGAAAGTGACACGCGAAGATTTATTCAAACAAGTGACGATTGCGGCGGAATTTCGCCCTTACGAGGAAGTCGCGTTGCACGCGAAAGTTTCCGGCTATGTGAGCAAGATGAATGTGGATTTCGGCGACACGGTCAAGGCCGGACAACTTCTGGCGACGCTTGAAGTGC
>CAVRAN010000001.1:0-705516 GCA_963719075.1 uncultured Verrucomicrobiae bacterium | reverse complement strand
CGGAATGATTGTTTTCGGAACACGAGGAACTGCCGTGCCAGCAGCCGGCGTTACGAAGGTGCGCGGCGGTGGACGTTGCTCGCGCGTGTCGCGATAAGGCGCGCGTTCGCGGCGGTCGTCATCGCGAAAAGGAGCGTTGCGCGCGGGACGATCTTCAAAACGGCCGCCGCGATTGTCGCGGCCTTCGTTTCGGTCGCGGAAGCTCGGGCGTTCGGGGCGTTCAAAAGAAATTTCTTCGGGCGGCGCGGGTTTGGCGGGCGCGGCGTCGCCGCCTTGCAGATGATGGATGAGCGCGGACGCGATGTCGGTGGAATTGAAACCTTCTTCGAGCAGACGTTCGATCAGGTGATCCTGTTTTTTGTATTCGCCGCTGGTGAGCGTGGCGCGAAGTTTGTCGAGGAACAGGCTCGCGCGGACTTCGTGAACTTCGTCCACGGTCGGAATTTTGGCGCGCTGAATCCGCATGTTCGTGTAGCGCTCGATATTTCGGATTTGAAACAGTTCGCGACCGGACGCGAATGAAATTGCGCGTCCCGTTCGTCCCGCGCGGCCAGTGCGGCCGATGCGATGGACGTAATCTTCGCCGTCGTAAGGCAAATCGTAATTGAACACGACTTGAATGTCGTCCACGTCAATGCCGCGCGCAGCGATGTCCGTTGCCACGAGAAATTCCAAACCGGACTTGCGGAATTTTCCCATCACGCGGTCGCGTTGCGCCTGCGTCATGTCGCCGTGCAGGCGGTCGGCCATGTAGCCTTGCGCTTCGAGATGATCCACGAGGTCGTCCACCATTCGCTTGGTGTTGCAAAAAATAATTCCGAGCTTGAGATCGTAAATGTCAATCAGCCGCGTGAGCAGATCCACTTTGTAACGGCGGTCCACTTCGTAATAAACCTGCTCGACGGTCGGGACGGTCATCGCCTTCTGGTCAATCTTCACGTTCTGCGGATTGCGGGAATATTTTTCGATGAGGTCGCGGATCGGTTTTGGCATCGTGGCGGAAAAGAAAACCGTCTGCCGTTCCTTCGGCGCGTCTTTCAAAATGGTTTCGATGTCTTCGCGGAAACCCATGTTGAGCATCACGTCGGCTTCGTCGAGGATGACCATCTTAATTTTTTCGAGGCGAATCGTGCCGCGCCGCATGTGATCCATCACGCGGCCCGGCGTGCCGATGACGATTTGCGCGCCCTGCTTTAGTCCCCAAAACTGGCGCTCGTAAGATTGGCCGCCGTAAATCGGCAGCGACGTGATGCCGCGTTTGAAGAGCGTAAGCTTGTGAAATTCCTCGGCCACTTGCACGGCGAGTTCGCGCGTCGGGCAAAGAATCAAAACTTGGACGGCCTTCAAATTCGGATCGGTTTTTTCAATCGCCGGAATCGCGAACGCCGCCGTCTTGCCGGAACCAGTCTGCGACTGACCGACGACATCGCGTCCGCTCATGAGCACGGGAATGGCCTCGGCCTGGATTGGCGCGGCTTTTTCAAAGCCGAGTTTGTCAATGGCCTTCAGGATTTCCGGCGAGAGGCCAAATTCGGAAAAAAGTTTTGGTGTCATTCAATGTCTTGCGACTCTCCCATACTAGCGCGGTTTTTTATGGAACGAGAGCTATTTTTCGCTGGCGGATTTGACGGCTTCGAGCTCTTCCCAGCGCGCATAAAGTTTTGGCATGTTCGCTTTCGCCGTGTCGAGTTCGGACGTGAGCTGGTTCACTTGCGCGGCGTGCTTGCGAAAAAATTCCGGATCGGCGAACAAACTTTCGATGCGCGCGACTTCGGCTTCCATCGCGTGAATCTGCGCTTCGATGCCTTCGAGTTCGCGTTGCTCTTTGAAGGAAAGTTTGCGTGATTTTGTTTTCGGCTTCGCGGCTTCACGCGCAAGCGCTTCTGATTTGTTGGTCGCAAGAATTGCGGCGCTCTGCCGAGACGCCGCTACTTCGGCCTTTTTTTTCTTCTCCAGATAATAATCGTAGTCGCCGACGCTGTGATGGATTTTGCCGTCGCCTTCAAACGCGAGAATGTCCGTGCAGACGCGATTGAGAAAATAGCGGTCATGGCTCACCACGAGAACTACGCCGGGAAATGCGATCAAGGCTTCTTCCAAAACGCGCAGTGTTGGCAAATCCAAATCGTTCGTTGGCTCGTCCAAAATTAAAAAGTTGCCGCCGCTTTTCAAAATGCGTGCGAGCAATAACCGACTGCGTTCGCCACCGCTCAATTTTTTCACGAGCGTCAGGATGCGATCGTCGGAAAAAAGAAACCGTTTGAGATACGAGCGCACGGAAAGTTTCGCGTCGCCCCATTGCACGAACTCCGTGCCGTCGGCGACTTCATCCATCACGGTGCGCTCTTCGTTGAGTTGCAGGCGGCCTTGATCCACATAATTAAATTTCGTGAGCTGGCCGGTTTTCACGGTGCCTTCGGTCGGCGGCAACTGGCCGATGATGGCCTTGAGCAGCGTGGTTTTGCCGAGACCGTTCCGTCCGCAAACGCCGATGCGCTGGCCGTTCGCGAAGCTGAAAGTGAAACCGGAAAATAATTTTTTGCCGCCGATGGTCATGCCCAAATCGGCAACGTCCACCGTGCGATTGCCGAGTTGCGGCGGCGGCGGAATGCAAAGCTCCACGTCTTCCTCGATCACCGGGCCGGACTTCGCGGCTTCGTCGTAGTAACGCTCGAAGCGATCCTTCTGCTTGCTGCGTTGCGCGCGCGGGCCTTGGCGCACCCACGCGAGTTCCTTTTTCAAAAACATCTGGCGCTTGTGTTCGACGGTCGCGTCGGCGGACTGGCGCTCGGCCTTGGCGAGCAGGTATTCGGTGTAATTGCCGTCGTGCGAGAAAAATTTTCCGTCGGACAATTCGATCATGCGCTTGACGACGCGGTCGAGAAAATAGCGGTCGTGCGTGACGACGAGAAACGTGCCGTGAAATTCCTCGAGAAATTCCGCGAGCCACTCGATGGATTCCGGGTCGAGATGGTTCGTCGGTTCGTCGAGGATCAGAAAATCGGGCAGCGAAACAATCGCGCGGCACATGGCGACACGGCGTTTCTCGCCGCCCGAAAGCGTTTCGATGCGGCGGTCGCCGGCGGGACAATTCAAGTGCGCCATCGCGATCTCGATGCGCGTGTCGAGCGTCCAGCCTTCGAGCGACTGGATGCGATGCTCCAGAAATTCGTGCCGCTTCGAGTCGTGCGGCAGCGATTCAAATTCCGCGATCAAATCCAGCACCGGCTTCGCGCCGTCGCGGATGTTTTCCTCCACGGACTTCGTCGCATCGAGCATGAAATCCTGCGGCAGATAACTCACGACGAGATCGCGCTGGCGCGAAACGTCGCCGCTGTCGGGCGATTGCAGGCCGGCGAGGATGCGCAGGAACGTCGTCTTGCCCGCGCCGTTGCGGCCGACGAGACCGAGGCGTTCGCCTTCCTGGATGCCGAGCGTGGTGTCGTCGAGGATGGCGCGGTCGCCGTAGCGCACGGTGATTTCAGAGGCGGAAATGATGGTGGGCATATCAGTTCAAGCCGCTTTGGAATTTCATGTTGATTTTCAAAGGGGGGCGGATAGTAGCAGAGAATCAGCTAGTAACAAGCTGGGAAGAGCGGTGATTTTCAGTGCATTCGGCTCAATGTCGTCAAAATAGAGGGAGTTCATTGGCAACGTGGACATAATTCTTTAAGAGTGGCTATGGTGAAACCCGTTTTCATCGCAGCCAATTCTTCAACATGCCCGAATAATTAAACCATGATTTTGTAATTGTTGCCTTACGCGGAAAAGTTAGACTGTGACCGCTAAATAAATTATGAAAAAACTCGGCATTATTTCCCATAATAATGGGTTTGGTGATTTGTTCTTTTGGATATTCTGTTTCTTTCTTCTGGTGGTTTTTGTCCGCTCATTTATTCAAAATATGACAAGCACCCAATATGCTGGTCGTGGAAGGACGCGGGCATTTATTGGAGGCTGGACCGGCGGTGGATTTTATGGCGGCGGCGGTTTTGGCGGAGGAGGCGGGGGGGGTGGTTTCTCTGGCGGCGGCGGATTTTCGGGTGGTGGCGGAAGTTTTGGTGGCGGTGGCGCAGGAGGAGGATGGTGATTATGCATTCAGGAAAATTCACAAAACATCTGCATCACGACAACATCGTCGCGGCGATCCGTGAGGCGGAACAAAAAACTTCCGGCGAAATCCGTGTTTTGATCAGTCACAAATCTGTGGCCGATCCAGTGGCCGCTGCGCAAAAGGAATTTGTCCGTTTGGGCATGAACAAATCCCAGGAACGAAATGGCGTGCTGATTTTTGTGGCTCCACGCACTCACAAATTCGCCGTGATCGGCGATGCAGCTGTCCACGTAAAATGCGGCGATGTTTTTTGGCAGGAGTTGGCGAAAGCCATGACGGATTATTTTCGCAAATCAGAATTTACCGAAGGCATCATTCATGGAGTGAGAAAAGCTGGCGAACTGCTGGCCGCGCATTTTCCGCGGAATAGAGATGTTTAATCCTCCGGGCGCTCGCCGCTCGGGAACAAAACCAAGACCATGAACGACCAAATCATTCAATTGCTAGCGCAAAAAGATTATGTCCCGGCGAATGTGCCGGAACTGCTCCGGCTGCTCCGGCTCGCGCCCAATCGGCAGCAGGAATTGCAGGCCATTCTGCGGCAATTTGAGCAATCCGGCGCGGTCGCACGCATCAAGGGCAATCGCTACGTCAGCCCGCGCGAGGCGGATCTGATTCCCGGCCGCATCCGCATGAACCGCGCGGGAAAAGGTTTTCTCCAGCCGGACGATTCCGATTTGAAAGAAATCGCCATCGCCGAAAGCGCGACTGGAACGGCGCTGCATGAAGACCGCGTGCTCGTGCGGCGCGACGTGCGGAAAAATTTTCGTTCCGGCGACGGCGCACAAGAAACCGGAACCGTCGTCCGCATTTTGGAACGCAAGCGCACGCAGATGGTCGGCACGTTGCAGCGCAGCAAACAATTTCTTTACGTCGTCCCCGACGACCCGCGCATTCCGCATGACATTTATGTTTCCGAGCCGCGCGACGTGGGCCGACCCGCGCACATCGGCGACAAGGTGGTCGTCGAGTTGCGCGAATGGGAATCGCGCCACACAAATCCCGAAGGCGAAATGATCGAAGTCCTCGGCGCGCCGGACGAGGAAGGCGTGGACATGCTTTCCGTTTTGCGCCAATACGATTTGCCGCTGCATTTTCCAAAAAATGTTTTGGCCGAGGCGAACGCCATCGGAAAAATCATTGACCCGCGCGACGAAGCGGGCCGCGTGGATTGCCGCGCGCATCAAGTCATCACGATTGATCCCGACGACGCGAAAGATTTCGACGACGCGATCTGCCTCGAAAAAATTTCACCGGAGCAATGGCGCTTGTGGGTTCACATCGCGGACGTGTCGCACTACGTCAAGCCCGGCTCCGCGCTCGACGAGGAAGCGCAGAAGCGCGGCAACTCGACTTATCTCGTGGATCGCGTCATCCCGATGCTGCCGGAAGCGTTGAGCAACGAACTTTGCTCGCTCAAGCCAAACGTGGATCGCCTGACGAAATGCGTGGAATTTCTCGTGTCGCACGACGGGCGCGTGCTGAACACGAAATTTTATTCCGCCGTCATCCATTCGCAACGGCGTTTTGCCTACGGCGAAGTGCTGGAGATTTTGCAATGCGCGCCGAACGACGATCCGATTGAACAGATGCTGCATCAAGCGCACGAACTCGCGCAAAAAATTCGCCGCCTGCGTTTCAAAAATGGTTCGCTTGACCTCGATTTTCCCGAAACGAAAATCCGGCTGGACGAACATGGAAAAATCCTGCGCATCGAGAAAAACGAGAACGACGTGTCGCACCAGTTGATCGAGGAATATATGCTGCTCGCGAACGAAGCCGTCGCGACGCGCCTGATGAGTTTGCGCACGCCCGCGATTTATCGCATCCACGAAGAGCCGGATGCGCGGCGCTTGCAGGAATATCGCGACGAAGTACTCGCGCATCACGTCGCGTGCGGCAACTTGAGCCAGACTTCCGAAGTTCAAAAATTGTTGCAAAAGCTCGGCACGCTACCGATCGGCCAGGCGTTGAAGATCGGCTTTCTGAAATCGCTCATGCGCGCGCGTTATGCGGTCGAGCCGCTCGGCCATTACGGATTGGCCAAGAAAAAATACACGCACTTCACATCGCCCATCCGCCGCTATGCCGATCTCGTCGTGCATCGCGCGTTGTTTGATAAAAATTCCGGCTCGGCTTCCGCGCTCAAACAAATCGCCGAGCACATTTCCGTCACCGAACGCAATTCCGCCGACGCGGAGCGTGACAGCAAGGACGTAAAACTTTTTGCATTTTTGAAAGCGCAGCTCGCCTCCGGCGAGCCGGTGAAATATTCCGCGCTCGTGACCGACGTTCGCAATTTTGGTTTCTTCGTGGACGTGTCCGGTCTCGCGATGAGCGGCCTCGTGCCGTTGTCGTTGATGCAGGATGATTTTTATGTGTTCGACGAAGCGCGGCGGAATCTCGTCGGCCGCCGCACGCGCCGGATGATCCGGCTCGGCGACAAACTTACCGTGCAAGTCGCGCGAGTGGACACGTTCAAAAAGCAGGTGGATTTTCAACTCGCAGTCGAGGAACGTAAACCGTTCGCCACGCGTTCGCCGGCGTCGAGGCCTTTCAACCACCATCAACCAGCAGTGCACCCGAACTTAAAACGCCCGGCATCATTGCGCCCGGAAAATTCACGGCGGCAGGATTTGCGTCCGCCAGTCATCCCCACCTCGGCTTCACAACTGCCGACCTCGCAACGGCCATTGATTAAATCCGGCAGCCACCGCAGTTTTTCCAAGCGCCGTCGTTGATGCTTAAAGCTTTTTGTATAATAATCAGCGTTAGTTATGGCATGGTTTGCTCTAACGGTTTTTGTGCGCGGTCAACGGCATGGAATTTTGGTTGATTGAAAATTGTATTGCCTACTGCGTTTTGCAACGACGACATGGTGCGATAAAAGGAGTCCTTTTGCTAAAATTTTCCGCGCGAACGAATCCATCACCTCAACTCGTCCCGAGCTACCCTCCCCCGCCCCGGTCGGAGGACGGACAAGACGGGACAAACAATCGGTCATTTTGTGCGTCATGGTGCGTGATGACCGTCGGACAACAAAAAATCCAAACACGCACGAATGCCATTATTGACAACAGTTTTATGACGCACCGCGTATGAAAGCGAAAAATTATTTTCCTCTACGGATGATTTCAATTCCCGCCGCCTCCACCATCTCGAACATCAAAGCTGGTGGGCCCGCTCGGATTTGAACCGAGGACCAAGCGATTATGAGTCGCCTGCTCTAACCGCTGAGCTACGGGCCCATTAAATACAATGGTAAATAAATACCGATCAAAATGGAAATCCGTTTTTCAAAAAAAGGGGCAATGCCATTTTGATTGCAGTTTTACACGCAAGCTGTTTTGCTTCCGCACTGCGCGTTTTCAATGAACATCACTAATTTGAATCCCGATACGGACATTGGTGCCAGTGCGTGGCTCGTCGGGATTGATGACCACCGCATTTTGCTCGATGCAGGGATGCACCCGAAGCGCGAAGGGCGCAATGGGCTGCCCATGTTCAACGCAGCCAAGAACAACGACCTCGACGCAATTGTTATTTCACATTGTCATCACGACCACGTCGGCGCGTTGCCGGTGGCCTTGCGGCATTTTCCGAAGGCGCACGTGCTGATGACGGAGCTAAGTTATTTCATTGTCGAGCGCGTCCTTCACAATTCGGTGAACGTGATGACGCGCCAGCGCGACGAACTAGGTATCCGTGAATATCCGCTTTACACGCACGATGAAGTGGACGACATCGCCTCGCGGTTTCAGGGTTTCAAATACAACCGCGAAGTCGAATGGGCGTCATTCCACAAAATGCGCGCGGGACTGCCTTCACCGACGTTGGAATTTTTTGACGCTGGCCACACGCTCGGTTCGGCGGGCATCATGATTCGTGGAAAAAAGGAAACACTTTTTTACACCGGCGACGTGTGTTTTCATGACCAAATGATTTTGCGGGCGGCACGGTTTGAGGATGTAAAGGCTGACGTGCTCGTCATGGAAACAACGCGCGGCAACCGTGAAGTGCCGAAAAACTTTTCCCGCGAAAGTGAAATTGACCGGCTCGTTGCGGCAATTCACCGCGCGCTGAAACGCAAAGGCTGTGTGCTTATTCCATGTTTTGCCCTGGGCCGCACGCAGGAAATGCTCGCGCTGCTGGCGTTGCTGATGCGGGCGGGGAAATTAAAATCGCAACCGATTTACATCGGCGGACTTGGCCGCGTATTTACGGAGATTTACGATCTCGAGGCGCATCGCACGCACCGTCAGCATACCAATCTGCAATTGCACGAAGCACTCGAACTTATTGTGCTAGAAAAAGGCCAAGCGGAGAACATGAAATTGAGCGGCGGGAAAATTTTTGTGATTACTGCAGGTATGATGAGCGAAAACACTGCGGCGCATGATTTGGCAATGCGAATGATCGGGGACGAGCGGCAATCCATTTTTTTTGTCGGCTACGCGGACCCGGACACGCCAGGCGGACGATTGAAAGCCGCCAAACAAGGTGAAACTTTTGTGTTCAGTCCCAGTGCAGGTCGCCTCACGCGCAAGTGCGACGTGCAGGATTTTGATTTGACGGCGCACGCAAATCGCAAGGATTTGCTGGATTTTGTCGGGCAGGTTTCACCACGCGCCATTTTGCTAGGCCACGGCGGGGACGAGTCGCGCGCTTGGTTTGAGGAACAAATCTGCGCCCGTTGGCCGAAAATAAAAATTATCCAGCCGCAGATGGGAAAAACAGTTTCAGTATAAAACATAACACCGCCAGGCGACTTGTTTCGCCTGACGGTTTGTAAAATTTTTCAAGTTTAACGTCCCGGTCACATATGGACGATGTTGCCGAGGTTGAAAATCGGCATATACATGCAGATGACCATGCCGCCGACGAGGACTCCCAGAAAGACGATCATCAGCGGCTCAAGGAGCGACATCAAACCGGCAAGGGTGGTTTCAATTTCCTCGTCGAGAAAATTTGAGACTCGTTCAAGCATGGTGTCAATATTGCCGGTTTGTTCACCCGCGGTCATCATGCGAATGATCATGCTGGGGAATACCTGATGTTTGCCAAGAGCTTGGGAAATGCCTTCGCCATGCTCAATGTCAGTGGACGCCGTTTTGATGGCTTTTTCCATCACGGTGTTACCGACGGTTTGAGAAACGATTTGCAGCACTTCAAGAATGGGGACGCCGCTGCGAACCAATGATGACAGTGTACGCGTAAAACGCGCGAGACAGATTTTATGCGCGATGGGACCAAAAATCGGCAGCTTGATCCGTTGCCTGTCCCAAAAATCCCGGCCTGATTTTGTCTTGATGAAATAAAGCCAGCCCCATATCAAAGCGCCGAAGGCCAGAGCGAACAGAAAGAAATAGTGGCGGACGAGGTCGCTTAGATTAATCAGCATTTGTGTTGGCGCCGGCAGTTTTGCACCAAAACCCTGATAGACGTCGCTGAAGACAGGTATGACCTTCACGAGCAAAAAGACCGTGATGCCAACCGCGGCCAAAGTCACCATTACTGGATACATCAAAGCGGATTTGACTTTTTTACGAATGCGTTCGTTACTTTCAAGATAAGTCGCCAGCCGCGCTAAAATTTCCGCCAATAAGCCGCCCTTTTCACCCGACGACACCATCGCAACGTAAAGTTTGTTGAACGTCTTGGGATGTTTTTGCAACGAATCGGAAAAACTCTCACCGCTTTCGACACGCGTGCAAACATCTTTGATCACGTCCCGCATCGCCTTGTTTGGTGCCTGCTCGCCCAGCGCCTGAAGTGCCTGAACGATGGAGATGCCTGCATCAACCATCGTTGCCAACTGGCGCGTAAAGACGACAAGATCGGCCAAACTGACTTTGCCGCCCTTCGTTTTGCCTTTCTTGCCGACCCTTTCCTGAATGGACAACACCAGCAGGTTTCGGTTGAGTAATGCAGCGATGGCCGCCTGTTCAGTGCTGGCTTCGACGGTGTTACGGATTTCCTTGCCAGTGGCGGTTTCTCGGGCTGTATAGACAAATGACGGCATACCTTTGCCCTTTGATAAAGATTGTGTGACCATATTGCAAGCGCGGATTTGATTGATTTTATTCTGTGCATGATGTTTTACTCTTAATCAAGACCGTTTGAGAAAGCAGATTGTGATTAAAATTGAGACATCATTTTCAATTAAATGGACGGCGGATAAAATCACGGCAAAAGCCCTTTGCGCGCCTGATATATCATCGCCCAAAAAATCAAAAAGGCATAAATTCTTTGTTTTCAATGCCTTAATAAAAAAGAATTCCTAAAAAAAATGTTGTCAAACTTTTCAAATTCCCCTATTTTCATTCTCAATTGCATCGCGCGCGATGCTAGGTCAAACAATTTTTGGCTTGGAAGTGCGCGATTGCAGAACATAAAAACTAAACAAAACAACATCGGAGGAACCAGATGAAGTTTAATAAATGGACAGTTGGTCTCGCGGCAGTCGGCGTGGTTAGCCTCGCCTCGGCTGCGCGCGCGGACGAAAAAATGAGCCAGTTGCAAACTGCGCTCTCAGGAACAACCATCAGCGGTTACGTTGATACAGCGGCACAGTGGAATCCCGGAACGGATCAAACTGCGGCTGGCACACATATTCCCGGATACAGCTTCGCCAAAGACGATGGCTTTAGCTTGAATGCTGTTGATATTGCCATTGATCATCCCGAAGACTCAACCCCATGGGCTGCCGGTTATCACGCTGAATTGATGTATGGCCCGAACGCAGTCACCATTGCTGGCAGTCCAATTCGCCAAGCATATATGACGTTGCACACGCCAGTCGGCAATGGCCTTGACTGGAAAGTTGGTGTGTTCGATACCGTAGTTGGATACGAGTCTAACAGCGATCCGTTGAATCCGAATTATACCCGCTCCTACGGCTATACCATTGAGCCGACGACTCACACGGGTGTTTTGGCCTCATACACCGTAAACAGTGAGATTTCAATCTCGGCTGGCGTAGCCAACAGTGGCTATGTAAATTCCTTCACGCCGACCACTACTTATGAGTCTCAAAAGACTTATTTAGGTTCAATAGGATTGACCTCGCCGGATAGTTGGGGTTGGGCGAAAGGTTCAACGCTTAATTTAGGTGTTGTTGATAGTATAAATTCCACCAAACCTGTCTTTGGTAGCCTTACCGCCCTAGGTGGTGGAAGCTCGACGGAATGGTATGCAGGCTTGACTATGCCGACACCATGGACTCCTTTGAAAGCAGGAGCATCCTTTGATTATTTAGATACCCGTTCGTTCGGTGGCGACGTATGGAACGTGGCTCTTTATAGCACTTATCAAGCGACGGATAAATTAAGCCTGAATGCTCGCGCCGAGTATCTTGATTCAAATCATGGCGGAGTATACAGTGGCTTTGGCGGGATAGACAATGAGGCTGAAGAAGTCACGCTCACTGCCCAATACAATCTTTGGGCCAACGTATTGAGCCGTGTGGAATTCCGCGTGGATCATGTTGAACACGGAAATACCTTCGGCACAAATGCGGCTGGAGCTACCGACAAGTCCACCGACTTCCTGCTCGCGCTTAACTTAATCTATCAATTCTAATTTAATTTAGAATTCACAGCCCCTTCCGCCAAAATCGGAAGGGGCTTTTTGTTTCCGGAGGGACGAGCGTTGCGAGTCCTAAACATTAAAGAGAAATCAGGAATTCGTGGAACTCATCTCTCTGAATAAGGACACTACACAAAACTTGGATTCATCCACTTTTTCTTCATAATTCTGCCAGTGCAATTCATTCGCGATATTTACGCGGCGAAGCAGGCGACCAGGCGTCCGGTTGTTTCCTTTGAATTTTTCCCGCCCAAAACCGAAGAAGGCGACCATGCACTTTTGGAAAAATACATTCCTGCGCTGTTGCAAGCCAGGCCGGATTTCTGCTCCGTCACTTACGGCGCGGGCGGCAGCACGCGCGACAAAACCTTGATGATTGTGGATCGCATTCAACGCGATCATAAATTAACGGCGCTGGCGCATCTCACCTGTGTCAACCACACCCGCGACGAGGTGCATGCGTTGCTCGAAAAGATTCGCGCGCTCGGCTGCAAAAACATTCTCGCGTTGCGCGGCGATGCGCCCGGTGGCGGTGAATTCAAGCCCACGCCCGGCGGATTTGAGTTCGCCTCACAACTTGTCCAATTCATCCGCGGGCAAAACGAGTTTTCCATCGGCGTCGCCGGTTTTCCCGAGGGTCACACCGCCAATAAAAACGGCAAGCTGGACGACTGGCGGCATTTGAAGGGAAAAGTGGACGCAGGCGCGGACTTTGTCCTGACGCAGTTGTTTTTCGATAATACGGATTATTTTGAATTTCGCGACTTCGTCGCGGGCAAACTTGGCGTTCGCGTGCCGCTCGTGCCCGGCATCATCCCGATTTTAAGCGCAATGCAGATCACCAAATTCACACAACTTTGCGGGTCAAAAATTCCGCCACTGCTCGCAAAAAAACTGGATCAATTGAAAAACGATGATGATGCCGCGATTAAATTTGGAATAGAATACGCGACGCGCCAGTGCGAGGAACTGCTGCATGCGGGCGCACCGGGACTCCATTTCTACACGCTGAACAAATCGCATTCAACGGTGCAGGTTGTAAAAAATCTCGGCTTGGCGTGAATCAGAACAGATTATTTGCCACGATGCCGAGAACGCTTAACGGTCCCTCGTCTTCCAAGCCATCGGCGGCCTTGTCCACTTTCTGCAAAGTCAGTTTTGCATTCTTGTAAAATTCCTGGTCGTTGACCAGTTTGCCGACCGTGCCTTGTCCTTGATTGATCTTCACCAAAATCTGATCGAGGTTTGTCATGGAAGCCGTGGTCGCGTTATAAAGTGTTTCATCGGTCACAAGTTTTCCGAGCGTGCCTTGCCCGTTGGTGATGCTGTTAATGACCTGTCGCGCGGAAGCGACGGTGCTTTGAAGGTTTGAAACCGTTTCCATCGTGGAATTGTAAAGTGATTGATCGTAAATGACTTTGCCGACCGTGCCTTGTCCACTCGCAATCTGCCCGGAAATGCTTTCGATGTTTGAAAGCGTGGAGGAAATATGTGTGCTGTTTTGTTTGATCAAATCCGTCAATGGGCCGAGCAAGTTGTTAATCGTGTCGCCGGTGAAACTTTTCGTAAGATTTTGAATGCCGGTGGCGGCGTTGTCGAGCTTGGCCATGATGGCATTGAGGTCGGGCTGTTCTTCAGTGGCGATAACGGCTCCATCCACCACGCGCGGCGCGTCCGGCGTGCCGAAATCAACGGAGACAAAATTTTGCCCCATCAAGCCGGTGAATTGAATGGTCGCCGTGCTGTCCGTTTTCACGTTCGCGTCGGAATGAATCTTCATCGTGATGCGGACTTTGTTGTCGTTGGTGTCAAGCGCGACTTTTTCGACGCGACCGACTTCTACGCCAGCCATTTTCACGCTGTCGCCGACTTTCAGTTCCTGTGCGGTGTTAAACAATGCGTCGACGTGATAGCCGCGGCGGAATGATTCCAAGCCGCCGACCGTTTCGATAATGATGATGGCAGCGATAACGACAAGGGCGACAAAGACGCCGAGCCGGGTTTCGAGTGAATTTTTCATAGATTTTTACGATTGAGGTTCGCGTTTGAAATCTGCATGTAAAAATTTTTGGATGAGCGGATCGCTGTTGTGTTTTACTTCGTCGGGCGTGCCAACGGTAATAATTTGGCCGTCATTGATGACTGCAATGCGGTCGGCCACGCCAAACGCCAAATCGCGATCGTGCGATACAATGAGTGAGGTAACGCAAATGCGCCGCTTAAGCTTCACAATTTCTTCACCGATGACGACTGCCGAAAGCGGATCAAGCTCGCTCGTCGGCTCGTCGTATAAAATCAATTGCGGTTCGATGACAAGGGCGCGCGCGATGGCAGCGCGTTTTTTCATGCCGCCGGAAAGGTCGCTCGGCATTTTGTCAGCGGCATCTTTCAGCCCGACGTCGCCAAGTTTTTCAGAAACGATATGAGCGATTTCTTCCGGCGATTTGAGACGATGTTCAGCGAGATAGAGTCCGACATTTTCGCCGACAGTCAGCGAATTCAACAATGCGCCGGATTGAAACACGAGCGCCATACGATATTTTGCCGCGATTTCTGAAGATTGAACCACCTCACCGTTGATCAAAATTTCCCCCGCATCAGGTGTTTCGAGGCCAATCAGGTGTTTTAGCAATACACTTTTGCCGCTGCCACTTGGTCCCATGATTACAAAAATTTCGCCGGCTTTGACTTCAAAATCAATACCCTTGAGCACTTCCTGACCGTCAAAACTTTTGCGCAGGCCGCGCACTTGAACGCTGACACCGGAGTGGTTGTTCGTAAAGTCGCTCATTGTTGCAAAAGAATGCGCGTTAAAATGTAATCAAATATCACAATCAAGACGATGGAGTTGACGACGGCCTTCGTCACGGAACGGCCGATGCCGCGCGGACCACCGATGGTCATAAGTCCTTGATGACACGAAACAACCCCAATGATTAGCGCGAAACAAAAACTTTTGAACACGCCGTTGGCCACGTCTTTGAGTTTCACAACTTCGCGCAAATTAGTGAAGAACGCTTGAAAGGGAATGGCAATGTGATTATTTGCTTCTGCGACTAGTGCGCCGCCAAACCAGCCGACGAGAATCGAAAAAATCACCAGCATGGGCAACGCGCATGCGATGGCTACCAGTCGCGGCAGGACAAGATAATGAATCGGATTGATATTCATGGTGCGCAGTGCGTCAATTTCCTGATACACGCGCATCGAACCGATTTCCGCCGCCATTGCCGAGCCGATGCGCCCCGCAATCAGGATGGCCATCATTACCGGTGCCAATTCCTTGGCCAATGAAATGCCGACGATGCCGCCAACGGCACTCGCCAAACTGCGTTCAACCAAAACCGGCCCTGTTTGCAATGCGATGACTGCGCCGATGAAAAACGACAACACACAAACCATTAACAGACTCGCATTCCCTATTTCAAAAAACTGGTCGAAGATTTTTTGACGTTGTCGCCATGCAAGCGGCAGCGCCAGCAACGTGCGTCCAAATAAAACAATCATTTCGCCTATATTTTCAAACATAACTTTGACGCGTTTTCATTTTTGCAAATGGTTTGTTTGCTTGTGCGCTTCAAACACCGGAATATGTAGCAAGCGCAACCTTGTGCTTTCCGAACCTGATTGATACTGGAAAAGGCCAAACAGGAGCGAGCATTTTTTGGATCTTGGTGTTGCATCGCGGCGATAAAAATTCCACAAGAACGACTGGCTGTTCGCGCCAGTTTTCGGATTTTGTTCATCCCGCCACAACGACCATAGCGGTGACCAGTTACGCTCAATGCCGCGGTTGTTTGGCAACAACGGTTCGACCGGCGCAAAGATTTGCAAACGACTGTTTCCGTTGAAATCACGATGCCAGGTGAATAATGGCCAAAAGTCAACGTGCCTTCGCTCGGCTTTGGTTTCAGTATTTTTTTCGGTTACATTCACAAACAAGTAAAACAAGATGCGCGTGCGCTCTTGATCGAGCGCACCGGCAAGCAAACGATTGTATTTGTAAAGCGGCCACAAATAAAAATCACTTTCTAACGAATTGCTGTGCGCGTGGCTGAACAACGGCCAGAATCGCGTCGTAGTTTTGCCTTCGCCGCGTGCAACGACAACGAAAGGCCATGGGCCTTCCCATTCGTGATATTTCTTGCCGCGGTCGTCAATATCCTCAAAAAACGGCCAAAGCACAGAGGTCGAATCGCGTTCTGGTGAACGGAGCGAACTGTAAAATGGCAGCACAGCGCGGAACTTTTCCAGATCGTCAGTGCCAATGCCGTCGGTTTGATTAAAATAAATTGGCCAGAGTGCGAAAAATTTATCATGGCCGCCGAAAATTACCGTTTCGCCAAAGCCATTTGTTTGAACAGTTGTATCTTTATGTTCGTCCCCGACGAGTGGCCAAAATTGCCAGCCATGCAATCCGTCACCGTGGCGTAGATGAAAAAATGGATAGAGATAATTATCAGTGACGACGTCTTTCTTTTGGGTCTCGCTGTAAAGTGGGAACATCACGAAGAAAATTTTATCGCGAAACAACCGATTTTCTATATGTCCATAGAATGGAACCAACGCGGTGTAATTTTCATTTGTATCCGGCGAACGTTGCTGAAAATAAAATGGGAAAATTGTGAACCGCCTTTTTTCAAAGTCTTGCGGGCCTTTGCCGCCGGAAAAACTGAGCAATTGACAAAGTTGCCAGCGGTATTCCGTTCCAAAATGTTCGAAAGTCAGCAATGGATAAATAAAATCGTCTTCGCTCGATTCAACTGCCGGATTGGAATCGTGTGAAAATAGTGGTGAAATCGCCCATGTTATTTCCGAATCAACTTCCTGGTCATAAAAAAAAGGCCCGATTGCTTCGGTGCGATGCCCTAAATCCAATGTCAATTTGAATTTATCGAAGAGCGGACCTGCACTGAAATCTTCTCCAAAACTTTGGAAAGATAAATTTAGCGCAAAAAGCAACCAACAAATTTGGAGATGACTGAAAGTTTTCAGCATGATTTATTCTTAAGTTATCGTTACCGGACATTGCCAAAAGCCTTTTTCAGGTTTTTCAAAGTTAATTTTAACATTGAGGTTGACTTTTCATAATTTTTCACTAGATTGTTTTTCACTTGAGGTTTTTTGACCTCGGTTCCTCCTGACCCAGTGTCGGCGATGATTTGTCGGCACTGGGTTGTTGCTTTATCAACGGTCGCCAACGGCCAAGTAAATTGAGCAGTGCCGGCAAAAACGTCAAACCCGCAATCATGCATGTAGCGATTCCTATTGCCATTACATAGCCCAAACTGTGAATTCCCTTATCTTTGGCGAGAATGAGACTGCCGAAACCGGCGATGGCCGTCAATCCTGACACCAGCACGGCTTTGCCAGTGCTGCGCGCCAGAATATTTGGAGTTCGTTCTTCGGCGAAGCGATTGAGGATTTGAATCCCGTTTGTCACGCCGATGCCGATGACCAGCGGCAATGTCATGATGTTCGCCAAATTAAATGGAATGTTAAACCAGCCCATCAAGCCGGCTAGCCAAAGCGTGCCAATGCCGACCGGCAATAAAGAGAGAATCACCGAGCTGACCGTGCGGAAATGGAAGAAGACCAAAACGGCAATCGCCACAAGCGAGTACCAAGCCGCCTGAACGTAACTGTTCTTGAGCAGTGTTTCGTATTCGTAAAGCTGGACGGGCGTACCGGTGGCGTTTTCGTCCACCGTTCGCAGATCGGCAACGAATTTTTCCTGATTCGCGCGTTGCCACACATCGTCTTTCGGGAAAACTTGCAATAGAAATTTCCCAGTCTCGCCGACAAATTGGTCGCGCAACGCGGCAGGCAAATCATCCACCCGCAACGGCGTGTTATCGTTTTGATTTTGCAAGGATTCGAACGTTTCGCGCACATCGTTGAACAGTGCTTGTTGAAATTCCGCGAGTTTGTCGGCGTGTTCAGCTGTCTCTGCGCTATCGCCGGTAAACATTGTTTTGCGCAAATTTTCAATGGCCTGGCGCAAGGAAACAAATTGTCTCGAAAGCTCCGGATCGCTGTTGCTGATTTCTTCCAGCGCCGCACCGCAATAACCGTAAAGCGAATACAGCGCCGCGCTCAAATCTTGAATGTCCACTGGCGTCAAATCCGCTGCACTGAATTCCAGTGGCGCGACTTCTCGTTTGATTTCGCGAATGAGCTCTAGTTTTGTGTTCTGATTCGTTGTCAGAAAATTGTTGAGCATTTCCGGCGGTGGTTCGATGTCCGCGACAGTCGGGAGTTTTTTGATTTTTTCTTCCAGCGCAATGGCCTGATCCAAATTGGTCGCGACGATTGCGCCGGTGAGCACTGATTTGTCCGCCGAAATCAATTTTTGTTGAAAGACGACCGACGGTAGATTGGGACTTTGCATTTTAATAAGGTTGTAATCGAATTTGACTTTGCCTGTATCGATTTGCGTGAACGCGAGCACCCCCAGCACTGTCGTAATGAATATTACTGTGGCTGGCCGTCGCAGCCAGATATTTTCGATACGCGCACGAGTCACATCCTCCGAATGTCTGCGGTCAATGACATTTTGCCTGCCGCGCAAAAGCAAGACCGGTAGCAACGTCATCATTGGCACAAAACAAAGCAACAATCCGCCGCCGCAAATCACGCCCATTTCTTGAATACCTTTGAAATTTGTGAATGCCATTGCGATGAATGCGCCTGCCGTCGTCAGTGCTCCAGTGAAAATTCCCTGGCCAGTGAAAACCATCGCTTTGGTCAGTGCCACCTCCCTTGTTCTACCGTGGCGTAATTCTTCTTCATAACGCGTAATCAAATGCACTGCATAATCAATCGCCAGCCCAATGAGCATCGGCACAAATGTAATCGTCAAAATGTTCAAATGTCCGACTGCCAATGCCGCAAATGCGAGCGTGTAAGCCAGCCCGACAATTAAGCAAATTGTTGCTTTCACCGGTCGGCCGATTTCGTTGTAGCCGTAAATAAAAATCACCGCACACAAAAACAGCGACACGACGCTTGCGAGCGTCATGTCTTTTTGCGATTGCACCATTTCGTCGTCATCCAAAACAGGTTCGCCCGTCAGGCCGACGTTGAGGCCGGGCACTTCGTTTTGGGTTTCCTTGATCAACTGGCGCAAACGATCAATCGCATCTCCATTTAAATCCCCGCTCAGCGCATGCTGATGAAACACATTCTCCAAAACGGCATCCTTCAAAAGTTTCCAAAGTGCAGGCGGAGTGTCATTCGTTTTGCCAACCGGCGCGTGCGTTGTGAGCAGAAAAATCCGGTCGTGATTAAGTGTGATATAAACATCAGAAACATCGGTCGCACCGAAAAACGACGCGACGCCGGGCGATGGCGGTTTGCCGGGCATTTGCAGACTCGCGGCGGCCTGCGTCACGATGCGCGTCAGCACCGGCAGCGCTCGAACGAGCGATTCTGTTTGCGTATTCGTCTCGCGTGATGCGTTGCGGAACGTCGTGTTAATCTGGCCAAAAAAAGAGATGAGGTTCGTTGTCTGCGTGAATTGCTTTATGAACGGCAGATCGTCGCGCAGTGCCGTTTGAATGGTGGCTAAGTTGGTTTCTGACGCAAATAAAAGCGCTTTCGTCCCTAGCATCGTCAGATCGTGTTGATAGAAGACGTCGCAAAACAAATTGGTTTCCGGCACCATTTTCGCGGCAAGACGCTCGATGAATTGCCGGTTCTTTTCCGGGTTATCGCTTTCTGCGACAACAACGAGGTCGTTGCCCTGCTGCGGAAATTCCTTTTGGAGCGCGAGAAAATTCCGGTGATATTTTTGGTTCGAACTGACTAGGTCGTCACGATTCGTGTCAAATTTCAGAAACGCGAGGGTGACCAGAACGCTCGCCACAAACAGTGCGATTTGCGGATAAAAAAACCAGCGCGGATGGCGAATCACCGCCGCCGCCAGTTTGCCCAACAGCCGCGCGAGAAAAGTGTCATCGCTCAACGCTTTCATGTTTCAGGCTGCGCGTTCACGCTTCCAGCGATGCGCCGATTGAACGATTCACGTTTCAACGGCTTTCCGCCTCGACGTAAACTGCCGTGCCATAACACAGCACTTCGGTGATGCCGGGCGCGATCTCCGTCGCGTCGTAACGCACGCCGATGACCGCGTTGGCACCAAGTTGGCCGGCGTGTGTGAGCATCAAGTTGAAAGTATCCTCACGCGCTCGCTCGCACAAATTCGTATAGAGCGAAATGTTCCCGCCGAAAAGGCTTTGAATGCTCGCGCCGATGTTGCCGATGACCGAACGTGACCGCACGATGATGCCGCGCACGACACCGAACGACCTGGTCACGCGATAACCGGGTAATTCAAAAGTCGTGGTTGTCAATGGATGTGTCAGACTCATAATTCAAAATTGAACACGACGCCGGGCGTTCGCAAAAGAGAAAAATTGCTTCTGCCCGACAAAGTTTAGATTTGACCGGCTCAACCTTCAGCTTTGCCGGCTGAATCTGCGGATATGAAACCTGAACCGTCAAATCCGCCGCTGCAAACGGTGAATTCAATTCTGTTGCCGCCGCATCCGCCGGTTCAACCGTCGGATTGAATTCCTTGACTGGTGGAGGGGAAACTTCAAAAGTCAAATCCGCCATCCTGACTGTCGCATTTGCCGGCTCAAAAGTTGGATTCGCCGCCTTGACCGGCGAATCCGCCACTGGGTTTCATTATGAGGTGGTGGGCGAAACAGGAAATCCACTGGACGATGGAAATTTGGTGGTAAATGACAACGCGACACCGCAGCAGTTGGCACAGTCGCTGGTGGGTCCCGGAGTTACAGTTGAGAATGTGACTTATACTGGAGCAGCGGTTGCTCGCGGCACATTTGCCGGAGGCGTTGCCTGCGGCCTGCCGATAGACAACGGAGTTATTCTTGCGTCAGGAGATATAACTAATGCGATTGGGCCAAATAACAATCCTGGGGCGGGAACGGATTTTGGCAACAAGGGTGATGCTGATTTGGACAACCTTATATCTCCATATACCTGCCCTGATAATTGTGAAACAACCGACGATGCTGCCGTATTGGAATTTGACATCCTTTCATCTGCAAATTCTATTTCATTTCAATATGTCTTCGCTTCCGAGGAATATCCAAATTATGACGGCTCGTATGATGGTGTGTGCGCCATTTTTGTTGATGGAGTCAATACCGCTGTTGTGCCAAACACATCAGTGCCAATAAGCATTTACACTGTAAATGCGGATAATAATTCTCAATATTTTTTGGAAAACTATTATGGAGATAATCCGCAGCCCTTTAATATACAATATAATGGCTTGACTATCAATCTAACCGCCACTGCTTCAATTTCTCCCAATGTATTGCATCACATTAAAATTGCGGTGGCTGATGCTAGAGATTATATTTTGGATTCTGCAATTTTCATCAAAGCCCACACGTCTTGCCCATAAAGAAAGGAATCGATATGAAAAAATAATTCTTGTTGCCATAATCTTTTCAGCGGAACTATTTGCACCGATGCTTGTCCAAGCGCAGGGTATGCTATATGTGTCAAATCTCGGCCAAAATTCGAGTGGTGGCGTGGCAGTTGGAAACGATTCATGGATTGCTCAACTGTTCGTTACGGGAACAAGTTCTAGCGGTTATGTTTTGAATTCCATTCAATTACTGATGGATCCAGCCTCGGAAAATCCAAGTAGTTTCACTGTTTCACTTTATAGTCCGGGTGGTAATGCAGCCCCTGAAACTTTTCTCGGCAATCTGAATGGTTCCTCCGACCCTGCGGCAGGCGGTATTTTGACCTACTCCGCAACAGGCATTACACTTTCTCCGCTGACAGGTTATTTCGTTGTCGTTACGGCCTCAACGTCTGTTGCAAATGGAGCTTATTATTGGAGCCTTGCTGACACAGACCTTGACACAACCTTCGGTGATAGCCGATGGGCCATTTATGAATTATATGGCACTTCTCCGAATGGCTCGAACTGGACTGAAGTTGCAGGTCAAAATATTTTTCAAATGGCAATCTACGCCACGGCAATTCCAGAACCTTCAGCTTATTTAATTTTCCTTGGCAGCGGAGTTTTATTTTATGTTCGCCGCACCTTCCATCGTTAATCCTTGCGAAATCTTGCTGCCGCCGACGGGTCACTATCCGACCCTTAAAAGGATAATCAAAATGGTTTTCAATTCAAGCGGTCAAACCGGCGAGAGAAACGAAAATGCCGGCAGATTCCTCAGCACGGCAAAAACAAGCGCGACGACAAGGAATACCCACAATGCCTTTGGCGGAACAAAAAAAACGACCGGCTGTTTGCCAATTTTTCGCGTGACGAACCATGCACTTCGCGCGCCCAATGCCGGGAGGGTCAGAACAAACAGCGCGTTGTCTTGCAGCGCGCGCAAAATATGTCCATGCAACAATTGATACGCCGCCCGTGTCATACCGCAACCCGGACAGTTTAGTCCGGTCAGCGCATGAAACGTGCAAGTCGGATAAAAATTATTTTTCGCCGGATCAAAGCAGAACAAAACCGCGACGGCGACAATGCCAGCAAACGCCAGTGTTATTGCCGCGAAATATCCAAGCGATGGCTGCGCTGAAATTTTTGGCGGGACGGTTTGCGATTGCGCGCGCATGATTTCCCTCAAAAACGGTTAAAACTCCAATTGACATGAAAGTGGCCGGTTGCCAGGGCGAAAATTAAAATCGCGAAAAAAAGCAGCAAACCCGCAATCGAAAGCACAAGCCCCGCGATGGCCATTCCGCGTCCTTCGTAAAGTTCAGGGTGCCGGTTGATCTGTGAAAGTCCGATGACTGAAAAAGTGATGCCGAACACACCAAACAGAAATTTACAGCAGCACGCCAGGGATAAAATTCCAAAAATCAATCCGGCCATCGCAAATGAATTTATTTTCGGAATCCGCCCGGCAGTTAATGGACGGATTGTCGGTGGAACTTGCGGCGCAAAATGATTCGCGAATTCCGGCAGCGTGCCAAGCGGTTTCCATTCCGCCGCGCCTTCCGCGAGCGTTTGCGTCTGCGCATTGGCGCGGCTTTCGGCAATCCATTGCCGCAATTGTCCGGCGGTGATCGGCCCGTATACTTTGCCGTCCTGACCGATGATTTTATACATGATGTATGCCTCTATTCATCTTCATTTTCGGAAATTGCGCGGTTCGCATCCGTGCAAACGCCGCGTTTCGTTTCTGCGACAAAATCTAGCATGGTTTTTGCCGTCGGGCTGCCGAATTTTTTTTGCGCTTCTTCGATTGCCGCGCGCAAATTTTTTCCGCTACGGAACAACAGATGATAAAGCCGCTTCAATTCAATCCGTTGTTCCGGCGTGAAGCCCGCGCGACGCAGGCCGACGACGTTCAGCCCGCAAATCGTGTTGATGCCGGTGGCGATGGTGAATGGCGGCAAATCCTGCCCGACGGCCGCGTTGCCCTGCATCATCGTCAGCGTGCCGATCCGCGTGAACTGGTGGATAAGACAGTTGCCGGAGATGAATGCGCGGTCTTGCACCGTGACATGCCCCGCCAGCAGCGAGCCGTTGACGATGATGATGTGGTCGCCAAGCCGGCAGTTGTGGGCGATGTGACAATTCACCATCAAATAATTATGCGAGCCGATGACCGTCTCGCCGTCGGCGTTGGTCGAGCGATGGACGGTGACGTGTTCGCGGAAAACATTGTGGTCGCCGATACGCAGACGTGTCGGTTCGTCCTTGTATTTCAAATCTTGAGGCGCGTCGCCGATGACGCAACCGGCATGAAAACGGTTGTGCGTCCCAATCGTCGTTAGTCCCGTGAGATAAGCATGCGGTCCAACGACGCAATGCGCGCCGAGTTCCACACCCTCGTCAATCACGGCATATGGCGCGACTTGGACGGTCGCGTCCAGTTTCGCTTTCGGATGGATGATGGCAGTTGGGTGAATCATATTTCACTGAATTGTTGCATCGTTAAAATATTAAATCGAGTTTTCTCCGACGAAACTTCTGACAATTCAACGATTAATCCATTCACGCATAAAAATATCCCAACTCGCGCAACGACGCGTAATCCTTCGCCCGTTCCGCCGTCGCGCGGCCAATAATGACATGGTCGAGCACTTCTATCTTCAAAAGTTGCCCGGCGCGGATTAGATCGCGAGTCACCTTGATGTCGGCCTCGCTCGGCGTCGGGTCGCCGCTCGGATGATTGTGTGCAAGCACGATGGCAGCGGCGTTGGCGGCAATGGCAGATTTGAACACTTCGCGCGGATGCACCAGAATTGTATCAAGCGTACCGTCGGAAATTTCTTCCACGCGAATCAGTTTGTGCCGTGTGTTCAGCAGCAACACCTGCAACGTCTCCACATTTTTCACAAGGTTTTGTTCACGCAACAGTTGTACGACGTTTTCGGGATTGTCTAGCACAGGCGATTCGCGTTGAAGTTCGCCCGCCATTTTTCTCGCCAGCGCGAACGCGGCCACGAGCGTGACCGCCTTGTCGCGCCCGATGCCTTTGACTTTCTGCAAATCGGTCACGGACGCTTGCGCGAGCGATTGCAGCGTTCCGAATTTATGAAGCAGCTGTTTTCCGACTTCGACGGCGTTTGCGCCTTTTAAGCCCGTGCGCAAAAGGATCGCGATCAATTCCGCATGGCTCAAAGCATCCGCGCCGAGCGCCGCAAGCCGTTCGCGCGGGCGTTCGCTCAACGGCTGATCCTTTAGCCGCAAACCCTGAAGCATGGTTTATTTATAAGCAAATCTTCCTGCAAAAGCACGTGGAAAATTGCGGATATCTTGATTTACATGTTAGCCTGTCGCACAGCATGAAATTGCCGCATGGAAAAGATGATCACCTGACGCCGTCGCAACGTCGCGCTGTCGCCGCGCGCGGCAATGTGCTTGTCATGGCCGGCGCGGGCACGGGCAAAACGCGGACACTCGTCGACAGATGTCTGGATTGTTTGTGCGAAGAAAATCCGCGCGTGTCACTTGATGAAATTTTGATTGTGACTTTTACCGAAGCGGCAGCGACGGAAATGCGCCACCGGCTCCGCCGCGCGCTCGAAATAAAATCGCAGGAAAATCCCGACGATTCCCATTGCGCCGAGCAGCTTGCGCTCTTTGATGCCGCGCACATCGGCACGCTCCACAGCTTTTGCCTCAAACTGGTGCGCGACCATTTTTACGAACTTGGTCTGGATCCGCAGCTTGCCATGCTCGCCGAAGGTGAAGCGCGTTTGCTCGCCGACGAAACACTCAACGAACAATTTCAATCGCACCACGAAGGTCAGAATGAATTTTCCACTGCCGTCCAAAATCTGATTCAAATTTACGGTGGCGGACATGACGAAAAAATCCGTTTGCTCGTTTTGCGCCTGCATAATTACTCGCAAACACGTCCTGACGCCGAAGGCTGGCTCGCAAGGCAAATCGGGAAATTTGCAGCGCCCACACCGGATGAATGGCAAACATGGTTGCTTGCTGGAATCCACCAATGGCGTGACGAATGGCTACCCGTATTCGAAAATTTGCGCGCGGAAAATGCAAAGGCCGCCGAATGTTTGGAAGTTCTAAAAAAACTACTGAAGGAATTTTCCCGCGAGCAAGCGGCAATTGCTTTGGGTGAAATCCAGAACGCTTCAACGGTCTGGCCAAAAGGCAAAAAGGGTATTTTGGAAAAGCCGCTGGAGAAATTTTTTGCGGACGCGGCGTTTCTGAATTCACTCGCGACCATTAAGGGTGTTCGTGACCCGCTGGCCGAAGATTGGGATTGGATTCGCGGCCCCATGACGGCGTTGTTGCGGCTGGCGCAGGACTTTTCCGCGCGGTTCGCCGTCCGCAAGCGTGCCGATGGCGTTCTGGATTTTCACGATCTGGAACAATTCGCGTTGAAGTTGCTTTGGGATTTTGAAACGGAAAAGCCAACGCAAATTGCGGAGCGCTGGCGTGAAAAGTTGCGTTTTGTCTTTGTGGACGAATGTCAGGATATTAACGCTGCACAGGACAAAATCATTTCCGCGCTTTCGCGCGACGGTGAAAATGCAAACCGTTTTCTCGTCGGTGACGTGAAACAGAGCATTTACCGCTTTCGTCTTGCTGACCCAAAAATTTTCCGCGATTACGCCCGTGATTGGTGTGGCAAAGACGGCCAGACAATTTCGCTTACGGAAAATTTCCGTAGCCGCGAGAGTTTGCTTAAATGTGTTAATTCCGTTTTTGAGCTGCTCATGCATGAGGAAATCGGCGGTGTGAATTACGCCGCCGGGGCGCGATTGCAATTCGGTTCGTTGGAAACGCGCGTGGATTTGAGTAGCGTAAAAGATTCGTCGCCAAGAACGGAGTTGCTTTTGCGAATTAAAACCGAACGCAACGACACGAAAGCAGAAGACATATCCGGCGCGAATGCATTGGCGGATTTGGAAGAATCGGAAAAAGAAGCGCGACTGCTCGCGTCGCGATTGACAGAATTAAAAAACAGGCAGCAGAAGATTTGGGACGACAGGGGAAAAATTTTCCGCGCCGTTGATTGGCGCGACATGGCGGTGCTTTTGCGTTCGCCCGCTGGCAAAGCGGATATTTTTGCGAAGCAGTTTGAGCGCGCGGATGTGCCGCTCGTCGTTGAGCGCGGTGGGTTTTATGACAGCGCAGAGATTTTGGATTTATTGTGTTTGCTTCAATTGCTGGACAATCCGTTGCAAGACATTCCGTGCATCGCCGTTTTGCGCTCGCCGCTTGCTGGCTTGTCGCTCGATGAACTGGCGCAAATTCGGCTTGTTGCAAAAGACGTCCATTTTTGGACGGCGCTTGTCAGGAGCTGGAACTCGAAAATCGGAAGTCAAAACAAGCTGCTGTCCAAAATTGAGAAATTTTTGAAACGATTTGCGCGCTGGCGAAAACTTGTCCGGCAGGCATCGCTGTCGCAATGCCTCGAAGACGTGCTCGCAGAAACGCATTATGCCGACTGGTTGCAGGCGCAGCCGCGTGGCGTGCGACGGCGCGCAAATGTCGAACAATTTCTAAATCTGGCGCAGAAGTTCGACCATTTTCAACGACAGGGATTGTTTCGTTTTTTAAAATTTGTCGAGGCGCAGCGTGAAATTGAAGCCGAGCCGGAAGTCGCGCCACTTATGGAAGAAAGTGCCGTCCGCCTCATGAGCATTCATCAAAGCAAGGGGCTGGAATTCCCAATCGTCGCCATCGCTGATTTGGCAAAGCCGTTCAACGAACAGGATTTACGCGGCGAAATCATTTTGGACGAACAATTCGGCTTGTGCCCGCGTGTCAAGCCGCCGCAGACGGGAAGTCGTTATCCGAGTTTACCGCACTGGCTCGCGCAACGAAATCAAAAGAAGGAATTGCGCGGCGAAGAATTGCGGTTGCTTTACGTTGCAATGACCCGCGCGCGCGATAATTTGATTTTGACCGCAAGCATCACGGTAAAAAAATGGGAAACAATTTGGGCCAAACCAAGCGAAATCGCGCCGCAAAAAATCGTTGCTGCAAAAAGTTTTGCCGACTGGTTTGGTCTGTGGTTCGCGCAAAATATGCAAGGCGTCAACGCAGAGGCAATGCGAGGCGAATTACCGCATCTGCACTGGCGCGTGGTAAACGACGAGGAACTTGCGGGTAAAAAAACTGCGGAAGAAAAAACAGATGCCGGATTAGCGGCGCTCGATGGTGAATCAAAACAAAAACTCCGTGAAGTTTTGAACTGGCAATACAAATTCAATGAGGCGACACAGCGCGCGGCCAAATCATCCGTCACGGCGTTGCGGCGACAGGCGGCAGATGAACTGGACGGCGAAGCTGAATCAATTTTTGTTTCGCGTGATTTTACTCGAGCAACGGGTCGCAGAACGCACGGAAAATCATCGGCGACTGAAACTGGCGTGGCGCATCACAAGTTTCTTCAGCACTTTTCGTTTGAAAGCGCGATAAATCTGGAATCGCTTAAAGTGGAGGCACAGCGTTTGCAAAATGAAAATTTTATATCGGCGGACGAAAGCGCCGTTTTGAATTTGAACGCGATTGCAGCATTTTGGAAATCAGATGCGGGGGAGAAAATTCTCAATCACGCTTCAAACGTGAAGCGTGAATTGCCGTTCACAGCGAAATTTACTCCGAAAGAATTGGATGGGATTTTCGAAAGGGAGCCGGCTGCAAATCTTGGAAATGAATTCATCGTTGTTCAAGGCGTGGCGGATTTGGTCGTGCTGCTTCCGGATAAAATCTGGCTCGCAGATTTCAAAACGGACGAGGTGCACGCGGATGAATTGGCGGGAAAAATTGAAATTTATTTGCCACAATTAAAAATTTACGCCAGCGCCTTGGCGAAAATTTACGACCGACCAGCCACCAATTGCTGGCTGCACTTTTTGTCGGCGCAGAAAACAGTGGACGTGAAAATTTAATCCGGCGACTTGACTGAAAGCTCGGCAGATTCTTCAACGGGTGTTGCCGCAGGCGGATTTGCTTCGCGCAAGCGAACGAGCGCAGGACGTAATAGTTTTCCTTGAAACGTATAACCTGCGCCAACCGTTTCACCGACGACAGCGCCGTCAAACGGTTTTGTTTCGCCATCAACGACTTGGTGCCGTTCAGCGATGAAAAGTTCGTCCGGTTCGGCGACGAACAGTGTGAGTCCGACGCGGCGGGCGGCGGCGCGGCAGGCGTTTTGGAAATGTGTCAGTTGTTCGGCGATTTTCGACTGGCCGGAGCGGACGGCTGCGGAATGCAGCGAGAAAATGTGATCGAGAATGCGCACGAGGACTTGCAACCATTCCGTTTCGGCTCGGCGGAATTTATCAATTTCAAGCCGGAGCGCGGATTTTTCACTGTCATTCATTTTTTGCATGAACTCGGAAAATTCCCGGACTTCAGCGGCCATTTTATCGGTGATTTTCTTCGCGCCGGCTGAAGTTTTTTCAGCCTGGCCTTGAACCATGTCCCATTGATTCGTGGCGGAAGTGATTTGCGCGGCGAGTTTTTCCAGATTTTGAATCTTTTCGGAAACGGCACCAAGCGCGTTGACTTCAACCACTTTTAGAACCGCGCGGTAATCGAGAATGAATGGTAACGTGCCGAGTACCGCGCCGAATGCGACACAAACGATGCACACGATGATTTCCCATTGCGCAATCGGATGCGCGGATTTCCAAACGAGAATGCCTGCGATAGCGAGCAATAGCGCGTCGCCGAGCAGAAACGGCCATTTGGAAACGTTCCAATTTTTCGAGTCGTTCATCACTGCCAGTTTCGGAAAAAAGCGCGGCGAGCGCAAGCAAACCCTGTCATACTGAAATTTAAATTTCAAAAAGTTTATCCAGCAAATTCCGCCTCTTTTTAAAGCGAGGCATTTCTAATTCGATGGTTTCCTTTTTCAAACTACGAAGGTAATTCGACGCAGAAACGTGTGAGCCAAACCCAGAGTCATCAATTCTATGGTCATAAAATTCAAGAATTTGACGGGGGCGAATTTTCATGATTTAGAGTTTGGTTTTTAAAAATATTGCGTCCATAAAAATTAAATTCACACGGCAGATATAATTTTATTTTCCTTCCACACCTTTAAGGTAGGAAAAAATGAGTTCAGGCAAATCGCGGCTGTAACCGCCTTCGAGCAGGCTAAACAAGGGAATTTTTAACGCGCGCAATTCTTTGCCAAGCCAGAGAAAATCTTCCACCAGCAGCGTGCCGTCGGCGAGCGGATCGCGCGCGTAGGCGTCGAATCCGGCGGACACGGCAATGAGGTCGGGCGAGAATTCTTTCAGATCGTGGAGCGCGCGGGCGAGCGTGGCGCGATACGATTCGCGCGGCGTGGACGGTGCGACGGGATAATTGAAACAGTTTTTGCCGACATTTTTTCCGCCCGTGCCGGGATACGCGGGGAATTGGTGAACGGAAAAAAACGCGACGCCTTTGCGATTGAGCAATATGTCTTCCGTGCCGTTGCCGTGATGCACGTCGAAATCAAAAACGGCGATGCGCTTCGTTCCCGTTGCGAGCGCCTCAAGAACGGTGATGGCGATATTGTTAAAATAGCAAAAGCCCATTGATTTTTCGCGCGTGGCGTGGTGGCCGGGCGGGCGCATGAGGCTGAAAACGTTTTCGCCATTGCACGCGGCACGCATCGCATCAAGCGCAGCGGCGGCGGATGTGCGGGTGAATTGACTGATGTTTTCGTAAAAAGGCGTGTCGGCGTCGAAGTCTTGCGGAATTTGCAGGCGCGCGAGCATTTCAGGAGCGTGCGCGCGGAGAATTTGTTCGTCACTGATTTTCGTTGGTATAGCCCAGGTTAGCGGCAATTCCGTCTGATTTTTCAGCCGTTCAACTGTGGTGGTAATTCGCGCAGGACGTTCGGGATGGCCGTAACGCGAATAGCCGGTGCATTTTTCGTCGGTGATGATTTTCATTGCGACGCAGTAATTCTTAGCAAAAAGTTTGCAGGGATAAATTATGAAAGGGAATTATTTATAGTGGCGATTCGGCTTGGCGCACGAATTTTCAACGGCGCGAGCTTCCAACAAAACTTGCCCCGTTCCGGTCGCGCCGCTTACCCTCGCGCAATGCGGTTGCTCGATCGATATTTATTCCGCGAACTGCTCGCGCCACTCGGCTGCTGTTTGGGGGGCTTCCTGATCTTTTGGATTTCTTTCGACACGTTCGATAAGTTATCAGATTTTCAGGAACGCAAATTTCATTTGCGCGACGTGGTTGAGTATTATGTCGCGACAACTCCGGGTTTTTTGGTCACAGTTTTGCCGATTGCGCTGTTACTCGCGTTGCTTTACACGCTCACGAATCACGCGCGACATAATGAAATCACCGCCATTCGCGCGGCCGGCGTGAGCCTGTGGCGATTGTGCGCGCCGTATTTTGCGGTTGGTTTCGTTGCGAGTCTGGCACTGTTTGCATTAAATGAACTGTGCGCACCGCGCGGCAATGAATGGGCCGAACGTATTTTGATTCGTCACGTGCAAAAACAAAATGATGTGGCTGCGGAAAACGAATTCCGCAATTTCGGTTTCACCAACGCGCGTGAGCACCGCCTTTGGCAAATTGACGAATATCGCATCAAGACAACGGAAATGCTCAATCCCAAGGTAAGTTGGACATTGCCGGACGGTTCATGGCGGCAATTGCAGGCAGAGCGTGCGATTCGCACGAACGGTGTGTGGATCTTTTTTGACGTGAAAGAATATGCGCAACCAGATGTGACCGCGCCGCTCATGCCGCTATTGCAAACAAATGTGCTCGCGATGCCGGAATTTTCCGAAACTCCGAAGCAAATCGAAAGTGAAATCAAAATCAGCAATTATTTAAACCTGCGCAATATGCGCAGCGCGGACATTCCGTTCATGGACATTTTTGATTATCTGCGGTTGCATCCGGATTTACCGCGTCGCGATTCAAGCTGGCTGCTGACCAAATTATATGGCCGCCTTGCTGCGCCGTGGACGTGTCTCGTCGTCGTACTCATCGCCATTCCGTTTGGTGCAGCGTCGGGCCGGCGAAATGCTTTTGTCGGTGTTGCGGGCAGTATTTTCATTTGCTTTACGTTTTTTGTTTTGCAACAAGTCACACTGGCATTGGGCACCGGCAATTATTTGCCAGCATGGCTGGCGGCGTGGCTGCCCAACATATTTTTTGGCGCGGCAGGTTTATGCCTGACAGCGCGGGTGCGATGAAATTTGATTTCAAATTGTGAGCGACGAATTGGCAACATTAGGTTCGCGTTACGAGCGGCTGAATTTGCTCTATCAGGTGAGCAATGTCATTCATTCGACGCTCGACTCGCAGGAAGCGTTGCAATTGATTGTGAGTGAAGCCGTTCGCCTCATGCGCGCGTCAAGCGGCTCGGTGGTTTTAGTCAATCCGACTTCGGGCTTTCTGGAGATTCATGCTTCGCAAAATCTGCCGGCATCGGCGACGCGACTGAAATTACGCGTCGGTGAAGGAATCACCGGCTGGGTCGCTCGCACAGGCAAACCCGCGCGCGTCGGTGATGTGACGCAAGATCCACGTTACGTTGCGGCGCGCCGCGGCGTGCGGTCGGAATTGGCCGTTCCGCTGGAAGTGAATGGCGAAGTTCGCGGCGTAATTAACGTCGATTCAGATCGCGAGAATGTATTCAGCACGAATGATCAGGAATTGCTTCAGGAACTCGCCGTTCAAGCCGCTAAAGTCATTCACAACACATGGCTCTACGAACAATTGCGATTGAAGGCGCGTCTCTTTGAATCGCTTGCGAGTGTGAGTCGCACGATCAATTCGACCTTAAATCTTGATGAAGCATTGCGTGCCATCACGCGCGAAGTGTGTGTGCTTATGCGTGCGCGGATGTGCTCGCTGATGATGCTCGACGAAAGCCGGGAATGGCTCGATTTGCGCGCCAGCTATGGAGCAGGCGAAACCTACATCAAAAAACCACGTTTGGGTGTGGAAGACAGTGCACTTGGTGTTGTTGTGCGACGTAAAAAACCACTTCAAGTAGAAAATGTCCAAACATCTAGCCGTTATCAAAACGTCGAAACGGCTCGGCGTGAAGGTTTGATTTCATTGTTAAGCGTGCCGCTGCTTTTTGCTGGTCAAGCAATTGGAACGTTAAGTGTTTATACCGGAAGGTCTTATAATTTTTCTAATGAGGAAGTCCGCATCTTAAGTGCACTGGCGGAACTGTCGGCCATTGCGATTGAAAAAGCGCGACTCTACGAACGCATTGTGGATGTGGAGGAACAATTGCGGCAAAACGAAAAACTTTCCGCGCTTGGTCTGCTCGCTGCCGAAGTTGCGCACGAAATTCGTAATCCGCTTACGGTAATGAAGCTATTGTATCACTCGCTGAATTTGAAATTTCCCGACGGAGATCCGCGCGCGAAAGACGCCCGTATCATTGACGCAAAAATCGAACATTTAAACAAAATCGTAGAGCAGATTCTCGCTTTTGCACGGACGACTGAGCCTCAACTTGTGCCGGTAAATTTGAATGAATTGTTTGATGAACTCGGATTGCTTGTGCGGCACAAACTGGCGAATCAAAACATTGAATTAATTCGCGAATTGCAACCGAATTTGCCGGCGGTCATGGGTGATGCACCGCAACTTGAACAGGCGTTTTTGAATTTAATTCTCAACGCCGCAGAAGCAATGCCGGACGGCGGGGCGCTCACGATAAAATCCCGCGCTATTCGCTTGCCGCGTTTAAATGAAAAGCCAACACATGTCTCTGTGGAATTCAAAGACACCGGGAAAGGCATGAGCGAAGAATTGCAGCGGCGTGCATTTACTGCAGTCTTGAGCACGACGAAAGCCAAAGGTACAGGATTCGGCTTGGCTATCGTCGGTCGCATCATTGAAACACATCGCGGTACAATACGAATTAAATCCCGCCTTAATTACGGCACAAGTATTATTATCACGTTACCGGTATAATAGGAAGTTCTTGCAGATTACTCACCGTGCTTAAGAAATCTTCATTCTTAAGGCTTCACACATTTGTGATAAAGTTCATCGCGCTATTTTCTTGCCAGAGGCCATTTTCAAATCTATTCAATTACCTTCTAGTAGGCTAATTTATTAATGTTCACTTACCCGAAACATTACGATGTTATCGTGATTGGAGCTGGCCACGCCGGAATTGAGGCGGCATTGGCTGCAGCTAGAATGGGTTGTCAAACGCTTCTACTTACTATGAATGTAGATACGATCGGGCAAATGTCCTGCAACCCGGCGATTGGCGGACTTGGGAAGGGGAATCTAGTTAGAGAAATTGACGCACTTGGTGGCGAAATGGGTATAGCTACGGACATGACTGGAATACAATTTCGAATGCTAAACACGAGGAAAGGTTCAGCAGTCTGGTCTCCAAGAGCGCAATGCGATAAAAAGTCTTATCAATTTAGGCTTAAATGGATATGTGAATCTGAGCCGAATATTGATGTTAAGCAAGGACAATCTTCAAAAATTTTGCACAAAGACAGAAAGGTTTTTGGTGTCGAGACTAATTTAGAAGTTCAGTATCATGGTCAGATAGTTATTGTGACTACTGGAACTTTTTTGCGCGGTTTGATGCACATTGGATCAAATCAGCAAGAAGGAGGTCGTGCGGGGGACAAGGCAGCAATGAGCCTTTCAGATTCGCTTAAAGAGATTGGACTGGAACTTGCAAGATTGAAAACTGGAACTCCACCTAGACTATTGCGCCGTTCAATTGATTTCTCAAAAACTGAACCTCAATATGGTGACGAACCGATTTCTTACTTTACTTACTGGAAAGATGATTTGTTCCACATGGAACATGAGCGTGGTAGGTTCGCTGGAGCGGGTAACTCAAAAGGCAAATATCCGCATGGCTCTATACTCGATAAAATAAATAAGCAATTACCCTGTTTTATCACCTCTACAACAAAGGAAACAATCAATTTGATTCGATCAAATATCCACAAATCTCCAATGTATTCAGGTGTAATTAAAGGAATTGGCCCTAGATATTGCCCATCGATCGAAGACAAAATAGTCAAATTCTCGGAAAGGGAGCGGCATCAAATTTTTTTAGAGCCGGAAGGCATAGAAACTGATGAGATCTATGTAAATGGCTTTTCAACCTGTCTTCCTTTCGAAGTCCAGGTACATCTGGTTCGGACAATAATTGGGTGTGAGAGCGCCGAAATCATGCGCCCTGCCTACGCTGTTGAATACGACTTTTCTCATCCAACGCAATTGCTTCCATCACTCGAAACAAAAGTTTGTAGAAATCTTTTTTTAGCTGGGCAAATTAACGGCACTTCTGGCTATGAAGAAGCAGCCGCGCAAGGTTTGATGGCTGGGATTAATGCAGCGCGTCGAGTTAAAAAACTTGAGCCGATTATCCTTCGTCGCGATCAGGCATATATCGGCGTTTTAATTGATGACTTAACTACCAAAGGCACGAGTGAACCCTACCGTATGTTCACGTCTCGCGCCGAGTATCGCCTTTTGCTACGACAAGATAATGCCGATATGCGGCTTTCAGAAATTGGCCACGGAATCGGTTTGCTACCAGAACGAAACTACAAAAAATTCCGCGCAAAAGAGCAAGCCATAAATTATGAATTAACTCGTTTAAATAAAACATGTTATGGAAATAATTTTCTGATAAAAATTTTGAGCAGGCCGGAGATTTCGTATAAAGATTTGCCCAGCCAAAACGAAACTTTGTCTAAGGAAATTGTTCAGCAAGTTGAGATTGCGGTCAAATACGCTGGATATATTGATCGTCAGGAGTTGGAAGTTAAAAAATTTAAGAAGCTTGAAGACAAATCAATTCCAGATGCGTTTGATTTTTCAGCTGTGCCAAGTTTGCGACTCGAAGCTCGGCAAAAATTTGCTCAAATTCGCCCGACTACCATTGGTCAGGCGGCGCGCATTTCTGGTGTCTCGCCCGCTGACATCAGTATTCTTATGGTTTGGTTAAAGCGCTCGACTGGGGCAAATGGACACGACGATTCCACCAAGAAGGCAACAACTTATGATGTGTGTGAATAGGAACTAAAGAAGTGATTGATTTGGCTGCCCGCTAACCTTTTCATAAATTTGATTTACTTCCGTCAAAAATTTTGTCTAGAAATAGTTAGACGCGAATTCAATTTGTGAGAATTCGCGCAATTCGCGTCAAAATTCTTCCGGCTTTGCATCCGGCGGAATTAAATTACATTCTCTTCATGCGGCAGATTTTTGTGACAATGGTTCTGGTGATTATTTTCATCGTCGGTATCTGGCTTGGTTTCAAGCTGACGCGTTGGATGAACAGCGTCTCGGGTTTGCACGAGGAAAGCACCGCGACGGTCGTGGAGCAGGTGCAAACGCTTTCGGATTTGGTCACGGTCAAATACGTAATGGACAAAATTGAAATTATTGACAACCCGCCGGAAAATATTTTAGGACAATTCGGACTTCAAGGAGACAATCGCATATTGTTGCTAGCACACGGAGTTGTGAAAGCGGGCATTGATCTCAAACGTCTAGGTTCGGGCGATGTGGAAATTTCCGGCAAAAAAATCGTTATCAACCTGCCGCCGCCGCAAATCACCGACGCTTATCTGGACGAGAAGCAAACGAAAGTCATTGACTGGAAAAAGGGTTTCCTGCGGGACTTCGATAAAGACCTTGAGCAAACCGCGCGGCAGAATGCCGTGGACGACATTCGCCTCGCTGCGCGGCAGAATGGCATTTTAAGTGACGCCAGTGAACGCGCGCAGTTGGAATTGGCTTTGTTCCTGCATCAAGCAGGTTTTGAACAAGTGGAATTCTCCAGCGAAAAAGGTTTGCTGCACAAATCCATGCCTCAATTTTAGCCAGCGTGGATGATTTTTACCGGACACAGAACCTGTGTTCGGCCATCAATGGCAACGGCCAGTCGGCGTTTGGGCACGGAAATTTTTTTACGGGTTTGCGGACCAAGCTGAAGCATATGAAGCGGAAGCATCTGAAGTGCGGGAAAACGATTGGCCATTTCAGCACAAGCATGAATCTCTTGCGATAATTTTGGCAAACTTATTTTTTTAGCCATGAAATGTGTGACGCAATTCATGTGCCAGAAAGCTCCGCCAGTTCATAGCTGCTTGTGGTTTTCGGTTGTTTTAAACTTTTTGCGCGATCGAATGAATCGCAGCGCGATATTGTTTTTTTTGCGGCGGCGGCTAAATTTAACGTATGAAAACGCTCATTCCATTTTCAATTATTGCCACAGTACTTTTGGCTGGCTGCGGTGAAAACTCCTCCAATTCGTCCGCAACAAATAATGTTTCCACCAACAATCTCGGCAATCCCATCGCCGCTCCAGTGAATTATTTGGGCGCGGTCATGCAGGCGCAAAGATATTCAGAACAGCAGATAGATCTGGCGTATGTGAATCAGGCGATCCAGCAGTTCAACGCGGGTGAAGGCCATTATCCCACAAACCTTCAGGAAATGATACCGAATTATCTGGGTAAAATGCCGCAAGCCCCTTACGGATATAAAATTGTTTATGACGCGAACACCGGAACAATCAAAGTGGTGAAGCAATAAAAATTCTTTGCGAAGTTCCAAGTCAGATGCAATCGGTCACGTGGCTTTTGTGTTTTTAACTCGCCAAACTGCATTCGGACAGGCAAAGAGTTCGCCACGGTTTTGATTTCATGAACGAGCAAATTGTTATTCTGGATTTCGGGTCGCAATACACGCAGGTCATCGCGCGGCGCGTGCGCGAGTGCAATGTGTATTCGCAAATCCTGCGCTTCGACACGCCTGCGCATGAAATCGCCAGGCTCAAGCCAAGCGGAATCATTTTGTCCGGCGGGCCTTCCAGCGTTTATGCAAAAGACTCGCCGCTGCCGGACAAAAATATATTTTCGCTCGGCATTCCCATTCTCGGCGTGTGCTACGGTGTCCAGATTTTTGCTCATTTTCTCGGCGGTCGTGTTGAGAAAGGCCAGAAGCGCGAATACGGCAAAGGCACACTTACAGTGAAAGATTCAAGCTGCGCGCTGTTTGAAAAATTGCCGAAATCGCTGCAAGTCTGGAATTCCCACGGCGACAAGCTGACGAAAATTCCGAGTGGTTTCAAACCCGTCGCCGTCACGGAAAATTCCGAATACGCCGCCATCGAAAACCGCGAGCGGAAATTTTTCGGCCTGCAATTTCATCCTGAAGTCGTTCACACGCCGCGCGGCCGGGAAATTATTTCCAACTTCGTCCACGGCGTCTGTGGTTGTGGTAAAAACTGGACGATGCGCAATTATATTGACCAGGCCGTGGAAGAAATCCGCGCGCAGGCTGGCAAAGAAAAAATCCTTCTTGGTTTGAGCGGCGGCGTGGATTCGAGCGTCGCTGCCGCCTTGATTCACAAGGCGGTTGGCGATCAACTCGCCTGCATCTTCGTCAACAACGGTCTGTTGCGCGCGCGCGAGGCGGAAGTTGTTCAGGAGGTTTTCGGCCGCCATTTCAAAATCAAATTGCAATACGAAAACGCCGCGAAACTTTTCCTTTCGCGGCTCAAAGGCGTCACCGATCCCGAACGCAAACGGAAAATCATTGGCAAGACCTTTGTTGAAGTCTTTCAATCGGCGACGAAGCGCGTTGGAAAAGCAAAATTTCTCGCACAGGGAACTTTGTATCCTGATGTGATTGAATCGGTGCCGATTGCCGGAAATCCTGCCGCGCTTATCAAAAGCCATCACAACGTCGGCGGGTTGCCGAAGAAAATGAAGTTTCAACTGGTCGAGCCGTTGAAACGCCTGTTCAAGGATGAAGTGCGCGAGCTTGGACTCGAATTGGGTTTGCCGAAGGAAATTGTCTGGCGGCAGCCTTTTCCCGGCCCGGGTTTGGCCGTGCGCATTCTTGGCGAAGTGACGCCGGCGCGTTGCGAAATTTTGCGGAATGCGGACGCGATTGTCGTCGAGGAAATGAAATCGAGCGGACTTTATTATAAAATCTGGCAGAGCTTTGCGGTGTTGCTGCCCGTGCGCAGCGTCGGCGTGATGGGCGACGAGCGCACTTACGATTACACCATCGCCGTGCGCGCCGTGGAATCACAGGACGGCATGACGGCGGACTGGGTGAAGCTGCCCTATGAAATTTTGGAAAAACTCGCGAGCCGCATCATTAACGAAGTCAAGGGCGTGAACCGCTGCGTCTTTGACATCACGAGCAAGCCGCCGGGAACGATTGAGTGGGAATGACCGGTCGCGATAACGCAGCCTTGATTTCAGCAACCGCGCTCATGCTGGAAAATTAAGCGCAAGGCGGTTTGGCGTCAATGCGGCGAAACAACCGGATCAAAATCGTTTGTTGTATTCCTCGTGCGACCCAATCCATTCCCAAAGGAAAATTTCGCCGGAAAATTTTCCAACCGCGCGATAGTTGCCGCCCACGCGCACCGACCAATCAGACTTGCCGATGGATTTGAAATGCAGCGACGGATGAAAAGCGTTCGCCGACCATAGCCGCTAATTCTTTTGCGCCAGCGCCCGCACCTCCGCTGGTAGCGCGCGATATCGCCGCCAGAATTCGGACGTTCCTCGGCTGGGAATGATCACGGTTCGCGCAGGATGTCGGTGAGCGGAATCGTCTTGCCGGCGGCGTGTTCAGCCTGCGCCGCATCATGGAGCGCGCCAAACTTGCCGGCGGCGGCATCGCGTTTCATTTGCTTGTCCCAATCGTCGTCCTCGAACGGATGCAGCAATGCCTCCAGCTCGCAACGCTCTTGCAGCGAAAGTTCTTTGATCGCATCGAAAATTTCAGCAACCGTACTCATGCCGGAAAATTAAGCGCAATGCGGTTTGGCGTCAATGCGGCAAAATCTATTTCAACTGTCTCAACAGTCGGTCATATTCCCCATGCGTGCCAATCCAAAACCACACGATTAAATTTCCCTTGCGGCGACCGAGCGCGCGGTAATTTTGATTGATGCGGGCCGACCAGACATCTTGCAGCAATTCCTTGAATTGCAATGAAGGATTGAAAGGCTCTTCCCGCCAGAGATGAAATTTTTCCCGCGCCAGTTTTTGAATCGCCTTTGGCAAAGCGTCGAAGCCAGCCCAGAAATCCTCGTGCGTTTTGGAAATCACGGAAGGTCGCGGAGTTTTCCGTGCGCGATGTCGTCGTCCACTTTGGACAGCAATTTGTCCAGCTTGCCGGCGGCGATGTCGCGTTTCATCTGCTCATCCCACTCGTCGTCCTGCCAATTGCCCAGACAGCGCGCGACGTCTGCGCGCTCTTCGAGCGTCAGCGAGGGAATCGCAGCCTTGATTTCAGCAACCGTGCTCATGCTGGAAAATTAAGCGCAATGCGGTTTGGCGTCAATGCGGCAAAAGCGCGGACGCGGCTGAACATCCCGTGCTTTACGGGAAAATGCACCTTCAGATTTTTGACTTCGAGCAGGTTCATATTCCAATCCCATTGGCCCATTGAATTAGCCATTGATACATTGCGTTCAGCGTTCGTCTCGCCTTATTTCGGTCTATCTCTCCTCGTTCATGTGCCCCGTTAAGTTCTTGGTAGAGATCGCACATCTGCTTTGATGATGTAAGGAGAAGGTTCTTGCGAATTGGGTCTTTGACGTGTCGGTCTACGGCAAATTCTATGCGCTCTCCTCTCGTGACTAAATCGGGTTTCTCGCCTGCTTTTTTCTTCCAAAATTGTGAGGCGCGCACCTCTGCATCCGGAGCGAGTTTATTAAAGAGGTGATCCCATGTTTGGCGAATCATGAAAAACGCACCTCTTTCCGGATCGGAAATAGTGCCATAAAGATTCTCAAAAATCTGCCCACACACTTTCCCCAGCGCGGGGTCTAGTGCGCTGAATCTGTCAGCAAGGTTTTTATCTTCAGAAATCTCGGCGATAGGAATTGATCGAACATCAAATTGCGATGTGTCATGCAAAGCAATCAAGCTACCTGTCGCTGCAGTATTAGACCCGAACGCAGAAGCACTCAAAGCTATGTTATAGATTTTATCTACGGGAAATGGAGCATGAATTTCAAAGTCCGCCAGCGCTTTTTTCATCTGATGAATTGACGCCACGCCACTACACAAAATTGGTTCAGATCCAATATGATTGGCGCTCTCAACAGCTAGCTGCACCCAATATGGTTTAGTAGTTTCTAGAACTAACGAAACTTGTCCAAGAGTCGCCGTAGCTTTGGCGAATTTGCTTTTCAGCTCGTTTGCGTGTTTTTGAGCATCATCAAACTCGCGCTTTACATCTTCTGGATTCATAAAATTATTAATTCATTTCCAAAACGGACATCTCACGAAACGTCCATGTTCGACTTCGAGCAGTTCGGGAATTTTCTCGGAACATTCCGGACTGGCAATCGGGCAGCGCGGCGCGAAACGGCAGCCGGGCGGGAAATTACCGATGCGCGGGACGTTGCCGGGAATGGCCGAGAGGTGGTCGGCGTCGCCGCGCAGTTTCGGCACGGAATTCATCAGCGCCTTCGTGTAGGGATGCAGCGGACGGCGCAGCAATTCCTTCGCCGGCGCGAGTTCAACAATCTGCCCGGCATACATCACGGCCACGCGGTCGGCCATGTCGCCGACGATGCCGAGGTTGTGCGTGATGAGCAAAATCGCCATGCCGAGCCGCTGCTTGAGCTCGCTCAACAGATCCAGAATCTGCGCCTGGATCGTCACGTCGAGCGCGGTGGTCGGTTCGTCGGCGACGAGCAATTTCGGTTCGCTCGCCAGCGCCATCGCGATCATCACGCGCTGCTGCATGCCGCCGGACATCTCGAACGGATAATTTTTGATGCGCGATTCCGGCGCGGGAATGCCGACGAGTTTCAGCAGGCGGATGACTTCGGCGTCGTTCGCTTTTTCGGGGCGATGCAATTTGAGCGATTCTTTAATTTGATTGCCGATGCGGAAAACGGGATTCAGCGACGCGCCCGGGTCTTGAAAAACGTAACTGACCACGCCGCCGCGAATCTGTTGCAGTTCGCGCGCGGACATTTTTAACGTGTCCTGGCCGTTCAGCAAAATTTCTCCGCCGACGTAATTGGCCGGTGGCGTTGGAACTAATTTTGCAATTGAAAGTGCCGTGACAGTTTTGCCGCAGCCGCTTTCGCCGACGAGGCAGACCGTTTCGCCCGCGCCGATGGTGAACGACACGTCGTCAATTGCGCGCAGGGCGTCGGCGTTTTTGCCGAAGTCCATTTTCAGATTTTTGATTTCGAGCAGGTTCATAACGACTTCGTATCCGCCGCGTCTCTTAATCCATCGCCGAGAAAGTTGAAAGCCAGAACGGTGACAAAAATCGCCGCGCTCGGCGCGAGCAGCCACGGATAATTCCGCAGATACTCGACGTCTTCGGCGGCGGTCAGCATATTGCCCCAGCTCGCCTGCGGTTCCTGAATGCCGACGCCGAGAAAACTCAACACGACTTCGCCTAGAATGTAATATGGCACGCTCAACGTCGCCGCGACGATGACATACGAAAGTGTGTTCGGCAAAATATGGCGCACGATGATTTTGAAATTAGACTGGCCGAGCGAGCGAGCGGCGAGGACGAATTGCTGTTCGCGCAGCGAAAGCGTCATTCCACGGATCACGCGCGCCATGCTTGCCCAGCCGATGCAGCTCAAAATAATTATGATCATCGCATAAACCTGCGACGAACTCATGCCCGGCGGAAATGTCGCGCGCAGCGAAATGATCAGATACAGCGCGGGAATGGACATGATGAGTTCACAGAAGCGCATGATGACGGTATCTGTCGCGCCGGCAAAATAACCGGAAATGCCGCCGATGATGAGGCCGAACGTGAACGACAGAAAAATTCCCACGACGCCGATGGAAAGTGAAATCTGCGAGCCGTAAAGCAACCGCGAAAAAATGTCGCGTCCGAACTGGTCGGTGCCGAAAAGATAAACCGGATGATTGTCGTCGCTGCCGAACAGATGGATTGAAGCCGGAATGAAGCCGAACAATTGATATTTGTCACCGCGAACAAAAAAGTGGACCGGCTGCGTGTCGTCCGGGACTTCGCGATAAACAAAATCGCCGGGCAATTGTTCGTAGCGCGGCACGACGATTCGGAAACCGGAAAGTTTCGGCCAGATCGGCGGATGAAAATAGCGGTCGCGATCCATGCGTTCGTAATGATAAGGCGCGACGAAACCGGCGAACAGCGCGACGAGATAAAGGAAAATCAAAATCGCACCACCGATCATCGCGATGCGGCGGCGTTTCAATCGTCGCCAGAAAATCTGCCGCGGCGACAGCGCGATTTGCGCTTCGGCATTCGGAGTTGGCGCGGCGGTTTCCATTTTTTATTTCAATCGGATTCTTGGGTCGCTCCACGCGAGCAAAATGTCGGCGATGAAATTTCCGATGACCAAAAGCACCGTCGCCATGACGACGCAGTCCACGACGAGGTAGGAATCTTTGGCGAAAAACGCCTCCATCGTGAGCCGTCCGAGTCCGGGCCACGCCATGATGTTTTCGACGATGAACGCGCCGCTCAACAGCGCGGCGAGCGAGTAGCCAAAAATCGTGAGCAGCGGATTGATGGCGTTGCGGAGCGCGTGTTTGTAGATCACCCAGCCTTCGCCAAGTCCGCGCGCGCGGGCGGCGGTGACGTATTCGGCGCGCAGCGTGTCGAGCAGATTGGAACGCATCTGGCGCATGATGCCCGCGAGATCGGACGCGGCGAGGACGAGCGCGGGCAAAATCAGGTGGTGCGCGAAATCCCAGAATTGTTGCAGTGGCGTCATCCAATCATGCAGTGGACTTTCCGCGCCGCCGATGGGAAACCAGCCGGTTGAAGCCGCAAACCATAACGCGAGCAGTGAGAGCAAAATGTCGGAAATAGACAATCCGACAAATGAAATCAGCGAGCAGAAACGGTCCACCCACGAATCTTTTTTGACCGCCGCCCAAATTCCCAGCGGGATGGCGACGCCCCACGCAAAAATCATCGCGAAAAAGGAAAGTAGAAATGTGTTCCAGAGCCGCGCGAAGATGAGGGACGTGGCGGGGATTTTGTAGGCCATCGAGTAGCCGAAGTCGCCGTGCAAAATATTTTTGAGCCAGAAGAAGTATTGGACATACCACGGCTGGTCGAGATGGAATTGAGCTTTGAGTTTGGCAATCGTCTCCGGCGAGATTTGCGGATTTTGCGAGAGCGCGGTGAAATAATCGCCGGGTGCCAGCGACATGAGCATAAATGTGAGCAACGAAACTCCGATCAACAACGGAATCATGTGCAGCAGCCTTTTGAAAATGAATCGCCACATCGCAATAACCTTTTGAAACGTGGCAAAAAATCTCTAATCTTGCGAGTGAAAAGGACACTTTCGGCCAAGTAAAAAAGTTGTTAGTGTGAGGCGCATGAAAATTTTTGTTCGAGTCTTTGCAATTTTTAGCGCGGCAGCTTTTTGTTTTTCCGGCTGCGGAAATAAATCTGAAACAGTTTCGTCGGAAAATTCCATGACGAATTATCCGCTGCCCGACCCGCCGGTTGTGGCGAATTGCGAGCCGGGAATTTCGGGCGGGCGATTGGTCGTCAGCGCAATCGGCGATCCGAAGACGTTCAACTATATCATGGCCAACGAATCATCGTCGGTAGACATCGACCGATTGCTGTTTTGGCAATTATTGAACTTCGATGTGCCGTCACAAGAAGTCGAACCGGGCTTGGCGGAGTCGTGGACAAATTCGCCGGATGGGAAAACATGGACGTTCACGCTGCGGAAAAACCTGCGCTGGAGCGATGGCGCGCCGCTCACGGCGGACGACGTGATTTTCACTTGGAACGATGTCATCTACAACACAAACATCAATACCGTTGCACGCGATCCGTTCATCGTTGACGGGAAAAAATTCACAATCACAAAAATTGATGATTTGACCATTCAAGTCGTCACACCGAAAGTCTACGCGCCGTTTCTAGTGGAATTTGGAGCGGGCGTGCCGATTATACCGAAGCATATTTTGGAAAAATCAGTCGAGGACGGGACATTTTCATCCGCTTACGGTGTGAATTCCAAACCGGAGGACATTGTCGGCAGCGGGCCGTTTCGTCTTAAGGAATACAAACCGGCGGAATACACGATGTTGGAACGCAATCCATATTTTTTGGAAGTGGACAAGAAAGGCCAGCGCCTGCCGTATTTCGACAACATTATTCTAACTGTTGTGCCGGATGTGAATGCAGCCTTCCTTCGTTTTTTGAGCGGCGAGAGTGACGAAGTCGGTGTTCCACCGTATGAATATGACAGATTCAAAACCGAAGCCGACAAAGGAAAGTTTAGTTTGCTCGACCCCGGCATAGGTTTGGAGATGAATTTTTTGTGGTTCAACGAAAATACCAATGTGAATCCCAAAACCGGCCAGCCTTATGTGGACCTAAAAAAGTTGAAGTGGTTCCGCAACGTAAAATTCCGGCAGGCGGTTTCCTACGCGATTGACCGCGAGAACATTATCAAATCCATTCTTTCCGGTCGGGGCGTTCCGAGCTACGGTTTTGAAACGGCCGGAAATAAAAAATGGTTCAATCCGAACATTCAAAAATATCCGCTCGACACGGACAAGGCGCTTGCACTCTTAAAGGAAATTGGAATCGAAAAGCGCAATGTTGACGAATTTTTAACCGATGCGGACGGCAATCAGATTGAATTTGTATTCAATACTGCCACCGGGAGCGACGCGGCTACAAAAACGGCGGTGCTGATTGCATCGGATTTGCAAAAAATCGGAATGAAAGTCGTTTTCCAGCCGATTGAATTCAACACGCTCATCACAAAAATCGACGATACTTACGATTATGATTGTATTCTTCTCGGACTTCAACCGGGCACAAGCGCCGATCCCTCCGACAGCATGAATGTTCTCAAATCCGACGGCTTCACACATCAATGGTTTCCACGCGAAAAAACGCCCTCAACCGATTGGGAAGCACGCATAGATCAATTGATGGACGCGCAGATGCAAACCTTGGATTATGCCGAGCGCAAAAAAGATTATGATGAAGTTCAGGAAATTCTCGCAGAGCAAGTGCCGATGATTTTCACCATCACGCCGATGTCTTACGCTGCCGTCCGTTCGGACATCGGCAACGTGCGCGCTTCGGCCTTGAGTTCCTACCGCGTGACGTGGAACGCCGAGGAACTTTACTTCAAGAAATGAACAGCGTCACGCAAGGCCGAAAATTATTCCCAGTGACACGAGCGTTCCGTTGACTGCGAATGAAAGCGCCTCGCGCACAAACGGGATTTGAATCACGATGATGATGATGAGGAAACCGAAGCGCGCGAAGTTTGCGTAAGTTTCCCAGCTCATGCCGGTCACCACCCGCAGAATGTGCGAACCATCCAGCGGCGGAATGGGGATCAAATTGAAAAAACACAGCAACAGGCTTAACGTCGCCGCCCGCACAAACATATCTGCCGCCGCATCCGAGTGAAACAGCAACCCGACGCGCGCCAGCGCTACAAGCGTCACGGCCAAAATCAAATTCATCGCCGGGCCGGCCATCGTTACGAGAATGTCGTCCAGATTTTTATTCCGTAAATTGTAAGGATTCACCGGCACTGGCTTCGCCCAGCCGATCATAAACCGGCTGGCACCAAACGGCAGGAAAATCATCATCAGCGGCAACAGCACCGTGCCGACCAGATCAATATGCACGAGCGGATTCAGTGAAACACGCCCTTGCAGTCGTGCCGTGTCGTCGCCGCACTTCATGGCCGTCCACGCGTGGCCGAATTCGTGAAATGTCAGCAGTGCTACCAGCAATAAATACTGAATCAGTCCGTCAGCAATGTCCATTGCGCTGGATGTTAGCCGCGCGTGAAATGCGAGTCGAGGCTGTGAATTTTCTTTCCGCGCCGTAAAAATATTTTAACATTCGCTTGATTTAATAGTTCAATAATTCAATAACCAAACGAATTTATGCCATTGCTCGACGGAAAAACCGGGATCATCTTCGGCGTCGCCAACAAACGCTCCATCGCGTGGGCCATCGCGCAGGCGTGGGCGCGCGAGGGCGCGAAACTCGCGTTCACGTTTCAAGGCGAGCGCGTGAAGGAAAATGTCGCCGAACTCGCCGGAACGTTTGGCGCGGACACTTTGATCTTGCCGTGCGACGTGACGAAGGACGACGAAATCGCCAACGTTTTCAAAACCGTCGGCGAGAAATTTGGCAAATTAAATTTGCTCCTGCATTCCGTCGCGTTCGCGCCGAAAAATGCGCTCGAAGGCGAATTTGTGAACACGAGCCGCGAAGCATTCCGCGTCGCGCACGACGTGAGCGCGTATTCGCTCGTCGCGCTCGCGCGCGCCGCCGCGCCGCTGATGACCGACGGCGGCAGCATCGTGGCGATGAGCTATTACGGCGCGGAAAAAGTCGTGCCGCACTACAATGTCATGGGCGTGGCCAAGGCCGCGCTCGAAGCCAGCACGCGCTATCTCGCCTACGATCTCGGCCCGAAAAAAATCCGCGTCAACTGCATCAGCGCCGGCCCGGTCAACACGCTCGCCGCGCGCGGCATTTCCGGTTTTCAGGAGATGCTGAAACATTACGAAGCCCACGCGCCGCTGAAGCGAAACGTTTTGCCCGAAGAACTCGGCGCGACGGGAGCTTTTCTCGCGAGCGACGGCGCGGCGGCGATCACCGGCCAAGTTCTCTACGTAGATTCCGGCTATCAAATCATGGGGATGTGAGCGCGTTCAAAAGGAAAGACGACTCTATGTTAGCTTTTTCCACCATTTTAGCCTTGTGGCGCGGCAACGGTTCCGGCTGGGACTTACCGGATTGGACCGCTTATATCATATTTCCATTGGCAGCCGTTTTAATTTTTGTTATCAACTGGCTTCAGAGAAAAAAGTAGCCAAGCTAAAAAACTACCTGTGATTTAATCGCGCGACAAATGCGCCGTCCACGTTGTCCACAAACGGCAGCAATTCGCGTTCGCTTTCCAGTTTAAAATTTTTATGTTCGCGCAAAAATTCTTTTACGACTTCTGAATTTTCCTCCGGCTCAAGGCTGCAAGTGCTGTAGACCAGAATGCCGCCGGGTTTTAATTTCGTCGCGGCGAGTTTGAGCAAATCGAGTTGCGTTTGTTGCAGCCGCGAAATTTCTTCCGGCGAAATCCGCCAGCGCAAATCCACGCGGCGGCGCATGACGCCGGTGTTGGAACAAGGCGCGTCCACGAGAATTTTGTCGAAGGTCGAAGGTCGAGAGTCGAGAGCTGAAGACAAAATTGGTTCAACGCACGTCACGCCAAGACGCTCGCAATTTTCCTGAACCAGCTTCAAACGCTCTTCGGAAATGTCGCAGGCGACGATTTTCTCTTCGTTGCTCAATTGCTGCGCGATGAAGGTGGTTTTGCCGCCGGGCGCGGCGCACAAATCCAGAATCGTTTCGCCGGGCTGCGGATTCAGTTCGCGCACAGCCAGCAACGTGCTTGGGTCTTGGATGTAAAACCATCCGTCACGAAAGCTGGCCAGCGAATGCAGCGGTGGATGAGAATTTAGTTCGAAGATTAAATTTTCTTCGAGCCAGTCGCGGCGGACAAAATCGTATTCCACATTTTCCTCGCGCCATTTTTCGATGAGTTTGCCGGCGTCGGTTTTCAAGATGTTCACACGCGCAAACGATTTTGGCGGCGTGTTGTTCCATTCGAGCAGTTGCGCGGTTTTTTCCGCGCCGAATCTTTTTTGCCATTTTTCAATGAGCCATTGCGGATGCGAAAATCCAATTGCAGGATTTGAAATTTTTAATTCAGTTAGAATTTTTTTTGTTTCGTCGGCTTCGCGCAAATAACCGCGCAAAATTGCGTTTACGAATCCGGCTTGCGGGCTGAAACCGTTTTGCTTGGCGAGTTCGACGGTTTCGTGGACGGCGGCGTGGTCGGGAATGCGGTCGAGCCAGAAAATCTGGTAGAGGCCGAGCCGCAATAAATTTTGGAGCGCGGGTTTTTGCTGGCGGTCGTTGGTTTTTCGCGCGATGAGCCAATCAAGAGTGGCCTGCCAGCGCACGACGCCATAAACAAGTTCCTGGCAAAGCCTGCGGTCGGCATCAGAAAGTTGCGTGTTGACAAACGCGCGTTGAAGCAGGTTTTCGACGAATTCGCCGTCGGAGTTGCGTTGTCCCAAAACTCGCGCCGCAATTTGTCTTGGATTTTGGTCGTTCACCACGTTTAATGGAGCCATAGTGAATCCGTGACGACAGAAATACGATTTTTTTATGAGAGAAGAATTTGAAAAACTGGCGGCGGCGGGAAAAATCGAAGGGCGGCACGTCGAACCGCTGACGCAACTGGCGACAAACGGTTTTTGCATGCACCGTAGTTGGGGATTCGGTCGCATCAAAACGGTGGACACGGTGTTCGCGCGGTTTACGATTGATTTTCCCGGCAAGACGGGTCATACGATGGATTTGGCCTTTGCCGCCGAGTCACTCAAGCCGATTTCGAAAGATCACATTCTCGCGCGCAAGGCCGCCGATCTCGACAGCCTGCGCCAAATGGCCACACACCATATTGATTTGATCAAAGTTGTGTTGAACAGTTTCGGAGGGAAAGCGACAGCGGAGCAGATTCAACAGGCGCTCGTGCCCGATGTCATTCGTGATGATTGGAAAAAATGGTGGGAAACGGCGCGGCGCGAAATGAAAAAAGATGGACATTTCATCGTGCCGCTGAAAAAAACGGAGCCGGTCGTTTATCAGACGCAGGAAACATCGTTGCAGGAACGGTCGCTGGCGGATTTTCGCGCGGCAAAAGGTTTGAAAGCACGCGTCGCGGTCGTCGGCGAAGTGGTGAAGAGCGTGTCCGATTTGACGGACAAGGCGGCGGTGGCTAGTGAAATCATCGCCGCACTGAACATTGATATTTCGTCGCATCAACGCACGCAACCGTCGGTCGCGCTCGAAGCGATTTTTGCGCGCGACGATTTGCGCCAATCCGCCGGCCTGCAAGCTGCACCAAATGAAATTACCGCCGCGCAAATTTGGTCGCAGGAAAACATCAAATTCGGACCCATGTTGGAATTGATTCCCGCCGCCAAACATAGTCGCGCGCTCGAATCGTTCAAACAAGCGAATCCTGACCGCTGGCAAGAGACGTTGCGCGGTTCGCTGAATCTCGTTTCCGCAAAATTGTGCAAGGAGTTTGCCAGTTTGCTGATTCACGAAGGCAAAATGGATTTACTCAAGGAAACTCTGGCGCGGCTTGTCAACCAGCACACCGCCGGCAGCGAACTCCTGCTCTGGCTTGGTCGCGAACGCAGCGACGCCTTCGCGGAAATTCTTGGCCCGGAAATTTTTCGCGCAATGCTGACGGCGATGGAACGCGATCAATTCAATGAACGGCGCTCGAACCGTTTGCGCGATTTTATTTTGGAAGACCACGAATTGATTGCCGAATTGACCGCCTCCGCCGACATCGAAGTCGTCGAAGACCTCACGCGCGCGCTGCAACTTTCGCCCGTATTTGACGACATGGACAAGCGTTCGCTGCTCGCGCGGCTCGTCAAGGCGCATCCTGCCGTGCAATCGCTCGTCAGTGGCGAGCAAACCAAGCAGGACAGTTCGCTCCTCGTTTCGTGGGAAAGTCTTGAACGGCGTCGCGCCGAATACGGGGAACTGGTGCAAAAGAAAATTCCGGCCAACTCGAAGGAAATCGCCATCGCGCGCAGTTATGGCGACCTCAGCGAAAATCACGAATATAAGGCTGCCAAAGAAATGCAGAAAATTCTCATGCGCCGCAAAGAGGAACTCGAAACGCAACTCGCCCGCGCCCGCGGCACGGATTTTTCCAACGCGAAGACGGACGCCGTGAATATCGGCACCATTGTTCAGGCCACGAATCTTGAAACGAATCAGTCCGAGTCATTCACGATTCTTGGTGCATGGGATTCCGAGCCGGAGAAAGGTATTATCAGCTACCTTTCGCCCGTTGCTCAATCGTTGCTGAATCGCAAAGTCGGCCACGAAGTGGAGTTTGAACTCCACGGCACGAAACGACGGCATCGTATCGAAAAGATCGAAGCGGCAAAAATGGAAGCCGCCGCTGCTCCGGCAGTTTGATTTTTAAAACAAACCAAAAAAAGCACGAGGATTTTCTCTTTATGCCTTTGTGTCTCGAAGGTTGAAGAATTTACGCCTTGCCGCCGAAGGTCACGAAATCGTCCATGTCCAGCACGTCGAACCACGTCGCAATGTCCTCGCGCTTTGGCCCGGCGGCTTTATGCAGGCCGTTGAAAAACTCGCGCGATTCCACGTCCATCGGCACGCGTTTTTCGGCAAGTTCCGACCACGCGGCGATTTCCGCATCCGAGCGTTTGTGCTCCGCATTCTTTTCAATCCATTCGAGGATTTCGCCGTCGCTCTTGCCTAGTTCTTTTTTCAAGGCTTCGGGATCAATGCCGACAAAGGTCAAAAATCTTTGGTCGAGCGGGCATGCATAATGATATTCACCGTTTTTTCCGGCGAGCATCGCGCGGCCTTTGTCCAGCATCCGAGGCAAAACGACGTAGCCGCCGAGCCGCACGCGCGGACTGCGCGGCGGGAATTTCGTCAGGTCAGGAGTGTGTAATGACATAATTTTGGGATTGTAGTTTTGTTGTTAGTTTCAATCGCCGCATTCAATTTTGCGACGGCTCTCAACTTGCACCCAAAATGCCGAATTGCAAGTCGCGCTCGAAATTTTTATATTGCTTGCGTGAAACAATCGGGAAAAGCCTCACTTGCCGCACTGCGGCTCATCGGCCTTGCGTTCGCGGCGGTGATTGTGCTGCTCGCGGTTTCGTTCCTTGCCCAAATCATTGGCGCGTTCGTCTTGGGAATGGCCTGGGTGCTGCTCGTGCTTTGGGTTTTGTTTGCGGTATTCACATTTTATTTTTTTCGTGATCCCGACCCGATGGTGCCGACCGCGCCAAATCTCGTTGTTTCACCTGGCCACGGCAAAGTGGACGTTATTGACATGACGACGGAAACCAATTTTATGGACGGCGAATGCCACCGCGTTTCTATTTTCCTCTCCGTAATTGACATTCACGTGCAAAATGCGCCGGTGACGGGTCGCGTTGCCTATTTCAAACACACGCCCGGCCAATTTCTTAACGCGATGAAAACTGAATCCGCGCAGTTCAATGAAAATGTGCTTGTCGGCTTCGATTGCGTCGAGCCGCGCGGCGAAAAAATCGGTGTGCGGCTTATCGCCGGTTTGATTGCGCGCCGCATCGTTCCGTGGGTTTCTCAAAACGACGCCGTGCATCGCGGCGACCGCATCAGCCTCATCCAATTCGGATCACGCGTGGACATTTATCTGCCGAAGCGCGCTAAAATCAAAGTGAAGCTCGGCGACAAAGTGGTTGGCGGAGAAACTGTGATTGCTTCTTTTGACTGAAATGAACGAACCGATTTCTCAAAAACTGCCGCCCGACGATTCGGACGCGAAGCTGAAAATTTATTTTCTGCCGAACTTGCTTACGGCGGGAAATTTGTTTTGCGGCTTCATCGCGCTCACAAAAATTGTAGAACCCGATCCGTTCGACGACAATTTTGCACAAATCAAACTCGCGCTCGCGTTCATCTTACTCGCCTGCATTTTCGATTTGTTCGATGGCCGCGTCGCGCGGATGGGCGGTGTAGAAAGCCCGTTCGGGCGCGAATTCGATTCACTCGCCGACTTAGTTTCGTTTGGCGTCGCTCCTGCATTTCTCGTCCAGCGCGTTGTGCTCGCGGACGTTTTCGGCGAATACCGGCAAGTCAGTTGGTTCATTGCTTCGATTTATTTGCTTTGCGGCGCGTTCCGCCTCGCGCGGTTCAATTGCCTCGCCGCGATGCCGAATAGCAGCGCAAATAAGGATTTTCTTGGATTTCCAATTCCCTCGGCGGCAGGTTTGGTTGCTTCGCTAACGCTGCTCATCATCCATTTCAACGAGAAAGAAAAAAGCCTCGGCCACTGGAATTATTTGATCGCCGCCGTCCTCGTTTTTTTGTCGGCGATGATGGTCAGTACCGTGCGCTATCCAAGTTTCAAACTGCTCGGCCTGCGTTCGACCAGCACGTTCGCCAAAGCCATCGGCGCGGCGTTGTTCGTCGGCTGCATTTTGATTTTACAGGAAAAAATTCTTTATTATGTTTTGCCCGCATTTTTTACCGCGTATTTGATTTACGGTTTCGTGCGTCCGAGCCTCTCTCGCGCGTGGCGGCGTGAAATCGAAGAGGAAGATGACGAGCCGGACGGCGCGAATTGACCATGCCCGACTTGCCGCCAATTTTTTCTGCCGCGCTTGCGGGTTTTATCACCGCGTTGGTATTCTCCTCAATTCCCGTCGGGCCAATCAACCTCACCATCCTCAATGAAGGCGCTCGTCGCGGTTTTCTGTGGGCGATGCTTATCGGCATCGGCGCGTCCGCGATGGAAACGATTTATTGCGCGATCGCCTTCACCGGATTTTCCTCGTTCTTCGACATCCGCGTCGTGAAGGCGTCCATGGAACTCTTCAGCTTCGTGTTCCTTTTGTTTCTCGGAGCAAAATTTCTCACGGCCCAGACCGTGAACGTGCCATTGAAACTTGATGCCGCCTCGAAAAAAATCGGCGGGCGGCTCGATAGAAAACTCCACCCGCGCTCGGCTTTTGCCACCGGCTTCGTGCGCGTGATGGGCAATCTCGGCGTGCTGCTGTTCTGGATTGTGCTGGCGGCCAATTTTATGGCGCACGACTGGGTCGCCGACAAAATTTCCGCCAAGGCCGCGTGCGTCGGCGGCGTTGCGCTCGGCACGAACGCCTGGTTTTGCGGCTTGAGCTTCGGCGTCTCGCGAGGACACAAACGTTTCAGCGAACAAACTTTGCTGCGCCTTCAACACATTTCCGGCATTTGCCTGATCGCCGTTGGACTTTTTGACGGCGCGCACATCGTGTGGCAACTGGCGCGTCATAAAATTTAGAAAGCCTTTTGCATTCTCTGTATTCATTGTGGTTAAAATAAAAATGTATGCTAAAAGCCGGAATCGTCGGACTGCCCAACGTGGGCAAATCAACTTTGTTCAATGCCCTCACGCGCTCGCGCAAGGCCGAGGCCGCGAACTATCCGTTCTGCACCATTGACCCGAACGTCGGCATCGTCATCGTGCCGGACGCGCGGCTCGAAGTGTTGAAGGGCATCGCGAAAACTTCAGTAATAATTCCGGCGGTGGTGGAGTTCGTGGACATCGCTGGACTCGTGAAAGGCGCGGCGGCGGGCGAAGGTTTGGGTAATAAATTTTTGACCCACATCCGCGAAGTGGACGCCATCGTCCAGGTCGTGCGCTGTTTTGAGGACGCGGACATCCATCACGTCGCGGGCAACATTGATCCGATCCGCGACATCGAAACCATCACGACCGAATTGGTGCTCGCCGATCTCGAAGCCGTGCAGAAACGTCTCGCCAGCGTTGCCAAGGACGCCAAGCGCGGCGACAAGGAAGCGCTCGCGCAGGAAACCGTCCTGAAAAAAATCGAGCCGCACCTGAACGCCGGAAAGCCCGCGCTCACGCTCGAACTCACGCCCGAAGACAAAGCCATCTCGCGTTTGTTTTGGTTGATGACCGACAAGCCGACGATTTTTGCGTGCAACGTCAAGGAATCTGATTTAGCAACGGCGGACAAAAATCCGTTCGTCCTCAAAGTCCGCGAATACACGAAAAGCCATTTCGCGTGCGAAGCCGTCGTCATCAGCGCGCAGATTGAGAGCGATTTGGTTGATTTGTCGGAAGCGGAGGCGAAGGAATTTTTGAAAGAACTCGGCGTCGCAGAATCCGGCGTCGGCGCGCTCATCCGCGCGACATATCATTTGCTCGGCCTGCGGACTTATTTTACGGCGGGCGAAAAAGAAGTCCGCGCGTGGACGATCCACAACGGCGACACCGCGCCAAAAGCCGCCGGCGTTATCCACTCCGATTTCGAGCGCGGCTTCATCAAGGCCGAGACCGTGGCCTACGACGATCTGGTGAAACTGGGTTCCGTCGCCGCCGCGCGCGAAAAAGGTTTGTATCGGATGGAAGGCAAGGAATACGTCGTGAAAGACGGCGACGTGCTGTTGTTCAAGTTTAATGTTTGATCGTTGAGCGACTCTTATTGTCCGGCATAATTTTGGACTGCGCTTTTGAAACCAGCGGACGCAGCCAATTTTTGCATCAAGTCGCCGATGGCAGCTTCAGTTGTAACTTTGCGATGTTCTTCACTATCGACCTGCAAGCCGGTTTCTTTGTTGAAACCAGTGAATATATCACTCCATAGAAGCTTGCCGGTTTTGCCATCAGAAAGCTTAAGATTTATCTGAATGGTGCAATCCAAATCACCACTCCAAAATCCCATGATTGGCGTGGAGTCAAGTTTTAGAAGGTCACCCGAAAGCACTAAATCGCCTTGATTGTCGGCAATTTTATAATTTAACGCCGTTAAGGTTTTTTTGATGGAATCAGTGATAATGTCAGCGACTTCCTTATCAGTAACGTAAGTTCCGCTGGTTTTTGTTTCTACTCCTTTGTATGAAAGCAAAAATGGATCGCCGCCACGAAGATCATTTAATTTTTCCACCGTTATAACTTTGTCGATACTGACCTTATTTGCAAAGACTGGCGGTCTATAATTAATTTGGACCGTAGATTTGGTAAAAGCGCATCCAGTCGCAAGCGTCAGAAATGCAATTAAACATACATAAATGGGAAGCCTCGTTTTCATAATCTGAATATGGCGTTAAGAAAATCAATTTATTCTCTTTTGCCAAGAGAATTCGATGTTGGAATCGGATGATAGGCAACTTTTATCCCAATTTATATCTCCGCATCTTCGGCTCAACTTCCTGCGCCCACGCGTCAATGCCGCCGCGCAGACAGCGCACGTTCTGCAAACCGTGACCCATGAAATACGCCGCCGCGTCCAGACCGTTCTTGCCCGCGTGATCAATCACGACGATCGGATGCGTGTTCGAGCCGCTCGCCATGAGTTCGCGCATCACGTCCTGCGACAGCAGAACCGAACCGGCGATGTTCACCGCCTCGAATTCCTCGCGCGAACGGACATCAATTAATTTTACCGTTTTATCTTTTTGAATTAATTCCGCGAGTTCCACCGGCGAGATCAAAACCTTCGCGTCCTGCTCGTGGCTGGACTGAATATGCGCCAGCACCTCGGCCACGTCCAGATTCCCGTTGCGCGCGCAGACCTGCGCCAGCGTTTCGTCCGGGCTGAACCCGCAACTGCTGCACCCGCCGATGTGATACCGCCGGAAAAGCGCCCGCTGTGCGCCGGGAAATTTTTCCAGCACGGCGCTCATCGCGGATTGTGAAGAAATGGTTTTCAATGCGTGAAATTATTTGCGGCTGCGATTTTTTGGATTTGATTTGCCGGCATCCGGTTTGAAAATGGTCAAGCCGGTGAATTGCCTGCGTTTGTCAAATTCCAGCATCACTGGAAATTTTTTCAGGAACTTGCGCGGCAATTCCCAGACGAAATGACTGTAAGGCGGCATCTCGCCGCGCTTGTGTTTGCGCAATTTCACTCCGACAAAATGCGAATCGAAGCAAACTTCAATTCCGCCTTCGTCCAATCGCACAAGCCGGTCCGCCGCAATCGTCCAATCGTGTTTGCAAAACCAGCGGTCGTTGCAACGATGTTGATTCAAGACTTCCACGTTCAATTTCGCGCCGTGAAAATCAATCGTGTCATTCACGACCGTCGCCGCTTTGCGATTTGGAAACTTCTGTTTGGAATTTGGTATTGCGCGGCGGCCAATGGTTTTCTGCCCATCGCACGGCAGCAAAAACCATTGCTCTTTTGCGCCGCGGATCAGCCCGCAGACTTTGCAGGCCGATTTGCCGTCGCGCAATTTGCGCCAGCCGTCACGATGATTGCATTGCAGCGCCAGAAATTCCCAGGCTAGTCCAAACTGCTGATAAATTTCCGCAAACCGCCGCGCTTCCGCTGAATCGCGCTTCAGAGCCGGATGTTGCGACACAAAATCCATGCTGCGAAAAACGCGGCGCAAATTATTTTCAATCTGTTTGGGGGTGATTTTACTGTTCATTCAAACATTATGTTAAATCCTCGAGATGAAAAATGCCAAGCGAGAATTTGACGCTCTGGATCATACTTTGATAAGTGTGATTCAATTGGTCTGTTTGTCCATGGCCATCCGCGCCAACTGTTGAGCTAGTGCATTTGTCTGATGACGGGGAACGAATCGGTTTGATTCTACCGCCACAAACGCCCGGGACTTTAACTTGTTCAGGTGCCGCCGTAGTGCCGGAGTTGAAATATGCGTGATATTCCGCAGATGTTCAAAACTTAATGCCTTACCCTGAAGAGCGCGGTAGATTTCGACCCTGCGAGGATGTGTGAATGCCGTCACTGTTTTGAAAATCATATCAATCGCTTCATTTTGGCGGTAAAAAACTTTGCGCAATGCGATCACCAGTTCCTTCGAAGTTGCGCTTTTTCCGGTCGCCGGAAAGTATTTTACGCGGTTGGCGATCCGTTGAACTGTCAGAATACCGCGCGCTTCCAATGATCTTAAATAATTGCTGGCAACCGGCATTGGTAATCGCACCTCATTGGAAATAAAAGAGACTGTTTTCCCCGGATTTTGAAATACAAAAGCCAGAATTTGAAGGCGTTTTCGATTTGCCAACACGCGGCAGGTTCGCCAAAGCGTGGGATGTAAGATGGAAACTGTCTGCATGAACCATACTTATCAAAGTATGATTTTATTCGTCAATAATTTTCTCTGCGCGCTGTTGCCTTTATCGAAAGCAAGAACCGTGAGTCATTGCCCGAAAAACTTTTGAATATCCTTCAACACTTCCACGAACCGGTCCACCTCGGCCTTGGTATTGTAAAAATAAAAACTCGCGCGGGCGGTGGATTCCACGCCGAGCTTGTGCATGAGCGGTTGCGTGCAGTGATGCCCGCCGCGCAACGCCACGCCCGCCTGATCCGCCAGCGTCACCACGTCGTGCGCGTGAACGTCCTTGAGCAGAAAACTCACGAGGCCGGCGCGGTTGGCGGAATTTAATTTCGGGCCGAACAAGCGAATATCTTTCAGCACGGAAAGTTTTTCGTAGGCGTAGTTCGCCAGTTCCTGATCGTGCCGCCAGATGTTTTGGCGGCCGATGGCGTCGAGATAATCCATCGCGGCGTGCAGGCCGATCGGGCCGGAGATGTCCGGTGTGCCGGCCTCGAACCGGTGCGGCGCGTGCTTGAATTCCGTCTTGTCGTAACCGACGGACAAAATCATTTCGCCGCCGCCCTGATACGGCGGCATGGCGTCGAGAATTTCCTGCCGCCCCCACAACACGCCTATGCCGGTCGGCCCGCAAATCTTGTGGCCGGAGAACGCAAAAAAATCGCAGCCGATGGCCTGCACGTCCACCGGCAGATGCCCGGCGCTCTGCGCGCCGTCCACGAGCGTGACGATGCCGAGCTTGCGCGCGCGGGCGCAAAGTTCGGCCACGGGATTCAACGTGCCGAGCGAATTGGAGATGTGAACCATCGAAAAAATCTTGACCTGCTTCGTGAGCAACGAGTCGAGCTTGGACAAATCGAGCAAGCCTTCGTCGCCGGTGACGGGAAGATAGGAAATTTTCGCGCCGGTTTTTTGCGCGAGCAATTGCCACGGCACGAGGTTGCTGTGATGCTCCATTTCCGTGAGCAGAATCAGATCGCCGGGCTTGAGATTTTTTGTTCCCCACGAACTCGCGACGAGATTGATGCCTTCGGTCGTGCCGCGAGTAAAAATAATTTCGTCGGCGCTTTTGGCGTTGATAAATTTTGCCGTGCGCGTGCGCGCCGCTTCAAAATGATTCGTCGCGCGATTGCTCAACTCGTGGATGCCGCGATGGACATTGGCGTTGTCGTGCTCGTAATAATGCACGAGCGCGCCAATCACCGCGCGCGGTTTCTGCGAGGTGGCCGCGTTGTCGAAATAAACCAGCGGCTTGCCGTGGACTTTCTGATCGAGAATCGGAAAATCTTTTCGCAGCGCGAACCAGTCAATTGTTTTCACAGCACTCATTCAAAAAATTTAACCACGGATAAACACAGATGGACACAGATAAAAATTCACCGGCACTTTAACAGCATAATCGTTCCGGCTAAAATGAAGAAAGCACCTATGCCAAGAGTAAGCCATGTTTCACCGACAATGCCTGCTTCCAACACGGCAAGCTGCGGGTTATTGGGGGAATAATGCACTTGAATTTTTTTGCCAACAGGAAAACTGACAAGGATTGCCTGATTTTGCGTTCCAAACCAATCAATATCTCCGAAGGCCAGTTGATTTCCCAAAAAATTCTGACCGTTAACTTGATAGCTATAGGAAATATCAACGTCATAAGTATGACCACCCCTGCCAGCTACATGACGATTAATCGCAGCACTTTGAATAGCGCCTTCAGTGACAGGCCAATATTCCGATTGTAAACCACTCAATAAATCTTGAATGCTGATGACAAAAAAAACAATGCCAGCAATGATGGCAAAAAAACCAGCTCGACGACTATTTCGGCTCACGGCTTGAATTTACTGTAGCGATTTCAAAAACGAGAGGAAAAATTGCAATCACAGCAAACCAAGTTGCAGCTTCGCCGCCTCGGTCATCATGCCCTGGTTCCACGGCGGGTCCCAGACGAGCTCGACGTTCGCCTCGTCAATCGGTTCGAGCGAGATGAGTTTATTCTGCACGTCCTGCGCGAGCACCGGACCCATGCCGCAACCGGGCGCGGTCAAAGTCATTTTCACGTCGGCCTTGTAATTGTTCTCGCCGATGGGCGTGAGGTGACAATCGTAAATCAAACCGAGGTCAACGATGTTGACCGGAATCTCCGGGTCGTAACACGTCTTGAGCGATTCCCAGACTTTTTTCTCAAGCTGCTCCTGCGTGAGCGGGCCGCTCGGCGTCGCGGTGGCAGAAGCGGCAGGCGCAACCGAAATTTCGATGCCGAGCGCGTCGGCGTCCTTAGATTCGATGCGGAACATGTTGCCGTTGACGATGACGGTGTAAGTGCCGCCGAGCGATTGCGTGATATGCGCGGCCTCACCCTTTTGAAGCGTGACCTTCGTGCCAATGGGCACAACAGACGCTTCGACGTCGCGGGTTAAAGTTTTTGGTTCATTGGAATTCATAAAATGCCTTTAATTTAACCGCTAGAATATCATCGCTGCGAACGCATGTGAAATCAATTACATCTGTTCATTTTCCGTGCTGACCGGCTCTACGTCGCCTTTCAACGCCGCCATTGCGGCGTGCCATGCGAGAATCGCGCATTTTACGCGCGCCGGATATTTGTGGACGCCCGCGAACACCGTCAGTTTTCCAACGTCGCCATTTACTTTGCCAGTTGTGACCATTTCGCGAACCTGACCGAACATTTTTTCCACGTCCGATTTTGTTTTACCCTTCGCAAATTCTGTGAGTAGCGACGCCGATGCCTTGGAAATACAGCAGCCCGAACCGACAAAACTCGCGTCTTTGATTTTGTCGCCGTCCAGCGCGAGAAAAAGTTTTAACTGATCGCCGCAAATCGGATTGCGTCCCTGCGCAGAGCAGCTTGCCGCCGGCATTTCATGGAAATTGCGCGGCTGCTTGCAGTGGTCAAGGATGACCTGCTGATAAAGGTCGTTCAGGTCTTCGAACATCGACTTTCAATATATCACAAACAGACACGGATTAAAGTGAATCCGCGCCGTCCGTGTCTCAATTTTTCTCCGCCAGATGATGGTTCGCTTCGAGGCGATCCCACACGAGCTTGTCAATCACCTCGCGCGCCGGTTCGCACTTGATGCGCTCGATGATTTCGCCGGCAAAGGCGTGGATCAACATCCGCCGCGCGTTGTCCGAACTGATGCCGCGCGAACGCAGGTAAAAAATGCTCTCGTCGTTCAACTGGCCGATGGTCGCGCCGTGCGTGCATTTCACGTCGTCGGCGTAAATCTCCAGTTGCGGCTTCGTGTCGGCGGTCGCGTCGTCGGAGAGCAAAAGATTTTTGTTCGTCTGCTTCGCGTCGGTTTTTTGCGCGATGGGATGAACGTAAATGCGCCCGTGAAATACGCCCTTCGATTTGTCGTCCAAAATTCCGTTGAAATATTCATGGCTCGCGCAATGCGGCTGCGCGTGCTCGACAATCATGTGATGGTCGGCGAGCTGCTCGTCTTTCGTCAGATAAAGTCCGTTCAAAATACATTCAAGACCTTCGCCCGCGAGTTTGGTGCGGATGTTCGTGCGTGACAGTTTTGCGCCAAGCGCAAAGGAATGAACGGTCACATTGCTCGCGCAGCCAAACTCGCCCGCGATGGTCGCGATGTGAAATGCGTCGAGCGCTTCATCTTGAAGTTTGATGTGTTCAACGCGCGCGTTGTCGCCCGCGAGAATTTCCGTCACCGCGTTCGTGAAATACGCGACGTTGCCGGTGCTGATGTAACTTTCCACGACGGTCAGCTTGCTGTTCGCCTCGGCGATGACGAGATTGCGCGGCAAAATGGTTTCGCCAGAATTTTTCGCGGACGAAATGTAAATCAACTGCACCGGTTCGGCGACGGCAACGCCGGCGGGAACAAAAATAAACGCGCCGTCGGTGAAAAACGCCTGATTCAGCGCGGCGAATGTATTGCTCGCCGTGTGCGCGTATTTGCCGAGATGTTTTTCTATGAGCGCGGAATCCTTCGCAAGCGCGGCGGAAAGATTTTCAATCCGCACGCCGCCGGACACTGGCTTGATGCCGGATAGTTTCGCCGAGAAAAATCCGTTCACGAACACGAGCCGTTGACCGGGCAGCTTGGTGAACGCCGCTTCGTCGAGCAATTTGCTTTCCGCGCCATTCACGGAAACTTCTTTGGCCAGTTGAAAATTTAATTTAGCAATCGGCGCGATGTTCGTGAAGCGCCAGTCCTCGTCGTGCAGCGTCGGAAATCCCTGATCGGCGAAACTGGCAATGCCGGCTTTGCGGACCGGCGCGAGCCATTTCGGCTGCGCCGAAGCGGCTTCCAACTGCGAAAATTTTTCCACTAGCAATTCTGTTCCGTTGTTTGCTTTTTGCGTCATAGTCAACTTTCTATCGAACGAACAGTTTTCCATGCAATCCACTTCCGTGCAAGTCTGGAGCGCGCTTGTTTTCGGATGCGAAGCTGGCATTTTACCTGCCTAATGCTTTCGCAAGACACAGTTTTGGACGCGCTGAAATCGGTCAAGTATCCCGGCTATTCGCGCGACATCGTTTCGTTCGGCCTCGTCAAAGAGATTTCCGCTGCGAACGGCGCGGTCAGCGTCGTCATGCAATTGACCTCGCCGAATCCCGAAGCCGCGCAGCAAATCAAAATCGAAAGCGAACGCGTCCTGAAAAATCTTCCCGGTGTGAATCACGTTCACGTCGAAGTCCGCCAACCTGCCGCCGGATCAGCCGCGCCATCAAATCCATTCGCGAACCAAAATAAAGTTTCCGGGGTAAAAAAAATCATCGCCATCGCCAGCGGCAAAGGCGGCGTGGGCAAATCCACTTGCTCGGTGAATCTCGCGTGCGCGTTCACGCATCTCGGCGCGAAAGTCGGTTTGCTCGATTGCGACATTTACGGGCCGAGCATTCCGTTGATGATGGGCGTCCACGAAAAACCGACCGTCAACGAAGCCGAGCGCCTCGTGCCGCCGTCCAATCACGGCGTGAAAGTGATGAGCATCGGGCTGCTCGTCACGGACGACCAGCCCGTCGTCTGGCGCGGGCCGATGATCACGAAAACCATCCAGCAATTTCTCCTCGCCGTCGAATGGGGCGAACTGGATTTTCTGCTCGTGGATTTGCCGCCGGGCACCGGCGACGCGCAGCTTTCGCTCTGCCAGACCGTGCCGCTCGACGGCGGCGTCATCATCAGCACGCCGCAGGAAGCGTCGCTCGGCGTCGTGCGCAAAGGCATCGCGATGTTCCGCAAGGTGAACGTGCCGATCCTCGGCATCGTGGAAAACATGAGCTACTTCACCACGCCGAACGGCGAGCGTGTGGAAATTTTCGGTCACGGCGGCGGCAAGGACGAGGCCGCGCGGCAAAACGTTCCGTTCCTCGGCGAAGTCCCGATCTTCACCGAAATCCGCGAAGGCGGCGACCGCGGAATGCCGATTGTGGTTTCCACGCCGAACCACGCGGCGGGCAGGGCGTTCATTCAAATCGCGGAAACGCTGCGGAAAAATCTAAAATAATTTTAGCCACAGATGAAACACGGATTGAACACGGATAAAAAAGATTTTGCGTTCACTTTGGTTGAACTGCTGGCGGTTACTGCCACCATTGGAATTCTTGCCGCACTTTCTTTGACGGCTATTTCTCAAGCAAAAAGAAAGGCACAGCAAATCCAATGCGCCAACAATTTGCATCAACTTGGACTCGGTTTGCAGGTAATCCTCTCGAACGATCACGGTTATCCTTTGTATATCGAGAACAAATACAGCAGTTGGATTAACCAAATGGAGATTGAGGGATTTGGCATTTCCAAACCCGACCCGTATTTTGCCGAAAACGGTATATGGCGGTGTCCGACCGCAAAATTTCATAAATTTAGTGCAGACGAAATATCCATGTCTTATGGCTACAACGCATTTGGAATTCTTCAGGTCGGAAACCGCACAAACAATTTTGGCCTTCATGGTTATTATGATGTGAAATCAAACACGCGCATACCCATCCAAGATTCACAAGTGGTTGCCCCAAGTGAAATGATGGCCATTGGTGAAAGCGACGGCATGATATTTATGCGCAACGAGCCGTATGATTTTTACAAAATGAATTTGCGCCACCAAAACAAAGCCAACGTGGTCTTTTGCGACGGCCACGTCGAATCGCCGACGCTGCAATTTCTTTTTGCCGACACCAGCGACGCCGCCTTGTCCCGCTGGAACCGCGACCATCTGCCGCACCGCGAAAAACTTTCGCCTTGATCAGATTGTTTGTAGAAATTCTGAAAGGAAATTTTCATCCTTCAAATTAAGGAATTGATTCCGGTTTTTTGCGAGGTCGTCGTAGGTCAACTTTTGCAGGTCAGTCTCTGAAAAATTCAACATGGCATCGGGTTTTCCGCGCGTGACGATTCCCAACCCGCAGTCGCAGTCCAAAACAAATATTTTCAAGTCGTGTCGCCGGCTTCGCAAATGGCAGATTGTTTTCCAAACATCTCCCATCCATCCGCCAGTCCAACCCGGCAGTCCCAACGAGGCGGCATGGCCGGGTGAATTTGCCGGATGCGCCGCCGCAGCGTCTGGCGGATTGCAATCATGCATGACGATCACGCCATTTTCGTTAAGAACGCTCAAAGCGTTTTCGACGTCTTTCAATGATTGTTGATACGTGTGCAGCCCGTCAATGAACACAATGTCGAAGCCGTGGGGCAGTTTCACTTTCGCAAAAAAATTGTCGCTGGTCAGTTGATAATACTTGGCGTCCTGACTTTTTAACTTGAGTTTGAGGAGAAATCGAAGTTTGGGATCAACTGCGACTTTGCGTTGGGCTTTGATGGACAGGAAACATTCCCCGCGCGCCACGCCGATCTCCAGATAATTATGCGCTCCGGTTTTGTCTATGATTTTTTGAATGACGTCTATCCGGTTCATCGGTTTATGCGTGCGGCTCCTTTTAGGCGAGATGCGGTTTAAAGTCCATAGTAATTGGCCGTCACGCTGAAAAATCCATTTCTCGGCGAACATCGGCCAGTTTGACTAAACAAGTTCCAACTCATTTATTTTCAGCATGTTATTTTAGTTGCAGGCTTGGCCGCAAAGTTTTAACCTAACCGTCACAAAATTTAACCTATGTCGAACGCTGCAAAAGAATCATCGTCGGCGAACGATTTGCTGAAGAACTCTTCGCTGTATCGCGAGTTTCAGGCCGAACGCGAGGAAATTCTCCGGCACAAGTGGATTGAATCGGAAAAGGCCGGACGCGACATCGGCTTCGAGCAGGCGCTGACGGATTGGATCGTCAAGCACCGCTCAAGCTGGCGCAAAAACCGCCAGGCCGCCGCCACGAATTGAACTAAAATTTTGTTCCTTTAACGCCGCCCTGCGAGGTGGCGAAGGAAAATATGAACGCCAAACGCGCAACGCGAATCGGCTCCGCCCGGCGGAGCGGTTCGCGATTTTTCTTTTTCAATCATTCGTCATTCTCGTCCTCATCGTCATCCTCGCTTTTATTTTTGAGGATGAGAATGACGATGAGCGTGAGGAGGATTTTTCCAAATGCCTGAATCCACAATTATTCTCGACGCGAACGCGATTGGCCGCGCGCTCACGCGCATCGCACACGAGATCGCCGAGCGCAATGAAAATTCCGCCGAAGTCGTGCTCGTCGGCATTCCCGAAGGCGGCGTGCCGCTCGCGCAACGGCTTGGAAAAATTCTTTCGGAAATTTGGAAAATTTCCGTGCCGATTGGCAGCCTCGATGTCTCAATGCACCGCGACGATTTGGATCAACGCGCCGCGCCAAAAATTCATCCGACGGAAATTCCTTTTGACGTGACCGGAAATACCGTCGTGCTGGTGGATGACGTTTTGTTCAGCGGCCGCACGACACGCGCGGCGATGGACGCATTGAACGATTTTGGCCGGCCAAAGAAAATTCAACTCGCAGTATTGATTGATCGCGGCCATCGCGATTTGCCAATCAAGGCTGATTTTGTCGGCAAAAACGTGCCGACGGCGACGAATGAAAAAGTCCATGTGCGGATTGGTGAAAAAAACGAAGTGATTTTGGAACGAAAATGAGTTGGACCAAAAAAAATCTGCTCGACATCGAATCGCTCACGGCGGACGAAATCGTCACCGTGCTCGACACGGCCAAGGCGTTCAAGGCCGTCGGCGAGCGCGCGATCAAAAAAGTTCCGGCGCTGCGCGGGAAAACCGTTGTCAATCTGTTTATTGAACCTTCGACGCGCACGCGCATCAGTTTTGAACTGGCCGCGCAACGATTGACCGCCGACATCGTGAATTTTTCCGCCGACGCGTCATCGTTCAAAAAAGGCGAGACACTCAAGGACACCGCGCGCAATCTCGAAGCGCTTAACGCCGATTTCATCATCATCCGCCATAGCGCGAGCGGCGCGCCGCATTTTTTGTCGCGCGTCGTCAACGCCAGCATCATCAACGCCGGCGACGGCGCACACGAACATCCGACGCAGGCATTGCTCGACGCATTCACGATCCGCGAACACAAAGGAAAAATCGTCGGGCTGAACGTGACGATCCTCGGCGACATCCTTTACAGCCGCGTCGCGCGCTCGAACATCTGGGCGCTGACGAAGCTTGGCGCAAAAGTAACTTTGTGCGGGCCGTCAACGCTGGTGCCGAAAACTTTTGAGCAGATGGGCTGCCACGTGACGCACAATGTTGACGAGGCGATTCGCGACGCAGACATCATTCATTTGCTGCGCATCCAGCACGAACGCCAGCGCAAGACGATGTTTCCGAGCATCGGCGAATATACGAGTTTGTTCGGCCTGAACAAGGCGCGGCTCGCGAAAACCAAACCGGACGCGCTCATCATGCATCCCGGCCCAATTAATCGCGGCGTTGAAATTGACAGCGAGATCGCCGACTGCGCACGTTCGTTGATTTTGGAGCAGGTCACGAATGGACTTGCCGTGCGCATGGCGGTTTTGTTTTTGTTGAACGGCGGCAAAGGTCCGCAGGAAATTTCGGGGAGTTAAAAGTAATGTTGCATCAGATTCGATCTGACAGGTGCCACGCAATTGCAAAAACTATTGGTGGGCGACTTGGATGCGCAAAAAGTGAGCCGGAGTTGATCCAACCACAGTAATGGCGTCAGTCACAACGACGGTTTCCGTGCCGTCGCCGTTGTCAGTCACGGTTTGCCGCAATTATCTGCCCATGGAACGCATACTTATGATTACGGTTGCCATAGGGCGCGCCAGAAAACTCTAGATGAACTAGGTGAGATGGAGTTAGTCATGTTTAAAACGCCGCCTGGGAGCATATTTGTTGAAATGGAAGTCCATGTGATAAGATCCATGGAAGTTTGAACCACATACGGAACACCTGTGTCGCCTTGAAGTTGGAAAACAAACTGGCCTACAGAGGCAGACAATACCTGCAACTTAGGCGCAGCAGGCAAGCTCGATGAGATCGTAAAGGAAATCGGCAGGGTAACAACGGGTTGGAGTGGATCGCTCATGTTGAGAAAGAATGTAAAATTGTAAGTGCCAGCCGCAAGACCTGTTGGGTTGAAAGCCAGATACACCGTTAACGCACCGGACTTCGACACATACCCATTGGTGGAAGAAAAGCTCAACCACGCCGGAATCGCATTAGTGGTAGAAAGTGAATATGCAAGTGGCAGACCACCACTGTTGGTTATCAACAATGGCAGGTTGAAAGGCGGCGAGTTAGAGGCCACAGTCTGGGTCAGATTTGGAGCAATGATTCCCGATTGCGCCGGAACACCGACATAAAGTGCCATGGAACGTAAAATCGGCGGCGTAGCGAGCGTCACCGGCACGTTACTGCTGGCAACGGTAAAGGTGAAATTGCTGATGGCACCGGCCCCGAACGTGTCCCACCAAGTTCCGGAATAAGTACCCGGATCCAAGCCTGCGACAGCCACTGTGCCGGTGACGGTGGTGGTGGCACCAGTAAGAAAGACATTAGTGCGATCCCACAACCAGAGCGCCTGCCAATTGTTGGTGCCAATCGCATAGGCTCCAAGCGTAGGCACATAAGGATTGAGTGTGATGTTGCCAAGCAGAATCCAATCCTGCCCGGGATTGCTGATGTTTATAGTATGGGCACCGGTAGAAATTGAGATTGAAGCAGTAAAATTTGTGGAAGTATCACTGCCGGCGGAAGGAAATGAAATATTGGTCTGCAAATTGCCATCGAGAAAAATTTCGAGGCCGGCACCGGCTGCGGCAATCTGCAGCACTTGAACGGAAAAAGTTCCGGCCTGCGGGTAATTAACATCAAATGTGTAACCGTTCGGTGTAAATGAAAGATGATAATTGCCTTGAAGATAGGGTGGCGTTGTCCCCGCGCCATCCGGTGCAGCAGTCCCGACAGTGAACGTGTCTTGCGCCGCGGCATTAAATCCACCACCAAACGCGAATGCCAGTGGACCATTCGCGCCGCCTGTCACCAGCGGAGTGGATTTGGTCAGAGCGTCCTCATCCGCCAGACCGGACACCGTGACAAAATCCGCCGCAGCCTGAATCAGAAAATAGTCATTGTTCGGATCAATGGTATCCCAATACCACGGCATGGCGTCGCCGGATTGCGCAGCCATAAGACCGGCCCATATCGGAGGACTGATTCCCAGGTGCGGCGTCGTGTTAATCCCGCACTCGCCGCTAAAATCAGGCCCGACCGTTTGTGATGCGCTGATATCCTGTGCATCGCGAATTCCCGTTATCAAATCCGATGGATAATCGTGGTGTTGATAATAATCGGTTTCGTCCCAAATGGGTTCATTTAGCAATGAACTGGTGGTGATCAAATGCTGGTAGTAATCTTGCGAACGAAGGAACTGCGCCATTTCATCGTGCCATGCTTCGATATTGCTCCACTGGTTCAGGGACCCGGCATCGGTAAATTGCACTTCATTAAAAAGTTCCCAGGCCATGATGGAAGGCGAATAACCCCAGCGCGCCACAATGTAGCGGAGTTTTTTCTTGGTCAATTCCATGGCCGTCGGATCAGTGAAAAAATTTGTTGCGCTAGAAAGAAATCCACCATTGGCCGTGTTGTAAGGATTTTGTTCCCAGTTCGGGTCGGTGTCACTTATGTTGGTGCTCGAATACTGTCCGTGATGCTGCAAGGTCATCTGGAAATGGATGCCGGCTTGATCCGCCGCCGCGACAATCGCGTCCCAGTGCTGCGCGTTGGGCAGGCTCAATTGGCCGAAAGTGTTGTTGACCTTGGGCCAGTCCAGATTCAGACCAAGTCCCGAACCTTGGTAAAAATGAGTCATCCACACCCGCGACCAGTTTTCGTGCGCCGCGCCCATTTTAGGGAAGATGTTGAGGGCATTGGCGGAAGGCGAACTCCACGCCATGTCTTCTCCAACCGGGAAAAACCGCCGGCCATTGCTGGTGATAAAGCGGCGCGGATTGTTTGGGTCCACCCGCACATAACCCGCGCTAGTGGGAAAGCCGGTGACGGTCCACGAAGCCGGTTGCAGATTGCTGACCGAGAGCGGCGAGCCGTTCAATGTCACGCCGCTGATGCTGTAAACGCCGGCCATCGTCGGCGTGTGACGCACACGCCATGTCGTGCCGCCGTCAAAAAAAGCGGGCAATGAAATTATGGTAGAATCCGGCAGAACAATTTGAACGCGGACGTCATTGCTGTAATCGAACGGATCCGTGATTGAGACATTCACGGTGAAAGAAGCTTCGATTTTAGGATATGTGCCTTGAGCGGAAATTTTTGTCAGGGCGCAAAATGAAAAGACAACAATGGCCGCTGTTATTGAAAGTCGGTGCATGACGTGAAATTTGCTTTAACTTGGATATTTCCGCAATTTAGACTCTTGAAGTCATCGCCTGGTTACATGAAAAAGGAATTTTTTATGGCAGTGAAAAATAACCGACGTTCTCACAATTAAACCTGCAACAATTTAATCTGCTCGTCGTCTTTCTCCACTGCTTCGCCGAGCGTTTGCGTCGTGCGTCGGCGTTCGTTGATGTGTTTGTCGAGCAGCGGATCGTAAGGCACGGGATAATTTCCGTCGTAGCACGCCATGCAAAATGAATTTTTCGGCAGGCCGGTTGCTTTCACCAAACCTTCTTGCGACAAGTAATAAAGCGAATCGGCGTTGAGATATTTTCGGATTTCCTCGAGCGAATGGTTCGCGGCCATGAGTTTGCTTCGGTCGGGAAAATCAATTCCATAAACGCACGGGTTCATGTGCGGCGGACAGCTCACGAGAACGTGAACTTCTTTTGCGCCGGCTTCCTTGAGCGTTTTCACGCGCGTCTTGCATGTCGTGCCGCGCACGATGGAATCGTCCACGATGACGACGCGTTTGTCTTTCACGAGTTCGGTAATCAGATTTAATTTCACGCGCACGTCGAAATCGCGGATGAGTTGCGACGGCTGCAAAAAACTTCTGCCGACGTAATGATTTCGCACGAACGCCATCTCGAACGGAATTCCAGATTCGAGCGAATAACCGAGCGCGGCGCTGTTGCCGCTGTCCGGCACGGGAATCACCAGGTCCGCATCAATCTTGAATTCGCGCGCGAGCTGGCGGCCCATTTCGACGCGAACTTTGTAAACATTCCGGTCGGCGATCGTGCTGTCGGGCCGAGCGAAATAAACGTATTCAAAAATGCAGAACGCGCGCTTGGTCTGTTCGGGAAACGCCTGAAAACTGCTCAAACCTTTTTCGTTGATGACGACGATTTCGCCCGGTTCGACGTCGCGGACGAATTTCGCGTGAATCAAATCGAGCGCGCAAGTTTCGCTCGCGAGCACATACGCGCCGTCGAGTTTGCCGATGCACAGCGGGCGGAAACCGAACGGATCGCGCGCGCCGATCAATTCCTTTTCCGTCATGATGACGAGCGAATACGCGCCCTCGATTTTTCGCAGCGTGTGGGACAAATGATTTTCCCCGCCGTTCAAACCCGGCTGCGCCATCAGATGCAAAATGATTTCGCTGTCAACGGTAGTCTGAAAAATTGAGCCGCGATTTTCCAAGTCGTCGCGTAGCTGCGCCGCGTTCGTCAAATTTCCGTTGTGCGCGATGGCGATCTGGCCGCGCGCGCAATCCACGGTGAGCGGCTGCGCGTTTTTCAATTGCGACGAGCCGGTGGTGGAATAGCGCGTGTGGCCGACGGCCATGTTGCCGACGAGGCCGTGCAAAATTTCGCCGTTGAAAATCTGCGGCACGAGGCCCATGCCGTGGTGCTTGTAAAATTTCCCCTCGTGGCAGGTGACGATGCCCGCGCTTTCCTGGCCGCGATGCTGGAGCGCGTAAAGTCCGTAGTAAGTCAGTTCGGCGGCGTTGGGATGGCCGAAAATGCCGAAGACTCCGCAATAATGTTTGGGATAATGTTGTTCAGTTTGCATCGCGCGCGTCGCTGAATTTTTGCAGACAAATGAATGTCGCGCAAGTCGGAAACATATTTGCCACAGAGGCGCAGAGTCGCAGAGAAGCGCAAAATAACTCTTTCAAAAACTCTGTGGCTCTGCGTCTCTGTGGCTGAACAATCGGAAAAATCATGCACATTGCACTTCACATTTTAATATTTTGGGCATTGGCGTTCACGTCGTTGGGGTTGGCGATTCTGTTGCTGAACATTTTTTGGAATTTGATTGAGCAGGACCTTGACTTGAAAGATTTGAGCCGCGAGGCGATTATCGCCGGCGGTGCGTCAATGATTGAAGCCATCGGTTTGACTTTGTTGATTCCGCTCGGAGCGAGAGGATTGCAGGCGATGCTTATCCCTTTTCTGATTGTCGGTTTGATTTACAAAATCAGCCATCTCGAAGATTGGAGCCACTATGAAATCATTTGTCTGTTGTTGTTTCAGCTCATTATCGTGGCCATTGGAGCAAGTTTGTTTCTTGGAAATTTCACTGCCACATTTGGGATTTTAATTACTTTTGCCATCGTGCTGGCAATCATCGTCGCGTTCGTTCGCGGTTTATGAATTTGTTTTCAAATACGGCTTCAATTTTTCCGCCAGTTCTTCCGGCAGGCGTTTTGGTTTTTCGTCAACGCCGGTGCAGACGTGGAACGTTTCCGCTTCGAGAATCAGTTTTCCGTTCTGGTTCAAAATCCGGTGGCCGAAATTCAGGCGCACTTTTTCAACGGCCGTCACCCAGACTTCAATCGCCAGCAAATCGTCGTAGCGTGCGGGAAATTTGTAGCGCAGCCGCGCCTCGATGACGGGAAAAATCATGTCGCTTTCCTGCCAGCGCAAAACCGTCGAGCCGAGCGAGCGGATGAATTCGCCGCGCGCGGCTTCGAGCAGGTCAAGATAGCGCGAGTGATAAACGTGGTTGCCGACAGTGCATTCGGCGTAAGTGACGCGGTGCGTGTGGCGGAATAGATTGGCCATGCGCGCAGCGTAGAGTCGTGCGTAAAAAGTTCAACGCTGAAATCCAGCTTTAGTCTCATTTTGAGCATGGTTGCCAAAATTCCAGTTGCACGAACTGTCTTTGCGAATATGTTGGCTATGGCAACTTACGGTTAATCGGTTAGAATGACGCCGCACTTGCTAATGTGAATTTTTGCGATATTGTCTCTTGTTATGGCCGTAACCAAAGTTAGTTCTTCGGTGCATTTTGTTTCCCGCACTTCAACCGTGGGTGGTCGCGACGGCGCGGCCAGCGGGCATTGGGTGCCCAATACGGACGTGTATGCGACGGACACCGGCCTGGTCATCAAAGTGGAACTGGCCGGCATGAAAAGCGACAGCCTCGAAATCACGGTCGAGGGAAATCGTCTGCGCATCAGCGGCAGCCGGCCGGATGGTTGTCGGGAGCCGAAATGCAGTTTTCTCGTCATGGAAATCAGTTATGGACCGTTTGAAAGCGTGCTCGAACTTCCGCCGGGTTATGATCTCAGCCAGGCCAAGGCGGCTTACGTGAACGGCTTTTTGCGGATTGATGTGCCGCTGGCACGCCAATTGCCGCCTAAAACGACGAAAGTGCCAATCGCCGAAGGGAATTAGTTTTATCTGAAACTTTTCCGGGTTTGGCGACATCTAACGAACAGGAGCGACGATGACTTCATCCGAAACCGAGTTTGTGAGCATTCTCGGCGCGCCCGAAAATTCGGGGACGTCGTCGCGCATCTCTTCGCGTTCGCTCCCGGAAGTTTTGCCGATTCTCGGCCTGTCGGATATTGTGATTTTTCCGGGTGCGCTGGTGCCGCTGCTTGTCGAAACCGGACCGAGTTTGCGGCTGATTGACGATACGGTGTCCGGCGACCGTTTGCTCGGCACCGTGCTTCAGCGCAAACCGGAAATTGCCGAGCCGTTGCCGGAAGATTTGTACGAAATCGGTTGCGTCGTGCGGCTGGTGAAAATGGTAAAATTTCCCGATGGCACCGCGCGCGTGCTGGTCGAAGGCCTCTGGCGCATCCAAACCAGGGAATACACGCCTGCCTCGCCGTACTTACGCGCGAAATATGATTTACTGCGTGATTTGACCGAGGATTCGATTGAAATGCAGGCGATGTTTCGAAACGCGCAGCGCCAGTTTCAGGAAATTTCAAAACTTTCACCCGCGCTGCCTGACCAGGTGAAGCTCGCCGCGATCAACACGGAAGCACCCGGCCATTTCGCCGATCTTGTCGCCGCAAATTTGAATCTCGGTTTGGACGACCGGCAAAAATTGCTCGAAACCATTTCCGTCCGCGAACGTTTGCAAAAATTGTTGCCGATGCTCAATCGCGAACACGAAGTGCTCACGCTCAGTTCGAAAATCCAGACGGATGTTGCCAGTTCGATCGCCAAAACGCAGCGCGATTTTTTCCTGCGCGAACAATTGCGCGCCATCCAGCGCGAACTCGGCGAAGGCGACACCGGCTCGAACGAGCTCAAGACATTGCGCGAAAAAATCGAGCAGGCGCTGATGCCTGAAGAAGCGCGCAAGGCCGCGATGCAGGAACTCGAACGGCTTCAGCAAACACTGCCCGCCGCCGCTGAATACGCCGTCGCGCGCAATTATCTCGACTGGATTTTGGCGCTGCCGTGGGAAAAAGAAACCGAAGACAAGCTGGACCTCAAGGCGGCGGAAAAAATTTTGAACGAGCAACATTTCGGCTTGAAAAAAATCAAGGATCGCTTGCTCGAATTTCTTGCTGTCATCAAACGCCGCAAGCAAATTAAAGGTCCGATTCTTTGTCTCGTTGGCCCGCCCGGTGTCGGCAAAACCTCGCTCGGCAAAAGCATGGCGGACGCCCTTGGAAGAAAATTCGCACGCATCTCGCTCGGCGGAATGCGCGACGAAGCCGAAATTCGCGGCCACCGCCGCACTTACGTCGGCGCGATGCCCGGACGGATTATCCAAACTTTGCGCCGCGTCGAAAGTCGCAATCCGGTGATTTTGCTAGATGAATTGGACAAAGTCGGCGCGGATTTTCGCGGTGATCCGGCGGCGGCGTTGCTCGAAGTTCTCGATCCCGCGCAAAACCACACGTTCACCGATCATTATCTCGATTTGCCGTTTGATTTGTCCCGCGTGCTTTTTATCGCGACGGCAAACTGGCTGGAGCCGATTCATCCCGCGTTGCGCGACCGGCTCGAAGTCATCGAATTGCCGAGTTATACCGAATCGGAAAAATTACAGATTGCCAAACGCTATCTCGTGCCGCGCCAGATTGAGGAACACGGACTCACGCGTCAGGACGTGAAATTTTCCGACGCCGCGTTGCGGGCACTCATCCGCGAATATACGCGCGAAGCCGGCGTGCGGCAACTTGAACGCGAAATCGCCGCGCTAACGCGCAAAGCTGTGCGCAAAATCATTTCCAAGAATGGCGCGGCTTCGGCGGTAAAACTTAACGCAAACGAATTGGAAAGTTATCTGGGACACGCGCCTTTCATTTTTGAGAGCGCGGAAAAAATCACCGAATACGGCATCGCCACCGGTCTCGCATGGACGCCGGTTGGCGGGGAAATTTTATTCATCGAAGCGACGCGGATGCGCGGGCGCGGTGGCCTACTTTTGACCGGCTCGCTCGGCGACGTGATGAAGGAAAGCGCGCAAACGGCGGTGAGTTATCTGCGCAGCCAGGCCAAAAAACTCGATGTGGATTTGAGTGATTACGGAAAATTCGATCTGCACATCCACGTTCCGGCGGGCGCGACGCCGAAGGACGGGCCGAGCGCGGGAGTGACGCTAGTCGTCGCGCTGGCGTCGCTGTTGACGAAGCGGCGTGTGCGGTCGGACACTGCGATGACCGGCGAAATCAGCCTGCGCGGGCGTGTGTTACGCGTCGGCGGCATCAAGGAAAAAGTTCTCGCCGCCGAACGCTTCGGCATGAAACAGGTCATCCTGCCGGAACAAAATAAATCCGACTGGCTGGATGTTCCGACGGAAACGCGAGCCAAACTCAAAGTCCATTTTGTTCGGCAGATTTCCGAGGCCATCCAACTGGCGCTTGAGGCGAAATGAAAATTCTTGCCGGAGTCGCTGCGATAATTTTTTTGGTTGCTCTTGGTGCGACGGCAGAAACGACGAATGATTTGTCAAACGCGGAAATTCAGGGGCGCAAACTAGCACAGCAACTTTGCGATGCGCGACCAATGGAAAATTCCACGAACACAGGAATTTTGAAAATTAGCGGCGGTCAAGGCAACCGGACAAATTTTTCGATAAAATGTGAAATGGTTGTCACTCCAACAAATTGGCAGAGCATTTATGAAGTCCCGGTAACTATTAATGATACAAATAATCTTCTACTGGTAAAAGTTTTCATTACTCATGTTGAAAACCAGACAAATAGCTATAGGTTTGAATTCGGTGGTTTTGCGATTAGCAGCCATATCTACAAAGTAGGTTGGGCCGGAATATTGTCCGGCAATGATCTACTCCACCCGTTTGCTCATTCAGATTTCTGGATTGCCGATTTAGGTTTGGAATTTTTCCATTGGCCGGAGCAGAAGACTTTGAAAAAGGAAACGCGAAAAACACGGAGTTGCAATGTTTTGGAAAGCACAAATCCGAATCCGTCCACGAACAACTATTCGCGCGTGGTTTCGTGGATTGACGAGGAGAGCGGCGGCATCGTCCACGCCGAGGCGTTCGACGCGCAGAACAAATTGCTGAAGGAGTTCGACCCGAAGTCGTTCAAGAAGGTGAACGGCCAGTGGGAGCTTCAGGAAATGGAAATCCGCAATGTCCAGACCGGCTCGCGCTCGCGGCTCGAGTTTGATTTGGAACCGCACGACAAGTAACAGTGAGACGCTTGACATTATTCTGCTGTCGGCTCACGCTTTTGCAATCGGTATGAACACCGCGCCGCGCATAAAATTTTTGACAGTTTGCCTCAGCTTCGTTTTGAGTTCGCGAATTTTTGCCGCTGAATCGGATACATTTTCTTCGTCGCAGTCAACGAACACGGCGGCAAACACGTTGAACGCGTATCTTCAAATTCAGGAGCAATTGCACGAAACCCAACTGGCCATCGCCAGCAACCGGCAGGAAACTGCTGTCGCGCTCGCGCAGAATGCCGACGCAATGACTGCGCGCATCCAGCTTTTGGAGCAAACCATCGCCGGCCAGCGCGCCAACGACGTCGAATCGGCGCGAAAAACGCAGCAAATGACACTGGCATTGGCGGGCGTCGGAATGCTTGGTTTGGCGGTCATGCTGCTGATCGTTTATTTTCAATTGCGCACCGCGACGCGGCTGGTCGAACTGGCGGTTTCTTCACCTGCGCTTAATTTCAGCAATGGGCATGCGTTGCCTGCCGTTGAAACCGTCGGCGAACTCCCCGCGTCCACTCGCGCCGCAATTGAATTTACCAATGTGAAGTTGCTCGGCGCAGTCGAGCGGTTGGAAAAGCGCATTCTGGAAATGGAACAAAGCGCGCGCGCGCCATTGAATGAAACCGCTTCGGCCACTGCGCAAGAACAAAACGTCGCACACACAATTTCAAACAATGGCAATCAACGGGTTGCGGATTTGATGAATGAAGGCCAGTTGTTCCTTGACGCGAATGAGCCGGAAAAAGCGCTGAAAATTTTTGACGAGGCATTGGCGATTGAACCGAAACATGTTGAAACGCTGATTAAAAAAGGCAGCGCGCTGGAAAAGATGAACCGGATTGACGAAGCCGTTGCCTGCTATGACCGCGCGATTGAGGCGGATGCTTCGACGACCATCGCTTATTTGCACAAAGGCGGCTTGTTCAACCGCATGGCGCGCTACGATGAAGCGTTGTTGTGCTATGAAAAAGCTTTGAAAAATTCTGCGGGCGAAAAAGTCGCGTCGTAAATCCACAAGGAAGGTTCAATTGAAATCCGCGCGGGTGCGGGTACGCTCGGCTTCAAGCTGCTTGCGAAGCATTTCAATTTTGATTTTGAGCAGTTCGCGATTTTCTTCGTTTCGTGCCGCGAGGTCCTTTTCCAGTTCCTCAATCCGCGTTTCGTAAGTCCGCAAACGGTCGCGCATGGGCGTTTGCAGTTCGTCCAGCCGATGAACGAGCTGGGAAATTTCCGCAGCGGCGCTTTGTTGGACTTGCAACAATTCATTGCGCTGTGCGGCCAAACCTTGCACCACCGCTTCCTTAAGCACTTGTGCCAGATATGGTGCCAAATCCGCCGGAACACCGACTTGATTTTTTCCAATACGTTGCAGTTTGACGGCATGCGCGGGAACAAGTGCTGAAGCTTGTTTTCGCCTTTGCCACAACAATCCCCACAAAGTGAGCAGGGTTAAAATTGAAACGCCAGCCAGCGCGGCAATCAGCCATTCATTGCGCTCAAGGATTTTCAGCACCTGACTTTTTGCGTCCAAAATCTGTGCATGCATTTTGAGCGCTTGGGCATGTTCACGCTGTGCTTCGTCGCGCGCGAGTTGCGCCTGGTCGTGTTCCTGCTGCGCTTGCTGTTGTGCCTGTTGCGCAAGTGCGCTCGCTTTTTGAGCCTGCATTTGTTCGAGCTGGGCCTGGTCGTATTCCTGTTGCGCCTGGTCGCGTTCGGCGGCGATTTGCCGGCTCAACACGCCGGGTGCCAATTTTTCATTTAACTCGTCGAGCGCGGCTTTGATTTTTGCGTCAACGATCATACCGCGTCGGACGATGATTTGGCCGGTGTCGTAATGCTCGGCCATGACAAGTTGCCGAACGGCAAGGTCGCGAGCCTGCTGTGTGAGTTGCGCATCTGCAACGCAATTGGGCTGGAGCAACGCCGATAACGCGTAGGCGAGTGGCTGCTGGTCTTCGGAAAACTCCTCGCGGAACAAAGCGCGCAAGTTTGAAATTGTGATGGTGCTCGATTCGACAACCAGCTTGCCGCGTTGCTGGATGTCGGTGAGGGACAATTTTTCGTCCGCGCTGCCGACCGGCACGAGGCGTAAAGTTTCGCCAATGACAAAGTCATCGGGTAATTCATCGGGTCGCACGGGACGGCTCATCATTTGTAAAAACAAACCGAGCAATCGCTCTTGAATTGCCTGACCGGAATCACCGCGCGCCCAGTCGGCGGCAAGCTCGGTGGTGACGGGAAAGTTTTTATTTTTGGCGTTGAATGCCATGATGAGATCGCCGAAGTCGGGCGAAGCGGTCGTCGTATCGTCCACGGTCGGCTGATGAAATGTGTCTCGGACAGCGGCGACAAAATTAGAATGAGCATTGGCAAACGCGGCGAGAAATTCATTTTCCACTACGTTGGCTGTATCGGGATAACTGCGGAAAATCGCCGGAGTTTTCAGCGCCACGGACGACCTCAACGCGACGGTCGCGGCGGTGTCAATTACGTCAAGCGAGACGGGCGTGGTGATGTCCTCTTCGGCTTTATCGCCGATGCGATAGGCCGTGAGATCTTTGGCGTGAACTATGGAAACTGAAATGAACGCGAGGGCGCAAATCAACTTAAAGCAATGCGAGGTTTTCACCATAGAAAGGATTTTTGCTCGCCGAGCAACTGGCCGTCGTTCCAAAGTGTGGCGCGCCACGCGACCAGCACGCCAAAATTTTTGTAATCCAAGCCGCCAAGCATGAGTGAAGTCCAACGCCGGAAAAATTTCGGCGCAACTTCTGTTTCCAAAACAATTTGCCGCGGCAGGCCGTGCTCGCCGACACCGCGCAGTTCAACGCGCAATTTCAATTTTGCATTGGCAATATTCGACGCTTTCCACAAAACATCGAAGCGAATGGCGGAAATTTCATTTGTGTGCTGGCGCAGATAAAATTGATAGGCGTCGCGGTCAAAAAGGCTCGGCGAAACGGCGTCGTGACCTTTGAGGTCAAGAAACAGTGGCAAGACTTTGACGACGCGGCCGGCAATTGCATCGTCCGCCAGCGCGGATGTAAAAACTCCGACGAAAAGCAAACAGATTAAAAACCGTCGCATAAATAGACGATAGCGCGGATGGCGCGACGATTTCAATTCAGTTTTTCCAGTAAAAATTTAAAACCTGAATGTCCGTTCCCGAATTGCGTAAAAGAAGCGCGATATATTCGCGTTTGTAATCGCCGACTTGCGCGGTCACGTGGACTTCAAACGTGTAGCTGCGCACGGTGCAAAGGCGGCTGAGTTGCGAAGCGAGTTGCGGATTGAGTCCGGTTGTCGCCAGTTGATTGATGTTTTGAAACGGTGTGTCATCCGCCGTGCCTTCGACGCCATCGGGACCGGCGCGCTGCTGAACAATGTTCTCGGCGGTCGCGGCATCCACGCCGGGAATCATTTGCAGCACATTGGTGTCGGCGGTGTTGATGTTGATGCGGCCGGACGAAACAGGCGTGAAAATATTCACCAGCCCGAATGGATAATCCGGCGCTTGAAATGGTGAGTTGACGAAGCCGAGTTTTGGCTGCTGAAATGCAGCGGGCGTATGATTTGTTGCGCTCGGCCCCCAATACATTTCAGGCGTCACACCTTTGACGAGCAGCAGTTCGGACAAATCGTCTATTGGCGCGTTTTTTGCATAATACGGCGGATTTAAACCTTGATAATAATCACTCTCCGCGCCGGCGGGTCGCGGATCGTCGTCGGCGTCAATCCAATCCAAAATGGAATCGGAGACAACGGAAATATCGTCTGCGCCCACGCTCATCAACGTGAGTGCCTGTTGAAGTTCCTGCGAATTGGCGGTGTTGATGTTCGCGTAACGTTCACGGTCAATGATTTTGACGGAAACTGTGCCATCGCCGATTTGGTAATTGTCCAGTGAAATTGCGGCGAGCGGGCTGTTTGTTTCATTGGGTCCGCCCGGCCCGCCAGCCCAAAATTGATTCAATGCGTCGTAGGGTTCGCCGGGAATCGAGGCTTCCTGCGACAAAACGTAGCGCGCCAGCTCAACACCCGAACGGCCAAGCCAAAGCAGTTGCTGATCGGAATTTGCCCTGCCCGCGAGCTTCATCTCCACCTTCATCGAAAGCGCAAACGCGGCAGCCAGAACGGACAACACGATGATTGCAATCATCACTATAATGAGAGCAATGCCGCGCGGTTTGTTTTGAACAGGAATTTTCATTGTCCGTTTTGGCTGTTAAAGCCGCCGCCAGGGGAAAATTGATTGCCTCCGCTACGATTGTTGGGATTGTTGAACGGATTTGATCCGCCGGGATTATTGTTTCCACCCGGCACACCGATTCCACCGCCACCACCAGCACCGCCTGTTTGCACGACTGACGGCAGCGTTTCCACCGGAATCGCGATGATGCGGGTGATCGCAAATTCCGGGGCGACTGAGCCGGAACTGTTTTTATTGCCGCCGATTACGAGGCCGATCCGTACCAGCGACGGAAGCGAATTGGTTTGATCCCATTCGTCATTCCATTGCAATTGATTGGTGTCCCAGCACTCGATGGTAAAATTTTTGATATTGCGCGCTAGCACTAGCGGGTGTTGCTGCTCATCAGCGTCCATGTCCATGAGAATTGGGTTCTGCCGGAGCATTAAATCATTTTCCTGGTTCGGTCCGGCTTCGATCGTGAAAGTCAGCCGCCTCACATTGAAATCGCCGAAACGTCCGTTGCGCGGAAAATCAGCCGGCAACCGTGCCGTGAAACTGAGCATCGGCTGGTCGCCGTTTTGGACGATAAAAGTGTAATACTGAATGGACGCCTGAAACGATTGGATGCACGCAAGTGCATCTTCAATCGTGTGCATGGTTATGCGCTGGCGCTGGGCTTGTGCGGCGGCGTCCTGTCCAACCTTGGACGAGCGCAAAACTAGATTCCAGACCGAATAAATCGCTGCCAGCACGAGGCTAAAAATCGTGATGGCGAGCATGATTTCAATCAACGTGAAGGCGCGGCGGGATTTTTTTTTCAAATTCATTTCAATACCGTTGCTCCGTCGAGACTGCCTGCGGGCGAAGCCGGTCGAAAAAGCAAAATGCTCATTTTGGAAACGACGGCCTTGTTGTCATCATTTTGAACGATGAAATCCACCTGAAACAATTTATTCGTTTGCACTTCGTTGATGTCATAATGCCAAGTGTAATTCTTGTAGGTGTCTCCAAGCAGGTCCGCGAGGTTGCCCGACACGGTACCTTCGATCAGTTGATTGGTCTGAATCAACTGGCTGGCCAGTTCACCCGCGTCCACGATGGGCCGTTGCAAATAACGCGCATTATGGAGTGAACTTGAAACCAACGCCAAAATTGCAAACGACGCCATAAAAAAGGCGATGACCGCGAACATCACTTCAATCAAAGTGAACGCCGCGCGGTTTTTTTGAACATGAATTTTCATTGCATTGGCCCCACGGACGTAATGCCGGTGGTCAACTCCGTTGAAATTTTCCGCCATTCATCGCCGGAATGCAGCACGAGCGCCATTTCATCGCTCGTGCCGTTCGGATAAAATCGCACGCGTGCCTCGTCCGCGTCCTTGTATTCCTGCAGATTGATATCGAGCATTTCAATGCCGATGCTGATGTCGAATTGCGTCGAATTCAACGGCTGTGAACTTGAAACGGTTTGTGAAACGTCATTCGTGGTTGCGGAAGAGTCGCTGTTTAACGCAACTTCCCGCGTTTGTGGATGAAAAACTACCGTCATCGTCGTGTTGTTCAAAATCGCCTGTGCGCGCGCGTGGCTGCAAATTTCCAACGTATCGTTGACCGCTTTGCGCATCGGCCCCTGGTGTAGCGTCAAAAGAATGGACGGAATGCCCATCGCCATAACAAGACCAATGATGGCCACGACCATCATGATTTCCATGAGCGTGAAGGCCTGCGAATTGGCGCGCCGCAGTTGCATCATTGCCCTGCCGTGTTTCCGATGCTGGAAACCATCGAGAACATCGCACCTAGAACGGCCACGAGCAGGAAGCCCACCAGTGCCGCAATGCCGACGATGAGTGCCGGCTCAATCAGGTTCGTCATCACGCGCAAGGCGATGTTCAATTCATTTTCGTAAGTCGTGGCCACGTTGTTCAACGCGCCGGGCACGTCGCCCGTATCCTCGCCGATTTTCACCAGGTCGACCATCAATTGCGGAAAGACCTTGCTCGCCGCCAGCGGTTGCGCGAGTGTTTTGCCGTCTGTCACCGCCGCGCGCGTTTTTGCCGCAGCCTCTTTGATGATCCGATTGGGAATGACTTGTTCGGTGATTTTTAACGCGGTCAAAACCGGCACGCCGTTTTCCAACAAGGTGCAAAGCGTGCGCGCAAACTGGCCGTAAAGATTAATGCAGATGACGTGTCCGAAAATCGGCAGTCTCATTTTCCAGTAATCCATTTTGCGCTGACCCGATTCCGTCGCCTGAAAACGTTTGACCAAAATCACCACCGTGATGACCACCAGCGCCATCAGCCACCAATAACGTTTGAACGTATTGCTTATGTTGATCAACAGCACCGTCATCGCCGGCAGGTGAGTGAAACCGACGTCGCCAAAGAGTGACATGAATTTCGGCAGCATGACCGTCATAAAAAAAACGATCATGCCGATGCCGACACAACAAACGAGCGCCGGATAAATCAGTGCTGAACTGAATTTTGCCTGCACCTGCGCGAATTTTTCAAAATGGTCGGCCATGCGCCGCAATACGTCCACAAGTGCGCCGCTTTGTTCGCCAGCCTTGACCATGTTGACATATAAATCCGAAAACACGCGCGGTTGTTTGGCCATCGCATCCGACAAACTGCGTCCCTCGGTCACTTCCTGCCGTAATTGTTTGCTGACATCCGACGGAATGCCTTTCGTGTCCAGATACGTCATGCTGTGAAGCGCCGTCGCCAATGGCATTCCGGCTTGAAGCAAATTCGCGAGTTGCTGCGTGAAAGTCGCCAGCTCCTGCAAATTCGGCTTCCGCTTCTGCTGTAATTGCTCGCGCAACGTTGGCGGCAGAAAAGAAAGCAGGCTGAATTTTTGTCCGCTGCGTTTCCCGGCGATGGCCACGCCGCCTTTGGCCGCGTCCACGGCAATTGGGAAAAGTCCCAGCCGCTCGACCTGCGCAATGGCAGCCGGACGGTCGGCGACTTCCAAAACGCCCTCGACCAATTCGCCCGAACGTCGTCGTGCTCTGTAAGAAAATTGCGGCATGTCTCTCTTTTATCTAAAACCGTTGGGCGCAGAAAGTTTCAAAAATGAAATGCGAATCAGCTTGACGCGGGCGATGATTTTGATTGTCTTATGGGAAGATGAAAACGAAATTTTTGGCAGCATTCGCGGGAATGGCACTCGTCATTGTCGCCGCCGGTTGCGTCAGCACCGTCAGCGGCACGCACACGGCGGCGGTGCCGTTTGTGAAAGATCGCGTCGTAGGCCGTTACGAGCGGACAGTGGATCAGGTTTATCAGGCATCCGTTACGGTCATTCAAAATAATGGCGTGCTGATCACCGAATACATTCCGCACGACACGACCAATACCGTGCGCTCTTTGTATGGCAAGGTCAACGAGCGCAACGTCTGGATCCGCGTCGAAGGCGTTGATCCCCAAATCACCGAAGTCACCGTGCAAGCCCGCAAAAGCGACGGCGGCGGTGCGATCGAAGTGGCGCACGAACTGGAAAAGGAAATCGCGCTACAACTGGCGCGGTGAGAAAAACCGGTCGCCCTTCAGTCCGATATTTTGTTCATAGACGCCGAGCTGTTTGCCCGGCGTTTCTTTTTTGCCCTTAATCTCAAGCTTCAAGTGGTTCAATCGCGACTCCGCGAGTTTTGCCACTGGCAACTCCGGGAATTTTTCCACAATCCGCTCCAGCGTTTTGCGAATCGTGTCGTAATCCGCGCCGTGATGCATTTGCAAATCCGCCAGCAGATTCAGCCAGTGTGCCGTCCGTTTCGGCAATTGGTCCGGCATTTCAATCAATTGCTCCAGTTCGCCCGCCGCCAAATCCAACCGCTGATAATGCCCGGCGTAAATGACGGCGAGTTTTTCGCGCGCCTCGGTGTCGAGCGGATGCTGTTCCAGATGCTTCACAAAATCGGCGGCCATTTTTTCCGGGTCCGTGTCGACCGGAATCAGATGTTCCGAGGAGTTCAGCAAGCCGACGTTTTTTATGCCTTCGGGCACGGCCATCGGCTGGCGATTTTGTGATTCAAGCAGGATTTTTCCCATTTCGCCCAAATGTGCGATGCGTTGCGCCGCTTGCGCTGCTTGGATTGTATGCGGAAAAAGTTTGATGATTTTTTCGAAAGCGCCGCGAGCCGGGTCAACTTCTTGGGCGATTTTCAGATGCCAGTCAGCCAGTTGGGTAAGTGCAGCGGCGATTTGCAGCGGTGGCGAATCCGGCGAATCGCAAAAAATTTTCAGCGTGTTTTCCGCCGCCGCCAGATCGCGCAAATCTTCCGCCTGAATCGCTGCCAGCAGCATCACGCCTTCGTAATGATTCGGAAACCGGTCAAGCTGTTTGCGCACTTCCAGGGCCGCGTCAAGAAATTCTCCACGTTTTCGTTTCGCCTGCGCGATGGAATAAAACGGTTTCGGTTCGGGCGGTTCGTCGCCGCCGTCGTAAAGCGATCCGATGGGGTTGGCAACTATATCAATGAGACTGTGTCTCCATGTCACCATCATCGCCACGCCACATATACTCATCAAGATTAAACCAAAAATGGCATCGAATCCGCCTTTTTCAAAATCGGGAACGACGATTTTGAATATTATCCAGATGATTGGCGCAGTAAAAATCCATTTGAAAATCAACCTTTCCGGATCATTGCTGCGCTTGAGCGCGCGCCAGAAAAGCCAGCCGACGAAGGCAATGCCAATGACGGACAAAATCACATCACCAACGATTTCTAAAATTCGGCTCATAGCTGATTGAAGCAAAACTCCTCCCGCTTGCGAAGCGGCGCAAGCAAATTGTTTTCGCAAAATTTCAGCCGTAGCGAAACGGCATCGCCATCGCAAACGTGTTTGGCAGATGCCGGATTTCACAAACTTTTCCATCGGCCAGCAAAACTTCCACGATGTCGAAACGGATTTTCACCGGCGGATTTTTTAACAATCGCAAATAATCCAGTGCCGCCTGCGAAAGCCGTCGTCGTCGCGTCGCGTCCACTGCCGCCGCCGGGCGCGCCCAATCCTCGGACGAACGTGTTTTGACTTCGACGAACGCAAGGCAGTCGCCATCGCGAAGAATCAAATCAACCTCGCCGCGCTCGGAACGGAAATTGGCGGCGAGAAATTTTAAGCCTTGTTCCTGAAGAAATTTTTTTGCCGCACACTCGCCCAAAATTCCGCGCCGCAAATGCTCCGGCTTCGTTTTGCCGACAAACCGTGTCTTGAGCTTTTTCAAAAGATTCATTTTTTTCAGCCGCAGATGAACACGGATTTCAAAAGTCCGGGTAGAAATCGTTTTGTTTATCTGTGTTTCACCTGTGAAAATCCGTGGCTAAAACAGATTTAGTTCTTGCAGTTTCAGCGGCGCAAAACTTTGGCGGTGAATCGGACACGCGCCGAATTGAGCAATCGCCGCCAGATGTTTCGCCGTGCCATAGCCTTTGTGTTCTGCAAAACCGTAATCGGGAAATTGCTGGTGAAATCTCAGCATCAGTCGGTCGCGCGTGACCTTGGCCAGCACACTCGCGGCGGCAATGGAATAACTCCGCGCGTCGCCCTTTACGATCGCCGTTTGCGGAACACTCATTGTTTTAACCGGACGACCGTCCACCAGTGCGTGTTGCGGTTGTGGATTCAGCTTCGCCAGCGCCTCGTTCATCGCGCGATGAGTCGCTTGCAGAATATTGATTTCGTCAATCTGCTCGGCGTCAATTTGCGCGATGGCGAATTTGATTTCGTGGCAGGCCGTGATGAATCGGAAAAACTTTTCGCGCTGCGCTTCGGTGAGCTGTTTGGAATCGTTGAGACCTTGAAGTTCATTTGGCAAACCGGACTGCGCCCATCGTGGCGGCAAAATTGCAGCAGCAGCGACAACCGGACCGGCAAGCGGACCGCGTCCGGCTTCGTCTACGCCCGCGACGCGCGTCATTTTTTTCCCCCACAGCGCGCGTTCGAATTCGAAGCGGTCATTTTGTGTTGCGCGAGCCATTATTTTCTGAATATTGAAATGGTGCGCGGTGCAGGGTTTGAACCTGCAAAAGGCACCAGATTCATTAGCAAAGACAATAGGTGACACACAAGGAAACTCACAAAAACTCGTCGCACTTGGTCACGATCTGTCCCGCATAGTCGCAGTATGGCCTAAACTTCCTGCGCCACTCAAGACGGCAATTCTCGCCATAGTCGGCTCGGTGACTTCTTCTCCGGAGGTCGAGCCATGAATGCTTCCCTGCCGATAGATTTGTGGGGATGGAACCAAGGGCGAGAGGCGGAGCGCGGCGCAGCCGCGCCCGCCTCCGCCCTTATTCATCAAAATAGAAACAATGGCATTGAGAATTTTTGTCCGTTTCCCCGTGATGAATTCAAAGCCGAACAGGAACAGAAAACTGTCGAAGCGATTTTGCAACCGCTGCCCTCCCGCCTCCGTAAAAAAATGTTCGCCCTGCGTTTGCGCATTGAATGGATGGTCAAGGTTTATGGGATCAACCATGTCGGCCTGCAAACCATGACGATTCGGGAAAACGTCACCGACCGCAAAGAATTTGAAAAGCGTTTCAAATCCATCACGACGAATGCGTTTCCCAAAATCTATGTAGAATGGCTCCGCGTGTTTGAACGGCAACAGCGCGGTGCCTGGCACGCGCACGTCGTGGTCGTCACCAAACTCGACATCCGCACTGGCACGGATGTCGTTGGTTTAAATCAACTGCTCAAGGACAAGAACGCCCGGAAAATTCCCAAGGCAATTTATTACGCTGGTCTGAAACGGCTGGCCTCACCGAATCTCAAAGCCATCTGGAAAGAGTTCCGCCGGTTGTGCGGCATCGGTGAATTTAAGGCACGTCGGCAGAAAAAGGGGGCGCGCTATTACAAATTTGATGCGTGCCATTTGTTGCCGATCATCAGCACGGCAGAAGCGTTGGCGGCGTATGTCTCAAAATATATTTCCAAGGGCTTTGAATTTCGGCGGCCAGAGGACAAGGGGATGCGGTTGGTGGGCAGCACACGGAATGTGTCGCGGGTGTGCAACGAACGGTTTTCGTGGGCTGGCACGGGTGGCAAGCTGTGGCGGAGCAAGCTGGGAATTCTGGCGGGGATGTTGAACATCAAGTCGCTGGATGGCTATGCTGAGAAGTTCGGGCCAAAGTGGGCCTATCATCTGCAACCGGCCATCGCCCTGATTGAACTGCCATATTATGACGACATGAAGATGGCGCGGTTGAACGGTTGGGATTTAAGGAATGAACAAAATGAACCGCGGCCGTTTCCTGACCTGACGCCGCCGCAAGATTTTGTGTGGAAACAGAATCTCAAGGCGTTTGTGCTGGCGAAAGAAGTTTGGTTACAGCGGCAGGGGTTCAAGCCGGATCGCGATTTCAAACGGCGTCCCGGGTTTAAGCCAGAACCAGAAACGGAACGGCTGCGCCCAGCCCCCAAGTCGTGGCTGGATTACACGACGGGAGATAATTGAACCCTCAAGCAATTCTCCGTGGCCGTCGTTGGTGTCGGCCAGAGCGGAGCCACAATCCGCGCAGCGGGCGCGAATTTCAAACACTGTCCAGCGGACTGCGGACGCCGATGCCCGGCTTCTGCATGACGTGGGTATAAATCTGGGTCGTGGCCACATTCCGATGACCCAGCAGATTCTGCACGCTGCGAATGTCCACGCCGGATTCCAGCAAATGGGTGGCAAAGGAATGGCGCAGCGTATGACACGTGGCGGATTTGGTGATGGTGGTGCGCCGCAAGGCCTCCTTGATTGTCCGTTGCAACCCGTTCTCCGCCACATGATGCCGCCCCACTCGTTTGGCTTCTTTGTCCGTCGAAAGACAGGCCGAAGGAAACACCCACTGCCAGCCCCATTCCCGCCCCGCGCTCGGATATTTCCTTTCCAGCCCCGGTGGTAAGAATACCGTGCCAAAGCCATCCACCAAATCCCGCTGATGTTGCTGGCGCACCCCAACCAGATGTTTCTGCAATGGTTCCCGCAACGCCTCCGGCAACATCGTCACGCGATCTTTCGCGCCTTTGCCGGCGCGCACGATGATTTGACCCCGGGCAAAATCCAAATCCTTCACCCGCAAACGCAACATTTCCAGCAGACGCAAGCCGGTGCCGTAAAGCAGACGCGCCATCAACTGATAGGTTCCGCTCATGGCGTCGAGCAACTCGCGGACTTCTTCCCGCGTCAAGACCGTCGGAACACCCGGCGGACGCCGCACGCGAACAAAGTCCCCGGCCACCATCGGCAGACTCAAAACCTCGCGGTAAAGAAAAAGTAGCGCGTTCAAAGCCTGATTTTGGGTGGACACCGCGACATCCCGCTCATTGGCCAGATAAGTGAGAAACGGGGTTACCCCCCGGCTGCCCAAGTTGCGCGGATGCTGCCATTCCCCTGCCCGTTCCTTGTGAAATTTCAGGAACCGCACCACCCATTCCCAGTAAGTGGTTTCTGATCTGGCCGATAAATGTTTGAACCGGGCCACCTCGTGAAACTGGTCTTGGAGCCGCCCCTTGGGATTGGGCAACAGTTTCTCCAGCGGCGGGTGCGCCGTCTTTGGTAAATTGAATTGGGATGCCATAAGCTGCCTAATTAAATGCTTTACAACGACTTTAGTCCAGTCTAGACTATTTTCATGCAACTTGATAGGCTCCAAACCCCGCCGCCGATTATCTGTTAGGCCACATCATGCGCGCTGCATATTTCATACGCGTTGCTTTGATTGTTGGTTGGCAGGCCAGCATGACTGCTGCAATTTTTTACTTTAGTCATTCGCCACATTGGGTCTCGGAGAGTTTTGTCACATCCGGCCTGCTTTTGCCATTTATCGGTTACTTTATTGTATTCTACAGCTCCACAGGATTCGTGAGTTCATCACGTATCGCGCGAGTGATGGGCATTACTCTCGCATCCATTGCCGCCACAGGTGTTGGCTTTTGGTTCTTACTTTTTTTGATGTTCGGTTTATTTATGGCTTTTGGTGGCCATCATTGGTAAGCATTTATAGTCGAAAGCTTGAGGCGAAAATCAAGCGCATGAAGCCAGAAGAGCTTGATGAGTTGCTGCACGGCGAGCAGGATGACGTAAACACGCCACCTCGCAAGAAGATTGATCCGATGTCTGGTCAGGGAGTGCCACGAACCGGATTTTGATTAAGTATGAGAGAGTTGCCGCCTAACCAGTCGCCGGAGCCAACCGCCGTTACCGCTGCGGTTGCAATCCACGCCGCGAGTCGGCGGTGGCTCAGCTTTTTTCGTTAGGCCACGAGACACTTTTGGGTTTGAGTTAGCTGGTTTGGCTGGCGATGATTTGAGCAGCTTGATTTTGATGAGCCAGATTTCGGCAGTGAGTTTGGGGTTAGCTCGCGCCGGTTTCGAGCCGCGAGCAAGTGCGGCGCGTCGAGTTTTGCGAGCATCATTTTTTATGGAGTTTTTAACTGCGGCCACGGCTTCGTGGCCTAACAAGTCGCCGGAGCCATCTGCTGCTGGCTTTTACACAGTTCTTCGGAAGAAGGTAAGCCGCTGTAAGTTATGTTGATTTTGCCTTCGCCAACTTCGACCTTTTCAAAGATGGATTCGACGATTGCCCGCCTCCGGTCAACGTCCATTTTAGGCCATTGCTCGTAAAGATTCCGGGCTTCAAAGATCACTTCTTCGACGGAAACCTGATCCACCTTCAACCGGGCAACATCCGCCTCCAGCTTGGGCAATTCACCAAGCAACTGGTTCAAGCGTTTCTCGGCGGGATTGTAGAGGTCGCCGAATCCCTGCGGGGTGATGATTTTGTCGAGAAACAACTGATGCGTCTGCTTCATGTCGTCCCGCACTTTCTGGATTTGCCGCTGCAACGCCGCCAACGCCTGTTCGGTGTCCGTGAGGTTCTTTTTGGCGTCATTCAGGCGGATGGCAACCTGCTCCTTTGAACCGTAAAACTGGTGCAACTCATGGCGCATGAGTTCTTCAAACGTTTCCACCGGGACTTTCCGGTTACACTTCCGACAATGGTATTTTGGGGAATCCGTCCGGGCATACATTTTGCCGCCGCACTGGCACCAGATGCGATTGCCGAAAGGATTCATCGGCACCTTGCCGGGCTTTTTCCAGTTTTTCAACTGTTCCTCCATGAGCCGGTTGACGTTATTCCATAAATCTTCCGGCACAATCGCCTCGCATACGGTCTTGCCCCATTCCGCTTCCGGCTTTTCCGTCCCCGCCCATGGCCCGGTCTTGCGGATGCGATTGAAATAATACACGCCTTTTGCGCTGGGACAGGTCAGCATCCGTGTCACGGTGCAATCATGGAAGATGTGGCCTTCGCGGGTGCGATGTCCGGCGGCGTTCAACAATTTAGCAACCGTGCCTTTGCGCCGGTATTGCAGATACAACTCATACACCTTGCGTCGGACGGGGGCTTCATCGGGTTGAATGACGAGCTTGCGGTCTTTCCATTGGTAGCCGAATGGCGCTCTGCCGTTGATCGTCTTGCCGAGCTTGGCACGGACGAGGATGGACGCCTTCTGCCTGTCGGCGATTTCCTCACGTTCCCATTGGGCTTGTGCGGCCTGAAATGTATAGAACATCCGGCCAGAGGGCGTGGACGTGTCAATCGAGTCTTGCAATGAAACCAAGTCGGCCTGATGGTCGCGGAAGTATTCGGAAAATTCCAAAAGCTCCTTGGTGTTGCGGGCGAGCCGCGCGAGCTTTGAAAAAATCAGGCCGCTGACGTGGCCGCGCTTGATGTCGCCCAGCATCCGTCTGGCTTCGGGGTGCTCTTTGACGGATTTGCCGGAAATTCCGGCAAGGTCATACACTTCCTTGACCGTCCAGCCGCGCGACGCGGCGTAGGCTTTGGCGCGTTCAAGGTGGTGCGCGGGGCTTTCGCCCCTCGCCTGATCCTCGCTCGAAACGCGAATCCAGATGCCCATGTCCTTGGGCGAATTATTTTTGACACCATTTTCCTTCATAACACTACTTCATATCAAAAAATATCCCCGCAGGGCAAGAAAAAAGTGTATGCAATCTGCATATTTTTATCTATCATCGTCCCGTGGCTAAAAAACAATTCTTGTCAGAGATGGATTTGGCGAAACTTGCCCGACAATTTCGCAAACAGTCGAAAAGGTCGCGTCCGGAGGCGGCGCGTGAATTGGGCGTCTCGCATACTTCCGTCTTCAATGCGGAAGAAACCCCGTCACAAAGCCTCGCCAAGCTACGGATACGCATGATTGAAAAATATTCTGATTTCAAGGTGGGTGGTCCGGTTTATTTTCTGCAAACGATTTAGTCTGCTATTGAAACACAAAATCAAAATCAAGATCAACATAAGTAGTTTGCTTGATTTGGGCCTTTTCAATTTTTTCCACCGCTTTTTTAAGCATCGTGACAATGGTTTCTTCACTGAAAAGATGCGTTTGAACCAATTCATATAGATAGCTCATGCCAACGATATGCAAATGGCCGGCACCGTATTTTTTTGATACATGCAGGCCATTACCTTTTTTGAACTGAACATCAAATCCCGCTTCACGCAAAGCTTTGATAAGAAAAGCAGGGTTGTAGAGGGTCATTATTGCCATCCTTTTGAAGATGATTGCTTCGCGCACTTCCACGCTCAAGTGCCACCAAAACAATGGCTGCATTTTCAAACCAAGCTCATATCGCCCTTCTCCTGGATAGAACATAGAGCCAATGATAATACCATTGTCGGGCAGATTTTTATCTACGATTTCCCGTGCCTGCAATGTGATGCGGTCCAAATTCCGTTTATACACTGTGCCTTCATTGGGGGTGCCTTTGGTGACTTGATCGGCCCACGAACAATCTTCATATCGGATTCCGATCAATAAAAGTCCTCTTCCGACTTGAACATGCCCCCAATCATCGGCGGACGATTTGTTGAAAAGCCTTTCGAGTTTGGCGGACGCCAAAGACATCTTGAGTTTTTCGGGCATCGTAACAGATTTGGATTTCTCAAAAAATTTCTTCATCCGCCCGACCTGTTTTTTCAACCGTCCGGCAAAATTAGCATCCCATGTGCTTTTTGAATCTTGTCTGGTTTGCGGTTTCCCGGATATTTTGGGGAGCATATTTTTTGGAAATTTTCTGCCTCCTGAAAAATAAATGCTGGTTGTGAGTTCCGTCTCACTTTTCTTTTCGGTTTTTAATTCACCGATTGCGGCCACTTGGCGGCAGCCCGGATCAATTAAACTCACGTCGCCTTCACGGAGAAATGTCGTGATGGAATGTGACAGGACAAAATACCGGCCAAACACCGGGTGATTCCGAATGAATTCAACCTCGCCATTTCCGCCAATTCGCGTCGGCAATCGTGGAACGAATTGGTGTTTATAATGCCTTTTCAAAAGAGCCCTGTTATTAAGATAGAACAACCACGCAAAGGCATCTCCCAACGATTTGCCAATATCAATGATTCCGTCTAGCAGCCTCTTGTAGCGGGCAATCCGCTCCATTTCATTCTTGAATATGCTCTGGGCGAAGGCTTTTTTGGCAGTTAGCTCTCGCTCCATTTCACAGACCTCGTTGTAATAGGACTCAAGCTCGACCAAGGTTGACAGCAATTCTGGTTGAAACGAAATGAGGGCTTCAAACTGTTCCTTTTTTGAGGCTTCTTGGTTCTGAAGCAGCATCAAATTTGCCCAGCATCCCTTCAATGACTTTTCAGCCGACGAGATAACCCGTTTAACATTTTCCGGGTTTATCAACGCGACACTTTGAATCTCGATGCTCATTTCTTCATGGCCTTCATCGTCACTTCGTAAATGGCCTGCTGGTTCAACCGCTGTTCTTCGGGCGACTGCTTCGGAAAATTCCGGGTGATTTCAAAACCGAGTATCTTGCCGGTCTTTGCCATCGGTTCCGTCGGTGGCGGTAACTCCGTTGCCTTTGCCAGCTTCTGAAGTTCCGAAAGAAATTCATCCGGCGTGTGGTAGCCGACTTTCGCCGCCGCTTCCGAACCAAGCCCGCCCTGCACGGCTACGGCAATGGCTTCAAGCTGTTTGTGCCCGGTGGCAACCATCGCCACGCGGTTGAATCCAGCCGTCAGGCATTTCTTCACGTTCTCAAACTCATGGTCAACGCCGGTGGTGATGGTGATTTCCACCGCGATTTCAACCTGACCGCGCCGCAACACCAGATCGGCGGCGTCATTCGAGCCTTGGGCCAGTTGCTTCTCGACCTCGGCATGGAAGCCAAGCTTCTGCGCCTCGGTCTTCAACCGGCTTTGAATGGCTTTATGACGCGCCCCGCCCCGCCCTAAATCTTTTGGTTCGGTTGTGTCCTTCTCCTCTATTTTTTTTCCCGAACCCGTGACTTTCTGGATTTCGCTGGCCGGTGTCACCGTCGCCCTCGGAACTTCCGCAGTTTTCGGCGGTTCCGTAATGGCAGGAACTGGATTTTCAATAATGTGAGGCGGCACTGCCGCTTTAACTTCACTGCGAATGTTCGCGAGCAATACCGCCTCTACGTCGGCACGCGGCGTGGCATACTTGGCGCGTGATGCCGCTATTACGGCCTCCTTCCGTTCGTCGCTGTATTCGGACAAATCCGGTTTGCGCAACGTCAGATTGAAATCAAAATCATTCCGTTCAACGCGGGCAATCGCATGAAACTTTTCCAAAGTTTTCAGGCTGCTCGCGTCAAAAGATTCAAAGCCTTCGCCTAATTTTTTGGCGTCGTCGTCGCCGACGCGTAGGACAATGCGCGTGCAAGGCTCGGTCATCACGGCACTGGCAACTTCAGTATCGCTCTGTAATTGGTGCAAATGCTGATGCGACAGCGTAAATCCAAGACGATACTTGCGAGCACCGGTCAAAATTTTCGTCATGCTTGGCGAAATGAAATGTTGAAACTCATCAATGTATAACCAGAAGTTCCGACGGACTTCTATTTTTTGTGCCTGCCGCGCCATCGTCAATTGTTGAAATTTGGCGATGAGCAACGTGCCCAGCAGGTAGGAATTTTTCTCGCCGCCCAAGCCCTCTGAAAGTTTTGCTAGAAAGATTTTGCCTGAATCCATGATGTCGGCAAAATCCAGATTGTTCTTCCGCTGTGAAACCATGTTGCGCAGAGCTTTTTGATTAAAAAAATCATTCAACCGGCTGACCAATGAAAGGACGGATTTGTTGCCGCCGGATGGTGTAAAAATTTCCTGCCAATAATATAACAACTCCGGGTCTTGGACGGTCTGCAAAAATTCGCTGCGGTAAGGCTTTTCATGCAGAAAACGGCGCAAGTCCGCCAGCGTCCCGCCCCGGCTGCTTTCCAAAAAAACCAGAATGGCGTTCTGTAAAATGGTGTCCATCTGATCACCCCATGTAGTTGAAAGCCGTCGAAAGACAGAAACCAGATCGGACGCGAGCAATCTTCTTTCTTTCTCGGTGTTGGCTTGCAGGATGTTGAAACCGATGGGGAATTCCTCATCGGACAGGTCCACCAAAACTACGTCGTCAATCCGGTCATCCGGGATGATGCCAAGAATCTGGTCAATTAAATCACCGTGCGGATCGAGAACACCCACGCCGTCGCCGTTCAAAATATCCTGCCGGATTAAATTCAGGAGTAACGAAGATTTGCCGGTGCCGTTGGAACCGATGATATGAGTATGCCGCACGCGCTGGTCGGCGTTAAGAAAAACCGGAACGGTTTCGTCCGCATGTTTGTTGTCCCCGATGATGATGCCCGGCGGTCGGCGCACGATGTCAGGGGCGGCCTTCGTCCTGCCGGAATCGCGCAATAATTCCTGTGAACGTACGGCGCTTGACGGCAGATGCACGAAACCGGTCAATTCGTCGCTGTTCAAAATCATGCCCGTGCGCCGCGATTGCCGGGCAATCACGTCTTCAAGGTGTTCGATGTAGGGATAGTCTTCATTGTGAAGCGGGATGAGAGAGTTGCCCTGCGGGTTTGTGAACACGCGCAATGAACCGGCAAGGTCGCGCCCGATTTCATGCAGGCGGGCGCGTGACGCGCTGCGTGCCATGATGCGAACAACGGCGGCAAACAAGGGGCGTGCTACTTTGTTTTCCGCCGCGCCTGCCAGTTCCGGTAAATTGACGAAAAACGGTTTGCCGTCCGCATGACTGACGGAGAGCAACATATGTTCCGGCCACGGTTCAAGTGCGGACTGGAACAACACCTGAAACAAACCAAGTTCACCCGGTTGCAACTCTGCCAATGCGCCGATGATACTAATGAAGGGATCAAGTTTGCCGCTGGCGAGTGGCAGCACGAATTCGCGTTCAAGCCCGAACTCAACCGCAAACGCCTCGTTGCCGTCACTTGCCAGCCACGCGTTTTCCAACGTGCCTTTCTGTTCCCGGAATTGCACGTCGGGGAAGTGCGCCCGTAATTGTTTCCGAACCAGTGAAGCATCATCCGCGCTCGCGGCAAATTGGGCGAGCACTCGCCGATGGCTGCCGACCAGCTCGAACGCCACCGGCTCGCGGCACAATGACAGGTTCAAAAGGAATTGCTCGAATGCTTCCTTGGGGATGTCGAGCTTGTCCGGTAGCGATGCCTGAAATTCAACCAGCGAATCACGGATGAGCGTTGTCGGTTCGGGTTCTTCCTCCGGTTCGGGTTCAACCGGCGGTGCTTCCGGCGGCGGGCTTGTCAATTTGCGGTAAAGAGAACTTAAAAAGGTTGGTCTGCGTCCGTTATCAATCGCTGGCGTTACCGGCAGTTGATGACCATGAAAAGGAACGAAGGGTGGTTCGGGATGCACCGGCTCGTCAAACACCTGCCAGCCGCGCCCGCGCAATTCCCAGCGACGAAATTGTTCTGTGAATTGTTCGTGAGCCGTAGGCATATCTCACCGCCTATTTTTCCGGCTTGGGTTTGCGCGGTGGCACGCGCTTGTAAAGTTCTCCTAAAATCGGCGGCAACTGATACTGCTGCTCCAATCTGGCCCCCTTTGACGCCGTGATGTCCTCGGCAAGCTCCCTGATGAATTCAGGAATTTGCTGTAAATAAAAAAGCCGCGTGTCCTGACGAAAGTAGGTGTCCGCCCGAAACCAATCTTCATAAATGGTCGCAACCACTGGTATTTTGAGCAACAGGGTGTCGAGATCGGATACAGCCGACGATGCAGCATTCCGCATCACTGCTGCCAATGCGAACATGAGAGTCACGAGCGCGACAATGGCAAAAGCCAAGCCCAGCAGTTTCACCAAAAGGCCGCCGACAAGACTGAAAAAAACAAGAGCAGCGATAATATGCCAAAGGCGGACAAGTGCCGGAACATACACGGTGCGACACGAAAAAAAGTAGCCGGTGCCAAAGGGCGCTGCACAGGTGTATAACGCCAGACGCTCGCGGAACAGGCGCAGATAAATCCGTTTATCGGATAGCATACCGCCCTCGGCGAATTCTTCATGGGAAATTTCCATGCCGGGAATTTTGCGTGCCTCTAATTCCTTTTGGATGGCATCGAAGAAATCCTGCGGGGGAAAACTGAAGTTGTCGTGGAATGCAACCCAGTGACCGAGAATGTCGCCCTTTTTATTTTCAAATCCGAAAATGAAGTCAAACCAAGCGCGTAATATCTCGCCCTTTTTGGACTTGAGTTCCGGTGTAGCCATAGCAAAGTTGCTGCGAGCATCATGGGGTCAGAAGAATTTGTTGGCAACCTGAAATGGCTGTGCGGCTTTCGGCGACTACTATATGGAAAAATCAGCCAAACCCAAAAAGCACGTCCTGCGTCCCTTGTTCTGGTGGCTCATTCTGGTGCTGGTGCTTTTTGGAATCCACACCCACCAGCGGTTGATGGAGCAGACGCGCCTCGTTTTCACGGTGACAATGGAAGGCCAGCCGCATTACGAGGCGTCAACCACCTTCGACGGGATACCTGCGACCAGCGGACAAAAAATTCCGCTCGGCAGCCACACGTTTAGGGTCACGCTTACCAAGGGTGAACCCTTTTCAACCAATCTGTTCGTCTGGTATGGCGAACACAATTTCGGCACGATTGATTTGAAGCGGACGATGGGAACTTTGTCTGTGAGTGCCGATCCGCCCGCGCCATACCTCTATATTAGCGGGCCTGAATGGTCGGTGACGCTGACAAACAGTTCCGGCCTGACGCAATCGGTTCCGACGGATGAATATACAGTCGAATCGAGATACGCCCATTGGAACCAGTCTTATGACGTTGTGGTCTATGAAAATACAGCCACGCCGTTGCGGATCGCTCCACGGTTGGGTGCGGTGCAGTTGTCATGCAATCAACCGGATGCGACGTTCCAACTGCTGACACTGGATAATCAGCAGGAGGAAGCGGGTGGTTTTCCAGATTTGATAACTGAATTGCCGGAAGGGAATTACAAACTAATTTCCCAGCATCATAGGCATCAGCATGAGCAAACGCTGGCCGTCACAGCAGGAACGACCAATGATAATCCCGTTGAATTCCTCTATGGCACGGCGGTTTTGGAAACCGAGCCGCCGGACGCCTCGGTTCAAGATCGCAATGGCCGTGAATGGGGCATCACGCCGCTCAACCTGCCAGAATTAGTGCCCGGCACTTTGCAATTCACGCTTCACCGAGCCGGTTATGAACCTGTGACGGTATCACTGGAAATTTCCGCCAATCAGACCAGCACTTACCAAACGAATCTGATTAGCACGGGCTATACGGGCGGGATGAAGTCGGCTCGTGGATATATGGCCGTGTCGGATTACGACAAGGCATTGCAGTCGGTGGGCGATGCCCTCATTGCCAAGCCTGACGATGCGGACGCCCTGATCTTGCAACACGAAGCAACCGGGCTTGGTGATATTCAAAAAGCGCAAACATCAGGGAATCAGGGTGATTACATCGGCGGCGAGGAATATCTGACAATGGCACTTCAAGCGTTGCCGGATAACGCGCAAGCAAAACAACTGCTCGCGGATTACAAAACGCATGAACCGGAACAAATCGAACGGCAGCGGGTGGAACGTTTGAACCGCCCCAAAGCAGTTTATGATGCAACTTTGGGAAATTATGCAGACGCCAATTTGTTCGACGATCACGAACTCAAAACCAGTATGCCGGCAAAAGATGCGGCGTCGGCGATTGCCAATGCCTTGGTAACGGGGCAATCAAAATATAAGATTGCCGGGGACAGTTCGCCGAAACCGGAAACGTATTTGATTTTAGCCTCGCAAGACGATAAAGGGCTTCTCTCAATCAATGGGCGTCGCCAGTGCATCATCGTCTGCGGCCAGACGACGGATACAAACACGGAAATTTTGTTCAAGGTTTTGGAATACAAAGCCAAGCACAATGTCTCAATGCCGGGGCTGCTGGCTTTCAGGGATGACGAATCATTCACTCCAATTGACAAATCAAAAATCGCCGATATGAATGATAAACTTTTAACACAGCTTCAAAGCGGGGTGTCAAATTTGAAGGTGCGAATTCAAGGGGCGATTGGCCAAACTCTGGCAGTTCCGCAGTGACATGTTAACGGAAGACACAAATTTCTTGCAGAAAATCACACACCAATTAGACTCATATGCAACGCATCGGTGTGTTTCTTTTGTATGTCAACTTTGTTTGCTATTGCTGATTGTGGCGGCGAATAAAAGTTTGGCATTGATTAAACAGGAATATGGCTTTATATCCCCGAATAGCGGATGCTTCACTAGACGCGCCCGATCTTTTTGCAGAGCGGGTATTAGAAATTTTACGCGAAGAATTCCCGATCAAGGCAGCATCCCTCTATTCGTATCAATCAGAAAGCAACGTGCTGATTTTAAGGGGTCAATCAGGTCTCGATTACAAGGCCTATAAATCATTTGAATTATCAATTGACACACCTGCTGGCTATCCAATTAGAACTGAGGAAGTATTCACCTCATCCGACATCTCGACCCTTTTAGATTATAGAGACAAAGATTTGATTCAAGAATTTAATTTGAAATCCATGGTGGCTGTCTTGTTAAAATCAAAGCAGCACTATGGCAAAAATACCGAGCCGTGCCTTGGGGTGATTTGCGCTTATCCTGCCGAAGGAAATAATTTAGGTGAAATTTCAATTCGACTTCAAGAAGTTGCCCCCTTTATCGCACGACTTTATTTGGCGGCTCTTGACCAAATAAAAATGCGTTTGCGCAAAACATTTGTAGAAAAAGCGGGATACTCTCACGATATGAGTGGTCTTCTGCACCGCACGACAAAGACATTTAGAGACTCTCTTCAAGTCGAGGCTGCCTCAATTTTTCTCCATGATCAACGTAATAGCTTTTTGCGGCTTCGTGCAACAACGGGTGCAAAAGCGTTAGATCATAAAAATGTTTTCTTTGTAAAGGAATCAAAAGACCCAACAAACTTATGCTACTGGAAAAATAAGGTGCAAGTCTTTGGGAAAAAAGTCCCGGATTTTAATCAAAATAAATTATTTGAAATTGCGCAAAAAAACATCTGTAATGGCATTATCTTCCCAATTGAAGAAGCGGCTACTCACCCAAAAGACTCTAATGAAAGAAAACAAGTGCTGGGGGTTATTCGAATATTTAACCACACATTAACGCATCAAACAGTAAGCCACGTTACTACATTTGGCTGGGAAGAGATGGCATTGATTAGCTTTTTTGTCGAAATGATAGCTGTCATGGTTCATTTCATGAGTAAAGGAGACAACGCACAGAATGATTTTGCTCGCAGTATGCATGGGGCTAGTAACAATTTGCAGTCTGCACAATTCAATCTGATGCTGCTAGAGGAGAATCCTGAAGTGCTGTCGCTTAAGGACAAGGAAAATATGCTTTCAAATACAATTGCGTTTTTAGGGGATATTCGAGCACAGGTAAATCGTTTGGAATTCAGGCATAGTGAAAAAATTGAAATCGTCAAAACATCACTTTTTGGGGACGTTTTATCAAAAATCCCTCCGACTATTCATAGATTAGCACAGACTTACGATTCCGGCGTTTTTGATGTAACTCAACTTAAGGAAAGAGGTTTCGATAAATTACCAAAAGTTAGAGGGAACAAAGACGCGTTGTTGAGTGTTTTTCGTAATCTTGCCGAAAATGCTGTGAAATATTGCAAGCCAGACATCCGCCGACACAAAATTGAAATTTCATATACGATTACTGATGGCTTCTTAAACGTTCTATTTAGTGACGATGGGGTTGGCATTTCGCCTGAAAATCATCATCTCATTTTTATGGAAGGTTATCGCACGGATGACGCTATTGCCCGGCATCCTTCTAGCAACGGTTGGGGTCTTGCTGACAGTCGTGAAATAATGGAAAAACTGGGGGGAGCAATAAACGTAAAATCTGATCCAGAATGGACGGTTTTTGTGGTAACTATCCCGCTGTGGGAATAGAAAGAAATAAATTATGATATATTTCGTTGATGAAGATGTTTCACAAATCGGCTCATGGGCGACAATTCTTCGCGTGAGAGGGTATCAAACAGACATCATTAGAAATGCTGACTTGGCATTTGAAAGACTCAGTTCTTGCCATGATGCAGAGTTGGTATTTATTGATGTTATGCTTGCGGCTTCTCCAAATCCTCAAGAAAGGCGGTTTTTGAGTGAGAACACGGATCACTTCCTTAGCACGGGATTGGAACTCCTCAAAGAATTGACTTTAGTTTGTCCTGCTACTTTCCCAAAGCGAGCCGTTCTGCTCTCGCATACAGGCAAGCCCACTATTCTAGCAAAAATAGACCAAGTTTGTGTGAAATTCGATGTTCCGTTTTGGCGAAAGCGTTCATTCAGTGACCTCCATGAGTTTGCTAATAAAACAGAAAAACAACTACACGTTCTTAAGGCACATTCACAAACATGAAAATATTCCTCGCTGAAATTGATATTGGAACCCTGATAGGACTCGTTGTGGCGATTCAGGGCGTTGTTTGCATTATAGGTATCGAGTGGGTGAAATCGAAAATCGAGCCATTGAAGGAACGATTAGATGAAATAAAGATGCCGGACTCGACTTGTGACTATTCAGTGGATGCGCTTGCTGACATTGCAGTTGAAATGCAGAGCATACTTGAGGTGCACACGGGGCTTATACACCAGTTAGTTAGCAGCTCTCCCATCGCAAAATCAACACCTAATTTGTCCGAAGAAAATCAAAAATTGCGAGATCGTCTCGAAAGAGCGATGCAGGAATTGATGCTAATTAGCGATAACCAAATAAGAAGGCGTTCTGCGCTTCAACAGTTGAGTCAAATATTTGGAGATCAGCATTCTTTGGATAAGATGAAAAGAGGTGCGGTTTGTTTCCCTGGCGATAGTGATTTTAATACTAGCATAGAAGAACTTCAAAGTAGACTCATGTGATTATAGAATTTAAATATTACAAGTATTTATCGGATAGCAAAAACCTCTTTCATGGAAAGAGGTGGTGATGATCAATACTCATCTGGAAGCAAAACCGTGGTAGCCGAACGGTCGGCCTCGGTTATGATCCAGAATTTTACGCCGTTGAGGGCGTGATACGCTGACAAAACACGACGTTGCCTAGCCAAGGCTTGGTTGTTAACTTGGTGATCTTCCGCTGTCACAACGCCCCAATCACAGGATTGATGGCGATTAAGTCCGTGTGCTATGTCTTCTTGTGTAAGCATCTGTTTTGCTCGTGGAGTAATTACTATATTTCCAACCACGAATTTGATAGGTGGAACTATCGTATGCGGCTGACAGTCCACGTCTAGTTTCCGGCGACAGGCTGTGAGACCATGGCGGCATGGATACATCAAAAACTGGAACCGGCCGGCAGCGTTTAACTTCTAAACAGCGGCAACGATTGCTGGCAAAATTCCACCAAAGCCAATTAGCGCAGCGCGAGTTTGCGAACCAGCACGCCATCGGGATGTCCACCCTGAGCAAATGGTTGCGCTTGGAACGTGACGCCGTCCCCGAAAAGGTAAAATTTCAAGAAGTGCGGTTGCCTAGCCTCGCCGCACGCTGTCCGGTTGAAGTCGTCAGCCCGCAGGGTTGGGTCGTGCGGCTGCAAAATGGTTCAGATGTTAAGTCCTTGTCCGAACTATTGCGGGCACTCCCATGCTAAGTGTCACCAGCGCAACACGGGTGCTGGTCGCCACTACCCCAGTGGATTTGCGAGGTAGCTTCAACCGGCTCTACAGTCTGGTTGTGGAGCAACTCAAAGGCGATCCGCTGTCCGGGCACCTGTTCGTATTCACCAATGGGCGGCGGAACCGGATCAAGGTTCTTTACTGGGACGGCGATGGTCTATGGGTTTGCGCAAAAAGATTAGAGAGTGGTCGGTTCACCTGGCCGGTCAGTGAAAGTGGTCAGATAGATTTACGGGGCGAGGAGTTCAGCGCATTGATTCATGGGTTGGAAGTTCGGTCGAAAAAGAACTGGTATCGCCGCTGAAATATTTTTGAAAAATCTTTCGCCGCAGTGAAACTTTTTTCTGCGGCGTGAGTCTGAATATGCGAGCTGATGAACACCGACACCACGCCGCTCCAAAAGGTAGAAGAGTTAAGTGCGCGTGTCGTCGCGTTGGAGCTTGAGAACCGGCTGCTCCGTCAAAAGCTCGACCAATACATCCGCCATTACTTTGGCGGTCAGCGCAACGAAGGTCTGGACAAACACCAACTCGAACTGCTCCTGCAAGGTCTGCCCAACGTCATCACCCTGCCAGTCGCCGAGCCCAAAACCACGACTGCTACGCGCAATGGTGCGGCACATCCGGTGCGAAGGATGCTGGTCGAAGACAGATTGGAGACGCAGGAAGTCGTGATTGAGCCGATGGAAGTTCAATCCCAACCCGATGGCTGGAAAAAGATCAGCGAAGAACGCACCAGCCAACTGGACTGGGTCGCGCCCAAAATCATCAAACGAGTTTACATCCGCCCGCGTTATGTGAAGCAGGAACGCTTCGCCCTGGCACCACTGCCGCCGCAACCGATTGAACAAGGCATGGTGGGACCGGGCTTGCTGGCGCAGATTCTGGTCAGCAAATATGAATATCATCAACCGCTCTACCGGCAGGAGAAGATGTTCCGCCAGCAGTTCGGGGTGGAGTTGAGCCGCAAGACGATGGGCTGCTGGGTCGAACAGGCTGCCGAGTTGTTGAAACCGGTGTATCGGGCAATCAAAGAAGATTTGCTGGCGGGCAATTATCTTCAAGCCGACGAGACGCCGATCCGCTATTTAGATTCGGATGTGAAAGGCAAAAGCCAGCAGGGTTATCTTTGGGTTTACAGCCGGCCAAAGAGTGATGTGCTGTTTGAATGGCGGGTGAGCCGAGCGCGAGCAGGACCGGAAGAATTTCTGAAAAACTTCCGGGGCAAACTTCAGACGGATGGCTACTCCGCTTATGAATCGATGGCCAAAGCCCGTGACGATTTGACATTGGTTGGATGCTGGGCACATGCACGTCGAGGATTTTACGAAGCGTTGGCGGAGACCAAGACAGCGGCGTGGTTTGTGCGGCAGATCGGACAGCTTTACGCGGTGGAAAAGAAACTGCGCGAGCAAATGGCTGGACCCGCACTGCGGGAGGCGATGCGGGCATGGCAATCGCAACCGGTATTGAATCGGCTACACCGGGCGATGGTGTTGACGCGGAGAAAGACCTTGCCACAAGGGCTGTTAGGACAGGCGATTGATTACACACTGAAAAGATGGACGGCTTTGAACCAATTCATCACGGATGGGACTTTGGAGATCGACAATAATTTAATCGAGAACAGCATTCGGCCCAGTGCCCTTGGAAAAAAGAATTTTTTATTTTTCGGGCATCCCGATGCCGGCGAGCGCAGCGCGGTGATTTACACGTTGCTGGGCAGTTGTCGGCGGCAGGGAATCAACCCCTTCGATTATTTGAAAGATTTGTTCACACGCTTGCCGGCAGCCAAAATCACCCAGATCAAGGAGTTCACACCAGCAGAGTGGGTCAAGGCTAAAGCGAAGCATCCAGCGGTCACTCTGGCAGCTTAATTTTATTTTGCTTAAAAAAATTATCACCGGGCTTCACTTCACCACCGCTTGTCAGAGAGCGACCCTGAGCCGGGCGACAATCCCGGGCATTATTCGACCCGCCAGAGCGCGACGCGATGTCTTTCCCACGCAAACCCGGCCACATGATTACACCGATTTTGTTTGCAATGATTCGGCGTCTGTGTTGAAGTGGCAACGTGAGCCTTATTTTCAGCATAAGGACATTTGAGGACATTCCAACATTCCCTATGGGCGTGGTTTCTGGATTTCGCTTTTTTCTGCAAAATAATTTGTCCCTTTCGTCCCAGAATTTCGCACTGTTAAGGTGAGCATATCGGCTCACGCACGGAAAATGAATTGAACAGGCATAATTATGAAATCTAAAAACGCCCTTTGCGGCTTTGCCATTGCGGTCGTCTTGCAATTGGGTGTGCTGGCCGCTTCCGCCCAGATCAACAAATACCTTTATACTGGATACGAGACGAACATCACTCTGGCCGCAGGCACCTACAACATCACTGCCTACGGCGCTGAGGGCGGCAGCGGCGTCTACCAAGGCGGAAAGGGAGCCGAAATGAGTGCGAATTTTAACTTCTCCACATCCACGAACCTCACTCTTCTAGTCGGCGGCAGCGGCGTCAGCGACGGCAACGACGGCGGAGGAGGAGGAGGCAGCTTCGTCGTCGAAGGCAGCACGCCGCTGGTCATCGCAGGCGGCGGCGGCGGCGGCGGTTACAGCGACCTCGGCGGCGGCCCTGGCTTAACCAATACCAGCGGCGGCGCCATCTACCCCGAGGGCTACGGCGGCACCAACGGCGGCGGCGGCACCGGCGACTACGGCGGCGGCGGTGGCGGCTACAGCAGCAGCGGCACCGACGGCTACCTCGGCATCGGCATCGGCGGAGGCAGCTTCTTGAGCGGCGGTGCTGGCGGCCTCGACTCCGGCGGCAACGGCGGCTATGGCGGCGGCGGCGGCGGCTACGGCAACGGCGGATACGGCGGCGGCGGCGGCGACGCCGGCGGCGGCGGGGGAGGATCCATCATTGATGCATCTGCAATATTGGATCTCGTCGAGGTTTCGGGCATCGCCAGCCCCGACGGCTCACCAAATGGTGAGATTATTATTACCGAACTTTCCAGCGGAGCTCCCACTTATACGATTGACGTGAGTGCGTCGCCAAGCGCCGGTGGCGTGGTGGGTGGTGGTGGAACCTTTGCCAGTGCCAGTTCGCAAACGGTGACAGCGACAGCCAACCATGGATATGGATACACGTTCGTCGACTGGACGGATAACGGAGTTGTGGTGAGTTCATCGACAAACTACAACTTCACACTGATTGGCAATATCAGCCTTTTGGCTAATTTCACGCGGCCAATCGGTTCCGCCCAGACCAACATAAACTTTTATACCGGGTCGGAGACGACTATCGGTCTAAACCCGGGCACTTACACCATCACAGCCTACGGCGCTCAGGGTGGCGGCAGCGACAACACCATGATTCCCGGCCTTGGAGCTGAAATGAGTGCGGAATTTTATTTCACCGCACCCACGACCCTCACTCTTCTGGTGGGTGGCGGTGGCGGCCACGGCAGCGGCACTGGCTGGGGCGGCGGCGGCGGCGGAGGCAGCTTCGTCGTCAAAGGCAGCACGCCGCTGGTCATCGCCGGCGGCGGCGGCGGCAATACTGGCCAAAACAACTTCAGCGGCAGCGGCGAACCTGGCGTGACCACAACCAGCGGCTTCGACGGCGGCGAAAGCATCAACGAAGCCGGCTACCAGGTCAACTACTACGGCGGGACAAACGGCAGCGGCGGCGAAGGCAGCATCAATGGCGGCGGCGGAGGCGGCTACAGCGGCAGCGGCACCACCAGCACAGACGCCTCCGGCGGCACAGACGGTGGCCAGGCCGGTCCTGGCAGCAGCTTCTTGAGCGGCGGTGCTGGCGGCGTATTCGTCGTCGGCTACTACGGCTACGGCGGTGCCGACGGCGGCTACGGCGGCGGCGGCGGTGGCATAAGCGGAGGAGGAGGAGGAGGAGGCTATAGCGGCGGCGGTGCTGGCTTGTTTGTCGGTGGCGGCGGGGGATCCATCATTGATGCATCGGCAACATCGGTTCTCGTCGAGGCTTCGGGCATCGCCAGCCCCGACGACTCACCAAATGGTGAGATTATTATTACCGAAGCACCCATTGCCATCAGCACCACCGCCGCCACTTTTGGCTTCACGAACGGCGTGTTTGGTTTCGACGTGACCGGCCCGTCCGGCTCCAACGTGGTCATTCAGGCCAGCACCGATTTGAAAACATGGATTCCGCTGCAAACCAATCTGCTCGGCAGCGGGCTGCTCTATTTCTCCGATCCGCATTCCACCACCAACGTCCGGCGTTTCTACCGCGCCCAGTTATCGCCCTAAAACCTGAGGTTGAACCCGAATGCACGTCATAAAGGATCACCCGAATGTTTTTCCGGCTCTTTAGATGTTTAGTAGCGGCTGTCGTCGTGTTTCCAAAGTGATTTTGCCCATTTCATCCGCCACTTCGTAATCGGCGACCCTGACAAGCCCACGCACGCCCATCCGAGATTGAGGCGTGACATGCGGATGTCCTCCGTCAGCCGCATACGAACTATCGTCGTATTCACAGTCTTGCTCCTATTTTTGAGACCGACACCGTCATGCTCGGTTTAGCAACTCATTTCGGCACGAAATGAGTTAACCAACCACAAGTAGACTTGCGATTGAACAACTCATTTCGTGCTTTGGAAAGAACTCCGCCTAGCCTAACATAGCAAGTGTATCTTGTGAAGATGCGCTCAAGACTCCGCTCTACAAAAAGCCCCGGCCAAAAATGGTCGGGGTTGTTTTTTAGCTATAAAAATATCCATTATGCCGAACTCGGCATAATGGATATTTTGCCTAGCTCCGGGTAATGCCGAGTAGTCGGGGTGATTCATTGAAAAGCCAATGAATTGCCCCGTTTTTAATTTCTCAACTCAGCATAATCCGCACAAAATTAGTGAGCGAACATTCAAGGTTAGACGAGCTTCCCGACTCTGAATCAGAGGAATTCCCAATGAATCCGAACTCTGGATGCCCTACTTCCTCAACGATACGCAGAATTTGTGGGCCGAATTCTGGTAGAATAATGCCGAGTAAATGCGGGAGAAAACCTGATGAATAGAGGCTTTCTGCAAACTACTCGGCATAATTTTCTACACGGCACAATAGCCAAGTTCGCGAAGTGAGGAATGAGCGGGGTGTCCGATGATGACATGATCAATCAATTCGAGTTTCAAGAGTTGACCTGCTCGAATTAAATCGCGTGTCACTTTTATGTCTGCCTCGGACGGTTGTGGCTCGCCACTCGGATGATTGTGTATCAACGCAATCGCCGCTGCCGCTGCGACGATGGCGCAACGGAACACTTCACGCGGATGCACAAGAATGGTGTCCATCGTGCCGATGGAAAGAAACTGATGCCCCTTAACCCGGCGGCGGGTGTTCAACATCAACACGACCATGCACTCGCATTCAGGATTGAAGTGCGGAGCGGTGGCAATGTGCAACCGCCAGTAATCAACCACCTGTTGCGGCGTCTCGCATACCAGCATATCACTCGGCACCATACATTCGCGCAGTGACGTGACTTTGAACTCATGGGGGTAGATGACTTTCATGCAGCCCTCCGTCGTTTTCGCGCGAGTTGCTTCTCACTCCGCAAGGCTGCAACGTGCCACTCCACCAACTGACGATAGACCGATCCGATGGGGGCGCGAAACAGCTTGCGCGTCCGTTCCAGCCGCATGGCAACGCAGTCACCCGGTTCAAGGATGACCACGATGCGTTTGCAGTAGTGTGCGAAGGGGAAGCGCGTGCGCCGTCGGACTGGTTTTTCCAATTCAGTCATGGACGGCCTCGCTTTCCGTCCGGCCCAGAATGAAGTCCGCTGCTTTCTGCGCCTGCGCCGCAGCCTGCACAATGAGCGTCTTGTCATTTCGCAACTGCTCAAGCCAGCCTTTGAGATACGCGGCGGAATTATCAATCGTCCGTTCGCCAATCTCGGCCAGCCCGCACAGAAACGCCGCGCCCATTTCAGCGATCAACTCCTCTTTGCAGTAGGGATTGGAGCCGAAACCGGCTGATTCCGTGAGGGTGGATCGTTTCAACCGCTTTTCATGTCCGGTCGAATGAACCAACTCGTGAAAGACGGTGGAATAATAATCCTCTGAACGCTCGAACCGTTCGCGTGGCGGCAAACATACGCAATCTTCAAGGGGGGAATAGTAAGCGTGGGTCATGCCATGCTTCACAAGCGGCTGCTGCGGCATACCCGCCACAATTTCCTCAGGCTTGATGATCCCATTGACAGATTCCCGCACCGGCTCGGTGCTGATTTTCAGCCCGTCACATTGCGCGACATTGAAGACGTGGTAAAAACGAAGCAGATATTTTTTCTTCTCTCCGCCCGTTTTCTTGTCTTCAACGGTCGTCTGTTTCCAAAAGACGACTGGACACGCCTTCTCGCCCTTGCGAACACTTCCGCCGAGCCGTGATACCTGACGGAAGGTGAGCCAGAAGGGTGATTCATACATCATGGCAATCAACAAAAAGACATTGATGCCACGATACGGATTTTTACTGACGAAGTTCCGGGGCAACCCGGCTCGTGCTTTCCATGGCTTGTGCCAGGGGACGGAGCCTTTTTCCAGCAAGGCGATGATTCGGTCGGTGATACGGTCATACGTTTGATTTTTCATACAGTTCTCCTGTGGTTATTGGTTTGTGAAAAGAACCCTGTGAACCCAACCTCAAGCGTATGTCCCTGCACCGTTTCAATGAAGACGTGCATCTTTGCCGGAAGCGGCAAGCATGAAAAAAGGGCGACCCGTATGGATCGCCCTTGTGATTTTACAACACTTTGTATTTGAGTTGTTAGGCCAGACATTCGCCGGGTTCAACGTCATCGCGAGGCCCCAGATATACCGGCTGATGTAAGGCATGGCTTTCGCGATAGGCGTAGAGATACCGTACCTCCACGACCGTTCCCACTTTGGGGATGTCGTGATTGGCCGGGATGGTGACGTTACCGCACGAAATCAAGCTCCTGCCTTTGAGCAGGCTGATTTCCACGCTGCGCTGGATGTTCACCTTGGCCACAATCGCCGACAACGTGGCGACGAACTTGAATTTCAACTGCGGGCCGCCACTGTTGGGCTTGCCCGGTGTGTAAGGTGCATCCAACCGCTTAAACACGATTCCTTCGCGGTTCTCGCGACGAAGCCGCTGCCATAGTTCGATTTTCTGGCAGGCCGAAAATGCGGTTTCGACCAGCTTGATATGCCGTGTGCCGGCCAACAGGTTTGTCAGGCTGTCGAGCCGTATTCGATACGGCAACGGCCGCAGGTTCTCGCCATTCAGTTCAAGGAGGTCAAAGGCGTCATAATCATCACCGACGGATTCACCGTCGGAGATGAAGCTGCCGGGCAGAGTGCGGATGTCGTTTGACACGGTCTCCGGCAATTCAACCAGCAATCCCTTCTTGTTGATGCCTTCGATGTGGTCGTCCTGCTTGCGGATCAGGATGTGCCGCCCGTCGAACTTTTCCTGGGCGCAATAATCGTCATCGTGCAACAACCGCTTCACGTCGGCTTCTTCGATTGCGTTCAACAATTGCGGTAAAATTCCCGATGACCGTTTGTCCGTGTGCTGATAGGGCGTGCCGTTCTCACCTTCGGTGTAACCCTTGTCTTTCTTTTCGTTGACGAGTTTGGTGAAGATTTTCTTCGCCGTGTCATAATCCACGGGTGAATTCGTCTTGGTCCCGGTCGCGAGCGTTGACCCGCGACGGCCGTAGGCGAAGTTCACGACGAACAGTTCGCCTGCCGGTTCAATCGCGGCCTGATACACCTTGTCCGATGAACCTTCGCGGTAATACAGGGTGACGTGATCTTGTGCTTCAATGACTGCATTCATATTTTCCTTTCTGTTGGTTGTGGTTTTGAAATGAACTGCCACTTTGAAGCCTATGTCCCCGCGCAGTTTCGCCAAAGACGGGCATCCTTGCCGGAAGCGGCAACATGAAAAAAAGGTGACCCGTGATGGATCACCCTTGTGTTTTCATTGTGCTGTTTGAAACAGATGACTTTGAGCTTTGTCGGCCATCTGACGCGCATATTCCTTCTGTTTGTGCTCGCGGGCAATGCGTTCACCGTCAATGCCGGTTTCGACAATCAGGTTGAACGTCTTGGGTGCGAAGCTGAATTCCCATTGCGGAATCGGCAACCTCCGTTTGGGCCGTTTCATAACGCAGGTTCAAGTTCATATTTCTATGCAGTGATCCTCTACGGCTTCACCCTGCATTTTGGATATGCCCTTGAAGCCCATGCCCATTTCCTCGTAATCAAGCAGGAAGGTGAGTGTGGGCCATTCTGGGGCAAGTTTTGACAGGAACGGAATGGGCGGCGACCAGGCGGTGTCGAATACATATTCGAGATGTCCCTCCCATTCGTCCAACACTTGGGCTGAACACGCGCCCCATTTGCAGCCCCAATTCCTCAGTTCCCATTTGTAACCTGCCTGCTCATAGCCAGCCGAGAGAACCTCTGGCGGAATGGGGACTAGGCTGTGGAAGTTAAGGACGTTTTTCTCTCCGTCTTCGGCGTGCCACGCTGAATTGCCAGCGGCTTTTTCCTTGAACCGTTCAACGTCTACGTCGGGTCCAAACACGACGAGCTTGTTGTTGCACCAGTTGGGCATATTATTCTCCTTTCGTTATTGGTTGAACTACCACTGTCAAGCGTATGCCCCCGCGCGGATTCGATGAAGACGTTCAATCTTGCCGGAGGCGGCAATATGAAAAAAGAGCGACTCTGGTGAATCGCCCTTGTGTTTATTTACGATTAAGGATGGTGACTTCGGATTGCGCTCCGATGCGGAAGAGCACTGGCGGCTGTTGGAAACGAACGGGCTTGTCAAAGCGGTCTTAAACTCCCTGACTTTGCGGTTCATAATGACCACCGCCGCGCACTCGTTGACGCGGACAACGCGGCAGAGGCGTCCGTCGAAACGGATGACATCCCCGCCACGAAGCCGGAACGGAGACTTCAATGTCCGCCAGGTGATTCCAAACTCAATCTGGTTGGGGTCAACAAACCCTCGCTTCTTGCACGCGCTCATGCAAGAACCTCTTGTTCCTGGAGCTTTTGAAGCATCTGATCAATCTCCTGACTGGTCAGTGTCCAGCCGCGTCCCGGCAATTCGGCAACGACCGCCCATTTGAAGCGTTGGTAGAAGTTCAACGCCTGTTCGTCGTTGCCGCAATGGTCGGCAAGGATTGCCAAGGCCAGTTGTGCCGGGCCGCTGCCGCCATAGCCCCACTCGAATCCGGTCGGGCTGTGATTCCACAAGTCGCGCCGGGGATTGAGCCTGCGACCGTCCACCGTGACGGTGACAGCATAGCCTTGCCGGATTCCCTCGTAGCGTTTCATCGGGCGCCCTCCAGGATTTCCACCAAGTCTTCGGGGAATAGGTTCTCCGGCTCAGCGTCAGGTGTATCGAACGTATGTACTTTGACAAAACAGAACTTTGACAGACGGCACGCGATGTCCTCGCGTCCGGCCTTGCCCGCCTCGTTTTCATCAAGCATGACGACGATGTGACTGTGGCCGTTCGTGTGCTTGCGGATCAATTCCTCCTGTGTGGCTGACATGGTGCTGCCCATGAGGGCAATCACCTTGCGCCAGCCGTTCTGGTGAATCTTCATGCAATCGAAGAATCCTTCAACGATGACCAGCGGCTTATCCGCCGGTTCTTTGATGGCGCGGTCAAGGTTGAATATCTCCAAGGACTTTCTGAAACCCGGCGGCAATTTGTATTTCGGCGTGTTCTCGTCGGGTGTTTCACCGGGGAAACGGCCAGCATACGCGACGACACTGCCTTCTGCGTTATGGATCGGAATGGCAATCCGGCCGGCCATCATGCCTTTGGCGCAAAAGCCGACGCCGAAATCCACGATGGTTTCGAGGGTGAGTCCGCGCTCGGTGATGAGATACGGATGTTGCCGTTCCAGTTTGTCCAAGCGAAAGTTGAGCGGCTTGTTGGGTGCGCCGTTTTCCTGCACCGCTGCCGGCCTTGCGACTGGCTTCGGTCGGGCAACTTCACCGTTATTCGGCGCTTCACTCGCTTCTCCAGCTTCCTGTTCGGAACTTGCCAACATTTCTTCGGGATCAAGATGAAACCATTCGATGGCTTTGTTGGCGGCTGCGAGAATGCTCACGTCGTCCATACGGGCAATGAAGTCCAAGGTGTTGCCGCCGTGTTTGCATTCACTGAAACAGTTCCAGACGTTTTTGCTGGTGCTGACGCGAAACTGCGTCGGATTGTTTCCTTTGTGAATGGGACAGGGACCGCTCAAGCTGTCGCCGATCCGTTTGAACTTGTCGAGCAGGCCGTAGTGTTCAAGCACCTGTTCCATGGTGATGGCCGCTTTGACGGCCTTGAAGTCAACGAACTTTGATTTAGGCATAATACTCCTATGGTTATTTGGTTGTGATGAACTTGTGCGGCTCAAGAATTGAACCGCCTCCATGAAGCATCCTATCGCTTCTGCCCAAACCTAGAAGACGGGAAGATTTGCCGTTTTGGTCAATCCAGCAAACTGCCGGTTTCACCCGGCTTGCCGCTCTGCCAGACGCGAGAAAATATGTCGCCGGACAAAATGGTTTTGTCGGCAAACAGGAACAATCCATGTCCTCGTTCTAATTGAGAACAGGCGTCAATCAATGACTTCACTCGCGCGGCGCTCGTGGTGACGGTAAGCACGCGGAAACGATGGATGCCGAGTTGTCGCTGGTGAATTTTCTGCGTCCATGTCGCCTCATATGCGAGAAGTTTGCGAACAAACGAAGTTTGGGAAAGAGTTTGGCGCGTGACGGGCATCGTTCCCCGGTCGGCTTCAAGAAAGAAATATGCGCGCTGGCTGTTGCCGCTGGCATCGGGAAATTCCAAGGCGAATACGCGATCCGGGACGACGCCGAGTTTCCAGCCATTCTGAATCTTCACCCGCCACCCAAACGGCTGGCGTTGTGAGCGGAGCGCAAGCTGTTCTTCGTAGAGGAGGCGGATGCCGCCATGTTTTTGGCAGGCGAGTTCAATCGCCACCATTACGTCTGACACGAAGAGTGTGTGTTCAAGGTATATCCGGCCAATGACATTGTTCCGCTCGCTCCACGAATCAGGATGCACAGCGAGGCCAATCTTCTGCCTCAACAACGCACCTCCTTTATTTCCTAACCCGTATGCAATGCTGCGGGAACCGCCGTGTTCGTAGTATTGGAGTTGGGCGCGGGGACGTTCCAAGTATCCGTGGTGGTAGAGCAATTTCAGCCGCCGCAAAAGTTGCTGCGGACTGCCGGCAAGCAAAGCGAAGATGTGGTGGGAACGGAGAAAACGATGCCGGTGGATGAGCCGGATGATTTGGTGGTCACGATCCGTCAATTGCAAAGGCGCAACTGCTGGAATACGATTGAAACGGGGAAGGCGGGATTCCATCGTGCCATATTGAACGATGCGAAGTAGTCAAGGTAGGCGTCAAAACTTGCGCTTTGTGGCAAATTTGTGATTTTCTGCCATAGGAAAACTCCGTAACCAATCAATCGCTTCGGATTTCTAATAATATTTTAACAATCTTTTGGACGCGGTGCTGATCGACGGAAAGCCCGAATTTCTTAAAAAGCAGGGTGTGCAATGACAGAATGCGAAGCTCAACTTGAGGGGGACGTTTTGAAATAAAAGATAGCGGAGCAAAATTTCCTTCATACAAGGCAAATTCAAACTCTGCAAGTTCACTCAAATAATCCTTAATTTTATCAAGAAGATCGTCCTCTGTCTCGCATTCTGTCGCCCACTGAAAGCGGGCATCATTCTTTTTTTCGCGAATAAATGCGACAATATTTTTCGCCTCGACCGGCGTATCGGTGCAATTTGTCAGAAGCATTATAGCTTGGATAATTGACCATTGTTCGGCTTCAAAGAAATAACACCACCCATGAAATAGGTTGGCGATAAGCTGTCTTCCTGCTCCGTCTAAAATCTCTTCCTTAAACTGTTTCCAAAAAGCCTCGTCAGGCTGGTTTAATTGGCATTCAATATATTTATGCGTGTGTAGGCGTTTTTTTAGCCTCTCTTTTGCGACATTTACAAATGTCTTCCATTCATTGTCGGTGACTTGATCAATCTCTTTGGCATCGGTGTAACCCTCAATATGCGTCCGGAAACTTTCCAGTAATTCTTCATTCACAGGGGAACCTACAACCCAACGCAGCTCTTTATCCAAAAGTTGTCCATAAAGAAGCTCGAGGTTCACCCAATTTTCTTTATCTTTCAGCCGCTTTTCTGTGCCATCGCTCTTTTCCCAAGAGCGAGGCAGGAACAAAAGGTGGTAATCGGAAATCCAGACCCGCGCCAGGAGTGACCAACGGATGTCTCTCCCAAGGTCTCGTCCTCGGATTATGCTTGCGTGCCATTTTTCCTCCGCAATTTTCAGTTCAGTCATTTCAAAAAAGTGGTCGGAATCTTTCACCTTGAAATGGTAAGTCAAAAAAATGCGCGGCAAGTCCAACCGTTCCTTGCTAGTGAGTCGAATGATTTCGGCAACAAAGGCGCTTATTTCTGCAATTGTTTTTAACCATTCTTCTCCTGGCGGTCTCCCATTTAGCCGATCCAAAAAACGGCTATCCGCTTCTGGATTAAGCAGGTTTTCGCCGCATGCCTTCATTAAAGAAATGGTGTCATTTTCAAGTAGTCCGCTGCTCGTTTGAAGCTCCTGCAACCGAGCATAGTAATCTACCGCGCGATGTTTCATGCAGAAAAACCCGTAAATATAATTAACAATCAGATGGCATAGGCTATCAACTGCACGGGCTTCTTTTAGCTGTGATGCATATTTCCTCTGCAATTCTTCAGCGAGCGTGCGGGAAAGCGGAAGGTGGTCTGGACAGTGTTCAATCGAATTAACTTTTTGCCGCAACGACTTCACGATAATACTACGAACTCGCAAACAAAAGTGGAGAGCTTGTTCATCGTCGGACGTGAAAAATACAGAACGAAGATAATAGGCAACTTGTTCATAGTAGGCCAAAAAAAGATTTGGAAGCGACTCATCCAGAGTAAATAATTGTTCGAGGGTCTCCTGATCTTGAATTTCGTGGCTACGCCGGCGAGGAATTTTAGGAAGCTCCCTGTTCGGAACGGCTACTTTCCATCCGTTAACCTCCCCAATTACCAATGCTGGAATCGCACCATGATGATGGGCAACAACAACCAAAGGATACGTTTGGAATAATTCTTTTCTTTGATAGCGATTAACGATTCTCTTTAAGGTTCCAACCGCTCCAAAATTCCACTTTTTCTTGTAATAATCCACTTGATTGGAAAAGGCTTGCCATAGTCGTTGTGTCTCGACTGGCAAAAGATTGATCGTGTCGGGATTGGGAAGAAAGAGCGTGTCTCGATCTGATTTCTTTTGGTCGTCAATCGAACGCAAAAGAAATCCATAGAGCTTCTTCCCCGAAATTTCCACGGCAACTCTATGATACGGGGTTCGCCGGTCGTGTTCGCAGAATTTAATTGGGATTTCTGAATCCATGAGTGAAGAATAAACCAAAATAAATATTTTGCAAAATGAACTTCGAGGTTTTAAAAAATCCGACTGAATTATCAGTCGGATGCTGGCTCAAAAGAACCAGTCACTAATTATTTGTGCGCTTTGTCGAATTGAAACGCCCTCTTTTTTGGCTACAAAGTTGAGAATGTTTCCACCACCTTTGCAATTTCCTATGCAGACCCAGCAATTCCTTGCCAAGCTGATCTTAAACTCCTTTGCATCAGTGCCTTTATGGAGTGGACAAGGGCCAAATAGGTTTTCCCCTTCTTGGCGAAAAACGGCTGTTAAGCCATAATGCTTCAGGATTTCTGCCATGGAAACACGCTTTCTGACAACTTTTTTCAAATCGACAATGCGACTATTGGGGGTTTTCATATAACTCCTTTCAGGGTTCGGGGGTGAACTGCGGTGAGAAGCACAGAAGAATTTTGCCTCCGTAATAATTCTACCACGACACTGGCTAAAAGGGAAAATTGGCAAATCGTTCTATGATGATGCAGCTATTATTGCCGCCATCCACCGATTCAACTTTTCATCAATCTTTGCGCGCGGCATGGAAAAGCGTTCGCGCGACAGGGCGATGAGCTTGTCCTTGCGGCCAATGCGATTTTCCAATGGCGGCAACATTTTTGCCCGGAACGGTTCCCGGTTCATTCCATCCTCCAAGAGCTTCACCGCCGCCTCATAGCGGTCAAGGTCAACCAAAACAGCGGCTGGAAATGTGTTCCCGAATTCTTTTTCCATCACCTCGGCATCGGTATTGCCGATGCGAAAGGAGATGAGCGTTCCGGCATTGCCGAAAACCGCCTGCCGGATCGGCAGAGGAAGCTGGTCAATGTATTGGTGCGATAACGTAAGGCACGAGCGGTATTTGCGAGCTTCAGCAAGAATGGAAGCAAAGGCATCAGTTGAAAAATTCTGGAACTCATCAATGAACAAATAAAAATCGCGGCGTTCCGATTCGGGACGATTCGCTCGCGCCATTGCGCCAAGTTGAAATTGGGTCGTGAGCAGCGAACCGAGCAAATTTGCTTTGTCGTGTCCAAGCCTGCCTTTTGACAGGTTGGCGATGAACAACCGTTGGTTGTCCATGACGAAGGGAATGTTCACTTTGGTTTTCACTTGGCCTAAAATGTTTCTGATCACCGGGTTCAAGAGGAATTGGCCGAGCTTGTTTTGAATCGGAGCGATGGCCTCGCGTTTGAACCGTTCGTCATATCCCGCATATTCCTCCGCCCAAAACGCCTTGATGAACGGGTCTTTGATCTGACGGATCACCTTTGTCCGGTATGCGTCATCGGTGAGCATCCGGTTGACGCCCAAAAGGGTTGCGTTCCGGCAATCCAAAAGTGCCGATACGGCATTGTAGAGGATATACTCCAAACGCGGTCCCCACGAATCCCGCCATATTCCTTTGAAAGCGCTCACAATGCCAGAGGCCACCAGATGCCGGTCATCCGGCATTACATTGGCGAGCAGATTAAGCCCGATGGGAAATTCAATGTCACCTGGATTGAAATATACCAAGTGGTCGGCGCGCTTGGGTGGAATGTGATTCAATAGTTCTTCGGCTAAATCACCGTGAGGATCAATCAATCCAACGCCGTGTCCAAGTGCGATGTGCTGCAAGATCAGATTACGCAACAATGTTGTTTTTCCCGAACCAGTTTTTCCGATGATGTAGATATGGTGTCGCTGGTCACTGGCAGATATGCCAAAAGGCTGCGGTTGTCCCCAGCCTTCGCGGTTTCCGATCAAGATGTGTGGTTCGTCAGGTTCCAAAATCAGCCGCTACTCCTTTCCACAGAAAGTCTCCGTGACATCAGACTTTTGAGTGGAATCGACCTTTTCGTCGGCAGGGTGTTTGGGGACACGCCGACGAGGTAATAGCGGCTGATTTTGAAATCCGAGCGGAATTCACAGAATATGTGAATCTCAAATACTAAACCAGACGCCACAACATGCCGGTTCCGGCATACAAAGGACGCGCCATTCGGCGCGGCTAATATCAGTGCCGCAGTCGCGGCAGCTCTTTCTCCTGAAAATGGTCGTTTTGGGGTAATGGTCGTATTCACCAAGTAATACCCGTGGTGACTCCGCCTTCGGGCGAGCCGGTCGCGATAGCGGTCTGGTGGTTGGTGCATAGCACCTTCTCTTAAAACCAGTCCCCCAACGTGTCGGCGGGTAAGGGCAATAGCCCGTCCCGCCCGACAATTCTCTTTTTGGCTAAAGGACAACGGTTAGTGTCCTATAGCCCGGCTAGCCCGATAGGGAGAAAGAGAATTGTCGGGCGGTAGCCGACGACACGTTGGGAGCCAGTGGTGCGGCGGTTAAGCCGTGCAATTAAATAGTCGGGCAGATTGCCCCTACTTACCATGTAAGTCGCCCGTGAAGTGGGGGACTGACGAACTCCTTCTCGAACCAAAGTTGCACAATTTCGTCTGTGCCATCTGGCGAGATTGCCCACTGCCCGCGATTCGCGGATTGTCCGACACAAACGCCTTCCTGTCCAGCGTAATCACCAACGAGAATCAATACGCGGCTTCCTGAAAGATCGCTTGTAGTTTTGGATGTCCTGCTCATGGAGCAGGACATAGAATGCTTGAAAACAGAGCAAAAAGCGAGCATTTTCTTTTATGCTTTTCCCTTTTTTGTTTTCCCTTATGATGATGATTGTTCGCCAAAAAAGTGTTCCGTGCTGTGATATAATTCAATCACATCCATTTTTATGCGTAAGAAAAAACCGAATAAAAAAATCTCACCCGTCAAAGATGGGAAAACTGTTACGGCGATTGATTTGTTTTGTGGTGCGGGCGGTCTCACTCGTGGTTTGATTGATGAGGGGATAAACGTCGTAGCCGGAGCGGACATTGACACTGCTTGTCAATATCCATACGAGAAAAACAACAAAGCAAAATTCCTTAAATCGGACGTAAGCAATCTGTCAGGCGACGAACTCGAAAAACTTTACCCCAAAGGTGCTGTGCGAGTGCTGGTTGGCTGCGCTCCATGCCAACCGTTTTCAAAATACACCCAAGGGCTGAATACGAAAGGAGACGCAAAGTGGAATCTCCTCCGTTCGTTCGCGCGGATTATCAAGGAATTGCGTCCACACATCGTCAGTATGGAAAACGTGCCGCAGTTGCAAAAGCATTCCATATTTACCGAATTCGTCGAATCGCTAAAAAAATTAGAATACCACGTTTCCTATTCCGTCGTTTTTTGTCCCGATTATGGTGTTCCTCAACATCGCAACAGGCTCGTGTTGTTTGCATCAAAATTAGGAGCAATTGAGATCGTCAAACCAACGCTCAAAAAACATTCGACGGTAAAAACGGCCATCGGGCGCTTGTCCACCCTCGAATCTGGAAGCATTGACGACGGCGACCCTCTCCATCGTTGCAGCAGCCTTTCGGAACTCAACCTTCAGCGGATACGCGCATCTAAACCAGGCGGCACTTGGCGGGACTGGGATTCATCTTTGGTGGCTGCGTGTCATAAAAAAAAGAAAGGCAAGAGCTATCCGAGCGTTTATGGTCGCATGAAATGGGATTCTCCATCGCCGACAATCACCACGCAATTCTATGGTTTTGGTAATGGACGTTTTGGACATCCCGAACAAGATCGCGCGCTTTCGTTGCGTGAGGGAGCAATTTTGCAGTCATTCCCGCGCAATTACGCTTTTGTAAAACCCGGAACCGGATATAACACAAGGACGATAGGGCAACTCATCGGAAACGCGGTGCCGGTGAAATTGGGACGAGCGGTCGGGAAAACGATTAAACATCATCTTGAAAAATATCATGCCTGAATCTTCTCCCTACCGCATGACATTGAGCCTGAATGTGCTCAATCACCTTGGACTTAATCTTTACAGCAATATTCCGGCTGTGCTTGCTGAAACTGTTGCCAATTCTTGGGATGCTGATGCTGAACATGTTTCGATAACGATTGATGAAAAAGCGTGGCATATTGTTATTACAGACGATGGACACGGAATGGGAATTGAGGATATCAACGACAAATTTCTTACGGTTGGTTATCGCAGACGAGATCAAGACCCTAAAGCCGGAAAAATCACAGAAAAGTGGAAACGTCCCGTGATGGGACGCAAGGGAATTGGAAAACTTTCGTTATTTTCAATTGCCCGTGAGGTGAAAGTTTTCAGCGTCAAAAACGGAGCGCGTCATGCGTTTTTGATGAAACTTGCTGACATACAGAAGAAAATTACAAACAAAGAAGGCACATACGAACCGACGGCGATAGCGGCGTCTGAATTTCCAAAAGATTTGAAATGTGGAACAAGGATTATTTTAGACGATTTGAAAAAGCGCCCGAATCGCGCTGCTGCCAGTTTGAAAATAAGGCTGGCGCGACGCTTTTCAATTATCGGGCAAGAGCACCATTTTGAACTTTCAGTAAATAAGGCGCCAATCACTGTAAAAGATCGTGGTTACTTCGGACGATTGCAGTATTTGTGGCATTATGGGAAAGAGGGAGAAAACGCGGTTAAACTTTCAAAAAAAATAATTGGCAACGAGGCGCGTCCTTCACAAATCGTTGTTAAGGGAAGTGATGGCAAAAGCAAAAAATACTCTATTGGAGGATGGATTGGCACTGTGCATGATTCGGGCGACCTTAAGGATGATGAAGAAAATTTGAACAAGATCGTGATCATGGTTAGAGGAAAACTTGCACAAGAAGACATCCTTGAAGAATTCAATGAAGGGCGGCTTTTTACAAAATATCTGATTGGCGAAATTGAGGCTGATTTCCTTGATTTGGACGAACAGGAAGATAGTGCAACGAGCAGTCGTCAAAAAATCATTGAGGATGATCCTCGATATGTTGCGCTAAAACAATTCGTGCTCACCGAAGTCAGACATATTGCAAATAAATGGACAGAGCTTCGTGACGAAGAAGGCAAGGATAAGGCTTTGGAAACACCAGCCATAAAAGAATGGTTCGATGAACTTGGTAGCGATCTAAAACGCCGTGCAAAATCTCTGTTTGGCAAAATCAACCAAATGCCTTTTGATAAAAGCGAAGATCGAAAACGGCTGTTTGGATATGCGGTTCTTGCGTTCGAGAATTTGCGATACAAAGACAATCTTGATGCTTTAGAAAAACTGACCCCAGAAAATTTGGAGCAATTAGGTCTGATTTTTAACGATCTTAATGATGTCGAAGCTGTTCTGTATCATCAAATCCTCAAAGGAAGAATTGAGGCTATCGAAGCTCTCGACAAAAAAGTAACCAACAATGTCCGTGAGCGCATAATTCAAAAGCACCTTTACAAAAATCTGTGGCTTCTTGACCCGGCGTGGGAGCGAGCGACTGATACGGAATATATGGAAAAACGAGTTGCTTCCGAATTTGAGAAGGCGGCAGCAAAAATGTCAAAGGAGGAAAAATTGGGGCGTGTGGACATCAAATATAAAAAGAACTCTGGAAAGCATGTTATCATTGAATTGAAAAAAGCAGACCGCACCCTTACGCAGGGACAATTGACAGACCAAGGCCAAAAATATTTGAGTGCGCTTCAAAAAATTCTGGATGAACACAATCGTTCCGCCGAACCGATGGAGGTTGTGTTTCTTGTGGGAAAAGTTCCGAAGGGTTGGAACGATCCTCGTGCTCGTGAAAACGGAACGAGAGCACTTGCTGAATTGAAAATGCGAGTTGTCCTGTATCAGGAACTTTTGGATAACGCGCACAAAGCGTATAAGGAATTCATTGATAAACGACAGCATGTTGGTCGGCTGACACGCGTCCTTCAAAGCATAGAAAAATTTTAACATTGAGTTCTCGGTTGCCCGTATTATTCCGTAAATTTTCATGAAAATAAAAGATCACCTTTCCTGTCAAACTGGATCAGATGTTTTTTATTTGAGCCGTGACCCGATGCCTTTGACTCCAGACGATGTAGGATTGCTTCTCAAGAAAGTTCAGGACGATCACAACGACATCGCATCAAAGAAAATAATTATTAGCCTGATTGAGCATCGCTTAAACCACAGATACATACGCCCACTATCCCATGTGCCGGTTGAACCGATTGATTATAAAAGTGGTTTTTTGATGATGACAGTTGCATGTTTGTTGATTGAGACGTTGTATTCTTTTCGCAAGGGCATAAATGACACTGACCGTAAAGGCGAGGATGCATTTAAGGATTTCTTTACCAATTACCGTGATTCGTTCGAGGAATTTGATGCATGTTTCCCCCGGGGATATGCGGGGAAAGACGGAAAATGGAAAAAAGATGGTTGCTCCTTCTATAAGCACATACGCTGCGGGATTTTGCATCAGGCAGAAACGACTGGTGGCTATCGCATTTTGAGAACGGGGGAATTATTTGATTGTAAAAAGAATGCAATTAATGCCAACAAATTTGTAGAGGAATTAGAGAAGTGTATCGACAAATATATCGGTGAATTACATAGGAATAACTGCGGGGACGATCCTTGGCCGAAAGCCATTGATAAATTGAAATTCATTTGCAAAAATTGCAAAAAGCAAAAAAACGGTTAAACCAATTGAATTTTATAGCATTCTTTTAATCTGCCCCCAGGCTTTAATAGTTCTCAACACTTGCCAGAATTGGCAAGTTTGCCCACCTACATCCGCTCGCTTTAATTTCCTAAACTATCCGCGTGATGCAAACATATCACCAGTTAAATCAGTCTTTCCTTGGATTGATCGCGAAATGTAGCTCATCAAGGCTTATTTTTATGAGTTGCCCAAGCTTCAAAAGTTCGGAAAGCCAGGCGGTGGGGTCGCCAAGAATCTCGGCCAAGCCTGCGCATCGACGGATGCACTTTACTGGCAGCAGTTAAAGTGGCAAACAACATCAATTGATATCCACGTTGATGCTTTCATTGGTGGCGTCGCCAAGGGCCATCGGAATATCCACACATCTCATCCTTTTGTAGCCCTAAATGGTGGTATGTGCCTATACTGTGCGCTACATATGGATACATTTAATTCTGCAACCGGATGGTTTATTGGACACTGTGCTGATCATCGCAAACTCAGTCAGCATACGCTTAAAGCCTATAAACAGGATCTGTCGCATTTCCGCGCCTTCGCGCCTGACCTTCCCGAGGACATTCCAATCTCATCTATTGACTGCAATCTGGTTCAAAGCTGGCTGGCGAGCATGAATGGCGCAAAGTCGCGCACGGTTCGTCGCCGATTGGCTACACTCAAATCGATGTTTTCCAGTCTCGAACGCAGCGGAAACCTGAAAAACAACCCGTTGGCCGGATTCCGCAGTGAAGTCAAGGTGGGCAGCATCCTTCCACGCACGGTGTCCCGCGCCACCGTAAAATTACTGCTTCGGTCTCCACGCAGGGAAGTTGCGCAAGAGCCGGCAAAAAGGACCCGTTCGATCCGAGAAACGGCGCTTATCGAAATGCTCTTTTCAACCGGTATGCGTGTGAGTGAAGTTGTGGCCACAAACATAGAGGATGTTGACATGGAACGTCTCGTTATCTCGGTGTGCGGTAAAGGCAATCGGGAGCGTGAAATACCTATCGTATGTGATGCCTTTCAGGAGGTATTGTCGCAACATCTAGCAGAACGATGCTTACATGGCGTAACACCAGAGGCTCCTCTTTTCTTGAACCGGCGCGGAAGCCGCATGTCAGATCAGTCAATTCGGGCCCTTTTGAGGCGACATGCAAATCGCATCGGAACACGCCGAATTACGCCGCACATGCTTCGCCATACGGTGGCCACGTTGCTCTTGGAGGACGGTGTGGATTTGCGAAATATCCAGCGATTGCTTGGCCACAGCTCAATCACAACGACGACAATTTATGTCCACGTCAGCGAACGCAGCCAACGCAAAGCGCTCGCTGGCCGTCATCCACGCAACAAAATGAATGTGTGATGCCCGGGACGAAAGGCGGAATGTTTTTGGCATACAAGGCAAATTGCCGCCAACAAAACGTTGCCTTTTGCAGCCAAAATCGCGAGAATCGCGGATAACTGATAATTATCAATGGACCGAAACACTCTCCAAACGACGGAAGCACCCGCGAGCATTGCGATCTCTTGCCCCCGTGACGAGGGGATCGCCGAAGCCAGTACTCTGTTCGCGAAGATTGTTCTATCGTTGCCGTATTATAATGAAGCGGCAAGATGTTCAGAAGCTTCAAAATATAGTCCTTGTCGTCTCGAACAAATGATTGCTACAGACGTGGACTCGGTTCAGGTAGCAACGGTCAACACGCAGATCGTTGGCTTTTGTTTCAGCAACATTGATGACGGGCTGATCTGGCTATCTTGGTTCGGCGTGAGGCCTGAATACCGTGGGCGTGGTATTGGTACTGCTCTCTTGAGCGCACTTGATGACCGGGCGAAGCGCGCGGCGGCACACAAGATTTGGTGTGACTCCCGACCAAATAATATCGTATCGCGCCTCACGCTCGCGGGCTCCGGCTATCGGGAAATTTGTACACTCGTCAACCACTGGTACGGTCAGGATTTTCTCTTATGGGAACGCTCCGTCGCATAGGAAAGGCCATTTTTAGAAAAGGCTTTCGCCTTCGCTTCTGGCTCGTATTTGCCGGAATTCTCGGTTTCACCTCGACTGTCTTATCACTGGTTGACAAGCACTTGTCGTGGACGCAGGCGGCTGCTCTAGCGCTACTGAGCCTCGCCGTTGCCTTGGCGGCAAGCAGCAAACAAATGCTCGAAGCGCAGCTATCGGTAGATGATGTCATTCCTGAAGAAATGGGCTGCATCGTGCGAACACGTGTCGAGTGTCCGTGCAGTAGTGATGTTGCTCAACAAGCCAGTCGGTTGGCGCAAGAATGCTATGGAACGCATTTTACAATCTCAGCGACCACCTATGATGCTATTTGGTTGAAAAACCCTGAGGTGTTGGCCGCCCTCGTCAACGAAGAAGGCAGTCTCCTCGGCTATTTTGATGTCATTCCTTTGAAAGATGCATTTGCGCAGCTGTTTATTGAGGGACGGGTCACCGAAGACCAACTCCGACACGACGATGTCTGCACGGTGTCGGAGCGTGCGCACTGCAAATACCTGTTCATTGCCGGCTTGGCGGTTTGGTCTCCGGAGTCATTCAGCGGACGTCGCAATGCGAGTATGCTGGTTTGGGCCCTTATGCGATATCTGGAACATTACTATGGCTCAAAGCAGCCGCTCGCGTTTGCAGTCGCAGCTACGAAGGAGGGTGGCGACATCCTGCGACGATTCAAACTAAAGTTGACAACAGATGCAGCCAATCGCCCCGACAACTTCCGTCTGTATTCAGTTCGCCTCAGTGATTATGAGATCACTCGGAGATTGGTATGTTTGCCGGACTGGTGCGGACTTTGCGCGTTGCCTTGGGATGACAACCTCATTCCTGTCCGGTCAACCCGGCCTGCCTTGCCACAGGTCCTGCATCACAGACTTGAGCCGGCGACATAAACTTGGCTAAGGAATGGTATCTTACTTGGTCGCCCAATCCTTTAAACCGAAGCGCGATGAGTTTTTCAGGATGCGCTCGCCGATGTTTACCCTCTGATTCACGTCTCCGGTCACCCAGGGCTTGCAAAGGTTTGGATCAACATCTGCAAAGAGCAGCAATGACATTCGCTCTGGTAGGTAGTCCAGTGCATTGACGCGGTGGTAGCAAGGCTTGATCAGGCCAGCGGAGAGAAGATATAAAATTTCAGCTGGAAGGATCAAGAGCTGATCATGAGCCGGCATGACTGGAGTGAACAGTCCACGGTTGCGTTGAATTTCTAATCCGTGACCGGTCACGGAGGCAACCGTCAATAGGCAACCATCTTCATGCACTTCGTTGATATGGCTCCCACGGGCCTGGGATGGCCGGGAATAGTTGAGTTGCAAGATCGACCAATCCACGAGGCTACTTGAGAGCAGTCCGTCAGAATCTTGCCCAAAGAAATGAGCTAAGTTCCGAATCAATGATGTGGCGACGGATGCAAAGAGTTCGAGCGTATGAGCCATGTCACTGGCTAAAGCGAGCCCACTCATATTCGGCAGTTGGCGTAGACGATCTGCACCGCACCGGCTAATTGTAAAGGACTCCATTTGATCGGGAAGGTCTGGCGATGACGAGTATTCGACGCCGTATGCCCGGTAACCCAGATCACCCGCCAAACCAGTCGTCATCTTCGCCTCTACCGTCTGATGAAAGAATGCCGCTCCTCGCCTGAACGTGGAATCAATAGCTGTCCGAGTACCATCTGGGATTGAAACCAGAAGGAAGCCGTCAGTGGCGAGGCTGTGCATTAAGCTTGGCGCGGCGATTTCCTCGATAGTCATGGATAATTATCAGTTATCCATATTAGGGCTTGGGATCAAGGGCCAGACATGATGATTTTAACCGAATAATGCCATTTAATACTTGCCACTTCCGGCAAATGTTGGCGTCTATGAGTCCAAGCTCCCGCGCCCTATTCTGTGGGCATGGCAAAAATATTACAAAACTGGACGTATCGAGACGTCACGTATTTTCTCGGTGAAAAGGGATTTGAATTTTATCAAGATTTGGAGCATGCCCAATCCTGGGTCAAGTTACGGAAAAACGGTGAGCCAAAAACGTTTGTCTAGATCAAGTTTACCCAGGGGTTCTACACGTCGAAAGCCATCAATAAAATGATCCGCCAGTCCGGTATTGATGAGGCCGAATGGAGCAAGTGGGCTACGTCTTAACAATCATTCCGTTCTTACAATTTCTGAGCCGCTATCTTTGGCTATGATTGCAGACAAATCGGGCAACAAGCCCTGTTGATTTAATGCTGCCAAGGCATCGAGAATTCGGTCCCAAGTTCGAGGTATATCTCGTTCAAGGCAACAAGTTTCACTTTTGGGGCGATTAATAATCTCTTGAAAGGCAATTGATGGCTTCAAATCTATATTTTTTCCATTTACCAACCGGTTCGAGGTGAAGATATTAAGCATTTCCCTTGTTTCTTTGGGTATCGCCAGTTGGTGGCTCAACCACGCATTTCCGGCCAGTTCGAGGAATATTTCAAGCTGATCAGGTGATGAGCTTTTATTACGAGTTACATTGGCAAGACTTTCCTCCACTGTTTTCTGTTCCAACAATAAGCTTTTTTTGCGTTCCTCAAACGCCGCTTTGTCGAGGGCTTGGTCAACATATACATCCGTCAAACGGTTGAGCCGGTCTTTGATCTGATTGAGTCTCAAATTAAGGTTCTTGGTTTCCTCTTCCTGTCGGCTCGTCCAGGTTGTTTTCAACGTCAAGATGCGCGCCTTGTAATATTCCCGCTCTTGGTCATTAAACCGGATTCTTTGGAAGAATTGCGAAACTTCCGTCCCAATCGTTTCTTCCCGCACACAGGGCTGCGGACAATTTGGGGTGTGGCATCTGTAATACACATGCCCTTTTTGCCGTTCTGCAATCAAAGAATAATGACAGGTGCCGCAGGCAAGCATCCGGCGATACGGATAATCATGTTTTTGACTGCGGGTATTCGTTTTGCCGGTGAGCACCGCATGCACCCGATCAAAAAGAGCTTTGTTGATGATTGGCTCGTGAATGCCAGCAAAGGTTTCGTTGGTTTTTTGAATACGGATAAGACCAAAGTGGAAGGGATTATTGAGCGTTTCTCCAAGAGTGGATATGCTCACCCGGCCACCGTTACGTTTACGCAAGCCTAGCTGATAAAGTTCCTCGCTCAATGTGTGAAGGTTATATTGGCCGGTTCCATATAACTCAAATGCTTTTCGGATTAGTGGCCCTCTTATAGGATCAACCGTTTTTGACTTTCCACCGCCTTGGTCAAGGTATCCCAAAGGAGCCTGCAAGGGATAAAGTCCTTGTTTCAACCGGCCATAAAAACCCTTGCGCGTTTCTTCTTTAAGATTTCTGATATAATCGGCGGCAACGACTGCTTGGATGTCAGCCGAAAGCCGGCCGCCTCGTGATTGCAGGTCGATGCTCTCGGTGACAAAATGAACTTCAACACCTTGGTCTGAAAGTTCACCGATGGCCGCCCAATCCCGAAGGTTACGTGCGCCGCGATCCAATTTGTGAAGAATAATTCCCTGGGCTTTTCCACTACGCAAAAGTTTAAGCGCTTGGTTGAATATGGGACGCCCCTGCTTGGCGGCGGTCTCCATTTCTTCAAGCCAGACGGTAATGTTGAGTTGATTTCGTTCGGCATAGCGCAAAATGGCATCGCGTTGTTCTTGCAGCGACACTCCTTTTGTCCCTTGTTTTACCGTGGAAACACGGATGTATCCGATATACCCTTTCATGTTGGATGATGGTTAATCTGCAAAGCCTTGGAGTCCGACACTTCACATGGTATCGCACCGGTGCCGGGTGTCAATTGAGCGGCCTGCGTGCTCGCTTCCAATTCCAGGCGCTCAAAAATGCGCAGCACCAATGCCAGATACCGGTCAAGCGTGTCCTCCGCTTCAGCCAGTTGTTCGTCCGTAAAATGGGGATACAAATCGCGGATAGTTGGAGCGGGTTTCTTTTCCATCCGCTTCACATTAAAGCCACGGTGAAAAATACGGGAGACGCTTGAAGTTGCCTAATCCGGCAAACAAAAATGCAGTCCCGCCAATGACAGGACTGCACTTGTATCTAAATTGAAATGAATTAGAGCGATTTCTTACCGGCTTTTTTGACTTTTGCCCAGCGCGCCTTTGCCGCCGCCGATATTTTAGCTCTGCCCGCTGCACTCATCGTGCGCTTCTTTTTGGTTGGTGCTTTGGCAGAAGGCTTCGCTCCTTTAACCTTCGCCCACCGTGCTTTAGCCGCAGCACTGATCTTGGCCCGGCCAGCAGCGCTCATTTTGCGCTTCTTAGGCACCTTGGCAGATACCGAAGCCGGAGCGCCAAGAATCGAGGCCAGTTCTTTGTTCAACGCTTCGATTTTCTCTTTAAGATCAGCCGCGCGTCGTAATTGTGTAGTTGTAAACGATGACAAGTCACTCATAGTGGGGATGAGTATAGGAATGAAGGCGGAAAGTTCAACATCAATTGACGAAACGCAAATAGTGTGCTCTAATGCTAACCTCGCCACCGTGCCTTAAATGACCGGTGGTTTTTTGTAAAACTTGCCGCTTCCGGCAAAAGTTCACGCCTTTGGTTATTTCTGCAATCCGCTACTGTGAACCTGAACTCATCGTGAGTTCGTTCCCCCTTCACCACTCATGTCTCAACTTCCCAACTATTTACGATCCAATCGCAAACGTTTAACTCTTTCCCAAGAGGAAGTGGCTTTTCTCCTGGGAAATCAAGGGGGAGCCCAAATCAGCCGCTATGAGCGGTTTAACCGTGAACCGAGTCTGGAAACGGCTTTGGCGTTTGAAGTGATTTTTCAAAGGTCGGCCAGTGAACTCTTTGGCGGTCTCTATCAAAAAGTGGAACAGCAGGTCATGGAACGGGCCAAAACGTTGGCCGGTCGTAATCAGAAGGCTCACAAGCGCCAGATTCTTACCAACATTGCCAATAAAAACCTCAATTGATTATGAATAAAATTCAACACTATCTCATTTTAGCCATTGCACCTTCGACCAGGGGTTTCGGTTTTGCCGTCCTTGAAGGACGGGACACGCTCGTGGATTGGGGCGTCAAGACGGTGCAAGGGAACAAGAACGCTAATTCACTCGTAAAAGCGGAAGAGCTGATCGCTCATTATCAGCCGGGGGTGCTGGTGCTGCAAGATGTTGAAGGCTCCCGGCGTTCTGCGCGAATAAAGGCATTGAGCCGGAAAATCGTTGCTCTGGCCAAAAGCCACAAGGTCATGGTGAAGTTGTTTTCACAGGAGCAGGTGCGGCGGACCTTTTTTGCCGATGGTCAGGCGACAAAACATGCGTTGGCTGAAATCATTGCCAAACGGTTTCCTGAGGAGCTGGCCTCCCGTTTGCCACCGAAACGCAAGCCGTGGGTGAGTGAATATTATCAGATGGACATCTTTGACGCGGTGGCGCTGGCACTAAAGCTGCGCAAATATCATGCGGAACATAAATGATTTCTTGTCTGGCCGCATTGTTGTTGAAATCTTTCAGCCTCACATAGCCGGAGCAGTCGCATCCATGACCGAAAGCGAACCGCGTTGCCGAGAGTGAAAAACTCCAAAGGCGCGCACGGGTTGACCGGGACAGCGCCACGAGGCGGGCAAGGCGTTTGGATGTTCAGTCTGATGTAGGCGAGCTTTGCTTCCTTGTGTCGCGTTCGTAGCCGAGAAGCTGTTCCGGCGTTTAATTTCATTGGCATCTCGCGTGCTATGGTTGGCGTGTAAAGTTCATTTATGGTCTTCTTTGAAAAAACATTACCAAACCTCTTTACGCATTTTCTCAATCCGGTTCCAAATTTCTTGTGGCATTTCCCTGCGCCAAACGCCTCCCAGCAAATGGTTGAATCGGGCGTTAACTTTTGCCTCTTCTTCAATTCGATTAATAAAATCTACTCCATGCCAAACTAATAAGTCTTCCAGCGGGCCAGCGGCAAGTAGAGATCTTTGATCATCGGTCAATTCGTGCTTCAAAATCTCAAGTATTGCTTGCCACGCGGTTTCTGGTTCCTCAGTAGCTGCGTCATACATTGCGCTTTCGCTATCACCCTCAAACCATATGGCTACTAGATTGTTAACTTTCTGTTCAGACATAATTTATTTTCCGTAAATCTTTGTCGTCAATTAATACGCTAACACTGGCGTAAGCATACGCTTCTGCTTCTAAAATGCTAGTGCCGGAGCAAACAGCCATCCACTATTTCCTAGCGCACCAGCAGCGGCTCCTGCTGCTCCAATACCAAGTGCGGCGCCTGTGGATGGCATAATTACCAAACTATTATAAGGCATAGGCTGTGGACATATTTTTGGCGGTTCAGGATCATTGCAATTTGCTTGGTATAGAGCTTTCCATTTTTCCAAATTAACTATTGCGGCAGCCAACTTCGCTCTGTGGCCTCGTTTTGAAAGACTAGGTTTTAAATCATCACCCGGAGCTTCTTCGGGTAATCCTTTTAGGTCTTCGGCGAGTCCTTTCTCCATTCTTGCAATATCCTTTTCAATATTTGCAATCCTTTTCAATATTTGTTGGCATTGTGGATTACTGGGTGGTAATAATCCCAATGGATCGATTTGATTAGCAGGATCATTCTCAACATAATCATAAAGATTTACACCGCCCAATTCCCCCAGCGGATCACGGGATGGCCATCTTCCTAAATCAGCGTCATAAGCACGGAAAAGCGTCAGATTCAAATTATCAGCAGCTTCGTAATACATTCCAGCGTATAGAAAATCAGGAACAAGAGTGCCTTGAACCGTCGTCAATCTTCCATAAGGGTCGTAGTTAGCTCGGTATTGAATCGCGCCAACGCTATTCACCATTTCTCTGATTGAACCTAGATGATCACGCGTGTAGAAATAGTTTGTGCCTTTGATTTGCTCGCCTTCTGCAAAGAACCGGTTCGTCATTGTTGTGTTCCGTTTCTCCACCAATTCAGTTCCATCCCAAATAAACTTGTTGGTGACATAGGCAACACCATTCGTTTTCTCGATGATTTGAACCATTCTCCCAAGTCCGTCATAGGTAAATAGGCTCTGGTTCGTTGGACTTGCAAAGGACACAAGACGATTCGCCGCATCCCATTGATAGCTATTGGTCGAAGTCGCCGACACCACATTGGTTTCGTTCCCGTTCAAATCATATTTAACCGTCTCGGCCACGCCGTTGTTAGTCGCCACTACTTGATATTTGTTCGTTCTCGCATTGTTGCTGTAATCCGTGGCGATAATCGGAATGACATTCGTTCCGCTGGTGACGCTGGAATAACCCACAAAATTTGTCGTCGCATGATTCACCGTCGCCGAATTTCCGGCAACGGTCACGGTTGCCTGCTCGCTCAAACTTCCGGCAAAGAGCATCGAACCGCTTCCGCCCGTCCGGCTGGTGACTTGATTGTCGCTGTTGTAGCTGCTCTGGCTTATCGCCACTGGCGCGTTCGTGCCAGTGCCAATCTGCTCCGTTGTCCGGTTTCCAGACTGGTCGTAGCCATACGCGTATTGTTTGAGTATCGCCCCGGCAATCGTGTTGCTGTGAACCGTGTCGGCCAGCAACTGGTTCACCGGGTCGTATTGCATGATCTGCACATTGGTAGCCGTCGTGTCTGTCTGCTGCGTCCAGTTGGTGATGTTTCCAACTGGATCATAAACATAAGTAAACTGCGACAAAGTTGTGTTATTGGTAGCCTGATTCAGTATTCCAGAAAGCCGCTCGTCGTTGGTGATGCTAAAATAACTGTAGATGGTTTTCTTGCCGAACGGCGCAAAGTTGGTCGTGAGCAACGCCGTTCCTCCCAAATACACATTGGTGAAATTTCCAAGCACATTCGTAATTACGCTCACGCGGTTGAGCGTGTCAAAGGCGATTTGTTGCGACACGCCGTTGATGGCGCGGTTTGTAATCCGGCCCAGCACGTCGTAGTTGTAAGCAATCACGCTGCTCGCCCCGATGAATGAATTGGAAATTGACGAGATCATTCCCGCGCCCAACTGTCCGTTGGTCACATTATAGTAACGGTAAGTGTTTGTGCCCGTACCATCAATCATCGTCACAATGCGATTGTAATTCGTGTCGTAGGTGAATGACACCGAAGGTGTGGCAATCACGGCATTGGAATATGTTATCTGCGCCAGATTGTCATCAATAAAATAACTGTAAAGTGTGAATTGATTCTTCGAGTCCTCCACCTGCATCAAACGGCTGGTGTTGGTGGCGTAGGTGTAATTGATTTGCGTCATGTCAGGATAAACTTTTGTCGTCACCCGGCTCTGCAAATCCCGAAACCATGAAGTCATATTACCCAACGGATCAATAATATCCGTCAGACTGCCACAATTGCACCAGTCAAAATGTGTGTGCCGGCCAATGTTGTCATACGTGTCAGTCAAATGGCGCAACGGGTCGTAGGCCATTGCTATCCAATGCCGGTCACGATCCCGTTGCAATACCGGGTCAAGATAATTATAAACAATCTGCTGATATGTCCCGTCCATGTAACTGATGTTCGTCAGGCGATCCGCCGCGTCGTAATTGTTGGTGATGGTATAACCCAGCGGGTCGGTCACGGTGCGAACACGGCCATTGGTGTCGTAGGTGAAGGAGTTGGTGCTTAACAGGCTCGTGGTCGTCCCCGCCACAATGTTGGTGAGGTAGCCGTTGGTGCTGTAGTGGAGCAGAACAATTTCCTTCAATGCATTGGTCATTGCCAAAAGCTGGCCGTTGGTGTTGTAGCCAAAAAAATTGGTCTGGCCGGAGGCATCCACGGCGGTCAATGGCAGATGTTCAGTATTGTAAGTGTAACTGCCCAATAAATTAGTCGCGCTGCCAGCGCGCTGTGACACGGTCAACAGATCAATGTTGTTCGTGGCATAGGTGAACAGATTGGTGCGGTTCGACGGATCAACGACCTGCAACGGCTTGCCGATGGAGTTAAGCTGGTATTGCGTCAACTGCGATGTCCCGTCATCCAGCACGCGGGCGATGATGCTGGGTTGGGCAATCGTCCCTTCCAGATCCGATGACGATTGGCCAGGATAGTTATACCACAGGCGGCCACTTTCAAGTGGTTGTTTGATACTTTCCGGCGTCATGCTTAAAGTGTCAAAATTTGCCTCTAACCTGCACCAGAGATATTGCCTCGCTTTGGTAAAATCCAACTGACCTTGCATGGCTGCCATGGCGGTTTTGTCCCAGAAGAAACTCATGCGGGTGTTCTGTTCTGGAAATCCTAAAGTGAGATTGGTCGGGTTCAAACCCGTCGGAATCAGGTTGGCCGAATCGTTGGCACTGATACCCGGCGCTCCTTGCATGAATTCATATCGTTCCTGTGCGCCCAGCGGATCCGTGACTTGAATCCAGCGTGTATACAAGTTGGTGTCAGTGATGCTAAAGCTGCCATAATCCGCATTGTTGTTGGTGAAAATCGTCGTTCCGTAAGGAGTGGTCAGTGCATTGATGAAGTCCGCTTCATTGGTCGCCCCATAGGTAAAGATCGAACTGATGCCGATCACGTCCGTAATATTTGTCAGCTGGCCCGAACTATTGTATTGAAAAGTGGCGTAACGTCCAAACGGATCGGTCACCTTGGTGATTTTATAAATGTCATTGGTCAGCCCGTAAGAAAGTGTGGTTTTCTGCCCAATGGCATCAACGACGTTCGTCAATCGGCAATTGGTATCATAATTGAAAGCGATGGCATTGCCCATCGGATCCATTTTTTTAACGAGAAAAAGCTGTCGCGGACCATTGGTGGTGCCTGCGGTGTTCGAATAGATTTCAATCGAACCATCGGGATAAAGACATTGGTAGCTGTTGTTGTTGGTGTTTTTTGTCAACTGCGCCTGGCTTTGCTCCTCGACGGCATAAGTGTTGTTGGTGAAGCCGGTGAATGTCTCGTAATTGCCGTTGGCCTGAACCAGATATACGTCGGCATTCGAATAGCTTGTATTATCTGAAATATATTGCAGCCAGCCAAAATCCCATTGATTGCCGAGATTGGAGTATGAAAAGGGACCGTTTTCGTTGACGGACAGTTCGGCATAGGTCAATGTGAATGCCACTACAGGACCCCGTGGCGGCGTATAGGACAAGGGCGTATCAGACATCGTCAAACTGATTCGCATCAAGCCAACGGAGTATCCGGCCATTCCATTATTATTACAAGGCGGCGAAGGCCCGCTAGGTGAAGCGGGATTGCCATTTTGCGGTGCGCTCCGTCCAAACACAGTTTCGCCCTCTTCTTCCGTCACCGCCGACCAGCCGGCGGGAAGCGGGCCGTCAGGAATCAGAAAATAGCCGTCGGATTCTTCATCCAAAACGTTCTGGCTGACAAAACCCTGATTGAACGTCGGGTCTTCAATCCGGTAAAATCCGCCTTGCATATTGATCAAGGCCGAGAAATGACCCAACTTCCAATGCACCATCGCAGGCAGTGGAATGATCGAGCCGGGCTGGCGTCTGGCCATTTGATATTTCAATCCCATCCTTTGAGCCAGCACCCAATTTTGATATAGGGAAGTGCCGTTGGTTGTGGATTCCTCCGTCATAATCTCTTTATGAACCGGCGCAGATCGATCAAGTGCCGCCTGAATACGGGAGAGTGAATAAGGACCGCATTTAAACGTCTTTTTGGGCAGATGTTCCATTTGCCACAAGGCATTTCTCGCATCGAAAATTCTCACAGCCGCAGCGCCGTGCAAGTCGCGTCCATTCAATTCCTGCAACAGCACTTTGAGTTCTCCCATTCGTCCCAGCGTGACTAAAAAAGAAGCCCATTCGCCGACGGATTGATCCACAATCTGCCTGCCATTCAGGTCGGTGATGTCCTTACCTGATGTCCACACCTGTTCCCATGTTGACAGTGCCTTGGAAAACTGGCTGGTGCGGCGGTAATGAGAAGCCAGATTTGCCAGCAGGGAAATGTAACGGGGGGAGTCAGGATGTGTTTGCAAGAAATTTTCAATGGCACTGGCATCGTCCGGGTCCAGACGGTTGCGATAAGACAGCAACGCAGCAGCAAGGTCGCTGTTTTCATTAGGTGATTCATTAGTTCCAATAGAGATGATTGGTCCGCTAAAAACCCGAGCGCGGGAGATTTCTTCATCCGTTGGATTTGCGGAAAATTGAAGTTCGGTCGAAGGTGTTGCAGGTTGAGAGGTGGCAGCGCTTGCTGGTAGAGTTTCAGTCGCCGTTGTATTCTCATCCGCCAGCACTTGAGGGACAAAAGACAAAATCACTTGAAGAATGACCAATGTCCATGGGATGCAGCGTAACGGCCACGGCGACGGACGCCACGTTTTTTGCCGGAAAACTTTCAACTTCTGTTTTGAGCGAGTGATTGTAATCATAACTTGTTGAAAAGGTCATTGAAGAACTGCGTTAGTTGGTATCAGCAATGTGATGACTGGCGCGGTGTGATCGTTCGTGTTGAACCCCGGTGGAATCCATGGGTTTATTGGGTCATTGCCCTGTGAAACCTGTAAATAATCAGGAATGCCATCACCATTGGAATCGAGATAAACACTAACATTGACAGGCGAAGAAAATTGGCTGTTACCTTGATTGTCCGCTGCCAAGGCTTCCAAAGTGTAGCTTCCTTGCATGGTCGGCATCCAATTAATGGTGTAGGGAGAATTTGTTGCCATTCCAATCAATGGATTATTTACATAGAAACTTGCAAAGAATTGAACGTTGCTCACACTGCCGTCTGCATCCGCTGCCTGGGCAATTATTAAATTGGTCTCATTTTCTAAAATCGTCGCCGGCCAGTTTGTAATATTCACGGATGGCGGTGAAATTGCTGATGAATAGGCATCGCCAAAAAGATTATGCGCTCTTACGCGGTAGAAATATTGATTGGTTGGAGAGGCGGTAATATCAACAAAATTAGTAAAATAGGATGCTAAATTAGCAATTTCTTGATAGTTGCCGTTAGTCCCTAATTCACGTTGAAGATGGAAACTGTAAACATTGGTGGAAGTAGCCACCCATTGCAAGTTGAGCTGATAAGGAGCCACGCCGGTCGCAAGCAAGTTAGTGGGAGCACCGGGAGGAACGGCATTTGTCGCGTATTGCGACAGATTATATTTTGAAAAAAGATAAGCTCCTACTGTATCTCGCTCATCAGCCGTCAGCGTCCGGTTGAACACCAGCACCTCCGCAATGTTCCCGGCAAAGTAGTTGTAAACAATATCATCATAACTGTCATATAAGGCTCCCAAAATCGGGTCGGGCCAAAATTCAACTGTATTGTTGCTCGTTTGATACAATAAATTGCCATTAATCCAGGCTACCCAATCATTGGGCTGCGAAACCGCTTCATACATATGATATTGGGTCAATGATTGAACCGTTGACATGGTATTGGCTGAAGCACTTCCAAAATCGTCCACAATCTGGCCATCAGCATTTGGATATAGGCTGGAACCGCTGCTTCCCATTTGCCATAGTGATTGCGGGTTACTTGGTGTGTTTGTCACCACATTCAATACTACAAACGCTTCCGCTTGAGTTGCCCCATTCAAAAAATTTGGCAGGTTAAAGTAACTATTTGTCCCGTTAAACTGAATCACAGGATAACCGTTAATTGCCGCAGCCACCCACAACGGTTGGTTTGTTCCAGTCAGCTGTGTAGCATCATTACGATTGCCACTTTGATCCTGCCAAAGGTTCACCGGCGTATTGGTGCCAATCTCCGCCAGTCCGCTGTCGGCCTTCAACCACAACGCCAATGATCCAAACGGCAGAGCCGTCCCGTTGGTCGGCGTCGTCGCCTGCGCAATGTTGGAATATACCCATTGCGTCAGATTAACGGCTCCCACTTCGTAGTAATACGTCATCCCAGCCGCCAGATTATTGGTGTCAACATACGAGGTCGTGTCACTCAACTGCGCCACCACCTGATATGTTCCGTTACTTGAGGTTGACCGCAGAACGCTGATTTGAGTGATGCCTCCGTTGAGCACTTCACTCCAAGTCAAGCTGATCTGGTTGGTCGCAATGGCCGTTGCCACCAGATTCGTCGGCGCAGGCGGCACTGTTGGCATCAAGCCATACTTCCCATTCAAATACTCGTTGACCGTTATCCGCTCACCCGCCGTCAACCCACGGTTGAAGATTAATATCTCTGCTATACTTCCTGCGAAATGATTGTTGGCAACATAATCAACATCATAGTAATCAGAACCTAAAAGTGGAGGATAGCCTGCACTTGGAATTGGATAACCCAATGTATTGTTGGTTGTTTGATACAATAAGATGCCGTTTATCCACGCCTCCCAGTTGTTGGTCTCGGAAGTCACTTGATATACGTGATACTGTGTTAAGGGCTGAGGTGGAACTCCCAAGTCACGAACACTGGTGCTTCCGAAATCTTCTTTGATGCTCCCATCAGGCCCAGGATATGCCAAAGAAACATCATTGAGTGAGCCGCCCAACCGCCATAATGTAGCTGTATTGTTCGTTGGGTATGCCACTTTCAACACCACAAACGCTTCCACTCCTGTCATTCCACCCATAAAGTTGGGAACGTTAAAATTGAAATAATCATTTGTTCCGTCAAACTGAATCACAGGATAACCGTTAATTGCCGCAGCCACCCACAACGGTTGGTTTGTTCCAGTCAGCTGTGTAACATCATTACCGTTGCCACTTTGATCCTGCCAAAGGTCAACCGGTGTGTTGGTGCTCAATTGCGCCAGTCCGCTGTCTGCCTTCAGCCACAAGGCCAACGAACCCAACGGCAAACTTGTCCCATTGGTCAATGTCGTCGCCCACGCCACGCTTGATGGGGCCGACCACGTGGTCAGATTGAGCGCCTGCACTTGATAATAATAAGTCGTTCCCGCCGGCAAATTGGTGTCCATATACGAAAGCGCATTGGTTAATTGCGCAATCACCTGATACGTCCCGTTGCTGGCCGTTGAACGCTCCACGGCAATTTGTGTGATGCCGCCATTGGTCAATGCTTCACTCCAGGTCAGACTGATCTGGTTGGTGGATATGGCTGTGGCCACCAAATTCGTCGGCGTTGCCGGTATCGCCGGCACTAATCCATATTTGCCGTTCAAATACTCGCTGACTGTCACTCGTTCACTGGCCGTCAACCCACGGTTGAACACCATCACCTCCGCCACGTCACCATTGAAATAGTACCAACTAGGCCAATTTTCGATAACTCCCAAAGTAGGTGAACCACTGCCAGGTGCGCCGCTAAATCCAGCCGGATTGCCATTGGTCTGATACAACAAGCTGCCGTTGATCCACGCCGCCCAGTTGTTGGTCTGCGAGGTTACCTCATACAGATGATATTGACTCAGCGGCTGCGCCGGAACGCCCATATTGTAAAGATTCCCACTCCCAAAATCCTCGCTGATGCTCCCATCACTGTTGGGATAACCTGTCGGCGTGACGTATTCTGTAATCGGGTAACTCCCCAAAGACCACAATGCCCCTTGATTACCCAAAGTCGTCGTCGTTTTTAACACCACAAATGTCTCGCCCTGCGTCAAATTCGTCAGATAGCTCGGCAGGCTGAAGTTGAAGTAATTCGTCCCCCCAAATTGCACCACCGGCCGACCATTGAGAGCATTGGCAACCCATATCGGCTGGTCGGCCCCGATCGGCTGCACCGCGTTCTCCCCGTTGCCACTCTGATCAGCCCAAAGGTCAACCGGTGTGTTTGTACTCAATTGCGCCAGTCCGCTGTCTGCCTTCAGCCACAAGGCCAACGAACCCAACGGCAAACTTGTCCCATTGGTCAATGTCGTCGCCCACGCCACGCTTGATGGGGCCGACCACGTGGTCAGATTGAGCGCCTGCACTTGATAATAATAAGTCGTTCCCGCCGGCAAATTGGTGTCCATATACGAAAGCGCATTGGTTAATTGCGCAATCACCTGATACGTCCCGTTGCTGGCCGTTGAACGCTCCACGGCAATTTGTGTGATGCCGCCATTGGTCAATGCTTCACTCCAGGTCAGACTGATCTGGTTGGTGGATATGGCTGTGGCCACCAAATTCGTCGGCGTTGCCGGTATCGCCGGCACTAATCCATATTTGCCGTTCAAATACTCGCTGACTGTCACTCGTTCACTGGCCGTCAACCCACGGTTGAACACCATCACCTCCGCCACGTCACCATTGAAATACAAAGTGGGATAACCTTCAGTCACCCCCAAGGTAGGCGATGGAGTGTAAGGTTGACCGGCATAACTAAATCCAGCGGGATTGCCATTGGTCTGATACAACAAGCTGCCGTTGATCCATGCCGCCCAATTGTTGGTCTGCGAGGTTACCTCATACAGATGATATTGACTCAGCGGCTGCGCCGGAACGCCCATATTGTAAAGATTCCCACTCCCAAAATCCTCGCTGATGCTCCCATCACTGTTGGGATAACCTAGTTGAGTAACGTATCCATAAATTGCATAGCTTCCCCAAGACCACAACGCCCCGTCACTGCCCAAAGTCGTCGTCGTCTTCAACACCACAAACCCCTCGCCCTGCGTCGCCCCGTTCATAAAGTAGGGCAAGTTAAGATAACTGTTGGTCCCGTTAAACTGCACCACCGGTAGTCCATTCAAAGCATTGGCCACCCACAAAGGCTGGTTGACACCCGTCGCATTGTTATTATTACCACTTTGATCGGCCCAGCCACTAACTGACCCACCAGAGTTGGTGACTCCCTCATCCGCCTCAAGCCACAGAACCATATTAGTTACCGGCAGATTCCAAGGAATTTCGCCCGGATCATCCAATCCATTCCCATTGGCATCCGCCAGATAATCCGGGATGCCATCCCCATTGCTGTCCAAGGGCAGGCCATTGGTGCCCAACGCCACATAGTGATAACCGATGCTGACGGTATTGAATCCTTCGACCGCTTCATTGGTTGTAACGGTGTAATGATACAAGCCAAGAGCACTGGCATTGGTGCTACCCGCATTGATCAACGTCGCAAGATTGGTCCCGTTGGTTGGATAATAATAATTGCCCAATGGGCCCGTCTGATAATCTTCCAGTAGATTGGTTATGTTGTTCGAACCACCCAGATAGTTGGTCGTGCCCAGGGTGAAACCGTTGTAAGAACAGATGATGACATTGGTGCCCGTCGAACTGCCACTTAAGTTGACTTGGTCAAACAAATTGTCCTGCGCATACCATGGTAGTGTACCAGACGGAACCAAGCGAAATGTGCCGCCCCGGAATAGATTATTGTAAAAGGTGGCAAACATACTGGGGCCGGAAAAACCCCATGTGCAGCGGTCGAACAGATTGTTGGTGCAAGTCAGATTGGCGGGGCCGGATGAATCAACCCACACAAAACTAAAGCAGTGCAAGGTGCAATCTTGAAATGACAACTGTGGTTCGTAATTAAACGATGTATAGAATTCTTGGGATGCGCTCCCGGCTGGCATCGAAAAATCTGTGAACCAGAAACTCGCAGTGATGTTTGTGCCCAAACCGGATTGTGCCAGCGTCCCGCTGCCCAGATTCAACGGCTGCTCCTGCACATTCGCATAGTTGACCAATTGATTCAGATTCAGTGGTGTTCCCTCGCTGTATAGATTGCAATTAGTCTGAAGCGTCAATGATTTGCTGCCCATCAATCCCAGCGCCACCCCGTTGGTCAGGGTCAGACTGGCTGAAACGGTTACGTTACTGACCAGATAATCAATCGGATCATAGTGATAACCCAAGGTAGGACTGCTGTTAGTGTCCCGTTGAACCTGCGGACTAAAATTGGTATTAACTGAAATCGTCTGGTTGGTCAGCAACAGCGGCGAATAAGTGGTTTTCTGAGCCAAATATGTAAGCAGCGTGGGATCAATGTTGGTCGTGCCCGCATTGAAGAAACTGCAACCATTAGTCAGATAATAGCTGCCCGCACCGACACTTTGAAATGGATAAAAGGTGTTGGTGACATTGCCTGCTCCAAACTCCGGACTGTTGTAGAAACCATTGGTGTTGCCGCCAACCAAGCCGCTCGTTCCCAAGCTGGTTACATTAGCCAGAATGCAGTTGTTTAGAGTGACACCTCCTCCCGAACTTAGCGTTCCGATGCAGGTACTGCTGGCAAACGTCGCATTTTGAACAGTAGCACCGCCATGGAATACATTGTTGAAATTGGTCTGCACGTTGGCAAACAATGCATTCCCCATGTAAAAAGTAACTGCCGAGGGTGTCACCCCGTTTAGGCAATTGACAAATTGACAATTATAATTTGTACAATAGCCGCTGTTGCCATAAATCGCCTGTTGGGCATAGGCGATGCGAAAGTTTGAAAAATTCACCCCAAACGTAAGGGACAGGGCCGGATTGGCGTAATAATTGGTGGGACTCCCGGTGCTGCCACTGATGGTGCTGCCGACACTGTTATCATCTTTGGCTGTGAAAATCACCGGACGGTAGGGCGTGGCCAGCCAGTTAAGATTGGAAGATTGCAGTGTAATCGAGGCGTTGTTTGTGTATTTGATCACCGCGCCGCCTTCAAACGTATTGGTTCCGTAGAGATTGACCGTGCCGCTGATGTAATAGGTCGTGTCGCCCTGAAATGTGTAGTTGGTCAGACTGCCATTGACCGTGTTGTAGTCCAATACCAACCCCTTGCCGGATGGAACGGCCTTGGTCATAAACGTTGGCTTGTTCCCGGTCTTGGCCAAATGCTTCGTCGGCAATAATCGTTTGGCTGACACGACGTGTAGCGGGGAATTGGGACTGACTTTTGTGGTGGTTGTCTGCGGCAACGGTAACTCCAACAGTTCATCGGCCAATGCCATCACCGGCACTTCTTCCACCAAAATTTGCTGACCGTTCACATTCACCCATTCTTTTGCCACTAATACCCCTCCGTCATGTGCATCAGCTCCCAACAAGAAGGCCTTACCCGGCATCATCTGCATGATGCCAAAATCCAGTTTGTCATCGTTTAATGCCATATTCGCCTGTGCCGGAAGTTGCGTGGTGGTCACCGTCGGCTGGGGCGGGTCAAAGAATTCAGTCAGCAATTGCAACCGGCAGTTTTGCGAAGCGAGATTGAAATCTTCCGGTGCCGGTGGTTGTTCCCTCAAAATGATGTCCTGCTCAAAGCCGGCTTTGGTATAGGTGTAAAGTAAATCCGCTTTAAAACCAATGAAGGCATCGGGATAGATGACTTGATTGGAGCCAACTAACTCTCCAATGCTGTTGGTGAGTTCGGCGATCAATACCGTGTGGCTGCCATCGTCGTAACTGAGTCCCACGGGACGGCTGCTCAAGATTTTGCCCTCCGGTGTCACCATCTTTATTTTACCCTGATAGATGTCGGCGGGGAAATAAACCTGATGCTGGCCGTTGGTGGCCACCGCTCCGCTGCCGTCAGGCAAAACATCAATTTCCTCCTTCGATTCAACCCATTGGCCGTTGACCAGATGGTTTAAACCCGAAGCCAGTTCTACATAAGCTTGGTTGGTTTGAAAGGTGATGTTGCCCTGCCCATCCGTTGTCCGGACGATTTTCTGCCAGACCCGCGAGTTGCCGTCCTGTTCACCGATCTGATAACCGGCAATTGTTTCCGAGGGTTGCACCGACTGGTCGGTAACGTCGGTGGCGGAACTGACGGTGGTTTGTCCTGGCGTTAAGCTGATTAAACCCAAGGATGCTACAAGAATTGCCAATGTCTTTTTCATAAGAGAGGAGAAATTAAAATACACCCTAAAGAAACCACTATGTGGACAATAAAATGAAGTTTACCCTCAACTAAAGGGCATCCCAAATACCGCGGTACCTTCTGATTCATTCGACCCGAACAAAAAATTGTCTGCCACAGCTTCGTCTCAGACACGTCATGTTTCTACTAGACTCTTTGATAGAAGAAGATAAGGCGGTTTACGAGAACAATGAGTTGTCTGGCACGGACATCTGTTATCTAGGACGGACATTTTGGACGAACACGCTCTACCTAGCTATTGACCGGCGTTGTAATTTGTTCCAGTCCTGAAATTTTGACGGTGCAATGCCGTAATACAACTTGAACTCGCGCGAAAAGTGCGAAGTGCATTTGAAACCAAGCTCTAACGCGACCTTTTTGACCAACAGGTCTTTCTTTAACAGAACCGCAGCATCAGACAATCGCTGCTCGTTTAACCAGCGTTGCGGGCTGGAATCAAAAAATTCCTGGGTATAGCGCTGTAATTGACGCGGACAAATTTTCAGCGATTTTGCCAATGGGTTCGCCCGGTATTTTACTTGCCGAGCCATTCGCAGCCATTCTTCAAGAGTCTGGATATCCTTGCGAGCCATACAATTCTTTACGCCTCTCTTTGCCCTTTCGGTGGTTGTCCGTTGGCTGCGAGCATTTCACACAGCAACTTTTTGAAGTCTTCCAGTCCGCTTGTTGGGATGATTAAGGAGGTATGGAGTGGACCGGCCTGTTCGACGATGCGCAAAAACCGCCCACGAATGTTTTCCTTGAGTATGAAAGCGAAGGTTTTGCGCTCAATTCGTATCATTCCAGATTTGAGCGTGTCCTCAATAACTGGCGGCTTAAAAAACCATGTTTGTTCACTCGTATTCACAAATTTACCCTCTACATAGAATACGTAGCGAAAAGCACCGATCTTTCAAAAAAGTTTAACTTTTTTGCGGAGTGATGAAATTAGCGAGTGTTTCCGAGGGAAAACTCCAAATTTTTTGCCAAAAAATCCAACTGTTGCTTATCAGGCTGGCCTTTTCCGTTCTCCTAGAACCGAACCAAGGCTGTTGGAATACCCATTTTTGCCGCCAAATGGTAGGGGAGAGGTTCTTTTCTTGCCGTTTGACTCGAATCCAATCGCCAAGGGTCTTTAGCTGTCTGGCAATGGTTTTTCATGTTTCTGCTGCCTCAATTTATGGCTGAATTTGACGTGAATTTGGCGTTGTGCAATAACCAATAGGGCTACTGGTTCATCCCTGAACCGTTCTATTCCTTTTCCCACCTTTGCAAACAATTTCTTTCTTACAAAATCCGGTCGGGAATATCCCGCTTGGCGAGCACAAGGGTCTTGCGTGGAATCCGAACGATACGCTCATCAGGACCACAGCCGGCCGTTGGCGGCAATTTCTTCGCCGCATCGGTGATGTCCGCTCCGATTACGGCAAAGTCGCCATCGGCGAGTTCAAAGATGTCCGGGCAACCCTGACACCCGACGGATTGTGCTCCATTGGCGTGCGGATCAGGGCCAAGTCTGCGAAGAAACATGGGCGGCGTATTCATGCGGCACAATCATCGGGGAAGTGCGGGAAAAAGGCAAGAACAAAATAGCACATATATCGGGTTTAATTTGCGGACGCTTCCTGTTTCGGTAAGGCATTGTGGCATTTCCGTATCGTCGAATTGTCGGTCAAAAAATCCGCGCTTATCGCAAGCAGGCAGGGTTAAGTCAGGAAAAATTGGCTGAAAAGGCCAGCCTGAGTTACAAATACCTGGGCGAAGTTGAGCGCGGGTATGTCAATGTTTCATTGGACTCTCTGATGAGAATCACCAAAGCGCTGAAGTTAAAATTGCGCGACTTGGTGCGTGACGTGTAAAAGTCTTTTCCCCAAGGTTGATGTTCATACGAAGCCGGTTGTGATAAAATGGCGGCATGGGAATTGGGGAATGGCTTTCACAATACTGGTTCGATCTTTTCAGCTCCGTCGGCATCATCGGCGGTTTGTGGTTCACGGCTGTCTCGCTCCGTTCTGAAACGAAAACACGGCGCATTGCCAATCTCCTGACCATCACTGCAAATCATCGCGAGGTGTGGAAAGAAATCTTCCTTCGCCCGGACTTGTCGCGTGTTCTTGATGATTCGGCGGATGTGGCAAAACAGCCGGTCACACCGGCAGAGAGATTTTTCGTGAACATGATAATTTCCCACACGAGCAGCGTATATGAGGCGCTCAAAGACGAACTGGTGACAAAGCAGGAAGGATTACGTCGGGATGTAAAAGCATTTTTCTCGCTGCCGATTCCGAAATCAGTTTGGATCAAGACCAAACTGCTGCAAAATCAAGATTTTGCAGCATTCATTGAATCCTCTTTGAAGTAGCGTGAGAACTTGAATTTGGCCATGGAATGATTCTCACCATGTCATTTTTCAGCACCGCAAAGCCCTTTGAAAATAACAGCTTTTATTCATTAAAAACGGCGCATGAGAATGCCGCCATTCTCACTTTTATTCTCACTTTGACTTTTTGAAAAATTCAAAAGTCGCCAATGTCTTGATTCCATTGGCGATTTTCAAATTGGAGCGGGCGAAGGGAATCGAACGCCGGTATCCAAGTTTAAGACGTGACTTTTCATGTTTGCATACATACCGATCTCATCTTCACGACATTGGTTGCCTTTAATTCTATCCACAACTCCTACCCAAAGGTTTGTGGAATTCGGAAGTGCTAAACCCATTTCCACACTGAGGTCAGCGTGTGCAATAGTCAGGGTGAAAAGGATAAAATATAACGAGAATATGTATTTCATAAGTTATTTTATTGGCAAAAAGGGCAATAACGTATAGTTTGTTGCACGAGTTGTCAGTGGAATGTCGACCCACCCTGATTGAGTCGTCGGATCGGTTGCCACCCAATTCGGCCAGATGCCACCAGCGCTGTTGGTGATCCAATTCCAACGGTCTGGAAAAGCACAAAGATTACCGCTAGGAACGACGTTTGTAAAACTTGACCCAGTCGGAACAGGATTTTTTGCCAAGATAGACATCACGTTGGTGATGACACCGCCTATTGCATTTAATGTGTCGTAATTGGGTTGAAGAATGGTCAATTGCTCCCGATGCGCAAGCTGCAAATTGCCGTTTTGTATCTCGCTTGCGATGTTGTTTTGAATACCATCATCAATCTCCCGCCAAGCAGTTATGGTCGGGGAATCCAGAGCGTTCGTTTCACCGGCATAGACCACATTTAACGCCTGCAAGCCGCCCTTGTAGTAAGCCTCCGACTGCCACGCAAGGTCTTGGAGAATATGGGTATCATTTAGTTGGCGGCTCATTCGTTGCGGAAATAACTTCGTTAGTGGTTATAAAATGATAATCCTTTGGCACTTCAAAAACTAAATCGTCAATCGGTTCTTCGCTTACAATAACTTGGAGCAACGAGGCGTTCGTATCTGAATTATTAATACTATATTTCAACAACATTCCCGGCAGTGTGCTGATGTGGATTCCTTGTGAGTGTGTGGTGAGGTGTAATCTATCGCGCTTAACCAAATCTTTCTTAATTATCTCAAAATGGGGAAAATCTTTCGCAACCCACAATGTATAATTAGCACCAACAAAATTGCTAAAGTTATAGATTTTCGCATCACATCCGTTCACGGTCTCGGTCTTGCCAGTGTCTTTTATGGCATCAATCGGTATCACATTGGTTAGGGCGGACTGGTCAAAAGAAATTTTTATAGCCGATTTTTGATCTGACGACAATTTAAATTCCTCACCTGTATCTAAATTTAAGATTTTACTTTCAACATCTACTCCTTCAAAAAACACGTCTTCGCGGATTTTATTTCCTTTGACTCTATTTATAACACCCATCAAAAAGTTGGTTTTATTTTGACCCGTTAAACCAACGAAGCCTATTTTCAAGCTAAGATCGGCGCGGGCAAGAGAAAGAGAGATGCAGAAAATGGTTAAAGATAAAAATAAAATATGTTTCATAGCATTTATTAGTAGATGCTTGGATTAACCGCATAACTCACAGCTCGATTAGTTAGTGGAATAGTAACCCAATTAGATTGAGTTGTTGGTGAAGCCGCCACCCAAGACGGCCAGATGCCGCCAGCGCTATTTGTAATCCAGTTCCATCGGTCGGCAAAAACACAAATGTTGCCGCCGGGAACAACATTGGTAAAACTCATTCCGGTGGGAACAGGATTTTTTGCGCGAACGGACATTAAGTTTGTGATAGTGCCACCCATGCTAATCAATGTATTGTAATCTGGTTGAAGAATGGTAAGCTGTTCTCTGTGTGCAAGCTGCAAATTGCCATCTTGTATCTCGCTTGAGATATTGTTTGAAATACCGTCATCAATTTCCCGCCAAGCAGCTATGGTTGGAGCATCTAGAGCGTTCGTTTCACCAGCATAAATCACATTCAATGCTTGCAAGCCGCCCTTGTAATAAGCCTCTGATTGCCATGCAAGGTCTTGAAGAGTGTTGGTGTTATTTAGTCGGCGGCGCATTCGTTGTGGAAACAGTTTCGTTGGTGTTTGCAAAATGATAATCTTTTGGCAAATCAAAGACTGAATCATCAATCGGTTCTTCTTTCATAAAAACATGGAATTGTGGATTATATCCTCCTGCATTCGTAGTAGCATTTCCAAACTTCAACAACATGCCAGGCAATGTGCTTAAGTGAAGAATCCCGGACTTTGTCATAGTATGCAATCTATCTCGTTTAACCAAGTCCTGTTTGATTTTTGCAAAATTTGAAAAGTCTTTTGCAATCCATAACGTATAGTTACCTTTAGAGCTTGTATAAGTATAAATTTCCGCATCATATCCGTTGACGGCTTCGGTCATGCCAGTATCTTTTATGGCATCAACTGCAATTGCATTGGTTCGCGCGGACTGATTCAAAACAGTTTTAACCGCTATTTTCTTATCCGGCGTCAAAGTGAATCCTTCGCCGGTATCCAAGTTTAAGACGTGACTTTTCATGTTTGCATACATACCGATCTCATCTTCACGACATTGGCTGCCTTTAATTCTATCCACAACTCCTACCCAAAGGTTTGTGGAATCCGGAAGTGTTAAACCCATTTCCACACTGAGGTCAGCGTGTGCAATAGTTAGGTTGAAAAGGATAAAATATAAAGAGAAGATATATTTCATAATAGTTATTGTATTGGATAGAGAAAGAGTGGAAGGAGTGTATAGCTTTCTGCACGACTTTTTAACGGAATATTGACCCAGCCAGATTGAGTCATTGGACTAACCGCTACCCAATTCGGCCAGATGCCGCCAGCGCTATTGGTGATCCAATTCCAACGGTCTGAAAAAGCACAAAGATTACCGCCGGGAACGACGTTTGTAAAACTTGACCCAGTCGGAACAGGATTTTTTGCCAAGATAGACATCGCGTTGGTGATGACACTTCCCATTGCGTTCAATGTGTCGTAATTGGGTTGAAGAATGGTCAATTGCTCCCTGTGAGCAAGCTGCAAGTTTCCATCTTGTATCTCACTTGCGATATTGTTTGAAATACCATCATCAATTTCCCGCCACGCGGTGATAGTCGGCAAATCCAGAGCATTAGTTTCTCCAGCATAGATCACATTCAATGCCTGCAAGCCGCCCTTGTAGTAAGCCTCTGACTGCCATGCTAGGTCTTGAAGGATATTCGTATTCATCGTGATGAGCGTGTTTTGAAAAGTGGTCAAACTGTTAGTGTCTAAATCTAACATTGCTAACGTAGCTTTTCCATATTCCGCATCACTCAATCCCGCATACACCGGCGCGCCCGCCAGCTTGCCCAAGCCCGCCCAAAGCAGGTTCGTGTCTTCGTTGAACAGCTTTTGGTAGAAACAATACACGGCTTGCAAGTTTGTCCGGTTATACATAAACCCATTGGCGGGATTATAGGTATTCATGTCCGCCGCGCCGCTTGTGTCGGAATAAATTTCATTCCGCACATCCCTTTGCCAGTCTTCCTTGGTCTTGACCGTCTGCACATTGAAGGTGTAATTTCCACCGGTTTCTGGTGTCACGTCCACATTCGCACCTGAGAGCGCGGAAACGAGCGTTTGTCCCCAAATCGAGCCATCGGAATTAGTTACCGGCGTCAAAGTTTGGCCCTGAATTTGCAGTGTTGTGGGTTGCAATTGACTTCCAGAGGAATAATCCGAAGCCTGCGCTTGGACGAGATAGGTTACCATCGTGCCGGCAGCAACCTGTCCTTGCGGCTCAATCATTACGCGGGTTCGAACGTTGCTGCTAGAACCGTCACTTCTCGTCCCTCCATTTATATCCCCGTTGAAGCCATTGAGAGATGCCCCCGCTGAAGCCGTTGAAGCATTTTCCCACTGAAATCCTCCAAATAAAAATGCGGTGTTATAGCTCATAGAAAAAGCATCTTCGCCCGCTGGAATGTTGTTATCCCACCCATAGTCCTGCCAACCGTATACGAAGTAGTACGAATCATAATCTCCAGTATCAAATAAATATCCAGAATCAGACCCGCCAGATTGGTAGGTCCAATTAATTGCATCCGCTGCATCGTCAAAAACAGTATCACCACCACCGATTTCCGGAAAATCAAAACCGTTATCCATTGAATAATAGGTGGAACTATTTCTCAAATAGTTCATCAAACCGACTTTAACCGGCTGGGTCATGGTAAATTGTTGTGAACCCACGTTGGATGGGTCGCCGACATAAACTTCCACGTCAAAAATTGCCGTGCCGGATGAACTCACCGGCACATTGTCGGCTTCCCAAGTCCCGTCGGAATTCACCGTCGCCGATACACCGTTAACGGTGAGTGTGTAAGACGGATCACTGATAGTGCCGGTCACGGTCACAGACGGTTGATTTTGCTGATTGCTAGGGAGCGGATTCATGGTAACAGTCACCACGCTTTGGACCACGCTGATGTTGGTCGTGGTCGTGTTGCCGATCGAATCCGTCGCGACGACGGTCAGTATATTTGTGCCGGCAGCCAAGGGCAGATTTTGCACCCAAGCCAGTCCGCTTTGTTCGACGACGCCCTGAATTATGTTTGTATCCCCATTAGTGTCCACAATGGTAGCGGCAAGGGTCGTCATCGGGTCGCTCACCTGCGCCTGCAGCGTGAAGTTGCTGCCGCTGATCGCGGTTCCATTTTGCGGCCAGATCAGTGTCAAGGCAGGTGGATTGGTATCGGCAGCTTCATCAAATGTAAAGCTGACATTCGTCGTGGTCGTGTTACCTGCCAAATCCGTCGCATGAAGCGTGATGGTATTCAGGCCATTGGTCAATGCAACGTTGTAACACTGAAACCAATTCGTGGTGAATGCTAACAAGTTGGTGTCATAAAATTGACCGGTCAAATATCCTGTTTGGTTTGTCCAAATGCCGGAGGCATTGCTGACGTCAAAAGTCAGGCTGCTTAAGGTTTCATTGGCGCAACCTTGCAGTTGAATCACGGATTTTGAAACCGTGCTGGTGGCGGGATTGGTAATGATGACCGACGGCGGCACCGTATCCAAAGTGAGCGTTGTCCCTTGCCATGTCTGCTGGCCATCTTGTGGCAGTCCACGCACGCCGACCCAAACATCATAGCTGCCGTTGCTGGAACCCAGGGAAACGGTAATGTTCGGATTATACGGCTGCCAAGTGGCATTGCGGATAACATTATTGGTATAAGGTTGGTATGGATTAATTACAGTGTTAGTGTGGGGACTAACGAGAATTGCCATATAAGATGGAACGCCGTTTAAGATGGAATTTACGCCGCCGATAATATTAGTATTGACGTAATTATTTGTGAACTGTAGCTCAAATTGGATTACGTTTGGATCGAAACCTTCTTGATATTTTGTCAGGTTATTTGCCCCATCGCCATCATAGTCACCATAAATTGACTGGCTTAAGTTGCCGAAATACTTGATCTGCCACCAATCGGGAATTAGACTATTATAAGTCGTTGCATTGGTCGCGTTCAAAGGATAATCAAAAGTTTGCAGTTCATCGAAAGCACCTCCGGCCTGATTATTCCCGTTCTCGTCACTGCCGATTCTGAAGCCATTGGTCAATTCGTTAGCGTTCGGGAAATCAGTCACGCCGGCTCCATTGGTCAATAATTGCCCATCCATATATAAAGCACTGTTTGTCGATGAATAGGTCAGGGCAATCTGATACCATTCGTTGGAATACCAGGAAATGTTCGCGGCCAGATTCGTCATGCCGCCACCGTTGGTGGATGTGTCGAATGAAAGTTGAGTTCCATCGGGACTGAGATACAACGCCCACCAGCCATTGGTGAAGGCAGGATTGTAATTGCCCGCATCAATCAATCTGCCACAAGTCCCAGGACCGACTCCGCCGGCGTTTGTGCTGCTCCAATCCGGCTTAAACCAGAATAGTATCGAACCATCTTGGAAATTGATGTTGGTGTTACCATTCGTTTCTACGACATTATACGCTAAAATGGCCGGACTTGTGGTGTCCACCGACACTGCATTGCTGCTCCAACTGGGCACACCGACAACGTTGGTGGCCAACAACGGCAATTGACCTTCTTCCCCGATCCAGGTGTTGGTATCGTTGAAAGTCCAATGGCCCAGCGGCACAAACTCATTGACGGTAATGGAAACGGAATTGGTTTCACTGAAGGCGCTGACCAAAATTGTGCTGTCGGGAGGGTTGGTGCTGGCTGGCGGAAAATAAACCCAGACCGAGGCCTGCCCATTTGTATCCGTCTGCAAGTTAAGCGAGTTCGTTGGAACATCATTGGTTGTCAAAGCGAGTAAGGCAGTGCCATTAGTCACAGCAAAAGTCACGGGGGCGTTGGTTAAAGCAATTGAACTTCCATTGACTACCTGAATAATTACGGGTTGTGGAAGGAACGAACCATACGTTCCGGCTTGATCGTTGCCGTTAACAATTACCAGTGTTGGCAAGATGCCGTCGTAATAATCTGTAGGGTCAAAACCATTCTGATAGTCATATAAGAGGGTTTGGCCGTTGCCATCCGGAGCCGAATTGGGATCCATGCCTAGGTGACCAAAATATTTCAATTGCCAATAATCCGGCAACCCGCTGCCATCAGTGTCCAAGGCAACGTTGACGGTCACACTGTTGGTATCAGATCGAGCCTCAGCATTATCCACAGCCGTTGCGTTTATCGTATATTGTCCATAGAAGGCATTAGTCAACGCAGTATTTGTCCAGGTTATTGAAAATGGACTTACAGTTGAAATACCCAGAGGCGTGCTTGCACCACCGTTGGTTTGATAACTGTAATCCACTTCCTGGATGGAGGCACCGGGAGCTGCTTCCGCATTTACGGTGATGGCCAAAGTTTGGTTTGTGCCGACAAGATATGTGTTTCCACTTGTGGGACTGGTTATATTGACCGTAGGCAACGGAATAAGCGTTTCATTGAAATCCGCTTCCGCAATTTGTGCATGACTGGCAGTCAGAACCCTAACGAGGCAGTTTGTGTTACTGACATATCTGTCGGCATAACCAATTAAAGTCACTTCACCGTTGGTGCCGGTTGTCAGCCTCAGGCCTTTGTAATTATTCCCACCACTTACTGTTCGCAATTCCATGTCACCTGAAATCACTTCAATCGAAACCGGCGCGTTGCTTAACGCCAAGCCGTTAGTGTTCGTTACCTGAAAAACCAACGGCTGGCTGAACTCCGTCCCTCCATGTGGGGTTTGATTATTCCCGTTCAAAATTGTCAGGTTGGGCAGATGCCCGTTGTAAAAATCAACGTAAGACGGTGACAGTGCCGGAAGGTTGCTCTCGTTACCCCATACAAAATTTGTGTTATAATAATAATCATCCACCTCTCCCCATTGCCATAAATTGCCGCTGCTATCTATTGCAACTGAGGCATCTGATCCCGCCGCTGCTGCAACGATGTTGGTCATGCCTGAAACCGCCATAGGATGGTTGATGCCGCCAACCGCACCTCCGTCGCCTAATTGCTTAAAGCCATCATCGCCCCATGCCCATAATTGTCCTTCGTTGTCCACAGCCAAAGAATGTGAAGCGCCCGCAGCAATCGCAGTTATATTTGTCAGACCCTCTACCGTGACAGGCACATCGCTATCCCTTTCCGTCACACCATTGCCCAGCTCTCCGTCTCCATCATTACCCCACGCCCAAACAACCCCATTAGAAGCCAAGGCAAGATTGTGATCGTCACCGGCACAAATGGCGACAATATTACTTAAGCCAGTAACCTGAACCGGAGTGCTGCTGTCAGTCGTTGTTCCATTACCCAATTGTCCAAAGTAATTTTCGCCCCATGCCCAAACCAAACCATTATTTTCTAATGCCAAAGCATGATCAGCGCCTACTGCGACAGCAATTACATTGGAAATGCCTGTGATTTGCTCAGCAGTAGAACCAAACGAAAGGACGTCTTCTGAATCACCCACACCCCACATCCAAACCGTACCATTCGTTTTGACGGCTGAAGAAAGCCCGAATATTCCATCGTCTCCGTCACTAATACCGTGAGCGGCAACCGCCATGACGTTTGTCATTCCAAGAACTTGTATGGGAAGATTGGTATCTGAGCTACCATTACCTAATTGTCCACTGTTATCTTGACCCCATGCCCAAAGTGCACCATGGGAATCCAATGCCAGGGAATGACTCATGCCCGAAGCGATGCTGGTTACGTTGGTTAACGTAACGACATGCACCGAATTAGTGCCGTCAAGATGAGTGTAATCGCCAAATTCCCCATATTGATTTCCACCCCAAGACACAACATCGCCGCTTGCGGTCAGTTCCATTATCCGCTCTCCACCGATTGCCATCATTGGAATCGGCCCGGCGATCTCGGTAAAATTTGTCTGCACAACGTTTGTCCCGCTTTGAGCAGTAACTGTTATAACGTTGGTGCCATTGGTAGAGGGCAATTGCAGCCATACCGCCGCCTGACCGCTTATGCCGGTTCTGAGTTGTATGACATTGGTGACAGTTCCATTATTAGAGCTTGCAATTAAGCCGCCTCCTTGAGTTACGGTGAAAGTCAAAGGCGCATTTGTTAATGCCACTCCATTGGTGGCGGTTACATAAACTGTCAAAGGCAGCGGCAGAAATCTGTTCGTCAAATCTTTTTGATTGTTCCCGCCAAGAATTGTCAGAAGGGGCAATTTCCCATTGTAATAATCCGTCCAACTGCTCGAATCCCCTGAGTCATAAATTCCATCGCCATTGGCATCTTCCAGATAATCCGGAATGCCATCGCCGTCCGTGTCCAGTGGCAGGCCATTGATACCCAGCGCCATGTAGTGAAAGCCTATACTCACCGTGTTGGTGCCTTCCACTAGCTCATTGGTTCTGATGGTGTAGTGATACAAGTCAAGGGCGCTGGCATTGGTGCTACCCGCATTGATCAACGTCGCAAGATTGGTCCCGTTGGTTGGATAATAATAATTACCCAGCGGGCCAACCTGATAATCTTCCAGCAGATTCGTCTTGTTGTTCGTCCCACCCAGATAATTGGTCGTGCCCAGCGTGAAACCGTTATACGAACTGATAAAGTAATTGGTACCCGTCGAACTGCCGCTCAAGTTGGCTTGATCGAACAAATTATCCTTCACATACCATGGTAGTATACCAGCCGGAACCAGGCGAAATGTGCCGCCACGGAATAGATTGTTGTAAAAGGTGGCAAACATACTGGGGCTGGAAAAACCCCATGTGCAGCGATCGAATAGATTGTTGGTGCAAGTCAAACTGGCGGGGCCGGATGAATCAATCCACACAAAACTGAAGCAGTGCAAGATGCAATCTTGAAATGACAACTGCGGTTCGTAATTAAACGCTGTATAGAATTCTTGGGACGCGCTCCCGGCGGGCATTGAAAAATCCGTGAACCGGAACCTCGCAATAATGTTTGTGCCCAAACCGGATTGTGCCAGCGTCCCACTGCCCAGATTCAACGGTTGCTCCTGCACATTGGCATAATCGACCAATTGATTCAGATTCAAAGGTGTTCCCTGGCTGAACAGATTGCAATTGGTCTGAAGCGTCAATGATGTGCTGCCCATCAATCCCAGCGCCACGCCGTTGGTCAGGATCACTGTGGCCGAAATGGTCACGTTACTGACCAGATAATCAATCGGATCATAATGATAACCCAAGTCCGGCGTGGCATTTGTGTCTCGGGGTGTTTGTGGATTTAGGCCGAGCGTTAAATTGGTTGAGAAGGTCATGTTGGAATAAACCAAGGGCGGACAGGCGGTTTTTTGTTCGATGGCCGCCAGCAAGGTGGCGTTGACATTAGTCGTGCCCGCGGTGAAAAAGCTGCAGCCATTCGTAAGATAATAATTGCCTGCGCCTACCGTCTGGAATGGATTGCTGGAACTGGAAACCTGGCTCGATCCAAAGGTCGGACTATTGTAGAAGCCATTGTAGCCGCCGGTAAACGTTGTCGGCGTCCCGCTGTAAAGGTTGGTTACATTGGCAAAAATGCAGTTGGTAAATTCCAAACTGCCACCGTAGCTGGTCAATACTGCCAGAATACCACTATTATTGAAGGTCGAATTTTGCACCGTCAAACTTGCGCTTTGAAAATTAAAATTGGTGGCGACCTTGGCGAACAAAACATTGTAGACACCGTCAGCAAAATCATAGCCGGTGACGCCAGCCTGACAATTTACAATCTGGCCATGATACAGATTAAGACTGTTTTGGCCTGAGACAATGGCCGCTTTGGCATAGGCGATGCGGAAATAGGCCAGGGTCGGGCTACCAAGCAAATACAAGGCGGGGTTGGCGTAATAACCGCTCGGATTGCCCGTCGAACCGCTGATGGCTTGCCCCACCGTATTGTCATCCTTGGCCGTGAAGATTACCGGCCGATACGCACTCCCCAGCCAATTGATCGTGGAACCTGAATACAGATCGGCGTTGTTTGTGTATTTGATCACCGCGCCGCCTTCAAAGGTGTTCGTTCCATAAAGATTCACCGTCCCGCTGATGTAATACGTCGTGTCTCCTTGGAATGTGTAGTTGGTCAGGCTGGTGTTGAGGGTTGTGTAGTCCAGCACCAATCCGTGCAATGATGGCGCGGCTTGTGCCATCTGCATCGGATGTTTGGCGGTTGCCAATCGTTGTGTTGGCAGTAATCGTTGGGCTGATACTACATAAAGCGGGGAATTGGGACTGACTTTTGTGGTGGTTGTCTGCGGCAACGGTAACTCCAACAGTTCATCGGCCAATGCCATCACCGGCACTTCTTCCACCAAAATTTGCTGACCGTTCACATTCACCCATTCTTTTGCCACTAATACCCCTCCGTCATGTGCATCAGCTCCCAACAAGAAGGCCTTACCCGGCATCATCTGCATGATGCCAAAATCCAGTTTGTCATCGTTTAATGCCATATTCGCCTGTGCCGGAAGTTGCGTGGTGGTCACCGTCGGCTGGGGCGGGTCAAAGAATTCAGTCAGCAATTGCAACCGGCAGTTTTGCGAAGCGAGATTGAAATCTTCCGGTGCCGGTGGTTGTTCCCTCAAAATGATGTCCTGCTCAAAGCCGGCTTTGGTATAGGTGTAAAGTAAATCCGCTTTAAAACCAATGAAGGCATCGGGATAGATGACTTGATTGGAGCCAACTAACTCTCCAATGCTGTTGGTGAGTTCGGCGATCAATACCGTGTGGCTGCCATCGTCGTAACTGAGTCCCACGGGACGGCTGCTCAAGATTTTGCCCTCCGGTGTCACCATCTTTATTTTACCCTGATAGATGTCGGCGGGGAAATAAACCTGATGCTGGCCGTTGGTGGCCACCGCTCCGCTGCCGTCAGGCAAAACATCAATTTCCTCCTTCGATTCAACCCATTGGCCGTTGACCAGATGGTTTAAACCCGAAGCCAGTTCTACATAAGCTTGGTTGGTTTGAAAGGTGATGTTGCCCTGCCCATCCGTTGTCCGGACGATTTTCTGCCAGACCCGCGAGTTGCCGTCCTGTTCACCGATCTGATAACCGGCAATTGTTTCCGAGGGTTGCACCGACTGGTCGGTAACGTCGGTGGCGGAACTGACGGTGGTTTGTCCTGGCGTTAAGCTGATTAAACCCAAGGATGCTACAAGAATTGCCAATGTCTTTTTCATAAGAGAGGAGAAATTAAAATACACCCTAAAGAAACCACTATGTGGACAATAAAATGAAGTTTACCCTCAACTAAAGGGCATCCCAAATACCGCGGTACCTTCTGATTCATTCGACCCGAACAAAAAATTGTCTGCCACAGCTTCGTCTCAGACACGTCATGTTTCTACTAGACTCTTTGATAGAAGAAGATAAGGCGGTTTACGAGAACAATGAGTTGTCTGGCACGGACATCTGTTATCTAGGACGGACATTTTGGACGAACACGCTCTACCTAGCTATTGACCGGCGTTGTAATTTGTTCCAGTCCTGAAATTTTGACGGTGCAATGCCGTAATACAACTTGAACTCGCGCGAAAAGTGCGAAGTGCATTTGAAACCAAGCTCTAACGCGACCTTTTTGACCAACAGGTCTTTCTTTAACAGAACCGCAGCATCAGACAATCGCTGCTCGTTTAACCAGCGTTGCGGGCTGGAATCAAAAAATTCCTGGGTATAGCGCTGTAATTGACGCGGACAAATTTTCAGCGATTTTGCCAATGGGTTCGCCCGGTATTTTACTTGCCGAGCCATTCGCAGCCATTCTTCAAGAGTCTGGATATCCTTGCGAGCCATACAATTCTTTAAATCTCTGGTTGGCCTTTCGGTGGCTGTTCGTTTTTATTCATAAATTTGCTCTGAATTGCCTTCTACATAGAATACGTAGCGAGAAGCCCCAATCTTTCAAAAAAGTTCGACTTTTTTGCGGAGTGATGAAATTAGCGAGTATTACTGAGGGAAAACTCCAGAATTTTTGCCAAAAAATCTAACTGCCGGTTATCAGGCTGCCCTTTGCCGTTCTCCCAAGACCGAACCAAAGCCGTTGCAACACCCATTTTTGCTGCCAAATGGCCAGATGTGAGGTTTTTCTCTTGGCGTTTGACTCGAATTCAGTCACCAAGCGTCTTTATGCTCGTCGGTAATGAGGTCTGCCACTTTCTTGGTTTATGGCTGAAATTGACGTGAATTTGGCGTTGTACAATAACCAACAGTGCTACTGCTTCATCCCTGAACCGTTCTATTCCTTTTCCCCGCCTTTTCAAACAATTTTTCTGCTACAAAATCCGGTCAGGAATATCACGCTTGGCATTCACCAAAAGATTGCGCGGCAGGCGGACAATCCTCTCATCCGGTCCGCAACCGGCCGAGGGTGGCAGTTTTGAAATGGCGGCGTCCGTTATGTCTATGCCGATCACGGCAAAATCGCCATTGTCGAGTTCCCAAATATCCGGGCAACCGACAGTTTGGGCGCAATATTCGTGGGGGTCAGAGCCGATTCTGCGAAGAAACATGGGTTGCGCATTCATGCGGCACAACAATCAGGGAAATGCGGGCAAAATGCAAGGATAAAATACAGTGCATATACGGTAGTCCGTATATGCAGTTTCGGGTTCCTTTAGAAGGTGGTGAGAATTCCAAGACATCGAAAAACTCTCGGCGAAAACATACGGACATATCGCCGGAACATGAAATGGAGTCAGGAGAAATTGGCGGAAAAAGCCGATCTTCACCATAATTACATCGGCGAGATTGAGCGTGGTGAAGAAAATGTTTCTGTTGATGCGCTTATGAGAATTGCCACGGCTTTGAAGGTGAATTTAAGCGATTTGGTGCACGGTGCTTAAATATGATAGAATGGCGGCATGGGAATTGGGGAATGGCTTTCACAATACTGGTTCGATCTTTTCAGCTCCGTCGGCATCATCGGCGGTTTGTGGTTCACGGCTGTCTCGCTCCGTTCTGAAACGAAAACACGGCGCATTGCCAATCTCCTGACCATCACTGCAAATCATCGCGAGGTGTGGAAAGAAATCTTCCTTCGCCCGGACTTGTCGCGTGTTCTTGATGATTCGGCGGATGTGGCAAAACAGCCGGTCACACCGGCAGAGAGATCTTTCGTGAACATGATAATTTCCCACACGAGCAGCGTATATGAGGCGCTCAAAGACGAACTGGTGACAAAGCAGGAAGGATTACGTCGGGATGTAAAAGCATTTTTCTCGCTGCCGATTCCGAAATCAGTTTGGATCAAGACCAAACTGCTGCAAAATCAAGATTTTGCAGCATTCATTGAATCCTCTTTGAAGTAGCGTGAGAACTTGAATTTGGCCATGGAATGATTCTCACCATGTCATTTTTCAGCACCGCAAAGCCCTTTGAAAATAACAGCTTTTATTCATTAAAAACGGCGCATGAGAATGCCGCCATTCTCACTTTTATTCTCACTTTGACTTTTTGAAAAATTCAAAAGTCGCCAATGTCTTGATTCCATTGGCGATTTTCAAATTGGAGCGGGCGAAGGGAATCGAACCCTCGTTTCAGTAAAAAGCGTGTAAAAGCCAACACTGGACTCTGGCGATTAAGTGGGGGTCGTCCACATTGGCGATTCCAGTTTCAAAATGGCCGTTAAGACCTTCCATTCGCCTTCGGCGGGTGCGGTCTGGTCATACTCCCATGCTTTTACTCTCCGCACGCTTACGCCTGATTTTAAGGCCAATTCCGGCTGCGAAAGGTTGGCTTCGATGCGCTTCAAAAGGAGATAATCGCCTAAGGTTTTGACCGTGGTAGGAATCACCTTTCGGGCACTGAATCGTTGCTTGAAATAGCCAAAATTGACCACTATCGTTCTGTGTGTACAAGCCAACAGCTGACCCAACCGCCGTTGGCGCTGGCCGTTCCGCTGTCGCGGTTCACGTCACGAGTCGGCGGTGGCTCAGCTTTTTTCGTTAGGTGTCATTCGCGTATCGCATGAAGAATTGGTTCCATGAAATTCGGAAAGGCTATCTAGGAGGCTTAGGAGCAGTCCTATTAGCATGGACGTTAGCAGCCATCCCAGCGGTGCCCAGATTGGTGCTAGGTCTCGCACTGACAGATATGCAGGTATTGTATATCCGAGCAGGACTGGCATTGTTTGGTTTTGCGATTCTCTCAGTGGTTGGATGGCTTCTTTTTGTTCAGACGAGTCGGAAGATGAAGGCTGTTGAGCGAGATTTGATTAGTGTGCGCAATCAGTTGGCACAAGCCCCGACGAGACCACACCGTTTTCAGGATGATTGCACGGTTGATGATGCGACCGGATTGTATCGCCACAAGACGAAGCAGGGGTTTTTCTGTATTGCGTGTGCTGCCGAGAATGATCGAGAGTCGCCGATGAAGACGGAGAAGGATGGATGGGGATGGAGTTGTCCCGTAAAGAGCGAGCATTTTGTTCAGGGGCCAAATTGGAGGATGCCTGAGATTGGAGTCCAGCGCAGCCCTTGGCGTTTAGGCCCAGAAGATTTTTGAGTATATGACCATGACACCTAACCAGTCGCCGGAGCCAACCGCCGTTGCCGCTGCGGTTGCAATCCACACCGCGCGTCGGCGGTGGCTCAGCTTTGGTCGTTAGGCATCATTCGCGCGCCATGAAATATATCAAACCTATCGCTATCGCGGCTTTGTTTATTATTGGTGCGGTCGAGATGTTGTTCCCATTTAGCATAGCGTTCATGTTTTATGCTTTCAGTCCGCAGACGAGCCGAGTATTTGCCGCAGACGAGCAGCATCAGCTTTATCAGCAGCTTCACGCTGCGGTTTATGCAAAAGGTCAGACTGCATTTTATTTGGGGATTGCGACGATTGTGATCGGCATTATTTTGTTGGTTGCCGATAGAAAGAAGAAGCCATGATGCCTAACAAGTCGCCGGAGCCAACCGCCGTTGGCGCTTGCAGTTCCGCTATCGCGGTTCACGTCGCGAGTCGGCGGTGGCTCAGCTTTTTTCGTTAGGCCACATTACACGTTTATGAAAATATCGAGATTATCCAAGGGCATATTGGTTGCCGTAGCCCTGACTCTTTTCGCCACGCATTCCGCAAGCGCGCAAGGTTACATTTCATTTGATGCCGCTGATTCGGATGTTGGAGCAGGGCTTTATTATTTTGACCTTACTGGCGTGACCATTGTTAGTTATCCCGGCGTCGGCACGTCCATACAGTTATCGGCTGGTGGTCCATTTGAGTTTTCAGGCTTTGCGGCCATCGGGAACACACAGACACTTGGATCAGTTTTATCACCATCTGGTTGGCATGATTTCCCATACAATGACACGGATAGTGCCCTATACCAGTTGAACCAGCTCTCATGGGTTTATGACGGCACATTTGAGATTTCAGCCACGCCAAATCTCAGTGGGACTATTGACTGGTCGTTTGGTGGCCTTAACGGGACGCCGTTGAGTGGCAGTGCTACCATAACTTCAGCCCCAGAGCCGACATCACTCGCTCTTTTTAGTATCGCGGTGGTGTTATTTTTTGGCATACGAATATTGAGATATGACCATGTGGCCTAACAAGTCGCCGGAGCCAACCGCCGTCGCTCCCTGCTTTTGTTTTTCGGATGCCATGAGTCGGCGGTGGCTCAGCTTTTTTCGTTAGGCCACGAGACACTTTTGGGTTTGAGTTAGCTGGTTTGGCTGGCGATGATTTGAGCAGCTTGATTTTGATGAGCCAGATTTCGGCAGTGAGTTTGGGGTTAGCTCGCGCCGGTTTCGAGCCGCGAGCAAGTGCGGCGCGTCGAGTTTTGCGAGCATCATTTTTTATGGAGTTTTTAACTGCGGCCACGGCTTCGTGGCCTAACAAGTCGCCGGAGCCAACCGCCGTTGGCGCTGTCAGTTCCGCTATCGCGGTTCACGTCGCGAGTCGGCGGTGGCTCAGCTTTTTTCGTTAGGCGTATCTGCGTTTATGTCATTTACCAGCGCACCACCAGACAAGGCAGCAGCAGATTTTGTTGCCATCGAGCTTGAGCGGCTCATGTCGTTGCCACTCGACACGCTGGAAGATGTCGAGCGTTGGGATATTGCGTGTGCCGATTTTCAGACTGCACTTGAGACGCGCTTTCCGAGTTTTCCGCTTGAGCATCACGTCGAGCATTTTTTGACCGATTCAGATATAGTCTTGGGGACTGCCATGTTTATTACTTGCCTCGTGAAAGGAGAGAGACCGCGTTGGCGTTCGGGAAAGGATTAGAGGATTATGACGAAGCTGTGGCCTAACAAGTCGCCGGAGCCAACCGCCGTTGCCGCTGCGGTTGCAATCCACGCCGCGAGTCGGCGGTGGCTCAGCTTTTTTCGTTAGGCGGCAAGCGCACGATTATGCAAATTATAGCACCCAACGGAGCAGACCAGATTCGAGAGCATGATCGGATTCTCAAGCGATTGCTCGCGCAGCGAGCGCATGAGTGGCAGAGTCAGCACGGTTTTCGCCGACTTATTACTCGCATCAAGATTGAGTTCTGGGCTTGGCGCGAGACCGGTCGTGAGCAGCGGCGCATTTTGCGGAGTGGTTCATCACACAGAGTTTAGTTATGAGAGATTTGCCGCCTAACCAGTCGCCGGAGCCAACCGCCGTTGGCGCTTGCAGTTCCGCTGTCGCGGTTCACGTCGCGAGTCGGCGGTGGCTCAGCTTTCTACGTTAGGCCACAAGACCATGATTACATCCAACAAGCTGGCGATTTATCGTGAGTTCGATGGCAAGGTTGATATTTGGCAGATAAAAGGTTGCCCCAAAGGCACTGAGATTGTGGAGGCGGATTGGTATGAGATTATGAATCTGCTCCAAGAGGCGACATTGATGAAGCGGAATCTAGCGAGTCCAGATTTCAGCGAGCAGATTCGTCGCAAGCTTTCGGAAGCGACCGACAGCCAAGAGACAGCACGAGCATTATTGGAGATGGTATGACATCGTTGTGGCCTAACCAGTCGCCGGAGCCAACCGCCGTTACCGCTGCGGTTGCAGTCCACGCCGCGAGTCGGCGGTGGCTCAGCTTTTTTCGTTAGCTCAGCTTTCTACGTTAGGCTGCCGAATGTCGAAAATCCGAAAGTCTCTGCAACAGGGGGAAACCACTTGACGCATTCACATATTATGAATAATGTATTCAAAACATGTGAATATGGATGAACAAGAGCAAAAACCTGAACGCGAGCGCGGTTGGTGTCGGGAATGCGGCCTGCCGCAATATGAAGATGAGCGCTATGGGTCGGGCGATTTGATGTGTCCCGCTTGTAACAGCCAAATGATCGCGCTTGACCGCTTGAACAAGCAAGACCTTGTTATGTTTCGTTTTCAAGAATGGCTTTCCGACGTTTACACCAGCGGCAAAATGGGGCCTTCACCCGGTGGGGCAGTCGCTGAATTAGGATGTGACCGGAGCATGATTGATAAGCTTGCTGAACGGGGCATTTTGGAAAAGAGCGTTTATGACCGCGATGGCTATTATGTCGTGATGATTTCCGATCGTTCAATTGAGAAAGCAAAAGCGAACAAGGTAAAACGTGGCAAGTGGACTGACACGGGTGAGGATTAATGGAAACTAACGGTCAAAATAAGAATGGTCTAGACCCGCTGATGAATTTGCGCGAGGTCGGAAAAATAATTTGTCGGAGTGTGCGCGAAGTTTGGCGTGAAATTGACCGTGGTCGGCTTCCCAAGCCGGTGCCGGGACGACCGGCGCGGTTGTTTGAATCGGACGTGGTAAAATATCAGGAACGTTTGCGCCAAGAGCGTGACGGAAAATCAAATAACGAGAAGGAATAGAAAAATGATCCAAAATCTTTACCGGCCTAAAAGGTTGCGCAACGGGAAGCGGATTACATCCCGACTGTATTCCGCGAGAATTCGTTTGGATGGCGAACGTCGGATTTTGAATGTTCCGCTCGGCGTAACTGACAAGGATGTGGCTAAAGAAAAGTTGCGCAAATTGGTGCAAGAAATGGAAAAAGAGCGCCATGGTTTGATTTCACCCAAAGCCATGCGGGATGCAGCCCAAAAACCACTGACAAAACACCTGAAAGAGTTTATCGGTGATCTCCGGGCAAAAGGTCGCAATAAACGTTACATTTCAGGATTGGAAAACCAGCTTGTGCTGTTGATAGATCAATGCCGCTGGCAGTTGCCCAAGGATGTTAGTGCCGATTCGTTTGTGAAATGGCGGAGCGAACAAAAGAAAGCTGCCAAGACGTTGAATGAATATCTGGCGTGTGCCAAAGGCCTTTTCAACTGGATGACGAAACAAAAGCGAATTACCATCAATCCCCTGACTGTGGTGGAAAACACGGAAACCCGCGGCAAACAAGTTCGCGAGCGGCGTGCTTACAATGATGAGGAAATGCAGATGTTGCTCAATGTGGCTGGCAAACATCGGATTCTATACATAATGGCGTCGCTGACGGGAATTCGACATGGCGAATTCAAAAAGTTGTGTTGGGGTGAAGTGAATTTGGAAGGTGAAAAACCTTCTGTGATGGTGCGCGCTTCTATCAGCAAGAACCACACACAAGCCTGTCTGCCATTGCATCGTGTTTTGTTGGCGGAACTTGTTCGTTATCGTCCCGAGAATGCGTCCCCCGGTGATTTGGTTTTCGGAAAATTGGTGCCACGTTCGGAATTGTTCGGAGAACATTTGAAGGCGGCGGGAATTGCCAAGAAAGATTCACAAGGTCGGGTGGTGGACTTTCATTCGTTCCGGCACACGTTTTGCACCTACCTGCACCGAGCCGGGGTGCCGTTACGCGAGGCAATGGAATTGATGCGCCATAGCGATGTGAAGCTCACAATGAAAATTTATGCCGACACATCTTTGTTTGCTCTCCTTCCAGCGGTTGAAAAGTTGCCGTGGAATTATTTAGAAAATGACGCACAAATAGACGCACAAAGTTTAGGCGCGCGCGGTCATTTGCTGTCACTGCCTGTCACAGTTGGCAATGGGTTGAAAAGCGATAAAACCATTGTGTTTACAGTGGAAGAGTCACTTGCTGACACCCTGTGTCACGCAGGGGCAGAAAAGGAAAAATGGTGCGCGGTGCAGGGTTTGAACCTGCGACCCCTTGCGTGTGAAGCAAATGCTCTACCACTGAGCTAACCGCGCGCGAACCAAAGCCTATTCGTCGCGCACGTTTTTTCAAGATTTTCTTAAAACCGAATCGCGCTGCGCCCAATCGGGATTCAAATTCGGAAAATCCAGGTTGTAATTCAGCCCGCGGCTCTCCGGTCGCATCAACGCGCACTGCACGATCAATTCCGCCACCGTCGCAATGTTGCGCAGCTCCAGCAAATCGCTCGTCACGATGAAATTCCAATAATAATCGTGAATCTCCTCCTGCAAATTCGCGATGCGCTTCTGTGCGCGCTGCAATCTTTTATTTGTGCGAACAATGCCGACGTAATCCCACATCAACCGCCGGATCTCATCCCAATTGTGCGAGACGACGACCAGTTCATCTGCGTTCGTCGCGTTGCCCGATTGCCACAACGGAATTTTCGCATCAATTTTTTGCAGTGGGTTTGAAAGGGTTTTTTCCGCCGCGCGATGTGCACAAACCAGCGCTTCCAAAAGCGAATTGCTCGCCAGCCGGTTCGCGCCGTGCAAGCCCGTGCAGGCCACTTCACCGACCGCGTAAAGTCCCGCGATGTCCGTCTCGCCGTCCACGTTCGTCACCACGCCGCCGCATTGATAATGCGCCGCCGGCACGACGGGAATCGGCTCGCGCGTGATGTCAATGCCGTAGCGCAAACACGTTTGATAAATGTTCGGAAACCGTTCGATGATGAATTTCGCCGGCTTGTGCGTAATGTCGAGCAGCACATGATCCGCGCCCGATTTTTTCATCTCGCTGTCAATCGCCCGGGCCACGATGTCGCGCGGCGCGAGCGATTTCAGCGGATGAACGCCGTCCATGAATTCGCGGCCAGCGAGCGTTTTCAAAATGCCGCCCTCGCCGCGCACGGCTTCGGAAATCAAAAAAGATTTCGCCTTCGGATGATAAAGACACGTCGGATGAAACTGCACGAACTCCATGTTCGCGATGCTCGCGCCAGCGCGATACGCCATCGCCACGCCGTCGCCCGTCGCGATGTCGGGATTCGTCGTGTAGAGATAAACCTTGCCGCAGCCGCCCGTCGCCAGCAGCGTTACCGTCGCAGAAAATGTTTCCACTCGATTTGATTTTTTGTCGAAAACGTAAGCGCCGAGGCAGCGGTTGCCGTCTTTCAATCCAATTTTCTTGGTTGTGATCAAATCAATCGCCAGATGATTTTCAAAAATGGAAATGTTCGGCTGCTTGGAAATCGCGTTGAGCAGCGCGCTTTCGATTTCATGTCCGGTCACGTCCTTCGCGTGCAAAATTCTTCTTTTGGAATGGCCGCCTTCCTTGCCGAGATCCAGTTCGTGCGCGCCGTGCGACGCCGGAATTTCGCGCTCGGAAAATTTCATTCCCAGTTCGATCAATTCCTGAATCCGCGCCGGGCCTTCCTCGACAATCGTCCGCACGACATTTTCTTTGCAAAGCCCCGCGCCCGCTTCGAGCGTGTCGCGCACGTGCAGCTCGAACGAATCCTCCTTGCTCGTCACCGACGCGATGCCGCCCTGCGCGTAATTCGTGTTCGACTCCGCGCGGTCTTTTTTCGTGACGATGGCCACGCGCCCGCGCGGCGCGACCTTCAGCGCGAACGTCAGCCCCGCGATGCCGCTGCCGAGGACGAGATAATCGAATTGTTTCATTGGGCAGACAGAATTTACAAAAATTAACAGAATGAAAGCAGGCAATTCTAATTCTGTAAAATTCTGTTAATTCTGTCTAAAAATTATAGCCGTGCGTTGTCAATCAATCGCGTTTTGCCGATGAAAGCGGCGAGCGCAATTTGTGAACCGCGCGCCACTTTTGAAACTGGTGATAAAGTTTCCGGCTCAAAAAATTCGACGTAATCCAATTTTGCGTCCGGCTCGCTTTCAATCAGCTTTTTCAAATCGGCCTTCAATTTTGTCGCTGAAATTGATTTTGTTTTTTTCACGGCGGCCTGCGCGGTTTGAATTGAGCGCCAGAGAATTGTCGCCTGCGAACGTAAATTGCCAACGAGATATTTATTGCGCGAACTCATCGCCAGCCCATCGCGTTCGCGCAGCGTCGGCGCGACGATGATTTTTACCGGAAAATTCAAATCATTCACCATGCGTGTGATGACGGCGGCCTGTTGAAAATCTTTTTGCCCGAACACCGCCACGTCCGGCAGCACGATATTGAAAAGTTTTGCAACGATTGTCGTCACGCCGCGAAAATGTGTCGGGCGCGCCGCGCCTTCCATGCTTTGCGATAATTTTTCTTCGACGACGTAAGTGCTGAAGCCATTTTCAGATTTGTTCGGATACATTTCCGAATCGCTCGGCGTGAAAACAACTTCGGTGTTCAATTCACGCAGCAGTTTCAAATCGCGTTTCAAATCGCGCGGATACTTGGACAAATCTTCCGTGGGCGCAAATTGCGTCGGGTTGACGTAAATGCTGACGACCACTTTGCCATTTTTGCCGACGCGTCCGCGCGCCGCGCGCACAAGGCTCAAATGACCGGCGTGCAGATATCCCATCGTCGGCACGAAGCCGATTTTGATTCCCGCGCGCTGCCATTTTTTGGCGAGCCGTTGCATCGCGGCGATGGAAGAAACGATTTGCATTCGGATAAAATGGTTCACGCAGCAGCCGCAATCAATTCAGAAACCACGGATTACGCGGATTAAAAATAAAAACCGCGCCGGATTTTTCCAGCGCGGTTTGCGATCACAAATTTAATTTACCGGCGCACGGCGAAATTCAACGGCGAACTCTGAGGTATTTCGTGGGCGCAGGGCTGGTTGATCGGCGCGTCGGGCGTGCGGTCGTTGGGCGTCACGATTTTGTTCGCGAGCATCCACGCTTCGACTTCCTCGCCGCTGATGTCGGGCAGCATCTGGCCGTTGATCTCGACGCACGGGCTCAACATCTGGCCGCTCCTCTCGATCATCTCCTGGCGCTGCAACGGGTCGTTGATGACGTCGCGGTCTTCGTAAGGCAGGTCGTATTTTTTGAGCACGGCACGGACGCCCTGGCTCCAGCCGCAGGTCGGTTTCAAATAGGCAACAATCTTTGGTTTGTTCATGGCTACATAATGCCACAGGCAAAGGTGCAGGGCAAATTTTTTAGCGGCGTGAAAATGAATTAAGCCGCCGCCAATTCGACACGCGCGAGGGCCGCCTCAAAGGCGCGGAGAAGTTTCTCTTTTTGCCCGACAACCGCGTCCGCCGGGGCAAGTTTCTTTTCCAAAGACAAACTGGATTGCGGCTCGGTGAGGCGCAGGATGCGCCCGCCGCCGGCGAGTTTGATGAGGTCAAACTGAATTGTATCGCGGTCAACCATAAATTCATTCTCCGCGAAATCCGTAGAATTGCAACAGGAGATTGAGGCTGGCGGGCGAGGCGTTGCCCCAACGCTCATGTGAATCGCGGGCGGCGCGCTCAAAATCCGCTTCGTTTAAATCAATGACGCTCGCTGGAGGATCGGCCAGCGCAACGGAAGCGGCTTCAAGAATTTCGTGATAGAAAGTGACAGACAATTCTTCCTCGCTCAAACCGGAGCGGATGAGCACCCGCAATTCGCGGGCGATGCCGCTCGTTCGCGCGACGGCTTCACGCCCGATGGCGTCCACGATTGGCTCATCGGTCAATTCAACATCCTTGATGATAAATCCACCATGCAGCCGAAGGTTTTTGAATTGCCCAATCTCAATCACGATGAAATTCAAACGCCAAACATTTCCGCCGTCCATCCCAAAATGATTTCAGGAATCACCTTTCATCACTCACCAGTTTCCGCGCGGCCAGGATTTTTTGCGACGGCTTGTAGTTGGCGATGAAGTTGCGGTGGTAATCCGCGAACGTCCCCGCCGCGATCGTCGCGCGCACTTCGGTCATCACTTTCAGATAGAGATGCGAGTTGTGGACGCTCACCATGCGCAGGCCGAGGATTTCATTCGCGCGCAAAAGATGGCGCAGATATGCGCGCGTGAACGTGCGGCACGCGTAACATTCGCAGCCTTCCTCAATCGGGCCGAAATCGGTTTTGTAACTTGCGCCCTTGAGTCCGAACGCGCCGGTGTGCGTGACCGCCGTGCCGGTGCGCGCGATGCGCGTAGGCAGCACGCAGTCGAACATGTCCACGCCGCGCGCGATCAGCTCGACCATCTGCGCGGGCGTGCCGAGGCCCATCGCGTAACGCGCTTTTTGTTCGGGCAAAAAGGGAACGGCCAGTTCAATCGCCTTGAACATTTCCGGTTCAGGTTCGCCGACACTCACGCCGCCGATGGCGTAGCCGTCAAATTCCATTTCCACCAAAGCCTTCGCGCATTGCTCGCGCAACGCGGCGCCGCTGCCGCCCTGCACGATGCCGAAAACTTTCTGGCCATCGGCGCGCGGCTGTTCGCGACATTCGCGCGCCCAGCGAATTGTTCTTTCAACCGCGAGCTTTTGTTCTTTTGCAGGCGCGTCGTGCGGCGGACATTCATCGAAAACCATCGCGATGTCCGAGCCGAGCACGCGCTGGATTTCCATGGATTCCTTCGGGCCGATAAATAAAAGCGAGCCGTCGAGGTGCGAACGAAATTCGACGCCGTGCTCTTTTACTTTCCGAATTTTTGCGAGACTGAAAACTTGAAAGCCGCCGCTGTCGGTGAGAATTGGTTTTTCCCAATTCATGAATTTGTGCAAACCACCGGCGGCGCGAATCACGTCAAGTCCGGGACGCAAATTGAGATGATAAGTGTTGCCGAGAATGATCTGCGTGCCCATCTCGTTAAGTTCACGCGGATCGAGCGCCTTGACGCTGGCCTGCGTGCCGACGGGCATGAATACGGGCGTCTCGATGACGCCGCGCCTCGTGGTCAATTTTCCGAGACGCGCTTTCGTGTGCGGATCGGTTTTGAGAAGTTCAAACATCGCGCGCAGGATAAATAAAAAATGAAACGGTTGAAGATGAAATTTTCACCGGTTGCGAATCGGCATCAGGCCAAAATGCAGCGCCAGCCAGATCGGCACGGCGAATAACGCGATGGCCGCCAGCCGTTCCCAGGTCCACGGCAGATAATGCGACTGGATCGGGTAAATCGTGATCATGAAATAATTGGCGAAGCGCGTGTAGCCGAGGAAGCGCAGGTATTTCGGAAATTTTTTGCGGATGCCGCTGTAGAGCGCAATAAAGCCAAGCGCAATCACGAGAAAGGTCACAAGCAGATTGATGGGCAGCATCGCGTTCAATTCCAGATACATCCCGTGCCGGCCATGCGGCACAAAATACGGCCAGAGCCATTGCGCGCCCGCCCAAAGAAAACTGAAGCCGGTCTGGATCGCCGTGCGAAAATTCGCCCTTACCGAAGTCATTTCGTTCAGCAGCAACCCGAAGTAAAGCGGCACGATGCCCCAAACAAGGTCAATGTGCTCGAACGGCGTCGCGATCAACTCGGCGAAGGTGTTCCAATAATGGCTCATCTCCGCAAAATAAAACGCAAAAAAGAACGCGCGACAATCTTGAATTGCCGCGCGCGCATTTCAACCTTTCATCCTCAGACCAACCGAATTGTCCAAAAGTCGTCCGCAAGCTGCGCATCGGTGACGTAGGCGTAAGGCAGCGTGAAGTAGCCTTTCATGCCCCAACCCGGCCCCCACGAATTGCGGATGATGAACCACTGTTTCGAATCATCGTAGCCGGCGGCCATGACCGCGTGGCCGCCGATGGCCTTTTCACTCGGCGCGGGCATCGGCGCGTGGCCGGTTTTGGCGACGGCCGGCGATTCAAAACTTTCATAGACCGTGAAGCCGAACACAAACGGATAACCGGAAGCCAGACAGCCGCGCAATTGATTGAGCGTCTGCGTCGCGCGCTGATACAGCACGACACGATGTTTGAGCGCATCCACGTAGCATTTCTTCGGCGGCTTGGTTTTGAACTTGGCGATGTTGTAAGGCCATTCGGTTTCGGGACAAACGCCCTGATTGGCCACCGATTTGATGCCGTCGCGGATTTGCGCGCCGCCGTCCGAATCCACCGTGCCTTCCATCACGCGTTCGTTGTAATAAATGAACAGACGCGCCGGGACAAAAATGTCCGCGAGCTTTTGTTTCATCTGCTCGAACTCGACCGCCGCGCCGATGGAATTGGCGGTGCAACTGCCGAGCTGTCCCTGATCATAGACCGGCGGGCATTGCGGCGTGAGGTCCACCTTCGGCGGCAGCGCCTGCAATGCGGTGACCGGTGCGGAATAAAGCTGGTCGCGATGATCCGGCAAATCGTGAATCCAGCCGTAACGTTTGATTTTCTGGTTCATATCTTATCTTCGGTTGATGTTTTTGTTGCCTGTCCGGAAGTGTCCATGCAAACCACCCCCTAATAGTAATACGTAGGCAAACGACCCAATCTTTCAAAAAAAGTGAAAAAAATTGCGAAATGCACAAACCGGCGGGAAATTTCTCAACCGCCGGGGAATCTTCCTCAGGCTTTGGGGAAAGCTCCGCGACCGTTGGGGAAACTTCCCGAACGATTCAGGAAAGCTCCCGGGCCGTCCGGGAATGCTCCTGAACCATCCGGCACTGCTCCCGGAAAGTCCGGGAAAGGTGCGCGACGGTCGAGGAAAGCTGCCGGAACGCCGGGGAGTGCTCCGGAACCATTGAGGAAAGCTCCCCGAACGTCCGGGAAAGCTCCTGAACCATTGAGGAAACGGCCAAAACCATTAGAAAATGCTGAAAACAGCCTAAAAACGACCGTTTTCCCGGCCATTCCCAACGCGCCGGACGTGACGAAGGTGTGCGCTGAATTTCGGCAAGTGTCGAAATGATTTTGAAAACGTACGAAGTCGCGGAGCGACGGGTGGAAATTAGCCAGCTACGAAGTGGCTGGAATGATCCCGCGAAAATGATTTTGAGTCACGCGAGGGACGACGGGACGGAATTAGTTTTGAATCTCGCCCTCACCCTAACCCTCTCCCCCGAGGAGAGGGAACAGCCATCGTCCGTTTTCGCTTTCCCGATTGACCGTCCGGCCAATCCAGTCGCGGGTTTTGCAGAAGCGCGGGGAACGTGAAAGCCCTCTCCTTGGGGAGAGGGTTGGGTGAGGGAGGACGTGAACTCAATTTTCCACCGTCCGTTCAGGACGGATTATGTTTTGGGACGCGAACCCGGCACGTTGTGCCGGGCTAATTTCCAGTTGTCCCTTTGGGACGAAGCGGCAGCAATTTCGCCAGTCATGGAAGAATTGATTGTTTTACTGATTAGCTTCCAAAGCCTTCTTCACCAAATCAATGCTGGTGCCAAGAAAATCTTTATTCTTCACAATCCAATCTTTGCCCCGCGCGATTAAAGTCTTTTTCTGACTGCCGGATGCAGCGGGCAGATCATCCATGATGTTTTCCAATTCGTTGCGCTCTGCTTGCGGAACGCCACATTCTTTAAGTGTTTGATGAACCGAACTGTAATCGTATGCGACAACTTTGGAGCGGCTTACATTTCCGGCTACACCGATAACTTTTTCAATATGGAAAGTTTGACTTACGGCGGAATTTTGCTCGGTTTCGTCAAACGTCATATCCTCTCCCATTATGCCGCGCTTTTCCAATTCGATTGTCCAATTGAGAACTTCCTCACGGACTGCATCTAATAGACGTTTGAACCGCGAATTGGGAATCGCAATAACTTGGCGGAATTGGTTGAACTCATAATCGAGCATACCGTCCGTCGTATGAACAGGAATGTGCATTGGAGGAGTAATGCATAATTCGTTACCGCTTGAAACAAGGTCTTCCAGTTCGGTTGCAGAACTTTGGATTGGCATATCTATGTCTTTGAAATCCCCGGCGTGATCCCAACCGCGATATGGATTAAAAATCTTCAAAACCCCACCCTGCACATGGCGATACGCGGGCATATCTTTTCCAGCCACATTTTTGTAACCGTTCAATTCTTGATCAATCCAGTCTGAAATATCTTTAAGATCCAGTTTTGCTGCAATCAACTTTGCTGTGCGAAGAATTTCAGTCAATCGCTTTTGGGGATTGAGAATATCTTTTTGAAGTTGTTTTACGATTGATCCCATCTCCAAGATTCATATCAAATTTGTTTTTTGTCAGCCACACATTTTCAAAAACTCCTTCTCATCAATAATCTTCACGCCGAGCTTTTGCGCCTTGTCGAGTTTTGAACCGGCTTCTTCGCCGGCCACCACGAAATCCGTTTTCTGGCTCACGCTGCCGCTCACTTTGCCGCCGAGCGATTCGATCTTCGCCGCCGCTTCCTCGCGCTTCAGCGTCGGCAGCGTGCCGGTGAGGACAAAGGTTTTTCCGGCGAACGGCCCGGCCTTGGCGCGCGGTTGAAACAGTTCGGAGCGGAAATTCAATCCGGCGGCGCGCAGCCGCTCGATGAGTTTTTGATTGCGCGCGTCGCCGTGCCAGTTGACGAGGCTTTGCGCGATGACTTCGCCGATGTCCTCGGCCTCGGCCAGTTGCTCGGCGTTCGCGGCAAAAATGTCGTCGAGCGTGGGGAAATGCCGCGCGAGCGATTTCGCGCCGCCCGCGCCGACGTGCAAAATGCCGAGGCCAAAAATCAACCGCCACAGGTCGCGCGATTTGCTGGCGGCGAGGGCGTCGAGAAAATTCTTCGCGGATTTTTCCGCCATGCGTTCGAGATTCGCCACGTCTTCCAGTTTGAGCGAATAGAGATCGGCCACGTCGCGCACGAGATTATTTTTCACGAGTTGCGCCGCGAGGACTTCGCCGCCGCCTTCGATGTCCATCGCGCCGCGCGCACACCAGTGCTCGATGCGCCCACGAATCTGCGCGGGGCAATCGGGATTCACGCAGCGCCAGACCGAGCCTTCCTCTTCATCGCCGCCGATTTCCTTGGCGACTTTTGAGCCACATTCGGGACAGGTTTTCGGAAAATTAAATTTCTTTTCGCCGCCGCCGCGTTTTTTCAAAACGACGTTGACGACGGCAGGGATGACTTCGCCGGCTTTTTCAATCGTCACGGTGTCGCCGATGCGGATGTCTTTTTCGCGGATGTAATCCTCGTTGTGCAGCGTGGCGCGGCTGATGGTGCTACCCGCGAGAAAAACAGGTTCGAGTTCGGCCACGGGCGTGAGCGCGCCGGTGCGCCCGACCTGGATGGTGATGGCGCGCAGCTTCGTCTCGGCCTGTTCGGGCGCGTATTTGTAGGCGATGGCCCAGCGCGGCGCCTTGGCGGTGAACCCGACGCGTTCGCGTTGCGCGAAGGAATTCAACTTGATGACCGCGCCGTCGGTTTCGTAGGGAAATTTTTTTCGGATCTGGTCCAGCTCGTGGATTGCGGCGATCAATTCTTCCGCCGAATGGCAATGCCAGATTTTTTCCGGCGTCTTGAAGCCGAGTTTTTTAAGCCATGCGAGAAGTTCGGATTGGGATTGCGGAGCGCCGAGCATCGGCTCGGCTTGTTGCGATGATTTTTCTGAACTTGCCGAGCGGATGCTCGGCGTTCCAATTTCCGCGATGCCGTAAATCACAACATCGAGCGGGCGCGTCGCGACGATTTTTGGATCGAGTTGCTTGAGCGAACCGGCGGCGGTGTTGCGCGGATTGCCGTAAAGTTCCTCGCCAGCGGCCTTGCGTTCGGCGTTCAATTTTTCAAATCCGGCGACCGGCATGAACACTTCGCCGCGAACTTCGAGCACCTGCGGCGCGGCGATTTTGAGCGGCACGCTGCGGATGGTTTTTAGATTTGCGGTGACGTCGTCGCCTTCGGTGCCGTTGCCACGCGTCGCGCCGGTGACGAGCACGCCGTTTTCGTAACGCAAACTTATGGCGACGCCGTCCAATTTTGGTTCGACGACCCAATCCAGTTTTTCGCCGGGCAAAAGTTTTTCCAGACGTTTGACGAAATCGCGGATTTCTTCTTCTGAATAAGTATTGTCCAGACTCATCATCGGCACGGAATGCCGGACGGATTTGAATTCGCTCAATGGCGCGCCGCCGACGCGCTGGCTCGGAGAATCGGGGGTCGTGAGTCCGGGAAATTCTTTTTCGAGATCGAGCAGTTTGTGATACAGCCGGTCGTAATCGCGGTCGGAGATTTTCGGCTTGGCCTCGACGTAATAGGCGTGGTCGTGTTGGCGAATTTCCTCGACCAGTTGCGCGTGGCGTTTTTTGGCGGCGGCTTGCGTCACGGAAAAATGTTAGCGCGGGTTTGCCGAAAGAAAAACCTTTTTGACCGGACGGCTCTGCGCCTTTACGCTGGCGTCGTGCGACCCAGTCTTGCCAAAACCCTTGAAATTGCCGATGTGCAGTTGTTGCGCCGCGTGCCGCTGCCGCGTTCCTACACAAATTACTTGGGGCGCGAACTTTTTCTCTTCCTGTTGACGGTGCAGGGATTGGGCGCGTTTGCGCTGATCACGCTGGGCGTCATCTTGAGAAAATTCCGCGTGGCACCGAATGTAATGAGGCCGTTGATCCGCCGGGAAATCGTCCGCGCGGGACTCGGATTGCTGCCGATGTTTTTATTCGTGGCAGCGGCGCTCGGTTTTCTGGTGATTGGCGAATCGGTTTCGACTTTGGCGCGTTTCGGTGCGATTAAATACATCGGCACGGTGATGGTGGTCGTGGTGGTGCGCGAACTGGGGCCGCTGCTGGCGGCGTTTCTGGTGCTGGCGCGTGTGGGAACGGCGAATGTCATCGAACTTGGCATGGCGCGCGCGATGGGCGAAGTGGAGGCGCTGGAAACTTTGGGCATTGATCCGGTGCATTATTTGATCGTGCCGCGCGTGATCGGGATGGCAACAGGAGTTTTTTCACTGACGGTTTATCTCATTATCGGCGCGCTGGTGAGCGGTTATTTGTGCACGTTTTTGCAGGACGTGCCGTTGACGCCGGGCGATTATTTCAAACAACTGGTGGAATCGCTGGGCTGGCTGGATTTCGCGTTGCTGGCGTTGAAGACCATCGCGTTCGGATTTTTCATCGCCATCGTGACCTGTTATCACGGGCTGGCGCAACCGTTGCGGCTCGATGATGTTTCGCGTGTGGCGGTGCGCGCGGTGACTCAGGGCATTGTCGTGTGCGTGCTGATTGATGCGCTGTTCATTTTTCTTTATCTCGTCGCATGAGTGAAAATCCCAAAACGGCGGTGATCGAAATGCTTGGCGCAGAAGTCTGTTCCATGCGCGAAACCGGCCTGACGACGCTTGCAGATGTGAACTGGACGGTCGCACCGGGAGAATTCTGGGTTGTGGCCGGGCAGCAGCAATCGGGCAAAAGCGATTTGATGATGATGACCGCCGGACTGATGCCGCCGGCGAAGGGCAGTTGCAAACTTTTCGGGATTGAGACGCAGAGTTTTGGCGAAGCGGAACTTGCCGACCGTTTGCGCGTGGGATTTGTTTTTGAGAACGGTCAATTGTTCAACCGGCTGACGATTGCGGAAAATGTCGCGCTGCCCTTGCGGTATCACAAGGATTTGCCGCCTGGCGTGGTGGAAGAAAAGGTGCGGGCGCTGCTGGAATTGCTGGAATTGAAACCGCTCGCCGACGTCACGCCGTCGAATGTCGGCGTAAGCTGGCTCAAGCGCGTGGCACTGGCGCGGTCGCTGATACTCCAGCCGGAACTGCTGCTGCTCGACAATCCGCTGAACGGCCTCGGCGCGCGCCACGCGAAATGGTGGCTGCATTTTCTCGACCAATTATGGCGCGGCCACGAATGGTCCGGCGGCAAACCGATGACGATTGTTGCAACAACGGAAGATTTGCGCACGTGGAAAAACGACGCGCGCCGTTTCGCGCTTCTGCGTGAAAAAAAGTTCAGCCTGCTCGGTTCGTGGAGTGAAGTCGCGTTGCAGGAAGACACCATCATAATGGAATTGATGGAAACTTCGCTTGAGACAACAATGTTACGAAAAGAATAAATCATGGCATTGCAAGATTTGACCCCGCAACTGCGCACGCGTTTGAGCCGGATGGAGCGCGTCGTGGGGTGGTTCGTTTCGCTGGCGACGGCGCTGCTGTTGTTTGGTTTTGGTTATTACATTTATCACACGGCGGAGCGCAAGGGCTGGTTCAAGATCAAGGCACCATTTTTCACCTACGTCAAAAGCTCGGAAGGTTTGAATGTCAACGACCCGGTCGTGATGATGGGTTTTCAAGTCGGCCAGATCACGCTCATTCACGCGATGCCGCCGGGCGACCCGCACAACGTCCGCGTGGAATTTGAAATTACCGATCCCTATTTCCGCTACATCCGGACCGGCGGCTCATTCGTGAAAGTGAACTCGGCGGATTTTCTCGGCAAGCGCGAGCTTGAAATCACGCGCGGCACGAACGGACTCGGCAGCTACGAAGTTGTCGTCACGCAGCCGATTTCGGTTTTGAGTCTGGATGATGCGAAAAAATTGGCGGTCAAATCGCCCGGCCAGTGGCAGCTTGCCCAGGATGTGCTGGATGAAAACTCAAACGTCGTTTTTCACGCCTACGACCATGTGGAAACCGTGCTCGACGAAAGCAACGCCGCGCTGCTCGCGCAATGCGCATTTGAATCCAATTCCATTTACGTCTATGACAACACGGAAAAAGACAAAGACCACATCGTCGCCTCATGGTATCGCCCCAAACATCGCTACCAAAATTTCACGCCCACTTCCGAGGATGCGTATCTGCACGCCGTGGAGACGCCGCCAATTTCCGACCAGTTGCAGGCGATGGTTTTGCAGGTGCAAACGGCGTTGCCCAACATTCTGGGTTTGACCAACCAGCTCGCCGCCGTCCTTTCCAACAGCATCGCCGCCACGGCAAATCTGAACACCGACCTTGCCGAAGCACGGCCTTTACTGACCAATTTCACCGGCATCAGCGACCAATTGAAAGTGCCGGGCGGCGTGCTGACTTGGGCGCTCGGCACCAATGGCAGCGAACAACTGCAAGATGCCTTGACCCATGCGAACGCAACGCTCGCCGGCACCGACACCAATCTGACCGCGATTCTTTTCCACCTTGCCGACATCACGAGCAATCTCAACATGCAGGTTCAGGAAAATACGAACATGCTCGGCAGCATTTCGAAATCGTTACTGACGCCGACGATTTGGTTCAAGGGTTGAAGAAAACTTGGTTCTTGCGCTCGGCGTTCAAAAAGGAAAATCAAAAACCGGCAAAGAAATAGTTAATTGGGCTCACCGACAAGCCGTCGCAGGCGCTTGAGCATCGCCCCGGCAAAGCGTTCGTAATGCATCAGCGGACGACCGTGGATTTTGATTTCGTCAATCGTCGCCAGCGTCATGCAAAAATCCAAATCATGAAATCCGCGCCCGCGTTTGACGCGGCGCAGCCAGCGGCTCAATTCGGTGATTTCCTCAATTTCATCTTTTTGGCCGGCAAAGAAGGAAATGCCCCAATCATCGCGGCGCAAAAAGCCCTCGCTTTCGCCTTTCTGATTGAACCACGAATCGCAAAGTAAAATGGAAAGCGATCGTCCGCGCGATTCGCCCATCCGGTAAAAAACGATTTGAGCATCGCTTTCGCAAAAATGGTCGAACGCGATGTCCAGCGCGTCTTCGGACGGCGGCGCGAAACGGGTTTGAAAGCCAAAGCGGAAACCTCCCGGCGCTGTCCGCGATTTTTCAAAACAGAGATTTTCCTCGAAAAGCCAGAACACCTCCGTCCCGAAACCACGCTCGGCAAGAATTTTCCGCCACGCGATGACCGCGTCGGATAACGTCGGGCGGATGAACTTGGCGGTTGACTCCATGGCCGGATTCTAACCGGAATTTTTCCGAAACCAATCCACAAATAACGGGATGCCTTCCTCGATTTTCACGCGCGGATGGTAGCCGAGCATCGCCTGCGCCTTGGAAATGTCCGCGAACGTGAGGGGCACGTCGCCCGGCTGCGGCGGCTGGCGGTCAATCACCGCCTTTTTGCCGAGCGCGGCTTCAAGCAACTCAATGAGGCGGCTCAACTTCACCGCCTGCGATTCGCCGAGATTGAAAATTTCAAAACCAAATTTCCGTCGCGTGCAGGCGATGACGCCGTCAACCGTGTCGCTGATGTAGGTGTAATCGCGCGCCGTGCTGCCGTCACCAAAAACGGGAATCGGTTTGCCCGTGTGGATGAGCTGCGCGAATTTATGGATCGCCAGATCGGGACGCTGGCGCGGGCCATAGACGGTAAAAAAACGCAGCATTGCCACGTCCATGCCATAAACGTGATGATACACATGGCCGAGCGCTTCGCACGCCAGCTTGCTCGCGGCGTAGGGAGAAACAACCGAGAAAACCGGATCGCTTTCCGCGAACGGCACCTTTTTATTCACCCCGTAAACCGAGGAGGAAGAAGCAATTGAGATTTTTTTTACCCCGTGCCGCCTCGCCGCCTCCAGCACATTGACCGTGCCCTCGACATTGACCTGCTGGAAAAATTCCGGTTCATCAAGGCTGGGCCGGACGCCCGCGCGGGCGGCCAGATGAATGACCTGATCAAAAGGGACTTGCCCGAACAGGTCCGCCAGCGCCTTTACATCGGACAAATGACCGTGGACAAACTTAAACGGTTTGGCGAGCGACTGGATTTCGCGGATGTTTTTGCGTTTGACCTGCGGATCGTAAAAATCATTCAGGTCGTCGAACGCCCAGACCGCGTGGCCGTCGCGCAACAGGCGTTCGCAAACATGCGAGCCGATGAAACCCGCGCCGCCGGTGACCAGAAAATTCATGGCCGAACGCTAACAATCAAAGCGCGAAGTGTCGAGCATCAGGCTTTGGCCTTTTCCGAAGCTGGCCATAGTCGCCTTCGATCAACACTCCGAAATCCAAACCAAAGTTCCGCTCGGCAGCAAATCAAATAGCGGAATCAAATCTGCGTCGGCGAGATGGATGCAGCCGTGCGACGCGGGCTGGCCGATGGATTTTTGATCCGCCGTGCCGTGGATGTAAATGTAGCGCGCGTGCGAATCCACGTTGACGCCGCCATTGAATCCTTTGTTCAAGCCGGGTTCGAGTCCTTCCAGCCACAAAATGCGCGTGGTGATTTTGGCGTCCGCAAATTCCGGCTGCGACGTGTGGCCGATGATCCGGCGCGATTTGAAAACCGTTCCCGCCATGACGCCCGCGCCGATTTTTTCCGCGATGCGATGCAATCCGAGCGGCGTGCGATTCGAGCCTTCCGTCTGCCCGATGCCGAAACGCGAAGTGGAGCAGGGAAATTTTTTTACGAATTTGTTTTTCTCAAAAAGTGAAATGGTTTGGTTGGCGATGCTGACGATGAGAACGAATTGGGTCGGGGTAACTCTGTTTTTCTCGCAAGCGGAGAAAAAATTACAGAAGTATGTAGATAACGCAATGGGCGGTTTTAGGCTGTTATGCGGCAAATCGTATAAGTTCATCAATCACCTCAAGAATAACATCGCACGGCTGCTTGTTCTGCCAATCTTCTGGTTTCAAACTTCCGAGCCTGCTGGTCAGCGAATCGAATTCACGATTATCAGAGAAAATGTCGCGCACTCGCTCGACATTGGCATTGAAGTCTGGAAGCCCAGCGCGATATGCAGAATAATGGACGTTTATGTTAAGAGTGGCGATGGTGGATTGCTTGGGCAGGTAAATCTCCGCTCGCCATCGCTTCAAGAATCCAAGGAACTCGCGCCTGCGGGACGCACTATCACGCACACCGGCAAGCCAGTGACCAATCAATCCACCGACAAGGACGCCGACAATTCCGAAAATCGCATTTGTCAGTGGGCAACTCATATAGTCTGGTTTTGATTTGTTGCTGGTTTGGTATTTAGATTGGAAATTATTTGCCGATGTTGTTCAATTCTTCGTGGTATTTTCTCATTCGCTCCGCATAGATTTTGTCGAAGTCTGGCATACAAGTAAGATTGGTTTGAGCGAATTCCTTGTCACCAATCTTCATCCACTTAAAAACAAATGGAATATTTGTGCGCTCAATTCCTCCAACCGAATTTACATATTCCACCGTCGCGCTGGCTTCACCAGATTGGGCAAACGACGCCCCAGCGCCATTGGATATGACCTCATCAGCAACCCAGTTTGTGGGATTTTCATTGGGCAGTTTGTAAATCTCCGCACTAATGATTCGAGTCAAACCAATAGTTTCGTTGGTGCATTCTTGCAGAAGCAGTTCATTAGCTTCGACAGCCAATTTTTCATGAGCACTTTGAGCTGGCTTTCTGCAGCCGCACAAAATTAACGCAGCAGAAAAAATGACAATGACAGTTTTCATTGTGCTTCATTATTTCAATTTCTTCACGAGCACCTTGGAATTTCTTCCGCTCTGCTCGTATTTTTCGCGGCGCGCGGGCGGCATCGTCAAGCCGGTTGCAATTTGCCTGAAAATTTTTCCAATGCCGTTTTCGGCAATCGTTTCAAACGAACGGCGCGTTCCACCGCTTTGCGCGCGTAGAAATGATGTTCGCGCGCTCCGGCGAGCAAGCCTTCAACCCCAATGTCGGCGTCCAGTTCCGGCCAATAAACGGACGAGCCGTTGATTTCAAATTTGCCGCGTTCTTTCGCCGTCGCCAGCGCGAGCGTCGGATAAAACGCGACGGGCACGCTGATAAACCGTCCGTCTTCCAAATGGAAGCCGAGCAGTTCGTCGTTCACGACTACTTCCGTGATGGCTGGCGGCGTTTGCATCTACGTTAGGATTCTAGTTCTCATTGCGCCCATGTTCAAGCCATCGTTGGACGATTTCCGCGCGGCGTTCGGAAATCATTTTTCGGATTTCAGCGATTTCGTGCGGTTTGAATCCGTGATTGAAGGCGAGCGCAAGATCGTCCAGCCATATTTTACATTCGTGGCCGGATTTAAAAATGTGAACGTGCATCCGTTCGGCTAAATCATAACTGTAAAAACTGACGCGATAGCCGTTGTGGATGAAAACTGTCGGCATGACGCGAACCTATTTCAATTTCTTCACGAGCACCTTGGAATTTCTTCCGCTTTGCTCGTATTTTTCGCGGCGCGCGGGCGGCAGATCGTCGGGCGTGCCTTCGCCGAAGCCGCCTTTGGATTGAAAATAAGTGAACGCCTGCGTCGAAAGCGTGAGCAGTTCGGCGAGGTTCAATTCCTTCGCCTTGCTCTCGACAAATTGAATCAGCTTGCGACCGATGCCTTGATTTTCGTGCAATGAATTCACATAGAGGCACGCGAGTTCGCCCTTGTTCTGTTCGGGATAAACGTGCAGCGCCACGCACGCGACGGGATTTTTATCAATCTCAAAAATAAAATAATCACCAAGACTTTTTTCAATCACCGCGCGCGTGCGTTTCACCAGTTCGTCGGATTCGACCGCTTGCTTGGTCAAAATTTGGATCGCGCGAATGTCTTTTTTTTTCGCGGGCCGGATTTGCTGATACTCGTTCGCGTAAATCAGCGTGCCGATGCCGTCGTTGGAAAAAACTTCCGCGAGCAAGCCTTCGTCCACGCGGCCATTGATGACGTGGACGCGCGGCACGCCGGATTTGCACGCGGCGGCGGCGTGTTGCGCCTTTGACAACAGTTCCGGCATAAAATTGCCGCTGTGCGTTTGCAACAATTTTTCCAATTCCGCAACGAGCATTTGCCGGATGAGCTGGCCATTGTAGATCAATCCGTCCTGCGACGTGATGAAAATCAGTTTGATCGCCTTGAGCGCGTCGGCGATGGCGACCGCGACGCCGTCGGAATTCACGCGATACGTCCGGCCGTCGCCGTCGAAGCCGAGCGGCGGAATCACGGGCACGACGTCTTGCGCGAGGAGCGAGTTGAGCAGTTCGGTGTCCACGCGCTCGACTTTGCCGGTGAACTGATGATCCACGCCGCCGATGATGCCCATCGGATGCGCGATGATGACGTTCGTGCTGGCGGCGCGGAGGTCGTTGGCCGAAAGACCTTCGAGGATCTCGTGCGTGAGCCGGTTCGCGGCGTTGAGCGCGAGCTTGAGCGTGGTTTCGTCAGTGATGCCCGCGCCATCAAGGTCGGACGGCGTGATATTTTTTTCCTCGGCGAGCAAACGGATTTGTGCCGACGCGCCATGAACGAGCACGACGCGGATGTTCAGCGAGCGCAACACCGCGACGTCGAGCAGCAGCGTCGCGAAGTTTTCGTCCGTGACGATGGCACCGTCAATCGCGAGGATGAACGTCTTCTCGCGGAATTGCGGAATGTATTGCAGGATGCCCCGCAGGTCGGTCAGTTTCATTTCAGCGCAAGATAAGTAGTCGGTTTCGCGCGCGATTTAAATAAATTTCTTTATTGGCAAATAAACTAACGGCCTGTCGTTTTGTAGATGGGACGGAAGCTCATCTTCAACCGCGAGAGTTATGGGCACTTCGCCAGCCATAATCTTAATTGAATTCCATCAACAAGATATGGCTCGCGTGTTCCACGCTGTTCAAGCTTAATTCCGATGGAATAACGCCATGAAAATTTCTCTGCGCCTGGATTCTTTAACTCCACAGTAATTCCAACTTCAGTTTCTCTCCGTGCTGAAAGGCATCGAATCTTTGGAATCCCACCGCGTTGGTTAATGGCCTCTTGCAAGCCGCCGCGAGGAAGAGCAACGTCGCGAAGAAATTTGAAAACACCCAAAAAGTTTGATTTGCCAGCAGCGTTTGGCCCGACTACAAAAACCCTGTCCATCAAATCAACTTCGACGTTTTCAAAATTCCTCCAATTCTTGAGCTCTATTTTTGAAATAATCACACGTCAAAAATACTTGGCCAGAATCAATGTCGCAATCGGATTCATAAGCTAGCTTTCAAAGCATTCAGACAACGTTCATTTTCTTTTGGCGTGCCGACGGAAATGCGAATCCACTCCGGCAATTGATAGCCGCCCATCGGACGCACAATCACGCCTTGTTTTTGCATCGCGTCAAAAACTTTCTGGCCTTCGCCGACGCGGACCAAAATAAAATTGGCGAACGACGGGACGAATTCCAGTTTCAAATCGCGGAACGCACGGCTGAAAAATTCCCGTCCGTTAAAATTGTTCGCGCGTGTTTTACGGACATGTTCATCATCGTCCAGCGCGGCGAGCGCGGCGGCTTGCGCAAGGGAATTGATGTTGAACGGCTGGCGGATTTTTTCCAGCGCAGCGACTAATTCGGAATTTGCAATGCCGTAGCCGATGCGCAGACCGGCGAGTCCGTAAATTTTAGAAAACGTTCGCATCAAAATCAAATTCGGTCGTGTGCCGAACCGCACGAGCGGAACCAAATCCACCGCGTCGTCTAAAAATTCGATGTAAGCTTCGTCCATCACGAGCAGCACATTATCGGGAACGTCGTTGACGAATTGAATGACTTCTTCGCGCGGCGCGAGCGTGCCGGTCGGGTTGTTCGGATTTGCAACAAAGACGATTCGCGTTCGTGACGTGATGGCCTTTAGCATCGCAGGCAAATCGTGTCCGTATTTTTTTGCAGGAACGGTGATAACATTTGCACCAAACATTTTTGCGACGATGGGATAAATCGCGAAACAGAATTGTGAAACGACCACATCTGCGCCAGGCGAGAGCAATGCGTGTGCAACGAACTCGATGATTTCGTTCGAGCCGTTGCCCAAAATCAGATTCGTCGTTTCGACGCCAAGTTTAGCCGCAAGTTTTTGTTTCAGATAAAACGCATTGCCATCGGGATAAAGATTTATGCCAACCAAAGCTTTTTGCATTGCGGCAATGGCGAGCGGCGACGGACCAAATGGATTTTCGTTCGAAGCTACTTTAATGATTGAATCGGCTGGCAAATTCAGTTCGCGCGCGACTTCTTCAATCGGTCGGCCCGGTTGATACGTCGGCAGATTTTTCAAATTCGGGTTGATTGGTAATGACATCGGCATTTTAGAGCGCATCAATTATTTTTTTTACGTTCACATTTTGGGCGACAATGTCGCGGATGAGCGAAATTTTTTCCGCGTCGGTTGGTCGCGTTTTCACGGTGAGGTTATGAACTTTGGAAGCGACTTGATAACTGTCCGCCTTCGCAAGCAGCACGGGAATAGGCATGGACTGAAGGGCTTTGAGCACGTTTTCACCCGGGCGCAGTCCGCCGGTCAAAACGATGCCGGCCATTGTTTCTTCGCTCTGCGGGATGGTCATCGCGCCGGCGGCGAGCAAAATGTCCTCGCGGTCGCCGGGTGTGATGAGCAACACACCGCGTTTGAAAAACTGCATGGCATTGTGCGCGCCCATCGCGCCGACGACAACATCATCCACGAGCGTGTGAAGCGTCGCGGGCGGATTGAGCAATTCGGCGCGCAATTCTTCGCGGATCAATTCCATCGAAGGGTTGCAAAGAATTTGTTCGTGCGGCAAAACACCGAGTAATTCGAGTCCTTTTCGTTTCAGGCCGCGTCGCGCAAAATCAGAAATATAATCCATTTTTTCACCGACGACTTTGTTTAAAATGACACCAATGATTTCGACGCCTTCTTTTTCAAAAAGCGCCTGATTGAGCGCGATTTCATCAATCGGTTTGCCAATGCCACCTTGCGAAACGATGATGACTTTTGCACCGAGCAATTTTGCGACGCGTGCGTTGGACAAATCGAAAACGGAACCGACGCCCGCATGGCCGCTGCCTTCGCACAGTACAAAATCTTTTTCCCACGCGACGCGGTCGAAGGCCTTCTGGATTTTTTTAACGAGCGCTTCGTTGTTTGCAGCCTGAAGATATTTGCGCGTGAAATCCGGTTCGACGGCGATGGGGCTCATGTCCACGAGCGGGCAGTTCATGGAATACACCGCGTCCATGAGCACGGAATCTTCGTCAATTTTTTGCTCCTCAATTTCGACGAACCGCTGGCCGACGGGTTTGATGTAGCCGACGCGCGGAAAATGTTTTTGCAACGCGGCGATGAGGCCGAGCGACACGGTGGTCTTGCCGTCGTTCTGGCGCGTGGCGGCGATGAAGACGCGCGGCGTGGTCGTGTTCATTTACTCGCCCGGCAGATGCGCGTCCGCGCCCGGATAAAGTTTTTGGTAGTCTGTTGACTGAACGCCGACGATGGACGCGACACCGAGAATGTCATGCGCGGTCGAACCACGCGAAACATCGGCGGCGGGCCGGTTGAGGCCGAGCAAAATTTGTCCGTAGGCGTTCGCGCGGCTGACAATGCGGACCAGTTTGCTGGCGATGTTGCCGGAATTAAGATCGGGAAAAATCAAAACGTTCGCGCGTCCGGCGATTGGACTCTCGTGCAATTTGCGTTCGGCAATTTCCGGCACGAGTGCGGCGTCCACCTGCAATTCGCCGTCGAAGTCGGCTTCCAAAAATAATTGCTCGGCCTTGCGCTTGGCTTGCGCCGTCGCGGCCTGAACTTTTCCGACGGATGGATGCGACGCGCTGCCTTTGGTCGAAAATGACAGCAACGCGACGCGCGGTTTTATGCCAAGCAGGTGCCGCGCGAGCCGCGCAGTCGAAACGGCGATGTCGGCAAGTTGATTCACGGTCGGATCGGGAATGACGCCGCAGTCAGCCATGAACAGCACGCCGCCCTCACCGATGCGCGTGTCCTCGACTTCCATGACCATACAACTCGAAGCCGTCTGGATGTCCGGCGCGGCCTTGATGATTTGGAACAGCGGGCGCAGCACGCTGCCGGTGAAATGCGACGCGCCGGAAACGAGTCCATCCGCCTGGTGCATCGCCAGCATCATCGCGCCGTAATAATTTGGCTGCACCATCGCTTCGCGCGCTTCCGTCTGGCGCAAACCTTTTTCGCGGCGCAGACGGTAGAAGCGGTTCGTGAAATTGTCCAAATCTTCGCTTGCGGCGGGATTGATGACGCGGATGCCCTCGAGTGAAATGTTCAAACCTTCCGCGACTTGTTTTATTTTTCCGTGATCGCCGAGCACAATCGGCGCTCCAAGCCGCAGCGCAAAAAATTGCCGCGCGGCCTGCAAAATGCGCGGCTCCTCGCCTTCGGGAAAAACGACCCGTTTGGGATGCCGCTGCAATTTTTCGATGACATTGCCAATGAAACGCATGTGCACAGGTTAGCCGTCAATCGCGGAATCGCCAAATCATTTTGCCATCAGGTCTCATTGACTTGAACGCAAATGGTAGCTAGGCTTTAAATTCCAATGCTGGAGACGATTGAGAAACTTTTGATCTTGCAGGATCGCGACCGCAAAATCCATCGCGTTCAACAGGAACTCGCCCATATTTCACCCGAACGCGAAAGCCTTCGCGCAAAAGCCGCGGCGACGCAAAATCAACTTGATGCCGCCAAAAATCGCGTCAAGCAAGTCGAGTCCGAACGCAAGCGGCTCGAACTCGATGTCGAGGCGAAAAAATCGCAGATTGAGAAATATGCGAACCAGCAATTGCAAACGCGCAAGAACGAGGAATATCGTGCGCTCGCGCATGAAATTGAAATGTGCAGGGTAGAAATCACCAAGATCGAGGACAAGGAAATCGAGTTGATGGAACAGGCCGAAGCCGCGCAAAAGGGAGTTGTTCGCGCCACGCTGGAAGCGAACGACGCAAAAAAATTAGTGGAAAATCAAATCGCACAACTGAATCAGCGCGAGGAAAATTGCAAAAAGGAATTGGCTGAGTTGCAAAGCGGACGCGCGGAGCACGCGTCGGCGGTGGATGAATCCGTTCGCAATCGTTACGAACGCCTGCTTAAAAGCAAAGGTGACAATGTGGTTGTCGGTGTGGAGCACGGCGTTTGCGGCGGCTGCCACATGAAACTGCCGGCACAAACGCTTGTGACTTGCAAGTCGCAGCAGGAAATCGTCGCTTGCATCAACTGCGGCCGGATTCTTTATTACACACGCGACATGGCCCTGGCCGGGGCGGAGTAAATTTTTTTGGACTTGCCTTCGCGGTTCATTTACCCTGCACGGCTCGTTAATCGAGAATTATTGTGAATATCACCGTCGAAAATTTAGCTCCGTGTAAAAAATTGCTGCGCGTGGAAGTGGACGCAAAGGCCGTGGATGAAATCTTCGATTCCATCACGAAAGGTTATCAGAAGCAGGCGTCGTTGCCGGGTTTTCGTCCGGGCAAAGCGCCGCGCGATCTCGTCTTGAAAAAATACGAGGCAGACATTAAAGACGAGGTCAAACGCAAGCTCATCGGTGATTCTTATCGCCAGGCATTGGACGAGAAAAAAATCGCCGCGCTCGGCTATCCCGACATCGAGGAAATTCAATTCGGCCGCGGACAAGCGTTGCAATTCGCCGCGACGATTGAAACTGCACCGGAATTTCAATTGCCTGAATACAAAGGTTTGCCGGTCAAACGCGAAAACAAATCCGTCACTAATGAAGATGTGGAGCGCGCGGTCAAAATGCTGGCGCAGCAACATGCGAAATTTGAGACGGTCGCACGCGAATTAACAATGGGCGACGTTGCGGTAGTGAATTACACCGGCACTTGCGACGGCAAGCCGATTACTGAAACTGCGCCGACGGCGAAAGGGTTGACTGAGCAGAAAAATTTCTGGGTGGACATTGCGCCGAACACGTTCATCGCCGGTTTTGCCGAGCAACTCATCGGCGCAAAGACGGGCGACAAGCGCACGGTTAATGTGGATTTCCCCGCCGATTTTGTGACGAAGGAACTCGCAGGAAAAAAGGGGATGTTTGAAGTTGAGATTGTTGAAGTGAAGGAAAAAATTCCGCCGGCAATTGACGACGAGTTTGCCAAAAAATACGACGCGGAAAATCTGGAGAAGTTGCGCGAAGGCGTCCGCCGCGATTTGGGAAATGAATTGAATTATTCGCAGAGCAAAGCCGTTCGCGGCCAAATTGTGCGCGCATTGCTCGATCACGTGAATTTTGATTTGCCGGAAACGGCGGTCGCGCAGGTGACGCGCAATGTAGTTTACGACATCGTGAGCGAAAACACGAAACGCGGTGTCACGCGTGAAATGATTGAAAAACAAAAGGATGAAATTTATTCGGCGGCGGCGAGCAGCGCAAAGGAGCGCGTGAAACTGGCGTTTTTGATTCAGCGCATCGCCGAACAGGAAAAAATCCAGGTGTCGCAGGAAGAAGTTTTGAAGCGCGCACAATCGCTGGCGCTGGCGTATCAGATTCCGTTCGAAAAATTCATCAAGGATTTGCAGAAGCGCAACGGCGTGAACGAGCTTTACGACCAGATCGCGCACGAAAAGGTGCTCGATTTTCTGGAAATCAATGCCAGAATCGAGAACGTCAATCCTAATTAACTAATTAGTTACCTCGCGGCAAATGGGCGCGTCTTAGGTTTGACGAATTTGGGCGAAAACTGCAAAATCGCAGCGAACATGAAAAGTTTCGGTTTCATTTTGATTTTCTTTGCAATGGCTTTGGTCGTTGGGGCGCAGACAAACGTGGCGGTCGTCGCGACGAATGCCAATGTGCGCTCAATGTCGTTGGAAGACTGCATCCAGGAGGCATTGCAACACAATCTCGACATGCAGATCGAACGTTACGACCCGCAGATTTCACTCTATAATTTGCGCGCGGCTTATAGTGGGTACGACCCAACCCTTAACATTTCGGGCCAGCACAATTACAACGTGTCGGGCGGTGGCCTTGCCCAGAATCTAACAAACACCATTCCGTCTTCCACCTCCGACGAAAACAGCTTCAAATCGGATATCGGCGGCACATTGCCGGAGGGGTTGCAATACGATTTCAGCGGCAATATTTATGAGCAATACGGATCTTCGACCCCTCCGCCATCTCCATTTGATAGTTCCGGCGGTTCAATCGGTGTTACTCTCACGCAACCGTTGTTGAAAAATTTCTGGATTAACAACACGCGATTGACGATTCGTCTCGACAAAAATAATTTGAAAATTTCCGAACAAGGTTTGCGTAATCAAATCATCACATCGGTGACCGCCGTCGAAAATGCCTATTATGAGTTGATTTTCGCGCAGTTGAACGTGGTGGTGGAGGAGCAGGCGCTTCAACTGGCGCAGACCCAATTGGATCAGGACAACCAGCGTCTGCAAGTCGGCACACTCGCCCAATTGAGCGTGCAGCAGGACGAAGCACAGGTGGCGCAAAGCAGGGCGAACCTGATCGCGGCGCAATATACGCTGGTATCGGATCAAAACGCGTTGAAGAACTTATTGACCGACAATTATGCACGCTGGCATGCGATAGATGTTCAGCCCACTGAAACGTTGACAGCGCCGTTGATGTTGTTTGATTTGCAGGACAGCTGGAACAAAGGCATGACGGAGCGCCCCGACCTTTTGCAGGCGCAGTTGAACGTGGAGCAGCAGGGCATTCAATTGAAATTTGATCGCAACCAGCTTTATCCTGAATTGGACTTGATCGGGAGTTACGGTTACAATGGTTCGTCTAAGGAATTCAGCGGCACGTTCAGTCAATTCAACGAGGGCAACCAGCCGTTTTACAGTTACGGCGCACAACTCACAGTTCCGCTCAGCAATGTCGGCGCTCGTAATAGTTACAAAGCGGCGAAAGCGACCTTGCAGCAGGTTTTGTTGCAGTTAAAGCAGCTTGAACAAAACATTTTGGTGGGAATTGACAATGCGGTGAAACAGGCGCAGTCCGATTATGAAAGCGTGGATGCCACGCGCGAATCTCGCATTTATGCCGAAGCCGCGCTCGATGCCGAACAAAAAACTTATGCCGTCGGCAAAGCCACCACCTTTGACGTGCTGCAACTCCAAAACAATCTCACTGCCGCGCGCTTGCAGGAAATCCGCGCGCTGGCCAATTACAATGAAGCACTCGCCAATCTCGCGGCGCAGGAAGGCAGTACGCTTGAGCGTCGTGGAATCAACATCGAGGAGACAAATAACTGAGCGAGTTTTCCTAATTATTCCACAAATTTTACGGTCAAAATTTATGCGCCTATTCCTTCTTTGAACGAGCTTCCGAGTTCCGCACGCAAATCGAACAAGCACAGCAAAATAATCTTCACTCCATTTTCCAATTTATTTCGGCGATTTTTTGAGCAGTCCAGAAATTGCGCGAGAGTTTTTACGCCGTATGGCGCACCTTCAATGCTGGGATGAAAATTGTATTTGTCATAAATCAGAAAAATGGATTGTGCTCTTTTTCTTCGGCAACAGTTGTTAACGGGCCATGACCGGGACAAATCAAGGTTTCCGGCGGCAGGGATAAAATTTGGTCACGCACTTTTTGTTTCGCCAACGCGCCATGCTGCTGCGTTCCGCCCATGGAGCCGGCGAAAATCGCGTCACCTACAACCGCCACGTGCGGCGCGTCGTCACCCCAGGTGCCGATGATGTAAGTGACGCCGTCGTCCGCGTGGCCGGGCGTTTCGCGGTTCGTAATGCGCAGGCTGCCAAGCATGATGAAATCGTTACGCCGGTTACGGTGTTGCGGCGGCGCGCCTTTGGCGTCTGTGTGCAAATGAATTTTGGGAAAGCGTTCGCGAACCGGCTGCATGGCTGCGACGTGGTCGTGGTGCGTGTGCGTGATGAAAAGGTGTTTGAGTTGAAGCTGGTTTTCCCCGACCAGTTTGAAAATGGGCTCGGCGTTCCAGCCGGTGTCGAACAGCGCGGCGTCACGCGTGACTTCGTCCCATACCAGATAGCAATGCACCTCGGTGCCGCCTTCGATCGTGCTGATTTGGCGAAGTTCGCGCCACGCGCTCAAGTCTTTGGGTGATGGCAACCAACCGCGTGCGATGCCTTCGAGTTTCGCGGCGTTCAAACCAAGCAACGGCGCGAGTGTGGAGAAATTTATTTTTTTTGAGGTGTTGCCAGATTCTTCAAGTGCGGAGAGTTCGGTTTCGGAAATGCCCGCCGCGTTCGCAGCCGCAATGGTCGAAACATTGCTCATCATGCGCGCTTTGCGGAGGATGTCGCCCAGATGGTCTTCAAGGTTCACGCCAAAACGTTGCCGCGTTTCATTGTTTGCCGCAAGCTTCGGATTGCATTGCCTTTGCCGATGGCGCAATTTCAACTTGTGAAATGTGTCGAACATAAAGCCGAAGCCATTGGTATTTGCGCTTATTGCGGCAAAGCTCTGTGCCCTGACTGCGCCAAAAGCTTCAATGCGCCGCGAATGGTTTGTTCCAATGAATGCGCAGCGGCGCTTTCACGCAACGACCAAACCATGCAATTGCTCCTTCAAAAAAGTTTGCAAAGTGCAAAGGCCAGCGCGTTTTATTGTTATCTTTGCGGCGGATTGTCGCTGGCGGCAGCGGTCGGCGCTCATTTTTACCTGCCTTCACCGTTCTTGATTTTTTTCACGGCAGGCTGTGGAATTGTTTTTATCATTTCAGGAATTTGGTATGGCCGGATGGCGGGAAAACAAAACTCGGATTCCTAAAATAAAAATGTCTTCCGCCTACCACCAATTGCTCGACGCGACGATTCAGCATCTGGAAGATTTGAAATCGCGTGGCGTTCAGCGCGTCGCCGTCTCGCCGCAAACTTTGCGTGAACTTTCACAACCGCTAAAAATAGTTTCAACCATTGCTGCTCAAAAAAATCCCGTGACAGCTTCAACTTCATTATCAAAACCCGCTGAACTTTCCCTCGTCTTGCCGGGCGTGAACGCGCCTGCATCCGCACCTCTGGATCCAAAAGAAAAATCCGCCGCATTCGCCGAATTGCAAAAACGCGCATTGGTCTGCGTTAAATGTCCACATTTGGCTGCGTCGCGCAAGACAGTCGTTTTCGGCGTCGGGAGCATTGACGCGCAACTGATGTTCGTCGGCGAAGCGCCGGGCGCGGATGAAGACGAACAGGGTGAACCATTCGTCGGACGCGCCGGACAGTTGCTGACGAAAATCATCCAGGCCACCGGACTTTCGCGAGCGGACGTTTACATCGCGAACATCTTGAAATGCCGGCCCGACACACCCGGCCAGTCCGCCGGCAACCGCAAACCCACGCCCGACGAAATGGCGACGTGCATTCCGTATCTGCACGAGCAGATTGATTTGATCCGGCCCAAAGTCATCGTCGCCCTCGGCGCGACGGCGGTGGACGGTTTGCTCGGCAAGACCGTCGGCATCACGAAGCTGCGCGGCAACTGGCAGACGTATCGCGGCACGCCGCTCATGCCGACGTATCATCCGGCGTATCTGTTGCGCAACCAGGCGATGAGCGAGAAACGCAAAGTCTGGGAAGATATGCTCGCCGTGATGGAAAAACTCGAAATGTCCGTCAGCGAGAAACAGCGGAATTATTTTATGAAATAACCGTATATGAGCAAAACTGTATTGTTGTTTGCCGGACAAGGCGCGCAGGTCGTTGGCATGGGAAAAGATTTGGCTGAAAAATTTTCCACCGCCAGAAGCTGGTTTGACCGTGCGAATGCCGCGCTTGGTTGTGATCTCGCCTCGATTTGCTTCAACGGGCCGGAAGCCGAACTGACCAAAACGGAAAACGCGCAGCCGGGAATTTTTCTTGTGAGCTGGGTCGCGTTCCAGTTGCTCAAGGAAAAAGTTCCAAGCCTGAAGTTCGACGCGACCGCCGGCTTGTCGCTTGGCGAATTCACGGCGCTGACGGCGGCGGACGCAATGAGTTTTGAAGATGGTTTGCGCGTCGTCCGCCAGCGTGGAAAATTCATGCAGGAGGCGTGCGATGCGACGCGCGGCGGCATGGCGGCCATCATCGGGCTGGACGAAAAGCCAACGCGCGACGTTTGCACGGAAGCCGGAGTGGTTCTGGCAAATTTGAATTGCCCGGGCCAGCTTGTGATTTCCGGCGAAACGGAAAAAATTGCGAAGGCGGTTGAACTGGCCAAAGCCAAAGGCGCGCGCAAAGCAATTCCGTTGCAAGTCGCGGGCGCGTATCATTCGCCGCTCATGGCCGGCGCGCAGCCGAAGTTGCAGATGGAACTGGTGAAGATAAAAATTTCCGCGCCGGCTCTTCCAGTGATTTCTAACGTGACGGCGCAACCGCACGGCAGTGCAACCGAGGTCTCCGCAAGGCTCATCGAGCAGGTCACCTCATCGGTGCTTTGGGAAAATTCGATGCGTTATTTGCTGGCGCAAGGTTTCACGCGGTTCATTGAACTTGGTCCGGGCACGACGTTGAGCGGCTTTATGAAACGGATTGATAAAACCGCGCAAATGCTGAACGTCGCGGACACGGCGAGTTTGGAAGCCACACTCAAAGCAATTTCAATTTAGCCACAGATTTTCACGGATGAAACACAGATGGAAAATTTGCTGCTTTGAATCCGTGTTTAATCTGTGTTTCATCTGTGGCTGGAATTTATGAACCAACTTGAGAGTCAGATTGCCGTCGTCACGGGCGCGGGTCGCGGAATCGGCCGCGCCATTGCATTGAAATTTGCCGCTGAAGGAGCGGACGTGGTCTGTGTTTCGCGCACGCAGGAAAATTCCGAAAGGGTCGCCAATGAAATCGCCGCGCTTGGCCGCAAAGCCTGGGCGTTTGCAGTGGATGTTGCGGATTCAAATGCCGTGAACGCCGCTGCCGAGAAAATTCTGGTTGATTGCGGCAAAGTGGACATTCTCGTGAACAATGCGGGCGTAACACGTGATGGTTTGTTGATGCGCATGAGCGATGCGGATTGGGACGCGGTGCTGAATACGAATCTGAAGGGCGCGTTTCTTTTCACCAAGGCATTTTTTCGTGTGTTTGCCAAACAGCGTTCGGGGCGAATCATCAACATTTCTTCAGTCATCGGTTTGATTGGCAACGCGGGCCAGTGCAATTATGCGGCGAGCAAGGCGGGTTTGATTGGGTTCACACAATCAGTCGCACGCGAACTGGCTTCGCGCGGTGTGACGGTGAACGCGATTGCACCGGGTTTCATCGAAACGGACATGACGTCAGAGTTGAACGAGGAATTGAAAGCGAATGTGTTGAAACAGATTCCGATGGGCGATTTTGGCCGGGCCGATGACATTGCGAACGCGGCATTATTTTTGGCGAGCACATCGGCACGTTACATCACCGGACAGGTTTTGACGGTGGATGGCGGAATGGTGATGTAATTTTTATTTGATTTTCCGAGACTTGCAGGGAAGTTGCATAGTGGTAAAGTGTTTTATACATGAGCGACAAACCGTTACGCATGGTCAAGTGCGGCTGGTGCGATGGCACGGCGTTTATTCCCGGCGATTTGCCACCGCTCGGCACGGTGCCATGCACCAAGTGCGGGCATCCGATTATGATGCCGATGCAGCTCCGGCAATTTGAGTTGCGCAGCGTCATCGGCTCCGGCGGCATGGGCAACGTTTATCGCGCGTTCGACACCACATTGCAGCGCGACGTGGCGGTAAAATTGATGAAGAGTGAATTACTCGAAGACGCGAAAGCGCTCGAGAGTTTTTACCGCGAAGCGCGCGCCTGCGCCCGTCTTAATCACACGAACATCGTTCACATTTACACCTTCGAAGAATGGGAAGGACAACGTTATCTTGTGATGGAACTTGCCGATCACGGCAGCCTCGATGCACGCATCGATAAATTGCATTCATTGCCGGAACTTGATGTGCTCGATATTGGCATCAAAATCGCGTCCGCGCTCGACATGGCATTAAAATACGATTTGCTCCACCGCGACATCAAACCGGGCAACATTCTTTTCAATGCTGATCACGAACCGAAACTTGTGGATTTTGGTTTGGCTCGAAAAGCCGAGGTTGACGACGACTACGAGGATGTGACATGGGGGACGCCGTATTACGTCGCGCCGGAAAAGATCAAACGCGAGCGCGAAACGTTTCTGTCGGACATGTATAGCCTCGGTGCGACGCTCTATCATGCGATGACCGGCCATGTGCCGTTTGAAGCACCAACAGTCGAGGAACTCGTCACCGCACTGGTGCAAATGCCTTTGACGCCGCCGAATAAGGTCGCGCCCGGGATCTCACAGTTGACCAGTGATGCGTTGGAAAAAGCGATGTCAAAAAACCCGGCGGACAGATTTCTCAGTTATGATGAATTCATCATGGCGCTCACGGCGGCGCGCAGTCAGTTGCTCGTGAAACAATCCCAAATGCCACAGGGTCGCCCCAAGAGCCTTACGAGTTGGTGGCGGCGTCAATAATAAAATAGGCAGGCGTTGCCGCCTGCCTTTGAAAATTTAATTCAAATAGGACTATTGTTGCATGTCCGAAGTCTTTTTCTTGCCATCGTGAACCGTCGTGGCGTCGAGGTTGCCATCATCATCTTTTTTGTAAGCGCCGCCAACCTTATCTCCGACGGCAATGTCTTCCAGAGTCGCAGGTTCGCCGTTCTTGGTGATTCTGGTTTCGGATGTAATGTTAAACGTGCGTTGACCGACGGTGAACGTCATTGCATTCGTATCCACGAGGCTGACTGTGCCGTGAAATACGAGACCGCGTCTTTTCGGTTTGACCGGCGCCGTTTGGTCGGATGTGGCCGGAGCGGGTGTTGCTGCCGTAACGGCGGTTGCTGGAGTGGCGGTTGCTGCAGCGTTAGTGTTGGCATCTTGCGCATAAGCCGATGCTGGAACAGCAACAACGACCGTGGTGAACAGACTGAGGATTACAATTTTAACGATGTTCTTTTTCATACAATTCCCATTTTAGTTTGTTAATTCCCGAAGCAAGAAAAAACTACAAAATAATACGAATGAATGCAAGAACTTTTTACCAACTGCCTTCGGTCAGTAATTCCGTGATGTTTCGGGCCAAATCTTCAGCCAGTAGCGGCGCAGCCTGTCGTTCGGCATCTGCCAAATCCGTACCGACATGGACGAGGGTGTAACCATTCACGCTTTTATCAAGCAACACTTTGCCCGTGTCGTGGTCACGGGCGATGACGTGCGCAGTAACGCCGACACGATAATCTTCCGTCGTCGTGACGTCGCTGTTTAAAAAGCTGACACCCTGGCGATTGTAACTTGTAATCACGCCGGTCATCACAATATCTCCGGGACCATGCGTTGCGAGATGATAGGTGCCATCGGTTTGCAACCGTTCGCGCAATGCCTCTGTAACGGCATCACCGAGTCGCGGCTGGAGCGTTTGATTGTTAAATGGAACAACCTCAATGGATTTTTCACCGGCGATTTCACCGTTGACCGGGCCGACGTGATAACCGGCGCAACCGGTAAATAATGCGGCTGCCGCGCAAATCACGAGAAATTTTGCCGCACGCATTTTAACTGGCGGGCGGCGCCTGCACGCGCGATTTGAGCGCTTCGATGTGTTGTCGTGCCTGGGTGGCGTAGGGTGAATTCGGCGCGAGTTGCAACACTTCATTATAATAAATAATCGCGCCATTCCATTTTTTGCCTTTTTCGTAAAATTGCGCGATTTTAAAATTGCCCTGCACCTGCTGGGCTTTGAGCGCTTCGATGGCCTTTTGTGACTCCGGCACGCGTCTGTCATCGGGGTAAAGCGTCATGAAATCGGTGAACGCGGCAATGGCCTGGCCAGCCGTGCCTTGATCATATTCCGCTGTCGCTGCCTGTTTTTCATACGAAACACCTTCACGATACAACGCGTCGGCGGCGATTATCGGCTGATCGTGGTAAAGGTCAGCAGCCGTTTCGTAAGCTTTTACGGCGTCCGGAAAATTTTCCTGTTTTTCGCGCGCGGCGCCAACGCGCAATTGCGAGTGCGGTGCGACGTCGCTGTAAGGACCGTTTTTCACAATTTTGCCAAACATTTCCGCCGTTTTGTCCATCGAAGGAAAAAACGGAATGTAATTCCACAACTTAAACCATTCGCCGGCGAGAAAGCGGTTGGCGATGACATATTGCCGCCATAACACCTCTTCGTATTCCGCGCTCTTTGGATATTTTTCGATGATGGATTGATATGCGTTGAACGCCACTTCGTCCTTGCCCGTCGCCTCGAAACAACGGCCGATAAGATATTGCGCGTGCGGCGAATAATCGGACAGCGGCCACACGCGCACCACGCGATGCGCCGCGTGCAGCGCGGTTTTGTAATCTTGCCTGTCGAAAGCCTGCTGCGCGACGTCCAATTGTTCCTTGGCGCGCGGACGCTGCCAATCCGCGTTTTCGCCGTAAGGTTCATAATACCAGCCTTCGCCTGGCAGATAAATCAGCGGCGCGGGCGAGTTAAATGGCAACACCACCACGCACGCTGCAAGCAAAGACCAAAATGCCAACCGGCGGTTCATGCGAAAACATTAGTAATGTAAAGTGAGCGAGTCAAGGCTCGCGCTTTGTGGGCGTTGTCCTAATTTGAAATTATCGTACCTTTTCTGGCTCGAATTAAAATCCAAATTCCAGTTAAACATATCAGAATCCCAATAACTGCTACTGAAGCAATCCAGTGTATCATTGCGACGGGATTAGTGTAATAATAAGTGCCATCGGGATTATAAGAAACATTCTCCTTACCGACAATGGTTTCAATCCCAATCAGTCGTTCCAAACCGGGAAATACAATCTTATTGCTGAAAACGGTGACCAACACACCAATTAGAATCAAAAGCCATCCAAACACTTTTTTGGTAGTGGTTTTCATTTTATTCCTTTTGAGTCTTTGACGATTTGCAGCCGCCCAGCAACTCCGTCAAAGTCCAGCCCGCTTTGGACGAAATGCTCTATTCCATAAAGCATTGGAAGGAGTTCAACCGCGATAAACCACTAGCACGCCATAATCGTTCAGCAATTTTTGCGAGCCGGTATCAATATGTGAGTAACTGACGGTATGGATGCCAATGAGATTTGCCTCGCCCACTTCAGCCAAAAATTTAGCGACTACTTCATCAAATTTGTCGTGCCCGGATTCGATGCAACTCGCGTGGCGAATCGTGTGGATACGGATTCGTTTGTCCGCGCCTTTGGCGACGGCTTCGAGCGGCACCGCCGATTTTTTGATAAGCATTTCCGTCGGCGTTTCCCGCAAAGGAACTTTGAGCCGCTTCTCCACTTTGGCGGCGGCGGATGCGGCGATGGGGTTGGCATTTTTTTCCGAGGCAGGCGGTGACGACGGTGGCGGCGCAACGCGGACGGACGGTTGCTGCGGAATGGTAATTTTTTCCCCGCACGTCGGGCAATCAATCTCTGTGCCCGCGCCTTCGCCGTCCACGCTCAATTCTTGGTTGCAATGAGGACAGTTGAAAATGATTTCCATAAGCCTGCAACGGTTGACTGTGCGGGCAGTATAACAAACCACCGCCACGAAAACTACAAAAAACTGAATTGATTTTCAGCGCATTCCCTTTAATTGCTGGTTTTCGCGCCACCTTGAGATCATTAGCAAATGTGAATTCTCAAAAATTCAATCGGAAGATGGCGCGGCAATTTCACCCCACACCTGCGAATAAGGTTTGTCAAGCCGGGTTTAACTCTGGAAGAATTTGTGGAAGAGCTTTAATCTTTTCCCGCGATGCCGCTGCTCGAAGTAAAAAATCTAAAAGTGCATTTTCCCGTGAAACACGGGATATTCAGCCGCGTCCGCGAATCCGTGAAGGCGGTGGACGACGTGAGCTTTAGCATCGCGCCGGGCGAAACGCTCGGCCTCGTCGGCGAAAGTGGTTGCGGCAAGACGACGCTCGGTCGCGCCATCGTCCGGCTCGTCGAACCGACGGCGGGGGAAATCTCGCTCGACGGCGAGGACATCTTGAAAATGAGCGGCGCGGCTTTGCGCGCGCGGCGGCGGAAGTTCCAGATGATTTTTCAAGACCCTTACGGCTCGCTCAATCCGCGCATGACCGTCGAGCAAATCGTCGGCGAGGCGCTGGACATTCACAAATTGACTGACAGTTCGTCCGCGCGGCAGAAACGAATTTTTGAATTGCTCAAAGATGTCGGCCTCGACCCGGTTTATGCGCAGCGTTATCCGCATGAATTTTCCGGCGGACAACGCCAGCGCATCGGCATCGCGCGAGCACTGGCGGTCGAGCCTGAATTAATTATTTGCGACGAGCCGGTGAGCGCGCTGGACGTTTCGGTGCAGGCGCAAATCATAAATTTGCTCGGCGATTTGCAGCAGGAGCATGGCATCGCGTATCTGTTCATCGCACATGATTTGGCAGTCGTCGAACATATCAGTCACCGCGTGCTGGTGATGTATCTCGGAAAAATTGTGGAAGCCGCCGAAGCGAAAACTCTCATTCGCGAGCCGCAGCATCCTTATACGCAGGCATTGATTTCAGCGGTGCCGGAAGTTGACCCGGAATCGAAACGGCGGCGGATCGTTTTGCCGGGCGACGTGCCGTCGCCGATTCATCCGCCATCCGGTTGTCCGTTTCATCCGCGTTGTCCGATTGCGCAACTGCCGAAGTGCAAGGCAGAATTTCCGGAACTGGACGAAGTTTCAAAAAGCCATTGGGCATCGTGCCATTTTGCCGGAACGAAAATCGAAACCCAACGTAACCCGGTTCAACGCGGAGCCGTCTAAGGCGGACAGTTATTGGTTTGTGGATGTGAGGGATGGCCTTTTGCCGATTTCAAAGTCATGCTGGCCTTTAACGGAACCTGCGAAGACGAAAAGGCGATAAAGAATGTTGGTTTGGAGCGGTTCGGGTTGCGCGTCAGGCATGGCCGTTTTCATGCCGCGAATGATTTGGCCATAAAAGAAAAATCTAACTGGCTCGGATTTGGAATCGGAAATCAAATGCCAGACGGGAAGGACCAACTGATTTGTTTGCCATTCGGCAAGCGGGACGACTTTGACTTCAGTAAGTCGGTAGGGCCGTTCAAAGGCGAACGCCACGTTGACCGTAATGCCGGGCAAAAAGCGCGACCGTAACGGCCGCTGGGTGTCTGCAATGTGAATTGTTTTTGGTTTGAACCAGTCGGTGAAGAAGTAAATGTAGACACCGATGAGTACAAGTGCGATGGTCGCAAGAATCCATTGTCTTTTTTCCATAAATTAAAGGACGGAAAATTGGATTGAACGGTTATGAAAATAGCAACTCAAGAGAAATTGACCAGCATTGAACGATTATTTGCGTTCACGCTGATCGAATTGCTCGTCGTCATCGCTATCATCGCCATTTTGGCGGCGATGCTGTTGCCCGCTCTAGGCAGCGCAAAGGAGGCGGGTAAACGCATCGCTTGCTTGAACAATTTGCACCAGCTTCAAATCGCATTGCAAATTTATGTGGACGACAATAACAACCAATTTCCTCAACGCACCGACAGGGGACGCTGGCCGCAGCAGCTTTATCACAATTACAATAATGTCCAATTGTTGCGCTGCCCTAGTGATAGCCCCGGTACTCCCGCGACCCTTGAAACAGACACGGCAGACTATCCGGCTGACGCTGCCCCTCGCAGCTATTTGATCAACGGTTGGAATGATTATTTCGCGGACAAATTTGGCAACACAGATTGGGGCACGCTCGAAAATCTCATACTCACCAGCAGTATAAAACAAAGCGCCATCCCGCATCCAACAGACACAATCGCCTTGGGAGAAAAGCGGACTACTGCCGGTGATTACTACATGGACGTGTTGGAAAACGGCGGAAATGATTTCACCGGTATCGCCGAACAAAGTCGTCACGACAGCAGCGGTCCCAGTGCCAATTCAGGCGGCTCCAATTACGCCATGGTGGATGGCAGCGCCCGTTTCATGAAGTTTCCCACTTCATTGGATCCGCTCAATCTTTGGTGTGTAGATGACACCAATAGGACAAGCTATTCCGTTTCTTATTGAGAGCTCCAAACAGCATTGGCTATTCGACATAAACCGGCTTGACCCGACCATACCCTTTTCAACTCGCTTGATATCCGCTCTGACTTTTATTGGAACTGCAAATATACACGGCTGCCGTCCGAACGCACGCCGCCGGTCTGGTTCGCCGTGAGAAAAAGTCGCCCAGCTTTAACTTTGCCCGTCTGAAGAATGTAAGCGCGCACAGCTTTGGCTCGATTAGATGCAAGCGTTTCGAGATCATTATCGGAAACCGGAATCACCGCTACCAGCAAAGCTTCCATCGGGTCGCCCAGTGGTGCGAGTTTTAATTGCGAGGGCGCGGTGGCTGCAACGCCGGAAGATTTTTGCGTCCCAGCTTTCGAATAATTGAGCAAAACTGTCGCGCCTTTTACGATTTTTGGCGCGGTCGATTTTATTTGCGCGGCGATGGCTGCGAGATTTGTGTTTGCGGCAATCAAGACCATGGTGATTCTGCCGTCGGACAAGGCTTCATTATAAAACTTTTTGACCAAGTGCGTCCGCTCGTCCGGCGTAAGGATAATCTGGTCGGGCGTCGTTGTGGCGCGTTCGGATTTTCCCAATGACATCCATTTGCGAGTGCGAAACTGTTTTTCCAAAGTGACACGTTGCAAACCATCGCGGTCGGAAGCGGGATCAACGCTGCCGGAAATTTCCAGTTGCAGGCCGGGACGTTCATAAAGTCCTTTCACAAGCGAATCCAGTTTTTGCTGGCTGGCTGGCGTCAATTCCGAACCGCCCGGCGCGAAATCCTCGTAACTCAATTCCTCGCCGCCGCCGCCAAAAACTGCGCCGAGCAGTGAAAAAGGTGAAGTCGCAACTTTAGTCAGGATGTTGAAAATCGCACGCGTGACGACTTTGCCGATGCGAAACTTCGGGTCGTCAATGCTGCCCTCAACTGGCACGTCCAAGACAATTTTGCCTTCGCGGTCTTTCAGAATGGCGATGGCAAGCCGCACGGGCAAATGCGTGGCGTCGGGGCTGTCCACTTTTTCGCCAAACGTGAATTGATCGAGTGTAATGACGTTTTTCGATGCCAATTTTCGCCCGACCAAATCATAAGTGAGGTCGAGGTTCAATTTCCCGCGCGCAATCCGATAGCCTGCAAATTTTCCTGAATACGGACTGGTCGGCGTCAAATCCACGTCCTTTACGGAAATTTTAACATCGTTCGTTTGCGTTCCGCTGAAAGGATTGATTTTACCGGTGATTTCGACCGGGCCAACGTTGTCCACGAGCGCGTGCAGGTTCACTTCGGCGTGCTGCAATTCCTCAGAAGAAATCCCATCAATCGTTCCGCCTGCCTGTTCAATCGCCAGATTCACATTCGGAGTGAGTGAGCGGTCAGTGAAATTAATTTGTGCGTTCGAGACAACGATGCTGGCGATGGAAATTTTCGGGAGTGAACTTGCCGCGTTGGTTATTGCGGAATTTTTCGCAACAACGGGCGCGTTGGTTTCCGCAATCGTGTTTGTGCTGGCCGGATGTAACGCCGTGAGCAGATTGATTGTTTTATTTGTTTCAACGACGACGCGTGCGTAGGCGTTGTCCATAGCGATTTCTTTGATTGAAACGATTGGCGGATTCAAGTTCGCGTCAATGCCGTTGATTCGGAGCGAATCCCATTTCAACAAATCCTCACCCATTACGCCGTCGGCGGTGTGTAGGTCGTCGAGGCGCGCGTCGCCGTGAAAAGTGACTTCGGGCAATTGATCCTTCGGCGTGCGAAGATGAATCTGACCGGTGAGCCCGAGTTTGCTGTCGAGAACGAGCAGATTCAGTTTCGGTTCGAGATAAGGGTCGAGCGTGTCGAGATCGAGATTGGTGAGCGCGAGATTGATGTCAGCGGTCGGCGGCGCAAATGAGGCGGCGACTTCAGTGTTGATCGTGCCGTTGGTATTCCAGCGCAGCGACAACGTGGCGGTGAGGTTCGTCGTGGGAATATTGGAAATATTTTTGGCGGAGAGCGCGATGTTATCGAGATCAAGTTTTGCAGGGCGCGAATTGACAAGGTCTTCGAGGTGCAGCGCGCAGTTGGTCAAACTTACGTCATGAATTGTTGCGCTCCATTGGTTCGTGCTATTCAGCAACAGGGCGACGGCGTTGGTAACGGAGCGCAGGAGAAATAAAATTCCACCGGGTGCGTTGGTCAAGTCTTCGGCGGGCTTGGAAAGTTCCACGACGTTGAGAGACTCATCCTTACCGCGCTGCAAAAAAAGTTTGCCGCCGGACGCGACCACGGAATCCACTTCGGCCTGCCGAGATTGAAGATCCACGCTCGCGCCGGTCACGGCAAAATGAAAAAGCTCGGCGATGTTGTTGCTGTCGCCGGGTTCAGAAAGCGTGAAATTCCGCAGTGCGAACGCAGTATTCGTGACGGCAGCGACGCGATTGGACGCGCTCAATTCAAAACGGTAATCCGCGTGCAGACCGATTTCGCCGCTGCGAATTTCAAAACGCACGAGATTCTGATAGAGCGGTGCATATTTGTTCAGCGCGATGTCGTTGAGCGTGAGCGTGCCTTCCGAACGCAACGGATCGAGGTAAAAATATCCACTCCATGAAAACGTTTCGCCTGCGTCGGTAGTGCCTGCGAATGAATACGGATTTTTATTGTCAGGATCCGTGCGGAAATTTTCGAGAGTCACATCCAGCGGGCCGATGACGCGCGTGAACGGTGAACGCGGCGTTAAATCGGTGAGCGAAGCTGCCGCGCCCGCGATGTGCAGCCGTCCGATGTGCAGCACAAACGGCTTGGACGGCTGCTTCGGCGCGGTGCTTGGGGCGTTTGTCGAAAATTTTGCGATGAGGTCGGAAAAATTGAACGTGCCATCCTTGTTCATTTGCGCGCGGACAAACGGTTTTGTCGTGCTGATTTCCTTGAACACCCACGCCTTGCCGAAAAATGACGAGATCTGGAAATTCACATAAACTTCATCCCACGAAACAAACGGTTTGCCGTCCTTGTCCTTGATGAGCAGACCGCGGACGGTGGCGGAAAGTGCGAACGGATTGATTTTTATTTTTTTTATCGAGACTTCGCGGTCAAGTTTGCTGGACAATTGTTTGACAGCTACGGTGCGCACAATCGGTGGCAAAACCAGAAAGCCCAAGACCGTGTAGAAAAGCAAAAGCCCAAGAATCCAAAACGCGACTTTGCGTTTCCGTGGCGTGAGTGGACTCCAAAAATTTACCTTCATAATTCTGGCGGCAAAAGCATCTATCTAGGGAAGTCGGTCGTCAACTCTTTCGCCAGCGCAGGTAACAGCATGCCGCTAAACGCCAAAATTGAATGCCAAAATGAAAACAAAATAATCACCCGTAAAATCAATGGTTCCCGACATTTCTTCCTCCTCGAAAAATCACTTTGTTCTTCAGTGGTGCGGATAACAGGACTTGAACCTGTACGCCTTGCGGCACTACCACCTCAAAGTAGCGTGTCTGCCAATTCCACCATATCCGCACTGGTTTGCATAATGAAGCAGGCACTGGCGTGGCGCGCAAGTGATTTAACTGCCGAAGAGCCATTGCAAGCCGCGCCAATGGCCCGGACTCGCGGGGTTGAAATTATGTTCGCGCATGCGCCCTAAATCGAGTTGCATGAGCAGCCCTATGCTGTTTGCGCCGCGTCCATGTAAACGAATCGCGTCCACGCCGTAACCATAATTGACCATGATTTTCAGACGGTCGGCAGGCGAGCGATACAGAATGCCGCCACCGACGCCGTTTAGCCAGTTGCCGGGTTGCGATTCTCCGGGCAAATAATCCACGAAGGCGCTCGAAGCGGTCAGGTCGAAGCTGAAATGTTGTTTTCGGTCGAGCGGTACAATGTAATTTCCATTGAGCAACACAAATTGTCGTGCGCTGATTTCCTGATAAAAATAGCCGGGCAATGTCAGTGGAAATTCCGACACCAGCGGCAGTTCTCCGCCGAGGCGGTAGGCGCTGAAACGGTCGGCCTCTACACTCGTGCCGGCTAGCAGGCGCGCGGAAAAGTTTTGCTGGCTTTTCGGCAGCGTGTAGGAAAGCGCAGCTTCGGCCCAAAATAAATGTGATTGCGACGCGAGGTCGCGGTCGCCGCCGAAACCATACGCACCCGGGTCAGTGCGGAACTGGCCTTCATACCAAACGGACAATTCCATCGCGAGCGGCGGCAGCAGCGTCGGCTCGATTCCGCCCCAGCGCAATCCGGTGCGCACGCTGAAAGTGGCATGGTCGTCCGGCAATTGGAAATTGGATGCCATGTCATCGTTGCGCTCGTAAATCGAATAGTGCGCCGTGCCGCGCAAAACCAGATTCAGCGGAATGCGGTCGGCGGGGTTAAACAAATGGTAAATGCTCGCGGACAATTCCGCGCTGTGGCCGTCAAAAGATTCGCTTGGAAAAAATGTGCCGCCTCGAATTTCATTGTAGCTGTCTGCAAAACCACCGCCGGCGAGGCCGATGGCAAAGTCCGTGTTCGGGCCAAGTCCATTGACAAAGCCAAGTTCGGAATCGAGATAAACTGGCGCCAATGCCAGACGCAACGTGAGATTCGTGCGTAAGAAATCCGGCTGGTTGTGATAATAAAACGTGTAACCGGCAAATGGGGCGTGACCTTCGAGCGCGGCATTATAGCCAAATTGGATCAGGTCGCGTTTGACCGGGTCAATTTGCGCGGAAGCGAGAATCGGCATGAATAGCAACAGCCAAAAAAGCCGCCGCACCATTTTTTTCATCGGCATGTTTGGTAGCGCAAAGCCGCCCGTTCATCAAGACGATTCAATCCGCTGGACACGCAATTTTTTTTTCGGCTTACTGTGCGGACTTTGAACTCGGCACTGCTCGCCAAAGCCAAGTCGCTCGGATTTTCCGACCGGCAGATTGCCCATTTGACCGGCACGACAGAGGACGCAATCCGCGCACTTCGAAAAAAACTGAATGTGATTCCAAGTTACCGGCTCGTGGACACCTGCGCCGCCGAGTTCGAGGCTTACACGCCTTATTATTATTCGACTTATGATCGCGGCGACGACGAAGTCAAAGGCAACACCGCGAAAAAAGTGATGATTCTCGGCGGCGGGCCGAACCGCATCGGGCAGGGAATTGAATTTGATTACTGCTGCGTCCACGCCGCGTTCGCGCTCAAGGAAGATGGATTTGAAACCATCATGGTGAATTCAAATCCTGAAACCGTTTCGACCGATTACGACACGAGCGACAAACTGTTTTTCGAGCCGCTCACGCTCGAAGACGTGCTGCACATTTACGAACGCGAAAAATGCTGGGGTGCGATCGCGCAATTCGGCGGCCAGACGCCGCTCAATCTCGCGCTCGGCCTTCAAAAAAACGGCGTCAACATCATCGGCACCTCGCCGCAGAGCATCGAGATTGCCGAGGACAGAAAACTTTTTGCGGCGATGCTCGATAAATTAAAAATTCCGCAGCCGCCGAACGGCCTCGCGACCAACGCAGAAGAAGCGCTTGTCATTTCCAAGCGGCTGACTTATCCGGTTTTAGTCCGTCCAAGTTTCGTGCTTGGCGGACGCGCGATGCAGATTGTTTATTCCGACGCCGAGCTGTCGCACTACATGAAGTTCGCCGTCGAGGTTTCATCGGATCGTCCGGTGCTCGTTGACAAGTTTCTCGAAGACGCGACGGAAGTGGACGTGGACTGCATCACCGACGTCGGCTTGCCGAATGGCGGCACAATCGTCATCGGCGGAATGCTGGAGCACATCGAATTCGCTGGCGTTCATTCCGGCGACGCCGCGATGGTTCTGCCGCCGCACACGCTTTCAAAAAGTGTGATTGAAACCATCCGCACTTACACGCACGCGATGGCGCGTGAATTGAAAGTCATCGGCCTGATGAACGTGCAATACGCCGTCAAAGGTGAAAAAGTTTTTGTGCTCGAAGTCAACCCGCGCGCGTCGCGCACCGTGCCGTTCGTTTCAAAAGCGATTGGAATTCCGCTCGCGAAACTCGCGGCAAAAGTCATGGCCGGAAAAACGTTGAATGAGTTAAATTTCATCGAAGAAATCTGGCCGAAGTATTGGGCGGTGAAAGAATCTGTTTTCCCATTCAACAAATTTGTCGGTCAGGATATTTTGCTTTCGCCGGAAATGCGCTCGACCGGCGAAGTCATGGGACTCGACGCCGATTTGGGAACCGCCTACGCCAAATCGCAAATGGCGGCGAACTCGCCGCTGCCGCTTAAGGGAAAAATTTTCATCAGTGTCAGTGACGCCCACAAAAAAGAAGTGTCCGCCGTCGCAAAATTATTTTTCGATTTGGGGTTCGAACTTGTGGCGACGGCGGGGACGGCGAATATTTTGGAAAAAGCCGGATTGAAAGTGCAGCGCGTTCTCAAATTGCTTGAAGGCCGTCCGAACATTGTGGACTTGATCAAGAACAAGGAAATTCAACTTGTCATCAACACGCCGAGCGGTGCCGCGCCGCGTGCCGACGAAATAAAAATCCGCACCACGGCGATTTACTCCAGCACGCCGATCATTACGACGTTAAGCAGCGCGAAAGCCGCCGCGCTCGGCATCGCCGCGTTCAAGCAGCGGGGCTATGAAGTGAAAACGGTGCAGGAATACCATTGAAGCCTGCCATTATTTCTTTTCCCGGTCGGCGCATTAATTTTGCCCGTTCCGTTTCGGCGTATTGTGAACTCACCATGGTGCATCCTCTGCAAAATCAAGGCTCGCTTCATGGAGTTCAATCAAACTTGCTCCGCCTCCGGCACTTCATCAAGCGGCTGGGCGCGCAACACGCGCCATTGATGTGTCCACGGATCAATTCGGCATGCTGCGCGGTAATCGCAAAACTCGCACGCCGTCGCGCTGCCTTTACGATACGGATCCACTTTTGTCTCTCCGGAAAAAATCGCGCGGCCCATTTCAGTCAACTGCGCTTCGACATGGTCGAGCATTTTTTCAAATTCCGCACGTGACAATGCTTCCACCGAATTTGCCCGCACACTGCCGTCTTTTTTTATCTGGTAGTTGAATTGATCCGCCGCTTTCACACTGTCCAGTTTTGGCAACGCGCTCGCGTCAAAACGTCCGGTGTGGCGATACGCGCGTTTGCGCGCGGTGATGGCGTCTTCGAGCACTTCGGCGCGCGTGCCGCCGTTCTCATATTGACCGCGCAAGTTCACATAAAAAACTCCGGCGGGAACCAATTGCTTTACGCCGAGCAATGCTTCTGGACGCGGCCAATAACGCAACGCCGCAAGATACGCGGGCAGTTGCAATTGAACTCCGTGCTCAACTAGAATATTGTCTAGTTTTCGCTGGCCGGATTTGTAGTCCATCACCACGCACAACGCGCGGTCGCCGGACTCGCGGTACAAATCAATCCGGTCAATCCGCCCGCGCAATGCGAGCTGGTGTCCGTTGCCCAAGTCAATTTCCCAGGCAGGCGCGGGTGAGTTGTCGAAGCCAAAATCCAGTTCCGCCACCGCCGGAACAAATTCATATTGTCCGTGCATCCACGTGACGAGCGTCTCGACAAAATCCTGTAACGACTCCGTCAGTACGCGCGCGGCGAACTGGCTTTGTGCGTCCGTGTGCAACAGGCCGTTGCGGTAGGCCGGCGCGATTTCAGCGGCGATTTTACCGACGCGTTCGCGTGCGTCCGCCGGTGTGATGTCGCGCCAGTGTTTGCCTTCTTTCGTCAAGTTGTCGTGGAAAATTTTCAGAACCTCGTGTTGAAAACTGCCGCGTTCGCGTGCGTCCAGCTCGAAAACCTTGCGCTCCTTGGCGCGCAAACCTGAATGAATGAAAAACCGGAACGGGCACGCGGCAAATTCTTCGAGCCGGCTGACGGAGGATTTTAGGGTTGAACCGTAAAGATTTTGCGCGAATGCGGGCGACAAATTTTCCGCTGGGTCTGGTTCGCGCAACATGCCAAGGTTTTTTGCCAATTCAGCCAGCCCCGGAAGCGCAAGCAGTTCTTCCCAATTTTGAGTTTTGAGCTTTAAGCTTTGAATTTTCAGCAGCATGGGCACGATTTCGCTCACATGCTCCGTTTCACTAGGATTCGTTTCCGCGCGAAATTCTTCGATTTCAATTTTTGGAAACAGTTGTTGGATTTGCGCGACCAGCGACGATGGGTTCAGTATTTTGCCATTGATATCGTGGCGCGCGAAAGTAACAACGAGTTTTTTGCTGGCGCGTGTGCAGGCGATGTAACCGAGGTAACGTTCGCGCGCGAGCTGATCCCGTAGATTCGAACCAAGGACAACGCTGCATTGTTCCAATTCATCACGGTCAGCGCTGGTCAAAATCATCGGTGCGGTTGGCGCGGCGGGGAAAACCGTTTCATTTACGCCGAGCACAAGTGCGAGTTTCAAATCGGGGTTGCGCGCGCGGTCAACCGCGCCAATGAGCACTTCGTCCAGCACCGGCGGAATCACGCCGACGGTCAAGCCCGCCAGGCCTGCTTCCAAAACCGGCAGCCAGTCGCGCAACGGCAAAGCTTCACCTGAAAACGCCAGCGCGACATTGTCGAGCCATGTGTTCATTTGCTCCCAAACAGTTGAATGAATTGCGGACTGTTCCGACTTGGAAAAACTCCATTGCTCCAGCGTTTGCTCAACCTCAAGTTCGCTCCAAAGCTCGCGCAAAGCCCCGGCCAATTGCCTGCCGGTTGGCTGGTTTTTTTGTTGCGCGAGTTGCGCGGCGAGATTTTCGAACGGCGGCAGGATTTTTTGTCGCAACTGCTCTAAAGGTTCGTCGGCGAGCGGCTCGCGCCATTTTTTCCCGCGCCAGCCAAATTCGAGCGCGGCATTTTCCAGCGCGTCAATCTCCGTTTCATCCACGGGCAAAAAACCGGCTTTGAGCGCGGCGAACCAGTCGTCGTGCGGCCAGTCGAACGCGATGGTGCGGAGCGCACTGCGGGTCAGTTCGGCGAGCGGGTGGTGCGCGACGGATTCGCGCCGGTCGAGAAAAAACGGAATTTCGTAACGGTGAAATACCCGCGCGAGCGGCTGGTGATGATTTTCAAGGTCGCGCACGAGCACGGCGCAGTCGCGAAAGCGTCCGCCGCCGCGAACGAACTGCAAAATTTCGCGCGCGGCAAACGTGGCTTCGGTTTCAGGACTGGTGCAGGCGACGACGCTAACAGAATTTTGAATTTCGAGTTTCGAGTTTTGAATGGGCTGCGACCAATTCTGTTCCAAATGCCGCAATGCCGGATTTTCTACGAAGCGACTCTTTTCCGGCTCCCGTTTCAGCAGTTCAATTTCGATTTTGCAGTCCGGCAAATTTTCCAGCCGCTGCCGGCATTGCTGAAATGTTTTGCCGACGGCCGACCAGATCGAAAGCCATGAAGTTTCAGGGCGCGGCTCGCTCTCGAGGCAAAAGGAGAGAGTCGCATGGTCGCAATGCGGCACGACGGCGGCGAGCAAATCCAGTTCCTGTGGCGTCATCTCGGCGAAACCGTCGAGCCACAAACTGTGAATCGGGAATCGTGAATCGTGAATCTGGGATTGAGAACGCAATGCGTCGGCGGCTGCGTCCGGCAGACAGTTTCCATCCTGCAATTTGTGTTCGGCGAGCCAGTTCGCGTAAGCCTCGTGCAACAAGGCGAGGTCGTTGAGTTTGTCCTGCAGTTCGCGGTTTAAGTTTGGACGTTGGGCAAGCGCGCGAAGTTTGGCGGGTGTGAATTGATGTTGCTGTAATTCGCGGAGCAACTGGCCGAGTTGTTGGGCGAAACCCGGACGGCGCGCGCTTTGTCGGAACAGTTTCAATTTCCCTTCGTATCGCATCAACAACGCGCGCAGCACCATCACGCGGCCTTCATCGTTCAATGGTTCGGGCGGCGTGACGTTCAATTTTTCAAAAATAAACCGCGCGAGCCGCTCGAATGAAAAAATGTGCAGTCGTGCAAAGCCGTTGAGTGAATTTTCCGCGAGCAACCGGCGTTCGAGTTGGAACGTGGCTTGTTTGGGCGCGAGCAGAATCAGCGGCGGTCCATCGGCGTTTTGGCGCAAGGCCGCACGGATTTCGGCCAGGCAGCGGTAGGTTTTGCCGCAGCCGGCGGGGCCGAGAAGGAATCGTGTCTGCACACGGGATTCTTTGCGCAAAGACGCGCGGGCGCAAAGAAATTTATCAAAGCGGCCAATCTAACTAACTCTCTTTTGCCCGTGTAACGTAAAAACTCGAATAGACCTTGATGGACAGGTGTGCGACCATAGACGGTCATATGACCAAAGATTGCTGCAATTCTGGCGGTCGAGAAATAAACCCGTATGAAATTAAAGTTAAGTTCCAATTTATCTCGACGGAAAATGCAGGTTTTAACCATGCAACCCGTCATTTGGTGAAATCTGTTCGAAACACAGTCTTGGTATTTGCCGCCGTCGTCACCATGGCCGGATTTGCCCACGCACAAACTCTTGTGGATATTGGCACTGCCAATCCGATTCCCGGACCCAATGACATTTCCCAGTTGAGCACGAATGGAAACCAGCGACTGACCGGTTCCTTCAATTATTACACCGACAATTCCATTCCGCCGGGACAGACTTTCACCACGGGAATCAACCCGGTGATTTTGACTTCGGCATCTCTCAAGACCGGCACCTCGCCGCTGGATTCAGGAAGTGGCGGTCTGGGGCCGCAGGCATATCAGTTGCGGATTTTTTCCGTGTCTTCCGGCACTGTGGCCGCGTTAATTGACAGCTACACCAGTGCTTCTTCGTTCAGTTATGCGGATGGTGACTGGCTGCAATGGTCCAATTTGGCCGTGCCTTTGGCGACCAATACGACTTATGCTTATACTTTTCACCGGGTCAGTAATGGCTGGGATGGGTTGGCCGTGTCCACCAATCTCATCAGTGGTGGGCAGGCCGCACTAATTCCAAGCGCAGGGGGCGCCGTAACTTACGACAGCCCGGCGTTTGACGCAGTTTTCGACATCGGCTTGACGACGAACACGAGTCAGCTACTTGGCGGCACGCCGGTCGTCACGCCTGAAAATATCATTTACCTCGGTTCCCTGGTTGCGTTGCTGTCTTCCGCAGTGGGCACACCTCCGCTTTACTACCAATGGCAGATGATTGGCGGCAGCGGCACGCTGACCAACATTCCCAATGCCACCAACTCAAGCGTGATTGTGACGCCACCCAGTGCCGGCACATTCAAGTTTGACGTCATTGTGACCAACAGTTCCGGCAGTGTCACCAGCAGTGTGGCTGGCGTGACCGTTCTTCCGCCCGTCAATGTGGGTGTCAATGCTTCACAACCAATGGCGACCATGCCGTTGCAGGGATTGGGCGTTTGCACGGCAGTTTATGACAATTCTTTGATCAATTACCCCAGCATCGCCACGCAGTTGAACGCTGCTGGAATCAGTGCCGTCCGTTATCCGGGAGGTTCCTTTTCTGATGTTTATTGTTGGACCAACAACACAGGCATTGACGGTGCTTACGTCAATGCGAGCGACAGCTTTTCCAATTTAATGAATGACATCGTCAACCCGGCGGGTGCCCACGCTATTATCACCGTCAATTACGGTTCGAATCCGAGCAACACTGGTGGTGGCGACACTAATGTAGCCGCAGCCTGGGTCAATTATGCCAATAATGTGAAACATTGGGGCGTCAAATATTGGGAAATCGGCAACGAGATTGGTGGCAACGGCTACTATGGCACTAATCAGGATTGGGAATACGATTTGCATTATCCGGAGACCAACCCCACCGCCCGCGTCGGCCAACCCGCCCTCTCGCCCGCCGCCTACGGCACGAATTCATTTCAATTCATCAGCGCGATGAAGGCGCAGGATCCCACCATCCTGTGCGGGGTTGGATTTGACCCCGGCAATAATGCTTACAACACCCAGTTGCTGCAAGCGGTGGGCACCAACGTGGACTTCGTTATTATCCACTGGTATCCCGGCGGTAACACCGCTGCCACCCTCGCTGCCTCAACCGGGATTGTCGCAACCGTTACCAGCACTTTCACGGAACTGACGAATACCGTTGGTGCCGCCCATGCCTCGCAAATGAAAATTGCCATCACTGAAACCGGTGCTGGTGGTGCCACCGGCGCTCCGGTTGCGCTTTATACCGCGGATAACTATCTGACCTGGATCGAAAACGGCATCGTCAATGTGGACTACCAAATACTTCATAATGACATGCTGTTGAACAACCAGACACCCGGCCATGCCTATTACGGCGCGCAGATGGCCCATCTCTTGGCAAACGTTGGTGACACTCTCCTCACCACCACGTCCGCTCTAAGTGAATTGCGCGTCCATGCCACAGCGCGACAGGACGGAAAGACCGGCGTCATGTTCGTCAACATGGACCCGGTTCTCGCAATCTCTGCCAGTGTGAACATCATGGGACCGACCCTCGCCAGCTCCGGCACTTGGTATCAGTTCGGCCTCACCAATTTTATCGGCACCAACGATTTTCCCAGCTATCCCGTATCTTCCAACACCGTGTCCGGATTGGGAAACCAATTCACTGTTTCGGTTCCGCCCTATACCATCGTTGATTTATTGATCCCGCCGGTTCCCACCAACACGCCGCCGGTGCTGGCGCCGATTGGAAATCAAACCGTCAATGTCGGTCAGACGGTCGCCTTCACCGCCACCGCCACGGACACGAATCAACCGACGCCAACATTGACCTTCGCTTTGTCGAGCAGCCCGACCAACGCGATGCTCACCCAGATTGACAACAACGACGCTAGTTTCAGTTGGCGGGCGCAGGTCATGCAGGCGGGCACTACGAATTTGTTTACGTTGATGGTGGCCGACAACGGCACACCCAGCTTGAGCGCGACCCAGAGTTTCACGGTGATCGTCAATCCGCTCATTCTGCCATCCCTCACCTTGCTGGCATTGAACAACGGCCAGCTCGGCTTCCAGATTTCCGGCGCCACCGGGCCGGACTATGCGGTGGAGACTTCAACCAACCTTCTTGACTGGAACACCGTTTTCATCACCAACTCGCCGGCGATGCCCTTCCTCTGGGTTGACACCAATTCCGCCGTTTTGCCGATGCAATTCTATCGTGTCCAAATCGGGCCGCCGCTGCCATGACCATCGGGCGGAATCAGCCCGTTGCCGCGCGGATTAAAATCACGTTTCCTGAAAAGGATTTTAACCGGATGAAAGTCATTGTATGTTTGAGCATCAAGGCAACATCTTAGTAAAGCATTTTATGAAATTTAAATATGCCTGGGCAATGATGTCGGCGTTGGCGTGGCTGACGGTTTGCAACGGCGCGTTCGCGCAGTCGAGCCTGATTGCTTATCAGGGCAACCTGCAAAGCAGCGGCAACGCGGCGAACGGTTCATTCGATTTTGTCTTCGCATTATTCAACGCGGTGACCAACGGAACGCAAATTAACTCTTCCGTGACCAACCTGGATGTGCCGGTCATCAATGGTTTGTTCACGACCGCATTGGACTTCGGAACCAATGCCTATGCCGGCGGGAACCGTTGGTTGAACATTTCCGTGCGCACAAACGGGTCGGCTGGCGCGTTCATGCCGCTGATACCGCGGCAGGCAATTACCGCCTCGCCGCTGGCCGTGTTTGCGTTGAGTGGAAATCAAGGGCCGGCGGGAGCGTCAGGCACGACCGGCCAAAATGCCACGACCGTTTATGGAACTGCAAATGTCGAACCGGCGCTGGACGTTCCAACGCTATTACCCGGACTGACGCAGACGGTCGTCGTGCCGACCAACAGCGTGGTTTACATTGCGACCGACGGCGGCATGAGGACGACCAGCACCGCGGCGTCGGGATATTCGGACGTGGCCGTTTATCTTGAGATTGATGAAAACATCCCGGCCAACGGCGGGTATGCAAATCTGGATATAGTGAATAATGCCGGAACAACGGCGGGAGCGGCAGCGCGCTGGTCGCTCAGTCTCACCGCCACCTTGACCGCCGGAACCCATACCATCGCAGTCTATGGTTACACGGATGCGGGCAGCATGGCTTCTTACAACGGTGGCAGTGGCACGACCGATCAAGGCGAACTGACGGTGATGTTTTTGAAACAATAACGGCAATTGTTACTTCCGCTTTCATTCTGCGCGAAGGTCTGCGCATTGCAAAATCAGTTCAGCGTTGCATTTTGCAGTTAAAAAACCTTGTGGAATTCATTGCAATGCGGCATGGCCTGAGGCTTGCGCATGTGTTATGGTTAAACATGAAAATCACCTTCCCTTTGCGCCTCTATCAAGACGGGCAAAACGGAAGGATGAATTTTCCAACTGATAAAACTCAATAACACTGCAAAATTATGAAAAATATATTTCTCCTGCTGGCCATTGCGATATTGGCGGCGACCGGTTGCCGGAGCATGGACAACAACGGCACCGACAGCAACAGCATGAACACCAATTCAACTTCCCAATATCCGGCCTCGATGGTGAGCACCAATCGGGCGCCGATACCTTGAGCGGAAAGTTGGAATTCAGCTCCTGCGCTTGGCCGCTGACCGGGGGTAATCAAAAGGACTCCCGCGCAATTGATTTTGATCCGATCCACACTTCTGATCAATTGATCTGGGCGTGCCGAAAAATCTAAAGCGGGTGGCCGTGCACAAGTACAGGGTGTTTTCCTTTGTCAATTGACAACCGGGGTGGGTTGCGATATCCGAACCGCAGTTGGAAGTGTTTTACCCGTTATGAAAAATTCAAACCTGCGCCGACGAGCACTCATCATTGCCGTCCTTGCCGGTTTCCTGTCCACCATTTCCGCCCGCGCCGACACCATCTACGTGGCCAGCTCATTTGACGGCACCATCCGGCAATATGCCACCAACGGCATCGGCTCCATTTTTGCGAGGGCCTCCCTGGGCAACCCGGAAGGCGAGGCCTTTGATCAGGCGGGCAACCTCTATGTGGCCAATGAAGAATACAACACCATTTCGAAGTTCACCACCAACGGCGCTTCGTCATTCTTCGCCATCGACCCTGGCGACAACTCCATTTTGGACTATCCGACAGGCCTGGCGTTTGACCAGGCGGGCAACCTCTATGTGGCCAACGAAGCCGCCAACACGATTGAGAAATTCGATACCAATGGTGTTGCGTCGCTCTTTGCCACCGACGATGGCAGCGGCAACATCCTGAACGGACCGGAAGGACTGGCTTTTGACTCGTCCAGCAACCTCTACGTGGCGAACGACGGCGGCTTCATCGCGGAATTTGCCCCGGATGGCACTTCCCTGGGCCAGTTTGGGGACAGCTCCTACTTGAACAGTCCGGTTGGCGTGGCGTTTGACAAGGCGGGCAATCTCTATGTGGTCAACAACCTGCCTGCCAGCAACACACCCACCGTCGCGAAATTCGACAAGAACGGCACCGGCACCGTCTTTGCCAACACCGGCCTTGATTACCCGGAATTTATCGCCTTCGACACGGCCAGCAACCTCTACGTGGCCAACTCCGGCACCGCCAACACCATCGAGAAGTTTGACACCAGCGGGAACGGCACCGTCTTCAGCCAATACGGCGGCACGGATTTCCCGTTCGGCCTGGCGTTTGACCAGGCGGGCAATCTCTATGACGCCGACAACGGCCAGTTCATCCAGAAATTTGACACCAACGGCTACAGCTCCCGGTTCACCACCACCTCCCTCGAAGATCCGCGAGGGATGGGTCTTGACAGCGCGGGCAACCTTTACGTGGCAAATTATGACTCTGGCAACATTGAGAAATTCGATACCAACGGCAACCCCACCACCTTTGCTTTTCCCTACGGTGTGCCTTACGGTCTCGTCGTTGACAAATCCAACAACGTCTATGTGGCTGATTCCTACAACAACCAAATCCTGAAGTATGCCCCCACCGGTTCCAGCACGATCTTCGGCACGGACGATGACAGTGGCTTGATATTAAACAACCCGAATGGACTTGCCATTGACAGCCTCGGCAACATTTACGCCATCAATGGCAATGTCAACACCATGTCAAAATTCACTCCCAGCGGCAACGGCTCCGTTTTCGCCGGCATTGCCGATTTCTATACTCACGGCCCGGGTCTGGCCGTTGACAATGCCAACAATATTTATTGCCTGACCAATACCACCGAAATCGCGAAATTCTCGCCGGCGGGCGGCGTCCCGTCGCCCTTTGCCAATGATCCCGGCGCAAGCTACTACAACGCGAATGCCGAAGGCATGGACTTTGACAGCGCGGGCAACCTCTACGTGGCCAACTACTATAATGACACCGTCATGAAATTCGACACCAACGGCAACGGCACCATCTTTGCGAGTGGTTTGGACGCCCCAACCGATGTCGTCGTCCGGCGCACATCTTCCGTCGTTTTCATTCCAACGCTGACCATTAATGAAACCGGCACCAACGTCGTGTTGAGCTGGCCAGCGGCGGCGGCCAATTACAACCTCTATTCCACCACCAACCTCACCAACCCGGACTGGTTTGCCGTACCCGGCCTCCGCGGCACCAACCTCACCAGTTTTCTGATGACAAATCCAATCACCGGTTCCGCCAAATTCTTCCGCCTCTCCAATCCGTGACCCTCGACGCCCGCCTTTCGTCCCTCGACTGTCTTTATACTTGATCCGATCCACGCTTCTGATCAATTGATCTGGGCGTGCCGAAGAAAATCAAGCGCAAGCCAAAGTTGTTTTATCGCAAGTCACCGCCAAAACTAGAACCGGTGGGGCGAGCGTCCCCGCGAGCCGGAAATAATATCGGCCATCCCATTGCTCCCGCTCACTTCCAACTGCGCGAAGACGGAACAATTACCCTCACCCGACCTGACGGCCACCCTCTCCCATCCGATGGGAGAGGGATTAAGGGTGAGGGCGCTCCCAATTTAATTTTCCGCTCTGAATCTCCCCTCATCCGCCTCTATCACGGCAACTGCCTCGAACTCCTTGACGCCATTGCCGCCAAATATCCCGAGGGCCGCTTCGACGCTATCTTTGCCGACCCGCCCTATTTCCTTTCCAACGGCGGTATCAGTTGCCACGCCGGGAAAATGGTCAAGGTGGACAAGGGCGACTGGGACAAATCCCACGGGCCGGAACTCAATCACGAGTTCAACACCGAATGGTTGCGCCGCTGCCAGAAAGTTTTGAAACCCAACGGCACCATCTGGGTGAGCGGCACGCACCACGTCATTTTTTCCATCGGCTACGCCATGCAACAGCTCGGCTACAAAATCCTCAACGACATCGCGTGGGAAAAACCCAATCCGCCGCCGAACTTGAGCTGCCGCTACTTCACCCATTCCACCGAAACCATTTTGTGGGCGGCGAAGAATGAAAAGAGCAAACACGTCTTCAACTATCAGGACATGCGCAAGGTGACCGGCAAACAGATGAAAACCGTGTGGCGCGAGGTAGGGTCGTCTCGCCGAGACGACCGCGATGAAATTGGTAGGGATGCGTCGCCGACGCGTCCGGACGAACGGGCGGCTGGGCCAGCCGTCCCTACCAGCGAAGAGGAAATTTCTTCCGTCTGGACGATGACGGCTCCTTCCGGCGATGAGAAGGCTCACGGCAAACATCCCACGCAAAAGCCCGTGGCGCTGGTTGAACGCTGTCTGCTGGCTTCGACTAATGAAGTCGATTTGGTTCTCGATCCATTTCTCGGTGGCGGCACAACTGCCGTAGCCGCTATCAAATTAAATCGCGCCTGCGTCGGCATTGAATTGGACTTCTCGCACCTCGCGCTCGCGGTGAAACGAAGCGAACGGGAAATTGTTGAAATCGTTTTGCGAGCGTTGCGCGTGAGAATTGAAGTTTCAGTTTTTTCTCAAAATGATCTTGATCTGTTTTCCGATTCGATCAATGGATCACGTCGCATGGCCGACGTGCCGCAAATTGAAACTGAACGGATTTATCACGAATGCAAATTCGTGTTCCTTTCGTGCGCCCAAGTGCAACGCGGTTCAGTGGTTCACACGACGGTTGACGTGAGTTTGCAGGAAGCGTGGGCAAAAACTCCAAATGGAAAGAAACGCGAGACAACGCACGTCGTCCGTTGCGAAACAGAAATCTTTCGAGTGAAATCAAGTTGAAGCCTTTTATCAGCGATGATCTAATCGTCGCCGATGAATCTTTCCATGCTTGGCGAATTAGCAACCGCCTTCAAAAGCGGTTCGCAAAAAGCTGGAAATGTCACGGAAGCGTGGGGCGCGGATAATTTTTATTGCCCAAATTGTTCTTCCCCGAAATTGGATTGGCTCAAACCCGGCACCAAAGCGAAGGATTACAAATGTCCGAGTTGCGGATTTTGGTATCAGCTTAAAAGTAAGAAGACACGAATCGGGAATTCCATCACCGACGGCGCTTATGATGCGATGATGGAGGCAATCAAAAATGACGAGACCCCGAGTTTCTATTTCCTGCATTATGATTTAGCAACGTGGAGTGTTCGCAATCTGCTGCTCGTTCCGCATTTCGCTTTTCCGCCGTCGGCCATTATCAAACGCAAACCGCTTTCACAAAATGCCAGACGAGCCGGTTGGGTTGGTTGCAATTTCGCTTTGAACCGCATTCCTGTCGAGGCGCGCATTGCCATCGTCACGGAAAAACAAATTGTTCCTGCAAAAGAAGTGCGGGAAAAGTTCAAGAAGGTCAAACCGCTCAAGGATATTTCTGTCAAGCAACGCGGCTGGACGCTGGATGTGCTGAACATCGTTCGTAATCTCAGCAAACCGGAGTTCACAAACGAGGATGTTTATGCTTTCGCCCGCGAATTGGGAAAACTTCATCCCGACAACCGCCACGTCCGCGACAAAATCCGCCAGCAACTTCAAGTTCTTCGTGATGCGAAATTGTTATTGCACGTCGGCAGCGGCGTCTGGCGTCTGCCGTGAGCACCACAATGGCATTGTGGGGGTCAATGTGATTGTCCTCCCTCACCTGTTTCCTCTCCGCAAAAGATTGGTTTTTCCCTGACACCCCTCACCCGGCCTTTGGCCACCCTCTCCCGCGCCTGCGGGCGAGGGATTACAAGGAGAGGACATCGCAGCGCGCGCTTTCTGATTTGCGTAAGATTATCCGTCAAATCCAGTCGCACCACATTCCAAAGACGCTGCGAACATTTCTCCTTCTCCTCGGGGGAGAAGGCCGGGATGAGGGCGGACGTTAAAAACAAATTCATTTTGCAGAAAAAAACGGGATGGCTTGCGCCATCCCGTTCGTGTGCGAGTCGTTTAATTTGTTTTCTCAAGGCACGATTTTCGTGGCGGGGTCGCTCCATGCGCCGGTTCCGGCGCTGCCCACGGAACGCACGCGCACCCATTGCCGTGTGCCGGAGGTCAATCCCAGCAACGCGGTGCTGGATTTGGTCACGGCGGGTTGCGCCACCCAACTGGTCGCCGTCATCGGGTCGGGACTGGTCTGGATTTCGTAGGAATACGCGGCGGGATCGGAATCCCATTGCGCGTCCAGTTCCCCGGCGTTGTCGCCAAAGGTGAGCGAGAGGTTGGTGACTTGTCCGGGCATTCCGGCGGGTGCGGGCGCGCCTTTTACGTCCATGCCGGCGCTCTGGATTTTGGCCGCGTCGCCGCCGCTCTGCGCCTGCACATACGCGGCGAGCGAGGTCAGCCCTGCGGCCAGCGCATCCACGGCGTTGTCGCGCTGGGTGAGGTTCTGGCTTTGGGTGACGAGGCCGGATTGATAGGTGTTGTTGGCGTTGGTCAGGTTGGTGATGAGCGTGGCGATGGTGGGCAATGACGGAATGGGCGTGGTGTAGTTGCCGTTGCCTGTCATCGCGGTTTTGATGTTGTTTGCCAACTGGAGGAGTTGCTGGATGTTGAGTCTCCCGAGGTTTAATTTTGTCTGTGCCATACTGTGTCCCTTTGGTTGTTGTGTCCCTTTGGTTGTGGCAGAAGAGTCGCAAAACAGCCAACCCTACCGCCCGTGTTTTGTTCGGAAATTGTTTTACGCCTGTCCCCTAAAATTTTCAAGAAATTTTTGAAAAATAAGTGAAAAATGCGGTTTTCATGTCACGAACGCAGATTGTGACGTAACAATTTTAGTTTGTGATGTCGCAAATGAGGTTTGTCAGACAACAAACAGTGTTTGTTTAACAACAACCGGCGAATGTTGTTAAACAATCGCCATTTGTTTGAAAGCAAACGTCGCGGAGTGACGAACTATTCTCGTCTGCTGACAGACAATCAGCCGATGCTTTTAAACGAACGGCGTGTGTTGTTAAAGAATCGTCGCGTTTTGAACAACAAAGAACGACTGTTTGTGAACGAACGGCAGAAGTCAAACAGCAGCGCGCGTTTGCTGAAAAGCAAATGAGATTTGCTATCACACATTTCAGCGGCGTCTGGCATCTGCCGTCGCGTTAAATTCCCGGCTTGTTTTGAGCAGGTTTTCGGGCGATAATGGCGTCATGGAAATTGTCTTCAGTGTGACGCAGGAGAACGATGGCGGCTACGTGGCCGAATGTCTTTCGCACGACATTTTCACGCAGGGCAATACGTGGGATGAGTTGCGCGCGAACGTGCGCGAGGCGGTCTCGGCTTATTTCTTCGACCAGCCCAAACCGTCCGCGGTGCGGCTGCATCTGGTGCGGGATGAACTTCTGGCGGGCGCATGAAATTGCCGAGGGATTTGAGCGGCGCGGAGTTGGTTAAATTGCTCTGCAAGCATCATGGTTATCGCCGGGTCAATCAAGAGGGCAGCCACGTCATTTTGGAAACGGATTCTCCACGTCATCATCGGCTCGCCGTTCCCGGCCACAAGACTTTGCGCGTCGGCACGTTGAATTCCATTTTGCGCGCCGTGGGCGAGGTCAAAGGCTTGGAGAAGGAAGATATTCTGAACCCGCGATAACCCCGTAAATAAAACGGGGCATCCCGATTTCATCTCCCTAGTCGGCAGCGGCATCTGGCGATTGAAATGATTTGGGGAGCGCAGCCGCCCCCGGTTGCGGTTCGACGCGCCTCGCGTCGAACATCGTCCTTCCCAAAGATTCGCGACGGGGCGTCGCGAACCACACGCGGGGCGCGTGTGCTCCCCGCAGCTCCGCAGGAGCGGAATCTTTGTTGAAGCTTGAACGGCGGGTGCAATCCTGCTTGAATCGCTTGCTGTTCGTTGGATGAACAGACGGTTTTGGAGACCATCATGAACGCGATAATTGATTTCTGCAAAGGAACACCGGCTGCGTTCCGCCGATGGCTTTCGGCCCGGCTTGAAAGCCGGGAAATCTCCCCGAAAAAATTGCTGGAGTATCCCGCCCTGTTCATTGTCCTGTGGTTCATTTATTACCGCTACTTCAAGCCCCTGACGGAACGGACGGATTGCCCGGTGATTGAAATCAATCTGTCGTTGCTGCTGCCGATCCTGAAATTTGTCCTCTGTGCGGGCTGGCCGTTCGCGCTGATTGCGGGCATTGACCCGGACTGGCGCAGCAAGGATGCAGCGCGCGTGGCGGTGGCCTCGTATGCTTCCTACTGCGTCTTTGTTCTCCATGTGGGCGGTTGTCCCTTGTGCATCATGGGAGTGGTGGCGATGTTCTTTCCGCTCATCTTCAGCGCCACGGTGATGAATGCCATCGGTTCATGGAGTCATTCTTTGCGTTTCAAGAAATAAACGGTTCGCAAAAGGCCGGGGATGAATTTTATTGATTCATGGCTCTTCCGGCGTCCGGCATCTGCCAATTTGAATTTTCTACGGGTTTCACCTTATATGCCGCCACGTCAACCGGTGCTAAATTTGTTTAAGTCTCCAAACATGGTCTTGGTCTGCATAATACCAGCTTCCATCGGCGGAGTGACACGTTACGCTTTTATTTTAAGTCATAATGAACCGGAGTCTTTCTTTGAACGAAAAAAACACCCGTGAATTAAACTTTCCGGGCTGGATGGAAATGCATGATTGCCTCATCGTTGTCACGAATCCGGAAGGCAAAACGCTGTGGGTCAATCAATCGTTCCAAGAGGTTTGCGGCCATACCCGCGAGGAACTGTTCGGTCGCAAACCCGGCGAAGTGCTCCAGATGCCGGAAACCGATCCGAACATGAAGCGGCTCTTGAGCTATGCCGTCCACAACGGCGAGGCGCTTGAACTGGACGGCCTGCTCAATCGTCACAAGAACGGAACCAGCTACTTGGTGGATTTGAACCTTGAGCCGGTAAAAGATGACAACGATAAGATTGTTTATTTTGTGGCTGTGGAAAAAAAGCACGGCCCGCGCGGGGGAGACCCGCATCCCGAAATGCGTGCCCTGCTCACCCTCGTGGCGACGGAATTGCGGCACAAAAAGCATATGAAAAAAGTTAATCTGTTTGGTTCAAATTGAGCGCACTCCTAAATCAAAGCGGAAAAAACCGAAGTAAAGACGCCAGCAGCTTCAAGGTGCTGGCACACGGGCACCGTGCGCGATGCAAAATTGTTATTGCGCGTCGGTAACGCGTCGGCGTCCGTCTTAAATATCGTGACGGAGGCAATCAGTCCGGCGGCATGACAACGAACGCGCCGTTCGAACTGACCTCCACATCCAAACCTGCATAGATGCTCTCGGAGGAAATCGCCTCGGCGGGATGCTTCTTTAATTTCTGCAATTGAGCCCGCAGTTCAATAAAATTGTTAAATTTTCGTTCCACAACAATCCGCTCGGCCACGTCCCTGCGCAAACGATTTTCCAGGAGAGCATAGTTTTGATTTGCCTGCTCCAGATTGGTTTCGGTCGAAGCGATTTGCCGCGTGAGGCCGGCCATCTGGTTGGTCAAATCCATGATGCGCTGGTCTAAAGTTTGATTTTCCGAGGCCGACTCCGCGATCTGCCCGTTCAGGTTGGTGATTTGTTCCGCGTCGAGAGCATTGGTGGATTCGGCTTCAATCAACTGGTTTGAAAATGTCAATGACTCAGACTGGCTTTCGTTGAGGTTGTTGGAAAATACGAGAATCGTTCCGTTGCAAGCGGCGATTTGTGACTGTGCCGAGTCCAACCGGTTCGAAAAAACGGCAATCGCACTGGTGTCATTTTCATGCTGTGCATCATCACCTCGTTTAATCACGATCAGAGATATGACCAACGCGGTGCATACGACTGCGAGGGCTATGGATAAATATTGTTTCATGCGGCCAAAGATTTTGTCCGTCCCGCGAATCTTGAGAAGCTAATTTTATTTTGGCAAGGTCAATTGATGACTGTATCCTGACAACCGGTTCCTGCGGACGGCCACCATGATTCACGTTGGCTTCGGCGTCTGCCGTGAAAGAATCTGACTCAATTCATCTGCTTTTTCCGATTTCGTTTGTGCAGTCGTTTGGGAATGGACGGGCTGAAGAATGTGTTTCCTCTGAGGACTTCCCGAATCGCGGTGCAGACATTACCAGCGGAGGTTTGCTTGATGAAATAGCCCATCCCGCCGGAGTTGACCGCCTCGATGATATACGCTTCATCGCTGTGCGCCGAAAGCATGAGCACTTTGGTGGCGGGGTTGTGTGGTCGCCATTCTGTCCATGGGGTGAAGACCCCATAGGAATTATGCAGCGGCGTGTTATCTTAACGGCATGAATATATTATTACTTGTGGTTGTTCTGCTTCTCTTGTTCGGTGGCGGTGGGTTTTACTTTGGCGGTCCTGTCATCGGCGGCAGCGGGCTGGGCCTGATTCTGCTCGTATGCCTTGTTATCTATTGCATGGGCGGATTCCGCAGCACGAAAAGTTAACAGGGTAGGGTTACACCCCATAGCCTTTGACCAGCCGATGACGTAATCATGGGGTGCAAAGTAACAAACTAAACAACAATTATACTTATGAAAAAATTCATCCTCTCATGTATTGTCGCCGCCGCCCTTGTGTCACTCACTGGTTGCTCAACTGCGCCAACCACCACCAGCACGACCACCACCACGACTCCCGCCGTGCCTCCCACTTCAACGACGACCACCACGCAAACACCTGCCAATTAGGGTTCAGGTTTTTGTGAATGAGTGGGATAATTTAAGCTGGTTTCTGGCGTTTGCATTTACTTTCGCAATGCTGGAGTTCCTTTTGTAATAACCCGCCGGCGGTTTCAAGTTCAGGCCGCGTGCGACCCGTCGCAGAAGGGTTTGTTGGCTGAACTGCCGCAGCGGCACAAGGTCAGCCGGTTACGAATCTCATAAGTCTTCCCGTCGGCAGAAACGACCGGAACGCCGCCACGCACCCAAATCGGGCCGCCTACTTTTTTCTCGGTGTCTTCAATCAGTCCGAGCGACGGCTCAAATTCCGGCTCGATGGCTTTGCCGGTCGCCTTATCCCAAATCACCAGTCGTCCGGCGGGACAATGAGCGGCTTCGTGTTTTACAATTTCCTGCGCTTCGGGGCTATCCTGCTTGACCAGATTCCAGATTTTGCCTTTTGGGTCGCAGAACCGGGCGAACGCGCACAGGTTCTCTTGATCGGTAAGCAGCATCGTGGGGCCTTCAATGGTCTCGGCTTGTTTCAAGTAGGGCTGATGGCTGGCCGTTTCCGTGCCGTCGAAGCGAACCTTCGCGTGGGTGCCGTCGCAAAAGGGTTTGTTGGCGGACTGGCCGCAGCGGCAGAGGGCATATTGCGGCTGGGCCGGGTATTTTTTCCCTTCGCGGTATTCAAGCGAATCGCCCTCGGCATTGGTGACGATCCACTGCTCGCTCAAAGGCAGGTCGCCGCTGACGAGATAGGGGCCGTTCTCGGTGACTTCAATCTTGGTATGGGCGTGTTTCGTTTTCATGGTGTTGAAAAAGCGGTTTCAAGTTTTGCGTAATGCAAGTTTGTTAGTGGATTCGCTCACGACCGCTTACATCATCGGCTTGATAATTCCGAATGCCGCACCTTGCGGGTCAGACAGAACGGCGATGCGCCCGACGGTCGGCACGTCGAATGGCGGCACGCAAACGTTGCCGCGAAGCTTGCTGGCTTTCTTCACCGTGGCGTCCACGTCGTCAACGAGGATATAGGGAATCCATTGCGCGGGATTGCCGGGCTGGGGACATTTCATCATGCCGCCGATGCCGCCGGGCTTGTCCTTGCCTTTGAAGATAATCGTGTAATCCACCGCGCCTTTGCCGAAAGGTTTGGTTTTCCAGCCGAGCAGACCGGAATAAAATTTTTTGGCCGCAGGCACGCTGTTGGTGACGAGTTCGTTCCAGCAGAATTCGCCGGGTTTGGGAGGGCTCATTTTTTCGCTCATAATCGTTGATGGTTTGAGTTTTTGCGAATCTCGCAAAATGCAGGTGGGATGCAACTCAATTGTTGCAACAATTCTGTTACTTCATGTGGCGGCGAGTGTTTGCACTCGGCCAACATGGGCGTCTGCCGCAGTTGATTCGCCTGCCTCCTCTATCCAAGAGCGGACATGTGAAAGGCAGACTTCCATTTGTTGAATGGTTATCCAAGTCGCGCGGCGGCAAACCGGTTTCACTTGTCTTTTCAGCGACGGTGATTCAAGTTCAAGTCGTCAGTTAAAGCGTTATGTTTTTCAGATGCCCATACTGCAAAGTTCTGAACAACCCGTTTCGGGTGATGTGGCTGAGTGTCGGCCACGATTACACCTGCACGAATTGCAAGAAGGCGTCGCGGCTGCTGGTCGGTCTCAAAAAGTCCGTGGTGTTGCAAGGCATCGGTGGCAGTATCAGCGGCACGACGTTCCATCTGCTCACCTGGTGTTTTCGCATGGGGGTCGCGTTTTTACTTTTCGCCATCGCGGCATTTTTTATTTCGTTCAGCATGGCATGGGCGTCCGCCCGGCTGTCGCCGCTGAAGGAAGACAAAATGTCGCAGGTGGATTAACCTTTTGCGCCACTTAACTGGTGGCGGTCATTTCCCACAAGCACCGACATGGGGAAAATGTCAGCAGGAAAATAATTGTCGGGGAAGTTTGCCGTGGAGATAAAATCTGCACGGTATCAGGCAAGAACCACTCCGAGAACGCGGAACACCAACTCGCGGGTGAAAAGGTCTCTCCATCGTCCCTGTGGGTCACGATAGGCCATGCATTTGAACCCTTCGCATTGGACTTGCACCGGCAAACCTAAAACAGGCAATTTTCCGTAATTGCCCTTCGTAAATCCTTGGGTTTCGTCATTCACCTCTTAATTATACACCAGAAACCGCGAAGCCGTCATCTTATTTCAAAAATATTTCAAGATGCCGTTACAATGCGGGCGCGCGGCGCTTTGGGCTGGACGTTGGGAACGGACGGGCCGACGGCCTGTTTGAAATGGATTTTGGAACGCAGCAGCAGCGTACCGAGACATAAATCAGCCAGCGGTAAAACGACGTTGAAATTTTTGTGCATGTAACGGTGGTGCAGCAGGTGATGGCCGTTGAGCCGGAAGAAAATTCCCGAACGTTCGACGTTGCGTTTTCGCGGCAGGTGCATGCACCAGTGCATGTATTCGTAGGCGCCGTAATACGCGGCGCACGCCAGCGCGGCACCGCAAATGATTCCCCACTTGCCCGACAACAAAGACGCGAGCACGAAAGGCAGCAAGCCGACCGCGATCAGCACCGGCCCGTTCCACCAGGCCATCGGGATGGTGTATTTGTCCTTTTCATCAATCAAATGATAGGTGTGGTCGGCTTTGAAAATGCGATGGTGAACCAGCGCGTGGCTCTTGAAAGGATAGGTAAAGTTTCCCAGAGGCCGGTGCATGACGTAGCGATGCAGCGTCCATTCAAAAAACGAGGCGAAGAAGCCGGCGATGACAAAACCGATGGCCGTCCAAAATAAAAATAAAGTGATCACAATGTAATAATTTGTTTGCGACTCAACGGAGTCTATAGGTAATCCGCGCTTTTGACAAATCATAAGGTGACATTTCCATTCGCACGCGGTCACCGACGGTCAGCCGTACAAAATGTTTGCGCATTTTGCCGGAAAGATGCGCCAGAACTTCATGCTGGTTGTCCAAGGTAACGCGAAACATGGTTCCGGGCAGAACGGTTTGAACCGTTCCTTCCAACTCAATGGGTTGTTCACTGCTCATAAAACCAAAAATGACTTCACGGTTGTCTGGGAGAAATTGAGCGAAAGCACCGTTCACTCCCGCCGTCGAAACGGACTTGGATTAAAACCGTGACGCGCCCTACGCGAGCAGCCGCCACTGCCGGCGAATAATTTTGTCCCTGGCTTTATTTGCTCTTCCGGACTGTTCCTGACGCTGAATATCAAATCATGACCGAACGAGGTTCAACTAAAGATCCACCACGCTTTGGAAATTTGGCAATCAAATCTAGGTACATAACAAGCTACTTGCGAAATCAAGAAACGCAAGAAGTATTGGCATCGCCTGAATTTCTTGCGGCTTGCCAATGGCGTTCCCTTGTCGGTATTAACTTGCAATCAACCGAGATGAAAACCGCACACCAATTGATTGCCAGCGTCTGCCTTGCATTGTTCTGGCTCCCGAACGCGGATGCCCAATCAACGAATGACTACCATCAATGGTGGCACGACCGACCTTAGGACACTACCAAATTTATAGTCTTCTCGCTCGAATTCAAATATTAAGTTCAGATGAAGTTAAAATGACGGCAACAGCATTGACGGATTACACGCTGGCGTTGTTCAGTGAAAAAAAGGAAGAGTCGAAAGAAAAGAACGAAACTAAAAAAGCGGAAGGTGGACATCCGCGAACACGATTCACTGAAGCGGCTAAAACAGAATTGAATGAACTGAAGCGGAATGCTTAAGTGCGTTTAATTTGCAAATTGACCACTTCCGTTCGCGTTGTTAATTTCTTCATCCGTTTCCAAACGGTTTTATGCGACACACCATTTCAGTTCTCGTGGAAAACAAGTTTGGCGTGCTCACGCGCGTGGCCGGGCTGTTCAGCGGCCGCGGCTACAACATTGACACGCTCAACGTCGGCCCGACGCACGATCCCGACCTCTCGCGCATGACCATCGTCACCACCGGCGACGAGGCGACGCTGGAACAAATCGTCAAGCAGCTCAACAAATTGCCGAACGTGATCAAGGTGCAGGATTTTCGCAACGAAGATTACGTGGACCGCGAACTCGTGCTGGTGAAAGTCGGCGTGGATTCCAAATCGCGTGCCGAGGTGATGCAGATCACGGACATTTTCCGCGCGAAAATCGTGGACGTGCAGCCCAAGTCGCTCACCATCGAGATCACCGGCAACGACAGCAAGGTGGAAAAATTCCTCGACCTGATGAAAACCTTCGGCGTTCAGGAAATCACACGCACGGGCAAGGCGGCTTTGCCGAGGAAATAAAAATCAATCCGCGAATTACCGTCAATTGATTTGTAAAAAATAATTTATGTCAAAAGTCTATACCGACAAAGACGCCGACCTCGGCGTGTTGAAAAATAAAACGTTGGCGATCCTCGGCTTCGGCTCGCAGGGCCACGCCCACGCGCTCAACCTCAAAGACAGCGGCCTCAAGGTCATCATCGGCCTTTACGAAGGTAGCAAGTCCATTCCCGTCGCGCAGGAAAAAGGATTTGAAGTCGTCACCACTGCCGAAGCTGTCAAGCGCGCGGACGTGATTTTCGTTGCGTTGCCGGACACGAAGCAGCCCGCCGCTTATATAAAGGATATCGAACCAAATCTGGCCAAGGGCAAAACACTTTTATTCTCGCACGGCTTTGCGATTCATTTCAAGACCATCGTTCCGCCGAAGAACGTGAACATCATCATGGTCGCGCCGAAAGGTCCGGGTCACATCGTCCGCCGCCAATACACCGAAGGCAAGGGCGTGCCGAGCCTTATCGCCGTTTATCAAAATCCCGGCAAGGACGCGAAAAAAATCGCGCTCGCGTGGGCCAAGGGCATCGGCGGCACGCGCGCCGGCGTGTTGGAAACTTCGTTCAAGGAAGAGACCGAGACGGATTTGTTCGGCGAACAGACCGTGCTTTGCGGCGGCGCGAGCGCGCTGGTGCAGGCCGGTTACGAAACGCTCGTCGAGGCCGGTTATCAGCCGGAGATGGCTTATTTCGAGTGCCTGCACGAATTGAAACTCATCGCGGATTTGATGAATGAAGCCGGCATCAGCGGAATGCGTTTTTCAATTTCCGAAACCGCCAAGTGGGGCGACGTGAGCGTCGGCCCGAAGATCATTGATGCGAGCGTGAAGAAACGCATGAAGGCCGCGTTGAAAGACATTCAGTCCGGCAAATTCGCCAAAGGCTGGGTGGCCGAATACAAAGGTGGCTACAAAAAATACAACGCGCTGATGAAAAAGGGCGCGAACCATCCCATCGAAAAAGTGGGCGAACGCCTGCGCGGCCTGATGCCGTGGATGAAAAAGCGGCAGATTAAAGGCACGCAGGCAGCCTACTGATTTGACCGCAACGAATTTTTGGCGGCGGTGTTTGATTCGTGGTATATTTCGATTGTGAGATACATCGGAAAAATTGCGATTTGCCTTGCGGGCGGACTGGCATTGTGTACGGTTGCGCATGCAGGAAGCGTCACGCCAAATAATCCGTATGCGCCGATTGTAGTACGGAATGTTTTCGACCTGAATCCGCCGCAGCCGGTTGACCAGACTCCAACTGAACCGCCGCCAAAGATTACGCCCAACGGCATCATGACCATTTTTGGCAGTCCTCAGGCGTTGTTCAAAGCTGCCAGCCCGGCCAAGCCCGGACAACCGGCCAAAGACATTTCCTACATTCTCAGCGAGGGCCAGCGACAAGATGACATTGAAGTCGTGCGCATTGATGAGAAGGACGGAATTGTTACTTTCAACAATCATGGCACCGTTCAGGAAATTCCGTTAACCGCCGCGCCCGCCTTGACCGCCCCGGCATCATTTGCGCCAAATCCGGTTCCGGCCATGTTTGCGCCCATGAATGCCGGCAACAATCACGGCGAAAATTTTGGCGGTCGTTTTGGCAGAAATCGCGGCGGGCAAAGTGGGCAAAATAACGGCGGCGGGAATTTTAATGGAGGGTATAGCGGCTCGACTTACAATAATTCCTCATCCGGCAATTCAAATTTGCAAAATGTGCCGGCACCACCGCAGATAGACCCGGACACACAAAAGGCAATGATAGTGGCTCAACACCTTCAAGCCCAGCAAGCAGGCGATCCGATATCTCGGATTTATCCACCCACGGATTTGGATGATGCCGCTGGAATCGTTCCAGAAGGCGCCCCGCCTGCGCCGTAATCTTAATCTTTTAAGAATTCAAAATTAGCAGAGCGAGTTTCGCATCGTCCAATCGCTCTTTCGCAATTTTATATTTTGGATCAATCCTCAAAGCTTCCTGATAACATTTTATCGCTTCAGAATAATTTCTTTTGCCAAGAAAACTTCCGCCCAAATTAAAACAGGCTTCCTCTAAACAGCCTTCGGAACATTGAAGCGCGCGACGATAATGCGCCTCGGACTTTTTAAGTAAGCCGCGCTTAAAGGCATTGTGGCCAAGAAAAATATGATAAGTCGCATCTTGAGGTTTTTGATTAACAGCTTTGCGATACCAAACCGCAGCTTGCTTGAAATCACCTTTGGCTTCGACTAAATGCCCCAATTGCACATAAGGCGCAGCGCGCGATTCTTTTGGACACAATTGTAGCGCACGCCGGATAGCCTTTTCAGCCTCGGCATATCGAGCAAACGCCGCCAATGCCATTCCATAACGCAGCCAAGCAGGACCATGCTTTGGAAATTTCCGCAGATGTTTTTTGCAAAGCTCGACAACAACCGCAATTTAATTTCTATCATCTGTGAGCCGTATTTGAGCAAAACTATTTTTACGTTCGTCCATATTATCCACCTAAAGTTGTCGGATCGCCCACGTCGCCTTTGTTGAAATCTACGTATTCTTCCGTCAAATCCGCCGCATACATCACTGCGTTCGCATGGCCGAGATTCAAATTAATGTGCAAATCAAATTCCGTTGGCGCGACGACGGCGCAAAGTTTTTGAAATGAAACTTTCGTTGACTGGCCGCGTTTCAAACTCCAAAGAATTTTTTTTGAATTCACGGCGCTGTAGCCGATGTCCACTTTCTTTTCCACGATTTTTGCCGGCGAATAACCAAGCGCATCAATGATGCGCCCCCAATTGGGGTCGCCGCCGTGCCAACTTGTCTTCACCAACGCACTGTTCGCCACCGCGCGTGCGGCGGCATCGGCATCCTGAATCGTCTTCGCGCCGCTCACGCGCACCGTCACGACGCGATGAACGCCTTCGCCATCGCGCACAATCATTTTGGCCAGTTTGAGACAGACGTGATTCAAAGCAGCTTGCAAAATTTTGAATTCCGAACTTTTGGCTTTGAACTTTTTATTTCCCGCCAAGCCATTCGCCAAAACCAAAACCGTGTCATTCGTGCTCATGTCCCCGTCCACGGTGATGCGATTGAAACTTTGTGCAACCGCTTCGTTCAGCGCTAGCTGTAAAACGTTCCCGTCAACCGCCGCGTCCGTTGTGATGCAACACAGCATCGTCGCGTGCAACGGAAGTGTGGCGGGACATTTTCCGTTTGGACTCATTCCGGGTTGAATCATTCCTGCGCCTTTGCAGATCCCGCCGATGCGAACGGTTTTTCCATCCAGCTCAAACTCAACTGCAATTTGTTTTGACCGCGTGTCGCTCGTCATAATCGCTTCGGCGGCATGATTCGCATGCTCGATGGAATTTCCGAGAGATTTTGCGGCTTCGGAAATTCCACGTTTCACATTTTCCATCGGCATCGCGACGCCGATGCGCCCGGTCGAGCCGACCAGCGCGCAGCCGGCGGAAAGATTCAGCACTTTTTCCGCGTGTGAAACCATCTCGCGCGCATCGGCCAGACCCTGCCTGCCCGTGCAAGCGTTCGCATTGCCGGAGTTGACAACGATGGCTTGCGCGGTTCTTTTTTTCACACGTTCAACGCAAACTTTTACCGGTGCGGCGCAAATTTGATTCGTCGTGAACATTCCGGAAACCGTCGCCGAAATTTCCGAAACGATGAGCGCAAGGTCGCGCTTTTTTCCTTTCTGCGAACCCTTGCCCGTGCCGAGGCGTTTGATGTCGCAAAAAACTCCGCCCGCAAGAAAACCTTTTGGCGCAATGATTGAACCTGAAATTTCTTTTAACAATTTTTTCATTTTGCTGCCGCGCACAAAAATTTGCGGACTGTGCTAAAGGTTTTCAAACTTTTACCGCGCTAATTTCCAGCCGCACCATGCGGACATGGACTTTGCCCTCCCCATCCGGCGAATGTTTTGCAACGTAGCGTTCCGTGACAGCCGCGATGAATTCCTCGCGCAGATTTTCCGGCAAGCGCTGAGTGTAAGGCAGCCATGTCGAGCGCAGCCACGCGGCAAAACCGTCGCGCCCATTGTAAGTCGCGTCCTTTGGCGCAAGCTTGACGCTGCATTTTTTGAAACCAAAGCGCGGCAGCCATTTCTCGTAATTTTCCGGTGGGTAAAAAAAATAAGGCGCGGGCATCCGGCGGAAAAATTCGCGCCAGCGTTTCAACCGCATTTCCGGTCGCAAAGCGATAAAAACATCGTGGGCATTGCCCTTCCCGCCGCACGAAACAACCAGCCGTCCGCCGGAACGTAAACACGCCGCCGCACCGCGCAAAAATGCTTGATGATCGTCGAGCCAATGCAACGCCGCGTTGGAAAAAACGAAATCAAATTGTCGCGTGAATTTTATTTTTCGCGCGTCCATGACGAGGAACTTCAGGCTTGGAAATTTTTTCGGCGGAAAAGTTTTTTTTGCGAACGCAATCATTTGCGGTGAAGCGTCAACTCCGGTCGTCAAACCGCGCGGCAACGCGCTGGCGATTTCCGCCGTCACTTTGCCGTCGCCGCAGCCGACATCCAGGATTTGTTCGTTGCCGCGTAGATTAAGCTGTGCGATGAGTTCGCGCGCCCAGGTTTGCTGCACGACGGAATTCGCGGCGTAATCCGCCGCGTTCCATTTCGCAGGTTTAGCAATAGTTGCAGGCACGGCTTAGACTAATCCCGCTGTTTCCGGCCAGCCGCATAAAATATTCATGCTTTGCACGGCCTGGCCGCTCGCGCCTTTAACCAGATTGTCTTCCGCGCTCATCACAATGAGCCGTCCCGTGCGCGCGTCGAGCCGCCACGCGATTTCAATCACATTTGTACCAACAACGTTTTTTGTGTCAGGCAATGATTTACCTTCCAGCAAACGGACAAACGGTTCGTTGCCGAAAGCCTTTGCATAGCACGCGAAATTTTTTTCGTCGGACAATTTTTTCGTCGGCTCAAGATAAATTGTCGTCAAAATGCCGCGATTGACCGGAATCAAATGCGGCGTGAACTGGATTGTGATTCGCTTTTTCGCCGCGAACGAAAGTTGTTCCTCAATCTCGGACAGGTGCCGGTGCTTCGGCACGCCGTAAGGCCGCACGCTTTCGTTGCATTCGACAAAAAGATATTCGCCCTCAATTTTGCGGCCTGCGCCGCTGACGCCGCTCAAGGAATCGGCGATGATGCCGGTGGGTTTGATGAGTCCAGCTTTGAGCAGCGGAATCAACGGCAGCAAAATGCTCGTTGGATAACAGCCCGGCGACGCAATAAGTAAGGATTTTTTAATCTCGTCCCGGTAAATTTCCGGCAAACCATAAACAGATTTTTGCAGCAAATCCGGCGCAGGATGGTCATGCGCGTAAAATTCTTTATAAATTTCCGCGCTCTTAAGCCGGAAGTCCGCGCTCAAATCAATGACCGCGCAGCCGGCATTGAGAAGCGGCACGGCATATTCGGTGGCAACACCGTGGGGCAACGCCAGAAAAATTACATCCGCCTGCTTCGCCAATACTTCCGCATTCGGCTCGACGAAGCGAAGCGTTTTCGATTTCGGATGGCTGGCGAATTTTGGGAAAACCTGCGCGAGCGTTTGCCCGGTATTTTGGCGCGAAGTCACGGCCACCAATTCCGCATGCGGATGGTTCAACAGCAACTGCACCAAAACTTCGCCGGAGTAACCGGATGCGCCGATAATGGCGACTTTTTTCGATTTCATTTCGACCTTTCTTTTACCGTATTAAAGCATTTCTCAAAACAAAAAACCCTGCCGGATAAACCAGCAGGGCTTGGAAATTTCCAGTGCGATTAACGTTTCGAAAACTGGAAGCGCTTGCGTGCGCCCGGCTGGCCATATTTTTTGCGTTCGCGCATACGCGGATCGCGCGTAAGCAAACCTTTCGCCTTCAGCGGCGGACGCAGGTTCGCGTCAAACTGAATCAACGCCCGGGCAAGCCCGTGGCGCACGGCGTCGGCCTGACCGTTTGGTCCGCCACCCGCGACATTCACGCGCACATCAAATTTTTCCGCCGCGCCAGCTACCGTCAACGGCTGCGTGGCGATGGAACGCTGCGTTTCGAGCGGGAAATAATTTTCAAACGTCCGTCCGTTGACGGTGATCTTGCCGCTGCCGCTCGCAAGACGAACCCGTGCCACGGCAGTTTTGCGGCGTCCCGTTCCGAGATATTCATTAGTGGTTTTGGCCATACGAAAAATTATTTGGCAACGGTGAGCACAGCGGGCATTTGCGCCGCATGCGGATGTTTGCCGCCCTTGAACACTTTCAGTTTGGTCAGCAACTGGTCGCCGAGCCGATTTTTTGGTATCATGCCTTTGACGGCGTGCGTGATGAGTTTTTCGGGATGTTTCGCGCGAACCTGCTCGACGGTGGCGTATTTCTCGCCGCCTTTCCAGCCGGAATAGGTCATGAACTTTTTGTCCGTTTCCTTTTTTCCGGTGACGCGCACTTTCTCGGCGTTGATGACGACGACAAAGTCGCCGGCATCGAGGTGCGGCGTGTAGATGGGTTTGTTTTTGCCGCGCAAAACGTCGGCAACCTGCGCGGCCAACCGGCCAAGTACCGCGCCATCGGCATCAATGACGTGCCACTTGCGTTCATCCAAATTTACTTTTGGCAAATACGTTTTCATCTTAAAACTGAACAAAGGGACGCGGAATCTATCAAACGTGCGAACGAAGTCAACAGGACATTTCAGCCGGTAGCAGTATGCTTTCAATAATCTGAAAAACTTTTGGTTTGATTTGGCGGTAGTTGTAGCTTAACGATGAGTTCCTCTTGAATGAATAACCCGCTATGAACCCCATCAGCGAAAACTTAGCCTCAACCATAATTGAAGTTAAAAAAACGACCGGTCAGGGAATGGAACGTCATTTTTGTTATTGGTCTTGGTGGTTGGTGTTATTTGTCGTCGTCTGGATATCCGGCTATTTCAGCCTGGCGCACGATCCCATCGCCCTGTTCAAACAGCATTGGATTTACATCCCGGTCGGTTTTTGCGGCGCGATTCTAGGAAACATTTCCGCCGTGGGCGGCGGGATCGTTTTCATCCCGGTCATCATCTTTATTTTTCATCTGCCGCCGGTGACCGCGCTGAAAATTGCGCTGGCCAGCCAGTCCTGGGGAATGACCAGCGGTGCCATCGGGTGGATACAGAAAAGAGTGGTTCCCCTGCGCGCCTTGAAACTTACTGTGCCGGGGCTGCTGATTGGAAGTTCCATCAGCTCGCTGGTGATTCATCCCAGCGCACTGCTGGTCAAATTGCTTTTCGGTCCTGTTTCAATTTTGCTGGGCATCCTGACGATTGTCCTTTCGCGAAGGGCGGCGAAATCAGCGGCGCGCACGGAGATTCCTCCAAACGCGTCGGTTCCGCTTTTCATTATTGCCGTCATCGGCGGACTCATCACCGGCTGGATAGCCATCGGCGAAGGCGAACTCGTCGCCGCGCTCCTGATGCTTGTTTATGGGGTGGATGTCACCATGTGCATCGGCTTGGGGGTGGTATTGCTTTCAATCAATTCTATTTTTCTGACCCTTGTTCATCAATTTCTACTCGGAGGGATACCTTGGAACATCGCCGCCTTCACCGGGCTGGGTTGCGTTTTTGGCGCGCGACTGGCCCCTTTCTTGAGTCGTCATTCCAATCCGATAGTGTTGAAGACTATTTTTGCAATCATAGCGATTTGCGATGGAATTCTTTTCATCGTTCAATACGCAATCATTCACCGTGCGCATTGATTGCCCATCGCAGATTAATAACAAAATTTCAAACGGATCACTACTTTTCAGCCGCCGAGATAGGCGCTTTTGACCTGAGGATTCTGGCGTAAAACAGCGGTATCGCCCGATAACACAACCTTGCCGGTCTCCAAAACATAGCCGAAATGGGAAATCTCCAGCGCGAGATTCGCGTTTTGTTCGACGAGTAAAATCGTCAGGCCTTGCTCGCGGTTGATTTCGACAATTTTTTCAAAAATGGTTTTCACCAGCAACGGCGCGAGTCCGAGTGAAGGTTCATCGAGCAACAGTAATTTAGGCTTGCTCATCAGCGCGCGGCCAATCGCCAGCATCTGCTGCTCGCCGCCGCTCAACGTTCCGGCGATCTGTTTTTCGCGCTCTTTCAATCGCGGGAACAGGCTGAAAACGTGTTCAAGTTCGTGCCGGATGATTTTTCTGTCTTTCTGCAAATACGCGCCGAGCTGCAAATTTTCCAGCACCGTCAGGTTCGCAAAAATCATCCGGCCTTCGGGAACGTGCGACAATCCGCGCGCGACAATTTGGTGCGGTGGCAGGCCGGCGATGTTTTTGCCGTCGTAAAAAATTTCGCCGGACTTTGGTTTGAGCAGACCGGAAATCGTCTTGAGCGTCGTCGTCTTGCCCGCGCCGTTCGCGCCGATAAGCGTGACGATGCGGCCGGGTTTCACGGACAAAGAAATTCCGTGCAGCGCGTTGATCGCGCCGTAGCTGACGTGAAGATTTTTTATTTCCAGCATGATTTTTTAACAACAAAGGAACAAAGTAACGAAGAAGCGAAATTCCGGCTCAAATTTTTTTGTTCCTTTGTTGTTCCTTTGTTGTTCATTTAATTTCCGAGATACGCCTCAATCACTTTCGGATTCTCGCGAATTTCAATGGGTGTGCCTTCGGCGATTTTCATGCCGTAATCCAAAACGGCGATGCGTTCGCAAATGCCCATGACGACTTTCATGTCATGCTCGACGAGCAAAACGGAAATCTGAAACTTGTCCTTGATGAACTGGATGAGCCGCATCAATTCAATTTTTTCGCTCGCGTTCATGCCGGCGGCGGGTTCGTCGAGCAAAAGCAATTTCGGTTTCGTCGCCAGCGCGCGGACGATTTCCAAACGCCGCTGGTCGCCGTAGCTTAAACTTTTCGCGAGGCTGTCGCGAAATTTTCCGAGCTGAAAAATTTCCAGCAATTCCAGCACTTCGTCCGCGATTTCCTCTTCGCCGTCGCGGAAGGTGCGTCCGCGCCAGAGCGCGTTGCAGACGCCGCGCGGACAATGCAAACGCGCGGCGGTGCGCACGTTGTCGAAAACCGACATCGAGTCGAACAGCCGGATGTTTTGAAACGTGCGCGCGATGCCGCGCTTGGCGATTTGATGCGGCTTGCGGCCAACCAGAGATTGTCCGTCAAAAATAATTTCACCGCCCGTCGGCTGATAAACGCCGGTGATCAAATTGAACGCCGTTGTTTTGCCCGCGCCGTTCGGGCCGATGAGTCCGACAAGTTCGTGTGCGCCAATCCGTAAATCCAATTCCCACACGGCGGTCAATCCGCCGAAGCGGATGGTGGCTTTGTCGAGTTGCAAGCGCGCGAACATTTTTATTTTGACGGTGTTTTCCGCAAACTGAAAAGTCCTTGCGGTCGTGTGAGCATCAAAATTATCAACAGCAGCGAATAAATGATCATGCGATATTCGGCGACCGGGCGCAGAAATTCCGGCAGCAGCGTCAGCAAAATCGCGGCGATGATGACGCCGATGGTGTTGCCCATGCCGCCGAGGATGACCATCACGACGATGGCGATGGATTGCATGAAGCCGAAGCCGCCGGGCGTGATGAATTGTTTCGAGTGCGCGTAAAGTCCGCCCGCGATGCCCGCGAAAAACGCGCCGACAACGAACGCGGTGACTTTGTATTTGGTCGTGCTGATGCCCATCGCGGAGGCCGCGACTTCGTCGTCGCGCACAGCGATGAAACCACGCCCGTAAGTGGAATGGACGAGCGCGGTGACGACATAAACCGTCACGGCGGCGAAGCCGAACGCCCAGAAAAAATTCGTCCAACCGTGCATCACGCTCAAGCCGCGCGCGCCGCCGACGGATTGCATATTTTGAAAAATGACGCGGATGATTTCCCCAAAACCGAGCGTGACGATGGCGAGATAATCGCCGCGCAAACGCAACGTGGGAATTCCCACGAGCAATCCGGCGATTGCCGCGAGCAATCCGCCCGCGAGCAGCGCGCCGAGAAAAACCGCGCCGGACAAAAATGCGTTCAATTCGCCAAATTGATTCGTGATGACTGCCGCCGTGTAAGCGCCGACGGCCATGAAACCCGCGTGGCCAAGCGAAAATTGCCCGGTGTAGCCATTGATCAAATTTAGGCTGACGGCGAGGATGATGTTGATGCCGATGTCGTAACTGATGAAGAGCCAGTAGGAATTGATTTTGTTTTCAAAAAGCGAAATTAAAAAACACAACGCAATTGCGCCGAGCAGAAAAGTTTTGGCGTGCCGGACGTTCATACTTTCTCAATTTCCTTTTTTCCAAGCAGCCCGGACGGTTTGATCAGCAAAATCAAAATCAAAATGCCAAACGCAATCGCGTCGCGGTAGGTCGAGGAGATGTAGCCGGCGACGAGCGTTTCGGTGACGCCGATGATGATGCCGCCGAGCGCCGCGCCGGGCAGATTGCCGATGCCGCCGAGCACCGCCGCGACGAACGCCTTCAGCCCAGGCAAAATTCCCATGAGCGGATCAATCGCCGGATAATTCACGGCGAACAAAATTCCCGCCGCCGCCGCGAGCGCCGAGCCGAGGCCGAACGTGAACGAGATGACGACGTCGGTGTTGATGCCCATCAGCGCGGCGGCCTCGGGATTGAACGACAGCGCGCGCATGGCCATGCCGATTTTTGTCTTCAAAACGATGAACCGCAGCGCGAGCAGCAAAATTATCGTGACGGCGAACACGACGATTTGATTGCTGTTGAGGCTCAAGCCGCCGAGTTGCGTGATGTGATGCGTCGGAAATATCGCGGGAAAACTTTTGGGCGCGGCACCGAACACGTGGTCGTTCTGGCAGGTGTATTCGATCAAAAGCGAAACGCCGATGGCTGTGATCAGCACGGCCAATTTCGGACTGCGACGCAACGGACGGTAGGCAAGTTTTTCAATCACGATGCCGATGATTGCGCAAATCGCCATCGAAATTCCCATGACCGCAAGTCCGCCGCCGATGGACGGCATCGGCAAAAACGTCGCGACTTTCGGCGCGAGATAAAATCCCGCGAATGCGCCGAGCATGAAAATATCGCCGTGCGCAAAATTGATGAAGCGCAGGATCCCGTAAACCATCGTGTAGCCGAGCGCGATGAGCGCGAGAATCGAGCCGAGCGCCAAACCGTTTATCAACTGCTGTAAAAATTCAGTCATGCCTCACGGCTGCACTGTTTGGACATATTGAAATTGTCCGTTTTTGATTTCCAGAATCACGGCGGGCTTGGACGCGTTGCGGTTCGCGTCCATCGTGATGTTGCCGGTGACGCCGGGGAAATTTTTTTCCGCCGCGAGCGCGTCGCGGACTTTCGCGCCGTCGGTCGTGCCGGCGGCTTTCATCGCGGCGGCCAGTATCATCGCCGAATCGTAGCCGAGCGCGGCCATGGCGTCGGGCGTTTCGTTGTATTTGGCCTTGAACTCCTTCACGAAATTTTGCACGGCGGGCGACGTGTCTTGCGGCGAAAAATGAGTGGAGTAATAACAGCCTTCCGTCGCCGCGCCGCCGATGGCGATGAGCGCGGGCGATTCCCAGCCGTCGCCGCCGAAGATCGGCACGTTCAGGCCGAGCTGCCGCGCCTGCAAAATGATCAGGCCGACTTCCGTGTAATAACCGGGCACAAAAATGCCGTCGGGATTTTGCGCCTTGATCGCGGTCAACTGCGCGTTGAAATCCTTGTCGCCGCCGCTGTAATTTTGTTCGGCCACGATTTTTCCGCCGCCGCCGGCAAAACTTTCCTTGAAAAATTTCGCCAGCCCGACGCTGTAATCGCTTTTCACGTCGGTCAGCACCGCGACGTTTTTCAGATGCAGCGTGTTCAGCGAAAAATTCGCCATGACCGTGCCTTGGAACGGATCAATGAAACAGACGCGGAAAATAAAATCGCCGACCTCGGTCACTTTTGGATTCGTGGACGACGGCGAAATCATCGGGATTTTATTTTCCTGGCAGATCGGCGCGGCCTCGAGCGAGCGCGACGACGCGACTTCGCCGAGCATCGCGACGACGCCGTCGCTCGAAATCAATTTGCGCACGACCGTCGCCGGCTGGCCGGCCTGCGACTGGTCGTCTTCCATGTGCAATTCCAGTTTTTTGCCGAGCACGCCGCCCGCCGCGTTGAGATCGTCAACCGCCAGCGCCGTGCCCTTGTGCGACGACTGCCCGAACGTCGCCTCGCTACCGGTCATGGACGCGAACTCACCGATCTTGATGACGTCGCTGCCCGCAGCGGCTTCGCCCGGCGGCTTGTTGCAGCCGGTGAGAAAAAGTGAAACCGTCGCAACGAAAAGAAATTGTCCGCGCCTGATTTTCATAATTGCTCCAAAAGTTTGAATTGTGATTTTTTTGCGCCGCCTATGCTGGCAAGAGGCTAGAAAATTCCACGCCGACTTTCAACCTTGTTTCCGGCGCAACAGTTCTGGACAAAATGGAAGAAAAGAATACCTTTCAAAGTGCCAACTGAATTAAACTGCTTGATGCGGTTTAATGATAGTTTGGGCGACATTACATATTTTATGAGACCTATATTTTTCATCTATCTGGCCGCTGGCGTCACCTTGTTTTTTGCTGTCCTGAATGTTGCTGCCTATGTCGGTCACGCATATTTCACGCATAATTTCATTGTAAGCCTGAAGGTCAAAGGTGATGACTTGGATAGAATCCGGGCCGTTCAGGATCAAGATTTGGAGTTGGCGTCCGAAGCATTTGGTCTCACATTGTTGCAAACTGGCATCATCATTTCAGCTAGAAAGCTCAATAAGCTAGCCGTGTCGCCTAGCAATTTGCCGGAGCCAATCGGAGCCAGCGTCAAGTAATTCAAGTTGCCCGCGTTCCCAAAAAATTCATTTGACAGCCTCCCGCCTGTTACCTACCGTTCGGTAAGTTTTTTATGGCCCAGGCCACGAACAATTCCGAGACGCGGCGGCAGATCCTGCGGGCGGCGCTGAAACATTTTGCCAACGGCGGTTACGCGGCCACGTCCGTCCAGCAAATCGTCGGCGACGCGAAAGTGTCCAAGCCGGCGCTGTATTATCATTTCCGCGACAAGGCCGCGCTATTTGAGGCGCTGGTCAACGAGGCGCACGACGGACGATTTCGCGTCGCGCAGGAAGCCGCCGCGCGCGCAAAAGATTTTCCCGGCCAGTTGCGCGAAGTGCTCGTCGCGCTGTTCGATTATTTCCACAACAACCGCGAGCTGACGCGCATCGCATTTTCCACCGCGTATGCCGCGCCGGGCGAATTGCCACCCGGACTGAATCACCTTGAAAAATGTAAACGCAATCTGGAATTTATCCATTCGCTCATCAAGCGCGCACAGGTGGCAGGCGAACTCGACGACCGTTTTGACAGTTGGGAGCTGGCTTACGGTTTTTACGGCCAGACGAATTTTTATATCACGGCACACTTGCTAATGCCGAATTTTCGCGCGAACCGCAAGGCCGCCGAGCGGGTCGTGGAATTGTTTCTCGTCGGCGCGGGCGCAAAGAAAAAACGAGGTTTAAAAAAATCATGAAAAAGAAAATATTTATCGCCATTGGCATCGTCGCCGTCATTTTTTTAGGTTTGGCCGCGATCAAGGCGTTGCAAATCCACAAGATGATCGCTTTCGGCAAAACTTTTGTGCCGTCGCCGGACACGGTTTCATCCGCAATAGCGCGAGCGGAAAATTGGCAGGACTCGCTTACCGCCGTTGGCTCGATCAACGCGGCGCAGGGTGTGATCGTCGCACCGGAAGTCGCGGGCACCGTGACGGAGATTGATTTTGAATCTGGTGCGGTGGTGGCGAAGGGCGATTTGCTGGTGCGGTTGGATACGTCGTCGGAAGAAGCTCAGTTAAGCGCGGTTGAAGCACAAGTGGAGCTGGCGAAGCTTAACACCGACCGCACGCGTAAATTGCGCACGGACAACACGGTTTCGCAATCTGAACTGGATTCCGCCGAAGCCACCTTGAAACAGTTTGAAGCCAACGCCGATGAAATCCGCGCGACCATTGAAAAGAAAAACATCCGCGCACCGTTCGCCGGAAAACTCGGCATCCGGCTTGTAAATCTTGGAGAATACTTGGACGTTGGCAAAGGCATTGTTTCGTTGCAATCGCTCACGCCGGTTTATGCGGATTTCTCCCTGCCGCAGCAAAATCTGGCGCAGTTGAAAACTGGCCTGCCGGTGCAGGTGACCAGCGACGCTTATCCCGGCCAGACATTCGACGGCACATTGACCGCGATCAATCCCGATCTGGATTCGACGACGCGCAGTGTGACGTTGCAGGCGACGTTTGAAAATACAAACCAGCTTTTGCGTCCCGGAATGTTCGTGCGCGCGGCGGTGGTTTTGCCGCAGGCGCAGCCGGTGCTGGCGGTTCCGCAGACGGCGATTTTGAGCGAGCCATTTGGCGACTCGGTTTATGTCATCGAGCAATCCACCAACTCCGGCGGCGGATTCGTCGCGCGGCAGCAATTCGTCCGCACGGGAGAATCGCACGGCGATTCTGTCAGCGTGCTGACGGGACTGAAGCCCGGCGACCGTGTCGTGAGCGCGGGAATTTTTAAACTCCGCAACGGCGCGCCCGTGACGGTCAACAACGACATCGTGCCGCCGTCGGTAAATAATCCGCCGGACAGTTGATTTTAATTTCAGGAGGATGAAATCTTTCACCGATCTATTTATCCGCCGGCCCGTGCTGGCGATTGTGGTCAACCTCGTGATTTTGATCGCGGGATTTTCCGCCATCCGCTCGCTCAATGTCCGGCAATATCCGCGCAGCGAAAACGCCACCGTCACCGTGACGACCGTTTATGTCGGCGCGAGCGCGGATTTGGTGCGCGGCTTCGTGACGCAGCCGCTTGAACGGGCAATCGCGGCGGCGGATGGAATTGAATATCTGCAATCCAGCAGCGCGCTTGGTCTTTCGACGATCACCGCGCGGCTGAAACTGAATTACGACGCAAACAAGGCACTTTCGGAAATTAATTCAAAAGTAAATCAAGTCCGCAACGACTTGCCGCCCGAAGCCGAAGTTCCCGTCATCAACATCGAGTCCGCCGATTCGCAATTCGCCGGATGCTATCTGAGTTTCACGTCGGACATTCTCGAACCGAACCAGATCACGGATTATCTCGTGCGCATCGTGCAGCCGCGCCTGACCGCGCTCGAAGGCGTGCAGCGCGCGGACATTTTAGGCGGACGCACGTTTGCGATGCGAATCTGGTTGAAGCCCGACCGGCTCGCGGCGTTCAACATCAGTCCGAATCAAATCCGCGAACAGCTTGCGGCGAATAATTTTCTTTCCGCCGTCGGCCACACGAAAGGTTCGCTCATTCAAGTGAACCTGACGGCGAATACCGATTTACGTTCCGTTGACGAATTCAAAAATCTCGTCATCCGCCGCGTCGGCGACAATCTCGTGCGCTTGAGCGACGTGGCCGACGTTTCGCTCGGCGCGGAAGATTACGACACGGAAGTCCGCTTCAGTGGCGAACACGCCGTCTTCATGGGCATCTGGGCTTTGCCGAACGCGAACTCGCTCGACGTCATCAAACGCGTGCGCAAAGAAATGGCGTCCATCCAAAAAGATTTGCCGACCGGACTTCAGGGCAAGATCGCCTACGACGCGACGAAATACATCAGCGACGCCGTTCACGAAGTGATCAAGACGCTCGTCAAGACGCTGCTGATAGTGAGCATCGTCATCTTTTTATTCCTCGGCTCGCTGCGTTCCGTTTTGATTCCGCTGATCGCGATTCCCATTTCGCTCATTGGCGCGGTTTTTCTGATGCAAGTTTTGGGCTTCACGTTGAATTTGCTCACGCTGCTGGCAATCGTTCTCGCCGTCGGGCTGGTCGTGGACGACGCGATTGTCATCGTCGAAAATGTCGAGCGTCACATCCGCGAAGGCTTGACGCCGCTGAACGCCGCGCTGCTTGGCGCGCGCGAACTCGTCGGCCCGATCATCGCGATGACGATTACACTCGCGGCGGTTTATGCGCCGATCGCGTTTCAAGGCGGGCTGACCGGCTCGCTGTTCCGCGAATTTGCGCTGACGCTCGCGGGCGCGGTTTTTATTTCGGGAATTGTTGCGCTGACATTGTCGCCGTGGCTCTCGTCGCGGCTGCTTACTGCCGGTGGCGAAGAACACGGATTCACCGGGCATATTAACCGGCAATTTGACCGCGCGAAAAATTTTTACGCGCGCATTCTGGATTTCACGCTTGCGTCGCGCCCGGCGGTTTATGTTGTCTGGATTGTTTTGAGTTTGCTCGCGTTCGTTTTGTATTTGATGGCGCCCGGCGAACTCGCGCCAGCGGAAGATCAGGGCGTGATTTTCGGCATCGTGGACGCGCCGGCGGACGCGACGATTGACCAGACTTCGTTTTACGCCGATGCCGTCGGCAAAATGTTCAAATCAATTCCCGAGACGGATCAATCGTTTCAACTCACGATGCCGAACAGCGGTTTCGGCGGCATGGTTTTGAAACCGTGGGGCGAACGCAAACGCACCGCCGCGCAAATCGTGCCCGAGGCGCAGGCGTTGGTGAACAGCGTTCCCGGCATCCGGCTGTTCATGGTCACGCCGTCGCCGATTCCCGGCGGCGATAATTTTCCCGTGAATTTTGTTTTGTGCTCGACCGCCGAGCCGGAGCAGATTTTGGATTTCGCGAACCAGTTGCAGCAGATGGCCGCGACGAACGGGATGTTCGCCTTCCCGCCGGTCATTGACACGAAGATTGATCAGCCGGAAATGGAACTCGTCATTGACCGCGACAAAGTCGCCGCGCTCGGACTCGACATGCAGACCGTCGGCTCGGACCTGGCCGCGCTCGTCGGTGGAAATTACGTCAACCGCTTCAGCCTTGCCGGACGCAGTTACAAAGTGATTCCGCAATTGAAACGCGTCGAACGCCTGAACCCCGACCAGTTGGAAAATAATTATGTGCAAGGCCCGAACGGAAAACTGATTCCCGTTAGCACGTTCGCGCATCTGGAAAAACACGTCACGCCGCGCGCGCTGAATCGTTTTCAACAACTTAATGCCGTGATGATCAGCGGCGTCGCCATCGTGCCGCTGGATCAGGCGCTAAAATTTTTGGAAACTGAATCCGCGAAAATTTTGCCGGAAGGTTACAAGATTGATTACACCGGCGAATCACGCCAGTTGCGGACGGAAGGCAACAAATTCCTGCCCGCGTTCGCGCTGGCAATCGTGCTGATTTTCCTCGTGCTGGCCGCGCAGTTCAACAGCTTCCGCGATCCGTTCATCATCATCCTCGGCTCGATGCCGCTGGCGATGTTCGGCGCGCTGATTTTTTGTTTCTGGAAAATGCCGAATCCAAACCTGCCGTTTTTCACGAATGGCTGGACGACGACGATGAACATTTATTCGCAAGTCGGTCTCGTCACGCTGATCGGCCTCGTGACCAAAAACGGAATCTTGATCGTGCAGTTCGCGAACGAACTGCAACGCGAAGGCCGCACGAAACTCCAAGCCGTGCGCGAGGCCGCGCTGCTGCGGCTGCGCCCGATTTTGATGACCAGTTTCGCCACTATCGCCGGCAACATTCCGCTCGTGCTCGTCACCGGCGCGGGCGCGGCGGCGCGCAATTCCATCGGCATCGTGATCGTCGCGGGCATGACGTTCGGCACGTTTTTCACGCTGCTGGTGATTCCGAGCATTTACATTTTGATCGCCAAGGATCACCACGACGAAAAAGCCAAGGATGCCCGTGCCACTACATGAATCGCAAAACCATTTTTAATTTTGTCGTATGAGCGAGAACCCAAATCAACCAGCGCCAGAGCCGCCACAAAACCAGCCAGCTCAACCGAACCCGTCGCCGTCCGCGCCGCCGCAAGCAGCGCCGGAGAAAAAAAACAACGGCGAAACGCTGAAAAAATTAAATTCGCCGCTGTTCATCTGGCTGGCGGCAATCGTTCTCGCCGTGCTTTTGTATTTAGGGCTGGCGTTGCTCGTCAACACGCTGACGCACGAATCCACCGACGACGCGTTCATCGCCGGACACCTTGTTTCCATCGCGCCACGGATTGATGGCCAGGTTTCCGCTGTTCACGTTCTGGACAACCAGATGGTTCATTCAAATGATTTGTTGATTGAAATTGATCCGTCGGACTACGCGATCACCGTCGCGCAAAAACAATCGGCGGCGGATTCGTCGGACGCGAATGTCAAAACCATCATCGCGGCGGACGAATTGATGCGCAAAAAAGTCGCGACCGCCGACGCGAGCGAGCGCAAAGCGCAAGCCGACGCCGACGCGAGCGCGGCCAGCGCAAAACTCGCCGCGATGAATTTCGAACGCGCGCAATCTTTGATGAAAGACAAAACAATTTCGCAGCAGGAATTCGACGCCGCACAGGAAGCGAACAATTCAGCGCAGGCGAATCTGGTTTCCGCGCAGCAAAATGTGGCGGAGGAAAATTCCAAAGTGGACGAATCCCATTCACAGCTCGCGGCGGCGGAAGCGGAGGTTGGATTGGTCAAGGCGCAATGGGAAGAATCGCTGACGAACGTCGCGGCGGCGCAATTAAATTTGTCCTACACGAAAATTTTCGCACCGGGCGACGGTCGCGTGACGCGCAAGCAGGTTGAAGTCGGCGATTATCTTCAGACCGGGCAGCAAATCATGTCGCTCGTGCCGGTGGACGTCTGGGTCGTGGCGAACTTCAAGGAATCGCAGTTGCGCAAAATGCAGACAAACCAGCCGGCGTTGGTAGAGATTGACGCGCTCGGCGGCCGGAAATTCCGCGCGCACGTTGACAGCGTGCAGGCGGGCAGCGGCGCGGCGTTCAGTTTGCTTCCGCCGGAAAATGCGACAGGTAATTTTGTAAAAGTCATTCAGCGCGTGCCGGTGAAAATTCTTTTCGACGAGCCGCTGCCGGCGGATCACACGATTGGCCCCGGTCTTTCCGTGACGCCGAGCGTTCAAGTCAGTTCATTTAATTTCCCCGATTGGGCGATTGCGCTGATTGCAATTGTTCTGGCCATTGCGTCGGCAATTGTTTTTCAAAAATTTCTGAACCGGAAAACAGAGGCGTAAAAATTTATGGCTGACGCGCCGCAACAGATTTGGCAGCCGCGCCACAATCCGTGGCTCATCACCGTCAGTGTGATGATGGCGGTGTTCATGGAAGTGCTCGACACGTCCATCGCCAACATTGCGCTGCCGCACATCGCGGGGAGTTTGTCGGCGACGCCGGAGGAAGCAACGTGGGTGCTGACAAGTTACCTCGTGTCGAACGCGATCATTTTGCCGATGACGGGCTGGCTCGGAAATTATTTTGGCCGCAAACGCGTTTTGATTTCGTGCATCGTGATGTTCACGTTCGCGTCGGCGCTGTGCGGCATGGCGTGGAGTCTGCCGACGCTCGTCATCGCGCGGGTTTTGCAGGGCTTCGGCGGCGGCGCGATGGTGCCGATCGCGCAGGCGATCATGCTCGAAAGTTTTCCGCCGCAAAAACGCGGCGCGGCGATGGCCGTATTCGCGCAGGGCGTCGTGGTCGCGCCGATTTTGGGCCCGGTGATCGGCGGCTGGATCACGGACAGTTATTCGTGGCGCTGGATTTTTTACATCAACCTGCCGGTGGGAATTCTCGCGGCCTTGATGGCGAAATGGGTCGTCGAAGATCCGCCTTACATCAAACGGAATAAAAAAGCGGACATTGATTTTATCGGCCTCGGGCTGCTGGCGGTCTGGCTCGCAACGATGCAGATCGTTTTGGACAAAGGCCAGGAAGCCGACTGGTTCGGCGCGGAATGGGTGCGCTGGTTCACGCTGGTTTCCATCGCGGCGTTTTTCGCCTTCGTTGCGTGGGAATTTTCCGTGGAGCATCCGCTCGTGGATTTGCGCGTTTTCAAAAATCGGAATTTCACCGTCGGTTTGATTTTGATGACGTCGCTCGCCGCGATTCTTTACGGCACGACGGCGCAACTGCCCTTGTTTCTGCAAACGCTGATGGGTTATCCCGCCTTGCAAAGTGGTTATGCCATGGCACCACGCGGCGTCGCGGCATTTTTCACGACGATGATTGTCGGGCGGCTCGTCGGAAAAATTCGGATGCGCTGGATGCTGATTTTTGGTTTTTCAATGCTGGCGTGGTCGTCGTTCATTTTGAGCGACATCAATCTGCAAGTGAGCAAAATAAATGTCATCTGGCCGAGCGTCATCAACGGCATGGCCATCAGTTTTATTTTCGTGCCGCTGACGACGACGACGATGAGCCAGTTGGCACAACAGCAAATTGGAAATGCCAGCGGCCTTTACAATCTCATGCGCAACCTCGGCGGCAGCATCGGCATCGCGTTCGTGACGACGATGCTCGCGCGTGGTGCGCAGACGCATCAGGCGCTGATGGTCGGAAATTTGTCGTCTTCCAATCCGGCGTTCGCGCAACAACTCGCCGCCGCCAAAAGCGTGCTCGGCCATCAAACCGATCCGGCGACGGCGACGATGCAAGCTTACAGCGCCGTGTATTCGCTGCTCGACCAGCAGGCGCATCTGTGGGCGTTCGTGGATAATTTTTATCTGTTCGGCCTGCTCGCGCTCGCGGGCATTCCGTTGGTTTTCCTGTTCAAGCGGATTAAAACTGTGCAAAAGCCAGCTGTTGCAGCACATTAGATTTTTCAAGAAAGTTGAAACATTTTCCCCGGCAGCGCGTCTAACTTCGTGAATATGAAAAATTCTATTTTGATCAAAACCATTTTAATCGCTGTCGGCCTGCCGTTCCTTGCAGGTTGTGTCGAACGCCAAGTGGTCTATCGTGACCGTCCGGTTTATGTCCAGCAACCTCCGCCCGGCGGCGAAGTCGTGGTGGAACAGCCGAGCGAACCGCCGCCGCCGCAAGTGGAAGTCATTCCGGCAGCGCCCGATCCGACTTTCATCTGGATTGGCGGTGTTTGGGAATGGCGCGGAGGCTGGGTTTGGATGCACGGCCATTGGGATCATCCGCATCCAGGTCACGTTTGGGTGCGCGGCCATTGGGCGCATCGCCACTACGGCTCCGTTTGGATCAGCGCCGGCTGGCGTTAATTCAAATTAATCCAACTGAAAAATTCACGGTCATCGGCATTGAAAAATGACGAAGCCGTGAATTTCTTATTCATTCCTTGAACGCAGATGCTTCTTTTGTTAAAAGACTGGCAACCCTAATATGTTTCGTTCAAAAACGAGCAAAAATGAAAAAGAACACAGGCGTTTCTATTTGCTGCCGGGTCAGGGCGGACGGCCATATCGCCGCAAGCAAAAAACCATCCTCGTGGTCTCGATTGCCACAGGATTGATTGTGTCTGGCATTCTAGTGCTGCTCATGTATTTGCTGGACCGCGCCAGGCCATGACGAAGTTGTGGCGCTTGACCGGACGATGGTTGTTGTTAGTATGCGTGCGAGTTTTTGATGAAATTTTTCCGTTTGATTCTGGTGTTGATTTTTTGTCTCGTTTTGCCGTTGCGTGCGGAACTCGCTGACGGCGTCAAAGCCATTGTCAACGACACCATCATCACCTACGCGCAGGTCGAAGATTACGCCGCGCCGGAAATTGACTCCCTGCGCCGCCAATATGAAGATCAGCCCGACATGTTTCAGCAAAAACTCACCGACACGCTCAACGATGCCTTGGAGCAGCTGGTCGAGCGTCAGTTGATTTTGCGCGATTTTGATGTCGAAGGTTACAAGCTGCCGGACAGCGTTGTGGACGGGCTTGTTCAAGACCGCATCCGCGAGCAGTTCGGCGACCGCATCACGCTCATGAAAACGCTTCAGGCGCGCGATGAAACTTTCGAAAAATTCCGTGAGGATATTCGCGATCAATACATTGTTTCCGCATTGCGCAACAAAAACATTTCGCAGGAAATCGTCATCTCGCCATACAAAGTTGAAAACTACTACCTTGCGCATCAGGACGATTTTAAAGTCGAAGACGAAGTCGAACTCCGCATGATCGTGCTCAATAAAAATTCGCCTGACGACAAAGACACGCGTCGCATGGCCGATGAAATTTTGACCGATATCAAAGGCGGTGCTTCGTTCGACCAGATGGCTTCCGTCTATTCACAAGGCTCGCAAAAAAATCAAAGCGGCGATTGGGGCTGGGTTGAACGCTCCGTGCTCCGCAAGGAACTCGCCGACGTTGCCTTTACTCTGAAGGCTGGCCAAAACAGCGGCGTCATCGAAACACCCGAAGCCTGCTACCTCATGCTCGTTGAGCAAACGCGTCCCACGCATGTCAAACCGCTTGGCGAAGTCCGCGATGAAATTGAAAACACTCTTCGCGTGCAGGAACAGGCGACCATTGAAAAACAGTGGATTGATTCGTTGAAGAAAAAAACCTTCATCCGCTATTTCTGAAATCATCGCATGACCCGCTGGCTCGGCATCACACTCGGCGATGTCACCGGCATCGGCCCCGAAGTTGCGCTCAAAGCCGTCGCCGCTGAAAGCATCAACGACCACACGCGCTATTTGATCATCGGTGATGAAAATTGCGTTCGCCGCCTCAACGAAAAATTGTCGCTCAAATTGCCGCTGAAAAGCTTTATCGGCCACACTGAAGCCGGAAGAATTTTCATCACCAATCCATTTTCAGAACCGCTGCCGGAAAATTTGCCCTCTGGTTCGCCTGCCGCCGCCAACGCAGCCATCGCATTTTTGCGGGACGGCGCGGAACGCTGCCTGTGTCACGAACTCGACGCACTCGTCACCGCGCCGGTGAACAAGGAGTCCATCATCCGCGCGGGCCACAAATTCGTCGGCCAGACGGAATTTTTTTCTGAAATATCCAAAACGGATCGTTATGCAATGATGCTGCTTGGCCACGACGACAAAAATCGCTGGCTGCGCGTCGCGCTTGCCACAATTCACATTTCCCTCAAAACGGTTTCGGAAAAATTGACGTCGGAAAAAATTTCGCTCGCCATCGAACTCGCCGCGCAAGCCTGCCGCGATTTAGGCTTGCCCCGAGCAAAAATCGCGGTTGCCGGTTTGAATCCGCATGCCGGCGAAGGCGGTGAATTCGGCGACGAAGAAATTAATATCATTACACCAACAATCCTCGCGTCGCAGAAGCGCGGATTCGATGTCGTCGGGCCATTGAGCGGCGACACGGTTTTTCACTATGCTTTGCAGGGAGATTTTGACGCAGTTGTCGCGATGTATCACGACCAGGGACTCGCGCCGCTCAAAGCGGTCGCGTTTGACAGTGGTGTAAATTGGACGCTCGGCTTGCCGTTCATCCGCACCTCGCCCGACCACGGCACGGCGTACGACATCGCTGGAAAGGGAATCGCCAATCCATCAAGCATGATTGCGGCGATTCGCTTGGCGAAGCAGTTGGCAAACAATAAAAGTTAGCCGCCGATCAATTCGCGGACTTTGGTTTTGATGTCGCCGTTCTTCATCAACGATTCGCCTACTAAAATGGCTTTCGCACCGCATTTCCGCAATCGCTCTACGTCCGCGCGCAAATGAATTCCACTTTCCGCGACAAGAATTTGTTCATCGCCGATTTTCTTCGCCAATTTTTCCGTTGTCGCCAAGTCCACCTTGAACGTTTTCAGATCGCGGTTGTTCACGCCGATAAGTTTTGCGCCGATTTTCATCGCGCGTTCCAATTCCGTTTCATCATGAACTTCAACTAAAACGGTGAGGCCGGCTTCCGTCGCCAGTGAATGAAATTTTTGCAATTGTTCGTCATTCAAAATGGCGACGATGAGCAGAATCGCGTCCGCGCCCCATTCGATGGCTTCAAGGATTTGCCGTTCATCAATGACGAAATCCTTTCGCAGCAACGGAATTTTCACGGCAGCGCGGATTTGGCGGAGATAATCGAGCGAGCCTTGGAAAAACTTCTCGTCGGTCAAAACGGAAAGGCAGCTTGCGCCCGCCGCTTCGTATTCTTTCGCAATTTTTACTGGATCAAAATCTTTGCAAATCACGCCAGCCGACGGCGACGCTTTTTTGACTTCTGCAATCAATGCGATGTCGCCGCGCGGATTTTTCAGTGCAGAAATAAAATCACGCCGTTCGCCATGTTCCAGCATCGCATCGCGCAAATCGCCGGCGGCGATGATGCGCGCGGGCAGTTTCGCGACTTCGCGTTTCTTTTCTTCAACAATTTTGTCGAGAATGTTCACAGATTTATTTTAACGCAGAGACGCAAAGAAATTTGCTAATTTGCCAACCATTTTTTAATCATCGCGCCAGCAACGTCGTCACAAGCTTTGGTCGCGTTATCTGCGCCGATGTTGGTGGCAACGATGACAGAGAAATCTTTTTCTGGTGCAAGCCACATGACCACATACCACATGGTGTTTGAACCGTTATGTGTCAGCGCGTTTCCACCCGCCCAACCACGTTTCACCACGCGCCAACCGCAAGCGTAATCTGCACCATCGGGCGGTGTATGAAGTTTGCGAAAAGTTTCCGCTTTTAACAAACCGTCGTTCCGTTCGCCTTCCATTTGAAAGATTGTGTAATGAGCAAGGTCATCCAGCGAACAATGGACGCGGCCAGCAGGCGCAATCGCGGGCGGATTGTCGCTCTGTCTTGGCAATGAGTCTCGTGTATGTCCCCAAGGTTGATCAACTTTGCCAATCGTGCCCGGCGGACCGAATCCAGCGGAATCCATGTGCAATGGTTTGAAAAGTTTTTCGGTGATGAGGTCTTCCCAAGATTTTCCAGCAATTTTTTCGAGCATCGCGCCAACGATGGCGTAACCTTGATTGGAATAAATATATTTTGTTCCCGGTGCGGCGGCTGGTGGTTGAGCAAGCACGGCCTGAATAAATTCGTAGCGTTGTTGTGTCGGCGTGCCATTCTGTTCCCATGCACGTTTCCATGCGGCGGTGGGCGGTTCGCCAGGAACACCGCCGCGTTGCGTCAGCAATTGTTCAACGGTGACAGTTTCATATTGCTTGTCCATTTTGCCCTTCAACTCGGGAAAAATTTCTGCAATTGTTGTGTCCCAACGCAATTTATTTTCCTCGATGAACATGGCCGCGAGTGTGGCCGTCATGGATTTGGTGCAAGAGCCAATGTGAAATTGATCGTCAATCGTTATCGGTGTTGGATCGCCTAATTTGCGAACGCCGACGGCGATGCGGTCACAAATTTTTCCATTTTTGACCACTACGACGGCCAGCGCGGGCAAATTATATTTTGCACGAATCACTTCCAACACTTGCGAAGTATTTGCTGGCAAAGATTGCGCTCGCGCCGTTCTCATAAAAATCACAGCGCAAATCAAAAGGATGGCAATGAGTGAAAAAGTGTTCAGGCTGATGAAAATTAAATCAGGTTTAGAATGACAGCAATGCTTTTCGATTTTTCTCTGCACCTTTGCGTCTCTACGTTAAAAATTATTCCTCTTCATCTTTCACGCCCTGCATCCGTTTCGTCGGGCAGCCGGCGCGCAGCCAGCCGTTCACGAACATATCTAAATCGCCGTCCATCACGGCTTGAACATTGCTCGTTTCCACCCCGGTGCGCAAATCTTTCACCATGCGATAGGGCTGGAAAACGTAGCTGCGAATCTGGTTGCCCCACGAGATGCTGCCTTTCTCGCCGTAAAAGCGTTCCATCTCGGCCTTCGCCGCGTCCTGCCGTTGCGCGAAAATCCGTGAAAGTAAAAGCCGCATCGCTGTCGCGCGATTTTGATGCTGCGAACGCTGCGTTTGCGAGGCAACGACCAGTCCGGTCGGAAGGTGCGTGATGCGGACGGCGGTTTCAACTTTGTTCACGTTCTGGCCGCCTTTGCCGCCGGAGCGGAAGGTGTCCACTTGAAATTCATTCGGCGGGATGACGATGTCGGGATCGCTCTCCTCGATTTCCGCGATCGTATCCACACTGGCGAAACTCGTGTGGCGGCGTTTATTGGAATCGAACGGCGAGATGCGCACGAGCCGGTGCACACCACGCTCGGCCTTGGTGAAACCGTAGGCGTTTTCGCCCTTGAGCAGCATCGTGACGCTTTTGAGGCCAGCGCCTTCGCCGGGCAGCGCGTCGGTGACTTCGACTTCCCAGCCGCGCGACTCGGCCCAGCGCGTATACATCCGCGAAAGCATTTCCGCCCAATCCTGCGCCTCAGTGCCGCCCGCGCCGGCGTTGATACTTAAGATGCAGTTCTTCCGGTCATGCGGGCCGCTCAAAAAAACCTTCAGTTCGAGGGAATCGAGTTCCTTGAAAAATTTCGCGAGGTCGTGCGTGAGTTCGGATTCAATCTGCGGCTGCGCTTCGGGCGGTTCGCCCTCGCCGAGTTCGAGCATGACGCGGAAATCTTCAAGTTTTTTTTCCGCGTTGATCAGTGGCTCGATTTTGGCGCGGCGTGAACTGGCTTCTTCCATCAAGCCCTGCGCCTTTTCGCGGTTGTTCCAGAAATTGTCCGCCGCCATCAACTCGCTGATTTCGCCGAGCCGTTTTTGCGCGCCGGGCACGTCAAAGAAACCTCCGCAGGTGCTTGAGCTTGTCGGCGGCTGTCGAAATTTCCGTCTTAACGATGTCGAACATCAGGGCAGAATACAGAAGCCGGAAGCCGGAAGCCAGAATGGAAAATCAAAGTTCATCCTCGCGTTCGGCGTAAAACAATTGGAACGCGCGGTCATAATCAGCCTCCGGCACGAAGACCTGCGTGGGGCGGCTCAAATCGCCGTCGTCCGGCGCGGCGGGATCAACAAACGCTTGCGTGGCGGCGATGCCGTGTTTTTCCAACATCACAACGAGCATTTCGGCATTCACGACCGGGCCGGTGTAAAATAGTTTCACGGAATCGCGAAGCAATTTGTGACGTCGGCTTGCTGCAGTTGTCTACTTAACATTGAAGAAGATGTTCCCATCATACTTCCGTCAGTGTCATCGCTCGATTTCTATGATTTGAAAAACGCGGTTTCATGGCCGCGACCGATTTTACTTGTGGTTCGCAAAGGCGAACAACCAAATCAGCAGTCCGCCAATCACCACGGCGGCAGCAATAACACCAATCCAAAAAAATAAGTTGCCCCGGTTGGTTTTTTTGGTGAACACTGTGCTGCTGTCAAACCCCGGCACTCGTCCGCCTTGTTCCAGTTGATCAAGGCTGACGCCGCGCGGAATGACCATCGTGGAATCAATGCGTTTCTTGCCGGAAGCATCCGCATGGCCTTCAACCTCAAGGCGCAATTCGACATTGCCGAGTTTCAATGTCTGTCCCGGCTTCAAAATACTTTCGGCGATTTTTTCGCCGTTGATGTAAGTGCCGTTTGTTGAATTGAGGTCGCGGATCAAAATTTCGTTGCCGCGCAAATGGACTTCGCAATGATGACTGGAAACGGACGGGTCGGTGATTTGAAACGTGTTATCGTCCACGCGGCCAATGGTGGTGCGATCCACATGCAGCTCATGCGAGCCGGTCATGCCTTGAGTCACGATGACAAGTTTGGCCATAATTACGGTAAACGATTATGGTCGCGGCTTGAATCAAGTCAAACGGAAATCTTGAAACAAATTTTCAGCCGTGTTTTTCAATCAACGCGCGGAATTCGGCGAACAACGATGTCGAATCGTGCGGGCCGGGCGATGCTTCGGGATGATATTGCACGCAGAAAACCGGTTTTGTCTTGTGATGAAAACCTTCGACGGTCTGGTCGTTCAAATTGATCCGGTCAACGGAAATTTCCGGCGGCAAACTTTTCGGGTCAACGGCAAAGCCGTGATTTTGCGAAGTGATCTCGACTTTGCCGGATTCCAAATCCTTCACCGGCTGGTTGCCGCCGCGATGGCCGAACTTTAGCTTGAAAGTTTTTCCGCCGAACGCCTGACCCAAAATCTGATGGCCGAGGCAAATGCCAAAAATCGGAACGGCGCTGTCCGCCAGCGTTTTTACTTCGCGCACGATGTAATCGAGAGCCGCTGGATCGCCAGGGCCATTCGATAAAAAAATTCCCGCCGGCTTGTGTTTGAGCGCGTCTTGCGCTGAAGCCGTCGCCGGCAAAACGTGCGTGGCAAAACCGTACTGTCGCAAACGCCGCAGGATGTTGTATTTCATCCCGTAATCAAACGCGACAATCGGAATGTCGGCTGGCGGCAGCGGTTTGTGATAGTTTCGTGCGTCCGTTTTTTCATTGCCGCGAACCAGATCAAACGCCGCGCTTTGCTCATCTTTTTCGTCCCAGCGAAATGCGTTCTTGTGCGTCACTTCCTTGACGTAGTCCACGCCGACAAAAATAAATTCTTTTGCAAGCTTGACGGCTTCGGCTTCGGAAATTTCTTCCGTTGAAATGAAACCGTTCAACGCTCCGCGAACTCGCAATTTTTTTGTCAGTGCGCGCGTGTCGATTCCCTGAATTCCCGGAATTCCATTATCCTCAAGATATTTTTCCAGCGAATAATCTGCGCGCCAGTTGCTGACGACGGGCGACAGTTCCCGAATCACAAAACCCGCCGCGTGCGGACGCCACGATTCTACGTCCTGTGAATTCACGCCGTAATTGCCGATGAGCGGATAGGTCATCGTGACGATCTGGCCTTTGTAGGACGGGTCGGTGAGAATTTCCTGATAGCCGGTCATCGAAGTGTTGAAGCAGACTTCGCCGCACGCGGACGCGCGCGCGCCAAAACCTTGGCCGTGAAAAACCGAACCGTCTTCGAGAGCCAGAATTGCTTTCATTTCTTCACGCGATGCTAGGCGGACAACGAAGCCGGTTCAAGCGCGAAGCAAAATTGAAAGCAAGTTCGTAATTTACAAACTGCAAGCCATTCGCGCGGCGGGAATGGAAGCGGTGGAAGTGCGGGAATTGCGTAATGAATTAAAAGGCTGATTAGATGTTGCTGGCAAAATCAGAATTGTGGCGTTTTCGGCACCATGCTGACGATGTTGTTCAAATTTTTCTTTGAAGTAGAAATAAAAACCGCCAGCCGTAATACACAAAAGCAAGAAGACTATAAAAAACCCAGCCACCCATTGAATAAACGACCGACTCTCAACAAATCTGCGGTTTGCATTTACAAGTCTTGATGGCATGCGAAGACATAACCAAAAAGTTGCTTCGGCTGCTGTCCAACGAAGCCATATGTCCCGACGTTTGAGCAGAAACCACAACCAAGCGCCGAAGAACAATGCAAACGAAAGTGCTTCCCAAAAACATTTTTCAAATGTTTCTAGTGGATACATATTGTTTTTTTATTTTATCCAACCGAATCAAGATTGTCCAAGCTTCTTCGATTTCTCCGTCGCGGCGCGGACGGCGCTCATCACGGTGGCGCGGAGCTTGCCTTTTTCCAAGGCGTGCAGGCCTTCAATCGTTGTGCCGCCGGGGCTGGTGACTTGATCCTTGAGCGCGCCGGGGTGCTGGCCGGTTTCCAAAACCATTTTGGCCGCGCCGAGAACGGTCTGCGCGGCGAGCTTCGTCGCGATGTCGCGCGGCAACCCGGCGGCGACTCCGCCGTCGCTCAACGCCTCGATGAATTGATAAGCGTAAGCCGGGCCACTGCCGCTCAAGCCGGTCACGGCGTCGAGTAACGATTCCTTTACTTGAAATGCAACGCCAACAGCGGACAACAGTTTTTTTGCCAAGTCACTGTCCGCCACCGTCGCAGATTTTCCGAGCGCGAAGGCAGAAGCGGCTTCGCCGACGAGCGCGGGCGTGTTGGGCATGACGCGGATGACGCGCGTGCCAGCGGGTAAGGCATTTTCCAATTTTGCCAGCGTTATGCCGGCGGCAATGGAAATGAGCAGATGATTTTTTGTAAAGTTGTCGCGTTGTTCGACAAGGACTTCAACGACTTGAATCGGCTTCACGCCCAGAATAATAACGTTCGCAAATTGCAAAACTTCCGAGTTCGACGCAACGGCTTTTGCGCCGGTCTCTTTTGCAAAAATTTTTCGAGTCGCCGCGCTGCGCGCGCTGGCGATGATTTCTCTTGGGAAAACAATTTCCGCGTGGACAAAACCTTTGGCCAGCGCCGTGGCCATTTTGCCCGCGCCGAGAAAGCCGATGTTTGATTTGGTCGCCATAAAGGTTTTGTAGCAATTCACGCCCGCGAACGAAAGTGAAAACGCGGCTTGAATTCGCGCAAGTTGAATCTATTTTAGGTCTGGCACAAAGGTTCGCCGCATTTCGATTTTGCAAGATGTCAAACCGCCGCACATGGGAAAATTTTGAGGCGATGCGCCAGGCCGCCAGCGAAGGCGACCTGCAGGCGCAGTGCTATCTCGGCGTATGCTTCCAAAACGGCCAGGGCGTGGCGCAGGATTACCACGAGGCGGTGAAATGGTTCCGGCGCTCGGCGGAACAGGGCGATCCGGTCGCGCAATGTTATCTCGGCGTGTGTTATTTGAACGGCGCGGGCGTGCCGCAGGAATTCGGCGAGGCGGCCAAATGGCTGCGCGAAGCGGCGGAACAAAATGATCCGGCGGCGCAATTCAATCTCGGCGTGCTCTACGAAACCGGCCAGGGCGTTCTGCAAAATTACACGGAAGCGCTCAAATGGTATCGCGAATCGGCGATGCGCGGTTATCCCGTGGCGCAATTCAATCTCGGCGTTTTTTTTGAGACGGGCCAGGTCGTTCCGCAAAATTTTGAGGAAGCGGCCAAATGGTATCGCCTCGCCGCCGAACAGGAATGCGCGCCGGCGCAATGCAACTTGGGTTTGTGTTATCAAACCGGACGCGGCGTACCGCAAAATGCGCAGGAAGCGGTAAAGTGGTTTATCAAGGCCGCGCGACAGGGCGACAAAACCGCGCAGCATAATTTGGGACTTCATTACGCCTCGCTTGAAGCCGCCGAAGCAGAAGTCGAACCTGCCGAGGCAGAAACAGAAGCACCGTAAAATTCAACGCGCGATTTCCGCGAGTTTTGCGTTTGCGCGTCCGCTGTCAATCGTTTCAGCGGCCAAATCCCAGCCTTCCGTGAGTGATTTTGTCTTGCCGGCAACAAAAAACGCGGCGGCGGCATTGAGCAAAACTGTGTCGCGTTTTGGCCCGCGTTCGTCGCCGCGCAGAATGCGGCGGACAATTTCGGCGTTTGCAGTTTTGTCACTGCCAAGCAAATCAGCGAGCGTTGCCGGTTGAAGGCGAAATTGTTCCGGCAAGGTTGTGGAAACGGTGAAGCCTCGCTCCTGATAAAATTCAGCGATGGTGTTTTCGCCGAGCGTGGAAAGCTCGTCGAGAAATCCCACGCCAGAAACTTTTCCACAGACAACCATCGCGCGGCGGACGCCGAGAGATTGCAGAACTTGCGCGAGCGGTTCGCAAAGTTCCGGTCGCGGCACGCCGACGAGCATTGCGGACGGACGCACGGGATTCAGCAGCGGGCCGAGCAGGTTGAAAATCGTCCGCTGGCCGCGCTCGGCGCAAAGTTTTCGCGCGGGCGAAATGTTTTTGAAAGCCGGATGATAGTTCGGCGCGAAGAAAAAGGCGAAATTATGTTCTCGCAATGAACGCGCAGCTTCCGTTGGACTCAAATCAATTCTGATTCCGAGCGCTTCAAGAACATCAGCGCTGCCGGCTTGAGAAGTAACCGCCCGATTGCCATGTTTGGCAACAGTCACGCCGGCGGCGGCGCAAATGATGGCGGCGGCAGTTGAAATGTTGAACGTGCCGAGGCGGTCGCCGCCGGTGCCGACGATGTCAAGGATTTCGCGCGCGCGCGTTTCGGCATTGAGCGGCGGCGAAACGGATTTATCGCGCAGCGCGCGGGCAAAGGCGGCGATTTCGTCAGGTGTTTCACCCTTTTGCGCGAACGCAGTGAGGAAATCAGCTTTTGCGGTTGTGGCGACTTTTTCGTCAGCGAGCAGTTCGACGATTTGCCGGATTTGCCCGTCGTCGAGCGATTGTCGCGCGGCAAGTTGTTGAGTGAATTTTTCGAGCACGGAAGGATTTTAAGATTTTGCACGGCTGGCTCAAGGCGCAAAATGCGCACGGCGCGCAATGAAGCATGGACAGCCGGGAAAAATTTCGTAACTTATCGTCCTTCGCTGCTGTCTCAATTGTGGACGGCGGAAGAATTAAAATTTTATGGCAGACAATCGCAGCAGTGGTTGGGCGAAGTGGATAGTCGTTCTAATGGCCGTCGTCGCGGTGATTGCGGGCGGCATTTGGTTTTTTTGGCACGGCCACGACACGACGCCACAGTATCAGACGGTACCCGTCACGCGCGGCGAGTTGATACAGCTTGTGACAGCGACGGGAACCATAAATCCCGTCACCAACGTGCAGGTTGGTTGCCAGATTTCCGGCACGATCAGCAAGCTTTATGTGGATTACAATTCATTGGTAAAAGCCGGGCAAATTATTGCGGAGATTGATCCCCGGATATATCAGGCGCAAGTGGAACAAGCCGAGGCTGATCTTGCCAATGCGAATGCAAACCTGGAGTTGCAACAGATTGAAACGAAGCGCAGTGCGGAATTATATACCAACAATCTGGTTTCCGCGTCCGACAATGACACCGCCATCGCTACTTTGCACGAAGCCGAGGCCACCGTGAAACTCAAGCAGGCCGCGCTCGACAACGCGAACGCGAATCTGGGTTATTGTAAAATTTATTCGCCTGTGGACGGGATTGTCATTTCGCGGGCGATTGACGTGGGGCAGACAGTGGCATCCAGTTTTAACACACCGACGCTGTTCCAAATCGCGAACGACCTGACAAAAATGCAGATTGACGGGAGTGTGGCCGAGGCTGATATCGGTGGTGTCGAAGAAAAGCAAAGTGTGGAATTTAACGTGGATGCCTATCCGTATCGAACGTTTTACGGCACGGTCACGCAAGTTCGCAATTCACCAACCAATGCCAACAATGTCGTTACCTACGATGTTGTTATTGGTGTGACCAATGCCGATTACAAATTAAAACCCGGCATGACCGCCAATATTTCCATCATTATCGCACAACGGGAAGACGCTTTGACTATTCCGAATTCCGCGTTGCGCTTTCGCCCGCCGGATACTGCGTTGTTGCAAACTAACATGGCTGCAACACAAATTTTACAAGCCACCAACGGTGGCAATCAGGCCGGCGGAACTGGCTGGCAGGGACGACACAACGGCAGCGGACGTACGCATGGCGAGCGTCCGATCATTCATACGGTTTATGTGCTTTCGGGCGATGGGAAAAATGCCAAGTTGCAGCCGGTGCAAATTAGAACCGGCATCAGCGACGGCATTTCCACCGAAGTGCTTTCGGGGTTGAATGAAGGCGATCAGGTTGTTACCGGCATGGTTTCAACCGGCCTCGCAACTTCGGCTGCCACCTCAAATCCGTTTGGTGGCGGAATGCCACGTATGCACTGATTCGGATTTGCAGAAAAATTTCTGTGCAGACAAACCCTGTCATCAAGCTCGAAGAAATCCACAAGACGTATCACACGGGCGAAGTGGACGTTCATGCCGTGCGCGGCGTGTCGCTGGAAATTTTGCCCGGCGAATTTGTCGCGATCATGGGTTCGAGCGGCTCCGGCAAATCCACCTTGATGAACATGATCGGCGCGCTTGACCGACCGACGAGCGGACATTACTGGCTCGACGGCATTGACGTTTCCACGCTCGATCGCGATGCACTCGCGGACATTCGCAACGAAAAAATCGGCTTCGTCTTTCAAGGTTTCAATCTACTAGCGCGCACGTCGGCACTGGAAAATGTCGAAATGCCGTTGCTTTACAACCACAAGCGCATTCCTTCGCATGAACAACATGCACGCGCCACCCATTCTCTCGAACTCGTCGGCCTTGGCCAGCGCGCCGATCATCACCCGAATCAACTTTCCGGCGGCCAGCAGCAACGCGTCGCCATCGCGCGCGCGTTGGTGAATCGGCCATCGCTTTTGCTCGCGGACGAACCGACGGGCAATCTCGACAGCCAGACGAGCATCGAAATCATGGGCGTGTTCCAGAAATTAAATGAACAGAACATCACGATTATCATGGTCACGCACGAACTTGACGTTGCCCGTTACACCAAACGCATGGTCGTTTTACGCGATGGAAAAATCGTCACCGACGAAGCCGTGCAGAACCGTTCGATTGCGGAAAAAGAATTGCAACAGCTCCGCCAGGCGCAACAAGCCGTGAAACTCGCATCATGAGAATTTTTGCTTCATTGAAAATCGCCGGGCGCGCGCTGCGCCGGAACAAAATGCGTTCGCTTCTGACGATGCTTGGCATCATCATCGGCGTCGGCGCCGTAATCGGCTCGGTAAGTTTGACGAGCGGCGCAACGAAACAGGTTGAAGATCAGGTCAGCAGTCTGGGCGAAAGTGTGATCACGGTTTTTTCCGGCAATTTTACCAGCGGCGCAATGCGCGGCGGTTGGGGCAGCGCGCCGACATTGACGGTCGAAGACGCCAAAGCGATTGCTGGTTTGGAAAATGTTGTGGCGGTCAGTCCCGAAGTGCGTGATCGCGAACAGGTGTTGGCCGAAGGCCTGAATTGGAACACGCAGGTCATGGGTGAATCGCCGGATTATCCTCAAATTCGCAATTGGACCATTGCTCGCGGGGCGATGTTCGGTGATCAAGATGTGCGCAGTCTTGCCAAGTCCGCCGTTATCGGCCAAACCGTGGTGGATCAGTTGTTTCCCAACGAAAATCCCGTCGGCCAGACCATCCGCATCCGCAACCTGCCATTTCTCATCGTTGGCGTCTTGGCTCCCAAAGGCTTCAATCTGTTCGGGCAGGATCAAGACGACACGGTCGTCGTCCCTTATACGAGCCATATGCACCGCATCACCACGCGCACATTTGTGAACGACATTCTGGTGCAAGCCGCCAACGACAAAGTCATAGACAGCGTGCAGGATGACATCACTGATTTGCTGCTTGCGCGTCATCACAGCAAGGAACAGGATTTTACCGTGCGCAACCAATTGGAATTGATGCAGGCTGTCACGGCCACTTCGCGCGCGATGAGTTTTTTGCTCGCAGGTGTCGCTGCCGTCTCGCTCGTCGTCGGTGGCATCGGCATCATGAACATCATGCTTGTGAGCGTCACCGAACGGACGCGCGAAATCGGCATTCGCATGGCCGTTGGCGCGCGCGCCGCCGACATCCTGGTGCAATTTTTGATTGAGGCCGTTACGTTGAGTGCGATTGGAGGTTCCATCGGCATCCTCGGCGGGATGACTTTTTCATGGCTCGTTGCCTACATAAAAAATATGCCGACCGTCACTCCTTTTGGCTGGATTGCCATCGCATTCATCTCCAGTGCCATTATCGGCGTCATCTCCGGATTTTATCCCGCGTGGAAAGCGTCGAAGCTCGACCCAATTGACGCCTTGCGTTACGAATAGGTCGTGACTGCTCAAGTTTTGCTTACACACACGCCGGAGCTTTTTCAAAAAGCCGTCCGCCTCGCGGCGGAAATTTTGCGCGCGAGCGAAGTTGTCGCGTTGCCGACGGAAACGGTCTATGGCCTCGCCGCCAACGCGCTTGACGAGAAAGCGGTTGCCAAAATTTTTGAAATCAAGGGACGACCGGCGAACAATCCGATCATCGTCCACATCGTCGGTAATGAAATGGCGAAAGGTTGTGTGAGCCATTGGCCGGAACGCGCGGGCAAACTTTCAAAGTCTTTCTGGCCAGGTCCATTGACGCTGGTATTGCCGCGCGCGGAAAAAATTCCAGAAATTGTCACGGCGGGCGGAGCGACTGTCGGTGTGCGCTGGCCGAGCCATCCGTTCATTCAAGCGGTTATTCGCGAATGCAATTTTCCACTGGCCGTGCCGAGCGCGAATTTGTCCAACCGTATTTCGCCGACGAACGCGGAACATGTCCGCACGCAGCTCGGCGGGAAAATTTCCTTGATTGTGGACGGCGGCCAGTCGCAGGTTGGAATTGAATCCACGGTTTTGGATTTAACTATTTCGCCGCCAAGAATTTTGCGTCCGGGAATGATTCACGCTGAATCGCTGACCGCTGTTTGCGGCGAAATACAAAGTCCAAAGTCCAAAGTCCAAGGCCTGGAATCAGTGCTGCGCAGTCCAGGACTGCTGGAAAAACATTATTCGCCGAAAGGGAAAATGTTGATTTTGAGTTGGCGCGATGACGCCGAATTGCACTTCAAAATTCAAAGTTCAAAGTTCAAAATTGGGAATTGCCGGATCATCGCACACACGCATATTCCATCGGGTGAACATTTTGCCGATGTGAGTGTAATGCCGCACGATGCGGAGGCGTTTGCGCGGGCGATTTACGCGGAGTTGCACCGCTGTGACCAAGCAGGCGCTGAGTTGATCGTGGTTGAAGCGCCACCGGAATTGCCGGAGTGGTCAGGCATTGCCGACCGCTTGCGTCGCGCGTCGGCTTGAAAATTTTTAAGGCGCAGTGTTTTGTTTCTCTGTTTTCCAACGTTCCCAATCGGAAAGAAATAGTCGTTCCGGCAAATAGCCGGCGGGCGCATGTTGCAGCGGAAAGCCGGCGGGAATTCGGTTTTGCAATATCACTTGGGCGATGAACGCACCCCAACTATGTTCGCGCGCTTCGATCCAATCAGAAACAAATTTTGCATCAATCGTTTCGGGTGTGAGATAAAGCGCCTGAACTGGTTTTATATAGTCGTTGATGGCGAAAAAGTCGTCCTGCGCGTCCAGTGTGAGCCAGACGCATTGGCGATGGCCATACCATGCAACGGCCCACGGCACATCACTCATCATCAGTTCGTTCTCTTTCATCCAATTGGCGGATTGTTGAATTTCCGGCGGATAATATGGCGGATAGGCAATCGGCGAAGTTTTGGGCGGCAGAAATGTAAAAATCATCGGCAAACAGGACAATACAACAAAAACAGTTATTACTGAGTAACGCAATTCCAGCGCCGACAATTTCATTTGTTCGAGGAACGTGAAGAAAAAACCCACGCCGTAGATGAATACCAGCGGTGCGAGCAACACTAGCAGATTTTCCGAATTTATTTCCGGCGATTCGTCGGAAAGTTGCGTGCGTCCCAGCGCTTGAGCGACGCCAAAAACGACCAGACACATCAGCAAAAAATAACGCATTCGGCGAACTGGGATTCCTCGAAAAGCCAGCAGCAAACCTGCAAAAAACAACATGCTTACCCAACTGCCGCCCAGTTTTGGCAGGTCGTTCACCAAAATATCGCGTCCATTTTCGAATAACTTATGAACGTAAGGAATCAGTCCCGATGTGTTCGCAAAATCGGGGTGCAGTGAACGTTCCAATTGGAAGCGTGGAAATACAAACGTATTTTCAATAATCGCAAAACCTGCCGTGCCAAACGGCGAGCCACTGACCGCATAATTACGATAAATCCATGGTGCCAGAACCACGACGAATGCAGCAAGCGCCACCAGCATATGCACAGTTCGGCGTGGTCCGCTGAAAAAGAACAAAAAAACCACCACGGGAATAATGACCCAGCCAAACGCATAACGTGTGAGCGCGCCCACGCCCGCCAACACACCGATGACGATCGCCAGAACGAGCAAAAAATTTACGCGCGGTTGCGCCTCCCGCGCGACTTCTTCGATTCGTAGAATGCACCAAGTCAGCCCCAGAAAAATGATGATCAGCAGCATCGTGGACAAACCGGACACGCTGAATCGCCAGAGCAATTCACATCCAAGTACCAGTGCTGCCGACGTCAACGCCACACTCGCATCAAACAATTTGCGCGCGAGGAAAAAAGTCAAAATGACTACGGCCAACAACAGCACTTCATTGAACACTGCGATTAGAAAATCGGGCTGGTAACGTTGAAATTTGCTGTTGTCGCTCCAAAACGATTTTTTGGTTTCGACGGTATAATTGAACGGCAATACTTTCATCAGACCGGCCAGCACAAGCGGATAAACCGGTGGATTTTCTAAATCAGGATGTGCGGTCTTGATATGTGCAAAGTCAAAATTGGTGCTGCCTGACGTGCTGTCGGCGTGCGTCGCGGATTCATTGTGCTGTTGCAAAAGATAAATGCTCAGCGGACGGACAAACAATGTTGTGTAGCCTTTGCCTTCGGAAATGTTTCTCGCCAGTTGTGCCGAGTCCATCGCCTCCGGCGTGGAGAAATTGCGATATGAGCGCAAATCATAGACAATAAACAGTGTCAAAATCGCGAGACAGATGGCGGCGATTCTCGTGTAACGCGTCCAAGGTCCCTCTTCAAATCTATGAATTGATTCCTGCAAAAATGGCATATTAAAAACCCTCTAAGTGATATGTGTGCAATTTTCGATGAAATGTCCGTCGGCTCATGCCGATTTTTTTTGCGGCCAAAGTCCGGTTACCGTTGGTTTCTTTTAGCGCGCGAACAATCAATTCTCTCTCAGCATCCTTCACCGTCAAGTCGTTTCGCACCAAAATATGCTGGACTTTGGTCGAACCTATAGTTGCGTTCTGCATCGATGGCGGCAAATCGCGCGCGGAAATTTTTTCATTTCGACAAAGCACAACAGCGTGCTCAATCGCCGTTCTCAATTCGCGCACGTTGCCCGGCCACGAATAATTCATCAGCAATTCGAGCGCGTCGCTCGCAAAATCATTCACTGATTTGTTGTTTTCCTGTGCAAACTCGCGCAAAAAACTTTGCGCCAGCAACGGAATGTCGCCCGCGCGTTCGCGCAGCGGCGGTAAAGTGATTTCCACAACGCGCAGCCGGAAGAATAAATCTTCGCGGAATTTTCCGGCTTTGACGAGTTCTTCCAGATTTCTGTTCGTCGCCGCGATCAACCGAACATCGGCGGTCAAAGTCTTGTTCGAGCCAACCCGTTCAAAAGTCCGTTCGCCGAGAAACCGGAGCAGCTTCACTTGGATTGCCGCGTCAATTTCACCGATTTCATCAAGAAACAAAGTGCCGCCTTGTGCCTGCTCAAAACGCCCGATGCGCCGTTCATGCGCGCCGGTGAACGCGCCCTTTTCGTGACCGAAAAGTTCGCTTTCCAAAAGCGTCGGCGCGAGCGCGGCGCAATGCACTGTTACCAGCGGCTGTTTCGCGCGCGGACTGAGTTGATGAATCGCTTTCGCAATCAGTTCCTTGCCTGTGCCGCTTTCGCCGCTCAGCAAAATCGTCGCGCGCGTAGGCGCGACCTGCCGGACAATTTCAAAAATCTCTTTCATTGCCGGCGATTCACCAATGATGTTTTCCAAACCGAATTTCGAATCAAGTTGTAGCCGGAGCGAAACATTTTCGGTTTCAAGATTCCGCTGCTTTAACGCACGCGCGATACGCATTTCCAACTCGTCAATTTGCAATCGTCCTTTGGCGATGTAATCATCTGCGCCTCGTTTCATCGCTTCGACCGCGAGTTCTTCCGAACCGTAAGCCGTCATCAAAATGCAAATCGGCGGTTTAGAAAGCGATTTTGCGCGTGCGATCAATTTCATGCCGTCTTCGTTCGGCAGACGAAAATCCGTGAGCAACACGTCAAAATTTTCCTGTTCCAACAGTTCAGTCGCCGCCTTCGCGTCGTCGGCCACATAAACGTCGTAACGATCTTCGAGCGCGGCGCGTAACCCGTCGCGCGTCATTTTCTCGTCGTCCACAATCAATAATGTTGGTTTTTCTTTCACATCTTCATCCGCGAATTGCGCAAATTTTTACAAACTAGATTCTGATTTTAATTCGCGTTCATTCACGGCTTCCTTTCCGGCGGCTTTATCTTCCAATAACCGCGGCTTGCGCTCATGGAACGGCAGCCAAATCCTAAACGTCGTGCCACGGCCAAGGCGGCTTTCCAATTCAATTTTGCCGTCGTGTGCGCGCACAATGCGCTGCACAATCATCAAACCCAGGCCGGTTCCTTTTTTCTTGGTCGTATAAAACGGTTCAAAAATCCGGTTGATTTGTTCCTGTGGAATGCCACCACCCGTGTCCGTCACGCTCACCCAAATGCCGTCGTCGCTTTCGCCGGTTTGCAACGTGAGCGCGCCGCCTTTGGTCATGGATTGCATGGCGTTTTTGATGAGGTTCACCAATACCTGCTGCATTTGCGTCGGATCAATCAATGTGGCGGTCAATTGCCGCGCCAGTTTTGTCCGCACATTTAAGCTGCGATTATCCAGTTCCGGCTGCAACAGTTCTAAAGTTTTTTCGACCACATCATTAAGCGACGCCGCTTTTAATTGCAATGGCGCGGGACGAATCGCCTGAAGAAATTGCGTGATGATGTAATCGAGCCGGTTAATTTCACCTTTCGCGACGTTCAAATATTGCTCCAATTTACTGGAAACTTCCGTCACATTTACTTCGTCCACAATTTTTTGAGAACGTGTTTTGGAAATCAAATTTGCACTGGCGGCGCTTGTTTTGATTTTTTTCAATTCGCGCTCCATGAGTTGCAAATGAATGTGTAGTGCGTTGAGCGGGTTGCCGATTTCGTGCGCGACGCTCGCGGCGAGCAGCGTGAGCGCCTGAACGCGTTCGCTTTCGATGGCTTCAAAAGTTTTCTGCCTCGCTTCGGTCGCGTCATGCAAAATCAACGCCACGCCAGAACTACCGACGGCTTTGCCATCCAGCGGCGCGGCATACATCCGTAAAAAACGCGGACACGGATAATGCACCTCGAATTCGTGACGCGTGACACGCTCACCGCCGACGTTATCGGCCTTGGCAATTTCCTTCCAATTCACTTCAGGTAAAAGATCAGCAATGTGCCGATCCTCAACATCAGGTTGCAAGCCAAGCAGACGCATGACGGCTTGGTTGAAATAGAGCACCCGACCGTTTTCATCCACGACCAGCACGCCGTCTTCAATCGTATTGAAAAGAGTTTCGAGAAAACTGCGCTCGCGCGCGAGTCGTTGAACGACGGTTTGCAGACCTTCGGCGTCAAGCCGGCTGATGCGGCCTAGAACTTTGTCTAAAAAACCGGATTTTGGCAGCGGCATTTTATCAATTCTATCGCGTCACTTTGACGCATTATAAGACATTGCCACATTGGCGCAATGCATTTCCTTCTTGTTATGGGACTTCCCTCGGATGAAACTAACAGTCTTTAAATGCTAAATTACTTTCAAGTTCTGATTTTGGCCATAATTCAAGGCGCATGCGAATTGCTGCCAGTATCAAGCTCGGCGCACGTCATCGTTGCGGAAAAATTCATGGGATTAGATCCGTCGAGTCCCGAAATGACGATGCTGCTCGTCATGCTGCACACCGGAACAATGTTCGCAGTGATCGTTTATTTTTGGAATGGCTGGAGACGTGATTATTTTACAGCATCAGGAAAACTTCGGTGGTTTGTGATTCAAATCATCATCGCCACAATTTGCACGCTAATCGTCGGTTATGGATTGAAAATCGTTATCGAAAAAATTTTCATGCGCGGCGTGCCGCACGCGGAAATTGAAGACTTGTTTTCCAATCTGCCGCTGATTGCCGGCGCGCTCGCCGCCGTCGGTTTGCTGATTATTTATGCCGGATTGCGCGAAGAAAAAGCTCCGCGCCATTCGGAAATTCAGCCGGCGCATTCCATTTGGATCGGCCTCGTTCAGGGAATTTGTATTCCGTTTCGCGGTTTCTCGCGTTCTGGCGCAACAATTTCAACCGGATTGCTGCTCGGACTGCCGAAACAAAAACTGGAAGAGTTCAGTTTCGCACTGGCCGTCGTTTTGACGCCGCTCGCTATTGCCAAGGAAGCACATCGGCTTATCAAAGCGCATTCGTTGAGTCAGGAATCCGCGCTGCACCTTTTTGCGCCGGGACTCGTGGGGATGGTGTTCAGTTTTATTGCCGGACTGTTGGCTTTGAAATGGCTCTCACACTGGCTTGAAGGCGGACGTTGGAAATTATTCGGCTTCTACTGTCTTGTGGCAGCCGCAGGCGTGCTGATGCTTCACTTCACACTTCCACGATAATTATTGTTGCGGCGCGGGGATGAAAATTTTCTGTCCGACCTTCATATTTTTCGGGTCCAAACCTGAATTTGCCTTCAAAATTTGTTCGGTCGTCACTTTTATGCCTTGCGCCCGATACGCCTTGGCGATGGCGGACAATGTGTCGCCAGTCGCAATCGTATAGTCATAACCTTTTTGCGGACCACTTGTGCTCGCAGTTGAATTGTCAGTCGCCGGCAAAATAATGGGTTGTGACTTGTGGCTCGAAGCCGAACTGCCGTCGACTTTTTCGAGTTTTTCAAGTTCCTTCAAAATCAAATCGTTGTCCTCCTGCCGTTTCTTGTCAATTGCCTGAACCTGCTCGGCCAGCTTTTTCAAATCGTCGGCGCTGGCAAAACTATTCGCGTCCGGCTGATTCAACTTGTCCTGCAAATCACCGATTTCCTTTTCCAGCGCGTCCATGCGCTTGTTTTGAGTGTCTTGTGCCGCGAGCAAGTCCTGAATTTGCCCGCTGAGTTTATCAATCTGCTGCTGCGTCGCGTCGTCCTGCGCACGCGCGAGCGAAGCCGTGAAAACGAAGATAAAAAGCCAGAGCAAAATCTTTCTCATGCGCCGAAAATAAACCTCTTCAACGGCACGTCAAGTTGAAGTGCAAGTGATGCGCGCAAAGGAATTAGCAGCTAACCTTAATTACAGTAAAAAAAGACAAAAACACTGCAAATTAACGCAACAAATAGCACAGCAAAAACTAATGACCAATGCTTCTCGCATCGCACCAAGGCAATCAAAGCCAAAAATGTTTCACAGATAAATGAGAATGAAAGCTGACCGAAAAGGCTCATCGCATATCCCAATCCTCTATCGCTGTACAACGGTCCATTTGCATGTTCTGAATTATAGTCACATATAATAAATATAGTTCCGATACATGGCGTCAAGATTGAAGCGACACCAAAAATAGGCGTTCGTTTTCTTCCGAGCTTTAATTCGGTTTCCACGTTTTTAATTTTATTTCTAGAAAAAGTTTTGTCGAGCGTTCTTTCAGACACGAATTTCACGAATTAACACGAATTCAATTTGTGAAAATTCGTGCAATTCGTGTCAAAATTTTTCACGCCAGCTTTCCGTATTTCCGAATCTCCGGCCAGATCCACGCCACGGCCAGCACCACCAGAATCGTCCCGATGCCGCCGGTCACGGTGGACACAATCGCGCCCGTCGCCGCCGCGTTGCCTAAAAACGTCGGCGATGCGAACAGCCACGCGACGATGCCCGAACGGAAGCCGCCGAGTTCGTTCGACGTGCCGATGAAAAGGCTGTTGACCGCCGAAACGCGCCCGCGCTTTTCGTCCGGGGTCAGGATTTGCACGAGCGTCTGCCGCACGACGACGCTCACGTTGTCCACCGCGCCCGCCAGCGCCAGCATGGCGAACGAAAACCAGAACCAAAACGCATTCGGCAGCGCGAGCCAGTTGCCTAAACAATTTTTGTTCGCGACGCCAAAAAGAATTGTTGCCACGCCAAAAATCGCAACGGACAAAAGCATAGTCTTTCCGGCCTTTTGCAGCGTCTGCCGGTGCGCCATGAAGAACATGCAAACCACCGCGCCAATAGACATCGCATTGCGCAGCCAGCCCAAGTCGGACGGGCCGCCGTGAAAAATGTCGGCGGCGTAAATCGGAAGTATCGTCACCGTGCCGCCGAGCAGCACGGCGAACAAATCCAGCGTGATGATGCCGAGAATGATTTTGTTCTGATAAACAAAACGAAAACCTTCGATCAGGCTTTTGGCCGACACGGGTTCAGCCGCCTTGACTTTGTGTTCATGTTTGATTGGCACAATGAGCGCGAAGCAAACGATGGAAGCCAAAACATTGAGCGCATAAACCGCCCATGCCGTCTGGTGCGCAAGCGAAATGACAAGTCCGCAGGCTGCCGGCCCGACGACGCAAGAAAATTGAAATACGCCGCTGTTGAATGTCACCGCCCGCGCAAATTGGTTTCGCGGAACGAGACTGGGCACAAATGCTGCGCTTGCCGGCCAGAGAAAGGTTCGCGCCGCGCCGAGTACAAACAGGCAAATGTAAATCCAAAATACCGGTGCGGTGAACCAGGAGGTCAAAGTAAGGCCGACACTCGCCGCTGCCAAAACAAGCGTCGTGACTAGAATGATTTTTTTTCGGTTGAGTATGTCGGCAATGTGCCCGGCGGGGATGGTGAAAAGGATCATGGGGACCATCAGCGACAAGCCGACAAACGCCAGCGGCAACGCCGAGTGTGTGCGATGGTAAAGTTCCCAGTCAATCGCCATGACAAGCATCTGTTGCCCGAGCGACGCGACGAAACGCCCGATGAGGTAGCGGAAAAAATCCGCGTTCTTCAAAACGGCGTAGGTGCTTTCGTCGGCTGGCTTTGACGTGGGTTCATCCGGCAAATTTTCTGGTGATTCTTGTTCGTGCATGAAAACAACGGCGGAGAAACTAACAATTTTTTTATGCGGGTCGAGTTTTCAAGATGATTGTTTTGCTCCTTTCAACAAGCTACGATGCAGGAACATGAATGGACAAGATGAAAAACCGACGCCGCATCGCTACAAATGGCCGTGGTTTTTGCTGGCGGCGATTTTATTATTTGTCGTGCTGGCGATTGTGTGGATGAGTTTTGCCGTGCATCGCGAAGAACAGGAGCGCGATTTCAATGCGCCGCTGCCAAATAATCCCGCGCGTCAATGACCCTCCGGCAAAGTTGTCAGGCGCGAATTCGGGTCGTGGATGTTTTGTAAAAGTTTTTCAAACTGCGTAATCACCTTCAGGTTTTTGTCCGCGACATTTTGTGTTTCACTCGGATCGATTTTAAGATTGTAAAGTTCCCACGGTTTGTCGCCGCCTGAGCGCGCGATTTTCCAATCATCCATGCGCGCGGCTTGCGCGACGTCGTGGCCATTTTTCATTTCCCAATAAAAAAAATGGCGACGTGTTTGTCCTTTACCGAGCAGCGTCGGCAGAATGGAAATGCCGTCAATGTTTGTCGGCGATTGCCTTCGTGCAATTTCTGCTGCGGTCGGTAGAAAATCCCACGCCGCCCAAGTGAAATCGCTGACTTGTCCGGCCGGAATTTTTCCAGGCCAGTGAACAATCATCGGCACGCGCAGGCCACCTTCATAAAGGTCGCCGCGAATGCCGCGAAACGTTCCGGCGCTTTGGAAAAATTTCGGATCGCAGCCACCGCCTTGTTGCGGGCCGGTGTCGCTGGAAAAGAAAATTACCGTATTGCTGATCATGCCCGAGTTTTTCAATTGATCCATCAGTTGGCCAATGTCCGCGTCAAGCCGCGCAATCATTGCGGCGCGGTTTTTTTCAGGTAGCGGCCAGGATTCGTCCGAGTAAGGCGCGTCCGTGGGCACTTGCATTCCGTTGCCGGTGCGGCTGGCTTCGGCAGTATTTGGGCGCGGGATCGAAAAATTCAACAAAAGAAAAAATGGTCGGTAGTGATTAAATTGGTCGGGCTGATTGTTTTTGGTGAAATTGATTGTCGCCTTGGTGAACAAATCAGGAATGTATTGCCCTGATTTTCCGTCGGTGTTCAAATACAACATTTCTTTCCCCTGAAACCCTGCGGACGTGAGATGTGGTGGGTCATAACGCCAAATATAGTCGGCATAATAATTTTCCGCGTCACTTGAATCGAAATAACCGGCGAATTCATCGAAACCTTTTTTCCACGGCGCGCCTGCGGAGGTTTCATCGCCCAGATTCCATTCACCAATCAAGCCGGTGTGATAGCCGGATTGTTTCAGCATTTGCGCGACAGTAATTTCATTTGTCGCCAATGGCACGTCCACATCGGCGCGTTGATTCAAATGCGCAGAATCCTTTCCAAGTAGCAATGTGGCGCGTGACGGCGAGCTTGCCGCATCGCCGGCATAATAACCTGTGAAACGAATGCCTGCGGCGGCAAGCTTGTCCAGGTTCGGTGTTTGGAATTTTGTCTGACCGTAACAGCTCAAATCGCCATAGCCGAGTCCGTCGCATTGGATGAAAATGATGCTTGGGCGGCGTGGCGCGGGTGGACGATTGGTGATCGTAAATTGTGCGCGTGCGTTTGAAGGAAAATCAAACACTGACGCCCCGGCGAACAACACGAAAAGAAAAATCCGGCACCAGCGGTTAAAGCAAATCGAATTCATTTAAACTTTGATTCTGGAAAGGTTGGCGCGTTCAAAGCAATTCAATTCGCACGGTTCCTTTTCCCAAATTCAGCATCCAAGGGAATTTTCATTGCAACGACGAAGCTCGGAATTGTCGCCAGAACCACCCACACGAAAAAGTGCGGGTAGCCAAGAATTTCCTGCAATTTTCCGCTCCACATTCCCGGCAACATCATGCCCAGCGCCATGAAGCTGGTGCAGATTGCATAATGTGCCGCGCGATGTTCGCCGCGCGCGATGTAAATCATGTAAAGCATGAACGCGGTGAAACCGAATCCGTAACCGAACTGCTCAACGGCGACGCCTACGCCAATCGCAAAAAGATTTTCCGGCTGAGCCCAGGCGAGCCAGATGAACACTGCGTCCGGCAGATGAATCGCCAGCAGCATCGGCCACAGCCAGAATTTCAATCCGTGCCGCGCCACAAAAAATCCGCCGAGCAACGCGCCAAGAATAAAAACGGCGACGCCTATGGTATTGTAAATGAAGCCGACTTGCGTGGTCGTTAAATCCAATCCGCCGACTTTGCGTGAATCCAAAAAAAACGGCTGGGACATTTTCACCAACTGGGCTTCGCCCAGCCGATAGAGCAGCAAAAACAGGAGTATTGTAATGATTTTGGGCTTGCCAAAAAAGGCTGCAAATGTGCCCCAAAAATCCTTAAAGAAACTTTTCAGCGAATTTTCGTCGCCGGGTTGGTCGCTAGCCGGAACAGGCAAAATGAAACGATGATAAATGCCAAAACAAATCAACAAGACAGCCATTGCCGTAAAGGTAACTGACCATGAAAAGATATAATTGCCGGTGTGTTCCTGAATTATTCCGGCAAAAATGACTAGTCCGCCTTGTGCCAAAATTGTTGCCACGCGATAAAACATGCTACGGATGCCCACAAAAAATGATTGTTCGCGCTCACTCGTGGCGAGCATGTAAAAACCATCCACTGCGATGTCGTGAGTCGCTGAACTGAACGCCAGCAGCCAAAAAAGCACGAGCGTGAGCTGGAAAAAATGCGGCGCGGGAATTGTCAGAGCGATAGTCGCCAATATCGCGCCGAGAAAAAATTGCATCGCCCAAATCCATTGCCGCCGCGTTTTCAAAATGTCTACGAACGGACTCCATAATGGTTTGATGACCCACGGTAGATAAAGCCAGCCGGTGTAAAACGCGATGACCGCGTTCGATATACCGAGGTTTTTGTAAAGCACCACAGAGACCGACATCACCAGCGCGTAAGGAAACCCTTCGGCGGCATAGAGCGTCGGAATCCACGTCCAAGGATTTCGCGAATTTATTTTTGCGTCAGCCATTTGTTTTTTAAGTAAAACAGGCTCAAGCCAGTCTTGCAAAAATTTTCAGACTTGGAACAATGCTTAAGTGCGCACGTGACTGGTGCATTCCTCAATGCAATCGGCATCTTGACTGGCGGTTTGTTTGGGCTTGCAAGCCATAAACCGCTTTCGCCGCGTTTGCAAAATTATTTCAAAAATGCGCTTGGTACATTGACAATATTTTTCGGACTGCGCCTTGTTTGGTTGGGTGTTTTGAGCAACACCGAGCTGCATCTTTCAGCCAAGTTAAAACAAATCGCCGCCGCGCTTCTGGCGGTGACGATTGGTGGCTTACTTGGCGAAATTTTGTGCCTGCAAAAAATTTCAAATTGCCTCGGACGTAACGCCGGCAAGATAATTGCATCCGCAAGATCAAACAGCACTCGAAAGACCAGCGACGGTTTCACTGCCTGCACCATTTTGTTTTGTGCCGCACCGCTGGGTTTGATTGGTGCGGTGACAGACGGACTGTCCGGCTACTTTTGGCTGCTTGCTATCAAAGCGGTCATGGATGGATTGGCGTTGGCAAGCTTCGTGAGAATTTTCCGATGGCCCGCAATGTTGTCCGCAATTCCTGTTTTCATTTCTTTGAGCATGATCGCGTTCGCCTGCCGGCTTTACGCGCAGCCGTTTTTAGAATCGTATAAGTTGGTTGGTTCAGTCAACGCGGTGAACGGCTTCATTGCTTGCGCGGTGGCGTTGGTGATTTTTGAAATTCGCAAAGTCGAACTGGCGAATTTTCTGCCGGGTATTGCCATTGCACCGCTGCTTGGATGGCTGTTCAAATGAAATTTAGAATCCGCTTGCCGCGTGTGCCGATTTGCGAAATCCTGAACGCATGAGCAACAAGCCGCGCCGCAGTGGAAAATCGCGCCCGTCCGGGCCGCGAAGCCCGGTTTTGTTTTTAACGATTCTTTTTCTCGTCATCATTCTTGCGATAATCATCGGGTTCTTATGGCTGTTGAACAGTCCGAAAATCGGTTCGTTTTAACTTTCAGCTTCCTGAATCAGGCCTCGTTTCCGCAGCATCGTCTCCATCGCCTTATCCATCAGCAGATCGGCAAGTGGTTTGGTAATTTCATCCAGCGTGGTCATCGTTGCTTGCAATTTCTTCAAATCGCCCGCGCCAGCTTCTGAATTTTCGGCAGCCAGAACCCATTCCGCTTCGCGCGCGGCAAATTCAATTTTTTCGCGGTAATCCGGTTCAATTTCGTTTGCGCAATCCGCAAGTGCCTTCCTTGTGGCCATGAGTGTTTCGTTCGCGCGTAATTTCGCCTCAATCCACTGGCGCGCGGACAAATCTTCAAAAGCGTGTTCAACAGATTCCTCGACCATTTTTTGAACTGCCGAATCGTCCACGTTCACGGCGGATTTTATTTCGACGATTTTTTCGTTGCCGGTTTTAATGTCGCGCGCGAGCGCGTGCAGAATTCCATTCGCGTCAATTTCAAATTGAACACCAACGCGCGGCACGCCCCGCGGCGCGGATTCAAACTCAATCGTGAATTTGCCCAAGCTCCAATTGTCCTTCGCGCGCTCGCGCTCGCCCTGCAAAACGTGGATAAGCATCGAACGTTGATTGTCCACCGCCGTCGTGAACATCTCGCCGGCCTTCAGCGGAATGGTCGAATTACGCGGAATCAAAACATTCATCAGGCCGCCGAACGTCTCGATGCCGAGCGAAAGAGGCGTGACATCCAGCAGTAAAACATTTTTGAAGCCGCCGGACAAAATCTCCGCCTGAATCGCCGCGCCCAGCGCCACGGCTTCGTCTGGATTTTGCGACGTGTTCAACTGCGGCCCGGCGGCTTTGTGAAATTCCGAGCCGATTCGCAAACTGCCGCGCGTCTCTTCAAATTCCGCGCAGCCAAAAAGTTCACCGACAAATTTTCGGACCAGCGGCATTCGTGTCTGGCCGCCAACTAAAATGACTTGGTCCAAGGCTTTGGCTTCGAGTTTCGCATCCGCCAAAGCGCGAAGACAATGTGCTCGCGTTCGCAAGATGATATCACGCGTGAGATTTTCCAACTCGGCGCGCGTAAGTTTGCAACTGAAGCTGAAATCCGGCGTGAGAAATGGCAACGTGATTTCAACTTCCATTTCCGTGGACAGTTTTATTTTCGCAATTTCGGCGGCTTGGCGGATGCGCGAAAGCACGGGTGGAGAAAATTCTATTTTGTGGGCGGCTTTGATTTTCTGGACGAGAAAATCCACAACACGTTTGTCCAAATCGTCGCCCCCAAGGCGGGTGTTGCCGCTTGTGGCGAGCACTTGAAAAACGCCCTCGTTCAATTCCAAAATCGAAAGGTCAAACGTGCCGCCACCCAAATCAAAAACGGCAATTTTCGACTTTTCTTTGAGCTTGTCCAAACCGTAGGCGAGTGCGGCAGCGGTCGGCTCGTTGACGATTCGCTCGACGGTGAAACCGGCGAGTTCGCCCGCGCGCTTGGTCGCGTTGCGTTGCGCGTCGTTGAAATAGGCCGGCACGGTGATGACGGCGCGCGTGACGGCTTCGCCGAAATAATTTTCCGCATCGCGTTTCAATTTTTTCAGAACTTCGGCGGAAATTTCCTCGGGCGAATAATTTTTGCCGTGGATCGGAATCGTCACCGGGCCGGAATTTTCGGCGTTGACCGGAAACGTCACGGATTTTTCTTCCTCGGCAATTTCCGCGCCGCGCCGGCCGATGAAGCGTTTGACGGAATAAACCGTTTCCGCCGGTTTCAAAACGTGGACGCGATTCGCCTCGTGGCCGACAATGGCTTTTGAATTCGCCGACGGAAAATGCACGACGGACGGGGTGAGGCGCTGGCCGTTGACGTCCGCGATGACGAACGGAATTCCCGAATCCACTGTGGCGACGAGTGAATTTGTGGTGCCCAAATCTATGCCGACAATTTTGCTCATGTGCGAATTCCATTTTAACCACCAAATCACCAAGACACCAAGTTTTGCTTTTTCTTGTACCTTGGTGTCTTGGTGGTTAATTTCAACGGATGGATTGCATCGTGACCGCCGGGCCGACATTCGAGCCGCTGGATGAAGTCCGGCGGCTCACGAATTTTTCCACGGGCCGGCTCGGCACGGAGCTGGCCAATTTTTTGGCCGATCGCGGGCATAAAGTGACGCTGCTCGTCGGTGCACAGGCAACTTATTGCGGCGAACGAAAGGTGCACCGCGCCGGAATTTTCACGACGGCTGCGGATTTGCGGAAAAGATTAAAAACCTTGTCCGTGGAATCCGTGGATGCAATTTTCCACGCGGCGGCGGTAAGCGATTTTTCCTTTGGAAAAATTTTCGCGCCAGACAAATCCGGCAAATTGGTGGAAATCAAGGCGGCGAAAAAAATTTCCACACGACGAGAAAATCTGCTCACTGAACTTGTGCCGACGCCGAAAATCATCACCGAATTGCGCGGTTGGTTTCCAAAAACAAAAATCATCGGCTGGAAGTTTGAAAGCGACGGCAAGCGCACAAAGGCAATTGCCGCCGCCCGCAAACAAATTGTTGAATGTTCGACCGACGCGTGCGTTGCCAATGGACCGGCTTATGGCAGCGGCTTTGGTTTGGTGACGCGCCGCAGTAAAACTCATCTGGCCGATGCAACAGTTCTGTTTGAGGCGCTTGAACGGTTCGCGCGTGAATAGATCACGCCTCAAAATTTTTCAGTTGTCGCAGTCCCCATTTCATGGGCAGCCAGCCGATGACAACGGACAGCAGCACGAACGCGATAATGCTGGCGGCAGCCCAGACGATGTGCGAATGCAATCCAGCTCCGCCCAGCAAGAGCAAAGTCATGGCCGCAAGGATGTAAACCGAACTCAACACGAAACACAGCGTGCCGCCGAAGCCGCTGACAATTTTGTTCGGATTTGTCTCTTTAAGGTTTGGATACAAAACACCGAGGCCAACGGCGAGGCCGTTGAGGGTGAATGTCATCACACTTACCACCGCACCGAAAAATGCAACACGCTCCCACGACATTTTCAGCAAGTAGCATGAAAGTATGATGAGGCCGAGCGTGACGACGAGCGAGAGAGCGCTGGCGAGCCAGTATTTGGTCTTGACGACGCGCGCCAATCCCATCGGCGACATTCCGATGATCCACAGCCGCCGGCCTTCGAGCGAAAATTGCGGGAACACAAACCGCGTCGTTACGGAGGCAAGATTGAACGAGCAGGCGCCGAGATTAAGGAAGGCGACCAGGTTGATCCAAAACGGACTGGTCAATTGGTGTGTGAAATTGCGCAGATTGATGATGTAAACGCCGAGCAATCCAAAAAACATGACGGATTGCCCCCATTGCGTCGTGTCGCGCCAGAACATTCGCAAATCTTTGACGGCCAGTGCGCGATTATCGCGCTTGAGCCAGAAAAATTTCGCAAAAACTTTTTCGAGCAGGTCGGGTTTTTGTCTGGCATTTAAAAAATTTAATTTGAACCCACTGCCCGCGCGGCTTTGCACTGCGGATGCCGTGTCATAAAACAAATTGCCGAAGCGCGTGAACGCCAGCCCGCCGAAAAACAACGTGTGACTTAACAACACCAGCGCGAAAAACGCCGCGCCGCTCAGAACGCCTTCCGCCCATTGCAGCACAGCCGATGACAGCCAATAACTCGGCAGAAACGGAAACAAGGTGAATCGCGTGCGCCCGAGCAATTGATCGAGTGCTTCTAGTGTGCGTTTGTCGAGCAGGTCGTTGCCCACCGATTGTGTCTTCCACCAAAACGCCGCCAGTGCTAGTAAAGTGATCGCGGTTCCAACCATCGCGATTTGAAAATTGCGCCGGTCCAAAAATCTGCCGATCAAGATTGCCAGCCACGCGCCCAAGACGCCCGGCAACACGATGAACAACACGATCAGAAAAAATGTCGCGAAATAAAAATGCCACGGCACGCCGCGAACCAAACCAAACGCCGCCAGCAGCGGCGCGATTAAAAATAAAAACGCCCACGACGCGAGTATTGTGGACTCGATGAATTTCCAGCGGAAAATCGCCTGGGTTGAAACCGGCAGCGTCAGAAGAAAGGACGTTTCCCGATTGCGAAACAAATTGGTGTAGCTGATGATAAGATTGCTCAACAGCAGCAACGCGAACAAAAAGGCGAACAGCACATACATCAGTCGTTCCGTCAGCACCGCGCCCAAGCCCGGAAATTTCGCGATGAACCGCAGCCCGTAATAAAACAGCCAGAATGACAAGGCAAGATAGGCGACGATGAACGAGCCGATAATGCCTGTCAGTAATCGAGACTGTTTGCGAACGGACAACAATCGCCGCCAGCTCTGCAGCGCGTTGACACGCAGGAGCAGAAGCAGAGGCGCAGGCGCGAATTTGGCTTTAATTTCGAACACGCAACGAAAGTAGCTTTGGGAGACTCATCTTGCAATCCTTGCAGCCCGGAAAATTAGAGCTTAAAGTAATTCAGAGTTACAAGTGAAAATTAGCCGACGCAGATTTATTCTTGCAGCATTGCTGGCAACGCCATGTGCGATTGCTGCCGATGCCAGATGGCTTGAACCTCAATGGGTGAAAGTCAACCGACTTCGTCTGACGGAAAAACCCACTCATCGTTTTGTTCGCTTCAGTGATTTGCATCACAAAGGAGATCGAGCGCACACACAATCTGTCGTAGAAATGATCAACTCACTTTCGCCTGATTTTGTCTACTTCACTGGCGACATTGTGGAAGAATCAAAATTTTTGCCGGAATCCCTCGAACTTCTTTCAGGTATCAAATCACCGATGTATGGTGTTCCTGGAAACCATGACTATTCGAGCCATGTTTCGTTCGGTGACATTACTAAATGTTTTGTTTCGACTGGCGGAAATTGGCTTGTTGACGAACAAATAAAAATTGCTGATGGAAAAATAAATCTTATCGGTGTCGCTCACATTGGCCCCAAACATCCACTCCCACTCGTAGATCCGAATACGAAAAATCTTCTATTATTTCATTATCCAGCGTGGGCAGAAAAGTTTGGCAATCAGAAATTTGACTTGGTGCTGGCTGGACATTCACATGGTTGTCAGGTGCGAATTCCTTTTTACGGACCAATTATGACTCCATATGGTGTGGACGAATACGACCTCGGATTATTCCAAACGAAATCAGGCCCGCTGTACGTAACTTCTGGCATCGGCTGGTATCCCATTCCAGTGCGTTTCAATTGCCGACCAGAAATCGTGCTTGTCGAAATTTAGAGTAAATTTGTTTTCCCGTTGAAGCGGCGGTGAACGGTTTGTATCGTGCGGCCAATGTCGCCGACGGAAAATAAAATTTCTCCGCTGAAAAATCCCGTCACTTCGCTTTGGGGCGTCGGCGCGGAACGCACGGCGCAACTCGCGCGGCTGGAAATTTTCACGATTGAAGATTTGCTGCTGTACCGGCCCAAGCGTTACGAAGATCGCCGGCATTTCCGAAAAATTTCCGAACTCACGAAAGACGAGGCATTCACGGCGCGCGGAAAAATTGTCGCGCTCGGTCTTAAGCGCTTTCGCGGCGGCAACAAATCCGTTTTTGAAATCATTTTGGACGACGGCTCGGCGCGATTGCATTGCCGCTGGTGGAACCTGCCGTTCATGGAAAATTATTTCGCGATGGGCGACGAGGTTTTCGTTTTCGGCAAATTGAAGGAAACGAAACCGCGCACGATGGATCATCCCGAAACCGAAGTCATCGAAGGCGGCGAAGAAAGTTTCATCCACATCAACCGCATCGCGCCGGTTTATCCGTTGACCGAAGGTTTGCCGCAACGCTGGTTGCGCGGCCTGATTTGGCGGACGCTGGAAAAATTCGTAGCCGCGCCTCGTGAGAGCGCGGAAAACTTTCCTGAATGGCGCACCGCAGATGAAAAATTGTCCGCGCTCTCACGAGACTCGGCTGCTTTGCCGTCTCGCGCCAACGCGGTTCACATGACGCATTTTCCCGAAGAATTGACGGATGTTGAAATTGCGCGGCAACGGCTGGCGCTGGATGAATTTGTCGAATTGCAATTGCAAATCCAGTCGCGGCGGAAAAATTTTGAGGCGCGGACGAAAGGATTGCCGTGCGGCGGCGATAATCGTTTGATGAAGCCCTTTCTTGCCGCGCTCGGTTTCAAATTGACGGCAGCACAGACGAATGTTCTCCGCGAAATCCGCCATGACATGAGTGGCGCGCATCCGATGCGGCGACTTTTGCAAGGCGATGTCGGTTCGGGAAAAACTGCCGTAGCCGCGTGTTCCGCGCTCATGGCGATTGAAAGCGGTTTCAATGTCGCGCTCATGGCGCCGACGGAAATTCTGGCGGAACAGCATTTCCGGAATTTCCAAAAATGGTTCGAGCCGCTGGGAATCAAAGTGGAGTTGCAAACGGGCAGCCGGAAAATTGTCCAAAGTCCAAGGTCCAAAGTCCAAAGTCTGTTCATCGGAACGCACGCGCTGATTGAATCTGGTTTTGTGATTGAAAATCTCGGCCTCGTGATCATTGACGAGCAGCACAAGTTCGGCGTGGCGCAGCGCGAGCAACTGGTTCGCAAGGGAAATTATCCGCATCTGCTCGTGATGACGGCGACGCCGATCCCGCGCACGCTCGGCCTCACGCTTTACGGCGATCTGGACGTTTCGGTGATTGATGAATTGCCGAGCGGTCGCGGCAAAATAAAAACTTTTGTTCGCGAAACTGAAAAATTGCCGAAGGTTCTGGAGTTTATCCGCGAAAAACTTTCCGGCGGCCGCCAGGCTTATGTCGTTTATCCGCGCGTGGAAGATTCGGTAGGGCGAGCGTCCCCACGAGCCGAATTCTCCATCGCCGAAAACGGCTCGCGAGGACGCTCGCCCCACCTGAAAGCCGTGACAAAAGAATTTGAAAATCTGAAAAAACTGCTCGCGCCATTTCGCGTCGGGCTTTTGCATGGACGTTTGAAATCGGCGGAAAAGGAAAATGTGATGGCGGAATTTCGCGCAAACAAAATAAATATTTTGCTTTCGACTTCACTGATTGAAGTTGGCGTGGACGTGCCGAACGCGACGATCATGCTGATTGAAAACGCTGAAATGTTCGGTCTGGCGCAGTTGCACCAGTTGCGCGGGCGCATCGGGCGCGGCACGCACGAGAGCTTTTGCATTTTGATTTCGGACGCAAAAAATCTTGAGGCGCGCGAGCGTTTGAAAATTCTGGAGGAAACAAACGATGGTTTCAAAATCGCCGAGGCGGATTTAAAATTGCGCGGGCCGGGCGAACTATTGGGCCGCGAGCAAAGTGGTTTGCCGAAATTTCGTTTTGGAAATCTGACGGAGGATTTGGAACTGGTTCGGCAATCGCGCGAACTGGTCAGATAAGCCCGCTCGCGATTTTTGCGCGGTTCAAAACTTCCTGCGCTTTTGCGCGCGCTTTGGACGCGCCGTTGGCGAGAATTTTGTTGACGTAATCCAAATTCGCCGCGAGTTCCACGCGATTTTTGCGCGCTTCGGCGAAATAATTCCAATAGTTCTCAAACAAAACTTTCTTCAAATCGCCATACCCGAGGCCGCCGGCGCGCAGGCGATTTTTAAAATCGTTTGCCGCTTCCGCCGGTGCGACAAGTTTTAAAAGTTGAATTGCCAGATTTTTTTCCGCGTCGGGCTTTGGCTCGGCGGGCGGGCGCGAGTCCATTGTGATGCCCATGATTTTTTTGCGGATGATTTTTTCGTCGCCGAAAATCTCAATCGTATTGCCGTAGCTCTTGCTCATCTTCTGGCCGTCCACGCCGGGAACGAGCGCGACTTCATCGCGGATTTGCGGGTCGGGAATTACGAACGTCTGGCCGTATTGCTCGTTGAACTTGGTGGCGATGTCGCGTGTCATTTCGAGGTGCTGCTTCTGGTCGCGCCCCACCGGCACCAAGTTCGAGTCGTAAATTAAAATGTCCGCCGCCATCAACACCGGATAGGCAAACAGGCCGTGCATGGGCGCAATGCCTCTGGCAATTTTGTCTTTATAGCTCGTAGCCCGTTCAAGCATACCCATCGGCGTCACCGTCGAAAGCAGCCACGAAAGTTCCGTGACTTCCGGCACGTCGGATTGTTTGAAGAAAACGGATTTTTTCGGGTCAAGACCGCACGCGAGAAAATCCAGCGCCACATCTAGAGTATTTTTGCGCCGTTCATCCGCGTCAAACAGCGAGGTCATCGAATGATAATCGGCGATGAAATAAAACGCGTCGCCTTTTTCCTGCAGCTCGATGGCGGGGCGCATCATCCCGAAATAATTTCCGAGGTGCAGCGCGCCTGAAGGCTGGATGCCTGACAAGATTCGCATGTCGGCAACGTAACAGCGAACCGAGAAATTAGGAAAGCAAGAAAATCAGAGGTAATGACATAGTTGATTTAGCCGACTCGAGTTTGTAGTCTCTTTCTATGAATTTTCTCCTTCGTGCACTGTCACCACAACAACTCAGAAGAGCAACGGAACTGAAAGACAAAATTCAGTCGCTGTAAAGACAGCTTGGTAATATTTTAGGTTAGCCATTGAAGACCATCGGCAAAAGTTCTCTCAAAAGGAAGTTTAAAATGAGCGCTGCTACTAGGAACAAAATTGCCGCCGCCAAGGCGCGATGGGCGAAGGTTAAAGCGGGGAAGAAAAAATAGTTATTTCAGTCTATCGTCTGTTTTTAAACTCTGGGTCGCGCAGGCGAAACGCTCGACAAGCGATTTATCATCCGGGTAGACGGATAAAAGGCGTTTTAAGTAGAAAGCGGCTGCAAACCATTGTTGATGGGCTTCACTTTCTTCAGCTTTAAATTCATACCATGCGGTGATTTCCTGCGGAGAGGTTTCAAAAATGGAAGGATATTTAGCCCGGAGTTGCTGCCAGATAATTTGGAATGATTCTGATTGCGATGAGGAGGATTGGCTGGAAGAATTTACGTTGCCTGAGAGCAGGTATGCGATTTTTCTTATATCTTCAACAGGCATTCCAGCCGAAGGGAGATTCCACGTCCACGTATCACCTGTTTCATCAGAGGTAACTATTCGACTGTTGCCAGGTAAAAATTTTGCGCTCATCAGAGGGGTTAGATGTCGTAACGGAGGGGTTAGCGGGTCACCCGTCTCAGTGCTCCAAACCCGCGCTGTTTTATCTGCGCTGGCGGTCACAATCCATTTGCCATCCGAACTAAAAACCGCCGTTCGCACTTTGTCTTCGTGCCGAAGAGGTGGAATTAGTTGTACCCCGCTGGCGATGTCCCACACGACGGCCGTATAGTCTTCACTGGCCGTTACAACACGACGGCCGTCAGAACTAAAAGAAGCAAAAAGAACGCCGTCAGCATGATTAAGCTGAGCGCCTATTGGCCGGCCGGTTGCAGCGTCCCAAACTTGCGCGAAACATTTGTAAATTTGATTGTCAGAGCAGCAAGTCACTATGAGGGAACCATTCGGGCTGAATGCAGCGTATGACACCGGTCGTGGATGGTTTAATGGCGCGAATGCGGCTTGTCCATCGGCACGCCAGACATAGAGTTTTGTTCCACTAATGCTTGCCATGCAATTACCCTCTGGATTGAAAAAAGCGGAATTGACAGGTTCATCATGCAACAATGGCGGGGAGAGATTTGTTTGGGTAAGGACATCCCATATCTGCGCGATATTGCCGCCAAAAGTTACAAGACGTTTACCATCATCGGTAAGTGCAACGCCATTGATAGAATTTGATACTTGGAATGCCGGCGCGATTGCGTTGCCAGTCAGAGAATCCAAAACTTGGAGCAAATGATTCGTTCCATTCGTTTTTGAAACACTCACGATGAAATGTCCATTGTGATTAAGCTCTGCCTTTTCGAGCGAGGAATTAACAGCAATCAAAGGAGAAATGGATTTATTGGAGGCAGCATTCCAAACTTGCAGAAAATTACCAGTGATGGTTAGAAACCGGCTTCCGTCCTGACTATACAAGGATCGCCTGGGTGTAGGCGGTACAGTAACTCCCGCAAGGTCCCAAATTCGAACCGAGCCATCTGTGCAAGTCGTGATAATGCTATGTCCGTCAGGACTGAATGAAGCGTGAGTGACACCTGCGCTATGTCTCAACACAAAATTGGAGTCAGGCGATTGCAAATTATCTATGTCCCATAGACGGGCGGTGCCATCCAGACTGGCTGTAACAATGATTCGCCCGTCAGGACTAAATTCGGCGCTTTCAACCCCATCGTTGTGATCCAAATCAATCAAAATTCTCCGGCCGGTTGCCACATCCCAAATGCGTGCTTTGTGATCGGAACATGCGGTTACAACCAATTGGCTGTCAGGACTGAAAGCTGCGTAATTCACCCAGCTTCCATGTTGAAGAGGCGTTCCAACAGGTTGACCATTTTTGGCATTCCAAATGCGCGCAGTGTTATCCTGGCTCGCAGTTACAATTAATTTGCCATCGGGGCTGAAAGCAGCAAATCGAATTTTATCTGCATGTGCGAGCCTCAGCTCTATTTGGCCTGTATGCAGATTCCATACTCGCGCGATGCCATCTTTGCAGGATGTAACGATCCGAAGGCCGTCAGGACTAAATCTCGCATTAAATACCCTGTTCGGATGTGTAAAATGTTTGAGTTCTTTAAGGCCGGTCGAGTCCCAAACGGAAACCGAATTGCTTTCTTCACTGGTTGTAATTATCAACTTTCCATCGGGACTGAAAACAGCGCTCCACATATCGGGTCCTTGCCCGAATGAATGCGAATATAATTTGCCGTTCTGAATGTTGTAGATACTTGCATTTCCGGAGAATTCAGCAATTAAGGCTTTTTTGCCATCTGGACTAAATTCACCGTCGCGGACTTCATGTTCCAAGAACCACATTTGAATCAGTTTTGGACATTGAGCAAGAGTAGAGCCTAATTGCAAGCGGTGTGGTGCTTCGCGTTTCATATTTCCCTTATCCAATTGCAATGCTTCGGCAAAATAGGGCAATGCTCCCAAAAGATCACCTGATTCTACGGCGCGATTTCCGTAAGCAACGTTCTCTCCAATTTGCAGCTGGCGCGATTCCACCGCGTTTTCCCATTCACGATAAGACTGATAAATAATTATTGCTGAAACCGCTAAGACCAACGTCGAAATGCCCGCAATTTTTTTAAATTGTGCCAGTCGCCGCTCCAGCAGTTTTAAACGTCGGACTGATTTTCCGCCGGCAAGCAGCAACAAGTCTGAATGCATATCCAATGCCGATTGATAACGCTTGCGGACATCGTTGTCACATGCGTGAAGAATGATTTCGTTCAGTTCGAGAAACCCATTATCATCCAAAAATTCTTCCAGTTTTGTCGGCAACTCTGGGAATTCATGGCGATCTTTTCCCGTGCTGGCTTCGTAAAGCACTTTTCCCAAACTATAAATGTCAGCTTGCGGCGTGCCGGGACCTTCCGGCGGAATAAAACCTTCGGTGCCAACGTAGGAACGAGCTTCATTGATTTCCGCCACCAAACCGATATCGGCAAGTTTGAGCACACCGTTCACAAAAATGATGTTGGACGGTTTGACGTCCCGGTGAACCAATGCATGTTTGTGAAGTTCGGCCAGCGCGTAACTTAGGGCGAGCCCAAAACGAAGACATTCCGCAAAAGAAAGTTTTCCGCGAACGGACATCTCGCTGGCGAGCGTTTTCGGGGAATAATTTTCCGGATTGATATTCTGGCCGGAGGTTTGGTCATCGCCCAATTCCATCAAATAATAAAAATATCCGTGTTCCGCGTTCATTCCCACGTGCAATATGTCAATGAATCCTTCATGCGAACGGGAAATCGGTTCAAATTTGCGGATGCCGGACAACTCTCGATCAAATGGACGTTGATTTTGAAAAGACTTGCGATAGACAATCTTGACCGCACGATACGCGCCCATCATGTTTTGCGCGAGCCACACTTCACCATAACTGCCGCGACCAATGCAGCGCACCAGTTTGTGATCTGGAATTACGACAGGAAGAAGCCGGTCACTTTGCCGACCGGCGGATGGGGCGTCCGAATCCATTTTTTCAGGCAACAACTGCCGCATTAAAATACCTGAAGCGAAATGCCGCAACTGTTTTCAAAGATTATTACGACCATCGGCGGCTGAATTTCCCTGTAAATTTTTGAAACGATCTTTACATGTTCATTTCGTCAAACGGTTTTGTCTGCCAGCAAATAACGCTTCTTTAATTTGCGGAATGCCAAGTGGAACGTTTCTTTTTCCTCCTCCAGATATTGATAATAAAAATCCGAATGTTCGTTAAACCACAGACATAGATTAAGTGCGGCCCAACACTGCTCTTTATCGAGAAGCATCTGTCCGGTTTCAAATAGCCGCTCTTTCGGCCGGCGCAATGCGCAGCTTTTCCAGACGATTTCGGATTTTTTATTTTGATCGCTGTTGGATTCCGACCTAAAAATCGCGCCGGTGGTTCGAAAATTGGGAGTATCGAACAAAATTTCGGGTTTGAATTTTGGATCAAAGTCCACATCCAGAAACAAGACTTCGCGAAATGGCGAGTGAAGTATGGCATACGGTATTAATCCGCATTCATTCAACATTCGCGCTGGAAATTTCCTTCGCATTTTGTTGGCGTCAATACATTCTGCATTGAGTCGAGGTAAAAATTTCGCCGCCCGCTCATGCATAAATTGTTTGCCTAAATGCCATAATTGGACCGGCAATTCACATTTCAATTTTCTTAGTCTGTTGATGCAATTCCTGGTATCGGTAAAATTCTTTCTATTGCCGCAAATCACAATTCCGCGCCCGTGATAATGATTTGGGAAAGCCGGAATTGTTTGAATGAATCGGTCGCAAGCCATGCCGGCGTTGTGAAGGCTTAATTTTTGCCGGTCGTATGAATTTTTGGAAGTGGCTTCAACGCCGCGTTCTGCAACAACCTGCTGGCGCGGCGAAAGATATTTGATAACACCTCCAGAGAAATACATCTCTATGCGGCGGATAACTTCCGCGGAAGTTATCATGTCCATGCAATGCGGCAGTCCGTTGACAACATCCACGCAGAGATGGCCGTGCCAATCGCATTTGTCTCCATCTTTCAAACGTGTGGTTCTTGCCTTCCAGCATCCTCCATCAGTGCAGCAAGGCAATGCGCCGTTGGTGTGAATGAATTGATGGTCCGGATAAGCTTCCCAATGCACCGGTTCGCGTCCGCCGGCGATGACGATGCATGGACGGTTTGGCGGTTGCCCACGTTTAGTTTCCACCGCTGCAGCCAAATGCATCAAGCCCGTTACAGAACAAAGAACACCTTGGGAGTGATAGACCAATCTTATCAACTGGCGCAGGTCTGTTTTTCCGCGCAGATCAATCACGCCTTTCAATTTGGGATGGTGGTGGCCATAGTCACCGACTTGGACGAATTGAATTTTACCGCGAAAATAATCTATGACTTCCTGATAACGCTTCGAGTCCCACCATTTGATGGTGATGTCGTATTTTCCGCCAGCGGCGACAATCCAAAACGGAATGTCTTCTTGGACAAGTTCGCGGGTTTGGGAACACCATGTTTTTTCTTGAGCGGAAATGTGAATGTCGCCTTTGAAAGCGGTAGGTTTTATGGAAAGCTGGAAGCGCTCGTTAAAAAATTCAATAAAACCGTGCAGGCAATGGTAAGGCGTCGTATTGCATTTGTTAACCAGCGGATATGAACAATTAATTTGCTCCGCGTCTGGGTCTTTTTCAGACAAATGTGTAATGTAAGGATTGTTCTGCCAAAGTTCGGGGCAGGATGTGCGGACGTCCGTCACAAACCGCCCCGGATGTCCAATGTGCAAATCGCGAAGGGCGGACGTCATCATGACGATGTCGCCCAGCGAAAAATCACATTTGAGAATAAACTTTCTCACGCGAGTCTGTGACAAACAAAAGCGTGATGAGCGATTAAATACTTAGCCAGCCCTTCATTTCCCCGCGTCATTTTATTCGTTTTATTCGATAAAGATTCGGTGTGTAAGGATCGGGACTTCCAGCTATAAACGGTTTGCGCTGGCGTTTGGGTTTGGGACTGGATTTTGGCTTGATGTGTTTCGATTTTTTTGTGGGCATAGTAGGTTTATGTTTTTGGTTTATGTTTCAGAAGTGCTCTGCAACACGCGTTGTGGAGCCGGTTTCCCCGAAATTCCCTGGCGGAGTGGAAGTGTTCGTTTCATTCAGAATCAATCTTTCTTTATGCGAACGAGCAATTTCTTTAAAATATTCTGCCTGATTTCAAACATGGCGCGGCGTGGTATGACGGTGCCGTTGACTTTCTGCAATGCGAATGGTTTCAGCCGGCTTTTTACAATTTTCAGATTCATAAATATCCCAATTTGCCTTGGTGTTAAATCGGTTTGGTTTGCAAATGCTTGATTTCTTTTTTGACCAGGTTGCCAACTCGGTGTTTGGCCAAATAAACTTTTCCGGGGTTGACCATCAAAGTTTTCACTATTTTCGCAACCGACCACTTTTTGAAAACATAGAGATCAAATAACTGATATTGTCTCGGGTCAATTTTCCCCTTTACTCGTTCAACAGCTGCTTCAAAGAGGTTTTTTTCCCACTCTTCGTCCCAAGTTGTCTCCAATCCCACTGAATCAACTATGCGTTCGAAAGCCGCAGTTTTTGTTTCTGTGGATGTGTGAGGCTCATCTTGTTGACATTCGATGTCCTGCTGCCGTTTTCGTAATTGATCCGAGATTCGCCAGCTGGTCAGTTTGAGCAACCAGCTTTTAAAAGAACCCCTTTGCGAATTATAATTAAAAGTAGGCATACTTTTAAAAACTGAAATTACAGTTTCCTGAACAACATCCTGTGCTTCTGCATTGGTCAATCCAGCTTTCATGGCGGCGTTATAAATCAATTTCCAATAGGTATCAAAAAAAACCTTCCAGCTTTCCTGGTCGTTCCAATCCTTCAGCCGACTTAACAACGATTGTCGGGTCGGCACAAGTGCGTCTATATTATTCATCCACATTAAGAATACGTAAGCTTAAGGGCATTTCTTTCAAAAAAAGTAAAAAAATAATTTTTTTTGAAGATTTTTGAAAGATTGGTCTGTTTTCGTCCGTATTAATAGTAGGAACATGTGATTAAGTGTAAACGACGCTTGTATGAATAATTTTCAATACCAGTCCAGATCTTTGGGCTTAAGGGAGGGCAAAAGGGAAAAGGTCGGATTGGTATTGACTTTAAGGCCAAGCTGTTGCACCGGAAATAAGTGCATCAGCTTGGCGTTTTTAACGTTAATGATCAAATATATGTATAACTCCAATCTTTTCATTAGACGAGTAGAATGAATAGTAATCTGCTGAATTTAGAAAATGTCACGCTACTGTCAGCCAACGGCACTTCAAATTCTGATTTATCGCTGGCTGCGCTCGAGGTATCCGTGCGGCGAATCCGCTTCGGTTCGGTCAAACTTCTTGCCGCTATTGCTCCGACTCGACCAATTCCATCAAATATTGAATTCGTCGTCATTCCCCAAATGGATTTGCAAGGCTACAACAGATTTTCCGTGAAGAATTTTGTGAATCATGTTGTCACGGATTATGTGTTAATCGTCCAACCTGACGGATTTGTGTTGAATCCGGAGCGCTGGCAATCCTGCTTTTTGGATTATGATTATATTGGAGCTCCGTGGCCTAAAAATCTCTGTGGCAATTTTCAAAAGTATCGTGTTGGAAACAGCGGGTTCTGTCTGCGGAGTCGGCGATTTTTAGAGCAAGTTGCCCGTCTTCGGTATTTATCTAGGTCAGCTGATGACATTTTGTTTTGTCGCAGACAAAGACATAAATTGGAAGGCCAAGGCATCCGATACGCTCCGCCAAAAATAGCTGCTCGTTTTTCCATCGAACTTCCTGTGCCGGAAAATCCCAGTGCTAGCACCTGTCATGTCTTTGGATTTCATGGCAAAATCACTTTACGTAACCGTCATTTGTGCCGGTGGTTATGCAACTGGAATAAGTGCAAAACATCTCAAATCAGACATTAATTTTATGGAGCGAATAAAACTGGCCGTAATCATGCCGGTGGGATCGGATGCTAAAATCCGTTATGTCAAAGATACCATACGAAGCGTTTTGCATTACACCACTGCTTCGAGAAGAGTGATTATCCTGGACGATTCAGGAAAAAACTTCGGCAAAAAACTTAAACAGATTTTCCCAGAAATTGTCGTACTCAAAACATCGAAATGCCGCGGTAGAAAGGCATGGTTGTTTTTTACTCTCTGCATGGGTTTCGAATTTGCTTACAAAAATTATTTTTTTGATGTCCTGCTAAAAATGGATACCGACGCGCTGATTATTGGTGAAAATCCCGAGGACGATGCGATTCGCTGTTTCCGCCGACATCCCGAATACGGCAGCATTGGCACTTACAAAAAAGATTGTGGAGGAGAGCGCAGAAATTTTTTTTGGAACGGCAGACAACTCCTTTTAGAGATTAGTGATGAACACCTTTTTAAATTTCCAAGCTATCGGCGCGGCGTAATGTTTCTCAGAAAAGTTTTTCGTAAAAGTCAGAAAAACCGATACGAGCCCGGTGAACATTGCCAGGGCGGCGCCCATTTCATCAGCAGAGAATGCATTGCGAAATTGCGTAAGAATAAATTGTTATCGCGTCGCGAAATCTGGTGGAGCCAGCAGGAAGACGACGTTATCTTCGGGCTCCTGATGTATTCCACTGGGCTGAAGCATGGCGACTTGGCAACTGGCTCTCGTCCGATGGGAGTGCGCTGGCGCGGGTTGCCGTGTTCGCCGGGAGAATTGCTCGCCAAAGGAAAAAAAGTCGTACACTCAACTCGTTTTTACAAAAATCTTTCGGAAGACAAAATCCGAAGTTTTTTCAGAAAACAAAGGCTAAACAAAATACACGGTAGCGGGCGGCACGTTAAAAGATTTATTGATGGTGGCAGGACGCGGAATTGAACCGCGGACACAAGGATTTTCAGTCCTCTGCTCTACCAACTGAGCTATCCTGCCATCGTGGCCGAACATTCAACTCAGTGAATGTTCAATTGGCAAGCGCAGAATTGCTCTTAAATAGAAATTACCGCGAAAAATCATCGCCAGTGTCCCGGCTCTCGATACCAGCCATACGGCCCTCTGCTCCAATGACCCCGAACCCATATTGCATGCGGATATGGCGGCAAAATCCAATGACCCCCGACCCAAACCCATCCGCCATTCCATTCCCATTCACCGTCCACCCAAACATAATCAGGGCCGGGTGAAACCACGACGGTTTCCGAGGGCGGCTGCGGCGGCGCATCGGTCACCACTGTAGTAGTTTCCTGTGTGGCAGCTGATGACGAACTGGCCGTATTGATCATGTAATCAATCACTTTTTCGCTTACACCGGCGTTATGTAAATCAATGATGTCCGCCGTGCTTAAATGATAAACCGTGTGCGAATTATTAATCTGGCTGATGATAACGTCGTCACTGACGCCGGCTTTTGCCAAAGCTTTTACATCCGTCGTACCCAACGGCTGGCCTTGTTCGACGCGCACATAAGTTTGAGGTGCCTCTTGTTGCAACTCCGCCTGCTGTTGTTGGTCTATAGAATGCCCGATTAGTCCGCCAGCAATCAGACCGGCGGCGGCGCCAATCAAGGCACCTACGCCTGCGTTTCGTGGGCCGGCAATTGCCGCGCCTGAAAGTGCGCCAACGGCTCCCCCCATTAACGCTCCACTGCCCGTGTTGTCCGGCGTGCCATTGGGCGACTCGCAACCCGTCAGCAACACGGCCGACGTTGCCACCGTCAGAATAAAAAACTGTATTTTCATATCTTAATAAGTAGACAACTAATGGTGCCCCGAATTCAAAAAAAATCAAGCTGTGCTTGAAGAATCAGTATGATTGCGCGGTTGACATTTCGCTGCAGGAACTCGCCGCGCGAGTTTTCGCGGCCAAATCAAAATTACGCCCGAGGATGAGCTGTGTCGTAAGCCTTCTTCAATCGCTCCGTCGTTATGTGTGTATAAACTTGAGTCGTGACGAGATGCGCGTGGCCAAGCAGTTCCTGTACGCTTCGCAAATCTGCGCCCGCGTCCAATAGATGCGTCGCGTAACTGTGTCGTAATTTGTGCGGCGTCAGACTTGGATCAAGTCCGGCGATTACGAGGAATTTTTTCAACCGGCGTGCAAGTTGAACCGGCTGAAGTGATGCGGGTTTTTTTGTTTCCGCAAAAAAAACCGGCCATTGTCCCGACGGCGGCTGTTTCAGCGTGTCCCAATAATTTTCAATCGCCTTCAACGCCGGTTCGCCAACTGGCACGAGCCGCTCTTTTTTGCCTTTGCCGCGCACTCGTATGAGTTTTTCGTTCCAATCAATGTCGTCCGCTCGCAAACCGCACAGCTCGCTGATGCGCAGGCCGCAGGAATAAATCGTCTCTAGCACCGCAACATCGCGACAACAAATGCTCGCTGAGATTGGTCGTCCGGCGCTTTTCTTTTTCGGCGCGGCCAGCAGCTGCATCGGCGCGATGAGCAACGCTTCCATCTGTTGCTTTGTCAAAAATTTCGGCAACCGCCTCTCCAATTTCGGCAGCGACAGATTTTTTATTGGTGATTCCGTTGCCGCGCCATGCCGAATTAGAAATTTGTAGAACGTCCGCAACGCGGAAAAACGAAGTTGCGTCGCCGCGCGACTCAAATTGTTCCGGCCAAGAAACCGCACGAAACTGCGAAAATCATCGCGTTGCAATTTTTCCCAAACCGGCGGCGATTGCCGTTCTTCCTGATGCCAGTTGAAAAATTCCGTCAGCGCCTGCTTGTAATTCCGTTGCGTATAAACCGACGCGCCGCGATCCACCGCCAGATGCGCGCAAAATTTCTGAATCCACTTGTCGTGAATTTCGGACTGGCCATTTTTTGAATAGCGGTGCATTTAAACCGCAGACTACTTCAAATTGACAGATGATTTCAATCCGCGTAATCGCGACGTTATGCGAATCAAGGCGATGCAGGTGTGGCTTCCACACTCATTTGTTGAGGGCCGGAGGCAATGGGAGAATTTTCCCACGAACCGGGAATGGTATCGGCATAGCTGCCAAGTGTTCCGAACCCCGTCCAGATGATGAAACTTGTGTAATTCCAACTCACGAGCGCGTTATCGGCGGAAGTTGTTGGAGCAGCCACCACATAATAATTCCCCGGCTGGAGCGTAATGGTCGTTGAAGGAACGAAATCCACATTTCCAAAATTGGTGACGGATTGTGAGGCGACGAAGACAATTGGATTGGTCGGATTATTGTCCGGGCCAACACTATAGACGCTAACCGAAATGTTCCCGTTGCCATTGGCTGGATTAAGCAATAATGTGATTTTGTTTAAGGTGTAAGAAGAATTTCCGCCAGGCAACGTGAATTCCTGGCCGATGAGAAAATCATTGTCGTTGGAATCGGTGCCGATTGGACCAAAATTACCGGAACCGGGCTCATCCAGATTGTCCACGACAGAACTCTGCCGCAACCTGAAAAACCGCGCCTCATCGCTCCAAATGTTTGTGATGGTGTCGTTGCCGGCGACAAGCGTCGGCGCGTTGGTGATGGTCTGCCAGTTGGGTGACACGAGGTTTGTCGTGCTTTCAGCCACGTAACCGCTAAGACCTGATGGCCAGGATAGCACGGTGGCACCATTGAAACCGATTTGAAGTGTTGCCAGAGTGGGCGTGGCCTGCACGCTCAATTGTTGGGGACCGGCGGTAATGGGAGAATTTTCCCACGAACCGGGAATGGTATCGGCAAAGCCGCCAAGTGTTGCCGTGCCGGTCCAATTCGTGGAGGATGTATATGCCCAACTCACCAAGCTATTGTCAGCGGCAGTTGTAGGAGTTGTCACCGCATAATAAACTCCCGGGGAAAGTATAATCGGTGTTGAAGGAACAAAATCAACATTCCCCAGATTGGTGACGGATTGCGAAGCGACGAAAGCAATTGGATTGGTCGGGTTATTGTCCGGGCCAGCACTATAGACGCTAACCGAAATGTTCCCATTGCCATTGATCGGATTGAGCAGCAGAGTGATTTGATCCAGAGTGTAAGCAGGATTTCCAGCGGATAATGTAAACTCCTGGCCGATGAGAAAATCATTAGTGTTGGAATCGGTGCCGATGGGGCCATAGTAACCATCAGTGGTTTGGTCCAGATTGTCCACAATGACGTCCGCATAGGCCGACATGGCGACGACGAACAAGGTGAACAGTGACAAAACCCTCTTGGTAGTTTTAGCAGACATGCAAGTATGTTACGTGTAATTAATGGCACCGCCGTTATTTGTCAATTTTAATTCCTGCCAATTGGTCTTTGTTCACGAATCTCCTCACATGGACCCATCGTCAGGTGCGCGGAAGATTTTTGAATCCAGCGGTGGTGAATTTGAGATTCGTTATGGTGAAGCGCCGTCTGGTTTATTTTCAATAAACCAGAACCAATGCGACTGCGTCCTGCGCTTCCTGAACCACGTCTTCAAACTTGCGTTCCTGCTTAAGGTGCGGTGATTTGAGTTTGCCCGACAGTTCCGGCATGGATTCCAGCAGCGTTTTGGCGTAAGAACTTTTGACTGCGTAATTGACGTTTTGCGGAATCATCCCGGATGTGCTAAACGCGGCCTGGTCCGAAAGCCGCGCCGCCACGATTCCCACCACATCGCCGTATTCATTCACCAGCGGCCCGCCGGAATTGCCCGGTTGCACTGCCGCGCTGATTTGAAATTCGATCGGATTGTCTTGCAAACCGTTCAGGCTGCTGATTTCACCCTTTGTTAACTTGGGTTCGACTCCCTGTAACCTGATGAGCGGAAAACCAATTGTAAACACGGACTGGCCTAGCTTCACCTCGTCACTGGAAGTTAAAGGCAGAGAATGAAACAAGCCGTCCACTTTGAGCAGGGCAATGTCGTTAACCGGATCAGATTTGACCAGTTCGGCGGGAAATAAACCCTGCTTCGTGTTCACCATGATTCGATTGGCATTGGCCACAACATGAAAACAACTGAGAAGAAAACCGTCATCTGTGATAAGGAAACCTGTGCCGGCGGCTGTGGCATCACTCACCGCGTCCGCTAATTGCTCGGACTGGCGCTTCGCTCTGGCTTCCTCGTCGGTGGTAATGAATTGAGACCTCCATTGACCTATTGCCCGCTTCCGTTCTGTTTCGAAAGCCGCCGCCTCTTTTGGATTGTATCCATATTTCTGCTGTAAGTTGTAAGGCAAATCCTCGAATTTGAGTTTTGCCATGCCCACTCCGCCGCCTGTCGGCGTATATGAAATGATCACTCCATCGGGATCAATTTTTTCTACATTCACGCCTTTGTATGTCATTCCGTCGCGAGTGGTGATTTCGCCGCTATTGACCGACGGCAAGCTGGTGAAATCTGTCGATGCCCTTGTTATTGAAGATGTAGATTGCTGGCTGACAGCTGTAGACAAGAACAGCAATAGCAGAAACGTCCAAGCCAAGTGGCTCGCTTTCATGCCGTCAGATTAGTTGTTTTCAACCGGCTTGCAAGCGTTCCTATGCTTCGCCTTCGCGCGGCGGAAAATCAAAAGTGATCTTTCCTTTCGCATCCATCACGAGATACGCAGGAAACGGCTTGCCTGCCTTGGAAATAAATTTGTCGAGCAGATCGCTTTTGCCGTCGGCAAGGATTTTCTTCGCCTGCGCCGCGTCAATCGGCTGCTGCAAAATCTCCCTGCCGATTTTGAATTTGCACGACTTCAATTCTCGCTGCGAATTTTCGCAAAGATAACCTTGCTCCGTGTCAAAAATTTTTCCGCCACACTTCGGGCATTTGCCGATCGGTTCTTTGCCGGTGAAATCAATTTTCGGCAGCGGCTCGCTCGGCTTTCCGTCTTTCGTTTTGCCCGCCTTGGGTTCGCGCGGCGCGAACTCGAACGCCGTGCCGCCGTCTTTGATCACAAGAAACGCCTTGAACGCGCGATTATTTTTCTTGGAAATAAATTTTGTGAGCAAATCCGTCTTGCCCGTCTCCAGCATTTTTTTCACCTGCGCCGCCTCAATCGGCTGCTGCAAAATAATTTTGCCGGTCTTGAACGTGCAGGTTTTCGCCGCGCCCGTCGCGTTCTCGCAAAGATAATTCATCCCGCCGTCAAACACGCGCCCGCCGCACTTCGGGCATTTGCCGAGCGGTTCCTTGCCTGTGAAATCAATCGGCGCGGAATCTGCGCCATCGGCATTTTTGTCATTGCCGAAATCAAACTCAGGTTTGAACTCCGCGCCCATTTTAATAATGGCGGCGAACGGAAATCCCTGCTTGCTGCGAAAACCTTGCAGCGGACCGACCGTACCTTTGCTGATGAGTTCCTCGACCTCGGAAATTTCCAACTGCCGGCTCGCCACGATTTTCCAAAGGCTGAAATCGCACTTCTGGCACTGGAATTTTTTGTAGTTTTCTAAAATCTCGTCGCCGCATTTCGGGCACGGCACGTTGAGCTTGCCGTAATCGCCCGGCACCGTGTCGCTCTCGTGGCTCTTGGCTTTCGCCACGATGTCGCGCGTCGCGTCGGCGATCTCTTTCATGAACTCGTCGCGCTTCATCTTGCCGCGCGCCATCAAATTCAATTTGAATTCCCACTCGCCCGTCAATTCCGGCGAACAGAGCTGCGGAATTTCCAACCCGCGCAACAGCGTGATGATGGAAAACGCCTTCGCCGTCGGCTGTAATTCGCGGCCGTTGCGCACGACATATTTTTCCCAGATCAAACCTTCGATGATCGTCGCGCGCGTCGCGGGCGTGCCGAGACCTTTGTCCGACATCGCCTCGCGCAATTCCTCGTCGTCAATCAATTTGCCCGCGCCTTCCATCGCGCCGAGCAACGTCGCTTCCGAATAACGCGCCGGCGGTTTGGTGACGTTCGCCTCGACTTCGATTTTTTCGGTCTTGACGATTTCGCCCGCCTTGACGCGGCGCGAGCGTCGGCGTGTCATCGGACTCCGCCGCTTCCTTGCCATACACCGCGAGCCAGCCGGCGTTCACCATCACTTTGCCTTCGCTCTTGAACGGCTCGCTCTCGACGCGCGTGATGCGCGTGGTCACGAGAAATTCCGCCGCCGGATAAAAAATCGCGAGAAAGCGCTTCGTGACGAGGTCGTAAAGTTTTTGCTCCGGCTCGCTCAACGCTTTCGGCGCGATGAGCGTGGGAATGATCGCGAAGTGATCCGACACTTTTGCATTATTGAAAATGCGTTTGTTCGGGCGCACCCAGCCATTTTTCAAAATCGTTTCCGCCGGCGTGCGGTAATTCGTTTCAGCCAGCATCGCCAGCGTCGTTTTGACCGTCTCCAAATAATCTTCCGGCAACGCGCGCGAATCTGTTCTCGGATATGTCAGCACTTTATGTTTTTCGTAGAGTGCTTGCGCGAGACCCAAAGTATTTTTTGCGGAAAAACCAAAACGCCCGTTCGCCTCGCGCTGCAACGTGGTCAAATCATAAAGCTGTGGCGACATTGAGGTCGTCGGCTTGCTCTCTTCCGTGACGATGCCCGGTTTGCCAAGACATTTGGTTTTGATCGCCTCGGCAAAACTGACGTCCCAAACGCGCTCCTGCTTGAGCTGGTCGTCACCTTCCTTCTTGGAAAATTTTTCATCGAACCAACGCCCGGTGTATTCGCCCGCTTCCGCGCCGAACGTTCCGTGAATTTCCCAATAGTCGCGCGAAACAAACTTTTTAATCTTCTCCTCGCGCTCGACGAGAATCGCCAGCGTCGGCGTCTGCACGCGGCCAACCGTCGTCAAATGAAAGCCGCCGGTCTTGGAATTGAACGCCGTCATCGCGCGTGTGCCGTTGATACCGATAAGCCAGTCGCTCTCGCTGCGGCACGTCGCGGCATCGGCGAGCGGAATCATTTCGCCGTCCGTGCGCAAATGAGCGAAGCCGTCGCGGATCGCGGCGGGCGTCATGGATTGCAGCCAGAGCCGCTGGATGGGCTTGTCGCTTTTGGAATACTGGACGATGTAACGGAAAATCAATTCCCCTTCGCGCCCGGCGTCGCAGGCATTGACGAGCGCGGTGACATCCTTGCGTTTGATGAGCTTCACCAAAACTTTCAGCCGCGCCTCATTTTTCTCAATCGGCAGCAGATCAAAGTGCGGCGGAATGACCGGCAAGTTTGCAAAAGTCCATTTGCCGCGCTTCACCTCGAACTGTTCCGGCACGGCGATGGTGAGCAGATGGCCGACCGCCGACGAGATGACATATTGGTCATTTTCGTAGAAGTCTGCGTTTTTTTCGAACTTGCCGAGCGCCTTGGAGATGTCCCCGGCGACCGACGGTTTTTCCGCGATGATGAGTGTCTTGCCCATGCAATGAAGCAAACCTTTAAGCCGTGAAGCGTGGGTTGCGCAACTTATTTTTTATTTTAAGAAAAGAATTTCAACCACGGATGGACATGGATTTTTGGGAAAATGAATTAAAACTTTGACACGAATTGCGCGAATTCAAATGCCTGATGAAATTGGAAACGTGCGGTGAATCTGGGGAAAGTTTGCTATTTCAGGCTCAACACAAATGCCGCCGCTTTTTTAGAAAATTCCGGCTTAAGCGACCACCAACCTGCCATGTAATTGGGGCTGCAACCGCTTTGCCGGAATTCAGCGTTTTTCAAAAAAATTGATGTCGCAATGTATATCTTGCCATCCCAATCCTTACCCGATTTATCCAACCAATTTTTTAACGCGGAGGTCGTCTGCGGAGCACGAGTTGTAGCAAGGCCTTTAAGTGGATAAAGTATGGCAATGGGGAAGTGTGGTATAGGGTTGCTCATAATTTTTTATATGTTCGTTTTAGGGTCATGGTCTGGTTTGAGAACATGTCCCTCTATAGATAAATACGGATGAAAAAGGGGTAATCTTTCAAAAAAGTTAAAAAATCTTTCAAATATAATGTAAATAACTGTAAAACAATGGCTTGGGATTGTTTGACCACGCGCAGGATTTTGCGGGAACGACCTGGGATTTCAAGGGAGAGGTCAGGATTTTACGGGAAGCAGGCAGGATTTTGAGGGAAGGGTTCAGGACTTCGCGGGAGGCATCCGGGATTTCAAGGGAACGTGCCGGGACTTTGCGGGGAAGCCGCGGGATTTCGCGGGAGGACGACAGGATTTTGCGGGAAATAGTTATTCTTCGGCGTGAATTGACACGCGCAGGCAATTTTGCGGAAATGTCGCGCAATCCGAACACCATGACGACGCAAAATAAAACCATTTCCACCGAATCGCTGCAACAGGAAGGCCGCACGTTCCCGCCGTCGCCGGAAGTCGTGAAGCGCGCGCTCATCAATGCGCCGGAGTTCAACGCGCTTTACGAACGCTCGTTGCGTGAACCGGAAAAATTCTGGCTCGAACAGGCGAACACTTTGGAGTGGTTCAAGAAACCGACCGTCGCCGGAAAATTCACATGGGATTCGGCGGCGAAAAGGATCGAGCACACTTTTTTTGAGGACGGGCAATTAAATCTGACCGTCAACTGCCTCGACCGCCACGTCAAAACAAAATTGCGCGATAAGGTCGCGATCATCTGGCAGGGCGACGGCGAAGACGAAGTCAAAAAAATCACTTATCGGGAATTGCACGCGGACGTTTGCAAGTTTGCGAACGCGCTCAAATCGCTCGGCGTAAAAAATGGCGACCGCGTGGCGATTTATATGCCGATGATTCCCGAAGCCGCCGTCGCGATGCTCGGCTGCGCGCGCATCGGCGCGATCCATTCCGTCGTGTTCGGCGGGTTCAGCGCGGATTCGCTTTCGGACCGCATCAACGATTCAACGTGCAAAATTTTGATCACGGCGAATGTCTCATTGCGAGGCGGAAAAATCATTCCGCTCAAAGCCATCGCCGACGAGGCACTGAAAAAAACTCCAAGCATTGAAAAAGTTGTCGTCGTCAAACGCAATGACGAACCATGCAACATCACCGCCATGCGCGATGTCTGGTATCACGAGTTGATGAACGGTGGGGCGAGTGTCCTCACGAGCCGGCTCGCGGGGACGCTCGCCCCACCAGAAGATTGTCCGCCGGAAAAAATGAACGCCGAAGATTTTCTGTTCATCCTTTACACGTCCGGCTCGACGGGCAAACCGAAAGGCGTCGTCCACAGCACGGCGGGTTATCTTTTGTGGAGCGCGCTCACGCACAAATACGTTTTTGATATTCACGACGACGACGTTTATTTCTGCACAGCCGATGTCGGCTGGGTGACCGGCCACAGTTACGTTGTTTATGGCCCGCTTTGCAATGGCGCGACGACGCTGATGTTTGAGGGCATCCCGACTTTTCCCGACGCCGGACGTTTTTGGCGCATCGTCGAAAAATTTCGCGTCACAAGTTTTTACACCGCACCGACGGCGATCCGCGCGCTCATCCGGCTCGGCGATGAATGGCCGAACAAACATGATTTGAGTTCGCTGCGCGTGCTCGGCACGGTCGGCGAGCCGATCAATCCTGAAGCGTGGATGTGGTATTACAACATCATCGGCAAAGGCCGCTGCCCGATTTCCGACACTTGGTGGCAGACCGAAACCGGCGGACATTTAATTACGCCATTGCCCGGCGTGAACACGTTGAAACCCGGCAGCGCAGGCCGGCCATTTTTTGGAATCGAACCGGTTGTCTTGCGCGATGACGGCACGGAATGCAAACCAAACGAAGGCGGAAAACTTTGCATCAAGAAGCCGTGGCCGGGAATCATGCGCACGACTTGGGGCGACCACGAACGTTTCGTGAACACATATTTCACGACGTTCAAAAATATGTATTTCACCGGCGACGGCTGCCGCGTGGATGCCGACGGCGATTACTGGCTGCTCGGCCGCGTGGACGATGTCGTCAACGTCTCCGGCCATCGCATCGGCACGGCGGAAGTCGAGAGCGCGCTCGTGAGCCACGCGAAAGTCGCCGAAGCCGCTGTCGCGCCCATGCCGCACGACATTAAAGGCCACGCGCTTTACGCCTTCGTGACGCTCAAGGATGGCGTCGTCGAGAGCGACGAGTTGAAGAGAGAACTCGCGAATCACGTCCGCAAAGAAATCGGCGCGATTGCCGTGCCGGACAAAATCCAGTTCGCGCCCGGCCTGCCAAAAACGCGTTCGGGAAAAATCATGCGCCGCATCCTCCGCAAGATTGCCGAGAACCAGACGGATCAAATCGGCGACGTTTCAACTTTGGCCGATCCGGCAGTCGTCGAAAGTTTGGTCAAAGGGAAGCAGTAAACAAAAAGGCAGAATTGGCAATTCCCAATGAACTGGTCAACGTTCGCTTGCTATGATTAAATTTCCTCCGCAATGGAATACGAAGCGGTCATCGGACTGGAAACGCACGTCCAGCTCAAAACCAAATCCAAAATGTGGTGCGGTTGCGTCAACGTCTTCGGCGCGCCGCCAAACACAAATGTTTGCCCAGTCTGCCTCGGAATGCCCGGCGTACTGCCTGTCGCCAATGAAGAAGCTATGCGGCTGACGGTTCTGACCGGTTTGTTGTTAAACTGCGAGATTCCGGCCCACGCCAAGTTCGACCGGAAAAATTATTTCTATCCCGATGTCCCAAAAAATTATCAGGTCACGCAATATGACCAGCCCAGCACGCGCAATGGCTATATGGATTTTGAGTTCAACGGCGACATTTCGCGCGTGTGCATCACACGCGCGCACCTTGAAGAGGACGTCGGGAAAAATTTTCATTTTGACCGCCATAGCGGCGTGGATTTCAACCGCGCGGGTGTGCCGCTCATGGAAATTGTTTCCGAGCCGGACATTACGAGCGCGGACATGGCCTACGAATACCTCAACGCGCTCAAGGACATTTTGATTTACGGCGGCGTGAGCGATTGTGACATGGAAAAAGGCATGGTGCGTTGCGACGTGAATGTGTCCGTGCGACCCATCGGCTCGAAAGAGCTCGGCGCGAAGATTGAAATTAAAAATATGAACAGTTTTTCCGGCGTGCGCCACGCGCTGGAATACGAAATTCCCCGGCAAATTGCAGCCGTCAAACGTGGTGAAAAACTAATTCAATCCACACGCCGTTGGGACGACGCGGTGGGCGTGACTGAGGAAATGCGCACGAAAGAACACGCGCACGATTACCGTTATTTTCCCGAACCGGACTTGATGCCGATTGCGCCGACGGGTAATTGGCTTGCCGAAGTAAAAGCGCGCGTCGTGGAATTGCCGCTCGCGCGCAAGCAGCGTTTCATGCGTGATTATCAACTGCCCGCGCCGGATGCGGAAACATTTGTGAACGATGTTCCGCTCGGAAATTATTTTGAACCGATCGCCAAACAATCCAAGAACCCAAAAGCCGTTGCGAACTGGGTCATCAACAATCTGCGCGCCGCAATAAGAGCCGAAAAAGTCTATGCGCTTCTTGGGCCGGAGCATGATCCCGCTAAAGCTGAATTAGTCGCTTTAGAAAATTTGAAATTCAAACCTCAAGCGATTCTTGAACTGGTCAATTTGGTTGACGCCAAAACCATCAGCAGTTCCGCCGCGCAACAGGTTTTTGCCGAAATGTTCGTGACCGGAAATTCGCCAACAATAATTATTCAGGAAAAAGGCCTCGCGCAAGTCAGCGACACGGGTGCGATTGAAAAATTCTGCGACGACGCGATTGCGGCAAATCCAAATTCAGTTGCCGATTACAAAAATGGAAAAATGGCCGCGCTGAATTTTCTCAAGGGGCAAGTAATGAAATTGAGCAAGGGCAAAGCGAATCCTTCCGTCGTCGGTGAAATTCTTGAGAAAAAATTGAAACGCTGATAATGCGATCCCTGCCTTTTGGCGAACTAAGCGCTGCGACTGTTGCGATGGCGGAAATAATTGCCACACGCTCGACAAAACTTTTTACCCACGCCATTCTGCTGTAATGGCATTTGAATCGGATTCGCCGCTCGACTCGCTTTGGAAGGAATACGCCCGCGCGTTTCAGGATTGGGACGACCTTACGCTCGGGCGCTGGCTGGCGCAAACGCTCGGCCAGCTTGAAGGCCGCGCGTGGCGGCTCTCGCATCCGCTTGTCGGCGCCTACCGGCTCGCCGCGCAAACCGCGCACGAAAAACAAATCTGGTTCAAACGCCTTGCCACGCCGCCGGCGGCCTACGCGGAATCGCCCTGCTGCCGCGCACCGTTTCTGCCGTTGCTCACACGCGATGTGCGCGAGTCGGGTTTGATTTGCCAGCATTGCAGCGAAACACTCGTGCCGTTCGAGGAAATCCCCGCCGAATTGCGCGGCGAAATCGAAGCGTGGGCGCAGCAATACGAACCCATCCACGCCGTCGCGCATTGGGACGACCGCCAGCGCCGTCGTGCGGGAAATTACGACGCAGCTTACGAAAACGCGGCGGAACAGGCGGAACAATTGCTCGCGCGGGCGGGACGGGAATTGATGCCGAAGTTGTTGAATTCCTACGCCGCTGCGATTTGGGAAGATCAGGATGAATGTCTGGAAGTCAGGCCGGAGGATGTGCCGGTGTGAGCGCGTGGACCGTTGAATCGTGAATTGTTAAATCGGGAAAATCGCACTATGCTTGGCCGATGCAACGATTCACGATTTAACGAAGCAACGAAATGAAATTTATTTTCAAATGGCTGCTGCGGCTGTTCATTCTGGCCGTTGTGCTGGTGGTCTTTGTGCTGTTGTCGTTCAATTCTGTCGTGAGGAATTTGATCGAGCATCGGATTCGCGCGCAAACGGGCATGGACGCGGAGATCGGCAGCTTTAGGCTCGGCATTACCGAACCAACGGTGGAAATTCAAAATTTTAAACTCTATAATCCGCCGGATTTTGGCGGCACGCCGTTTCTGGACATCCCCGAAATTCACGTTGAATACGACCGCGCGGCGCTGGCGAAGCGTCAATTTCACATCACATTGATGCGTTTTAATCTTGGCGAGTTGGACGTGGTGAAAAATCAAGCCGGGCAGACGAATCTTTTTTTAATTCTAGCCGCCGCGCCGGTGAAGAAAGCGACGATTGCAAATTCCAGAGAATTGGAAGAGCGAACCGGTGTTCATTTCACGGACATTGATGTGCTGAATATTTCCATCGGCACGGCAAAATTCATTGACCTGAAAGACCCGAATCAGAACCGCACAATGCCCATTAACATTCAAAATGTGATTATTAAAAACGTCCGATCGCTTGCTGATTTGGCCGGTCTGGCGGGGCTCATCTATCTTCGCGGCGGTTACATGATTGGTTTGCCCAGTGGCTCGAAGCACCTGTAGCCGCTGTGTGTTTAAGGTGAGTGAACGCGATAGAAACGCGCAGCAGCGGTGCTGGTGGTGGTGAAACGATATGAGCTTCCGGAAACAAGTGTCGTTAACGAGGCGCTCGTGTTGGTAGTCCACATTCCGTTAATTTGATCAGCTTGGAGCAATTCAAATGTCGAAGCCGAGCCGGCAACAGTAAAATTGATTTGCACTTGGTTGTCCGAGACAACTGGCGCGCTCAAAGTGATGACAGACGATGCGCCGACAATGGCGTTTACTTGCTTCGCCGGTCCCCAATCGAGCGGAAATTCGGTGAAGATAAGTCCGCGTGCTTGAAGAACGTAATTGCCTGTTTGCGTTGGAGTGAACATGAAATTGGTTGAGACGGTGGAGTTAGTGGCAAAGTTGACCAGTTGCTGTGCATTCGTCACGACAACGTTTTCGATGCACCAGCCGACATAGGGATCAATTTCATAGTAGTAATATCCTCCGCTGGAATAATCATAATTAAAACGCAACATGACTTGTTCGCCGACATAATTGGATAGTGAAAGCGTGTAGGGTGTGAACGCAGATTCGCCTGCCCCATTACTGCCCGCCTCAGTAAAAATGTCCTGCCAAGTCGTGCCACCGTCGGTGGAGACCTGCACACGCGCTGTTTCGGCACTTTCGGCATAACCCAGCAGGCTTTTGAAGCTAACCGTCGTGTTATTTGATGGGAATAACAATTCATTTAGTTGAAGTAATTGCGGTACCGGATTGGTATGTGTCAGATGAAAGCAATAACCTGACCCAACTGGTGGATTGGTAATTACGGGATAGATCGGCGTTGGCGAAATCGTGAAATTAACTAAACCATTTTGCGCGTTGTCAACCAGATTGCCGTTAGTACTTTGCGCCGTCAGCCATTGATAACTCGTCGTATTTGGATTTGTCGCGGGTGTGCAGTTGTAGGAATTATTCGCGCCGACTGCCGGTTGGTTTGGGCCGTTGACGGTTGTCGGAAAATAATCCGAACCAGGCACTGACGGATCGAACAATGTGACGTTGTAAGTGTAGCTGACCGTGGCCGTGCCAAATTTGATGTTCGCAACGGTGATGCTATAAACCGTGTCAGAACCGCTGAAAGGGAATGTCGCTCCGGTGGCCGGGTCAAGACTTGATGGATACCAAACCAAAGAGTTTTCACCGTACCCAGCCACGTAGGGTTGTATGGTTACACTCACCGGAACGCCGTTGCTCATCATGCTAACGGTTGCGTTGGTGAAATCAGCAACGACGGCACCATAGTTGTTCGATAATCCAAAAGACCATTGTGGATATACGACTTGATATGGCACGTAACCGGCGGGCGGCCAGGAAACGTAAGGCGTCCGCGTCGTTGGTCGAGAGCCAAAGATATTAGCATCGAAAACCCAAGTCGCGTTCGCCGAGTTATCAGCGCCTTGTTGCGGCACATCGCCGGTGCCCATGATTTGCGTTTGCGGATAAAGAATCCAACGGCGATGGCCGACTTCATAATTATTCGCGCCATTGTCCCAAATATAAGCCGTAATCGCATCCGGGCCGTCGTTGCCCAGCGCGAGATTAGAATTTGCGGATGCGTTTGTCCCTTCGGTATTAAAGCAATTCCATGTCGGCGGTATTTCGACGTGCTGTAATTCATTTTGCGCTGACATCATAAGCGCGGCTTCTTGATCTTCAGCATTTTCGCCTGAATCAAAGGTCTCTGCCGCCGGAATTCCGGCCATCGCACGAAACCAATTGATACGTCGCAATGTGACTTCGGCAAATACCGGGGAATTGGTTCCAGCGAAACAATCCGCCGTGTCGGCTGTCGAATCAATCGGCGTGCCTTCGGACGAAGTATAAACGGAATTGTAAAATTCGCGCACTTGCTCACGCGAAGTTGTGTTCACGATGAATCCACCGGTCACATCGAGCGGACGTGATCCGCCGCCCGGTAATCCCTCAACATTTTTGGGAGCTATCGGCGGGTCACCAAGCGTTGGCTGAGCGTGCAGCAAATTAAAATTGAACAAAGCGATTGCAAAAAGTCCAACGAGTAGAAAAGCTTTTACCTTCTGCATGAAAGGCATAGAACTCTTTTTTATTATTAGGGTCGAGCCGAAATTTTTTGTAGGAAAAGTGACGTTGCCGACAGTTTGGATTTAATAGATTAAGCGGGCGGCTGAACTGCCAAGTCAATGCGGAGAGGTCTGAGTTTGCACGCGCGCAGCTTCCAATATTGCGTTGGACAATTGTTGAGGAGTCCATTCATTGCCGTCAAATTGTCTGTAAATGCGGCCTTGTGGATCGAGCACCACGGTTCGCATATTGTGCGAAATGCTGGTGCCTTGACGCATGACCATCAAATCGAGGCGCGGTGCCAGATCAGCGAGCGTATTTGTGGATGCGGCGGCAAAAAGCCAGCGGTCGGGATTGCCGCCGCGATAAAGATCGGCGTAACTTGAAAGCACCTCCGGCTTGTCAAAATCGGGGTCGAAGGAGATGGAAAGAAACTGCCAGTTCGTCGGTGCGTTCGATGCGGACAGGATCAATTCCCGCGCCTGTTCAAAGTTTTTATTCATACGCGGACAATAATCCGGCAGCGGGCAGCGGGTAAAAAAGAAAGTGAAGGCCAGCGCGCGGCCCCGAAAATCGGAGAGCCGGATGCGTTTCCCATCCTCGGTCATTAGTTCATAATCCGGTAAAACATCTTCTGGCTTGAGTTCCGTGCCATCGGCGGGGAATGCGAATTCATTATTGGTCACATTCTCGACGCGATGAGCGATGAAGTGGATGTTTTCAATCCAGGAATCATTTTCGCCCACAACCAGTTTGAAGGTAATTTCGTCAGATGGTGAAATGCCGTTGAGTTGATTGGTGTCTTTGAGGGTGAATTCCATGGTCATCGCCGGCATATAGCCGTCAATCGCTTCGTGCTGGATGGTGACTTGATGCCGGTCGTCCGCGATCTGACGGACAACGCCGCGCGCGTCATAAAATTTGACGCCGGATTGACTGACATCGGGCGGAGCGGCTTTATGTTCGCAGCCCGCGATGACCATCAACAATAGGATCAAGAAAAAATTCCAATGTTTTACAATCATTCCCGTAAATGGTTGATTTCCTCAAAGATGGCGGCCGCCGTGTTCTGGTTCAATCCGTCGAAATAGCCGCGCAGATGGCCGTGCGAATCCACCAACGCGATACGTTCGGTGTGCGAAAAATTGCCCGGCATATAACTGAACGGATCATCCAAATCCTGCGCGAGAAAACTTGTTCCGATTAAATCATACAGCGTGGTTTTGTCGCCGGTCAGCAAGAACCAGCGATTGGTGTCCGCACCGAAACGCTCGCCGTATTTTGCCAGCACATCAGTCGTGTCGTCACGCGGGTCAACCGTCAGCGAGACAAGTTTGACATCGGGCTGGTTCGTAGTGAGCTGCTGGATTTGCGCCATGCAGTGGTTGACGGTGGGACACGTCAGCGAACAACTGGTGAATAGAAAATCCACCACCAGAATTTTGCCGGCCAATTCCGACCGTGTCACCGTGCGGCCGGTGCGGTCGGTGAGCGAGAAGTTGACCAGTTGCCGGGGATGATCTGGCGCGATGAATCGGGGCGGCGAATTTTCCACCGCTTCGCCCGTGTTTTGATCATGATTGTTCAATGCCCAGATAAGCAGGCAAAAGCCAGTTCCAAAAACCAAAGACATAGTTGTTGCGACATAGAAAAACAGTCGCTCGTCGTTGCGTTGTCTGGAACTGGCTGCCTTGGACATAGAAACAATCAAAACATGTAACTCACGCTCAACTTGAACAGCATCGGCGCGGCCATTTGATTGCCGGTGAAGTGTTGAAGGACGGGAAATTCCGCGTCCGCGTAAATTTTCACCGGATGAATGTGAAACTCGACTCCCGGTGAAAGCATCACACGCTGGTAGCCGGAGGAAACACCATCGGCTGGATCATCGTTTGAACCGCCGGAAGCGTTGGAGCCACTGTCACTGGTCCGTTCGGAAACGATGACTTGCGCCAGCGGAGAAATCCGCGCGCGCCCGACCGAGAATCCCTTGTAATCAATCCCGGCGGCACGTATCGAGTTCGACACCCGGACGATATCCGGCTTGTGTCAGCGTCGGCACATCCAATAGGAACTGCGCGAACCAGTCCCAGTTTTCATCTTTCGTGATATTGCCGCGATAAAAACCGCCGAGCAAAATGTCCGTGCTGCCGGTTCCGATTTCGCTGTCGCGATCAACGTCACCATAAGCATTATTGTGTGTGTAATCGCCGGTCGGCAGTTTGAGGCCGAAGCTCACGCCTGCGGATTTATCCGCAAAGAATCCGGTGTAAATGCCTTCCAGCCGGATGTCGCCGAGAGCACCCCAGTTTACGGTCGCAACAGTGCCAGGTGGAACGTTTTGATCGGCAGTAACGGTTTTAAATGTGCGGTAGTCATAAGGCATTTCAACCTTAAAACCCCAGTTGTTATTGAACATATATTGGACACCGGCGGTGATGAAGTGTGTCTCAATTTCCTTGTCGCCATTGTTGGCCGCGGGTGCCTGTGAAAAGCCACTCCAATTGCGATTTTGGTCCTGATAGTCATATTGAAGGAAAGCCATTCCGCCCTGGCCATTGGGAATCATTGAACTGCCGCCCACGTCAAAAACACCGCACCCGCACGCGCACGCGTGAACAACGCTTGGCGCGAGAATTCCTGCTAACAAACCACAACCAGCTTTTACCACTGCTGAATTATTTTTTTTATTTTTCATAATCAAATTTCAAAATTGCGAGAACGCGCAACGGCGCCCTCAAGGTTAAAGGAATTTTTTGGGAGGGTCGGTGTGCGACCCCATTATTTTCAGTTTGGGACGGCGACACGCCGTCCCTCCCAATTCACGAATCGAATTTAGAATCAGACGTAGAATCCGCGCGGCGGCTGCCGCAGCGGTTTTTGCGCCAAAGACTTTTCAAAGGAATTTTCCTGCGGCAACAGTTGAAACTGCGATGGCGCGATCAAAACAAAATTTTGTTTGGCCGGCGGGAATTCCAGCTTTTGCGTTTGCAAATTGAATTCGGTCTTCTTTTCCGATTGTTTTCCGGCGGCGATGGCCTTGCAGAGGTAGCAAGGATGCCGGCCGCCGAAAGTTTTTGTTACCGCGTCGTGAAACGAACTTGATTGAAGGTTGTTCGCGAGCATCGTCGTCCACGCGACAGTTTGCAGCAGCGCCCAATGCGCGCCGAGCATTGTCGTCAGCGTGAGGACGAGACAAATTTTGCCAATGCGAACGCACATGGAGCCAAGCTAGTGAAAAATTTCACAAAGTCAAATTGCGATTTTCACCATCACCAAAAATGCCATGCCCCTTGCCAGACAATCCAGACACCCAGAAGAAAATTGGTGATGGCGTGCGCGGTCATCGCGTCGCCCAAACGATTTTTACGGATCACCAGCCACTGATAAGCCGCGCCGCATAAAATCCCCGCCAGCCATTCACGATGCGAAAAACCGAAAACAGCGGCGGTCGCAAAAAACGGCAATGGCAATAAACGGTTCAACGGCACGGACATAAAATTCACATGGGCCAGATAGCGATACAAAAATGAGCGGTAAAAAACTTCTTCCAGCGACGGGACGACGAATGTCATTCCTAAAATGTGAACGGCAATGAAAAGCCAGCCGAGCGCAGGATTCCCGCTGAATGCGGCAAGCGGATTTCCCGTCGCGCCATCCTTGACAAACTTTGGATAAAACGGATCGAGCCCAACCCAAATCGCAAAAATTCCAATGCCAACCACAATCGCCTCCCAACTGACAGCCCAGCGCATCTCCAAAACGAATGACCGCATTTCCAAAATCAGCCATGCGCCGATCAAAGTTTTCGCCAGATAAAACCAGTAAGTGGAAACCGCGCCAAATTTTCCCTGACAAAACGTCAGCGCAAGAAAAATAATAAACGGCGCGACGCGCGCGGTGGCGGGCGATTTAAAAAAAAATGTTTTCAGAAGCCGCACGCGAAGGAAGTTGAAAAATTATTCTCCGAGAAACAATTCGTTCGTTTCGCCGTTACCGACAAGCGTGATGCTGTTTTGCGAAATTGCATAGACGCGCATATCACGAACGTGATCGCCGACATAGACGGTTTTGCCGCCGACAATCGCCCACGGATGTGTTGGGTCAAAAAAGATGCCTTGCACTTTGGGTGGCGGCAATTGCGACACGGCCACGACATTTGAAATTGGGGCTGCATTCGTGTCTGGCGTCGCGTTTATGGCTGCTGGTGCGTTGGCGACGGTTTCGACGGTATTTGTCGTTGTCGTCGGCGACGAAACGGAGTTTATCTCGGTCGGATGTTTGAAAAGTGCGAGGCAGATACAAAATATCCCAGCCGCAAGGAGCAAAACAATGACGACGGGCAGAAACCACGCGTTCCCGCCGTGCGGTGGTGCAGATTGCACTGGACGATACAGCGGCGGCGGCGGTGGCGTCGGCTGTGACGGCGTGGGATTTTTTTGCTGCGCCTGTTTTGCGCGTTTGAGTGCGTCGTTGATGAGGCTCATGCGTTTATTTTTCCTTCCAATTCGCGAATCGCGCGGCCAATGGTGCGAAAAGCGATGCGGTCGGTTTGCTGGACAAAACCGGCAAGCAATGCTTTGTCGCAGACGGCGTTGATGAGACGCGGAACGCCATGGCTGTAACGGTAGATTCGCCATAGCGCGGGCTGCGTAAAATAGGGAACGCCACGCGCGCCGCAAAGTTCGAGCCGGTGCTGGATGTATTGTCCCATTTCAAAAAAAGTCAGCGGCATCAGGTGATAGCGCACGGTGATGCGCTGGCGTAGTTGACGGAGGCGCGGATTGTTCAGACGGTCGCGTAATTCCGGCTGCCCCATCAAAACAATTTGCAGCAGCTTGCGGTCGTCGGTCTCGATGTTCGAGAGCAGGCGGACTTGTTCGAGCAGCTCGTCGGTCAAATCCTGCGCTTCGTCAATGATGAGCGCCGTGTCTTTGCCCTGCCCGGCTTGTTTGAGCAAAAATTCATTGATTGCGGCGACGGTGTCCAACCGGTCGAAACCTTTGACCTTCAGCCCGAACTCCGTCGCGATGGCTTTCATCAATTCCTCGGCTTTCAAAACCGGGTTCAAAATGAGCGCGGTGGAAAAATGGTCGTCGAGTTGCTCAAGCATGGCGCGGCACATGGTCGTCTTGCCCGCGCCAACTTCGCCAGTAAGCTGCACAAAACCCTTGCGCTCGCGGAGGCCGTAAAGCAGATGGTTGAGTGCCTCGCGATGCTTCGCACTATGAAAAAGCAACTGCGGGTTCGGCGTGATGTCGAACGGCGGCTGCCTCAATCCATAGTATTCCAGATACACAATGCGTATGTAGCAGAAAAAGCCGCGGCGGGAAACAAAAGGTTTTTCACCGCCGGAATAACATTTTCTGCGCGGCGCGAACCAGTGCGTCCGCTTCCGGTCCGGTGCCAATCGTGATGCGCAAATAATTTTTAACTCCCGGAAAATCGAACCAGCGGACGAGAATTTTTCGGTCGCGCAATTTTTGCTGCCACTCTTTCGCGGAAAATCTTGGCGGCTGCGCGAGAATGAAATTGGTCTGGCTCGGAAGAACGCGAAAGCCACATTTTGTCAACTCGCGGATCAGCCATTCGCGTGTCGCGATGATTTTATTAAAATTCACTCGATAATAAGGCAGATTGTCCAGCGTCGCCTCGGCGGCGATCTGGCCAAGGCCGTTTACACTGTAACTGTCACGGATTTTGTGCAGCGCGGCGATGACTTTGGGGTATCCGACAAAATAACCGACGCGCTGAAAGCACAGTGAATAGGCTTTGGAAAACGTCCGCGCGACTACGACGTGCGGAAATGTCAATGCAAGTTTCAGCGCATTTTCTACGGCGAAATCCACGTAAGCTTCATCAAGCACAATGACGCCACGTTGAGCTTTGCAAAGTGCTTCCAGTTCTTTCGTTGGATAGCCGCGCCCGCTCGGCGCGTTCGGCGTCGTGACAAAAGTCAGCGCGGCTTTGAAATTCCAGATTTTCCCGCGCTGCAATTCAGCCACGGTTGGCAGGTCAAAATCCGGTTTTAACGGGACTGGATTTTTCGCCGCGCCGTGAATGTCCGCCAGCACCGGATAAAGCGAATAGCTTGGCGTGAAAAATTGAACGGTCGCTTTCGCCACTTCCGGCTTCCGGCTTCCCGCGCTAAGCTTTTGTTTTGGCTCGACAAACGCCCGCGTCGCGAGCGCTAGCAATTCATCCGAGCCGTTGCCGACGATGATGTTTTCCGGCTTGCAACGGTGCAGCTTCGCCAGTTTTTCGCGCAATCGCTCTACCGTGGGATTGGGATAAAGTCGCAACCGTTCATCCGTTGCGGCCCGAATCGCCGCTAGAACTTTCGAGGACGGTGGATACGGATTTTCGTTCGTGTTGAGCTTGATCAACCCTTTGATTTTCGGCTGCTCGCCGTAAACATAAGGATGCAACTGGCGCACGAGCGCACGAATGAATAATTGCACATTGGAAACTGACATAATTAGATTTTCGCGCAAAAACCGGTTGAAAGTCGAGCCGCCATTAAAGGCGCAAAAGATCCAATGCTTTTGTTTCGTCAGGCGGGACTTGACTCAAATGGATTCCTGCAACAATTTGCCTTCATGCCCTCGCTGCGATTTTTATGCCTGATCGTTTTTTTGTTTTACGGAATCGGCATGGCCAGTGCCATGATAAACGTTGCCTGTATTGGCGACAGCATCACCTCAGGCGTTGGCGTCAATAATCCTGCTACGGAAAGTTATCCGGCCAAGCTCCAAAAATTGCTGGGAACGAACTACGATGTTCTGAATTACGGCGTTAGCGGCACTACTGCGCTGATACAAGGCGACATGCCATACGTTGAAACAAGCGCCTATACCGCCAGCCACAATCCGCCTCTGCCAAATATCGTCATCATTATGCTTGGCTCGAATGATTCGAAGCCGCAGAACTGGCAGAACGGAACCAACGAGGCTAATTTTATCTCCAGCTACGGAGTGCTCATAAGAGTCTATACAAATCTGTCGTCGCTTCCGCGCGTGCTGCTATGCACGCCACCACCATGCTTTGGCAGTAATACGCCTGATATTAACCCGGGTATCGTGGCCACAAATATCTCACCGCTCATCCGACAATTCGGCACGAACAATAATTTACAGGTGATTGACATGCAGTTCTTGCTCGCCGGCCACGGTGAATGGTTTCCCGACAATGTCCATCCGAACTCGCCGGGCACTTCGGTGATGGCCGCGATTGTTTATACGGCCATTCTGGGCGACACCCTGAACGGCGCGATTCCAAACGTCGGCATCAATGCTTTGACCAATAACAATGTTGTTTTAAACTGGCCCGCCGGTGGTGCCGGTTGGGTTGTTCAAACAATTCCAATTCTCAACGCCACGAACAATTGGCTGATCGTCAGCAATTCCATCGTGAATGCGGTAACCTCCACGGTGCTCACCAATCCCGTGGCCGGACCAAGCGCGATGTTCCGACTTTGGAATCCTTCAATTCAAAATAATTAAATCGGCTGGACAAAATTTTACGCCCGCCGCTCTTTGATGCTCGCCAGAATATCTGCCACAACTTCGCCCTTCGGTTTCGCGCCGACGTTGCCTTTGCCGTGCAAACGGACCGAGACCGCGCCCGCGTCCATGTCGCGGCCGCCGATGACGAGCATCGTGTGGACTTTCGCTTGCTCGGCTTCGGCGATTTTCGCCTTGATCGGGTCGTTGCGGAAATCGGGTTCGCAGCGGACAAAATTTCCGCGCAGCTCGTCCACGATGGATTTCGCGTAGGCGATCAATTTTTCGTCCTCGCCCAGCGTCAGCACGCGCACCTGTTCCGGCGCGAGCCAGAGCGGGAAGTTGCCGGCGTAATGCTCGATCAAAAAGCCGATGAAGCGTTCGTGCGTGCCGAGCGGCGCGCGATGGATGCACAACGGCGTCTTCTCCGAGTTGTCGCGGTCGCGATATTTCAGGCCGAACTTCGCGGGCACGGCGAAGTCCACCTGGTTCGTCGCCAGCGTGAACTCGCGGCCGATGACGCTCCACACCTGCACGTCAATCTTCGGGCCATAAAACGCCGCCTCGTTCGGCACTTCGACGTAGGGAATTTTTGAATCAATCAAAACTTTGCGGACCATGTCTTCGGTTTGTTTCCACAAAGCCGGTTCATCAACGTATTTTTTGCCGAGACCATCCGCGCTGTGCGTGCTGAAACGCATCACATATTTTTCAATGCCGAAAACTTTGAAATACTTCAGATACATTTCGTTGACCGCATTAAATTCTGCGGCGAATTGTTCTGGCGTGCAGTAAATGTGCGCGTCGTTCATGTTCAACGAACGGACGCGCATGAGACCGAACAATTCGCCCGACTGTTCGTAACGATAACAAGTGCCGTATTCCGCGAGGCGCAATGGCAGATCGCGATAACTGCGCGGTTCCGCCGCAAAGATGCGGTGATGATGCGGGCAGTTCATGGCTTTGAGGTAATAAAGTTCAGATCCTTCCACTCGTCCAAGCACGCTTTGCGACGCCAAAATTTCAGTCTCTTTTTCCTTAATGTATTTTTTGGCATCCTCGGTTTCGTCAGATTGAGGCTCATCGGCAATGTCTGCTTTGGCCATGTGGAGAAATCCTTTTGCAGCCGTCACATGACCGCGAATTTTTTCCAAAACCTCCGTTTTTCCTTCATGCAATACAATCGGCGGAAACATTGACTCCGCGTAATAAGGCAAATGACCAGAAGTTAAATACATTTTTTCCCGTGCCAAATGCGGCGTTTTCACACGCACGTATCCGGCGGCGAATTCCGTTTCTTTCGCCAGCTTTTCCAATTCTTCCACGATCGCCGTGCCTTTCGGCAGCCACAGCGGCAGTCCCGGCCCGACGTATTCGGTGTCCAGCGCGAACAATCCCATCTCCGCGCCGATCTTGCGATGGTCGCGGCGCTTGGCCTCTTCGAGCATCGTGAAATACGCGTCCATCTCGGTCTTGTTCTTGAACGCCGTGCCGTAGATGCGCTGGAGCTGCGGGTTGCGTTCGTCGCCCTTGTAATACGCGCTGGCCACATGCGTGAGCTTGAACGCGCCGATGTTGCCGGTGCGCATGACGTGCGGCCCGGCGCAGAGGTCGAGGAAATCGCCGTTCTTGAAATACGAGATCGGCTCGCCGACGGGAATGTTCTGGACGATGTCCAATTTGAACTTGCTCGGCGTGCCGCGAGGATTCAGCGCGGCGAGGCGGCCTTCGTTCGCGTCGGCCAAAGCCTGTTCGCGCGTGACGACGACTTTTTCAAACGTGTGGTTCGCCTTGATCTCCTTTTTCATCTCGGCTTCGATGACGGCGAAATCTTCCGGCGCGATGCGATGCGCGAGTTCCACGTCGTAATAAAAACCGTTCTCGACCGGCGGCCCGGCGGCGAATTGCGCGTCCGGCCAGAGCCGCAAGATTGCGGTCGCCAACACATGCGCGGCGGAATGCCGGATGCGTTCGAGTTCGGTCATCTTCGCGCGATCGTCGAGGGTTTTGCGCTGCGGCGGTTGATTTTCGTCGGGCATAAATTCAGACAGAATTTACAGAATTCAGCGAATTAGGAAAGGATTCTGTAAAATTCCATTTCTTGCTCCGAGTTTTTGTGGTTAGAAATTTATTCCGCGCCGGTGGTGGAATCGGTTTTGCGCGGCCAACGTTGCTGGCGTTCGGGCAGGCTCGTGTCCACTTTCGCGTAATACGTTTCCTCGCCAAAACTCGCGTCAACGGCGTGCTGCAATTTCAACGACGGCAAAACGCCGAACCGCTCGTTCGTTTCCATGAAAACAGTTCCGCCGCCGGGCTGCATGAAACAAAGCAGCAATGGACATTTACCCGGATTCGCCGCGACGATTTCGCGCACGCTCTCAAAATCTTCCGGCTTCAAATGCGCGGTGTGCAAACGCAAATGCACTTGCTTCGTATATTTTTTCGGCGCGTCTTCGAGCGGTATGATTTCCTGCGGGAAAATTTTTGGCTTGTCCTCGGCCATGTTGACTTCACCGATCACCAGAATTGCCTTGTTCGCTTCGAGCAGCGGACGGAATGTTTCGTGGTCATTCATCACGAGCAGTTGAACCGAACCTTCCAAATCTTCGAGCGTCACCATCGAATACGGCTTGCCGGATTTTTTTGAGAAGCCGTGCGTGACCGCGGAAATCATTCCGCCGATGCGGGTCAAGCTGCGGTTCGGCAGTTCGCCGAGCTTCGCCAGATTTGTCAGCGTGTATTTTTCCAAAATCGGCGCGAACGGCGTGAGCGGATGGCCGGTGACGTAAAATCCCAAAAGTTCTTTTTCGTGCGCGAGCAATTCGTGCTGCGGCCATTCAGTCAGATTGGAAATCGCTTCCGGCATTGGCGGCGCCTTTTCTTCCAGCGCGCCGAAAAGTGAACTCTGTCCTTTTTGTTTGTCAGACAAAATGCTCGCCGCACGCGACAACGTGCGTTCGATCTGCGCGAACAGCGTCGCACGCGTCTGGCCGAAAGTGTCGCACGCACCGGTTTTGACAAGAGCCTCGATGGTTTTTCGCGTCAACGAACGGCCATCCACGCGTTCACAAAGTTCGGACAGCGATTTAAAATTTCCATTTTCCTTGCGCGCTTTCAAAATCGCCTCGACCGCCGCTTCGCCGACATTTTTGATGGCCACGAGGCCGAAGCGGATGGCTTTGCTGTCACGCGCGGGCGCGAAAAACATTTCGCTCTCGTTCACATCTGGCTGCAAAACCTCGATGCCGAATTCGCGCGCCTCGGCGATGTATTCGCTCAGCTTTTCCGTGTTCGCCATGTCGTTCGTCATCATCGCGCAGAAAAATTCCACGGGATAATTCGCCTTCAGATACGCGGTTTGATACGCGACGATGGCATACGCGGCGGCGTGCGATTTGTTGAAACCGTAACCGGCAAATTTTTCGAGCAAATCGAAAATCTGGTTCGCTTTCGCGGCAGGAATCTTGTTTTTCGCGGCGCAACCTTTCACGAAAATCTCGCGCTGCTTCTGCATTTCCTCGACTTTTTTCTTGCCCATCGCGCGGCGCAAAATGTCCGCCGCGCCGAGCGTGAAGCCGGCGAGAATTTGCGCGGCCTGCATCACTTGCTCCTGGTAAATCAAGATGCCGTAAGTCTCCTTGGAAATCTGTTCGAGCAGCGGATGCTCGTATTTGATTTCGATTTCACCGTGGCGGCGCTTGATGAATTCAGGAATCAACTCCATCGGGCCGGGCCGATACAACGCGATGAGCGCGGTGATGTGCTCGACGGAACTGATCTGAAATTTCCGACACAGGTCGCGCATCCCGCCGGATTCCAATTGAAAAATGCCGAGCGTTTCCGCCTTGTTCAGCAAATCGTAAGTCTTCGCGTCGTCGAGCGGCAGATGGTCAATGTCAATTTCGATTCCTTGTGTGCGTCTGACCATTTCGCAGGTGTTGCGGATGACGGTCAACGTTTTCAGCCCGAGAAAATCCATTTTCAGCAGGCCGAGATCGCCGACGGGATTCATCGCGTATTGCGTCACGAGCGAGCCGCTGTCGTCGAGCTTGAGCGGCAGCAAATTCACGAGCGGCTGGTCGCCGATGACGACGCCGGCGGCGTGGACGCTCGCGTTGCGCGTGATGTCTTCGAGGATGAGCGCGGTGTCAATCAGTTCGCGCGTGACGTCCTCGTTTTCGTAGGCGGCCTTGAGGTCGGGCGATTGCTTGAGCGCTTTTTCAAGCGTCATTTTCAAGTCGAACGGAATCATTTTCGCGAGCCGGTCGCCGTCGCCGTAAGCCAAACCCATCACGCGCGCAACGTCGCGCACGACGCTTTTCGCGCCCATCGTGCCGAACGTGATGATCTGCGCGACGGAATCTTTGCCGTATTTTTCGGAAACGTATTTGATCACGTCCGCGCGCCGGTCGTCCGCGAAATCAATGTCAATATCCGGCGGATTGACGCGCTCGGGATTTAGAAACCGCTCGAACAACAGACCGTAACGGATCGGATCAACGTTTGAAATTTCGAGAAGGTAAGTGACAATCGAACCCGCCGCCGAGCCGCGCGCGACGCACGCGATGCCGTGCTCGTGTCCGTAACGGATGAAATCGCCGACGATCAAAAAATAACTCAAGAAGCCGGTTTTCTCGATGACTTTCAGTTCAAGTTGCAAACGGTCGAGGACGACTTTGAGCGCGGCGTCAGAATTTTCGTTTTCCGAAAATGTCGGCAGCAATTTTGGATCGTCAATTTTCTCGACGACAAATTTTTCGCCCTCGGCCTTTGCGTGGATGCCGTAACGTTTGTGCAAACCCTCGGCGAGCAACTTGCGCAGATAACCTTCGCGCGTGAAATGTTCCGGCGGATGGAAAACCGGGTAATGCAATTTGCCGAACTCGATTTCCAAATTGCATTTCTCCGCGACTTCGAGCGTGTTCGTCACGGCTTCGGGAATTTCCGCGAAGCGCGCCTTCATTTCTTCCGCCGAACGCAGAAAAAATTGTTCGGGAATATAACCCGCGCTCATGCGTTTCGGATTGCTCAACAAATCTTGCGTGCCGATGCAGACGAGACAATCGTGCGCGTGCGAATCGCTTTTGTTGATGTAATGAACGTCGTTCGTCGCGACGAGTTTCAGGCCGAATTCCTTCGACCATTTGATCAAATGGCTGTTGACCTTGGCCTGTTCGGGAATGCCGTGATTTTGCAGTTCGAGGAAAAAATTTTCCGCGCTGAGCGTCTGCTTGAAAAAATCAACGGCGTCGCGCGCCTTGTCCAACTGGTCTTTCATGATCCAGTCGGGAATTTCGCTGGCGAGACAGCCGGACATCGCGATCAAACCTTCGCTGTGCGCGGCGAGAATTTCTTTATCAATGCGCGGCTTGTAATAATAACCCTCCAGATGCGCGGCGGTTGTGAGCTTGACGAGATTTTTATAGCCAGCCTCGTCCTTCGCGAGCAGGCCGAGATGATGATAAACGTCGCGCGTGCCGCCGCCGCCGCTTTTCTTTTCCAGGCGCGAGCCAGGCGCGACGTAAACCTCGCAGCCGATGATGGGCTTGATGCCTTTTTCGCGCGCGGCCTGATAAAAATCAATGACGCCATGCATCGCGCCGTGGTCGGTGATGGCGAGCGAGGAAAATTTCAATTCGTGCGCCTTGTCCATGAGCCGGTCGAGCCGGCACGCGCCATCGAGCAACGAATACTCGGTGTGCAGATGAAGATGAACAAAGTCCGCGTGCGACATGAGAACAATTTAACTTCTAACCGCGAAGACACCAAGACACAAAGTTTTGGAAAATCATTTTCATTCCGCCTTTGCCATTGTTTTCGCGATAAAAATTCATTAACTTACCGCTCATGGGAAGTAAATTTCATGCCGCAGGAAAAAAGGCGGGCCGCGCCAAAAAAGTTTTGCCGGTCGTCGGCGCGAACAATCCGTTTCACATTTTGTCGCCCGGCGATTCCATCCCGCAGGAATGCAACGCCTTCATCGAATGTCCGATGCGCAGCAAAATCAAATACGAATTGGACAAGACTTCCGGCTTTCTTCAAATCAGCCGCGTGCTGCACAGCTCGGTGCATTATCCGAGCAATTACGGTTTCATTCCGCAGACTTATTGCGGCGATCACGATCCGCTGGACATCCTCGTGCTGTCGCAGGAGGCGGTCACGCCCGGCTGCGTGATGAAGGCGCGGCCCATCGGCATGTTGCGCATGATGGACCAGGGTTTGGAAGACATCAAAATCATCGCCGCGCACGCGAACGATCCGATGCACGAAAATTGCAATGATATCTCGCAACTGCCGCCGCACGTCCTGCGCGAGATTCATCATTTTTTTGAAATCTACAAGGAACTGGAGAGGGATAAAAATCCCGTCGTCGGCGAATTTCAAGGGCGAGTAGACGCGCACAAGGCCATCCGCGACGCGCTGGCCAAATATCAGCGCCACCGTAAACAGCTTCTCAAAGGCGAATATCCGGACACTTGAGCGCAACAACAGGGGACGCCTGTTTAAGCGTTTTACGTTGTGAAAAAATCCTTGATGACTTCCACAACGCACTGGATTTGCGCGTCGGTCAATTCGGGAAAAATCGGCAGGCTCAAAACTTCGCGCGCGGCCTTTTCGGCAACGGGAAAATCGCCGGGCTTGTGGCCAAGCTGCGCGTAGGCTTTTTGCAGGTGCAACGGAATCGGATAATGCACGGCGTTGCCGATGCCGTTTTCATCAAGATATTTTTTAAGTTCGTCGCGGCGCGGATGTCGCACGGTATAAAGATGCCACGCGCTTTCGGCGTAATCTGCCTCGCGCGGCAGGCGCAGCGGCGTATCGGCGAGCAATTCAGTGTAACGGTTCGCCACCCGGCGGCGTTCAATCGTCCATTTTTGCAAATGCTTCAATTTCACGCCCAACACCGCGCCTTGAAAACCTTCCATGCGGTAATTGTAACCGACTTCGTCATGATGATAGCGCTGCGTCGAGCCATGTTCGCGCAATGATTTCGCACGCGCGGCAAACGCGACGTTGTTCGTCACGAGCGCGCCGCCTTCGCCGCACGCGCCAAGATTTTTGCCGGGATAAAAACTGAAACAAGCAATGTCGCCGAGCGTTCCCACAGTTCTGCCTTTGTATTTCGCGCCGACCGCCTGCGCCGCATCCTCGACGAGCGGCAGCTTATGTTTGCGGCAGATTTCTAAAATCGGATCAACATCGAACGGAAGGCCGTAGAGATGCACGGGCAAAATCGCTTTTGTGCTTGGCGTAATGGCTTTCTCAATCAGCTTCGGATTCAAATTGAAAGTGTCGTCGTCAATGTCCACATAAACCGGTTTCGCACCGACGTAAGAAATCGCCCAGCTTGTGGCGATGAACGTGTAAGGCGTGGTGATGACTTCGTCGCCCGGCCCGACGTTGAGCAAGCGCAGCGCGACGTGCAGCGCGGATGTGCCGCTATTGAAGCCGAGCGCGTGTTGCGCACCGCAAAATTGCGCGAAGTCTTTTTCAAATTGCACGACGTCCGGGCCGAGACAGAACGAGCAGTTGTCGAGCGTGCGGGCGAGCGCGGCGTCAATTTCTTTGCGAACGCTGCGGATTTGCGCGGGCAAATCAAGGTAGGGAATTTGGTTCATTCGGTGCGCGTGATTTCCAAATTCGGAAGATTGTGAAACTGAAGTTCGTAAAGTTTTTGATAAACGCCGCCACGCCTGATGAGTTCAGAATGTGTGCCCGTTTCAACAATGCGGCCCTGATCCAAAACGACAATCACGTCCGCGTGCAGAATGGTCGAGAGCCGGTGCGCGATGCAAAGTGTCGTGCGCCCGTGCATCAATTCATCAAGCGCGGATTGCACGGCACGTTCGGACTCGGTGTCGAGCGCGCTGGTGGCTTCGTCCAGAATCAGAATCGGTGCGTTGCGTAAAACGGCGCGCGCAATGGCGAGGCGCTGGCGCTGGCCGCCGGAAAGTAAGACGCCCTTTTCGCCGACAACCGTTTTATAACCGTCCGGTTTTTCGAGAATGAAGTGATGCGCGTTGGCATGTTTTGCCGCAGAAATGATTTCTTCCTGAGCCGCGCCGGGACGGCCCAGCTCAATGTTTTTGAGGATGGTGTCGTTGAATAAAATATTCTCCTGTGTGACGACGGCGATTTGATTTCGCAAATCACGCGTGGAAACTTCGCGAATGTCCACATCGCCAATGCGAATCGCGCCGCGCGCCGGGTCGTAAAAGCGCATTAGCAAATTCGCGACCGTGGTTTTCCCCGAACCGCTCGCGCCGACGAGCGCGACAAGCTGGCCGGGTTTGATTTGCAAATTGATATTTTGCAAAACGGGTTTGTCGCCGTAGGAAAAATCCACATTTTCGAAATGAATGTCCGCGCCGGCGGCCTGCAACAAGCGCGGTTGCGCGGGTTCGGGCACGCTGTTTTGCGTGGCCAGAAGTTCGAAGATGCGCTCGCTGGCGGCGCGCGCCTGGACGATCTGGTTGTGCAGGCGCGTGAGATTCTTCATCGGCTGATACATCATGAAAATGCTGATGATGAGCCGCAGGAAGTCCTTCTGGCTTGCCTGCGCGTGCGTGTGATAAACCAAATACAGCAGCACGAGCGAGACACCCACCGCGCCGAGAAATTCGATCAAAGGCCCCGGGATTTCGATGGAGCGCACAATGCGCATATAGTGGCCTATGAATTTGCGCGCGGTGTCGCGGAACTGGCCGGCGACGGCATTTTCAAGATTGTAGGCTTTGACGATGCGGTTGCCGGTGAAAGATTCGTTCATGACCTGCGTCAAGTCGGCGGCGTGCGTTTGCAGCGCGCGGCTGGAATGACGGATTTTGCGGCTGTAAATCGCGATGGGAATCATGCAGGCCGGAACCACAATCAATGAAATCAATGTCAGCTTCGGTTGCAGCCAGAATAAATAGGCCAGCAAAGCAATCAACTTAACCGGGTCGGTGACAATGCTCGACGTCACGGTGCTGAAGATGTTTTGCAGCGCGCTGGTGTCATTCATGATGCGCGAGATGAGTTCGCCGCTGCGGTTGCCGCCGAAAAATCCCGCGGAAAGATTCAGCAGATGCGTGAACAGGCGGACGCGCAAATCGGTCACGGCGCGAATGGCCACCCATTGCAGGAAATACATGTTCAAGTAGGCAAACAGGCCATTCAGGAGAATCACCGCCGGAATCAGGCCGATTAGCACGATGACGGCGCCGGGGTGCATGTGCAAGCCGCTGCTCAGGGATTCCTGCGCGTTGAGAAGCCAGTTTTGCACGGCTCCGGGCATTTTCGTGAATAATTTTGGCAACGAAGACGAACCATTTGACGCCGGGAAAATTTCATCATACACAAATATAATCGTGGCAATCATCAGCGGTGCGATCGCACCGCTGATCACCCCGGTCACCCCGCCGAGAAACAGCCGCGCCCGGTAAGGCCTGGCCAAGCTCCACACCTTGAGCAAAAAATCTGGCATAAATTTGCGGCAATATGCCGTTGCCACTCAATCAAGGCGAGCAGTTTGTCGTGCAAGGTCAAGTTACGAGATTTTCATCATGCAAGCAGACGGCAAAGTCCTGAATCGCGGTGTTTCAATCATTCGAAAGCCGGTGTCAACCGGCAAGAAATCCGTGTCAATCGCGGAAAAACTTGTGTCAGCCAGCCGGAAATCAATGTCAGGCGGCAAAAAAGTTTGGTCAGGCGACTAGAAATCCGTGCAGACGGCCAAAAACCCGTGTCAATCGTTGAAAAATCCGGGTAAGACAGCCAGAAATTGATGTCAGACGTCCAAAAATTCGTGTCAAATGGCCAGAGGAACGTGTCAGCCGGGCAAAAATGAACGAAAAACCCTTAAAAATTCAGGTTTATCCATTCAAGCCCTTGCTGCCAGGCGAAAAGAGACAGTTAAAAACGCTAGGCAGTTTGACCGCCCAAAATTACTTTGCCGGATACCGCCAGACCCAGTCGCCTTCATTAATGTCAACACTTGGCGTTGAACCTTTATTGAAAGCCCCGCCGTTATTATTGAAAACCACAACCCCGCCGTCATCCGTCTCGTTCCAGCCGACGGAGTAGAGGACGAATTGTCCGTCGTCCGTGCGGTGATAATGCAACGGCTGGCCGTCAATGATGTCGTGCGGAACTTTCGCGATGAACTGCGGCGTTAGCGCGTCAAGTGATTCTGGAAATTCTCCATGCGCGAGCCGGTAACGCTCCAGCGCAAGCGCCGCGCGCGCCAAATCAGTTGCAGTTTGCGCATGGGCGAATTTTTCCGCAGCGTTGCGCCAGTTTGGAATGAAAAGCGTCTCCAATATATTTTCCGGTGTTCGATGTTGAATTTCTTTGCCAAGCGCATCACTAGCAGTGCGAATTTTAGCCGGCGAAATAATTTTTCTCTCTTCGTCAACAACGGGCAAATACCATTTTGTGTCAAATTGAGCGATACGCAGTTCATTTTGCTCAAGCCAGCCGGAAGGGCCAAAACCCAAAAGCAACATTTGAAAGCCTTGGGGATTTTCGCCTTCGTCCGACGACATATTGGAAAGCATCTGCACAACAGAAAAAAACGGTGCCAGAAAATATAAACGAGGGCGCTTAAAATCCAGATCGTGCGGGTGCCGGATGAATTCGATGTTGGCAATTTCTAATCCACGTTCCCCGCGAATTGCAAATTGACTATCCGCAAGAAAATCCAGTTTCGTCAAATCAGAATCCAAATCGGCAAGTTGCGCATCCGACCATTTATGGTCCGCCAAACCTTCATAAATGGGCTGAAACGTGATTTGCAAAATGGCGATGCGAACCAAATGGGAAATCAAAAACGGCTCGGAGCGAATCGAATCCATCAGCCACAATGACAACTTGACATCGTCCAAAGCTTTTTGACTTTCGTTGTTTTGTAATTCGGCAATGGCGCGCAGTTGCAACACTTGTGCAAATTGTTTCAACGCGGACAAATGCGGCAGTAAAATTGCGGCAGGCATACCATCATATCCGAGCGGAAACCGAGAATATGGCAACACGCTGTCCGTTCTTAATCTTTCAATCACAGGATCAAATTTGCTCAACGCCAGCAAAACATCGGCGGCGGGCGATTGCGGCTGCGGCGTGATGGAAATTTCCGCCGTTGGATTGGTTGTTTCCAAGTCGCGATAATAAGACTGCCACGGCTTCAAGTCGGTGGTGCGGGACATCGCCCAATGACCCGACATTTCCGGCGTATTGGGCAAATGATACGCCCAATTTGTGCCGACCAAAGCCGATACTGAAACGGGAAGCTGGGAAACAATGTTGGAAACTTCCTCGCTGTAAATCCGGTCGCCATACCACGCTTCCGCTCTTTTCAGCGTGTTTTGAAAAGTATATTTTTCTTCCGCAATCCAAACCGGCGAGAACGCAAAATTTTGATCGTCTGGCACGGGCGGCGGAACGATGGATTGCCAGTCAAAATGTTCGCCTTTGGCCTCCCATTCACGTTTGAATTTCTCCCAGTCATGTTTGCCGCGCCAGTCTTCCTCGGCGTAGAACAGCGCGATCAACGTGACAAAGCACGCGAGGCCGAACAGAAATCGTTTGAAATTGCGCCAGCAAAAAAGCCAGCGTATGAACAGCCACAGACTAATGACTACGGTTGCAAAGGCGAGACTGACTATCAATGTGAACAGAAGGGCGTGTTGCCAATTCCACCAGTTTCGCAAATTGCCGATCAATCCGCCAATCGTAACAATGATAAAAAAGGTCGCAGCCACCAAAATCAGCCATGCGCAAAACCAACGAGAGCTTTGCCGCGATTTTTTCCAGATGCTTTTCGGTTTTTCGCCCATAAATTCATTTTGGTGTAACGTCTGGCTTGTGGCCGGATGCATCGGCGCGCAGCCCCGACTCTACAACTTTACGCCGTCAAAACTTCCTCGCGCTCGCTGCGCGGGCGCGGCAAAAATAATTTCCGCCGGTCAGCGTCGGGCGTTTCGCGTGAACCCATCAATTCGGCGAACAAAAGATTTTGCTGCTTCAATTCAGCCATGACTTCCGGCGAGGGCGGCAACGCTTTTTCCGCGACGATCGGCGTTTGTTCGCGACTGGAAAAATCCAACGCAAAAATCAAAACCCAAACCCCCGCCAAGCCCGCCCATGCCTTCGGATGCGGCCAGAGCAACATTGTGAGCCACGAACAATTTGGGAGGGACGCCGTGTCGGCGTCCCGTTTATTGTTTGGGGCGGCGGCACGCCGTCCTTCCCGCAAAATTTCCGCGCGCCATTCGCCGGGCACCTGGCGGAGCGGCTGGCGCGAAAGTTTTTGTTCAAACTCGTTCATTTGATTTCCTCGTAAAGTGGACGCAGCCGCCCGCGCATTTTGTCTAGTCCGTAGCGATACCGGCTGGCGGCGGTGTTCGGCGGAATGTCCAGCACGGCGGCGATTTCCTCAAAGGTCAGCGCTTCCCACAGTTTAAGATGCACGACGGCGTGCTGCTCCGGCGGCAGTTCCGCCAGCGCACCGGCGAGTTCGTCGCGGAAAGTCTGCTCGTCCGGGCTGTCCGCCGCCGCGAACGGCGAAAGGGTTTCCGCCGCGAAATTTTCCCGGGTTTTGTCACGCGTGCCGCGCCGGCGCATCAGGTCAATGGCGGCGTTATGCGCGAGGCGGATGAGAAAGGCGCGTTCGTCCCGCACGCCGGCGAGCAATGTCGGTTCGCGGGCGAGTTTGACGAACAGTTCTTGGAGCAAATCGCGCGTGTCATTTTCGTCGCGGGTGAAGTTCAGGAGAAAGGCATAAAGCGGCTGGGCGTGCTCGTCGTAGAGCCGTTCGATTTCCAGTCCGCCGGGCATTTTCATAATGACGCGCCCGGCGGACGGATTTGTCTAGCCGGAAATAGGCCGGGCAACTTTTTAGTTTTGAATTTCGACTTTTTAGTTCAAATTCAAAATCAAGAATTCAAAACGTGAAGCCATTTTAATGCCGCTCCCGGAAAAAAAATCCCCGCGTCAGCGCGTGCTCGCCCAGTGGCGCGGCGCGGATTTGTCGCCGATCGAAATTGCGCAGGCCGCGCGCGCGCGCCGCGCGGGCGACGTTCTCCCGAAAGTGATGACGGATTTGCGGATTGATACGCGTCAGGGCGAAGCCGAGGTCGTCAAGGTTTGGAATTCGCTGCTCGACCCGAACGTCACCGCGCACGCGCAGCCGGCCAATTTGCACAAAGGCACGCTGTTTGTAAACGTGGACAGCAGCGTGTGGCTTTCCGAAATCGTCCGCTATCGTCGCAAGGAAATTCTCGATCGATTGCAGCACAGCTTCGGGAAGAATTTGATCCAGAAAATTTCCTTCCGCATCGGATGAACAAGCCGCGCAAAATGTAACAATTTTTCACTTGGGTTTCGGCGACTGCGTTGCATAGCCTGACCATCTCATGGAATCCGTTCGCCGCGCCGTCATTGATGTCGGCACCAACTCGATCAAATTGTTGGTGGCCGACGTGGCCGGGCGCAATGTGCAGCCGGTCGGCGAAGACAGCCGGCAGACGCGCCTCGGCAAAAATTTTTACGACACGCACCGTCTTCAGCCCGACGCCATCGCGCGCACCGCCGAAGCTGTCGCAGAATTTGCCAAAATCGCGCGTGAAGACAACGCCGCGTCCATCCGCGTCATTGCCACGAGTGCCGCGCGTGATGCCGTTAACGCGGATGAACTGACCTCCGCCATCCGAAGTGCTTCCGGCCTGAAAGTCGAAATCATTTCCGGTGAACGTGAAGCGGAGTGGGTGTTTCAGGGCGTGACGACTGATGTTGAACTGGCGAAGCAGCCGTTGTTTCTGCTTGACGTTGGCGGCGGTAGCACGGAATTCATTTTGGGGCGGGGCGAACAAAAACATTTTGCCCAAAGTTTTCCGCTCGGCACGGTGCGTTTGCTCGAGAAATTTCCGCACAGTGATCCGCCCACGCGCGGTGAATTCACCGCATGCCGCGACTGGCTGAAAATTTTTCTGCAAAATGAAGTCCGCCCGAGACTTGAACCTGCCCTGCGCCGCGAAAATCGTTCCGGAGAAATCCAGCTCGTCGGCACGGGCGGCACGACGAGCATTCTCGCGCGCATGGAAAAAAAACTGGATCGCTTTGACCGCGAGCGCATCGAAGCGACGCGTTTGAGTTTGGAACAGATCACAACGCACCGGAAGAATTTATGGAGCCTGCCACTGGCCGAGCGCAAGGAAATCCCCGGACTGCCAAAATTACGTGCGGACGTTATTCTCACGGGCGTTGTGATTTATGAAACGGTCATGGAAGAATTCGGTTTCAAGCAACTTCGCGTCAGCACGCGCGGTCTGCGCTTCGCGGCGGTGATGGATTGACCGTGCGCCACACCACGCAAAGGTCTATCATTCCGACATGCGCGTGTTGATTGTCGGCTGCGGTTACGTCGGTTTGCCGCTTGGCGCGGAACTCATCCGTCTCGGCCACGAAGTTTCCGGCTTGCGGCGCAATCCGGCGGCGCAAAACGAATTGAAAACCGCCGGAATCCAGCCGCTTATTGGCGACGTGACGAAGCCGGGTGAATTGGAAAAATTGCCGCACGATTTTGATTGGGTCGTGAATTGTATTGCAACCAGCGGCGGCGGCGCGGAAAACTATCGGCGAACTTATTTTGAAGGCACAAAAAATATAGTCGAATGGCTTTCCGGTTCACCGCCCAAGAAATTTCTTTATACGAGCAGCACCAGTGTTTACGCGCAGAACGACGGCTCGCAAATTAGGGAATCAAGCCCAACCGAACCGACGGCGGAAACGTCGAAAATCTTGCTCGAAACGGAAAAACTTTTGATTGCAGCCGCCCTGCGGAAAAAAATTCCGGCCATGATTTTGCGCGTGGCCGGAATTTACGGGCCGGATCGCGGATATGCGTTCAAACAATTTCTGAAAAACGAAGCGCGCATCGAAGGCGACGGCGCGCGTTTTCTAAATATGATTCACCGCGACGATGTAATTGGCTGCATCATCGCCACGTTAAAAAACGGTCGCGCGGGGGAAATTTATAACGCCGTGGACGATGAGCCGGTCACACAAATAAATTTTTTCCAGTGGCTCGCAGGATCAATTGGCAAATATCCTCCGCCGTCCGAACCGGAAAGCTCCGGTGAAAACCGGAAACGCGGCGCGACTAACAAGCGCGTTTCCAACCGTAAACTGAAAATGGAACTCGGTTATCAGTTCAAATATCCGAATTTTCGCAAGGGTTACAGCGCGGAACTGCTGCGCCTTGAACGCGCGGGCGAACTTCACATTGAACCGGACGTGCGGTGATTTTAACAGTCGTCTGTGAGCAATTTCGTTTCGACCTTGTGAAATTTCCCGCGTAACTTTCCCGCCGCATGTCCGCTGAAACGCAACTCACTCCCATGATGGCGCAGTATCGCCGCATTAAAGGCGAACTGCCCAAGGACGCGCTTTTGCTGTTCCGGCTCGGCGATTTTTACGAAATGTTTTTTGAGGACGCGCAGGTCGGTGCGCAAATTTTAAACCTCGCTTTGACCGCGCGCCACGGCGTGCCGATGTGCGGGTTGCCGTTTCACGCTGCGAACGGTTATATCGGAAAAATTTTACGCGCCGGATGCAAGGTCGCCATTTGCGAGCAGCTCGAGGACGCGCGTCCCGGCCAACTTGTCAAACGCGAGGTCACGCAGATTCTTTCGCCGGGCACGCATTTTGATGAACGGCTGCTCGCCGCGGAACAAAATAATTTTTTGGCGTCCATTTATCCGTCGGGAAAAAAATTCGGCCTCGCGTTTGTGGATTTGACGACTGGCGATTTCATCACGACCGAAGTCGAAAGTGAAATTGCGTTGCTCGCAGAACTCGAACGTCTGCGCCCGGCGGAAATTATCTTTCCCGCCGAAAAAATTTCCATTCGCGATGCGTTGCGAAATTCATTCAAAATTTTGAACGGCCACGACGACTGGGTTTTTGCGCCGGAAACGGCCGTATTCACCGTGCGCGACCATTTCAAAGTCGCGTCGCTTGACGGTTTTGGCCTGAAAGAAAAATCCGCCGCAATCGGCGCGTGCGGCGGCGCGCTGCATTATTTGACGCAGCATTTGCGTCGCAACGTCAAAAATCTCACGCGTCTTTCATTTTATCACCGCAACGATTTTCTCACGCTTGATTACACGACGCTGCGGCATCTGGAAATTCTCGAGTCGCAGCACCATGACGCTCCGCGCAACGCCTCGCTTTACGGCGCGCTCAACAAAACCGTGACGCCAATGGGCGCGCGTTTGTTGCGCAACTGGCTTTCGCAACCTCTCTCGACTGTTGAACCAATTCGCCGACGACAGGACGCCGTGCAAACGTTCATTGAAAATTCTTTTGGTCTTGACGCGTTTCGCCAGCAGCTTACGAACGTGCGCGACCTCGAACGCACGCTCGGTCGCTTGAGTTCTGGCAGCGGCAACGCGCGCGATTTGGCCGCGCTGCGACTGGCGCTCGAACAAATTCCCGCGTTGAAACAGATTCTTTTGCAATTAGAAAAATCAAATTCCAATTCGTCGCTGCTTAAGGGGGAAACTCAAAATGAATTTTCACTCGTCACAAAATTAAATTCTGAACTTTCCGAATTGCCCGAATTGGTGGATTTGATTTCGCGCGCCATCGTGGATGAGCCGCCGCTGCCGATCAAAGAAGGCGGCATGATCCGCGACGGATTTGACTCCGCGCTTGATGAACTTCGCACCGCCCAACGCGGCGGCAAGGATTGGATCGCAAAATTGCAGCAGCAAGAAATTGAGACGACCGGAATAGCGTCACTGAAAGTCAGGTTCAATTCTGTTTTCGGCTATTATATCGAAGTTACCAAGTCGAATCTCGACAAAGTTCCCGCGCATTATCATCGCAAGCAGACCATCGCGAATGGCGAGCGTTTCATCACACCGGAATTGAAGGAAATGGAGGGCAAAATTCTCGGCGCGGAAGAGCGCAGCGTGAAACTGGAATACGAAATTTTCCAGCGCGTTCGCGAAACCGTTCTCGGCCAGTTGAAAGAAATGCAACAAACTGCCGGCGTGCTCGCGCAACTTGATGTTCTAGCTTCGTTTGCTGAAACTGCGCGGCTGCATAATTACTGCCGCCCGCAAATCCGCGATGAAGGCGTGCTACAAATCCGCGACGGGCGGCATCCAGTGCTGGAACAAAATTTGAGCGATGAACGTTTCGTACCCAATGACACGCAACTCAATCACGAAACGCAAATAGCGCTTATCACCGGGCCGAACATGGCGGGCAAATCCACTTACATCCGGCAGGTGGCACTCATCGTTTTGCTCGCACACACGGGCAGTTTTGTTCCGGCGGCGGAGGCGCGCATTGATCTCGTTGATCGCATTTTTACGCGCATCGGCGCGAGCGATGATTTGGCGCGCGGCCAAAGCACATTCATGGTTGAAATGTGCGAGACGGCCAACATTCTGAACAACGCCACGCCGCGCAGCTTGATTGTGCTGGACGAAATCGGCCGCGGCACCAGCACGTTCGACGGCCTGAGCCTCGCATGGAGCATCGTTGAACATTTGCACAATGCCGTCGGCGCAAAAACGTTGTTCGCCACGCATTATCACGAGTTGACGGAACTCGCGGCGCGATTGCCGCGGTTGAAAAATTTCAACGTCGCCGTGCGCGAGTGGCGCGAGCAGATCGTTTTTCTGCGAAAAATCGTCGAAGGCGGCACGGACAAAAGTTACGGCATCCAAGTGGCGCGATTGGCCGGAGTTCCAAAAGAAGTCTTGGAACGTGCGAAAGAGATTTTGGGCAATCTCGAAGAATCCGAACTCACGCCGGAAGGCAATGTGCGCCCGCAAACCCGCCAGCGCGGCAAACTGCAAAATCTCGCTCCGCCGCCGCAGATGGATTTGTTTGGTTGAACCACTTTCAAAAGAAAATACGCTCGATAGAATTTTTTAATTCCCCGTGTTGTTCGGCGGCTTGACAATTGGCCGGCTCACGTTCTTCAATCGTTCGCGCACCATGTCGGCGCGGATCAAATCGCGTTCCTCGGCGGACAGTTTGTCCGAGATTTTTTTCTGCAAATGCGCCGGCTGCGTCGTCAAAAACAGCTCGTCCACCAGCGACCGTTCCGCGCCCGGAAACAATCCCATGTCCACGCCCAGCCGCATGAGCGAGAGCAGGTTCATCGTCTCCTTCGACGAAATGCTGTGCGCGTTCGCCAGAATTCCGTAGGCGCGCCCGATGTGGTTGAAAACCGTCTTCGGTTTATCTTCCAAAAGTTTTTTTCGCGCGTTTTCCTCGTGCTCGATGATCTGTGACAAAACTTTTTCCAGCCGCTCGACAATCATCGTTTCGTTCTCGCCCAGCGTCATTTGGTTCGATACCTGAAAAACATTGCCAAGCGCCTCGGTGCCTTCGCCGTAAAGTCCGCGCACGGCGAGGCCGAGCTTGTTGACGGATTGGATGATGGGATTGATCTGCTCGCCGAGAACGAGTCCGGGCAGATGCAACATCGCGCTGACGCGGATGCCCGTGCCGAGATTCGTCGGGCAAGCGGTCAAATAGCCGAGGTCGCCATCGAAAGCGTAATCCAGTTTTTTTTCCAGTTCAGAATCCAGATGATCGATCGCGCTCCATGCCTGTTTCAATTGCAATCCGGGACGCAATGCCTGCATCCGCAGATGATCTTCTTCGTTTATCATCACGGAAAAAGTTTCCTCGCGGTTCAAGACGAGGCCGCTGCCCGAACTTTTTGCGGCGTGCTCGCGGCTGATGAGATGGCGCTCGACCAAAATCTGTTTGTCGAGCGCGCCGAGATTGTCCATCGCCTCGGAAAAAGAATCGCGCATCTCCGGCAGACTTTCGACGGCGGGACGGATGGTCTCTAAAATTTTCACGCGCTCCGGTTTTTTCGCCCAGCCGGGAAACGCCGCGTCCTTCAGATTGCGCGCCAGCCGCACGCGGCTCGACATGACGATGCGGTCGTGCGGCCCGTGACGACGCGCGGTCTCGGCGGAAGAAACCAGAAATTCGTGCAGATCTTTCATCGCGTCAGATTTGTCGGCGTCGCCGGACGCTCGTTGATTTTTTTCAGTTCATCACGCAACTGCGCCGCTTCTTCGAAATTTTCCGATTCAATCGCCTTGTTCAGTTTTTTCTGCAACGTCTTGAGCCGGTCGGAATTTTCCCGCGATACGCGCAATGCCTCCGGCGACTTGCCGGTGTGCCGCGTGCCTTTGTGCATCGTCTTGAGCAGGCCGCCCAGACCTTCAGCGAACGTCTTGTAACATTCCGGGCAGCCGAGCCGGCCGGACTTCTTGAAATCCGCCTGCGAAAAACCGCAGCGCGGGCATTTCAGATCCGTGCCGACGGCTTGCTCGACTTCCTGCGCTGCGCCGAGGCCGAGCATGATGTCCGCCAACGCGAAGCCCGACGGGTCATTGACGCCCTTGGTCTTGGCGCAATCCTCGCACAAATCCAGCTTCTGCATCTTGTCGCCCACGATCTGGGTCAGATGCACCGTGGCCGGTTTTTCTTTGCAAATGGAACACTGCATTTTTGAAAAATGTGATTCGTTAAATCGTTGAATTGTTAAATCGTCGCGGCGTTCTTTTGTTCCTCAACTAACTGGCTCGCCAATCTTTGCTGCTTCATATAAGTCAAACATAACATTACAAAAATAAAATTGAGCGTTAATAAAAATGCTTTTGAAATCGAAACATCGAAATTGATAAAACTCAAAGCTACAAAAAGAATTGAGAGTGAAATAAAAATCCACACCAATTTTTTGAAAACACGACAACGCGCGGCAGTTTGCGGAATTTTTTTACAATTAACCAGTCAGCAAAAACAATCGCTCCGACAATTCCACACATAATTAACAAATCAAAATCCGAATGTCGAACACCACGCACCACCAGCCATACCAAAAAGACAATCGCAGCAAGTTGAATCAACCGTTGGATTAGTTTTGTTTTCATAATTGTTCGCACAGTTTTATCCACGTTTGCAATTTCCGATTCAACAATTCAACGATTTAACAATTCACGCCTCAAACAATCGGCTCTCCCGACACTTTCGTCAAGGCGCGGTAATCTGCCACGAGCTTGCGCGTGAGCGCGCCCGGCTTGCCGCTGCCGATGACGCGCCCGTCAATCTTCACCACCGGAATCAGCTCCGCGCCCGTGCCGGTCAGAAAACATTCGTCCGCGTTGAACAAATCGTAGCGCGTCAGGTTCGGCTCGGAAACTTTCAGTCCGGCTTCCTGCGCCAGTTCGATCACCGTCTGCCGCGTGATGCCGTAAAGCGCGCCCGCCGAAAGCGGCGGCGTGAACAGCTCGCCGTTCTTCACGATGAACAGATTGTCCGCCGTGCATTCGGCCACGAAACCTTCGGCGTTTAACATCACGGCTTCCTCGACGCCCGCGTTGTTCGCTTCGATTTTGGCGAGGATGTTGTTGAGATAATTCAGCGACTTGATGGCTGGATTGAGAGCGCTGTGCAAATTGCGCGTCGTCGGCACGGTGACAATTTCCATGCCGCGCGCGTAAAGTTCCTGCGGATAAACCTGAATTTTGTCCGCGATGATGATGATGGATGGTTTTTTGCAATTGCGCGGATTAAGTCCAAGATTTCCCACGCCACGCGTCACGACGAGCCGAATGTAACCGTCGCGCAGTTTGTTGGCGCGACAGGTTTCGAGAACCGCTGCGGAAATTTTTTCCGGCGACAAAGGAATTTCCAGCAGAATCGCCTTCGCGGAACAAAACAGCCGGTCAATGTGTTCCTTCAATTTGAACACGCGACCGTTGTAGGCGCGGATGCCTTCAAAAATTCCGTCGCCGTAAAGCAGCCCGTGGTCGAACACGGAAATTTTCGCGTCGCGCTCGCTGTAAAATTTGCCGTCAATAAAAATTTTCATACGAAATTCAGCGTAAGGTAGGGCAAGCGACGGGTTGAGGCAAACAATTTGCGTGACAGGGCACCGCGAAAAATTATATTGGTGAACTCGACGACCCTATGGTCTAGCGGTTAGGACACTGCCCTTTCACGGCGGTAGCTCGGGTTCGATTCCCGATAGGGTCGCCAATTCGTCAAAAATTCTCCGCGCACTTGCTTACAACGAATTTTTTGCTGAAACTAACCGCGCATGAACTGGCTTGACCAACTTTCCCAGTTCTGGCCGCACTTGGCTGCGGGCTTTGATTTTCTGGCCGCGCTGTTTGCCTCGATTCATGCCCTGCTCCACAAACGCGATGTGCGCGCCGCGACCATCTGGATTGGCATCGTCTGGCTCATGCCTTTGTTCGGCCCAATTCTTTATCTTTCGCTGGGCGTCAACCGGATCCGCCGGCGAGCCATCCAACTCGGTGTTCATAAAACTTTCAGCCGACCGATTCCCGAAAATCTTGGGGAACCTCAAGCCGCCGGCGCGGAACATCTGAAAATGCTCGCGCGCGTCGTCGGTCGCGTCGTCGCACAACCACTTACGCCTGGAAATAAAATCCAGCCGCTCGTCAATGGCGACGAAGCATTTCCCGCAATGCTTGCCGCGATTGAAGCCGCAAAAACGACGATTTCGCTCACAACTTACATTTTTGACAACGATAAAAGCGGGGAAAAATTTGTCACTGCACTCAAAGCCGCGGTCGAACGCCGCATCGAAGTGCGCGTCTTGATTGACGCTGCTGGCACACGCTACTCGTGGCCGCCCATCACTTACAAATTGCGGCACGCGCAGATTCCGTTCGCAAAATTTTTGCCCGCGTCCATTTTCACACCATGGCGCGTGGCGACCATCAACCTTCGCAACCATCGAAAAATCCTCGTCGTTGACGGCCAGACCGCATTCACCGGCGGCATGAACATCCGGCACGGTAACGTGCTCGCTGACAGGCCAAAAAATCCTGTTCAAGATTTGCACTTTTGTATTGAAGGTCCACTGGTGACAAAACTGCAGGAGGCGTTTGCAAACGATTGGACTTTTGCCACAAGCGAAATTCTCGATGGCAAAATCTGGTTTCCCGAAGCGAAGGAATCCGGCGATGTCATTTCACGGGTCATCACCGACGGGCCGGACGCCGATTACGATAAATTACGATTGACGCTGCTCGTCGCGCTCGCCGAGGCGCAGACTTCTGTAAAAATCTTAACCCCGTATTTTTTGCCGGACAATGCGATTGTCACTGCGCTCAATCTCGCCGCGTTGCGCGGTGTGCGCGTGGACATTATTTTGCCTGCGAAAAATAATCTGCCATTCGTGCATTGGGCATCGCGCGCGATGTGGTGGCAGGTATTGGAACGCGGCTGCCACATCTGGCTTACGCCGCCGCCGTTCGACCACTCGAAGCTGATGATCGTGGACGGTCACTGGGTTTTACTCGGCTCGGCCAACTGGGACGCGCGAAGTCTGCGGCTAAACTTTGAGTTGAATGTCGAGTGTTACGGGCGCGAATGTGCGCGGGAAATGGGAATGGTCATCGAGGAAAAAATTTCCACTGCACGGGAAGTGACTTTGGCCGAAGTGGATGGCCGGTCGTTACCGACAAAATTGCGCGACGCCACGGCACGATTATTTTCACCTTACTTGTGATTTATGGAAATTTCGCCAGGGACACGATGGCTATCCAATAATTTTGTCCGAATTTCGATTTGAATTTCTCAGCGAGAGCTTCAGCGGCATTTACATTTTCCGCAATGGCAAACGTTGTCGAACCGCTGCCTGACATGTGCGTGGCTAACGCGCCGTTTGCGCGCAGAAATTCCTGAAACAGCGCCAGCACCGGATATTTTTCAAACGCGGGCATTTCGAGAGAATTGTAAAATTCGCTGGCGGAAGTTTTCAGATCGGAGGTTTGTAAAAGTGAAATGAGTTTTCGAGCGCGGTCCGGCTGGCCGTTCAATGCCGCCGGGAAACGGGCGAGGTTTTGATAAACCCATGGTGTTGAAATTCCGAATCCCGGATGAATAAGCAAAAACACCTTGTCGCGGAACACCGGGAAAAAACCGAGTGGCTGAATTTTTTCGCCGCGGCCGGTCGCGAGCGCCGGTTGGTCTTGAAGAAAAAATGGAATGTCCGAGCCGAGCGCCGCGGCAAGCTGTTGCAGGTTTGCGTTTGAAATTGGCTGGCCGAAAAGCTCGTTTAATGCGAGCAGCGTCGTTGCCGCGTTGCCGCTGCCGCCGCCGAGTCCGGCGGCAAGTGGGATTTTTTTCTTCAAATGAATTTGCACGCCGCCGCGAATTTTTGCCGCCTCCAAAAATGTGGACGCTGCGCGGTGGACAAGGTTGCGCGAATCGACTGGTAAATTTGCATTGTCGCAGGAAAGTTGAACGGCGTTTCCGCCGGGTTTGAAATTCAATTCGTCGCAGAGATTGATTGGCTGCATGACAGTTTCCAGTTCGTGGAAGCCGTCATCACGTTTGCCGAGAATGTTCAGCAGTAGATTGACTTTGCAGTGCGATTTTTTTTCGAGGCGCATCCGCATTTTACAAAACGAAAACGCGCCAACAGGAATTCATTGGCGCGTGCAAAGAAAAATTTCGCCGGCAGTTCAATTGTCGAAAATATTAAAGCGGCTGCCGGGAATAAACGGCGCGATGTCGCCGCCACTGAATCCGATGTAAGTGTCGGTGTCAAACATCGGGTCTGACACCACGCCGGGTTTGTAATTGTCGGGATAAACGGGTTCGGGTGCAAGATAGCGCGGCAACGGCGGCTGATCATAAGGCGGAATCGGGAATGTAACGATGTCATAAATGCCGGCTCCGGCGCGAACGAGCGAGCGGTCAAGACCGACAATGAAACCAGTGGTATAAGCGGCGTCTGGAGAATCAAAAATGGCGGTCTGCTCAACGGAGCGGCGGAGTTCGCCCATGCGGACGACTTCGAAAGTGTTATTCAGCCCGCGCCCAAATTTTTGTTCCGGCCCGGCGCAACCGGAAACGAGCAAACCCGCGAGCAATGCCACGCCCAGAAGAGATATCGTTTTACGCATACGTTCTTAAAGTTGACAATCGAAGCTTACGCGCATTTGACCGGTTGTAAAGTAGTTTTACAACGCGCGTGCGCGTTTCTTCTCCTGCCGATCCCAATACCACGCAATCCAAACCGTCAGTTCATAAAGCAACTGCAGCGGCACAAACATGACGAGCTGCGTAATGACTTCGGGCGTCGTGAGCACCGCACCAAGAATCAGATTGATGATAATCATGTAACGGCGCGCTTTCGAGAGCATGTGATAGTCAAGCACGCCGATTTTCACCAGCGTGAGAATCACAACGGGCAATTCGAAGCCCAGTCCCATGCCGAGCATGAATTTGCAGACGAAACTGATGTAATCCTCCGCGCGCCATTGCAGCGCGCCGAAGCCGAGCCAGTTCGAATACATTTGCGACGCGGCCAGCGCGACGGGCATCAAAATGAAATAACAAAACGAAATACCGAGAAGAAAAAGTCCGCCACCGAAAATCAGTCCGCGATAAACGTATTTTTGCTCGTGCATTTTCAACGCTGGAAAAACGAATGATGCAACGAAATAAAAAATGAACGGCGCGGCCAGAACCATGCCGCCGTAAAACGCGACTTGAAAGGCGACGAAAAATCCGCCTGCCGGACTCAGGTTGATTAAATCAATGTGCAGTCGTTGCGCCTCGTCAATCGCCTTTGCGTCCGAATCCACCCGCCAGCCGAGCACTTGATTTGTGCCGAGCTTGAGCGGTTCGATTTGAACGGCGACAAAACGGTTCGTGCCAAGGTTCAGCGATTGTTGCTGTTCCGGCGTGAGATGGAAATTGCCGAGACGATTTGTGCCGTAGCTGACGACGGCAATTTGATTGGTGCCGGCGTAATGAACCCGGGCGCGCGTCAGTGGCCATTTGATGATTTTGACAACGTGATTTCCGGCGGTAAGGCACAACAGCATGGCAATGGCGAGCGCGACGAGGCTCTTGATAAGCACCCAGCGGAAATCTTCGAGGTGTTCAAGAAAGGTTTTTACCGGGCCGCCTTCGGGCGTTTCATCGAGGCGTTCCGGTTCTTGATCGCCCGCCATGCGAGAAGCCGAGGCTCAAGCCTTCGGCGGATTGGAAGATTGCGAGATGGTTTGCGCGGGCTGCGACTGGCCGTTCGTCACCGATTTTTGCGCCGGCTTTTCTTCCGCCGCATTATGAATTTCTTCGGTGACTTCGCGCGTCGCCTTTTTGAATTCCTTGACGCCAGTGCCCAGTCCCTTCATGAATTCGGGAATTCTTTTCGCGCCAAACAAAATCAAAACTGCGGCAACAATAATTATAATTTCTGTGGCGCCTATGCCCCATGCAAACATGACATTCATAATATTTTACCTAGCCTCTCAATCATAAACCCGCACGCTTTATTAGTAAAGCGCCAAAAAAGAAGGCCGCGAACGCGCGCGGCCTCTCGGGTTTGGGTCGCAAATCCGGCAATCACATCTTCGGATGCAACAGCACGAAATCGTCCCGGCGATTTTTCTGCCACGCGGATTCATCGTGGCCGGGATCAACCGGACGGTCCTCGCCATAGCTGATGGTGCGGACGCGCGACGGGTCAACGCCCAGTTTGGCCAGCGCTTCGCGTGCCGCCAGCGCGCGCCGTTCGCCGAGGGCGCGATTATATTCCTCCGTGCCGCGCTCATCGCAATTACCTTCGATGAGCAGTTTCAAATTTGTGTCAGCACCCAACCCAGTGGCAACAGCCTGAAGATTCGATTTTTCACTTTTCCGAATCACCGAGCTGTCGAACGGGAAATAAATCGTGTTGGCAGCCAGCGCGTTCGTGTCTTCAATCATGCCTTCAAATTCAGCCAGATTTTCTGTTGCCAGGCTGCCGGGTTGAACTTGCTCTGACTGTGACAATTGGTTTCCGGGCGGCAGCGTGTTTTGACTGGTTTGATCTGGAACTGTAGGCGCGGATTCGCCAGGCAGTTGTGTGACGCCGACGGGTTTGTGGGTGTGGCATCCAGTTGCAGCGAGTATGACGGCCAGTGCGAAGGCCAGTGTGTAAATCCATTTTGTCGTTTTCATAATTTTTCGTTTGTTAAAATTTGTAAAATTTATTTTGCCCATGCCGGTTGCGAATCATTTTCCAAAATTCGGGGAATATCCTTGACTTGTTTTGTCGGCGCGTCAAGCACAGATAGTGCATGTTGATAGTTCGTTTCACGGGTGAAAATCAGCGTCCGCGAATTCGGCGACCACGACGGGTTTTCGCCGCGCACCAATGTCATTGCGTCGCCGCCGTCGGCGGGCACGACGCAAATGTCAAACTCGCCCATCTGCGACGTGAAGGCAATCCATTTGCCATCCCGCGACCAATCCGGCTCGGTGGGATTTGAAACGCCGGCAGTCGAAATGCGCTGAACCTCTCCGCCGCTTGCGGATACTTTGGCCAATATGCGCCGTTCATTGATTTTTGTCGCGAAACAAATCCATTGGCCGTCTGGTGACCAGCAAGGCGAGGAATCCTCACTCGTCGTCGTCAAACGTTTCAAATCCGAACCGTCGGCATTGCAAACATAAACGTTTGGACTGCCGTCTTTGCTCAAAATCATCGCCACCTTCAGGCCATCCGGCGAAACCGCCGCGCTTGTGTTCAAGCCGGAATAACCCGCGATAAGTTGGCGCTGGCCGGTACGGAGATCGTGATAGAAAATGTCCGGATTGCCGAGCTTGTAGGACGTGTAATAAAGCGCGAGCTTGTCTGGTGCCCACGCGGGCGCAGCGACTATGGCGCTGTCATGCGTAACGGCCTGATAATTGTGGCCGTCAAAATCAGCGACATAAATCTCGCTCCGCGCCTTGAACGCAATTTTCGTCTGGGCAATTCCCTTTTTTCCCGTAATGGCTAAAACGATGTCGTCGGCAAACGCATGAGCTTGCCGACGCAAATTTGCGCCGATGTAGCTGCGCGAAAGAATTGTGCTTTTGGCAAAACGATCGATCACGCGGCCTTGAACACGATCGGAATTGCTTCCGCTGATGATGTATTGCGCCGCGTCGTCGCTGACAAAACTAAAACCTTGAACGTAAAGATCAAATTTCAGAACGCTTGCAACTTCACCGCTGAAACCGTCGAGTGCAACGGGAACCGGTTTCATCAGTCCCATGACGGTGATGTTTTGCTCAATGTTTATTTCATTCTGGCCGCGCGCAAAATCGGCGGCGATTACTACAAGAAAAATCGGCAAATAAATTTTCAAAAGGTGGAGATTATTATTTTTCATTCAAGCATCCGTTTAGCTTTGAGATTAAAATTGATGGTGTAAGTGCGCTGCTTGTCCGTCGTGCCTTCCGGAAACGGCGCAATAAATGTAACCCGATCCAAAGTCCGTTGCACGGACGAATCCACGCTGTCATCGCCCGACGACGAAATGACTTGCGCGGAAATCACCGTGCCGTCGCTCGCAATCGTGACAGTAACTTTTGCGTTTGCATTGTCGCTGGCGGTGTTGTCCGGCGGCATCCAGGCTTGTTCATAAATACTTTTGACGACGGACGCGTAGTTCGCGTAAGCCACGCTGCTGTCGCCGGGCATGTCAACAGTCGTCGCCGACGTGAAATTATTTTTTAAATTCTGGATGGCATTTTGAAGTGCGCGCTCCCGCAACTGTTGCGAGTCGTCATTTTGTGAATGACTGGCAGAATTTTTTGAGACAGTTCGCGTCACAAGTTGCGTGTTAACCTGAATTTTGTGTTGCTGGCCGACGGTTGTGTCCGGCACTTGCTTGGCCGGTTCAGGTTTAAAAATTTTTTCCAGTGATTGCATGAACGTCGGCGGTGACACGACTGCTTTTGGTGCCGACGGAGCGATAATTGGAGTTGGCGCGGGCGGCTGGGCATTGCGCACGCCGCTGTTGAACGCTGCGTCAATCAAATTGGCCGGGATGACATTGAGCACTTGTGAATCGTCGACTTTTGGTTTCGAATTAAAAAACGCCGGACCGACCAGCAAAATCACCAGCAGCAACAGGTGAAAACCTGCCGTCGCGATGAAACATTTTTTTTGCAGCCGGTTCATTTTGTCGGGTCGGTACGGAGTGAATAGCGCGTGATGCCGTTGCGCTGGCAGCCGTCAATCACTTGCGCAACCAAATCATAACGACTTTCCTTGTCCGCGCGGATATAGACAACCAGGTTGGGATTCGAGCGAAACTCGCCTGCCAGCTTCGCAATCAACTGCGGCAGTGACAGCCGTTGTTTGTCCAGCGCGTAAACACCGGTGTTGGAAATTTCAACGGTGGCAATGTCGCGTTTTTCAATTCTCTTCTCGGCTTGGCCGCCACGCGGCAGTTTCAAATCAATGCTCTGCTCCAGCAACGGCGTGGTGATGACGAAGATGATGAGCAGCACAAACGCAAGGTCGAGCAACGGTGTGATGTTGATTTCGCTCAACGTTACAAGGTAACTGCGTTGTGAAAATCGTCTCATGCCGAAAAATCATTCGTCCGCCAAAAACTCCGCTTCCATTTTAGAAACAAGTTCCTGCGCAAAATTATCGAGGTTAACGGTGAACACCCGCAAATTATGTACGAGCCAATTGTAGCCGAACATCGAAGGAATCGCCACGAGCAGTCCGGCGACCGTCGTGATGAGCGCGGCGGATACGCCAGGTGCCATCGCCGCCATCGTCGCGCTGCCTTGTTGCGCGATGCCGGCGAAAGTGCTCATCACGCCCCAGACCGTGCCGAGCAATCCGAGAAACGGCGCGCCGCTGACGGCGATCGCCAGCAAGATCAAACCCGATTCAAGTTTCAACGATTCCTGCGCGACGACGTTTTCAATGGCACGCTTGACGTGCTCCATATTTTTAAGCGTGACGTGCTGCTTCCGACGTTCGCCGCTCGGTCCGCGCAGCCGCGCGTCCAGTTGCACGCAGCCGGTTTGATAGACTTCGTAAAGCGGGCAGCCGACGACCTGGAGTTTGCGGTCAAAAATTTCCAGCGCCGATTTTTGCGCGTGGAATTCGGCGGAGAAATACAGGTTCAATTTTTTTGCGCGACGCATTTGCGCAGCCTTGTAAAACATCGTTGACCACGCGATGATGGAAAAGAAAAAGAGGCAGGCGATGATCGCCTTGGCTTCCGGCGTCGCCTGTGTCCAAACGTAGATGAGCTCCGCCTGATTTGAAGCGGCCCCCACGACAGTAAACGATAATCCACTCATAAACGACTAAACTTGGTCGTGAGGAACCGATGTAGCGTCCAAGCGGCAGAAGGTCGAGAACTTTCCTGCCACACAAATTTCTAACCTTCCGTGCAAAAATTGCAACGCTTTTTTAAAAAATTCTCTGTTCTTGGCCACGCGTGAAAAATCGCTTAAAAGAAGGCAATGGCTCGCCCGCGAATCATTGCCCTGCTGCTCGCGCTTATTACGCTGACAATTTATTTGCCAGTGACCCATTACGATTTCATTGATTATGATGATGAAGGATACGTTTATCAAAATCAGATGGTCCAGAGCGGTTTGACATGGGCCGGAATAAAATGGGCATTCACAGCCAATGTTGCTGGTAATTGGCATCCGCTCACCATGCTTTCGCACATGCTGGATTGCCAGTTGTTCGGGCTGAATGCCGGAATGCATCATTTGGTCAATGTTTTGTTCCACACGGCCAATGCTGTTCTGCTTTTGGTGTGGCTGTGGCGCATGACTGGCATGCTTTGGCCGAGCGCATTTGTGGCGGCTTTATTTGCCTGGCATCCATTACATGTCGAATCTGTCGCCTGGATTTCCGAACGCAAGGATGTTTTGAGCACATTCTTCGAGCTGCTGTCGCTTTTGGCCTATACACGTTATGTGAAAGAAAAACGGTGTGGAAGTTTTTGGTTGGCGTTGTTCTTGTTTGCACTGGGATTGCTGGCCAAGCCGATGATCGTAACGTTGCCGTTTTTGATGTTGCTTTTGGATTTTTGGTCCTTGCAAAGAATTTCAGACTTTCGATTTTCGACCCTGTGGCGTTTGGTCCTTGAAAAATGGCCGTTCTTTCTGCTTACGGTGGCTTTCTGTATCGTGACATTTCTCGCTCAATCTCAACCCAACGCCGACGCCGTTGCGAGTCTCGACCAAATATCATTGCCCTATCGCTTCGCCAACGCGTTGATTTCCTACGGTCGTTATCTGTTAAAGATTTTTTTGCCCGTGGATTTGGCTGTGATTTATCCGTTACTTGAAAATTCGGTTTGGATGCAAGTTGCAGCAATCGCATCCATCACAACGCTCGTAACGGTTTCATGGTCTGTCTGGCGGTTACGACAGCAGTTCCCATATCTATTCGTCGGCTGGCTTTGGTTTTTGGGAACACTGCTTCCGGTGATTGGCCTTGTGCAGGTCGGCAGTCAGGCAATGGCGGATCGCTATACTTACATCCCCTCCGTTGGCATATTCATCGTTATCGCTTTTGGAATCAAACATTTAATTTCACGGTTTCAAATTGGTTTTGCCGTGCCTGCCATCGTTGCGGGTTTTATTCTCACAAGTTGTTTGATTCTCACGGAACGTCAATTGAGTTACTGGCGTGACAGCGAAACACTTTTTAAACATGCCATTGCTGTGACCAAAAATAATTATACCGCCCATCTCAACATTGCCATTGCGGTCGCAGGGGAAGGCCGGCGCGACGAGGCGCTTGTTGAATATCACGAGGCTCTGTTTATTGAACCGGGGCTTCAACTGGCGCACGATGACCTTGCCGCCCTGTTGAGCGAGATGGGGCAATCGCATGAAGCGCTGATTCAACTTCAGGAGGCGGTGAATTTGGATCCGCGCGATACATTGGGGCATCTTAATTATGGCATATTAGAGGCCAAAGTCGGCCGCCTCGATGAAGCAATAAACCAATTCACGCAAGCCGCGCAACTTGATCCCAAAAACCCGAAGCCCATTTTTGAAATGGGTCGTGCTTTGCTTCAACAAGGCCGCGACGCCGAGGCTATTTCAAGTTTCCGCAAGGCGCAGCACCTCGACCCCCAAAATTTTGAAATGCTCATTTATCTGGCGCGCGTGCTGGCTTCCGATCAAAACGGAGAAGTTCGCAACGGCTCGATTGCGCTCGCCATGGCTGCGGAGGCAAATGATTTGACACGGGATACGCAGCCCATGGCTTTCGACGCCATGGCGATGGCCTACGCCGAAATCGGCCAATTCAGCGAAGCGCAAAAAGCCGGGGAATACGCCATCAAACTCGCCAACGCTTACAATCAAAAGGAATATGCCGCTGAAATGAAGCAACGATTGGAGCTTTATAAAAAAAATCAACCTTATCGCCAAACGTTCACCAAAACACCCGCCAACGTGCCGCCGGAAAATCTTCCAAAAAACTGAATCACAATTTTGCGAGCGCCCGCAAGGTTTGTTTCACGCGCCGATTTTTCAAAGCCTGAATGGCACTCGCGTTTTTGCCAAGCCACGGCAGTTGAAAAATTCTTTTCGTGTCGAAAAATTCCGCGAGTAAATCTGCATTTGAGTTTGTCGCAGCATCCGGCTTTCTTGGCGACATCAAAACGACGCGGACTTTGTTTTGGGATTTTTTTGGCAACTCTTCGAGCGTGAGCAAAACTTGATTCACTGCGCCGATCTGATTTTGGCCAACGACAATTGGCGTTGCGTCCAATGCCGCAATCAAATGGCGCGAATTGAAATTTTCGCCGAGCGGACTGAGCAAACCGCCTGCGCCTTCAATCAACAGAACATCAAAACGTTTTTGCAACGCGCGAACGTGTGTGAGCACTTGCGAAAGTTTTACTTTTTTATTTTCACAACGCGCGGCCAGCAGTGGCGCAATCGGCGCGCGGAAATGCCAGGGATTGATTTCGTCGAGCGTGAGCGAGCCGTTCATCGCCGCGAAAATTTTCCGCGCGTCGTTGCGATTACCAGAGCAAATCGGCTTGAGCGCGGCGACATTGACGACGCGTTCACGCAAAAATTTTAAGAGCAGCGCGGTCAATACTGTTTTGCCGACGCCGGTGTCCGTGCCGGTGATGAAGAATGTCATTTGCGTCATTCAGGGTTTGGATTCTCGCAGCTTGTATTTTTTTTTCCAACAGGTATGTTTTCTCCGGTTTTGGAAGGGTGGAGAATCGCTTTCGGCGTGAGCTGAAGGAGGAAAGTCCGAACACCATCGGGCGCGATGCCGCGTAACTCAGGCTTGTTTGGCTGAGATACACGCGGGCGGAAAGTTGAAAGACTTTTCGACGGAGAGTGCCACAGAAAACAGACCGCCATCGGCGCAAGCCGGTGGTAAGGGTGAAAAGGTGCGGTAAGAGCGCACCGCGCGAAGCGCAAGCGACGCGGCACGGAAAACCCCATCGGGTGCAAGGCCAAATAGGGAATCCCGGAGCGGCCCGCTCCAGTTCCGCGAAAGCGGACGGATTCCGGGTATCGGCTGCACAGACAAATGATTCTCTCCGCTCGCAAGAGCGCAGACAGAATTCGGCTTACAGCCCTTCCGAAACCAGTTTTCGTCGCAGATGCGGTGGATTTTTTTGCGGAATAAAAATGGTCGCTGGCTCGCTTGCATTTCCCAGACGATCCACGGCGCGAATGAAAACAGCACCGGTTTCAGAATTGAAAAAACCTTGTGACGTTTGGCTCGCCGGCAGAATTTGCGTCGTCCAGCTTCCGTTTATCCAAAATTGTAAAACCCACCAGCGCGCCGTTTTGCCGCCACCGTTTTCCCATTGCACGCGCCAGCCGCTACGGGCTTCGGCAAGAATGAGTTTCGGCTTTTCCGGCGGAACAGAATCAAGCCATGGCGACGCGGGCACGAGCGCGGGTTGCGCGTAGGCCGCGCGGATAGAATCGGTAAGCGCAGGATTTTCCAAAATGCTGCGCAAATGATAATGAATTTTGCCTCCGACCGATTGTTCTCGCGCAATCTGAATCTGCCGCGAAATTTCATTCGTTGAAAATTTTTCTCCAACGGCAGAATCGTTCAATGCCGGCCAAATGTGGCGGCCCTTGACATTTTGCGCGCGCCACCATTGCAATAAAACGGGAAAACTTTGTTCGTGCGAAGCGACAGGCCAGTAAAGTTGCGGCGCAAGATAATCCACCCAGCCATTGGCGAGCCATTGGCGCGAGTCGGCGTAAAGATTCGCGTAAGCGTCGAGACCGTGAATTTGCAGCGGATTTTGTGGACGCCAGATGCCGAACGGGCTGACGCCAAATTGCACCCACGGTTTCACAGCCTTGATGGACTGATAAATGTTTTGGATGAATTGGTTAATGTTTTGCCGCCGCCAGTCGGCGCGGCTTAACCGGTTTGGTGCGCCAAATTTTTTCCAGCTCGCATCGTCGGGAAAATCCAGTTCGTGCCCGGCGGAATCTTTTTCGGGGTAAGGATAAAAATAATCGTCAAACGTCACGCCGTCCACGTCATAGCGGTTCACCACATCCATGACCACGCGCAAAACGTATGCGCGCGCGGCGGGTTCGCCGGGGTCAAGCCAGAGTTGATCGCCATATTTTCGGACCAGTTCGGGATGCGTTTTTGAAATATGGTTCAGCGCCACGGGCGATTTTGAGAGCAAATGCCGCGCGCGAAACGGATTGAACCACGCGTGCAATTCCAGTCCGCGCTTGTGCGCTTCCTCAATGGCGAACGCAAGCGGATCATAAAACGGCTCCGGCGCTTTGCCCATCGCGCCGGTGAGATATTCCGACCACGGTTCGCTGGGCGAGGCATACATTGCGTCGCTCGCGGGACGGACTTGGAAAAGAACGGCGTTGAAATGCATTTGCGCCGCGCGGTCGAGCAATGAAATCAATTCCGCTTTTTGTTGCGCCACGCTCAAACCGGGTTTGGACGGCCAGTCAATGTTGGCAACCGTGGCAATCCATGCGCCGCGAAACTCACGCATCGGCTCCGGCGGTGTCGGAGTTGCCGGCCAGTATGTTTCGCCAGCCGCAAGAAAAAATGTGGAAACCCAAAAAACGGCTGCGAACAGAAATTGAATGCGGAGCTTCATTGAATTGCGCCTGCAATTTAGTCGCAAACGGCCATTGGCAAAGTTTTTTTCAATAAAAGCAGTTTGTTTTTGGCCATATCCTAATCCGCCGGGTTTCCCGGCCAACCGTCCGAACTCCTCAGCCAACCGTCCGAACTCCTCAGCCAGCCGTCCGAACTCCTCAGCCAGCCGTCCGAACTCCTCAGCCAGCCGTCCGAACTCCTCAGCCAACCGTCCGAACTCCTCAGCCAACCGTCCGAACTCCTCAGCCAACCGTCCGAACTCCTCAGCCAACCGTCCGAACTCCTCAGCCAACCGTCCGAACTCCTCAGCCAACCGTCCGAGCTGTTCCGCCAGACCGTAGAACCCTTAAAATCCCAAGAAATCAAGCAAAACTGCCTTCCGAGCTTTGGAAAGGTCTTAAAATGGCCATGTTTGGGTTTGGAAGAAATCGTCAGCCTGTTGCCTTGATTTTAGCGGTTGACAGTTTTGGTGGCTGTGGCACAGCTTAGGAACGTTAGGCCACCAAAGTATGTCGCAAGACCCAACCATTCCATTTGCTTCGGATGATTCTGAAATGGAGGCTGCTATCAGGGCGGCCAAAGAGTCGTTTGGTCAGTTTCTTCAGACATTCGTGCGTCCATCCAAAGGCCAACGAGCTTTTTTGGTTAAGGCGGTCTTTGTCGCCGGAGAGGAAGTTGAGCATATCTGGCTTGCGGATTTGAATTTTTCTGGTGGCAGACCTCATGGCATAGTGGCGAATGAGCCAGCATTGCCGGGCATGATATTCAAGCAGTCGGTAGAGTTCGAGCCCTCACAGATTACAGATTGGATGTATGTTGAGGACGGTTATTTGGTTGGTGGCTTCACGACACGGCTTATCCGTCAGCGGATGAGTCCAGAACAGCGGAGAGATTTTGACGCGAGCGTTCCATACAAGTTTCATGAGGTGGCCTAACGCCGTGCTAGAGCCAAACCGAGTTCAAACTGACCCACTACCCTCTGTTTGTGGCCATCTTGACAAAATCTGGCGGACATGTTTTAGTCTTCACGTTGCAGCCGAAATCCGGTTTCCTTCCTGAAGCCGGGTGCGGGAGAACCAAACTCCTCAAGCGATTGAGGACGGGGCGAAAGAAGCCGGGCAACCGGTTTCAAGGCCACTTTCAAGGCCAAGCCCGACAGCTAATCTCGCAGGCGATTGGAAGGGCGATCCTCTGAACCGCGAAGTCCGTGGCCTCAAGTTCACCCAAAATAAAAATGTTATGGCGTGCTATGCTCATGCATCAGCATTGCCGAGGACAAGATTATGTTGGACGCAATCTATATCGGATTGGTTTTTGGATTTTTCATGGCGTTCTGCATTTATGCAGTCGGCTGCGAAAAGCTCTAGGAGAACATTTATGGAAAACATCATTCTCGGAATCATTTCCCTCGCGCTCTGCGTATATCTCATCGTGGCCATGATCCGCCCGGAAAAATTTTAACCCCGCAAAATTTTTATGAACGCCCATCAATGGTTGGAACTCGCGCTCTATCTCGGCGCGCTCATCCTCGTCACCAAACCGCTCGGCATTTATCTCGGGCGCGTGTTCGACGCAAACGGAAAAACTTTTCTCGACCCGATTTTTCGCCCGCTGGAAAAATTGACCTACTGGATTTTCCGCGTTGACCCGACGAAGGAGCAGGGTTGGAAACAATACACGTTCGCGATGCTGATTTTCAGCCTCGTGAGCTTGCTGTTCACTTACGCGATTCTGCGATTGCAAAATTTTCTGCCGTTGAATCCGCAAAATTTTCCCGCGTTGTCGCAGCATCTCGCATTCAACACCGCCGTCAGTTTCACGACGAACACGAATTGGCAGAGCTACGCCGGCGAATCCACGATGTCTTATCTCTCGCAGATGGTCGCGCTGACCATCCACAACTTTTTTTCCGCCGCCGTCGGCATGGCGGTCGCGGCGGCGCTCGTGCGCGGCATCGCGCGGCACACGGCCACGACCATCGGCAATTTCTGGGTGGACGTGACGCGCATCACTTATTATTTGCTGCTGCCAATCTGCCTCGTCTTCGCAATTTTTCTCGTGTCGCAAGGCATGATCCAAAATTTCAAACCTTACACGTCGGCGAAATTGATCGAGCCGCAAACCATTTCCGTCGCCAAAGTTGACGCGAATGGAAAACCAGTTCTCGACGCCAAGGGAAATCCCGTGATGGAAAATCAAACGCTCGACACGCAGACGATCGTGCAAGGGCCGATGGCGTCGCAGGTCGCGATCAAAATGCTCGGCACGAACGGCGGTGGCTACACGAACGCCAACGCCGCGCATCCGTTTGAAAATCCCACGCCGCTCTCGAACTTTTTGCAGATGCTCGCGCTCCTGTGCATCGGCAGCGCGTTGACGTATCACCTAGGACGCGAAACGAAAAATCAAAAGCACGGCTGGTCGGTCTGGTCGGCGATGTTCGCGATGTGTCTCGCGGGCGTTTTATTTTGCTGGTGGGCCGAAGCGCGCGGCAATCCGATTCATCAGCAACTTGGTGTCGCCGTCGCCGATGGAAATATGGAAGGCAAAGAAGTCCGCTTCGGCATTTTCAACTCCGCGCTTTTCGCGACGGTCACGACGGACGCGTCGTGCGGTGCGGTGAATTCCATGCACGACTCTTTCACACCACTTGGCGGACTCGTGCCGCTTTTCAACATTCAAACTGGGGAAGTCATTTTTGGCGGCGTCGGTGCGGGACTTTACGGCATGTTGATTTTCGTCGTGCTGACCGTGTTCATCGCCGGGCTGATGGTCGGGCGCACGCCGGAATATCTCGGCAAAAAAATCGAATCCTACGACGTGAAAATGGTGCTGCTCGCGTTCGTCATCCTCGCGTTCATCATTCTCGGTTTCACGGCCTGGGCTTCGGTGAGCGATTGGGGCAAATCCAGTTTGAACAATCAAGGCCCGCACGGCTTGAGCGAAATGCTTTACGCCTACACTTCCGGCGCGGGCAACAACGGCAGCGCCTTCGCCGGCCTCAACGCCAATCCGTCGAACGGCGACCCGCATTGGGACACCACGCTCGGCATTGACATGCTGCTCGGACGTTTCGGCATGATCATTCCGCTGCTCGCGCTGGCTGGTTCGCTCGCGCGTAAAAAAATCGTCCCTGCCAGCGCCGGAACTTTTCCCGTGAGCGGCTTCACATTTGTCGTGCTGCTCGTCGGCACGGTGATTCTGGTCGGCGCGCTGACCTTTTTGCCCGCGCTCGCGCTCGGCCCGATTGTCGAACACTTTTTAATGCTGAAAGGAAATTTGTTTTAATCTGATTTTTTATGACGCACCAACCCGTTTCCATTTTCGACGCGAAAATCCTTGCGCCCGCGCTCGGCGACACGTTCCGCAAGCTCGACCCGCGGCTGATGGTGAAAAATCCCGTCATGTTCGTCACGCTTGTCGGCGCGGCCATCAGCACTGTCGAGATTTTCCGCTCGCCCGGCCAGACCGGATTCGTTTTGCAGATTGCGATCTGGCTTTGGTTCACGGTTTTGTTCGCGAATTTCGCCGAAGCCGTCGCCGAAGGCCGCGGCAAGGCGCAGGCGAAAGCGTTGCGCCAGACGCGCACGCAAACGAGCGCCAATAAAATTTCCGACGACGGCAAAATCAAAACCGTGGACGCCGACTCGCTTCGCAAAAACGATGTCATCGTCGTCCGCGCGGGCGAAATCATTCCTGCCGACGGCGAAATTGTCCACGGCGCGGCGACGGTGGACGAATCCGCCATCACCGGCGAATCCGCGCCCGTCGTTCGCGAAGCGGGCGGCGATCGCAGCGCCGTCACCGGCGGCACGCGCGTGTTGTCGGACGAAATCAAAATCCGCATCACCTGCAATCCCGGCGAAGGTTTTTTGGATCGCATGATTTCGCTCGTCGAAGGCGCAAGCCGCCAGAAAACGCCGAACGAACTCGCGCTAACGATTCTGCTCGCCGCGCTGACGATCGTTTTTCTGCTCGCAGTCGTGACTTTGAAACCGCTCGGCATTTATTCCGGCGTGAATTTTTCCAATGCGGTTCTCATCGCGCTGCTCGTGTGTTTGATTCCGACTACCATTGGCGGTTTGTTGAGCGCGATCGGCATTGCGGGCATGGATCGTTTGCTTCAGCGAAATGTTTTGGCGATGAGCGGGCGCGCCGTCGAGGCGGCGGGCGACGTGGATGTTTTGCTTTTGGACAAGACCGGCACAATCACGCTGGGCAACCGCCAGGCCACCGCGTTTTTGCCCGCGTCCGGCGTGACGGAACAGGAACTCGCCGACGCCGCGCAACTCGCGTCGCTCGCCGACGAGACACCGGAAGGCCGCAGCATCGTCGTGCTCGCGAAAAATTTCGGCATCCGCGCACGCGAAATCCACGAACTGCCCGGCGCGCAATTCGTGCCGTTCACCGCGCAGACGCGCATGAGCGGCGTGAATTACGAAGGCCAGCAAATCCGCAAAGGCGCGTCGGCGGCGGTGAAACAATTTGTCGGCGGAACTTTGCCGAAAGAAGTCGAGAGCGCCGTGGAAAATATTTCCCGTTCCGGCGGCACGCCGCTCGTTGTCGCCACGCAGTCGCGCGCGCTCGGCGTGATTCATTTGAAGGACATCGTGAAAGGCGGTTTGGCCGAACGCTTCAAACGCTTTCGCGCGATGGGCATCCGCACCGTGATGATCACCGGCGACAACAAGTTGACCGCCGCCGCCATCGCGCAGGAAACGGGCGTGGATGATTTTCTCGCCGAGGCGAAACCGGAGGACAAGCTCGCGCTCATCCGCAAGGAACAGACCGGTGGCCGCATGGTCGCGATGATCGGCGACGGCACGAACGACGCGCCCGCGCTCGCGCAAGCCGACGTCGGCGTGGCGATGAACACCGGCACGCAGGCCGCGAAGGAAGCCGGCAACATGGTGGACCTCGATTCGAATCCGACGAAGCTTTTGGAAATCATCGAAATCGGAAAACAATTGCTCATCACGCGCGGCGCGTTGACGACGTTCAGCATCGCGAACGACGTGGCGAAATACTTCGCCATCATTCCCGCGATGCTCATGGTGACGTTTCCGGTCATCGCGCCGCTGAACATCATGCATCTGCATAGCCCGGACAGCGCGATTTTGAGCGCCGTCATTTTCAACGCGCTCGTCATCATCGCGCTGATTCCGCTGGCGTTGCGTGGCGTGAAGTTCCGTCCGCTCGGCGCGGTGGAAATTCTGCGGCGCAACCTGCTCATTTACGGCGTCGGCGGCATGATTGTTCCGTTTGTGGGAATCAAACTGATTGATGTTGTCGTCGCCAGTTTGCATCTCGCGTAACCCAAATTGAATCACTTTATGAAAAATCTTTTTACTGAATTCGGCCGCTCGATTGTGGCGACAATTTTCTTCGCTATCATTTTGTGCGGCGTGTATCCGCTCGTTGTTTTTGGCGCGGCGAAATTGTTTTTTCCGAACCAGGCCGACGGCAGCCTGCTCGTGGACAAATCCGGCGCGGTGCGCGGCTCGGCGTTGCTCGCGCAAAATTTCACGGGCGCGCAATACTTTCATCCACGTCCGTCGGCGGCGGGCGCAAACGGGTTTGACGCCACGAGTTCCAGCGGCAGCAATCTTGGCCCGACCTCGTCGAACCTTGTCGCCAACATCACGCAGAACCTCGCCAATTACCGCGCGGAAAATAATCTCGCGACGAACGCGATTGTTCCTGCCGACGCCGTGACGGAATCCGCCAGCGGACTTGATCCGCACATTTCTCCGGCAAACGCAGAAATCCAGATCGCGCGCGTCGCCAAGGCGCGCGGAATTTCCGAGGAACAATTGCGCAAGATCGTCCAAGAAAACACGAGTGGTCGCGACCTCGGACTGTTTGGTGAACCGCGCGTGAACGTGATGAAGCTGAACTTTGCGCTTGATGGCTTGGCTGGCAAATGAAGGTAGCGCGGGCGTCTCGCCTGCCGCAATTTTTCCACGCAAAGACGCAGAGGTTCTGACGCGAATTGCGCGCACGGATTTTTGGGCGGCTGACGCAGGCATTTTGAGCAACTGACACAATTTTATACCGCCAAAACTTTGTGACAGGCAGCTTGGAGCTTTTTCAAATTTGCTTTTGTCGTTGCTTCAATGTAGCAACGAATCAATGGCTCCGTGCCGCTGGCGCGGAAGGCAACCCATTCGTTGTTCGGGAGAAGAAATTTGTAGCCGTCGGTCGTGATGAATCTTTCCACCTTGAATGAGCCGATGGTTTGCAGGCCGCCGCCAAGTTTCGCGAGCAAAGCTTCTTTTTTTTCCGGCGCAAAACTGACGTTTATGCGGTCGGTGTAAAACTCGCCGATCTGTTTCGAGAGCTCCTTCAAAATCTGGCCAAGCGATTTTTTCTCAGTCGCGACAAGTTCGGCCATGAGCAGGCACGCGAGAATACCGTCTTTTTCCGGCACGTGGCCTTTCACGCTCAACCCGCCGGATTCCTCGCCGCCGACAATAATCGGTTCGCGCTCCATCAGTTCGCCGATATATTTAAAGCCGACGTGTGTTTCATAAACTTTCACGCCGAATAATTTTGCAACGGCGTCCACCTGATGACTTGTCGGCACGGTGCGCACGACCGCACCCGTCCAGCCGCGATTTTTTTTCAAATGATAAAGCGCGAGCGCGAGGACTTGATTCGGCGTCAACCACGTGCCGTCCTTGTCCACAATTCCAAAACGATCCGCGTCGCCGTCCGTGCCGAGGCCGATTTGCGCCTTGCCGCTGCGGACGAATTTGCTGACGACGGCCATGTTCTCCGCATTCGGTTCGGGATGATGGCCGCCGAAAAGCGGATTCAGTTCGTTGTGAAACAAGGTGATTTTCGCGCCGACGCTTTCAAATAGTTTGTCTAAATATCCGTGCGCCGTGCCGTAGCTGAAATCGAGCGCGACTTTAATTTTCGCTTTTTTAAGGACTGAAAATTCAATGAGCTTTTGAAGCTGTTTGAAATAGGCAGGCTGCGGGTCGAACGTTCCGCATTGGTAAGTTCCGATGACCGCGCCTTTGAATGAAAAATTTTCAGATTGAAGTTTCGTAATGCTCGCTTCAATCTGCTTCGTCACGTCGGGCGTCGCCGGCGCGCCGTTCCAGGTGGAAAATTTTAGGCCCTGATATTCCGCCGGATTGTGGCTGGCGGTCATGTTGATGCCGCCAATCGCGTTGTGATGACGAATGGCGTAGGCGATGACTGGCGTGGGCGTGTCGCGGTCGCAAAGCAGCGGTTCGATGTCGTTGGCAGCCAAAACCTCGGCGGCGGCCAGAGTAAATTCGCGCGCCAGAAACCGCGTGTCGTGGCCAAGAATCACAACCGGATTGCGATAGTGGAGGGCGGACTGCGGATTGCGGATTTCCGAATTCAGATAATTCGCGATGCCCTGCGTGGCGAGGCGAACATTTTCAAAAGTGAAATCCTGCGCGATGATGCCGCGCCAGCCAGAAGTTCCAAATTTAATTGAAGTCACCACAGAAATTTAAACACCAAGTCTGGAAGGCACAAATTTTTTAATTTTTCCAGTCGAACGCTTTTGTCTTGAGCGCGTAAAGGTAACCGGCAAACAAGACGGCAATGAACGAAATCATCGAGCCGAAGATAAGATTGCGCGTTGCATGGTCGGCAAGCATGTCGCGATAAACGACCGCCCATGGATAAAGGAAAACGACTTCGATATCGAACAGGATGAACAGCATTGCGACGAGGTGGAATTTCACGGAGAAGCGAGCGCCGCCTTCGCCAATTGGTTCTTTGCCGCACTCGTAAGCCGTGTCCTTGGCGCGCGTGCGCTTGCCGCGTTGTCCGAGCAGAACGGACAGTGTTAAAACCCCCACCGCAAAACCAATGGCGGCGACGAGCAGTATGAGAACCGGAATGTATTGCTCCAATTGCGACTGTTCCATGAGCGGAATTTAGAAACGACGAGCTGAATTTGCAACAGTAATCATCGTTTGTGCCGCGTCATTTTCTAAACAGCCACATCAGCAGTGTCAGAATCGCACTTAAAAACAGGCAGGTCACGATGGGAAAATGAAAACTGTAATTTGCCTTTGAATAATTGATGTCGCCGGGCAAATGCCCAAGCCAGCCTTTGCCGAAACCGGACCAAAATAGCACGCCGACTGCTGCAAGGAGCAATCCGGCGATTACCATAAATTTCCCAAATTCGTTCACGGAATCATAATAAATTGACTTGCAAGCTTCAGCAAGTTCAGGATTAATTTGCCAAAAAAAACCGTGCAATTTGCCTTTGTCTGTCCCAAAGTCATTCCAGTTATGTATCAGAAGGATTCCACCAAAAATCCGACTGCAGCCGCTGCGGAAGTCCAGACCGCATATCTGGAAATGTTTCCGCAGGGTGATTTGATGCTTGTGCCGCGCGTGTTTGGCTGGGCCATGGAATGCTTCACCGGCCATTACGCCGATTATCAGGCGGTGGACGCCAATTACCACGATTTTGAGCACACCCTGCAAGGCACGATGTGCCTGGTGCGTTTGCTGCACGGACGTCAACTCGCGGCCGCCCAACCGCCCCTCACCCAGCGAATGTTTGAACTGGGGTTGACCGCGATTCTTCTGCACGATACCGGCTACTTGAAAAAACGCGATGACACCGAAGGCACCGGGGCCAAATACACTGCCACCCATGTCACACGCAGCACCCAATTTGCCGCCCAACTGCTGGGTGAAAAAGGTTATGCCCGCAAAGAAATCCAAGCTGTGCAAAACATGATCCGCTGCACGGGCGTGGACGCCGTCTTGAGTGACATCCCATTCCAGAATGAATTGGAAAAAATCGTCGGTTTCGTGTTGGGCACGGCGGATTTGCTCGGGCAAATGGCGGCGGACGATTACGTGGAAAAACTGCCGGTTCTTTACGAGGAATTTGCCGAAGCCGGACGCAACGCCCAATCAAAAACCAAATTCGTCAATATATTTTCCAGCGCCAAGGATTTGCTGCGCAAAACCCCGGACTTCTGGGAAAAATACGTCAAGGCCAAGCTCAACGGCGATTTCTGCGGCCAACATCGCTACATGAACGATCCCTATCCCGACGGCCCGAATTTTTACATGGACAAAATTGAAGCGAATATTCAACGGCTGCGCGAAGTGATTAACACTGAAGAAAACACCCTCACTTTTCTAAAAAAATATCACGCCGCTGTCAGGTGAAGTAGTTTGCTTCCGCAGTTTTTCCTTTTTCCTTCGCGCGTTTCCGCTTTGAATTGTGTTTCATGTCGCACGATTACGTTCTTGAGCCGTATCACTCCGCAGTCCATCTGCAGATTGATTACGCGCGCGAACTCAATCCGCAGCAGCTCGCCGCCGTCACCGCGCCGCCCGGCCCGGCGCTCGTCATCGCCGGCGCGGGTTCGGGCAAGACGCGCACGCTCACTTATCGCGTCGCGTATCTGTTGGAACAGGGAATTCCGCCCGACCGGATTTTGCTGCTCACGTTCACGAACAAGGCCGCCGGCGAAATGATGCGGCGCGTCTCCGATTTGATCGGACAGGAACTGCGCACGCTTTGGGGCGGCACGTTTCATTCCATCGGCGCGCGTGTGTTGCGCTCGCACGCGGACGCGCTCGGCTACCAGCGCGATTTCACGATCCTCGACCGCGACGACGCGAAGGATTTGATCAAGGCGTGCGTCGCCGACGCGGGCATCGAGACGAAAGGCACGCATTTTCCGAAACCCGAGGTGCTCAACGAAATTTTTTCGCTCGCCGTCAACACGCACAAGACTGCGGATGAAATTCTTGATTCGCAATACAGTTATTTTTCGCAATTCGCCGCACAGATCGCCGACCTCGGCGAACGCTACGTCAAACGCAAGCGCGCGACGAACGGCATGGACTTCGACGACCTGCTCGCGCTCTGGCTGAAGCTGCTCCAGGAAAACGCCGACGTGCGCGAACATTATCAGCGCCGCTTTCAATTCATCCTCGTGGACGAATATCAGGACACGAACAAATTGCAGGGCGACCTGATTGACCTGCTCGCCGCGCGGACGCAAAATGTCACGGTCGTCGGCGACGACGCGCAAAGCATCTATGCGTGGCGCGGCGCGAATTTTCTGAACATCCTCGAATTTCCCAAGCGCTATCCGAACGCGAAAGTTTTCAAGATCGAAACGAATTACCGCAGCACGCCGGAAATTCTGAAAGTCGCCAACGCCGCGATCGCCGCGAACGTGAATCAATTCGCGAAAGAACTCGCGCCGTCGCGCAAGTCCGGCATGAAACCCGCGCTCGTCGCGTGCGCGGACGCGGCGCAACAATCGGCGTTCATCGCGCAGCGCGTTTTGGAATTGCGCGACGAAGGCGTGGCCATGAACCAGATCGCAGTTTTATATCGCTCGCATTTTCACGCGCTGGAATTGCAGCTTGAACTCACGAAGCGGCAGATTCCGTTTTCCATCACGAGCGGCATCCGCTTTTTCGAGCAGGCGCACATCAAGGATGCGACGGCGTTTCTGAAATTCGTCGCCAATCCGCGCGACGAAATCGCGTTCAAACGTCTCGTGCAATTGCTGCCGGGCGTCGGCGCGAAAGCGGCGGAAAAATTGTGGCAGTCGTTCCAGATTGAGATTCAAACGCCGAAATCCAAGACGCCGCTGGCCGTCGCGTTGCAGGATTCCATCGCGCGCGTCCCAAAAAAAGCCACGCTGGCGTGGGCGCAATTCACCGCGACGCTTGCGCAGCTTGAAGACGAAACCGTCCGCAAGAGCGCGTCGAAGATGCTGCGGCTCGTGATTGACGCGGGCTACGACGATTATCTCAAGGAAACTTTCGCGAACTACCGCTCGCGCCTCGACGACCTCGAACAGCTCGCCGCGTTCGCGTTTCAATTCGGCACGGTCGAGGAGTTTCTCACGCAACTCGCGCTGCTCACGAACGTCGAGGCCGAGGGCGACAAATCCCAGAATGACGACGAAAAAATCCGGCTCTCGACCATCCATCAGGCGAAGGGATTGGAGTTCGAAGTCGTGTTCGTCATCATGCTCTGCGATGGAATGTTCCCGTCCGCGCGCTCGATGGAAAGCACCGACGGCGAAGAGGAGGAACGGCGGCTGTTTTACGTTTCCATCACGCGCGCGAAGAACGAATTGTATTTGAGCTATCCGCTCTTCCGCGCCAGCTTCAGCAATTCCGGCGATGACGGAATGCAGCAGCCGTCGCGGTTCCTTTCGGAAATTCCCGGTGACCTATTGAACAAATGGAATTTAAAAACGTCTTATTGAATTTTTCCCGCTCGCGGATGTTGCCGGAAACGTTTCTTGTATTCCACGTAAAACGGGCTATGGTTGTGAGCATGGATAAATCTTGGTATCGCAAGTTGTTCTCGCGCCCGCAAAAGCCCGATCTGGAAGTAACTCCCGTCAACACCGATTACGGGGATGCAGATGTGCAATTCAACATGGGGTTGAAGTTCGCCAATGGCGAAGGAGTGGCGCAGGATTACGCGCAGGCGGCGGAATGGTATCACAAGGCGGCGGATCAAAGCCATTCTCTGGCGCAATTCAATCTCGGGATGATGTATGCCAATGGGCAGGGTGTCACCCGGGATGACGCACAGTCAGCGATGTGGTTTGGCCGGGCGGCGCATCAGGGAGACGCCGGAGCCCAATTTAATTTGGGGAGAAATTGTCATCGTGCCAGCTTGTTACGGGGCGTGCCGGAGGATGCGGTTGAATCAAGGATCGAAGCTTACAAATGGTTTCATCTTGCAGCGACTCAAGGCTACCGGGGTTCGGAAGCGGCTTATGGAACCCTGACTCTCAGCATGACCCATCAGGATGTTGCCACCGGCAACCAACGCGTCGCCGAATTTGAGGTTGAGAAACCGAAATACTCGCCGGGATGATCGCGAGAATTCGCTAAACCGGACTGGTTTCGAGACCCTTGCCCCGTCCGTGATCCAGATTGATGAATTGTTTAGTTCCGGGGATATAGGCGACGATATTGAACCTGCCGATGGGTTCTTTTTTTGCAACGTCAAAGGCGGCTCCGGTTTTCTCGAAGTGTTTGCCGTCGGCGGCATTTTTGGTCCACAAGTTGTCGCTGGTGAGATATTCCAGATTCTCGGCGTTCTCAATCAATATATTCATAGACGAATAAGCTACCACATGCTTCTGAACTCCAAGCATACAATTGGATTATATTTTCACCTCGGGATTGTAACCTGATAACGGCAAGTTTGGTTTACTCCATCGCAACCGGTCGTCGCGACGCTTTCTTGTCGGCATGGTGGGATTTGTCGGCAAGCATTCGTGCTTTGGCGCGGCGGGAACGTTTTCGTTTCTGACGTCTAATTTTTTCAATCTCGGCGCGTTGCGCGGCCACGTAACCATTCTGCTGCGCTTCAATTTTGTCGAGCAGCAGGCGGCGGGCAATGAAGCGGTTGAGCCCCTGCTGGCGCGTGGCCTGACATTTGACCTGCAGGCCGGTCGGACGGTGGCGCAACATCACGCAGGTGGAGGTCTTGTTGACGTTCTGTCCGCCGTGGCCGCCGGAACGGACAAAGGTTTCCTCAATGTCGGCTTCGCGCACGCCCAGCGCGGTCATGCGTTGAGTGAGTTGGTTTTCCTTTTCCAAACTGACAGGGAACGCGCTCATGGTTTTAGCGTAACGGGTGGAAGGTTTGCTCCGCAACGCGAAAGGTGTGCGATATTATTGCCTCGTGCCAGAGCGTAATGAGACCTTTGGCGTGGCGAATACCTTAAAATCATTTCGAATTTTCACCGCGTTCTGGCATCTTATTTATGTGCGACGCATCGCAATACTTTTTGCCATCGGCTTTTGTCTCGCGGCTTTGACCGCGCGCGCCGCGCACACACAGGTGCAACTGCTTTTGTCCGCCGACACCGCAAAACCCGGCGATACGATTTGGGCCGGCGTGGATTTGAAAATGGAACTCGGCTGGCACACTTATTGGAAAAACCCCGGCGATGCTGGAATGGCCACCGAAATCAAATGGCAATTGCCGCCCGGCGTCACGGCGGGAGAAATCCAATGGCCGCTGCCCAAAAAACTTCCGCCCATTGAAGTCACAACTTACGGCTACGAAGATGAAGTGATGCTCATCGTGCCGCTGACTCTCGCGACAAATTTAGCCGCCGCCCCGGTTGATTTGAAAGCGAACGTCTCGTGGCTCGAATGCAAGGACGTCTGCATTCCGGCAAATCAAGATGCCGAAGCGAAATTGAATATTAGCAGCGAAACAAAAACTTCTACCGATGCGGCGGTGATTGAATCGTGGAAAAAACAAGTGCCACAGACGAACACTGTTTATTGTTTAAGAGCATGGTGGGAAAAACCGGCAAGCGATGACACACGGCCATTGATTCTTCAAGGTTTTCAAATATCGGAACAATTTATACCAATTGATCATTTTGATTTTTTCCCTAATGCCGTTGATAATTTTGAAGTTCAAGCGGCAACCGAAGAAATCTCAAAATCAAGCGGATTTAGTCTTCGCAAAATTGTAAAAAAATATTCAGGCGATTGGCCGACAGAAATCTCTGGCGTGCTGGTGACAGTAGCTCATGGCCAGCAGCAAGGAGTGGAAACGAAATTTTCAATTGCCGACCAAACTCCAGCCGGCGAAACAATTTCTTCAAGCGAAAATTCGTCCGCCCTGCCTTCGCAACCGCTCTGGCAAATGCTGCTCTACGCCTTCATCGGCGGATTGATTTTGAACATCATGCCGTGCGTGCTGCCGGTCATCGCGCTGAAAATCCTCGGTTTCGTCAACGAGGCCAAAAGTTCGCCGCGCCGCGTCCGCGCGCTCGGCGGGATTTACGCCGTAGGCGTCTTGTTTTCATTTCTTGTTCTCGCGGCCATCGTCATTGGCGTTGAAGCCGCCGGACATCAGGCCGGTTGGGGAATGCAATTCGGCAGCCCCATTTTCATCGTCTGCCTCACCACGCTCGTCACGCTCGTCGCTCTGAATTTGTTCGGCGTCTTTGAAGTCACGCTCGGCGGCAGCGCTTTGGACGCCGCCGGAAATCTCGCGTCGCGACACGGCGTGAGCGGCGCATTTTTCAACGGCGTGCTCGCCACGACTTTGGCGACGCCTTGCACCGCGCCGTTTCTCGCGCCCGCGCTGGGCTTCGCTTTTTCGCAAAGCGCAGCAACCATCATTTTAATTTTTCTCACCGTCGGCCTTGGCCTCGCGTCGCCGTATGTTTTGTTGAGCTGGAATCCGGCGTGGCTAAAATTTTTGCCGAAGCCGGGCGCGTGGATGGAAAAATTCAAGATCGCCATGGGCTTCCCGATGCTTGCGACCGTCGTATGGCTCTTCAACATCGCCGCCGACAGTTACGGCAAAAATGTTTTGTGGCTCGGCGTTTTTCTCGTCATCGTCGCATTCGCGGCGTGGATTTTTGGCGAATTTGTCCAGCGCGGTCGCACCCACAAAACTGCGGCGGCAATCATCTCTTTGATTTTGCTCGGCGGCGGTTACGTTTTTGCTCTGGAAAAAGAATTGGACTGGCGCACGGCGATGCCGGAAACAGACACGGCTGGTTCGCTGAAAGAATCGGCGTACGGAATTGACTGGCAGCGCTGGAGTCCAGAAGCTGTCGCGCAGGTGCACGCCGCCGGAAAACCCGTGCTGGTGGATTTTACCGCCGACTGGTGTTTGACCTGCCAGGTGAACAAAAAGACGAGTATCGAAATTCCATCCGTCCGTCAAAAACTGAAAGACATCAACGCCGTCGCCTTCGTCGGTGATTACACGCGCACACCCGACAACATCACGACGGAGCTGAACCGCTACCATCGCGCCGGCGTGCCGCTCGTTTTGGTTTATCCGAAAAATCCCGACGCACAACCGATGGTGCTGCCGGAAGTTTTGACGCCGGGCATCGTCCTTGATGCGCTTGACCGCGCGGCACATTGAACGTTTTATTGAAACCTAATGTCAAAACCTGCATCTTATTAAGAATATGAAAACCACATTTGTACTAATCGCCGCTTTGGCGCTGGCCACCGCCACATTTGCCGTCGAAGTCGGCCAGCCCGCGCCGGATTTCACCGGCACCGACATCAACGGCAACCCAGTCCACCTGAGTGATTACAAGGGCAAGATTGTCGTCATCGAATCCTACAACTCCGACTGCCCGTATTGCCACAATCAATACGCCACCGGCGCGACGCAGGATTTGCAGAGGGAACTTGCCGCCAAGGGCGTCGTCTGGCTCATGGTCAATTCCGTCAACCTGAAAAATTTCAGCCATCGCACGCCCGAACAGGCGCGCGCGGAATGGGCCGCTGAAAAAATCGCCGCGACCGCGTGGATTGACGACAGCTCCGGTGAGATCGGCCACCTCTACGACATGAAAACCACGCCGCACACGTTTGTCATTGATAAGAACGGCACGCTTGTTTATGACGGCGCGATGGACGACAAGCCCGATCCGTTTCATGATCCGCGCACCGCAAGAAATTACGTCCGCGAAGCCGTGGACGATTTGCTTGCCGGAAAACCCATTGAAGTTTCGCAGACGAAGCCTTACGGGTGCGCGGTGCATTACGCAGATTAAGTTGTAGCGTTCGGCCTGTGACCGAATCGAGCCACAGGCTCGATGCTACATTGCCTTGGCAGGGCGGTGCTGCGGCACCGCCTCTTTTTTTCTTTCGGCACGAACGGACGCCGCACCCATTTTTCCTGCTGCAATTCTTTTGAAAGCGTGAAACCAAATTCCTTCAGAAATAATTCCACCGGCGCGAGAATAGTTATTGGCCTTCGCGTGAACGTATCCTTGTAAGCCAGCTGCACCGCGCGCAAGCCAAGGCGATAACCTTTTTGCACGCGCCCATAAATTTCATCGCACACGATCGGACTGCCCGATTCCGCCAGATGCACGCGAATCTGATGCGTGCGCCCCGTCAACGGACTCGCCTCGATCAACGTGAAACGCTCGTTGCTTTGCAGCGCGCGAAAATGCGTCTCCGCTTCCTTGCCTTCTTCCGAATTGTCCACACGCATCTTGCCGAAATTTTTCGGATCCGGGCCGAGCGGCAGTTCGCAAGTCCATTCCTTCTCGCGCGGCACGCCTTCGACGACCGCGAGATACGTTTTCTCCATCCGCCGCGACTCGAACATCTCGCCCATCGCGCGCATCGCGCCCTCGCTTTTGGCGAAGAGCATCACACCGCTCGTGTCCGCGTCCAGCCGGTGAACGTGCCGGAGATAGCGCAGGTTGCGCGAGCGCGCCCAAAAATCATCCGCGCGGATGGACGAATCAATCGCCGTCTGCAAGTTCCAGTTCGTCTTGCGCCACGAATCCGGCACGAGCATCCAGCCGCGCGGCTTGTCAATCGCTAGCACCGAGCGGTCCTCAAAGATGATGGGGATCGGCTCGCAGCCCGGCAGTTCGATGAAATTGGGTTTGGCCAAGAAAATTTTAAGAAATGTCCGCGATGAAATTTACAAACCGAGCAGTCTTTTCAAAACAACTTCAATCTCCGCCATTTTGTCAGCGGGAAATGCAGAAATGCGCCGTTTAATTTTTGAATTATCCACTCCGGCAATGCCCAGCACGTTCACGACGGATTCCTGCCGAAGCCACGCGGGTTTTGGAAAACGGATTTCACATTCGCCGCCGCGAATTTCCGTCGTCATCGGCACGACCACGGACATATTGCGCCGGCTGTCGGGTTTGTTGATGGAAACCACCACGCAGGGACGCACTTTGGCCGTCATGCCCAAATCCACAATCACCACGTCGCCGCGACTAAAGCTTGTCATAGTCTACTTCCGGCGCTGGCCCAAGTTTTTCCCAAGTGTCCGCTACGACGCTGTCCATCGGCGCTTCCGACTCGCGCCGGCGTTCGAGGAATTTCAAGTATTGCAAAACTTCGCGCGCCACCGTTTCGGGCTGCTGCCTGATTTCTTCAATCAAAATTTCCTGCGCGCTCATGGTTTTATTATCCGGCAAAATCTGTTTTTGGCAAGTGGCCAATCATCGCTTCTGCCACTCCGTCTTCGGCGGTTCCGGCAAACCTTGCGCGCGCAGCGCCGTGCGGAAATGCAGCTTGGAAATTTTAGCCAGTTCGCCCGCGCCGTGCTCTTCCACAAATTTTTTCGCCGCCGCATCCACCGCCGCAGACGCGCCCTTCGGCAGTTTCATTTCAAATTGTTTTTCCAGTTTCGCCAGGCCTTTCACAAATTCGTCGCGCGCCAGGATCGAGGCCGCCGCCACGGCGATATCTTCTTCCGCCTTGTGCCGTTGCACGAGCTGCAATCCCTTGCCCTGCGCCATCAACGCCTTTTCGATCACGCTCTTGCTTGCGGCGAACTGGTCGCTGATAGCCTTCACCGGCGGCGGATTCATCTGATAACGCTTGCCCAGCAGATTTTCGATCACGCGCGCGTGACCCCAAGCCAAAACTTCATTAACACTTTTCATTTGCGCGTGCATTTCATTGTATCGCTTGTTGCCGATGACGACGGAATCCGTCACGCAGCCGGGCGTCGTGCGGATTTTTTCGGCGAGCTCGGCAATTTTCTTGTCGCTGGAAATATTTTTGGAATCGCGGACGCCCAAATCCTTCCACGCGACGATGACTTTTTCGTTCACATAAACGCCCGCGATGGACAGCGGCCCGAAGAAATCGCCCTTGCCGCTTTCGTCCACGCCGATGCGCGGCAGGAGCAGTTCGGGATTCAAAATGGTTTCGTAGCCGAGCCTGACCTCCTTGAGAATTTCCGGCTCCAGCACGAACTCGACAAATTCCGCCGTGCCCTTGCCCTGCACCACCAGCTTGCCGCTCTCGTAAAAAACGATGTTCGTAGTGTCAGACTCAAACGCGAAGCGCGCATACGGCACGTCGCGCGACTTCCAGTTGCGCGCCGACAACGCGGCCCGCAGCGCCGACGCCTGTTCGTCGGTCAGCTTGCAAGTGTGGATGGTGAGCGGCTTCACGCGGAAAAAATTAACCGCAAAGGAACGCAAAGGACACAAAGAATTTTCGGCGTGAATTCCACCTGTCGCGAAGGTTAAATAATTTTGATAAATTGTGTTGACAACTGTTGCATATACAACTATTGTGTCCGCAATGAATGAAACAAAAGTAAGCAATCTTGACGACCACACCGGCTATTGGCTGCGCTGCCTGTCGAATTTCGTCTCTTACAGCTTCGCCGAACGGCTGGCGAAGGAGGATGTGAGCGTGCCGCAATGGGTTTTGCTGCGGACGCTTTACAGTCACGACAACATCACGCTGAACCATCTGGCGCAATTGGTCGGTCTGGACAAAAGTTCCGTCTCGCGCATGGTTGAACGACTCGTCCAACGCAAACTGGTCAATCGCGACGAAGGCAACGACCGCCGCTCGCTTGGTTTGAGCCTGACGCCTGACGCAAGAAAGCTTGTGCCTCGGCTTGCGAAGCACGCCGACCAAAACGACGAATCATTTTTCAAGACGCTTTCCCAAAAACAACGCAAAGAGTTTTTGGGGACAATCAAACAACTCCTTGACGCCAACGGCTGGACGCAATCCGAACGCGATCGTTACGGAATTGAATAACTACAAAACCAACAACTCAAAAAATATGAACACAAAAATCATTACAGAAGTAGCCCGCAAAACTCTCGATGGCACAATGTCATTTCCTGAAGTCGTCGGCCAATTGCTGACGGCGGGCGTGGAATATTATCATGTGGATTACGTCGGCATGAAAAAGACCTTTTACAGCGCCGAGGCTGACGCAGTCGTCACGCCAATCAATTACGAAGGATTGCCGCCAGTAGCTGCTGATTTCGACACGGCGGCAGTTCGCGCCGACATTCTGGACAGCCAGCGGAATAATCAACCATATCGCGACTTCACGCGCCGCGCGATGGAAGCAGGCGTGCAGGGATATTTTGCCTTTCTGCGCGGCAAACGCGTGACTTATTTTGGACGCCAAGGCGACCAGCACATCGAATGGTTTCCGAACGCGCAACCCGCGCAGTTCACGGAACAAGACATTCGCGCCGCCTACGCTAAAACAAAAACGGGCGCGGATTTTCCGCGATTGATCCGCGACCTGAAAACGCTTGGCATTGTTTCGTATGATCATCTGCTCGAAACCGGCTCGAACATTTTTCACGGCAAAAACGGACAATCCGTTTCTTTAAGCAATATGGGACCGTCGGTTCAAGTCAGTCCTCAACCGAATCTGGAATTGTTGAAGAAATATATTTCCATGCACCAAAGCGGACAGACGAATTATCCGACGTTGTGCGGTCAGGCGGGCGAAGCTGGCGTAGAAAAATGGACATCCGACTTAATCGCGATGACGTGCAACTACTTCGACAAATCTGGTCACAAAATGCACGTCGAATTGATTCCCGACGGCGAGTATAAAAAGGATTGAACAATTCTTCGGAGGGCGGAGTTCTGCGACGCCCTCCGATTTTTCGTCATTTTCTTTTCGCGTATTTCATGTATTTCGCGGTTTGGCAAATTTTTGAACTCAAAACTTAAAACTAAAAATTCAAAACTCGTCGCCGCGTTGCTGGACTGGTTCGCCGCGAACGCCCGCGACCTGCCGTGGCGGCGCACGCGCGATCCTTACGCCATCTGGGTTTCCGAAATCATGCTGCAACAGACGCAGGTGAAAACGGTGATTCCCTTTTGGAACCGCTGGCTGCGCGAACTGCCGACGATTGAAGCCGCCGCGAAAGCGCCTTCGGAAAAAATCCACAAGCTGTGGGAAGGTCTCGGCTATTACACGCGCGTCCGCAATCTGCAAAAAGCCGCGCAACAAATCGTGGCGCAACAAACATCTCGTAGGAGACGATGTGACGAGTCTCAAACTGGAAAAAAATTAGAGACTCTTCACGTCGTCTCCTACAAATTTCCAGAAAACTTCGACGAGGTTTTGGCGTTGCCGGGCATCGGCCGATACACCGCCGGCGCGATTTGCAGCATCGCCTTCAACCAGCCCACGCCGATTTTGGACGGCAATGTGATCCGCGTGCTGACCCGAATTTTTGGCATCGCGGAAAATCCGAAGGAAAAGGAAACGAACGCGCGGCTGTGGCAAATTGCGGAAGAATTGGTGACCCACGCAAAGACGCCAAGCCGCAAAGAAAATATTTCCCAACTTCGCGCCTTTGCATCTTTGCGTGAGGATAATTCCTGTTCGTTTCTCAACCAATCGCTGATGGAACTCGGCGCGCTGGTCTGCACGCCGCGCAATCCGCAGTGCCTAACTTGTCCGGTGAAAAAACTTTGCGTCGCGTTTAAGGAAAACCGCACGGAGGAATTGCCAAACCTTGGCAAGCGTGAAGCAGCGACAGCGCGAACATTTTTTGCCTTCGTCATTGAGCGCGATGGAAAATTTCTCGTCCAGCAGCGGCCGATTGGAATTGTGAACGCGCATTTGTGGGAATTTCCGAATGTTGAAATTAATGGCGAAAAAAAGGACGCGCAGGAAATTTTCAATTCAACTTTCGATTTCAAGGCAGCGAAATTTCAGCCGCTTTGCACCATCAAACATTCCATCACGCGCTATCGAATCACGTTGGAAGCATTTCGAGTTCAATTGCCAAAACGCCTGAAAACATTGGACGGAATCTGGTTGCCGCGCGCCCGATTTGATTCGCTTGCCTTCACGGCTGCGCACAAAAAACTCGCCAGTTTTACGAAGAATTGTATCTTGTCCGACCGATGATTTATTTCGACCATAATGCCACCGCGCCGGTGATGCGCGAAGCCCGCGACGCCTGGCTGGACGCGACGGAAAATATTTCTGGCAATCCGTCTAGTCCGCACCAGTTCGGCCTGTGCGCCAGCAATGCGCTCCGCGATGCGCGCGAAAAACTCGCGCGCTTTCTCGGCTGCCGCGCCGACGACATCGTCTGGACGAGCGGCGCGACGGAGGCGAACAACACGGTCATGCACCATTTCGCGCGGACGCTGGATGCGAAAAGCGAGGTTTGGGTTTCAGCCATCGAGCATCCGTGCGTTGATGAATCGTCGAAACATCATTTTGGCAAGCGCGCGAAAACCATTCCTGTCACGCACGACGGTGTGATTGATTTGGACTGGCTCACGGTGGAACTGGCTGACACGCGTCCCGGACTCGTCGCCGTGATGGCCGCGAACAACGAGACCGGCGTCATCCAGCCGTGGCGTGAAATTCTTTCGATTTGTCAGAGCTACGAAGTTCCATTTTTCACCGACGCGGTGCAATGGCTCGGCAAAATGCCGGCGAAGGATTTGGGGCAATGCGATTTTGTCAGCGGCGCGGGGCATAAATTTGGCGGGCCGCGCGGCATCGGCTTTTTGAAAATTCCGCACAAAGCCAAAATCACGCCGTTGCTTCTCGGCGGCAAGCAGGAGCAAGGCATCCGCGCCGGAACGGAAAATGTCGCCACGATTTTGGCATTGCTCGCGGCGTTGGAAGTCCGCGAAAAACAGATCGCGAACGGCCAGCACATTTTGCGCGGCGTGTGGCGCGAGAATTTTGAGAAGCAGCTTTTGCGGGAATTGCCAGGCGCAACCATTGTGGGCGCGAAGTCGCCGCGCTTGTGGAACACGGTTTCCGCGCTGATGCCCGACGGCGTGCAATCGCGCTGGCTTTCAAAATTGGACAAGACGGGCTTCGCCGTTTCAACCGGCTCGGCTTGCACGACTGGCAAAGAAGAGCCGTCGCACGTCCTCGCGGCGATGCATTTTAAGCCGGCGGAAGCGCATCGCGTGCTGCGTTTCAGCAGCGGTTGGGAAACGACGGAATCTGATTGGGACGCGCTGGCCAAAGCGCTGGCAAAAATCCACGGCGAAACGAATTACGCTAAAACGCAAGCGGTCGCGTGACTAATTTTGATTGAGCAGCCGAACTTCGCGCTGGGGAAACGGAATCTCAATTTTGTTCGCGCGGAATTGATTCAAGATGGCTTCGTAAATTTCCAGTTGTGCGGGAATAAAATCATTCACCTTAACCCACGGCTTGATGGAAAGCTGAATTGACGAATCACCCAAATTGACAATGCCGACGAGAGAGACCGGCTCGTTGAGCACGCGCGGATTTGCCGTCAGAATTTGGCGGATGACTTTCAGCGCAACGTCAATGTCCGTTCCGTAACCGACGCCCACGCCCAAATCAAGCTGCCGGATCTGGCCGTAGTTGTGCAGAATTTCGCCGACGATTTTCCGGTTGGGAACCATGACGCGCGATGAGTCCGCGTGCAACAGCATCGTGGAAAATAATTCGATGTGTTTCACCTGTCCGCTCACGCTGGCAATTTCAATGTATTCGCCGACGCGAAACGGCTTGGTGAAAATGATTGTCAATCCGGCGACCAGATTGCCCAGCACGCCTTGCAACGCCAGCCCCACGCCCACGCCCGCGACGCTGACGCCGGCGATCAATGCCGTCACGTCCATGCCCGCCGTGCCGAGCGCCACGACCAGCGCCAGCGTAAAAATCAGCAGCCGGACAACGCGCACGAGCAGTGTTCGCATTGGCGCCTCCATCGCCTTGTGTTCCAGCCAGCGATCCACCAGCTTGCCAAGCCAGCGCGCGGCAATCAGTCCGACGAAAATGACAATAAATGCCGAGACGAGCGCCGGACCATGGTTGATGACGTATTCGATGAGCTTGTCCTTCCAGGCCGCGATGTTGGTTGTTTGATCTTTCATATGTTGCTTAAAGACGGGATTGGTTAAAGAAATTTGCCGCGTCACGCAATACCAGAATGATTGACGCCACTAGATTTTTTGCCAACCCTGCCGCCAGCATGACCATCCAAAACCGCAACCGGCTCGTCGTGATTGGCATTCTGGCGTTCCCATTCGTCCTGTTTCTCGGATTCCTGTTTTTCATGCAGACGGAACCGCTGCCACCCATCGCGCCGCTGCCCAACCCGAACGGATATGATGATTTTGTGAAAGCCGTGCAAATGCTTCCAACTGAAATTCCCGACTATGACGAAATAAATCAGGATGAATTGCGCGCGGCTGCTTCAGTAAATGCCGGAGCGTTATCTCTCGTTCGCTCCGGCTTGAGTAATGAATGTCGTGTCCCAATTCAATTTTCGAAAACTTACATGAGCAATCATCTCAACGATTTGGCTGGGCTCAAAAGATTGGCGCAAGCTTTCACTGCCGAAGGAAAATTGGCGGAAATGGAAAATCGCCCGAACGATGCCCCGAAATCTTATATAGATACTATTCACTTTGGCAATGAATCGGCGCGTGGCGGAGTATTGATTGACGAATTGGTCGGCATCGCAATCGAAGCAATCGGAAGAAGCAGTTTGACAAATCTTGTTGACCGACTTGGCGCAAAATCCTGCCGCGAAACCGCCGCGACTTTGGAAACTCTCGACGCGCAAAGACAAACGTGGGACGAGGTCATGCAACAGGAAAATAATTGGTCGCGCAGAAATTTTCCGGGAATGAAATATGAATATGTTAGATTGATCGAACACAAATCCTTGCGAGCCGTTCAAGCCGCAGCCGAACGAAAATTCAAGCAGCAACAAATCAGAACGCGCCAACTGATGGTTGACCTCGCCGCCCGCGCTTACGAATTGGACAAAGGCAAACCGCCCGCGAGCCTCGCCGATTTGGTGCCGGATTATCTCCAAGCCATTCCGCAAGACCCGCTCACCGGCGCGAACATGGTTTATTCGCCGCGATAAACCGCCCGCGCCGTGCAGGTTTCCGCCACGACGACTTCCGTGAGCGACGGCAATTTCGGTTTCATTTTTTTCCAAATCCAAACGGCGACGTTTTCGCTCGTCGGATTTTCAAGGCCGGAAATTTCGTTCAAGTAATTATGATCCAGCTTTTCCCAAACCGGCTTGAATGCCGCTGAGATGTCCGCGTAATCCATCAGCCAGCCAAGTTTTGGATCGCACTCGCCCGCCACGGCAATTTCCACCTTGAAACTGTGGCCGTGCAACCGACGGCATTTGTGCGACTTTGGCAAACGCGGCAACAAATGCGCCGCCTCAAATTGAAACGATTTTCGTAATTCCATTTTCATAATTCCAAATCAGTCCAAGTAACCAAATCTTCGAGCGCAGGCCGACCATCGTGCCGCCACGTCAGCGGCGGATTTTGCATCTGGCCGAGCGGACAAATCCGTGTCGCGCCCCAACGTGCCAATTGTAACGCGAGTTCGGAAATTTTTTCTTCCGGCGCGGCAATTCCGACCGTCGAGACTTTTCCACGCACGCTGTCCGCGCCTTGCAACGCCGCCGTCAAATCCGCAACCGGTTTGACGTAAATAAACCGGTTCAAACACGACAGTTGGAATCGCGCGTCAGACTCGAAAATCACCGTCCACGCTGTCGAATTCTGGCTGCACCAATGTTGCGTGCTTTCAGGCGAATGCGCTGCGCGGATCTCGTAAATCGCCCGGCGCGATGCAATTGTCGCCGCGTGTTCCGCTGGCAATTCGCCACGCGGCTCGCTGGCCTCGCGCTTTTCCAATTCTTCTGCAAGCAGTTGTCCGAAATGTTCCGGTGAAATTTCGCCGCCGAGCTGAACGTAAATAACGTGCGGCGAAAGACAGCCGAGTTGATTCCACGCAACCACGTCGTCCGCCACCGCCGCAATAATTTTTTTTGCGCGCGAACCGGACAAAACTTCACCAGTCACAAATCCAAAACTAACGCGATGGCCATAACCGACAAAACGAGTCTTCAACGGAAGTCGTTTGCGAATTTCATTGAGTGTTTCGTCGCTGCCCGTTGCGGTCACGCAATCGGCTTCGTCAAAAAGCGGATTTTCCAATTCCAGATTTCCACCGCGCCACTCGGCGATTTCCAGGCACGCGCCGAGTTTCGGATCGGCATCATAAATTGAGTGCGCGAACAAGCGCGGCAAAAACGAACTGCCGCTGGCGCATTTCACAAATTGCGCCGAATGCGTGAGCAAACCGAAGACAATGCCGGTCAAAGTCGGATTGGGAAGGTTGCCCGCCGCGATGTGAACCAAAAATTCTGGGCCGTGGACAATCGCGGCGCGATTTGATTTTTCTTCCGCGCGCGTTGCGACCAATTTGTCAGGCCGCCGCGCGTGGCCAAATTCCTGTTCGAGCAATGCGTGAAAATTTTCCGGCGTGAACCGGCAGAAAAAATTGTCCAGCCCTTTTGCCAGCGTCGCGCGTGAAAATCCGGTTTTCTCCGGGCCAAGCTCCAGCGTAAATTTACGAAATGAATTGTCCTCCTGCCGCCAACTCGTCGCGACGTCGCAAAACACCTGGATCAGATTTTCGGTCGAACGCGCGGCGATATAACGCTCACGGTTGCACTTCAATGTCCGGCATGCCTCTGTGATCATTGAGGGCGACAAAGTTGCTTCCGACGGCAAATCGGCGAGAAAATAGTTTGGCAGGTTCATGCAGTCATCAGCGAACAGCCGCGCGTTTCGGCCAGTTGCGCACGGCCAATCAATTCAAACCCGTCGCCGCGCCGGATGCCCAAATCTTCCGTTTGAACCGCCATGACGGAAAAGACATTCGCCAGATCGAACACGCGGATCAAACCGGTTTCGCCGTCGCGAACCTCGCAATTTGTTTCCGGCGAAATGATTTGCATTCGCGCCCACGGCGGAAATTGGAAAACGCGATTCTGGATTCTGAATTCTAGATTCTGGATTTCGGAATCATACGCTTGTGAACTCAACTCGCTCATGCCGTATTCGCAGATTATTTTGTCTGGCGAAACGCCGAGCCGTTGCGTGATGAGCGCGTGCAATTCATTTTTTGGCAAACTGCGTGAACGATTTTTGTAGCCGCCGGTTTCCATCGCGTGCGAACCGGGCGGAAGCTGGAAAGACAAATTTTGTTCGCTGAGAAAATCGAGCAAGTGAACAAATGAGAACGCCGTGCCGAGCAAAATAAGCGGACGGTTTTGTTCAACCGATTCACGCATTATTTTCAGCGCGCGGTTGAAATCCAAAATCCATGAATTGTCGCCACCAATTTTACCGACGAAAACCGACTCGTTAAAACCAAGCTCACACCGGACAACTTCAAACATATGGACGAGGGACGAATACGGCGCTTGTGCGGGCGGCGGCGTCAAAACAAGCAATTTTGAATTTTGAATTTTAAATTTTAAATTGGCAAAAACATTTTGCTCGAACCATTTCCAGAGTGACGTTTCATAAACGGCCAACGATTCGGCGTTGTGAAAATGGCGGCTCGGCTTTTGTTCTGTTGTGCCACTGGAATAAAAGACTGCGGTGCGCTCGTTTTGTGCGAGGCACGTCAGCTCAAGTTCTTTAAACGCCGCCGTCGGCACGGCGGGAATCTGCGTCCAATGCTCGACAACTTTCGGTGTCCGCCCGCGTGCTTCGCAGATTTTCCTGTAGGCGGAATTGTGTTTGAACTGAAGTCCAAAAAGTTCGAGCGAGAGCACATCAAAGCATTCGTCCTGAAAACCTGAATGAATAGATTCGCGCAATCGCGCGGCGAAATTTGAAAGTTCGGATGTCATGCGGTGTTTGTTTGCCGGCTGGTTTTCCGCGACAGCCGAAAGGCATGATAACATAAGATGATTTTGCTGCAAGTGAGATTGCAAACACTGCATTACTGCGCCACACTGGCGATTCAACAATGAGCAAACGGTTTTACATCACAACGGCGATTGATTACGTGAACGGCCAGCCGCATCTCGGCCATGCGTACGAGAAGATCGTGGCCGACGTGATTGCGCGGTCGCGCCGCTGTTTGGGACAGGAAGTTTTTTTTCTGACCGGCCTCGATGAACACGGCCAGAAAGTGCAGCAGGCCGCGATCGCCGAGGGCGAAAGTCCGCAAGTTTACTGCGACCAACTGGCGGCGGATTGGAAAGCGTTCGCGAAGAAACTGGAACTGACCATTGACGATTTTGTCCGCACGACCGACCCGCGCCACAAGGAATTCGTGCAGGCGATTTTGTCCAAGCTCAACGCCGCCGGACATTTCTACAAGGCAAGTTACAAGGGATTTTATTCCGCGAAGGAAGAAACTTTTCTCACCGAAAAAGACCGCCGGCCCGATGGCACATTCGATCCAGGCTATGGTGAAGTGCTCGAGTTGAAGGAAGAAAATTATTATTTCAAGCTGCGCGAGCAGCAGCAATGGCTGATCGGTTTCATCGAAAAAAATCCGTCGTTTGTCCAGCCCGATTATCGGCGCAACGAAGTCCTCGGTTTCCTTAAAAATAACACGCTGGAAGATTTGTGCATCTCACGTCCGGTTTCGCGCTTGAACTGGGGGATTCCGATTCCATTCGACACGAACTTTGTCACCTACGTCTGGTTCGACGCGCTGGTAAATTATATTTCGATACCCGCCGCGCATTCATCACTTGAACTCTGGCCCGCAGACATTCATGTCATCGGCAAGGACATCTTGAAATTCCACGCCGTCTATTGGCCGATCATGCTCAAGGCGATGGGCCTGCCGCTGCCGAAACAAATTTTAGTCCACGGTTTTTGGCAGAAAGACGGTGCGCGGATAAGCAAAAGCACCGGCAATGTAGTTGATCCGGTCGCCATCATCAACGAATGGGGCGTGGACGCATTTCGTTTTTATGTTTTGCGCGAACTCGACATCGGCCCGGACGGAAACTGGACTGAAGCCGGTTTCAAATCACGTTATCAAGCCGAACTCGCCAACGGTTTGGGAAATCTGGTGAACCGCTCGCTCTCGATGTTGAAACGTTATCGCAACGGAATTGTCCCGCCGCCGTCGAATGAACTTTCCGCCGACGCCGCAAAAGCGGCGGACGAAACGCGCGCGTTGCTAAAACAAAACCAGTTGCAAGCCGCGCTGCAAAGCATCTGGGGACTCGTCGCGCGCGCGAACCAATATGTGGACCAGACCGCGCCGTTCAAATTGGCGAAAGACCCGGCGCAGGCGAAGCGGCTCGACGAAGTTTTGTATAATCTCGCCGAGACGTGCCGCGTGCTGGCCGTTTTGCTCTGGCCGTTTTTGCCGGGAACGGCGGTGAAAATTTATGCGCAGCTTGGCTTGAACGCCGCGCCGGATAAATTTTCCGAAGCTGCCTGGGGAAAATTGGAATCCGGCCACAAAATTGGTGAACCTGCGCCGTTGTTTCCTCGAAAGGAATTTTAATCAGGTGCTGAACAAACGTTTTCACGTCAGTTCACATAAGTGGGCGACAGGAAATAAAGATAGCCCGCCTGCAGTTTTGGCAGGTCCACGCCGAGGTCAAGCTTGATGTTTTTGGCGGAACTGCTTTGGCCGAACATGGAAAGAAAATCCGAAATGTCGTAACGCTCGCGGTATTCAATCAGATTCGCGTCATTGATGCCGGCGATTTTTTCCGCGCGGTCAACCGCATCCTGAAAATCGCCCAGCTCGTCCACGAAACCCAGTTGCAATGCCTGCGTGCCGGAAACGACGCGGCCATCCGCGTAATTTGCCCAGTCGTCCGCAAGCGGGCGGCCTTCGCTTTTATTTTTTTCGTGAGCGGCACTGCGGCCTTCCGCAACAACGCTTTTGAATTTTTGATACGTCTCATCAATCAAACCCTGCACCATGGCGTGTTCTTCAGGCGGAATTTCATTTGTCTCGCGCATGCCGCTCAACATGTCCTTGAATTTGCCGCTTTTATAGACGTTGGGTTCCACGCCGATTTTATCCATCAGGCCGCGATAATTGATGCTTTCCATGATGACGCCAATGCTGCCGGTGATGGTCAAATCGTTCGCCACAATCCAACGGCATGGCGATGAAATGTAATAGCCGCCCGATGCCGCCAAACTGCCCATCGAGCAAATTACCGGTTTGCCCGAATCGTCCTGAAATTTTTTGATGGCACGGTAAATTTCATCCGACGCCATTACTTCTCCGCCGGGAGAATCCACTTTGAGGATCACGGCCTTGACGCGGCTGTCATCCTTTGCGCGGTCAAGTTGCGCCTGAATCACGTCCACGATGCTGTTGCCCGTTTGATCGGCGGTGTGACCCGTGATGATGCCGTCAACGGTGATGACGGCAATTTTGCTGTGTGCGCCGTTATCCTCCAACAGATATTCATCGAGCCGCGGACCGGCATCGCGTGAAATGCCGCTCTTGAAAGCATTGTTAAAACTGATCGCGTGCGAGATGAACTGCGTAAAATTTCCAAACACGCTGAAGATGAGCAGCACCAGCAAAATAATCGCGGCAATCATCCAACCACGGCCACGTCGGGGTTTGGACGATGGCGGTGGCACGATGACCGGCGGCGGCGTCAATGGCGGCGGAACTGCCCCGGAAGAAAAATTTGTTTCCATAACGTGCCAAAACTAACGCAATTTCTACGAACGGGCAAGGCGATTGCGCATCACCAGTAATGATGCACCAATGGCTTGATCTCCGCGTCGTAAATCGCGCGGATTTTTTTCATCGTCGCCTTTGGCAAAGGCTTCAAGCCTGATGCCGCGATGTTTTCCGCGACCTGCGCCGGACGTTTCGCACCGGGAATTGCGCACGTGATGGCGGGAAATTCTAGAATCCAGCGCAAGGCCAGTTGCACAAGCGTCGCGCCTTTGGGAACGAACACTCTAAATTCTTCAACTGCGCGCAATCCGATCTCGAAATCCACGCCCGAAAAAGTTTCGCCGCGATCAAACGCCTCGCCGTGACGATTAAACGCGCGATGATCGTCTTTGGTAAAAATACTTTCGTGCGTGATCTTGCCCGACAACATTCCCGAAGCCAGCGGCACGCGCGCAAGAATTCCAACTTTGCGCTTTTGCGCCTCGTTAAAAAATAATTCCGCCGGCCGCTGGCGGAAAATATTGAAAATAATCTGCACCGATTGCACGCCGGGAAATTCAATCGCTTTCAACGCTTCCTCGACTTTTTCCACGCTCACGCCGTAATGGCGAAGCTTGCCGGCCTTCACCAAATCATCGAGGATTCCAAACACTTCCGGCATGTAATAGACCCCGGTTGGCGGACAATGCAGCTGCAGCAAATCAATCGCATCCGTGTCCAGATTCCGCAAACTGCGCTCGACAAACGCCGTCAGGTTCGTGCGGTCATAACCTGCCGGCGTTTGTTTCGGTAAACGGCGTCCCGCTTTCGATGCAATATAAAATTTTTCTTTCCGCTCCTTGCGCAATTTCGCCAGCAGCCGTTCGCTGCGACCGTCACCGTAAACATCCGCCGTGTCGAAGAAATTTACACCGCCGTCAAGCGCGGCATGGAGCGCAGCGAGCGAATCCTTGTCCTCGACATTGCCCCACGAACCGCCAATGGCCCACGCGCCGAAACTGATTTCCGAAACTTTCCAGCCCGTCCGCCCAAGTTCACGGTATTTCATACGCGCAAGTTAAAGGAAGATTAACGCCTGCTCAAGCGCGTGAACCAGTGTGTTGTGATTATTTTCGGAATTATCCCCTTGACGGTAGCGGGTCAGTTTGTCGGCTTTTGCCGACGATTTTTTGCTTGCATTTATTTTCAGCATTTGTTATACTCTCTGAACAAGCTCCCATTCAGAATGTGTTGTATTATAGTCGGAATTGTTTTTTATGAAAAAGAAGCTTCTTATTGGTTTGACCTCAATATTGCTATTCGGTGTTTCTTCATCCTACGCCATTGAAACTGTCCGTGAATTGTGGGATAAGATTGGAAAATCCGAAGTTGGCACCGCTGGAAGCCCGCCTTCTGTTTCCACCACCATAAATGGTTTCGGAAACGGTTCAACCTCGTTTGGATTTCAGCCCGGCTCAGTGTGGTATACGCCGGTTCCTACAAATGGTCTTATTCAATGTGACATAAATTTTGATGATAATCCCGGCATTGGTTTGCCGACGAAAGCCAGCAGTCAGGGTGGTTTATGGAGTGATGTCTTTTGGGGTGTGGACCAGACTATTCCGGTAAATAGTTCCAGTAATTGGGCCTCGAGATTACTGGCCACAAACGCCTGGATCAATTTTAATTCCAACGGAGTCTATTATTTCAGTCTTGACGCCAATGATTCAGGCAATTCCGCAGGCGGCATGGCTTTTGGTACGGGCACGAACCTGACAGACAGGTTTGTAGGGTGCGGTATCATCTGGGAAAGCTATCCGCAGTTGGATTCAGGGTTGGATATAGGCAATTCTACTTACGTCTGCCAGGGAAGTTTCGGTGATCCATCCGACACCAATACAACCCTGCCGGAAGCACAGGGACTCTATGCAATAAAAGCTTACGGCGATATAAATTTAAACTCAGGACAATCGCTGCTGGTCGGCAAAATCACCACAACCTTTGGCGGCGCTACCACGATTCAAATCAAAGATTATTCTCCTTTCACCAATCCGACGTTGGATACAAATGAGCCCGTAGTTTGGGATGCCACTTACAGCTTCACTGAAACCAACATCATGAAGTATCTTTTTGTCTTTATGAATTCCGAGGGTGCAAGCTATCCATATTTTGAACAGGGTGCTATGCGCGTAGCTACAAGTTGGCCTGAAATCGTGGGGATGGAGTCGTTTCAGCCGACAGCTTCCCCTTCAAATACGGTTCCCGCCGGTACGACGGTAACATTAACCAACATAGTTTTAACGGCAGCCGGGGCTACACCTACTTATCAATGGCAGGTGAACGGCACTAACATTCTCAATGCCACAAATAAGAGCTATACTGTTGCCAATCCTGCGACGACTAATTCGGGAGGCTATGCCATGGTCTTGAGCAATGCTTTCGGCGTATCCACAAGTGCAGTGCTGAATGTGACAATCACTCCAGTTTCTCCTCCCAGTTTTACCGTGCAACCTCAATTGCCAACAGCCCGTTTTAGCAGCGGAAGCATTACTTTGACCCCGCAGGTTCAGGGCACACCGCCCTTAAGCTATCAATGGTTCCAGAATAACGCGAGTTTGACCGGAGCCACTAACTTAAGCTTGGTTCTTAACAACATTGTAAGCACCAACGCGGGTAATTACTACCTCCATGTTTCGAATACCTATGGCTCAACCAACAGCTCGACTAATCTGTTCACGGTCATTGTTCCTACCGGTTTTGACGCGGCGGTGGTCGCTGATCAGCCTTTCGGTTATTGGCAGTTGAGTGAAACCAACGGACCGGTTCTCCACGATTATTACACTGGCAACGATGGCAGTGCTCCTGATGGCACAAATTACATCTTCGGTGTGCCGGGTCCGGCGTTGGCAGGTTTTTCGGCCAATCAGGCCTCGCTGTCACCCATTGGCGGCCTTGACACCAACGGCAACGCGCTGCCAGCAAGTCAGCTGAATTTGCCCGCGCCACTAGTTTGGACAAACACTGTGACGATTGTTGGCTGGGTTGAATTTCCGGGCGCAAACTATCCAGGTGCAGGTAGCGGGTTGATTGTCGAACAAGAACCGGATTATGGCGTAGCTTATGGGTTGGTGACTGCCGATGCTGCAGGTCAACTGGGTTGGGATTGGGGATCCTCTGGACAAAATTCTGCCTCTGGCTTGATAATACCCACAAATCAGTGGACATTCATAGCCATGGTAGTGGAGCCGGATCAGATAACGGCATACGTCGGCACCAACCAATTGAGTTTGACTACCGATACCAGTAGTTTAAACAGCAATGTGGAAACTGGTCTTGCCCCCACCGTTGATCCGGTCGACTCTGTTATAGAAGTCGGACGTGATGATTTACCATATTCAGATGCTGGTGCCAGCAGAACCATTACCGCACAGTTCAGCGATGTCGCCGTATTTAATACATCGCTGACGCCTCAACAAATTCTAAACCTTTACGCAGCTGGTGTCGGCTTTACAATTCAGGCCACTCCCAATGGATCTGGCAGCGTACTCTTGAACTGGCTCCCCGGCGCGACGCTTCAGCAGGCCACCAGCGCGACTGGTCCTTACAACGACGTGATAGGTGCAACTCCGCCGTATCAAGTTTTCACAACCGGCCCGCAAATGTTCTACCGCGTTAGACTATAATTAATTCCCCTCGCAAAGTGGGAGATCAAATGCAGGGTGCCGGTGAACAACCGGCACCCTGTTTAGATTTTGTGGACATGATATAAATTACTTTGACAACAAACCGACTCTCCCGGGTCAGACCTTTACCACCGGCGCCAATTCGCAAGGATACTTTCTGAATTCCGCGCAAATTCAAACTGGTGGCGGCAATTTTCCCTCTGGTGATTCACCTTCGTCTGATTTAGCTGCGCCACAGATTTATTATTTGTATATTTACTCCGTCAACACCAATACAAGCATGGCCTTGTTGCTACAGGCATATACCAACTTTTAAATAATGGCATTACTGCTTCGGGTGATTGGTTGAATAGCGGCTTGACCGTGCCATTGGCACCCAACAGCATATGCTTAAGTCTTTAAAAACAGCGGCACTGGTTAGGCGGCTCTTAACTCAAGCACGAACGTGAATTATACTGCCGGTGAACTCAAGTCTTCCAGAGGTATTCGACATGATCTCGAAGTCCTCGCAAGAAGAACAGTCCTGCTTGGCTATATGTTGCTCACGGCTCACCATACAGGCGAAATCTTCTGAGTCACGGGATCATCACATCTGGGAAGGTTGATATTTTACACGGCGAGTTGTGCAAGAGCCATATATTTACGATTAAACGGCATCAGTTTCGAGGATGCAATGAAATGGCTGGTGAATACGCCGCCGCCCCAACCTCGAAGAAGGCCAAGCGACAAAAAGCCACCAATTCTCACCGCAATAATTAGTCCCTCAAAAAGAGTCATTCCAACCGCATAAACATTCAGTTTCTTCATGTCTTTGCATCTGTTAGAGATACAATCCATTCTTATTAACATCACCATTTCTGGTGACAAGACAATAGGCAATGTTGTGGTACTTTTTAAAAGTTCCAACTATTATTTAGTGGCAAAGCATCGCGTTGTATGTCATGCACGCTTTAATTTTGATGATCTTTGCCGATTACAAATTAACTAATAGGTTGAAAACAACAGACGTCGAAAAACAACCCAAGTAATTATGAAACAAACCTTGAAAACACTGATGTTGGCGGTGGCTGCCACGGTAGCTTTGTTATTTAGTAGTATGCCCAACGCCAACGCGCAAACCGCAACCCTGACCGATCTCGATGGAGCTAATCCATCTCCCGGAACCAACGATATTTTTATGATTGATTTTAGCACTGCGGCAAATCCGGGGACTTTGAATTACTATTCAAATGGTGGCAATGGTATTCCTCCGCAGCCTCCTGGAGAAACGTTTACCACGGGGAATAATCCGCTGGGATACACTTTGAATGCTGTAAGTGTCCTAACAGGCGGTAATGGTGGTGATGGGCTTCCAACCAACGCCACGGTTTGGTATCTTCGGATTTATTCAATTAGTGCATCATCTAATGCGACGCTGCTGACTACATATGCTTCGGAACCTTTTACTTTCGACGAATTCGATTGGATCCAATGGACCGGTTTCAGTGTTGGTCTCTCGCCCAATACTAAATACGCTTACTCAGTGCAAAATGGTGGAACTGGTTGGGAACAGATGGATGGCGAAGATACCGCCGGTAGCACCGCTCTTTTCACAAATGGCACCGCTCTAGTTATTCCGACCACCGGCGGCCAGTTGAAACGCGGCATGTTCGCGACCGGTTGGGTGGCAGATTTCGACCTTGGTTTGACTCCAATTACTTCATTGGTTGTCGACCAGCCTACCGTTGCCACAACCGGTAACGGATATTATGCTGCTGTAAATATCTTCAGCAATACTACGACAGTGACAATCGATGCATCTGGTGTATTGGGTGCGAGCCCCTTCTTTTATCAATGGCAGACGGATGGCGGTAGTGGTGCTGCCTTGACTAATATACCGGGAGCCAACGCTACAAACTTGATTGTGAATACGACGAGCCTTGGTAATTTTGTGTATGATCTGGTTGTTAGCAATAACCTCAACCAGTCCGCCACCAGTCCGCCAGTCAGCATTGTGGTTAGTTATCCAATAACACCTGCCTCGCTTTCAGAAGAAGGCACTAACTATGCATCGTTTCCGTATTATCCTACCATCAGTCAGTTAAGTGGGGGCGGCACAGGTGACAACATCAATTACTACGACAATAACAATTCACCAGCCGGCCAGATCTTTACCACCGGCACCAATTCGCAAGGTTACATTCTGGATTCTGTGCAAATTCACACCGGCGGCGGCCCGGCTGATTCATCGAGCGCCACAGGCACGCCCCAACCGTATTATCTGAGCATCTACCAGATCAATATAAATGCCAATGAAACCAATGCCGTCTTGTTGCAGGTATATACGAACGCCAGTTTTAGCTTCACTTTCAATCAAACTTTAGGTGACTGGTTAGAATGGAGCGGTTTGAACACGCCATTGTCAGCCAACACACAATATGCCTACACGTTTCAAAACGGTGGCACGGGTTGGGCCGGACTTGATTCCAGTTCAAGCAATGTTTATTCCGGCGGCGAACTTGTTCAGATCAACCCTGCAGACGGGTCGATTTCATTCGACACTGCCACTAACTCAGGCGTGTTTTACCTGCAATTTACGGCCGTTGGACAGTTACCCCCGCAGCCCACTGCTCCGCCAATCTCACCTTCGCCATCCAGTGGTTTTGTGGGGACTCAGTTCACACTTACTGAAACTGCTTCCGGCGCATCGCCTTTGAGCTATTACTGGCTGACAGACGGCGGCAGCGGCGGAGCACTTACCAATATTCCTGGTAATAACGTCTCAAACCTCGTATTGAACACCACAGGCTGGAATCCAGGTGCCTATAGTTATCAGGTTATCGTTTCCAACTCCTACGCAACCGCCACCAGCTCGATAGTTACCGTGGGGATTACACTGCCTCCCGCTGTTAATACGAATGGTGTTTTGACGGACATTGGTCTTAACCAACCCACGCCCGGAGCCAACGATATTTATCAAACGAACGAGTTCCAAGGCAGTTTGGCAGCGCCAAACGGCCCGCAACCTTTGAACTATTATTTTGATAATAGCGCACCGCCCGGTGATACGTTCACCACTGGCAGCAACCCGAGTGGATACGTTCTCAATTCTGTAGCCATAGAACTGGCTGGCGATGACACCTACGTCACACCCGACTTTCCCACAAATGGGCAGGGCTATGTTGTATACATATATAACATCTATACCGACCAAGGTGGCCAGTATGCGGCACTGTATGCAACTTATAACTCCCAGACCAATTTCGTGATCAGCAAAGGCACCATTGCCGCGGAAAATGACACAGATTGGCTGGAAATGACTGGTATCTCATTACCGTTGCAACCTAACACGGTCTATGCCTATACATTCGGTGAAGCAACTGGCGACTCCGATTATGACGATTTGGCCGCTGTTACCAACAATACTTATGCGGGCGGTCAAGCAGTATGTATTCCACCGACTGGTGGCCAGATACAAACTAGCGCCACTCCGGGTTGGAATGGCACCTTTGATCTAGGCTTGTCTGTGCAACAGGCTGCACCGACAATTAGCATCAGCTACGTTGGTGGGCAGATAAAGTTACAATGGTCGGCTGGAAGCTTGCTTGTGCAAGCACCTAGTGTGACTGGTCCATGGACGACTAATGCGGCCACGTCACCTTATACCGTGACTCCGAGTGCGCCTCAACAGTTTTATCGCGCAGTTGGACCGTAATAGTGGTTCGCAAAAAAGGGGTATGTCTTGAAAGATATACCCCTTTTATTTGATTTTTGGTTTAATAATCGATATTGCAATTAACAGACTCATTGTTTAATAATAACTTTACAGGATAAAAATGATTTTAAATGCCAGCGAAAAACACAAAGGTCGTAGTCGCGGTTTTACGTTGATTGAACTTCTGGTTGTCATCGCCATCATCGCCATTCTCGCCGCGATGTTGTTGCCGGCATTGGCCAGCGCCAAGGAGAAAGCCAAACGAACACAATGTTTGAACAATTTGAAGCAACTCGGACTGGCTTCAAATATGTATGGCAGCGATAATCAGGATTACTTGGCGTGGCCAAATTGGGGGGAAGATCCATCTCCTCCATGTCCACCTGGGTGGTTATATGCGGGAAGTTCAGCCGGTCGCCCCCCAACCTCGATTAACAATGTTCCTAATAACACTGTCATTAGCGAATGGGCTTCAAACCAGGTGGTTCGCCTTAAAGGTGGATCCTACTGGCAATATGCGCCCAATGGAAATTCGTTTATTTGTCCGGATGACCTCAAACCGGCGAACCCGCCCAGCCTTTGGGCGAAACGTGCAAATACCTTGTCTACTTACATTATGAATGGCAGTGCTTGCTTTTTTCCGCCGGGCGGCGTTAATAATACTTATAATTATGCAACGGCAAGAGCGGGCCAAGTTTGGAGTCCATTATGCTGGCTTCTGTGGGAGCCCGATCAAAAAATAGATTCCAATTGCTACAATGATGGATCCAGCTATCCCGGTTCCGGCCCTGCTCAAGAGCCTAATACCGAACCCGCAGAAGGACTGGGCAACCTGCATGTCAACGGTGGAAATCTATTGGCCGTAGGTGGGAATGCCCAATTCATGCGTTTGACAGAATACAATCCTGATCAGGCCGCTGCTGGGCCCAACCTGATGTGGTGGAATCCAAAAGCACACAAAGATGGTGATAGTAAATAGTCGGTAGTGGGCTATTTTGCCTGATCCTCTTCCAATTGTTGAAGAACTTTTTCTTGGAAAAGCCAAATTTCCAAAGGAAATTCCACCCGTCTTAAATTCGGAAATCGATCGGGCAGCAGATGAAAGCGCGTTAATTTAATATTGCCCTTCGTCTCCAGCTTTTTTGCTGTGAGAAGAAGGTGAGGCTTTTATGGCTGGCTTGTTATTTTCTGCCAGCTAATTCCCTGTGCTCCGGCGTAAATGGCGAAGGCCTTTTCATTTTGGATCAGCACGGCGCGCACCACGCTTGAATCGTCCGCGCGGCCAAATTCAAGAATGCTTTCCGTAATGATGCCCATTTTTTTATGCGCGTAGAGCAGCGCGAAAACCGCCTGCGCCACGGCGGTGTAAGGCAAATCCTTGTAAGCACCTTCGATGGCGTCTTCGACCGCATCGGCAAGAAATTCCAGTTGGTCCACCAGATGCGGGAATTTTGGCGCGCTGATTTGGGTGAACTCCAACTTCCACTGCGGAAGATGACGCAGGACTTTTTCGGCAACGGCCGGAGTGATGCTCGCCGCCCCGCTGTTTACATACTTCACGATCTCAGACATGACGGTAACTTAGAAAAAACACCGCGCTAGTGAAAGTGAAATCGTTGTGACAAACGCGCTTTCATTCGTCCGGTTTCTTGCTAGAAATACGTCCGTGCAAGATTTGATTGCAAAAGCCGACACGTTGCTCGAAGCGTTGTCTTATATCCAGAAATTCGGCCGCGCGACGTTCGTCGTCAAATACGGCGGCAGTTTCATGGACTCGCCCGATGCGAACGTCCGTAACGGCGTGGCACGCGACATCGTGTTTCTCGAAGCCGTAGGCATCAACCCCGTCGTCGTGCATGGCGGCGGCAAGGCGATTACGCGCGCAATGGAAGCTGCCGGTCTCAAGGCGAATTTCATTCAAGGCCAGCGCGTCACCGATGCTGCTACGATTGATGTGGTTGACCGAGTGTTATCGCGCGATATCAATCCGGAAATTGTCAAAGCCATTGAAAATTTTGACGGCAACGCGCGGGGATTTTCCGGTGCGGACATTTTTAAGTGCCGCAAACTGTTGCTCAAAGACCCGGCGGGTAAAGACATTGACATCGGCTTCGTCGGCGAAGTGACGGCAGTGAATGTTGACCCGTTGCGCGAATGTATCCGGCGCGGCATCACGCCGGTCATCAGTCCGACGGCGTTGGGCGAGGACGGGAAAATTTATAATTGCAACGCGGACATTGCCGCCGCACAGGCTGCCATTGCGCTCAAAGCGAAACGGCTTGTTTTCATGAGTGATGTGCCGGGACTTTTGCGAAATCCGAAAAATCCCGACTCGGTCATTCCGCATCTGAAAGTCGCCGAAGTGAATGAACTCAAGAAAGCTGGCGTCATTGACCAAGGCATGATTCCGAAAGTTGAAAGCGCGGTGGCGGCGGTGAAATCAGGCGTAGAAAAGGTTTCGTTCCTGGACGGCCGCGTGCAACATTCCGTGCTGCTTGAAATTTTCACGGACGAGGGAATCGGGACGGAAATTGTTTTATGAATTTTTTCCTCTGCGTCTTGGCGTCTCTGCGGTTTAATTCAGCCCGATGAAAGAAATTTTTCCATCACCGCCGCCAATTGTACAGAACGAGTTTGAATCCGTGCGTGAGCTATTCAGCAAAAATGTCGTGCCGAGTTACGGTCGTTTCGATCTCGCATTTACCCATGGAGCAGGTAGCTATCTTTTTGATGTCGTGGGCAAAAAATATCTCGACCTCGGCGCGGGCATCGCGGTCTGCTGTCTCGGTCACGCGCATCCGGCCATCACCGAGGCGCTTGTCGAGCAGTCGAAGAAATTGATTCACGTTTCGAATCTTTATTTTACCGAGCCGCAGGGACGGCTCGCCGCCGAACTCGCCAAACGCGTCGGTGCGGGAAAAGTTTTTTTCGCCAACAGCGGCGCGGAAGCAAATGAAGGCTTGTTCAAACTCGCGCGCAAATTCGGCCACGACGAAGGCCGGTTTGAAGTTCTCACCGCGACAAATTCATTTCACGGGCGCACAATGGCTGCGATTGCCGCCACCGGTCAGGACAAAGTCAAAAAAGGTTTCGAGCCGATGACACCCGGCTTCCGGCATATTCCATTCAACGACCTCGAAGCGGCGCGTAATGCTATTTCACCTGCGACCGTGGCCATCATGATTGAAGGTGTGCAAGGCGAAGGCGGCGTAACGCCCGCCACGTCCGAATATCTGCTTGGCCTGCGTGCGTTGTGCGATGAGAAAAAACTGCTGCTATTGATGGACGGCGTGCAATGTGGTCACTATCGCACGGGAAAATTCCAAAGTTTCCAGCGGATTTTGGAAAATATTCCCGCTGGCGAAAAATTTCTGCCTGACGGCCTTTCAATGGCCAAGTCGCTCGGCGGCGGATTTCCCATTGGCGCTTTCTGGGTGCGTGCGCCGTTTGCCGATTTGCTCGGGCCGGGCACGCACGCCACGACGTTCGGCGGCACGCCGCTCGCCTGTGCCGTCGCGTTGAAAATTCTTGAAGTCATCGAACTGGAACAGCTCGACTCTAACGCGCGCAAGCTCGGCGAATGGATGAAAGGTGAATTGGAACGGCTCAAAAAAAATCACCCAAGTGTTGTCAAAAACGCGCGTGGTTTTGGTTTCATGCTCGGACTCGAACTTGTTGAAAGGGAAAAAATTCCGGCATTTGCTTCAAGCGACAAAACTGCAGCAGTCCAATTTGTAAACCGACTGCACGCGGCGGGCGTTTTGGTCATTCCCGCCGGAACGCAAGTCATCCGTTTGCTGCCGCCACTGAATTTGAAACCGCAGGAAGCGGGCGAAGGCATTTCCAAAATCGAAGAAGTCATTAAATCCCTCGCATGACACGTGCCGCGCACAAACATCTGTCAAAACGTGATCCGGTTTTGCGACAATTGATCCGAGAACACGGAAAATGCGACCTCGTGCCGGAAAAACGCCGCTCGCCATTCCAATCACTCGTGATGGCTGTCGCGCATCAGCAGCTTAACGGCACGGCGGCGAACACGATTTTGACGCGGTTCAAAAAACTTTTTCCCGGCAGAAAATTTCCACGACCGGAAGATTTGGCGAAAGTTTCGGACGAACAAATCCGCGCCTGCGGATTTTCGTTCGCGAAAATCAAATCCATCCGCGACATCGCGGAAAAAACCTTGTCCGGCGTGATTCCCAGCTCGCGGCAAATCGTAAAATTGTCCGATGACGAAATTGTCGCGCGGTTGACGGAAGTTCGCGGCGTTGGGCGCTGGACGGTGGAAATGCTTTTGATTTTCCAACTTGGCCGCCTCGATGTTTTGCCCGCCGATGATTTTGGTGTGCGCAGCGGCTATCGCGTCGCCTACAAAAAACGCGAGATGCCCAAGCCGAAGGAACTGCTCGCGTTCGGTGAAAAGTGGAAGCCGCACCGCACGACAGGGGCGTGGTTTCTCTGGTGCGCGGCGGATGCGGCAAAGAAAAAGGAGTGACGCCGCGAATTGTTTTGGTTATAAACTTTCCTTTGGGCGGAAAATTCTCAAGTTGAAAGATGAAAAATTTATTATCCTTGGAAAAATTGACGAGCGCGGACATCGAGAAAATTATGCGCGATGCCGTTGTGTTCAAACGCGAGCGGGCGCGGCGCGACCGGGTGCCGCTGGCTGGACAAACCTGGGCGCTGATTTTTTCCAAATCATCCACGCGCACGCGCGTGTCGTTCGAAGTCGGCATCAGCGAACTCGGCGGACAGGTGATTTTTCTCAACACAAACGACATTCAACTCGGTCGCGGCGAGCCGATTAAGGACACCGCGCGTGTGCTGGGCCGGATGATTCACGGTGCGGTTATCCGCACCGTTGCGCAAGATGATGTGGAGGAATTTGCAAAGTTTTCCGGAATTCCAACCATCAATGCACTGACCGATGACGAGCATCCGTGCCAGATTCTGGCGGATATTTTCACGTTCAAGGAAAAACGCGGGCCGATTTCGGGCAAAGTCGTCTCCTTCATCGGCGACGGCGCGTGCAACGTGCCGCGCTCGTGGATTTGGGCGGCGGCGAAGCTCGGTTTTGAATTGCGAATCGCCGCGCCGAAAAAATTCCAGCCATCGGCTGAAATTTTGAAGCGCGCGGGCGGAAAAATCATTTGCACTGAAAGCGTTGAAAAAGCGGCGAAGGACGCGGATGTGCTTTACACCGATGTTTGGGTTTCGATGGGCAAGGAAGCCGAAACCGCCGAACGGTTGAAAATTTTGAGCGGTTATCAAATCAATCAAAAGCTGGTAAAGCTGGCCAAGCCGGACGTGCTGGTGATGCACTGCCTGCCCGCGTATCGCGGCAAGGAAATCGACGAGGAGACGTTTGAAGCGCACGCCGAAACAATTTTTACGCAGGCGGAAAACCGGTTGCACGTGCAGAAGGCGATTTTGAATTGGGCGGTTTCGTGATGAAATTATTTTATATGCTGGCGAAATGTTTTTGTGTTTTGACAGAAATTCTCAATCCTCTTGGATAAATTTATGGCGACTGGACGATCCAATCAAATCACCAAACAAATTGGAGAGTATCTCGTTGCGTCTGCGCTTGGCAGAATTGGTCTCGTTGCCGCAACCTTTTCGGGCAACGTCCCCGAATATGACATCATCGCCACCGATTCGGAGTATCGTTCAGTTCCAGTGCAGGTAAAAACCTCAAATGGTGGTTCATGGCAATTTGATAATCGCCACTTCGTCGAAATACGTCTCGAAGGAAAGAAGCAAATACTTGGTCGCCCTGTTCCGCTTCCGAAAAATCTTGTTTGTGTCTTTGTTGCTTTGTCGCCTCGATATGGCGAGGAGAGATTTTATGTGCTGTCGTTAAGAACATTTCAAAAACGTATAATTTCAGGATGCGAAAAATATCTTAAAAGATTTGGTGGTGTGCGGCCAAAAAAATTTGATTCATTTCACGGCGCGATTAAGGAAAAAGACCTTGCTCAATTCAAAGATGCTTGGGTTTCAGAATTTCGAGACAAACAAGGCTTGTCTATCCACGACCCAAGCAACTAACACCGTGTTGGATTGTTAAGCTGAAAACTGGCGCAGATATTTCACGGCGACTTTCAAATCCTTTGGCCACTCGCTCTTGATGTTCAAAACTTCGCCGGTGACGGGATGCGGCAAGGTCAATTCTTCCGCATGGAGTGCAACGCGCGAAATCAGAGGACGTTCCTCGCGTCCGGATTTGAGACGATAATCGGATTTCAAACGCGAAAGCCAGAGCGGTTTACCGCCGTAAAGTTCGTCGCCGACGATTTTCAAATCGGCGTGGCTCGCGTGAACGCGAATCTGATGTGTGCGCCCGGTGAGTGGCTCGCATTTCAGGAGCGCGTAACCGAAGCGCGGAAAATTTTCGACTACTTCAAATTTCGTTTTCGATTGCTTGCCGTTTTTCGGGTCAACGCGCATCATGCCGATTTTGACCGGATGCGGCGCGAGTTTGGCGTCCACTTCAAATTGATTTTCCAGCGGCTCGCCGCGAACGAGCGCGAGATATTTTTTCTGCGGTTTTTCCGAGCCGAACAAATTCGCCAGCGCGACGAGCGCCGGTTTGTTTTTGGCGAGCAGAATCACGCCGCTCGTTTCGAAGTCGAGACGGTGCGCATTGCTCAAATAATTCAAATTGCGTTCGTGCGCCCATGTTTTGTTGTTTTCAATTCCGGCATGGAGCAATTTCATCAAATTTGGCCGTTGCGCATCGTAGCGGTCGGGTGAAGTCAAAAGTCCGGCGGGTTTGTCGAGCGCAAACAGATGTTCGTCTTCAAACAGGACGGGAATTTCCCAAAATTCGCGCGTGGCGGGCGAAGAGAGTTTGATGGCGCTCACAATTGGTGAATCGTAATCCCATTCCCGGCAAACTTCGAGGGCGGATTAAGACGGAAATTATTTCTCCATGCCGCCTGTCGCCTGCTTTTGGAAAAGTGGTGTGTCCCGCAATTCCCTGCTGCCTTCGCGCTGGAGCCAGGTGTTGAAGGCCTCGTGTTGACGTCGCAGGCGCAAATCAGCGGTGAATTTGGGCAGGTCGGCCTCCATGGCTGTTTGATCCAGCGGCAGGAGTGATTGGACGTAAACGACAAAACCCCCATCGCTCGTCGCGTTAAAATTGCTTGTTTTGCCCGGCGGTGTGGTGAACGCGGCCTGTTTGAGTTGGGTCAAGTCCACACGATTTTCAAACTCCGGCAATTTCTGCGTGCTGATTGAAAACGGCGGCAATACTTCAGGTCGCAGACCGTCGGCGATGCAGGCGGAGGCAAAACTGCGGCCAACGGCCATTTGCATGGTCAGATTGCTAACGAAATTAGTTCCGGTTTGTTGCGCCAGCAAAGCAGCCTCGTGAAATTGATAGTCGGAAGTGACGCGGTCGTGAATCCGGTCAAACGGCGGAATTTCACTTGGCAATTTTTGATCGAGAGCGATGACATAAACGGCGTCCGCGCCGACAATCGGTCCGGCAAACGGCTCGTCAGGTGTCAAATCGAACGCGGCTTTCGTGAAGCTGTCGAGAGGGCCGATTTCATCAGGATAGTTTTCACTGGAAAACGGTTCGGTGAAGTGAACGACCAGATTCTCTTGTTTCGCGGCGGCGGCGAGATTTTCGGGTTTGGGCGGATCCTGGTTGAAAACGACGTTGGCAAACTCATTCGCATCTTTATCCGCAGCAAGCAAAGCCTGCTGGTGAATCATCGCTTGACGGATTTTGGCTTTCGCTTCGTCAGGTGTTTTTGCGTCGCGGAAATAATCCGGACCGAGCCGGTTGTAGTTTGCTTCGATCATTTCGTCAAAATTCGTTTTTTCCAAATCCTTCTGGGCTTGGGCGAGGTAATTCGACACGTCAAACGCGACGTAACTAACTTGAACGCGGTCGGGCAGGCGATACTCGGCAAGATAGTTGGTGTAAAATTGCTGGACGGCCTGCGGCGTAACCGCGATTTGCGATAGATAATTCGACGCGGAAAAGAAAACGATTTGCCCGGACAGTTCCTGATGTTCGCGCTGATAATCCGCCGCGGCCTCCTGCGGCGCGACAAGTTCGCCGGGCAAACCGAGCGTCTGAACGAGTTCCTGAATGACAAGGTCGTGACGTGCAAAATTTTCAAAGTCTTCCGCCGTCAATCCTTCGGGTTGCAGCGCTTGCTTTACAAAAGCATCGAAAGGCACGGGTTCTTTATTGCGTCCCAGTGAGCGCAAATACATCGTCGCCGCTCGCGCCGTTTCATCATCGCCGACATAAATGCCCATGTCCTCAGCTTTTTGAATAAGCATGAGGCGGATGTAAATTTCGCGTTGCAAATCGACGGCGGTTATTTTTGGATTTCTGTCAGGCCATGCGCCGGTATTGAAGAAAAAATAAATATCAGTTTCGTTCCGGGCTTCAACATAAGCATCCGGCGTGATTTTTTTTCCGTTGATTGAACCCAGATCATTGGAACTGTGCGTGCCGCCGCTGCCCATGCGCGAACTGGGCGAGAAGAAAAAAACAAATGAAATAATGGTGAGCGTGATGATGATCAACCACAGCCATTTTGAGTGCTTGCGAATCGTTCCAATCATAGTGAAAATGGACGCGAAGCCTAACCACCCTGAACCTTCATAGCAAACGCAAAAGCGTTCATTCCTTGAGCCAGCGCGCCACATCCGCCGCCGTGTAAGTGATGAGAATGTCCGCGCCCGCGCGCCGCATCGCAAGCAAACTTTCCAGCGTCGCTGAGCGTTCATCAATCCAGCCTTTGGCGGCGGCGGCTTTGATCATTGAAAATTCTCCGCTCACGGAATAAGCGGCAGTCGGGTATCCAAATTCCATTTTCACGCGATGAATCAAATCCAGATACGCCAGCGCCGGTTTGATCATCACGATGTCCGCGCCTTCCTGGATGTCCAGCGCCACTTCGCGCAACGCCTCGTTCGCGTTCGCCGCGTCCATCTGATAACTGCGCCGGTCGCCGAATTTTGGCGCGGACTCGGCGGCTTCACGGAACGGTCCGTAAAACGCCGATGCAAATTTCGCCGCGTATGACATGATGGGCGTTTCGGAAAATCCATTTTTATCCAGCACTTCGCGAATTGCGCGAACGCGACCGTCCATCATGTCGCTCGGCGCGACAATGTCCGCGCCCGCTTCGGCGTGGCTGAATGCCGTTTGCGCGAGGATTTTCAGCGTCGGGTCGTTCAGGATTTTCCCACGCGACACGATGCCGCAATGGCCGTGCTCCATATATTCGCAAAGGCAGACGTCCGTAATGATGAGCAGCGACGGCAATTGCCTTTTCAACAACCGGACAGTTTGCTGGACGATGCCATTTTTGGCGAACGCGCCGCTTGCCTTTGCGTCTTTATTGTCGGGAATGCCGAAAAGTAAAACCGCCGGAACGCCGAGTTTGTGAGCGCGCTCGGCCTCGCGCAAAAGTTCGTCCGGTGAAAATTGATAGACGCCGGGCATCGCGCCGATTTCGCGGCGCAATTTTTTGCCATGGCGGACGAACAGCGGCAGAACCAATTGCTCCACGCCCAATCGCGTTTCGCAAACGAGTTTCCGCAGCGCCGCCGATTGCCGCAACCGGCGCGGGCGGTAACTTGGAAATTGTCCGATGCGCAAATTCACGAGGTTATTCTAGGTTCAAAATAACAAGTTTAAAGCGGAAAGTGGCGATGAAAGTCGCGCCATTGAACAGGAGCAGCGAAATTTCAATCATCAATCTGAACGGGAATGGATCGGTTTCTTTTTTCTCGCCAACTGTGTCGAGCTTACTAATATCTCGTTCAGGGAGAATTATTATCCGTTCATGTCCGCTCCACCAAAGAGCATTTTTCGGAAGTTCCGGCGCAGCTTGTTGTATCTGGCGGCGGTTTTCAGCATCTGCGTCGGCGGCTATGTCTATTACGGCTGGGATTTCATCGACTCGGTCTACATGGTCGTCATCACCATGTTTGGCGTGGGTTACGGCGAGGTGCACCCGCTCGACAATGTCGGGAAAATTTTCACCATGTTTGTTATCGTCGCCGGCACGAGCGCCGTCGTTTTCGTCATCGGCGAAATCATTCAATTCATCACCGAAGGAGAAATTATGAAAGCCATTGGAGAACTAAAAAAAAGCAAGCAAGTGGAACTCATCAGCGAACACGCCATCATCTGCGGTTACGGGCGGATCGGCCAAATTCTTGCCCACGAACTTAACGCGGTAAAGTTTCCGTTCGTCGTTGTGGACCTCGACGATGCCCGCCTCGCCATGGCCGAGGAAAGTGGATACCTCTTCGTCAAGGGCAGCGCCACCGAAGAGGAAACGCTCCAGCGCGCCCACGTCGAACGTGCCATCGTCCTCGCGACGGTGCTGCCGCAAGACACGCTCAACGTCTTCATCACCCTCACTGCGCGCAATCTCAACCGTCAACTGCGCATCATTGCCCGCGGCGAACACCCGCCGACCGAAAAGAAGCTCCGCCAGGCCGGCGCCGATGAAGTCGTCCTCCCCGCGAGCATCGGCGGCACCCGTATTGCACACAGCATCACGCGCCCGGCGACGATGAAATTCCTCGGCGACAACCGCGGTTTGATTAGCGAGGAACTCAAAAAGCTCGGTGTGGAAATTGACGAACTCCGTCTGCACAAGCACACCCATCTCATCGGCAAGACCATCCTCGAACTACAAAATATGTCCGACGGTCACCTGCTGGTCATCGCCCTCCAGCGCGCCGATGGGAGTGTTTTACGCTCCGGCTTCATCGAAGAAAAACTCCAGGCCGGCGATTCTGTAATCATCATCGGTCGTGTCCACTCCCTGCCTCCCGCGCTACGTGAACAGGTGGATCGGCAAGAGATGAGTTAGCGCAGAACTGTGTATTCGATGTTTTTCGTTTTCATTATTTTATCTTGATTTGCTTTTCCAGCGGACGATGAGATTCAAATGGTCTTTCTCGCGTCGCACACCGAGCGGTTTCCACGAAATGACCCAGTCCTTGATGATGAAGCCGAGCGCCATAGTTCCCGCCACCGCCAGCAGAAAATCCCAACGGCCGATTGCGACTTGGGTTGAACTACCTAGGCCGGCCAGCATCGCTGCCGTGACAATGCCCGTTGCGCCGACCGTTGATTCCAAACAAAAGCACTGTGCTTCTTGGTGAGATTCATTGGATGCCGAACGCCGGCTGCGAAGAAGAATCGCGACGTCGCGTACCAGACTTTGCACGAGCAACAATGCGGATGCGCCAAGCACGATTTGCCAGACTGGTGTAGGAGAAGGAAAGCACGGCCATGCCAGCCAGCTAATCGGCGCAACGAAGCCAATCGCCAGCACTTCAATCCATTCCGCTCGCGTCATCATTTTTATTTCCGTGCCATGTGCCGGTGAACAAAAAAATAATAAAGTCCGCCGAGCATGAGCATCGCACCGCCGAGCCAGAACGCGACGTGACGAAGTTCACCGTGCATGAGTTTTTCGTCTTGTCCGGCTTTGACGCCGACGTAGCAAAGCACTATGCACCAAATGGTCGAGCCAAGCAGTGTGAAAATGGAAAACAATTTGTAGTCCATGCGCGCAATGCCGGCGGGAATGCCGACGAGTTGCCGTGCGCCCGGCAACAGGCGCGCGATGAAAACGCCCGCCGCACCGTAATGCGCCGACCAGCGCTCGGCCCTTTCCAGTTTCTCCGGTGGAAACAAAATGAGTCGTCCGTAGCGGAGAATAAGCGGACGCCCGGCGGTTCGCGCCAGCCAATACATGATGGTCGCGCCCAGCCACGAACCCAGCGCGCCTGCAATAACGATGCCCGTGAAGTGCAGCGGGATTTGTCCCGTGTCCGCCCAGTGCGCTGCGGCTGGGATGATGGCTTCGCTCGGAATTGGCAGGAAACTGCTTTCGGCAACCATCATCAGGAAGACGGCCGGGTAGCCGATGGTTTTGAGCGCACCGAGATACCATGCAACAAGCGGCTGAAAAAATGTTTTGAGCATCGCGCGTGGTTATAGCGGAAAACAAATTTGGGGCAAGCGCAGGTTTGTGATGCAAATTTCTTTGCTTTGAATTTGGCGGCTGAAATTTAGATTGGACGGGTGACCGTTATCGAAGCGATTCAGAAAAGCACGGAATTTCTCGGCAAAAAAAATATTGAATTGCCGCGCTTGCAAGCTGAATTACTCCTCGCGCATCTGGTCAAGCTGCCGCGCATGAATTTGTATCTGAATTTTGAGCGCGTGCTGACGGTTCCAGAAACGAACGCGTTGCGAGAATTTATCAAGCGTCGCGGCCAGCGCGAACCGCTCCAGCACATTGTTGGCTCGACTTCCTTTTGCGGATACGAAATCGCCGTGAACCGCCACGCGCTTGTGCCGCGACCGGAAACGGAATTGCTCGCGGAAGCGGGTTGGCAATTTCTCCTTGCCGCGCCGAAGCAAAGCGAAGGCGGTTCAACCCTCAACCCTCAACCCTCAACTGCTTTGGATTTCGGCACTGGAACCGGATGCATCGCCATCGCGCTCGCGGCAAAATGTCCGAACGCAAAAATCATCGCCACGGACATTTCGGCGGACGCGCTCGCGTTGGCAAAAGAAAACGCAGCGAAAAATAATGTCGCCGAGCGAGTTGAATTTCTGTCAGGCGATGGCTTTGCTGCGTTTCACTCGGAGGGACAAGTTCCACGAGTCCCTGACTCAGACGCCGAAACCAAAATCAGGGACTCGCAGAGCTCGTTCCTCCGAAAATGGGAATTCGATTTGATTGTCAGCAATCCGCCTTACATTCCGACGGCGGAAATTAAAACGCTCCAGCCGGAAGTGCGTGATTTCGATCCGCGCGCTGCACTGGATGGCGGCGCGGATGGCTTGGATTTTTATCGGAAAATCGCCGCGCAAGCAAAAACGTTTCTAAAGCCGGACGGAAAAATCATGCTGGAATTCGGCGATGGCCAAGCAGACGTGATTCGCACAATTTTTGAAAATGAAAAGTGGATTGTAGAAGCGGTGAAGGAAGATTACAGTCAGCGCGCCCGGATTTTAATTGTAAAATCATCCTCGTCGTCATCCTCGTCCTCATAAATCAAATTTGAGGATGAGGATGACGACGAGGATGAGAAGGAAATAAACATGGAAAGTTTTTTAATCAAAGGCGGCGTGCCATTGCACGGCGAAGTCACCATCAGCGGCAGCAAGAATGCCGCGCTGCCCATCATGGCGGCGACATTGCTCACGGACGAGCCGTGTGTCATTCGCGGAGTTCCCAATTTGAGCGACACGCGGTTCATGACGCAAATCCTTGAATCGCTTGACGCGCAGGTGAAATTTGAAAATGGCACGCTGACCGTTCACGCCAAAAAAATCAGGGGCTACGCGGATTACGATCTCGTCCGCAAAATGCGCGGCTCGATCTGTATCGCCGGACCGCTGCTGGCGCGGCTGCGGAAGGCGCGAATTTCTTTGCCGGGCGGCTGCATCATCGGCGCGCGGCCAATCAATCTGCATTTGAAAGGTTTTGAGGCCCTTGGCGCGAAAATAAAAATCGAGGGCGGTTACGTTGACGCGACGGTGAAAAAACTGGCCGGCGCTTCAATGTTTCTCGGCGGACGCGCTGGCCCAACCGTTCTCGGCACAGCGAACATAATGATGGCGGCGACTTTGGCCGACGGCGTGACCGTCATCGAAAGCGCAGCGTGCGAGCCGGAAGTGGTTGACCTTGCAAATTTTCTAAACGCGATGGGCGCGGACATTTCCGGCGCGGGCAGTCCGACGATTACAATTTCCGGCGTGGAAAAATTGCACGGTGCGGAACATGAAGTTATTCCCGACCGGATTGAGACGGCGACTTTTATGATTGCCGCCGCCGCGACGGACGGCGAGGTCACGATCAAAAATGCGCGGGCGGATCATTTGCGCGCGGTGATTGACAAGTTGAACGAGGCGGGCGTTTCGATCCAAAGTCGCGGCGCAAATCTGATTGTCCGGCGCGGAAAAAAGTTGCGCGCGGCGGACGTAACGACGCTGCCGTATTCCGGTTTTCCGACTGATGTGCAGGCGCAGATGATGTCGCTGCTCGCGCTCGCGCCGGGCATCAGCATCATCACGGAGCGGATTTTTGAATCGCGCTTCATGCACGTCAGCGAACTGGCGCGTCTCGGCGCGGAGATCGAGATCGAAGGGCCGAGCGCGATCGTGAAGGGCGGCAGGCCGTTGAGCGGCGCGCCGGTGATGGCAAGCGATCTGCGCGCGAGCGCGGCGCTGGTGATTGCCGGACTTGCGGCGAAAGGCGCGACGCAGGTGAACCGCATTTATCATCTGGATCGCGGCTACGAAAAGATGGACGCGAAATTGCGGAAGCTCGGCGCGCGGATTCAGCGTGTGGAGGAAAAATGAATTCCACGGCTTGCCAAAAATAATTTTTGCAGGATAATTAAACCGTGAGTGCATTTGAAATCATTGAGCAAATCAAAGAACTGCCCGCGAACGAACAGGCACGGATAGCCAAGTTCATCGCGGAAAACAGCGGTTCGATGACGCGCCGTAACTTTTCCGTCGGCACGGAAGGCGACGGGCTGCCCGTAATCCGCGCCAATGGCGGAAGCATTACTTCACAACTGGTTCACGAGATTGAAAGCCGGACGCCGTGACCCGACTGCTGGATGTCAACCTACTCATGGCGTTGCTCTGGGAAAATCATGAGCATCACATTAAAGCCCGTTCTTGGTTCAAGAATGTTTCTGCGTTTGCGACTTGTCCAGTCGTCCAGCTTGGATTTGCGCGCGTCTCATCGCATCCGCTGCTTGGTTACAGCCTGCCGCCGGAACTGGCGTTTGGCGTCCTCCGTCAATTCATCGCCGACCCGCGACATGAATTCATTCCCGACGACTTGAGTTGCGCCGACCGCGTGGTGCGGACGGAACTCATGACTGGCGCGAATCAAATCACCGACCGCTATCTAGTCGCGCTCGCACGGCAACATGGATTCAGTCTGGCAACTCTCGACAAACCGCTAGCAAAAAGTTTTGCGGATGAAACGGGTCTGGTAGAATTGTTGAAATGAAACGCGGCTATGAAAAAATGGACGCGAAATTGCGGAAGCTCGGCGCGCGGATTCAGCGTGTCGAGGAAAAATAAATCTGCGACTATCTACATTAAAATGTATGGTAAAAAAACCTTACGATACAATTCAAAAGCGGGACTATGAAATATTTGAAAAAGTAGTGATTACTTATTTTAGGCCAATTGCTCAAAAGCATGGTTTCCCGCTTGTGAAGATAAAGGACAAAGTTTATGAAATGCCATCGTCCTATTTTATTCTACGCATTGCGGTTCATTGTGAACCCGGCAGTAGAATTCTTGCTACAACTTTGCGCCAAGTCACATTATGCGATTTTGTGGATAGGAAGTCGCATTCTCAATTTGCCGTAGGATGGTTTAAGTCTTTTGCTGGAGTCGAAAAGAAACCTTTCCGCGCTGATAGAAATGCTAATTTAGATACTGATGATGATTTTCTGGAGTTTGCACAAATGGCTGCTGAGGATGTTGAACATTTTGCTGTTCCGTATTTACTTGGCCAAAAGGATGATTTTGAAGCCGTCAGAGAGTTTGTGGAAAAATACATAGAAAACAATCCATCAAGTAAGGAAATTAGACGAATACAACAAAGAATAGAGCATAATCCAAAGGTTGTGCAGGCATGGCCTGTGGTGATACCTCGTGAAAAAGGAGAAGAGTGGGAAACCGCCAAAGAATTTAGAGCAACTAACTTTCAATTTTTGGGAGACCTAAACGGTAAGAAGGAACAAATTTTCAAGGAAAAGCTTGTTGAATTTTTCAAACGCGACCGGAGTGTGAACAAGGCATATTTGGCCCGAATTATCGGATTTGAGATTCCGGCCACGTCCGCCTTATGCTTGCGAACACAATTCGGCTTTGACAAAGGAATGATGGAAAAAATCGGCAAAATCTTTGCCCATGTTTTTAGCATTCAAGAAAATTTCAACGTCGTTTTTTTAACAGAACAACAAGAATTGTCGCTTGCAGAGGTAGGGCGGCCATTTTTTGAAGAGAAATAGATTTTGGCGTAGGAACGCGGACAGTGTCGCATCAAACAGACGTTTTTATTTTCTTATCTCGGCGCTTTTTCCGTGCGCGTCCAAGCCTTCAAGTTCGGCAAATTTTTTCACGGCGGACAACACTTTTTTCAAAGAAGCGCGATTATATTCCACCACGCTCGTGCGGCGTTGAAATTGGTCAACTGTCAACCCGGCAAACGACGCGCCCGCGCCGCCGGTCGGCAGCGTGTGGCTCGGCCCAGCCACGTAATCGCCCAAAACCGTCGGCGAAAATGCGCCGAGGAAAATCGCGCCTGCCGTCAGGATTTTTTCAGAAACTTTACGCGGATTGCGCGTCATCACTTCGCAATGCTCCGGTGCAAGCTGGTTCGTCAGAGCAATCGCGTCGTCGAGCGATTTTACCTGAATCAGCCAGCCGTTGTTTTGCAACGCACGCTGGATAAATTCGCGCCGCGCGAGTTTCGGCAATTGCTTCGCGATTTCGTTTTCAACGGATTTTAAAATTTTCGCCGAGGTCGTTACTAGCCAGACGCGTTCGTGGCCGGAACCATGTTCGGCCTGCGCGAGCAGATCGGCGGCGGCAAATTTTGGATTCGCCGTTTCGTCGGCGAGCACGAGCACTTCGCTCGGGCCGGGCAGCAAGTCAATCGCAACATGGCCGACGAGCAATCGTTTGGCGGTGACAACGTAGGCATTGCCCGGACCAAAAATTTTCTGCACGCGGCGAATTGTGTTTGTGCCGTAAGCCATCGCCGCAATCGCCTGTGCTCCGCCAATGCGAAAAATTTCCGTTGCGCCTGCCGCACGCGCGACGAACAACAATGCGGAATTGATTGCACCATCTTTTCCACAAGGCGTGCAAACAACGATTTCCTTGCAGCCCGCAACGCGCGCGAGCGTGATAGTCATCAGTGCCGTCGAAACCAGTGGCGCAGTTCCGCCGGGAATGTAAATGCCGACGCGCTGGAATGGATCAAACTTTTCGCCGACGCTCGCACCGTGAGAATTTTTCATCTGCCAGTTTTTGCGCAAAGACTTTTTTGCGAACGCGGAGATGTTCTTTTCCGCTTCCACGACCGCCGCGCGCAGCGATTCGTCAGCTTTCAATGAAGCCGCAAGTAATTCGGCTTGCGTGACGGCGAGTTGGTCGGCGGAAAGTTTCGCGCCATCAAATTTTTCCGTGAAATCCAAAAGTGCGTCGTTGCCGCGCAAATAAACTTCATGCAGGATGGCACGGGTGCGTTCTTCGATTTCTGAATCGAACAAACTGGACGACGCGGTCAGTTCGCGGAGTTTTGCCGGAAAATTTGCGTCACTGTGGCGGATGACTTTCACGCGTGCAGACTAGGCGAAGCGCCGGGTAAAGTCAAAACGACGGCTTGTCGGAATTCATCGCTTGGGTTTAAATCATCCCCATGCGCAATCCAATCATCGTCGCACTCGACGTTCCGACCGCCGCCGCTGCGTTAAAAATGGTGGAGCAACTCGCGCCGGTTTCCGGCGGTTTCAAAGTCGGCAGCGAACTGTTCACGAGCGCCGGGCCGGACATCGTAAAAAAAATCCGGGCGTTGGGCGCGCTGGTATTTCTGGATTTGAAATTTCACGACATCCCGAACACAGTCGCCAAAGCCGTCGCTGCTGCGGTGCAACTCGATGTGCAAATGTTGACGGTCCACACGAGCGGTGGCTCGGAAATGCTCAAAGCCGCCGAGCAGGCTGCGCAGGAAAATGCGTGGAAACTTGGCCGCCCTCCTCCGCTCGTCCTCGGCGTGACGGTCTTGACCAGCCTTGATTCCGGCGCGCTGCGCGAAGTCGGGTCGGATGTGAACGTGGAATTTCAGGTTCGCCGGCTCGCGATGGTAGCGACCAAGGCCGGTTTGCGCGGACTGGTTTGTTCGCCGCTGGAAATTTCAGCACTGCGAAAAACCCTGCCGGCGAGCGCGCAACTGGTTACGCCGGGCATCCGCACCGGCGAGGAAAAAGCCGACGACCAAAAGCGCACGCTCACGCCGAAAGAAGCGGTTGCCGCGGGCGCGAACTGGCTGGTGATTGGCCGCCCGATTTACGCGGCGGAAAATCCGCGCGCGGCGGCGGAGAAAATTTTAGAGTCATTGAATTAAACCGCTCAACCCGACATGAACACAAAACCCATCACGCTCGTCGTCACATTTCAGGCGCGGCCCGGAAAAGAAGCCGAATTGCGCAAAATATTGACTGGGTTGCTCATGCCGACACGCAAGGAAGCCGGTTGCATCAATTACGACTTGCACGTTGCGCCGGATGATCCGTCGAATTTTTTTTTTACGAAAACTGGACGAGCAAGGCGCATCTGGACGCCCACGGGCAAACGCCGCACGTCCAAAATTTGCGTGCGCGCATGGATGAATTTTGCGTCGAACCACCGAAATTCACCTTTTTGCAAAAGATTGGATGAGTTCTTGAATCTGTTTCGGCACGGGAATTTTTCCTTCGCGCTGGGATTTGATCAATAAAAAAGGTTCTATGCCTAATCGGCAAACTTTTTCGCCGCAATGCTTGCATTATGGCCGCCGAAGCCGAAGGAGTTGTTGACGATGGCGTTGACTTTCATTTCGCGCGCGGTGTTGGGAACGTAATCCAGATCGCATTCAGGGTCGGGCACCTGATAATTGATGGTCGGCGGGACGATGTTATGTTTGATGGCGAGCGCGCAGGCACTCATCTCGACCGCGCCCGCTGCGCCGAGCATGTGGCCAGTCGCGCCTTTGGTGGAACTAACGGCGACTTTCTTCGCGTAATCGCCAAAAACGGTTTTGATGGCCTGCGTTTCGCAGGCATCGCCTTGCGGCGTGGAAGTGCCGTGGGCGTTGATGTAGGAAACGTCTTCGAGATTCAGTCCACCGGTCTTCAAAGCCATTTTCATGCAACGTGCCGCACCTTCGCCATCGGGCGACGGGGCGGTAAGATGGTAGGCGTCGGCGGTATTGCCGTAGCCGACGACTTCGCAATAAATTTTCGCGCCGCGTTTTTTGGCGTGTTCCAATTCTTCCAGTACAACGACACCCGCACCTTCGCCCATGACAAAGCCGTCGCGTTCCTTGTCGAACGGGCGTGAGGCGTGTTTGGGGTCGTCGTTGCGCGTGCTCATGGCTTTCATCGCGCAAAAGCCGCCGATGCCGATGGGCACGACAGCCGCTTCCGCGCCGCCGGCGAACATCACATGTGCGTCGCCCATTTTGATGGCGCGCCAGGCTTCGCCGATGGCGTGATTCGCCGTTGCGCAGGCGGAGCAAGTGGCGAAATTCGGACCGCGCAAATTTTTATACATCGAGAACAAACCGGAGGCCATGTTGCTGATGAGCATGGGAATCATGAACGGCGAGAGCCGGCCAGGGCCGCGCTCCATCAAAATTTTATGCTGTTCGGCGGTGGTTTGCAGTCCGCCGATGCCGGAGCCGATGATAACGCCGATTTCGTCGCAATTTTCTTTTTCGAGGTCGAGGCCTGAATCGAGCAAGGACTGATGGGCGGCATATACGCCAAATTGCGAGTAGCGGTCCGAGCGCCGGACATCTTTTGGCGATGGAAATGCCGGTGCCGGATCAAAATTTTTCACTTCACCGGCAATTTGCGTGTCCAACGCCGACGGGTCGAATGAATCGATGCGGTCAATGCCACATTGGCCTGAAATCAGATTTTTCCAGAACGTGTCAACGTCGTTTCCGATGGGCGTGACTACGCCGAGGCCGGTCACAACCACGCGGCGCGCATATGAATTACTTGCCATAAATCAAACGGGGCAGCTTAAGCTGAGTTAGCTGAAACTGCCCCGAAGCTGTGAAAGTCGCAACTATTTTTGCTGGGTGTCTTCGATGTATTTGATGACATCGCCGACACTTTGAAGTTTTTCGGCCTGTTCATCCGGCACTTCCACGCTAAATTCCTCTTCCAGTGCCATGACCAGCTCCACCGTGTCGAGCGAGTCCGCGCCGAGATCCTCAATGAACTTGGCCTCCGGTGTCACTTGATCCGCATTCACGCCGAGTTGTTCGACGACGATTTCTTTTACACGTTGTTCAATAGTTTTATCAGCCATGAGTTGCTCCTGTTTAATTTCCAATTGTCTATGCCATAAAAATGCCAGCCGTCAAATCAAATGCAAGTGAAATTAAAAAAAGTTTTGACAAACGGGGCGAAATCGTGTTTCTTTCCGCTGGTTTAAAATGAAAAACACGTTTGCAAAAATACTGATGCACGCGCCGGTCAATGGACGTATGTCCATTTGGCAGCGCGACTGCCATCTTTTTGGTAACGTGGGAACGAATCTATAAACCGAGAAAACAGATTTTCAAGACCCGCGATTGCCGTCAATCGCGGGTTTTCTGTTTTAACCAGTAAAAACGAAAGGAAAAGCATGAACAAAAATCATAAACCAGTGCCGACACAATTCGGTCCTGAAACGCGCTTTGAGCTGCGGCCAAATCCGCCTGCTCCATTCCGCGCGATTCAGGAAACCGAATTCGAGCGGCTTAAAGCTAAATTGCTCGCGACGCAATTGGCCGTGGCAACGCCAGAATTGAACGTCTCACTACGGCGCGCGGCCAACGAGGCGGCAGCGCTGGCGTGGGCGACACTTTACCCACTGCTGGTGTTTCCGGTATTGTTCGATGAAAAAACTGCGACTGCCGTGCGTCAATCCGAACGCCAGACGCGCATTTTCGCGAGCAGCCGCGAACTGCTCGCCATATGAAGCCGCACCAACTTAAAGTTAAAGTGGGGCATGGCGTGCGGGAAGCCGTTGGCACGGGCGAAATTTTACGCTCGCGCCAACGGCTTCCCGCCGCTTTTTTAGTGATTCGTCCGCAATTGCCGCGACAATCAGCTTGCCGTGAACTCGCCACCGTGCGAAAAATTCAGACGAACATCAATCGAATGCCTTTTTCTCCAGCCAAATCCCTCACCTGTCCCAACCACGTCATTGCAGGTGGTTTGCGTCTGGCAGAAATTGACGACCGGAATTTGAAACAGCAGAATTGATTTGAGGATTTTTTCCATCTCTTGAAGGGAATTGATCATCATTGGTTTGGTGACACGCGATAAAGTCCCGCGCCATGGCGGTTGATGACCGGTACAAATTCGTTGGTGACCGAGCCAAGGTTCTGATGCGTCCACAGATTTCGGATGTTGACCGAATCTGCAAAGCCAAGCTCTGATAATTTCACCGGCACGGCCAACGCCCAACTGTTTCCGTCCGCCGAAAGCACCGCATCATCCGGCTGGCTGCGCGTGTTGAACAGGGCAAGATATTTGTCCGGTGAACCCGGCACATCGGCGATCCAAACGTAAAGTCCGTCGCGTTGAAACAATTCATGGTTGTTGGAGCTATTTTGATCCACAGCTATCACTTCGTCGTTGGTCAGCAGTGAAACCGTAAAGTTGTCGAGCTTCGTCAAATCCGCGCCGATCATCAGCGGCGAACGTGCGATGCTCCACAGCGACATCAGCGTAATTTGTTCGTCGTGCGTGAAATGGGTTTTGTTTTTCCCCATTTGCAGGACGCCAATCGGTAGCATGTCGGCATCGGGCCAATGGCCGGGGTTGCGGAACGGCGTCCAGTCGCGCACACGGGCGAACTGGTCAAACAGCAGCTTCCAGTCATCCCAGAAATCATCGCTGATACGCCACATGTTCGCGTGCGTGCTGACGTGTTCGCCGTCGCTCAATGGTGTAGCGCCCGGTGACGTGCTGAAAACAATTGGCCGACCCGTATGGTCAATCGCCTTGCGGATGGCTTCAATTTCTGCCATGTGATACGGACGGGAAAGATCATCCACCTTTACGAAGTCCAATCCCCACGCCGCAAACTGGTCAAAGACGGAATTGTAGTATTCCTGGGCGCCGGGTTTTACCATGTCCACGCCATACATGTCTCCATTCCAAAAACAGACGTTGTTGGTGTCAGCGATGTCAGCGGCGGTATAGCTCGTGCCTTTGATCGGAGTTTTTGCGGCGACGGCCTGACGCGGAATGCCGCGCATGAGATGAATGCCGAATTTTAATCCGAGGCTGTGAATGTAATCGGCGAGCGGCTTGAATCCTTGGCCGCCAATCGCGGAAGGAAATTTATTTGTCGCCGGCATGAGCCGTCCCCACTGGTCCATTTCCAGTTTCGCATCCTTGCGATAATCAAAGCCGGTCGCGTTGGGTTCATACCATTGGATGTCCACGACGATGTACTGCCAGCCGTGGCGGCGAAGATTTGTCGCCATGAAATCGGCCTGCGCGCGCGTCTGCGCCTCGGTAACGGTAGTAGCGAAACCATCCCAACTATTCCAGCCCATCGGCGGCGTTGGTGCCCAGGCCCAAAAATCGGGATCAACTGCACGGACAATATCCAAAACAGTAAACATACTGACGAAAACGAACATCAGGACGAATTTGAGTTTTAGATTCATGTCTTTGCTTCAGTAATTATCTGACGAATATTTTCCCTAAATAGCAGCTTTTGCACACATAGCTTTTTGACTATTGTTGCACCAAGATTTGCACCGGACCAATCAAACCGGATTCTTCGAGCGGCGTAATTTTTGTAAGTTTGCGGATGTTGGTTTTCGTGAAGCGCTGCTCGACCGGCAAAAACTGGTCGCCGATGATCCGGTTCGGCCAGAAATTCACGATTTCGATCTCCAATTTGTTGCCGTAATTTTTTACCACGCTCGTGATATCCACGCGAAATGGCGGTGACCAGACGATGCCAAGGTTTTTTCCGTTGAGGTGAACTTCAGCAAGCTCATGCACATCGCCTAAATCGAGGAAGAGTTTTGCGTCTCGGCTTGCGAGTTGCAAGTCCGGCAAATCAAAAGTCTTTTTGTAAATTGCCGTCCCGGAATAAAATTTGATTCCAGGTTCGGCGCGTATGGTCCAGCTTTCAAGTTGATTGAATTGAACCGATTCCGGGCCGCCCCATTTCGGATCGAAATGAACCGTCCACGGGCCGGAAACTTCCGCGAGCGGTTCGAGTTGCAAATTATTGCTCAAGGCGGTTGCGGGATGTTTCTCTGATGGCTCGTTGAAAATGATAAAAAACGAGCCGCATGGCGGGAATTCCAAAGGCACTGTCGTCCGCTCATTTTTTTGCTCGTAGGCAGCGGCGAATTGATGTTCACCGGAAACGGCGTCCCAAATTTCCGGGGCTTTACCCGCAACGCGGAAGACACAGTTCATCGAAATGAAATTTGTGGAACGGTTGGCGACGAAGTAAATTTCCGCGCCGTCGGCAGTGCGGTGAATGTAATCAAAATTGGTTGAGAGTTGAAGGTCGGACGTCGAGAGAAATTCACAGTCGGGCTGTACGGCGTCAGCCAGCAACACTTCACGAGCGGTTTTGTCCGCGATGACGCGACCGGTTCCAATTTTGCCGCCCCAGATTTCGTCCGCAAGCTGCGCAATTTCGCCGTTGTTCGCGGGATAATTTTCCAACGTTTCGCCGTTCGCAGGTTTGGGACCGATGACCGTTGCTCCGGTGGCGACAAGCTCTTTTATTTTTTCCAAAACCGGCAGCGAAATCGTGTCGCGGTCGGGCAAAACGAGGACACGATAACTCATGCCGTCAGGCAGAACAATTTTTCCATCGCTCACGCGCGCGCGGGTGAGCAGCGCTTCCTCGGTAATGACATCGTAATCGTAGCCGGGAAGAATTTTTGCCGGGTCGGATTTTTTCAGTTGCGCGAAGTTCGGGACGTGATCGCCGTAATAATACGCAACGTCGGCGACGAACAAACCTTGCTGCAACAAAAACTGGCAGCGATTGATGTAACTGAAAAACGGCGCGGATTTTTCCCACCAGGTCACTTTCGGATTCAAGTGCGTGCCGGCGAAATATTGCTGGCCGGGAATTCCCGTTTGGTCCGGCGAGCAGACGAACGCGTGCCAGACGAGGCGGTTCATGCCTTCGCATAGCGCCTTGTCGAACGATGGTTTCAGATTGCTCCAGATTTTTTCCTGCCAGTGCGGGCCGATGGTGGTGAAGCCTTCGTCCTGCGTGATGCGGTGGCCATAAGTGTGCGCGGCGCTCGCGGGTTGTTTGACAAAGAAACGGTTTTCATCACCGATGCGGTGCGTCCACGACCACGCCCAAAATTCGCTCATCGGTACGTCGTCCCAGCCGAGGCAGCGCTGCGCGTCAATCGGCACGGCGTGCGGCCCACCGGATTCGGGATGGATTTCGAGGCTATGCTTGCGCGCGTTGTCGCGGAAAAGCCGGTAGTGGTTGTCGATCGCCAGTTCGCCGAGCGTTTTGCGGAAGTCAAAAAGAAAACGGTCACTCTCATCACGGCTGTTCACAATTTTCCCGGCGATGACCGGCAGCCACGGAACCAAATCGTAACCGCGTCGCCTTTTGAATTCATCGCGCAGCGTCGGCGTCCAGTTGACGGCTTCGACCTCCCAGCTGTCGGTGTGCAGATATTTCAAAGTCTTCCCCGCGAGCGGCCCGGCGTCGGCGATGAGCGGTTCGACGACGGCGTTCCAGTAGCGTTCAAACGCACCCGCGTCATAAACGTCAATCGCATAACCCTGCCACCCCTCGCTACCTGTGGAAACGTAAGAATGATCGCCGATAGTGCAGCCGAAGCGTAGTATCTGCCAGTCGCCAGTAGGCGCGTCCCAATGCAATTTTCCATCGGCAGCGAGTTTTGAAGTCAAATCAATCACGTCGGTGGTGCGAACGTCTTCTTCGTCAGGCGTGGCGGGAAATTCCTGAAACAGCGACGTTGTGTCCGGTGCGGAAAACGGTTCGAGAGTTTTGAGCAACGCCTTCTCTCGCCAGTTTTGGAGTTGCAGATGCGACGGCTGGTTTGCCCTAATCCGATAGGCGACGACAAAAGTGTCGCGGTAATAATTCTCACGCACTTCCGGGACGGGCAGAACGGTGTTGAAATTGGTCGGCCCGGTAATGCGGGACTCCGACCAGACAATTTTTTTCGCGGCGTCATCGGCGGTGACCATCGGACCGCCAAGATTCCAGCCGCTTTGGATGTTCAAACTCATTTCGAGGCCGAGCCGGTTCGCTTCGCGCAAGGCATGTTTGTAAAGCTCACACCATTCGGGCGAAAAGAAAGTTGGGCCGTGCGGCGCGTGCGCGTTGCCTTCCTGACTGGAGCCGTCGGCATCAATGATAACTGCCCCGCCGAAACCTTTCGCCTTCATTTCTTCGAGGTCGCGGGTGATGGATGCCTTGGTGACGTTGCCATTAAGCCACCACCAATAGGCGCGCAACCGCGCTTCGTTCGGCGGATGTTGCCAGCCCTGTTCAAGTGAAGTCCGTTCAGTGATTGCACCAAAACTTGGAGCCGCGAATGAAAAGAAAACCATGGCAGCTGATAAAACTCCCGTCAAAAATATTTTACTCGTCTGGAAAATAAAAATACCTTTCGTTTTGGCGATTGTCGTAATGAACGGTTGAAAATCGCAGGGACACTGACGATTGAATGTTGAGCCATGTCGAAATAAAACGCAAGCCAGCGAATCCGGAACTGAAAACTCCGCTCGCACATTTATTAAGCCGTTGTTTTCACATCAGAACCGCAAACTCTGCATGACGCTTTTGGGTTAAAAGGTTTCAATCATCGCCATGACAATCTTTACCGGTTGCTCCGGTAAAAATAATCCGCTTAACTGTAATTTCAAACCTGAAGAGAATAACAAACGTGCAAATCAAATCATTCGTTCGTTCAAATTCAATAGCAGCAGCATTGATGTTGGTGGCAGCGACGACCAACGTTTTTTCCCAGACCAACCTGCCGGCTTCGCAGGAAATTGCCGCCGGGCCGTTTCAACCGACGTGGGAATCGCTCGCCGCACAGTATCAATGCCCGGAGTGGTTTCGCGATGCAAAGTTTGGCGTCTGGGCGGTTTTTGGGCCCCAATGTCAACCGGAGGATGGCGACTGGTATGCGCGCAGCATGTATATTCAAGGCACTTCTCAAAATAAATTCCACATCGAGCATTACGGGCCGCCATCGCAGTTCGGGTTCAAGGATGTGATTCACGAATGGAAGGCGGAAAATTTTCATCCAGACAAACTGCTCGCCTTTTACAAAAAGTGCGGAGCGAAATATTTTCTGGCAATGGCCAACCACCACGACAACTTTGACATGTACAATTCAAAATATCAGCCGTGGAACTCCGTCGCCATCGGCCCGAAGAAGGACATCATTGGGCTGTGGGCGCAGGCGGCACGAAAAAATGGATTGCGTTTCGGCGTGAGCGTTCACGCGTCGCATACATGGACATGGTATGAACCGACGCAAGGCGCGGACAAAACCGGCCCGTTAGCCGGCGTGCCTTACGACGGCAAGCTCACTAAGGCCGCTGGCAAAGGACTTTGGTGGGATGGCCTCGACCCGCAGGACCTCTACGCGCAAAATCATGCGCCCGGCAACCAAAAAGGCTGGGACTGGTGGGATTGGGATCCGGCTAAGGGCGCTACTATCCCGGATGCGGCGTATATGCAAAAGTTTTTTCTCCGCGCCAAACAGTTATGGAACGATTACCGGCCGGACATGGTTTATTTTGACGACACCGTCCTGCCGTTTCATGGCATTACCGATGACATTGGTCTGGAACTGGCCGCGCATTTTTACAATTCAAGTATCCAGTGGCACGGCCAAAACGAAGCCGTGATGAATGGCAAGTTTCTTGATCCACTCCAGCGAAAAGCCTTGGTTTATGACATTGAGCGCGGCAAAACAACCGGCATTTTGCCCGAGCCGTGGCAGACCGACACTTGCCTCGGCGACTGGCATTACGACCGCACCATTTTTGATCAACACCGATATAAATCCGCCGCTACCGTCATCCCGATGCTCGCGGACATCGTGAGCAAAAATGGAAATTTGATGTTGAGCGTGCCGGTGCGCGGCGACGGTACGATTGACAGCGACGAAGTAAAAATCGTCAGTGGCATTGGTGACTGGCTCAAAGTCAACGGCGAAGCGATTTACTCCACCCGCCCGTGGAAAATTTTTGGTGAAGGACCCGCTACCAGAAATTTTGTGAAAGGTCAGTTTGATGGCCAGCGCGATGCGGATACGAGACTGTTCACGCCGGCAGACATCCGTTTCACGCAGTCGAAGGACGGCAAAACGCTTTACGCCATCGTCCTCGCGTTTCCGGCGGACGGCAAAATCACCATCCAGTCGCTTGCGGAGAACTCCGCGTTTTGGCCGGACAAAATCGGCAGTCTTCGGATGTTGGGCGTCAATGGCAAATTGAAATTCACCCGCGATGAAAATGGTTTGCATCTCACGTTGCCGGACAAAAGACCATGCGATATCGCGTTCGCATTGAAAATTGCCGGTTGAGGTGCATGGTCTGAAATATTAACTGCTTGTAATACGTCCGAAGAATTTTTCTACTTCATTATGCCTGCATTCGCCATGGGCGAGTCTGCATAAACGACTTCTGCAACGCACAGTTATTGGGTCTCGGTCACCTGAAGTCGCAAGAACTGTGCGGTGTTTGCGACGGGGACTGAAGCGGCGTGGATTTCGGTAATCCCATCGCTGGAAACGACAGCGTCGGAGATGTTGTTGGTTGACCAATTCATCAAGTCATAACTTTTCTCGACCTGAAAAATCAGATCGGTCGCCGCAAGGCTCTTCTGATAAGTCATTGTGAAGATGTTTTCGTTCACAGTTCCATATGGCGTGCCAGTAGTTTCACCAACATTCGGATTCAAGTTAAATGCCCGTTTCAGAATATTGATAATACCATCTTGAGCCGGGTCGGCGGTATCGGCGGCATTGCCTGTGTTGGCCGTGGTGCCAAACCATTGTTGACGCCAGACAGCGGCGACGGTGGCGTCAACAATGGTTGAGTAACCAGATTCGTCCCCAAAGGCGTTCAACCCAGTGATGACATAATAGTAGGGCATGCTATTCGAGGATGCCGTGGTATCAGTGTAGTTGGTGGTTGATGAGACTCTGCTGATAAGCGTGTAATCGCCGCCGTTCGTCGTGCTGCGATAAATGTTATAAAACATGTTACTGTCAACAGACCAACTTAATGCGATACCTGAGTCGGTAAAAATAAGTGATAAATTATTGGGTACACTTACGGAGGTAGATACAGGTTGATAGGCTTTAACCAGCCGCCAACGGGTATTATTGTTTTGTGTCGAGGAAGCTATTGTGTTGAATGAGATAGCTGGGGGAGTGCCCAAGCCATTGAGACAGTGTCCCGCCGTATTGGTAATAAAATAGTAACCGCTGCTGTCCGGACCGTTAAATTCCCATTCTACCGCGGATCCAGTGGCGAGAAACGGGCCGAGATTCAAGTTTCCACCTGTATCCCGCAATCGTCTTCCGTCGTTGAGAGAAATGATATACCAGTAATTCGTAGTCGGGGCGGGTAGAAGCCCCCATTCCGTCGTGGCATTTCTCACGTAGATGGTGGACGCCAGCGGTGTGCTAATAGTGTTGGTTGCGGTCAAGCGGAAACTGGTACCTAGATTGTGAATAATATAAGGTGTCCGTGTGTCCAGTGTGAGGTCGGCATCCCATGTTGCATAAAGCTCACCGTATGGGGAAAGGGTTACGCCATCAGCCAGAAAGAACGTTCCGGTATAACCGTTATCCACCCACGGGCTGGCACTATTCGTGCCGCTGAAAGGAAAGATGGAATATCGCTTCAGCCAGTTTTGAGCCTCGGCCTGCCACATGAACTCGGCGAGAAAGTTGTAGTCATCATCCTCTGACCAAGACTTGGTGTTGCTCCAGTCTACCGGCGAAAATTCTGTGAGCCAGACGGGGCGTCCCCAAGTGTTATAAACACTTTGTAGTTCGCTGATAAGTGATGCGGCGTTCGGCGGGACATATTCATGCACGGCGGTGTAGTCCACGCGATAGTTGTTACTCGCGATCAAGCTAAAAAAATTGTATTCCCAAGCATCAAAAGTGCTTTGCATTGCCGGGCTGACCAGCGGCACGTTCATCGCTTGTAGTTGCGGCCAAAGACCGATCACCTGATTGGTGGTCATGTTTGCTTGTGAAGCGTTGTCCGGTTCGTTGTAAGTAAGAAGATAGTCGGGTTGCGGCTGTGATCGCCATCCAGCAGAGCGCGACTGAACATCGCTCAACGGTTCCCACACGCCATCGTGGATCATCGGCACAAAATCCACCTGCGGCGGGAGGGCGACGCCGGTATTGTCGTCGTAGTTGTAGGCCCAGTTCAGACCTAACTCCGCGTAGTCGCCCTCATAACCCGCGCAGCCTTTCTTCGGATAATGTGTCTGGTAAACAAAACTCCAGTATTGAAACGGGCTGGAGGAGGCGTTCACTAGAGTAACGTTGGCGGGATTCCCATTGTCGGTCTGGAGCACTAGGCCGTATTGCGAGTTCACAATTCGGAAATAGCCGTTACCGACATTCACTAAATACCATTGCTGCGCAGCGGTTCCAGTATAAGCGACCGGGATTACTCCGGTGCCGGCCAAATTGCCGGGCTTGGCGCCGATGCACTGCCAAGTCGTGCGGTTGCGGATGCGAAAGGTGCTGTTTTGATAATTGTAAAGCAACTCGAACTGCTGGTCGAACGCGGTCTTGGTAGTGGTCGCCTGACTGGCACCATTGGAACTGACGACAAGCGTGTTCGAATTGCCTTGATTGACGATGGTCCAAAAGCCGTCGCCAAAACTATCAAAAATAAATTGGTTTGTCGGATAAGTAACAATTACCTGTACAGGAGCGCTGGTCAGGCCGTTGTTGATCGCTTTGATGACCGCCGCTCCCGGCGCGATGGCGGTCACCAGGCCGGCGGACGAAATCCTGACGATGTTCGTGTTGTTTAGCGTAAATGTTGTCTGCCCATAATCCAAAAGGTTGACGTTCGTGGCGTTGGCGAAGGTGCCGACCACGACGGCCTGTTGATTGGAGTAAAGCGGCATTGGGTTGCCGACCGTCAGAGAAATGCTGAACAGCGCACCGGGGTCAACCACCGACACGGTGTTGCTGGCTGAAAAAGGCGGCAACGTGGAAGTAATCGTCGCCTGACCGACGCCAACCGCTTGTAAAAATCCGTTGCTGGAGACGGTGACGGCGTCGGGGTTGCTGGAAGTATAAGCCAAGCCCGGAGTTGTAGCCGCCAAAACAACATTGGATAGATTCAGATAATTCCCGGTAACCACCACTTGATCAAACGAACCAATCACCAGATTGGTGGCGGATAATTGTTGCTGGATAGATTGAAGCCCGACCGGCAATGGAATGAACTGGTGCGCTGCGTTATTGGCCCCAAAGGAGAGGGTGATGGTGTTGTTCGCGAAGCTGACGCCCGTGCCAGAGAGCATGCCGCTGAAAACCCCAGTGTCGCCTTGATCCACTTCGACCAGATAATTCATGTTGGCCGTCGAACCGGTCTGGGTGCAGGTCAGTTCAATCCAAACACGATTCGTCCTAAAGCCTTGCGAAGTCCCTAAGGGTGTGCTTGAACCATTAACCCAAAGCTGACATGGATTGCCGCTGGCCGTTCCTGTTTCCACCAACACGCCCAAGGTCGCGCTGGTGAGTCCCAGATAACCGCCACTGTTCAACTCGACGGCACCCCACGCGTCAGACGTTGAACCGGGCACGTCAATGACGATGCCATCAAAAACCACCACATCACCGGCATTGAGATTGGTGCCGCTGATGGACACGACGCCGTTGGCGGGATTGGCTGGCCCAGCCCCGGAAGCTGCCGATGTGTTGTTGAAAACAAACGTGTTGGTCGTTTGCGCGTGAACCGATGCCGGCACAATCGCCAAAACCCCAACAACCATCAGTCCAACAATAGGTTGGCTGATTACTTTCTGGACGAAGCTAAACATATTCGTCATCAAGAAAAGGTGGTATTTTTCAGGATTTATTTCATTCAAATTTGAATTAGTATATCCCGACTTCATTCTTGCGCTGGGATGATTTTGATCTCGAAATTTATCACATATGCTTAATCAAACAACTACCCAAAGTGGTGATGCATCCCTAAATTTCACAAGAAATGGCTCCGCAAAGTTTTATTTCAGCAGAAAAATCTTTCATTAAAAGACAAATGCGATTATCTGCGCCGGTTTGCGTGTTAATGCACATCATCCCCTGTTTTGGTGATGGTTGCGCTACAATTTTAGGGGTTAGCGTCACTGAAGATTCTCGTGTATAAGTTCCATGGAATCCTTGACGCCGAAAGTTTTTAGACTGTTTGTCGCAGCATAAGTGGCCGCAGTTGTTGCTGCCAATCAAGGTTGCTAAATCATCTCATGAAATAAAATGAGGTTTAATACCAGTCTTGAACTTTAAATAATTGGGCAATGTATTTTACTTTTGAAGATGTTTTCATCGATTACTCGGATAATTTGTGTTGCAGTGGCTTTGTCAGTTCAGGTGCTTTATGCGGGAATCACTCCTGTGAATTTAAAGTGTGATTCTTGGCAAAGCCCTTTGGGCATTGACGATCCCAATCCGCACTTAAGCTGGCAGGTGGTGGAGACCAGTTCCAGTGAGCGCGCTCAGAGTGAAACGGCCTATGAAATTCAGGTGGCATCTTCCGCCGCTTTGCTGGCCAGCAATCAACCCGACTTGTGGGACAGCGGCAAAGTAGTTTCTGGGCAACCGTTTAATGTTCCATACGGAGGCAGTACTTTGGCTTCGGCACAACAGGTTTTTTGGCAAGTGCGGGTTTGGGATGTGAACGATCAACCTTCTGCGTGGAGTTCTATGGCTGCTTGGACAATGGGGCTGCTTAATCAAGCCGATTGGCAAGGTGGATGGTTGGTTGCTCCTTCCAATAGCCCTAGTTTTAGTCTGACCGGATGTTCTTGGATCTGGTATCCGGAGGGCAATCCTGCCCAGTCAGCTCCAGTCGGCACATGTTATTTCCTCAAGACCATCTCTATCCGGTCGGACTCGGTGCTGACTGGTGCAACGCTGCTGCTTACCGCAGACAATTCCTACATCGCTTATGTCAACGGTACGCAAGTTGGACAAGGACAGAATTATGCTGTGGCTACACCCTTTACTATAACCACCCAACTCAAAGCAGGAACCAATATGATTGCCATTGCCGCCAGTAACGGCGGCACCGTGGGCAATCCAGCGGGACTGATCGGCAAGTTAATCTTGAACTACGCTGATGGCACGCAAACCAACATCCAAATGGATGCCACATGGAAAGCCGCCAACTCATTGCAAACCGGATGGCAATTGTCTGGATTTAATGACAGTTCTTGGACAAATGCACTGGTGCTAGGTAGTTACGGGATAAGTCCGTGGGGGACTGGAGTGACCGTTCAGACTGGGCAGAATGGGCTACCGATTTTTTTACGGCAGTTCACGGTCAATCCGGGTTTGCAACGCGCACTGATTTACATCTGCGGATTAGGTCAATACGAATTATCCGCCAACGGCGTGAAAGTGGGCAATGCGCTAATGTCTCCCAGTTGGAGCTTATACAACCAGACTTGTTTCTACGATACGCTTGATCTCACTCCGTATTTGACCAACGGCAATAATGCCGTGGGTGTAATGCTGGGAAACGGCATGTATAATGTCCCCGCTACCACAAATTACACCAAATTCACCGGTTCCTTCGGTTCGCCCACAGTGATTGCGCAGATTTACCTCTATTATACCAATGGCACCAGCCAGGTTATTCCCAGTGATACACAATGGCTCACGACGCCCGGCCCTATCACCTATTCCCACGTTTATGGCGGCGAGTATTACGACGCCCGGTTACTCCCCGCCGGTTGGAATCAAGCCGGTTTCAATGTCTCCAACTGGTCGTCGTCGGTGGTTACCAATGGGCCTGGAGGAAAATTGCGCGGACAATCTCACGCAGCGCCGCCCATTGTGGCCACACAAACTTTGCAACCAATCCAGACCAACACCATTTCCGCCAACACCATTGTCTATGACCTCGGACAGAACGCCGCAATTATTGCCAGTCTAACCACGCACGGGCCGTCGGGTTCTCTAGTTACGATTACTCCCGCCGAACTGACCAATTCCGATGGCACAGTAAATCGCTCTTCGTCAGGTGGCGGAACCGCCTCCTGGCAATACACCCTTGCCGGCACTGGATCGGAAACCTGGACTTCACGGTTCTTTTATCATGGCTGCCGCTATCTTCAAGTTGTTTTGAGCCCAGCACCGGGCTCGTCGCAATTGCCGTCGGTGGATGCTTTGTCGGGTATTGTAATTCAAAACTCAGCCACAAACGCGGGGAATTTTTCTTGCTCATATACTTTATTCAACAGCATCCGCACGCTCATCCGGTGGGCGCAACGGAACAACCTGATCAGTATCCTTACTGATTGTCCTCATCGCGAACGTCTGGGTTGGCTGGAACAATGCAACTTAAATGGTCCCTCTCTATACTATGAATTTGACATGGGACTGCTGTTTTCCAAAACCACACAGGACATGGCCGACAGCCAGACCTCGGCCGGCACCGGTTTGGTGCCCGACATTGCCCCGGAATTTACGGTGTTCGGCGGCGGATTTCGCGATTCTCCCGAATGGGGCAGTTCGGTCATTCTCGTTCCTTGGCAGCATTATCTTTTTACAGGCGATGACACCTTGCTACGCAGTTATTATTCCACCATGACAAATTACTTTAACTACCTGAACAATCAATCGGTCGGTAATTTCCTTAATTATCCAAATGGACTTGGTGACTGGTATGACATCGGGCCGAATCCGCCGGGTTACTCCCAAGATACACCGGTTTCGCTGACTGCCGACGCTTATTATTGCCAGGACGCGCAGATTCTCGCGCAAATTGCGACAGAAATCGGCCGGACCAACGATGCCGCCCAATTTAACCTGCTGGCCACCAATATCGGAATTGCCTTTAATAATACCTACTACTCGGCGACCAACGGTTATTACTCTAACGGTTCGCAGACCTCGCAAGCCATGCCACTGTATTTGGGATTGGTTAATCCCACTAACCAAGCCTCCGTGATGGCGGAACTCGTTGCCAATGTCAATTCACTGGGCTTGACTTCCGGTGAAATCGGCCACCGCTACCTCTTGCGCGCCTTGACCGACAACGGACGTCCTGACGTGGTATACAGTCTTCACAGCGGAACCAATGATCCGGGGTACGGCTATATTCTTAACCAAGGAGCCACCGCCCTGACTGAGGCGTGGGATGCCAATCCGAGTGATTCGCAGGATCATTTCATGTTGGGCCACATTGATGAATGGTTCTATCACGACCTCGCAGGAATCCAATACGATCCGGCGTTGCCGGGTTTCCAACACGTCATCATCAAGCCTGCATTTGTGGGTGGTATCACCTGGGTCAATGCCAGCTACAATTCAGTTCGCGGAATGATTGCCAGCGATTGGACACTGACCAATAATTCAGCCACGCTGAATGTCACCATTCCTGTTGGTTCGACCGGTTCGATCTATTTGCCTACGCTTGGAACTGGTGTAACAAATCTATTGATTACGGAAAGCGGTACGAACATCTGGCAAAACGGTATGGTATCGGGCAGCACGTCGGGTGTAACCTTTGATAGTGTGCAAAACACCAATTCACAGACCTACGTGGTCTGGACGGTCGGTTCGGGCAATTACCAGTTTGCTTGGAATCTTTTTTTGGCTCCGACTGGGCTGACGGCGACTGCAGGCAATGGACTGGTGACGTTGACCTGGAACGCTGTACCGAATGTGACCGGATATAATGTAAAACGTTCCACAACCAGCGGCAGTGGTTATACAGTAGTAGCTAATGCGGTAACTGGCACAAATTATGCTGACGTGACGTTATCCAACAACACGACCTACTACTATGTCGTCTCGGCCTTAAGTGGTGGCAACGAAAGCGCCAATTCTTCAGAAGCGAGCGCGACCCCCGGATTAATTCAAAACTTTAGCTTCGAGACGCCGAGCGTAGGCACATATCAGTATGACCCGTCTGGTGGAAGCTGGACATTTACCGCCCAGTCAGGCGCGAATGGTTCCGGCATCAGTGCGAACAACAGCGCTTTTACCGACGGCAATCCGAACGCGCCGCAAGGCAGCCAGGTAGCGTTTCTGCAGGGAGCAAGTACTATTTCGCAAACGTTGATCGGATTAATTGCTGGAGCAATTTACCAGATCACATTCGCTGCCGCCCAACGGAACAACATTTACGGTCAGCAGACTGGCCAGACATGGCAGTTGCAAGCGGACGGGACGACCATTGGAACGTATGCGGCACCTGAGTTGGCGCAGAGCTATGAGGACTACACCGCAACCTTCACCTCGGCGTCAAGCAGTCCCACCATTGCATTTGTCGGCACCGATAACAACGGCGGTGACAACACTGTTTTCATTGACGATGTGCAGCTGGCTCTTTCGCCGTCTTTGGTTCCGCCCCAGTTGGCATGGCAGGTTGCTGACGGACAAATTCAAATTGGCTGGCCGTCAGACCATATCGGTTGGGAATTGCAGGCGCAGACTAACTCACTCGGCCTTGGACTTGGCACCAATTGGGTGACGGTGTTTGGCTCTACTCTCACCAACCAGTTTATTTTTCCTATTAATCTGAACAATGGCAGTGTTTTTTTCCGCCTTGCTTACCCGTGATATAATTAAATTAGGCGCGCGAACAGTTCTTTCAATGGTAATTACTATGCTGACACGCAAACCTTTATGCTGTTTCCACGCCCATTGCATATTTTCATTTAAGTTTCAACCAACGTTGGAACTCAAGTCATCATCCCCTATTTCGGTGATGTTGTAGCTACATTATCTGGGTATTTACGTATTTTAACCTTTTTGTGAAAATAATTCCATCGACCAGAAAAAAAGACAAACGTAAATAACGTATCAACCCAACCCATAAAAATAGTCTTATGAAGAAACTACCCATTGCAATCATTCGTTGTGCTATTGCCGCAGGTGCTTTAGTTGCCAGCAGTCTGTCCGCCAAAGCTCAAACTCTTGAGCTGCAATTGCAAGCTGATAATTACAATCCGACCACTGGCGTATGGACCGATTCCAGCGGTAACGGTGACACCGGCACTTTTGGCGGTTCATCCACACTCCCTACTTTGGCTACGGGCGCGACACCAAACGGTTCCTCGGCTGTGGACATTTCTTCTGCTTCTGCTACTGGAGGATCTTTTCTCCTCAATTCATCCATCCCGGATGTCGGCGGCTATACTGTATTTGCTTACTGTGAGGTTTCCACAGACGGTGCGGTGCGAAATGCCCTCACCGGAGGTTCATCCCCTACGGCACTAGAATGGGATGTTTATAATGGTAATGACGATTTCTTGACAGAGTATACAGCGGATGTCGCTCACGGAAATGCGACCCTTCCCACAACGAGTTTCAGCCTAATTGATTTGGCCGTTTCTTCTCTTTCATCCTTTAGACTCAATGGATCGTCTGACGGCAGCGGGAGTGGCGCGACGTTTGGGCAACCCATTACTCGTATTGGCAACAATGAAGGTGGAGGTGATGGATTCGTTGGAGATATTGCTGAAATCGATATTTATAGCGGAGTGCTGTCTGGCAGCCAAATTAGCTCGGAGGAGGCGGCATTGACGGCTGCGTATGTTACCCCTACGCCCGAGCCGACGACCATGGCAATAATGGCTGGTGGTTTGGGTCTGTTGTTTGCCACCCGCGGGTTTCGTCGTCATCAAGCCTGATATAAAGTTGCAGTTTTTTACGTCGGCCTGGGCATTAGTCAGGGCCGACGTTTTTTTATTCATATCTTGTCCGTGCCGTTGTGCTTTCGGGTATTTTGAGCTTGGTGCTTGAGACTGGTTGATGGCTAGCATAGGTTGTGAGATAATTGACCAAGTGATGCAGATAAAACGAAATTTAGTTTGGCTCTTTGCAACATTGATTTCCAATTCAAAAATCACTTGGTTCATACGCCGCCCGTTATCTTTTATTCCGCGATGCGGTGCAAGTTTGGCGTTAGTCTTCGCGTTGATGGTAGGAATGATTCAAACTGTACCGGTTTTAGGTTCTCCGATTACCATCACAAATAACACCAACGTTGATGACCCATCGGAACCAGTCAAGGATTCACTGACCGAACGGGGTTCCCATAATTTTAGCGACATCGGTTCGTGGATTTGGGAGACGAACACCTTTGACCGGCAGACTGTGCGATTTTGGCGGTCGTTTGAAATTCCTTCAGACATGACCGTCATGCGCGCACGACTTCGTCTTACGGCGGACAATGAATACATTCTGTATCTGGATGGTCAGGAATTGGGTCGAGACGCCGAGTGGCGGCATCTTTATGAATATGATATTACCGCACTGCTGAGGCCCGGCAAGCACGTGCTGGCAGTGGAAGCCTACAACAGTTCACGGGAGGCCGGTTTTTTATTCGGCATGCAGGTGGGCCTGTCATCAGGTGCGGTGCTTAAAATTAAATCCGACACAAGCTGGCTGATAGTTCCGAATGAGCTTTCCGGCTGGGAAAATATGACGGAGCCGGAGGATTCATGGCGGAACGCCACCATTGAATATAGTTTTGGGCTGGGACCTTGGGGCGTGATGGATTTTATTAACTTGGTTCCGCCGATGCAGCCGATTATCATCCCGTTCTGGAAAACCGGTTGGTTTGAGATTTTGTTATTATTGGTTTGCGGAATCGTCAGCCTGTTTAGTTTCAGCCTCGCGACGCAGGTTTTGCTCCACAAGAAAGAACAACAGTTGCTCCAGCGCGAACGTGCCCGCATCGCCAGGGATATTCACGACGACCTCGGAACGCGCGTGACGCAATTGGTGTTGCAAGGTGAAGTGGCCCAGAGCGAACTGCCGTCCGGCTCCAAAACTCGCGCGCAACTGGAGCGGATTTCCGAGGAAGCGCGCGAGGCGTTGCGGGCGATGGATGAAATTCTTTGGGCGATCAATCCCCGTCGCGACACGCTTCACGAGTTCGCCACTTTCGTATGCGGCCACGCTCAAACATTTTTGAAGGCCACATCCATTCAATGTGTGTTGGATGTGGAGCCGGGGATGTCAACCGTAGCTTTTGATCTTCCGTTCCGTAGAAATCTGCTGTTCGCGATCAAAGAGGCCCTCAACAATACTGTCAAATATTCCGAGGCCACGGAATTGCTGCTCCAAATTCACCGGCAAGGCCACGGTTTGACTGTGGCGGTGCAAGATAACGGCAAAGGTTTTGATCTTGCGCATGCCAAATTGGAGCGAAACGGTTTGGACAACATGATTCAGCGCATGAAGGAGGTGGGAGGCCGTTGTTTTGTGACCAGTCGGCCAGGCCAAGGCTGTCGGATCGAGTTTCATATTCCTATCATCCAAATGCGTCGGCGTTCCTGGTGGTCGAACTGGTATTTGAGCCGTGCGGCCTGAAAAACTGCATAAGAAGCAACTAAAACTAATATGACCAAGCCAGCCAAAGCAAATTACCCAATAAAAATTTCCGCCAAGTCACCGCTCAAAATTGCCTTGGTGGAAGATCAGCCGAACGTGCGAGAAAACTGGAGCCAGCTCATCAACTCTTTTCCCGATCTTTCTTGCGTTTGTATTTGCAAAACTGGTGAGGAAGCTCTGCGGGTGATTCCAGAACTCCAACCTGACACAGTGCTCATGGATATTTTCCTGCCGCGCATGTCTGGTATCGAATGCACATCACGACTGAAAGAACTCTTGCCTCAAGTCAGAATCATTATTCTGACAGCCATGAACGACGAAGAACTGGTTTTCATGGCGCTCGAAGCCGGAGCCGATGGCTACTTGTTAAAACGCACCAAGCCATCGGATTTGCGGGCGGCTTTGCTGGATGTGCTAAACGGCGGTGCGCCAATGACCAGTGAGATCGCCCGCCGCGTTGTTGAATCTTTCCGGCTCAAAGCCAAAACGCGGGATGAGTCGCTGCGCCTGTCGGTCCGAGAGGAGCAGATACTGCTGCTTTTGTCCAAAGGCTATCCCAACAAGATGATTGCCGACCGCTTGGAGATAAGCGTTGATACGGTGTGCCATCATTTAAAACATGTATTTGAAAAATTGCACGTCAGTTCCCGCACCGAGGCCGTGGTTCGTTACATGGCTTCCAAGGCATCAACCGCCAGCTAGGACGGTCTATAGAGGTTTTTTATGACTTGAATTTTAGAGACGTGCACCTGACTATCCCCTGTTTCGGTGATAGATTTGCTACTGTCTCTGGGTATTTACGCATTCCGGCTTGTCAGTAACACTAAACACATTGCCATAATTTCTTCCTGCGAACGGTTGTGGCTCGTCATGAATCAAACCAAAAAGAATATGTTTAGCTTCGTCCAGAAAGTAATCAGCCAACCTATTGTTGGACTGATGGTTGTTGGGGTTTTGGCGATTGTGCCGGCATCGGTTCACGCGCAAACGACCAACACGTTTGTTTTCAACAACACATCGGCAGCTTCCGGGGCTGGGCCAGCCAATCCCGCCAACGGCGTCGTGTCCATCAGCGGCACCAATCTCAATGCCGGTGATGTGGTGGTTTTTGATGGCATCGTCATTGACGTGCCCGGTTCAACGTCTGACGCGTGGGGTGCCGTCGAGTTGAACAGTGGCGGTTATCTGGGACTCACCAGCGCGACCTTGGGCGTGTTGGTGGAAACAGGAACGGCCAGCGGCAATCCATGTCAGCTTTGGGTTAATGGTTCAAGCACACCCTTAGGGACTTCGCAAGGCTTTAGGACGAATCGTGTTTGGATTGAACTGACCTGCACCCAGACCGGTTCGACGGCCAACATGAATTATCTGGTCGAAGTGGATCAAGGCGACACTGGGGTTTTCAGCGGCATGCTCTCTGGCACGGGCGTCAGCTTCGCGAACAACACCATCACCCTCTCCTTTGGGGCCAATAACGCAGCGCACCAGTTCATTCAGAACCAGCCGGTTATTGCCGTTGCAGCCCCAACACCCGGTACAAATACTGTAGCGGTTGGCAATCCGGCAACGTTCACCGCCAATTTGACGGCCGGCTGGCCGTTAAGTACCGCCCAGCAGTGGATGTCTAATGGAGTTCCGATTTTGAATGCCACCAATCTGGCTTACACGACCCCGGCAACCACGGCGTCTTACAACGGAAGTCAATATAGCATTATCATCACGAACCTGCTCAATCCGGCCAACGTGGTGACCAGTGCAGTGGCCACCTTGATAGTCCAATCCGCCCCGGGTATTGTTACTTTTAATTTCCCAACAACGACGACCACCGCTGGGGAAGGGGCGGTGACTGATCCGGGTGTCGCCATTAGCGGCAGTTCTCTCTTGGCTGGCGACACGGTGGTTTTTGACGGCATCATTGCTCCCAACGGCAGCCAGCCATCCGACGCTTGGACAGCTGTTAACATCGCGGGTAGCGGCTACGGTAACGTGACTGGTGCCAAGCTAGGCGTGCTTTGCCGTCAAGGTGCCGATCCCAGCCAATTGTTTATCAACGGCAGTGGTTCCACTAATCCTACTTCGAGCGGGACTCCAACTAATCGCGTCCGTATTGAACTTTATCCGTCAGCCAACGGCAGCACAACCAACATGGGTTGGAAGGTGGAAATTGATCAAAACCTCTCTGGAACATTTCAACCAGCAGTCACCGGCACCAACCTGACCTTTCCAAACAATACTCTGCCGCTGACATTTGGTTCGAGCGGCGGTTCGTCTTTTGTCTATCAGAATCCAGAATCCCCGGTTTCCGTCTTCTCCGGTCCGAATCCTTCTCAAGTTGTGGCGGTCGGCTCGCCTATCTCGGTGGCTGTGACGGTGGAGGGATGGTATCCGACTTTTCAGTGGCGCAAGAATGGCGTCGCCATTCCCAATGCCACCAACCAAACTTACACGCTGGCTTCGGCCGCGCTGTCAGATAATGGCGACCAGTTCACCGTCGTCGTCAGTAATCGCGTGAACAGCATGAACGTAGTGACGAGCGCGGTGGCTAACGTATCGGTTCTCATCCCCAATACTCTTAGCTGGTATCCAACGGCAGATTTTACAACTTGGGATACCGTTACGTCTAACTGGACAACCAACGGTGGAATAGGTCAGACCGTTTTCGCCAATGGCAACAATGTAACCTTCGACAACTCAGGTAATGATGTTGGTGGCGGCTCTGTAAATTTGACTAATACCGTTTCTCCCAACGACGTGACCATAGATCCCAATTCATATGATTATTACTACTTTACTGGAAATGGCAACGTCAGTGGACAGAACCTGTTGTTCAGTAGCGATGGGACGGGACAACTCTTTTTAGAGGCACCAGCCGGATTTTCATTTGTCAGTGCGACTATCACCAATGCGATTTTGAATATAGGCAATTCGATTGGATCAGATGGCGCGTTCCAAGCAAATTATATCACCAACAATGGCACGATTAATTTCGATAACCTAGCCGGTGTGTTGACAATTTCGGGCGTCATAACGGGTTCAGGAGCAATCAATCAGAACGGGTCGGCCACAACAATTTTGTCAGCGACTAACAGCACTTGCACCATCGGACAAATTGACGGTGGCATCTTAGAAATCGCCAGCACCCCCAATCCGGGTGACATACTGAATAACTCCGAGCTGCAGCCGAACAGTTCGGCAAGCGTTCTGGTCATTCCCAATGCGGTTAGTGGAACCGGACATTATGCCTTCACAGGATTCCAGACCACCATCCTAACGGGGTTGAGCAGTTTTACCGGTGAGAATCGGCTCGCGTGGTCAGATGTCATTGTGGACAATCCTCAAGCACTGGGCGATACCAACTCTGGTTCGACAGCAGTTACGGGTGCGGATAATTTAGGCGGCCTCTATCTTTCTAACAACATTACTTGGAGCCAGCCGCTGGAACTCGATCCCCGCTATAATACCGGCCTTGCTGCCACCGTGCCGCATATTTCCAACTGGAGTGGCACCAATACCGTTGTCAGCCCATTGACTTTTGCGACCGGCCAGAGCGGCTCGGAGATCAATGTGGAAGCCACCACTGGACTGCTCACCATAGACAGCACTTTGGCGAACACTGCAGCCAACAACCCCGATGATCTTAATTTGCAGGGCGCTGCGAGTGGTATCTGGAATGGCGCTTTGGTGGACGGTCCGCAACCGTTGAATATCATAAAACGCGGCACTGGGGTCTGGACAATGGGTGGAGTTAATACCTATTCGGGAACTACCACAATTGCCGACGGCACTCTGTTGATCAACGGCCAGATTGGCACGAATACGGTCACTGTCCAATCAAGTGGTGAACTCGGTGGCAACGGCGGCACGATTGCAGGACCTGTTTCCGTGGCGGATAGTGGCACCATTGCGCCGGGAGGAACTGGCAATGGTGTTCTTACAATCAATAACAATCTAACCCTCGCGCCCGGTAGCTTCACGAGCGTGAATATCAACAAGACGGCTGCAACCAATGATCGAATTACTGGTGTGAACACGCTTGATTATGGTGGCACGCTGGAGGTCAATAACCTCTCCGGCACTTTGACGACGAATGATTCATTCCAACTCTTCAGCGCGGCGAACTATACTGGAGCGTTCGCCGCCATCAGCCCGACCACTCCCGGCAATGGCTTGATTTGGAATAAAAGCACACTTACCACGGATGGCACATTGAGGATTGACTTGGCCAACGGTGTGGCCACAAATCCAACTAATATTACGACGACTGTTGTTGGGGGCAATACTTTGCAATTGAATTGGCCGACGGATCACATCGGCTGGACGTTGGAAGCGCAGACTAATTCATTAAACGTTGGTTTAAGCACTAATTGGGTTCGGATTTCAACTTCCACGACGACGAATCAGATTTCCGCACCTATCGTCACTGGCAATGGGTGTGTGTTCTACCGTTTGGTTTATCCATGAAGTCGAACTAATTTGGTGCTTATCAGGCAAAAGCTGGATTGAGCGTGAATATTGATACAGGCGAGTCGAAGGGGCGGGAACGCTTTAAGGCATTCCCGCCCCAAGTTAGTCTCATATAACTGAGGTTTATAAATTTACAATTATGAATAGTTCGAATCAAATATTGATTCGGGTGCGGGAACGTACCGGATTCACATTGATTGAGTTGTTAGTTGTGATTGCCATCATTGCGATTTTAGCAGGGCTACTTTTGCCAGCGTTGGCCAAGGCCAAAACCAAAGCCTACCAGATTCAATGCACGAGTAATCTTAAACAATGGGGCATTGCCATTACCATGTACTCGGGCGACACGGCCAATTATTTTCCAGAAAACGACATCAACATCACTTCGCAGGGTATGGATTATTTCAACACTGCTTGGAACAATAATTTTTTTCCACAATACTTGTATAAAAACGACCCCGGTAATACCACGAATGGAAAGCGTTCTGCCAACGATGTTCTTTACTGTCCGACTGATAAAGGACATCGTCAGTATGAGGCAGCCAATGACATTGTTGATTTGATTGGCTACAACACGCTTCCCTATCGGCAGGTGAATAGTACATATGCTGATTTAGGAGGCGCGTATCCAAATCTCACCAATCTTCCCCAATGGTTTTATCGAAAAAAACTTGGCACTGCGTATCGCAAGGCTCCTATCATGATGGATAGGATCCACGAAATAACTGGTGGTCCTTATGGCAGTTGGACTGACAACTTGGACGGGCCTGTTCCGAGTTCAAACCATCCTGGCGCGGGCAATATCCCTACCGGGGGGAATTATCTCTATGAAGATGGTTCTGTGGAATGGCTCAAATTTGGCTGGGCCGGAGCAGGCAAGGGAGCGTCCCGAAAGTCCCAAATTGGTCTGGGCTTTACAGAACAAGGGGGAGATGGCAACTACCTTGAATATTTTACCCCCACGTATCTTGGTATTGGTCCTTGGTGACTTGATATTAACCGTTCCTTTGATTCAACTTTGCCGCAGGAAGTCAAATGCTAGTTTATCGGGACAGCAATGTATGTCGTCCGGCTCGACGATGATTTCACCGGCTCGGAAACGCCAGCGGTAGAAAATAAAACCTGGGCTAAAATTCTTGTCCGCCGGATGCGCGAAGGCCCGGCTCCGTTCAAATGGAACGGCAAATATTTTTTGATCACCTCCGCCTGCACGGGCTGGGCACCGAACGCGGCGGACTGCGCGGTGGCCGACAACATCCTTGGCCCCTATATTGCGCGCGGCAATCCTTGCACGGGATCGGGCGCGGAAAAAACCTTCGGCACGCAAAGTACGTTTGTCCTGCCGCTGACGGATTCACCAGGAAAATTTATTTTCATGGCGGATCAGTGGCGACCGGAGAATTTGCCGGAATCGCGTTACGTCTGGCTGCCGTTGCTCATGCAGACCAACGGCGTGTTCACTCTGCGCTGGCGTGAAAATTGGAATCTAAGCAACGGCTGGGAATGAAAAATGACGAGCTTTATCCACCTGATTGGCGGAGTAATCTTTTGATGACGTCAAAAAACTTGATGTATGTGGCGAGCCAATTATAAAGCAGTCTATTTTCTGCAAATAGTGTTGCAGTTGCTATGCTTAATGCGTTTCAATTTAACCAGTATAGAAAATGCAAATTGATAAATGTGGAAACCGTCATTTTAATCAATTAAATCGACACAGTGGAAGGGTGGCTGAGTGGTTAAAGGCACCTGACTCGAAATCAGGAGTAGTCGCAAGGCTACCGTGGGTTCGAATCCCACCCCTTCCGCCATCTCCGTTTCCTTGGCTTTTCGAGGATTTCCGGTTCAAACAAGGGGAAAAATCGTCCAACTGTCAGTGAAAGTGTCAGTAACGCCGTAGCCCGTGCGGGATTTTTTAGGATTCCCCACTATGTCGGTAAGATGCCTTCACTGTTGTTTAACTGTTTTCAATTCGTGTCCGTAAAATGAAAGGCACGAATGCAAAACCGATTCACAACGTTCTGGCGCGGAACAATGTTTTATTGTGAAGACCGAATCACCGGACAGCAAAAAAGTTTGCAGACAAAGAACGAAGCCGAAGCCAGCAAGATTGTCCAAGCCAAGAATGATGCCGTCAATCAACCGTTGATGAACTTGGTGATGGCAAAAACCTATCTTGCGGCAAAAAACCCCAAACTGATCACGCGCACTTTGGCGGATGGCATGGAGAGATTTTGCAATCGTGACAAAGAGCCGACGCGCATCCGGCACGAGCGCGTTGTCCGCACCAACCTGCGCGCGCGACGGTGACACCGGCGGCAAGCATAGCCCAGATGACTGCGAGTTTGATAGATTTGTAAAAAAGTTTTTTTATAATTTTAAAGGGTTGCTGATTTCTTTCTGCACATTCTGCACATCAAGATTGCCAATTCCCCGGCATTTGAGATGGCGGGGGAGCATTGAATCACTTTGTGGAAAGTGTACAGGCGCGGGAACTGGCGCGAGCGTATGCATGAAAAACCGCAGTAGGGTGAACACCCCATGGCGACGAAGTATTTTTATGCGCAATATCAGGTGATAGATTTCTAAAATCATTTGGCGATTTAGCTTTTTGCAAACCAAATTTGTGACAATAATCAAAGGCTGGAGAAAAATTACGGTCAATGACCATCACAACAAGAGCGTGACAGTCGCCGAAACCATCATGAACCACCGTCACGACAAAATTATTTTCTGTGGCTGTTTCATTGCCCTCGTCACCACGAGCTACGCGTTTGTCAGCCGCATGATTTTGTGCGGCGGACAGTTCGTCACGGATTTTGGGCTGGACAAGGTTTCGGTCGGTGAATTGCAGGGCGCGGGCATCTGGCCGTTCGGTGTGAGCATCATCGTGTTCAGTCTTTTCATTGACCGCATCGGCTACAAGGTGGCGATGGTTTTTTCCTTCGCCAGTTATCTTGTCTACGTTGGACTGGCTTTTGCAGCTTACAGTTCCATTCACGGCTTGAGTGGCGACGCGCTCGTGGCTGGACAAAAACACGGTTATCAACTGCTTTACTGGGGCAGCATCATCCTCGGCCTCGGCAATGGAATCGTCGAATCCTGCATCAATCCCGTCGTCACCACGATGTTCAACACCGACAAAACAAAATGGCTTAACCGCCTGCACGCCGGCTGGCCTGGCGGACTGGTGCTGGGCGGCCTATGCGCCATCGTACTTGCAGACAACACCGACTGGCGCATTACGCTCGGACTGATTTTGATTCCGGCGTTCACTTTCTTTTTCATTTTGATCGGAAAAACGTTTCCGAAAAGCGAACGCGAACAGGCGGGCGTCAGTTATCTGGCTATGCTCAAGGAGTTCGGCGCGTTCGGCGCACTCGTTGGTTTGGGACTGGTCTTCGCGCAACTTGGACAAGTTTTCCGCTGGAGCAGCGGCTTGGTTTGGGGACTCACCGGTGCCGGCGTTTTAATTTTCACCGTCGTCACAAAATCGCCTGGCCGTTTCATTGTTGCCGTTCTCATCATCATCATGATCCCGCAGGCGACGACCGAACTCGGCACAAACAGCTGGATTACTTCGCTCATGCAAACGCCGATGCGGGCCGCCGGCCACAGTCCTGCGTGGGTGCTGGTCTATACCTCGGCGATCATGTTGATCTTGCGTTTGTCTGCCGGGCCGTTCATCCGCAAATTTTCTCCGCTTGGTTTGCTTGCCGGCTGTTCCGCGCTGGCCGCGCTCGGACTCTTCGCACTTTCCAAATCGGCGGGCGCGGGAATGTTCACGGTCTTTGCCGCCGCAACACTTTTCGGCATCGGCATAACTTTCTGCTGGCCGACGATTCTTGGCCTGACTTCGGAACAATGTCCGCGCGGCGGCGCGCTCACATTGAGTGCGGTGAATGGCATCGGCATGCTGGCGGTCGGAATTCTAGCCACGCCGTTTCTGGGTTATTTGCAGGAATCTTCGGCAACGAAAGAATTGGCGGCGGCGAATCCCGCGCTTTATCAAACCGTGAACGTGGAGAAAAAATTTCTGCTCGGCAGTTACAAGACCATTGACCCGGTGAAAAGCGCGGCGGTGACGGACGCAGTCTCGGCGACCGCGATTGCGACCGCGACGACGGCGGGCCAGTTCAGCGCACTCGGCAAAATGACGCTGTTTCCGTTGTTCGGACTGGCGTGCTACGTTGCCTTGATTTTCCATTTCAAATCCAGAGGCGGCTACAAACCAGTGCAATTGGCGGCCGATGACGGCGAAATCTGGGCCGAGGCCGGGCCGGGAAAAGGCGCGACGTTTTATTTCGCACAGCAAGGAGAAAACAAACCATGAGTGAAACAAATCAAAAGCGAATTGAGTCTCGTGATAAAATTGATCCGGCCAATTCTCAAGAAATGCTGCATGAACAAACCTAAACAACCATCAGTTGGCAAACAGGTCTTCTTCACATTCGGAATGCTGTGCGTGATTCTCCTGATCATCGGCGGATTATATTTTTTTAGCCTGCAATCCATCGGAGACAGCATTCAACAGCGCTCGCTCGTCTTGGATAAACTGGCCTTGATTGACGACGCAGCGCAGTTCGCTCGACGGATGCAGCTCAGTGTTTTCCGGCAAATCCTGGCGTCTGACCCCGGGGAGATAAAAAAAATTGACCAATCCACCCATGATTATGAAAGAACCAACGCGATGGAACTTGCCGACTATCAAAAGTTCGCCGATACGGAAAATGAAAAACAACTTTACGCCCGAATCATGCAGAGGCAGAAGGCGTATTGGGAACAGACGCAGCGGGTGTTGGCGTTTGGTTTGAATAATCAAGATGCCGAGGCGACGAAATTGATGAGTTCGACGCAGATCCCGGCATTCGATGAATTCATAAATGCAATTAAAGCGCTGATCAAATATGAGAAAACCGACGCGGATGAAACTGCCAGGGCAACGACCCGTTTTATTTCCGAAATCAAAATTTTTGGTAATGTCCTCGTCGGTGCAACGATACTCATAGTCATCGGAACAGGCCTTGCCGTCATGGGAATTGGTCACCGCCTTAAAAATGACAACCGTCTTTTGCAAAACGAAGTCACCGAGCGCAGACGGATTGAAACTGAGCTGAACCACGAACGTGAATTTTTGCGGACGCTGATGGCGAATTTGCCGGACAAAATTTATTTCAAGGATATCCAGTCCCGCTTTGTCAAAAACAGCGCCGCCCATGCCAGACAATTTGGGCTGGCATCCCCGGATGAACTGACGGGCAAAACAGATTTTGACTTCTTTGCGGAGTCGCATGCCCGTCCGGCCTTTGAGGACGAACAGGAAATCATCCGCACCGGCCGGCCGGTGATGGACAAGGAAGAGCGCGAAGAATCGAAGGACGGGCAAATCACCTGGGCGGCCAGCACGAAGATACCATGGCTGGACGCCGCCGGGAAGATCATCGGCATCATGGGCGTTTCGCGCGATATCACCGCCCGCAAAAAACTCGAAGCGCAATTATTCCAATCTCGAAAAATGGAAACGGTCGGCAAACTCGCCGGCGGCATCGCGCACGAATTCAACAGCATCCTCACCGCCATCATCGGACAGAGTGAATTATTGCTCGAGGATTTGCCGCCCGGAAGTCAGCTGACCGAAAGCGTGACCGAAATCATCAAGGCCGCCAATCGCGCCGCCACGCTGACCCGGCAACTCCTTGCATATGGCCGCAAACAATTTCTCCAGCTGGAAATCCTTGATCTAAACCAACTCATCTCCGGCATGGCGGACATGCTTCACAAGCTTCTGGGCGGCAACGTGGATGCAAAAATTGTTCCCGCCGTGGATTTGCATGCGGTGCAGGCGGACGCCGGACAAATCGAGCAGGTCATCATGAACATGGTCGTCAACGCGCGCGACGCAATGCCCAACGGCGGCAAGCTCACATTGGAAACCGCCAACGTCTCGTTCGACGCGGAGAGCATTCGCCGTTATCCCGAATTGAAATCAGGCGGCTATGTGATGCTGGCCATCACGGACACCGGCGCGGGCATGAGCGAGGAGGTCAGGGAGCGATTGTTCGAGCCATTTTTTTCCACCAAAGGCGTTGGCCAGGGGACGGGTTTGGGATTGTCCACCTGTTATGGCATCATCAAACAAAGCGGCGGTCATATCAGCGTCTATAGCGAGCTTGGGCGGGGCACGACTTTCAAGATTTACCTGCCGCAAATCGAACCGCAAACGAAGATTCCCGTCCAGCACATTGATTCACCTGATTTACCGCGCGGGACGGAAACCATCCTGCTGGTCGACGACGATCCTGCTTTGCGCGAAATGGCAGCGACCTTGTTAAGACGGTTGGGCTACACTGTTTTGACGGCGGCCAAAGGCATCGAAGCCTTGAATCTGCAACAGCGTGACACCGGACACATTGATTTATTATTCACCGATGTCGTCATGCCGCAAATGAGCGGCCAGGAATTGGCTGATCGCGTGCGGGCATTGTATCCAAAAACTCGGATTCTTTTTACTTCCGCCTACACTGAAAATGCAATCGTGCATCAAGGCGTATTGGACAAAGGCGTGGTGCTGCTGCAAAAACCATTCACGCTGTCCGCGCTGGCAAACAAATTGCGCGAAGTGCTGGATCAGGAAAAACCGCCAGAAAACTGACCGTGGCAAATTAGATTCAAAATAAAAAACTGACGACCTTCACGCTCGGCACCGCCATCGGCAACACCTTGGCGCTGTTGTCTGCGCTTATCTGCAGATGAATTTTGCTGGCACCAGCCTTTCGTTTTGCTTCCAAAATCTCGGCGACAATATCGCCAATGGTCTTGTTGTTTGGAATATTATCGTTCGACGCGAGGATAAATCCGTCAAGGTTTCCGCGCTTTTCCACGAACCAACCGGGCGGTTTTATTTCTTCAGGTTGCCATCGAGGGTGTCGCGCAGGATTTTGGCGAGTTTGAACGACTGGAACGGTTTGGTCAGATAATTGAATCCTTCCTTCATTGAAAGATCCCCGGAGGCGACTTCCGCACTGTAACCGCTCGCAAAAACCACCTTCAACTTGGGATTGTCCGCCAGCAGTATTTTGGCCAGGTCCTTGCCACTCACGCCGTGGGGCATGATCATATCGGTCAGCAACAGACGGATATCGGCGCGGTGCTGTTTCCAGACTTCCTGGGCTTCGACGCCGTTGACGGCTTCGAACACGCGATAACCCAGCTTCAAGAGGGTTTTGCGCACGACCGCCCGCAGCGCGGCGTCATCCTCCACCAGCAAAATGGTTTCGCCGCCGCGTGCCACCGCCAAGTTCGGCGTGGCGGGATTTTGTCCGGCAGCCGTCGTGAGGGGAGTCTGGGTCAGCCTTGGAAGATAGATTTTGAAGGTCGTTCCCTTGCCGACTTCGCTGTAAACATTGATCCAGCCCTGATGCTGCTGAACGATGCCAAAGACCGTCGCCAGCCCCAGGCCGGTGCCTTTGCCGACGCCTTTGGTGGTGAAGAAGGGCTCGAATATCTTGGGCAGAATTTCCGACGGAATGCCGCTGCCCGTGTCGCTCACGCTCACGCAGACGAACCGGCCGGGCCGGGACTGGGAAGATTGCTCGCGGACGGTTTCATCAAAGTCCACGGCGTAAGTTTCGATGACGAGCCGTCCGCCGATGGGCATGGCATCGCGGGCGTTGACGGCCAGGTTCATGATGACCTGGTCCAGCATGCCCGCGTCGGCGTTGACGAAGAGCGATTCAAGCGAGAATTTAAAATGGGTCTGAACGTGTTCGCCCAGGACGCGTTGCAACAGCTTGGTCATGCCGTTGATGGCCTGGTTGAGTTCAAACTCCTGCATCTGCATCGCCTGTTTGCGGCTGAAGAGAAGCAGCTGGCGGGTGAGTTTGGCGGCGCGCTGGGCGGCGTTGCCGATCTCGCTGGCGAAATCCAGTTGCGTTCGAGAAAGATCGCCTTCGCTTTTCATCAAGTCCGACTGCATCTGGATGACGCCAAGAATGTTGTTGAAATCATGCGCCACACCGCTGGCCAGCTGCCCGACAGCTTCCATCTTCTGCGAGTGCCGGAATTGTTCTTCCATGCGTTTTTGCGCGGTGAGATCGAGCACGAAGGCCACGCCTTCCTCGCGGTTGTCTTCAAAAGTAGCCGAGCCGACCAGGATGGGCACGCGCGAACCGTCGCTGCGGATGTATTCCTTTTCATATGTCGGACCGATTCCGGTGGTGATGACTTCTTTCAAGGCCCGCTGGTCTTGTTCAAAGTATTCCGGCGGCGTCATCGCCGCCCAATTGATGTGCCCGGCTTTCAAGTCCTCGCGGGTGTAGCCGACAAGTTTCAGGAAGGAGTCGTTGGCGTCGGTGATCTTGCCGGCTGTGTTCCAAAAGAATACGCCCTGCGCGTTGGAATCCACCAGCCGGCGAAAGCGCGTCTCGATCCGCTTCTGTTCGGTGATGTCGCGAAAGCTCCAGATTCTTCCATAATTTTTCCCGTCCCTGCCCCGGACTGGCGCGGAGTAGCGGTCCAAAATTATCCCGTCCACCAGTTCGATTTCATCCCGGCCGACTTCTTCCGGATGGCCATACAGCCAGTCAACCCGCTCGAGGAACTGACCGCAATTTTTGACACGATTGACAACTATTTCAAGCCGCTGCGGGGCTTGGAAGCCGAGTTCAAATGCTTCGGGGATTTTCCACAAATCAACCAGCCGCTGGTTTTGAAGGATGATTTTCCCCTCGCTGTCAACGACCATGATGCCATCAAGCGCCGAATGGACCTGCGCCTCCAAAAAGGCGGTTTTCCAAAGAATTTGTTGTTCCGCCCGCTTGCGCTCGGTAATATCTTCCGCCACCACGATGAACGTCTTGATCTCTCCATTGGCCGCACGTGCCGCCGAAACGCTATGGCGCGTCCACACAATGTCCCCGTTCTTTTTCAGGTAGCGTTTTTCCATGACGAAGCTTTCCCGCTTCCCGGACAGCATCTCGTCCCGCAACTTCAGGTTGAGGTTGAGGTCTTCCGGATGGGTCAGCGACGCGAAATCCCGCAGCCGCAACTCGTCTTCCGTGTAGCCGAGCATCTGGCAGTAGGCGGCGTTGGCCTGAAGAAAACGGCCTTGCCGCGTGGAGGTGGCGATGCCCGTGGCGGTGGAGGTGAACATACTGCGAAAACGCTCCTCGCTTTCTTGCAACGATTCCTCGGCCAGCTTGCGCTCGGTGATGTCAACACACACGCCGAGTATGGCTGGCTCGCCGGTTTCCGGCACCGTGAACGGAATTTTAATGGTCTGAAGGAAGCGCGTGCGGCCTGAAAAATCCGTCCTCGGCTCCTCCGGTATAAACTTCTTGCTGCCGGACTGGATGATGGCGAGATCGTCGGCGCGATAAGCCTCGGCCTGCGCTTTGTCTATCACCATGTCAAAGTCGGTTCTTCCGAGGATTTCCCCGACGGAAATGCCGGCGAATTCGGCCAGCGCAGTATTGGCGAAGATATGACGACCGGCGGCGTCCTTCGCGAAGATGCCATGCGGCACGAGATTCGTGATCAGGATCAGCCTTTTCTCGCTTTCATGCACAGCATTCTCGGCGAGTTTCCGTTCGGTGATGTTGATGTGCATGACCACGGCGCCCGCCGCGCGGGTTTCATCCAATGGTGTCACCAGCAGCCGGAACCATCTCTGTTCGGTGGACGAATGGCAGGGATATTCCAGTTCAAAATTCTTTACCGTGCCGTTCAACACGGAACGGACGCCAGCGGCGACCTTCTGCGCCTCCTGCGCATGATCATTCTGCGCCTGCTCGCAGACCTCCAGATAATTTTGCCCCACGGCGGCAGCTTTATCCTGCAGGCCATTGGCTCCGGCGAAACGCCGCCAGCCTTCGTTCACCGAAAGAATTTTCCCTTCACTGTCAATCAAGGCGATGTTGGAGGGCAGCGCATTGAGGATGGCCAGCTGCGTGTCGGCCAGCCGGTGTTGGGCGGCTTCGCTGCGCAGCAATTCCTCCTGCGTCCGGCGCAACATGAAAGACGTTCCCTGGGGAAACAAAACCATGTCCACCTCGCCCCCGGTCAGTTTCTCCAGCCGCTTTTCCAGCTCGCTCATCTGGACAATGAGCGCAGCAATCTCCTCGTTCGGGTCTTCCGAAACCGTTGACAGTGCTTTTGTCATATCGAATCGGTGCCGGCGGGCAGTCCTAACAAGTGCAGCGTATTGTTCAGCGCGCCGTTGACCAGGGATTGCAACGCGAGAATCGTCTTGCCGCCGCCAGTGATTTCATCCAGACCGATGATACCAGTGGGAGATTTCATAGTAGTGCAGTCTGGTTGTGGTTTTAAAAATATTTCTTTCCGGTGGCAAAATATAAATTCTCCACAAAATGAGGATCGGAAATCAAACCAGCCAACTGGAAAAGGAGGCAAATTTGCACCTCCGCGATGAAGCAATAAATTAAATTGATTCGAAGCGTCGCCAATAGTAGCTCGTAAGGTCAACCCCCACAATCGCAGAGGGTCGCAAAAAATTGCAAGCTTATTATGACAAAAAGAAGTCGGCGAGTAGGGTTACACCCCATAGCATCTGCAAGGCTGTGATATGATGCTCTAACCATGAAAAATAAAAGATGGCTCATCATATTCCTTTCTGCTGCTGCTTTCGCGGTAGGATGTGACAAGGAACAAACTACTTCTCAAGAGATTGAGACCGCTAAAACCGAAACGACGCAGGTCGCGCAGGACATGAAGGATTATACTTTCGCGCAGAAGGCTGAATTCGTCAAAGCCATGCAGGATCAGTTGACCACTTTGGATCAGAATTTGGATAAACTCTCGGCCAAAATTGACAACTCCAGTGACGCCATCCAGGGCGAAGCCAAACCAAAACTGCAAGCATTGCGCGATCAATCAACGCAGTTGCATCAGCAGCTTGTCGATGTTCAGAACGCGACTGAATCCACTTGGGACAGCGTCAAGGCCGGTTCCCAAAAAGCCTATGACGCATTGGCAAAAAGTTTTACGGAAGCCCGCCAGTGGGTGAGCGATAAAATCGCGCCTTGAATTACATCCCGAATAAAAAGTGTACTGACTCGCAGGGCGCGAGAATTTTAATGAAAACTATCGGCTTTCAATGGCAGCGGCGATACTGTTGACAGTTTGCATCGTCTGCCGCGCGACTTCAGTATCGGAAAGTTTCAAACCGTAATTTTTGTCCAGCGCGACGACCAGTTGCAACGCATCCACCGAATCTAGACCCAGACCGCCCGGCCCGAACAGCAGCTCGTCATCGCCGATTTCCGCCGCGCTGATTTTAAGCATCAGGTTTTCAACCAGCATTTGTTTAATTTGCGCCTTGAGTTTCGTTGAATCGTTCATCGAAATAAAATTTTACCGCAATTTTGCGCGCCGAGCCTGCGACCTAATCTCCTTCCGCGCAAGCCAGAAAACGCGCGCCAATTGACTGCTGGTTCACGCCGATAATACCCACGTTCGCCGCAGCCATCTGTTTTTGCCGGATTGTTTCGCACGCGGCGACACATTCCCACGCGGCGGATGCGGTGAACGCCTCGCCGAGAAATTTTTTCAGTTCGCCGCCGCAAAGCAATTCGCCCGGCGCTAATTTTTGCAACTGCGCCCGCATTTTTCGCGCGGCGTCCGCGCGGCTTTGCAATTGCGTGAACGAAAACGAATCCGTCACGGCGGACAATTCCGCGAACGCGCCAACGCGATTTTTCTTCAGCAAAACCGCGCCCGCGCCCGCGCCATGAATTTCATCGCGTTCAAATAATTTCATCGCGTCGGCCACGATCCAATCCGATTCCTCCGCACCAATTACAACGCACGCGTTCATTTTGTTGTCTCCAAGCCACTGCGCGGCGAGCGCAAGCCCCTGCAAAAAAGTTCCATTGTCGCCAACCAAAGTATAGCTTGCCGCGCTCGACCCGAGAAATGCGGCGAGGTGGCTCGCGGGCGCGTTGAAAACCGTCTCTGGAAAAATCAGCGGACTGGCCGTCGCCGGTTCGCGCAAAACTTCCTCGTAAAAACGCCGCGAATAATTCACACAGCCGGCCATGAGGCAAACGACGATCCCAAGGCGCAATTCGCCAGCCTGAATTTTTGCGACGTCATCGCCCAATGCTTCGAGCGCGGAAGCGACGACGAATTGCGTCAAGGAATTGGCGCGGCGCAAACGCTGATGCGCGAAAAACGCCGGGCGCGAAATTGGCGGCGGAACGGAACGGACTTGCAAAGGTTTTTCCCAGCCCGGACGCGCCAGAGATTGCGTTGGAATCGGCAGATTATTTTTCAAAGCGCCGCGCAAAGCCGCGACGTCCCAACCCGCCGGCGAAACTGCGCCAAGTCCGTGGACGAAAATCCCCGTGTGCATTGGAGCGCGGACGGCTCGTCCGCGTGTTGTCTGGTTTTGAACTCGCGGCCGGGCCGCCCGCGCTCCTGCTTGATCATTCTCATTCACGGCCACCTCCGAAAAATGAGCGACGCATTTGCGCCGCCGAAGCCGAAGGAATTTGAGAGCGCGATTTCGATTTTTTTGTCCGTCGGCTCGCGCACGATTTGAAAATGGCAGGCCGGATCAATTTTGCCCGATGATGTTTGCGGCGGCAAAAATTGTCCGCGCAATGCCATCAGACAAACAACAGCTTCAACCGCGCCCGCCGCGCCGAGCAAATGGCCGATGCCGGATTTTGTCGAACTCACGGGCAGCGTTTTCGCGCATTCGCCCGACCAGCGATTGATCGCGGCGGATTCCGTCGCGTCGTTTTGTGGCGTGGCCGTGCCATGCGCGTTGACGTAATCAATTCCTTCCGGCGAAATGTTTGCGCAAGCGCACGCGGCGGTCATCGCGGCAAAGGCGGCGTTGCCTTCGGGATGCGGCTGCGTCAAATGATGCGTGTCGGTCGTCGCGCCGTAGCCGGTGATTTCGCCGAGAATTTCCGCGCCGCGATTTTTCGCGTGTTCGAGAGTTTCCAAATTCAAAACCGCCGCGCCTTCGCCGAGTGTCAATCCGTCGCGCGCGGCGTCGAACGGCCGGCATGGCGTCGGCGAAAGCGCCTGCAACGAATCAAATCCGGCGAAAGTTAATTGGCACAGCGCGTCGTAGCCGCCGGTCAAAACTTTTTCGGCACGCCCGCCGCGCAACATTTCAAACGCGTGGCCGATGGCGTTCGCGCCGGACGCGCAGGCGTTGGAAATAGTCGTGACCGGGCCGCAAAAATCGAAGGCGTTGCACAAATCCAGTCCTTGTTGTTGGATTTGATAATGCACGACTCGCGTCGGCTGATTTTTTTTGTCGTGCGGAAATTGCAAGGCCTGTCGCAGATAATTTTCGCCGAGCGACATTTCGCCGCTGGTCGTGCCGAGGACGACGGGCAGATTTTCCGGCGTGTTCCAGCCGGCCTGCGCCCACGCTTCGTGCGCGGCGAGCAAAAGCATTTTTGACGCGCGGTTCAAACGGCGAAGGCTGTTCGGGGATAATTTTGTGACGGGCAGATTTTCCGGCAAATCCGCTTCCGCCGCGATTTTTGAACGCTGGCGCGAAACGTCGAACAAAGTGACGGGGTGAAACGCTTTTTTTCCGGCGCGAAAACCTTGCGCGTTTATTTTCCAGCCGACGCCGAGCGCGGTGACAATTCCCGCGCCGGTGACGACGACGCGGTCTGGATTTGCGGAGCCGGAAATTTTTGGCGTTGGAAACAGCACGCGCGCCTCACATTTGGACTGCGGTTGCGAAATTTTTTCCAGTCGCGACGCCATTGGCCGGTTTGTTCCGATAAAATTCGGCAAGTCCGGTTTTCGACGGCGCGAGTCCTTCGGCGGAAATGGCGTTCAGCACGCGCTCCTCGGTCATGATGAAGCGGTCGCGTTTGTAAATGACGTAATCGCCGCGCACGTCGGTCGGAGTCAGATTCATCGTCACAAGGTTCGCGCCTGCGCGCAGGCCGCGACGGTAGCCGTCCTGCGCCGCAAGATTGAACGCGCTGACGGCGGGAATGATCCAGTCAGGTCGCATCAAGCGCAGTGCGCTGACGCAATTGAAAGTCCAGTTGGAATTTGCCGTCGCGCTTTTGGAGAGCGGCGTGGCTTCGCCGGGAATGAACGGGCTGACGCTGCAACCGTGCAGTGGCAGCGTGCGCGCGAGTTCCAGATTTTTTAGCAAGTCGCGCGGTGTTTGTCCGGGCAGGCCGGTGATGAAGCCGGAGCTGACGTTCCAATTATTTTCCGCGAGCAGGCGGATGTGCCGCAGCCGTTCGGCCAGACTGCCAGGCGCTTCGAGTTGTTCGTATTGCGCGATGTCGCCGGATTCAAACTTCATGATGAAAATGCTCGCGCCAGCGGATTGCAATTTAGAGTAAAGTTCCGGCGACAAGGTTCCGAGGCAGACGCTGATACCGAGCGAGGTTTCGCGCCGCAAAATTTCGATGAGTGGCAAAACGACTTCGCGCACGGCCACCGGATCTTCGCCGGTCTGGATGTTCACGTCCGTGACACTGGCCGGACGATGATGAATCAAAAGCTCAGCAATCTGTTCATATTTTGCACGGTAACGGGTGAGAGTGCGGTTGTCGCGGCGCATCCCGCAATAGGCGCAGTTCTCGCGGCAAAAATTCGAGACTTCGACTACAGCGCGCACGAAAACTTTTTTGCCAAATTTATTTCGCGTCGCGTCGGCGGCGCGTTCGTGCAAGGCGGCTTGTGCCGCACCCGTCAAAGCGAGTTCAGACTCGGTGGGAAAATAACCGTAACGTGACACTGGTTGAGGATAATAGGCGAACGACGCTGACGCAACCAGTGGGGTGAACACCCCATATACACCGGCAGACGGCTGGCTTAAACTCGGCCAGTCGTGTCGGCAAAATAGAGTTTTGAGCGTTGTCAGCCACACACGAATTAATTATATTTGCTACCATGAAAATTAAACAAAAAAGTTTAATCCTAAAAACGTTCGCGGTTGCGACAATGACATTTGTCATCGCGAGCGCGGCGCTGGCCGACGACCCGACGGCCTTTGACCTGGTTAAATCAGGCGACCAATACGTCGGCGTGCAGAGCAAGGACAAGGTTGTCCAGATCCGCTCAGAAAAATCCATCGCCGGTCTCATGCCGGAAATTTGGCATGTCGTTTATTACGATCCCGACGCAACGTTCAAGGCCGTCGAGGTGAAATTTGGTGCCGGACAGAAATTGGATATCTCGCATCCCGGCCGTTTTCTGGAAATTTTCACTGACGAGAAGCAGCCGCTCGATGCCACGAAATTAAAAATTGATTCCGACAAGGCAATTAAGATTGCGACTGAGCAGCCGCTCCTGAAAAATCTTACCCTCAAGGCCACTCAACTCTGGCTCGAACACGGCGACAACGGCCCGCAATGGCGCGTCAAGCTCTGGGCCGCCAAGTTGGAAAATTCCAATGACGACGCAGACATTGGAATTGTCATCATTTCCAGCGACGATGGCTCGGTCATCAAGACCGATCTGCATCCGAACAGCGTTGATTGATTTTTACACATGAATTGGAACCGCGATTGCGCCGCCGTCATCCCCTGTTTCAATGAAGCGTCGCACATTGGTGCAGTAATTACCGGAGTTCAAAAACATCTGTCAAAAGTTATCGTTGTGGATGACGGCTCGACCGACGCTACTGGAGAAGTGGCGGAATCTCTCGGAGTGGAAATTTTTCGTCTCAAACAAAACTCCGGCAAGGGTGCGGCTTTGCGAACAGGTTGGCAACGCGCACATAAACTTGGCTTCAAATGGATTCTTTTGCTCGATGGCGACGGCCAACACGCGGCACAGGATGTTCCGGGATTTTTTGATTGCGCGGAAAAAACCGGCGCGCGACTCGTTATTGGCAATCGAATGGAAAATCCCGCTGCGATGCCGTCATTACGCCGTTATGTGAACCGCTGGATGTCGCGACGTATTTCAAAGATGACTGGCATTAAGCTGCCTGATTCGCAGTGCGGCTTTCGGCTGGCGCATTTGGAAACCTTGTTGGCCCTGCCACTCCATGCAAACCGTTTTGAAATTGAGTCGGCCATGCTTATCGCGTTTATCGCCGCCGGGGAAAAAATAGAATTCATTCCTGTCCAGACAATTTATGAAAACAGCGCGAGTAAAATAAATCCGCTTACCGACACCTGGCGCTGGCTGTACTGGCGGCTGGATCAAGAAGCATTTTTTCGCGCTTGCAGGACAATGCGTGTGCCGTAATACACCCATATTATGGCATCTGGAATTTTCGCGCGCGCAGCCAGTTCGTGCCATTCGCACCGCCGAAATCCGCGTTTCACTGAAATCAGTGTGTCATCGCGCGTCACGCGCCAGGCTTCGCGCCAATGGATGACAATTTCTGCGCCGGTCAGGTGATGAATTATTTGCGAAGCGACGACAAGATCAGAACTCCGTTGGCAAACGGCGGTTGGAGTGCCGAACCCGTGACTGTTTTTGCCGTGCGTCCGGATTTCAAATTGACTGGATTGGCATCGAGGTTGGTAAAACGCCAGTCCCAGCCCCGCTGCTGCGCCCAAGCCGACAACTTTTCCGCGAGCAAGCCGGTGCCCGCGCCAACGTCGAGAGTCTCCAGCTGTTCACAGCGTTTTTGTCCAATTCACGGAACGCCCCGGCGCGTTCAGCCTCGGAAACACCCAGCGTATTAAAATATTCTGCTTGCGCAGAGCGCCCACGAAAAAACATGCTCTCGAATAAATTAAACATGGATGCAACACAAGCGCCGGCCGCGAAGCCGCGCTCGCTCGTCAAAATGCTTTTACGCAAGGCGGTGACACTGGTCATTGTCACGGTGGTCTTCGGCTGGCTTTACAGTTGGGCCTCGCCTTGGGCGTTTTCGAAAAATCACGCCGCCGGCTTCAGGGATGGTCTGCTGCACGGAGCGATGATGCCGCTCTCGCTGCCCAGCCTCGTCATCGGTCGCGATGTGCCGATTTACAACACAAATAACTCCGGGCGCACCTACAAAATCGGTTACATCTGCGGCGTAAACATCTGCGGCCTCGCTTTCATCGGCCCGTTGTTTTGGCGACCTCGCCCTTCTATATCAACCAATTCCGGTAAATCTCAATGACCTTCAATTCACCACCGGCCCAATAACGGTTGGGTGGCAGGGAGAAAGTTTTTTGTACAAGATCAAATGTCAAATTCATGGGCAGCGATGGATGGTTTGGATCGTAGGCGGAAAATTCCACTCCGGTTTTGATGCTTATCGCCGCGAACAAAATCATGCCGTGATTGATGGTTAGTGACGGGAATTTTACCAGATGAATGACAGGTGAAAAATTTTGCTCCAGCGACGCAACGAGCCGGGATGCGGTGCGTTCCTGGTGCGCGCTTGAAATCGGCAAAATCATCCGCCAATGGCTGCGCAAAATGTAAGAGCGCCATGCGCCGCCACATTCAGCCTTCAATAATTTCTCGCGCGCGGCACTGAACTCGCGCAAACTCGGAAAGCCGGGGATGACAATTTGATTTTCAGATGCACAAGGAATTCGCGGATTGCGCGCAAACACTGCGCCAATCAGCCGCCGGTAAGTTTCATCAGCCGCAACTTTTTGATGGGCGTCAAACCGGGCGTGATAAAGAAACTGCCGCGCTGCGCAAGTCAGCACAAAACAGCGGTGCGTATAATCCGGTTTCGGCTCGCGCGGACGAAAATTCATTTTACCGGCTTCCGCATCAAATTGGTATTCCCAAAGCAGTTCGTTCGCAAACGCAAAACTATCGCGGTCAAAATCAAACCGTCGTGGATTTTTTTCAGTGTCCATGCAAATCAGCTTGGAAATAGGTTAGGGCTGCGCTAACAAACTGACAATGCTTTACGAACGCTGGCGAAAAATTTCCGCCGAACGCCGTGACGAAACCGCGTTGCGCGATTTCGCTTCCCGCCGATGCTGGACGTTTGGCGAATTGTTTTCCCGGGGTGAAAGGAACGAAGCAAAGGGAGAAATCATTTTTCCGCAAGGCCATTCGCCGGAATTTATTTTTCAACTGCTCGCCGCGTGGCGCGAAAATAAAATTGTTTGCCCGCTCGAAACAGGAAAAACGCCTCCGAAAATGTCCGCGCCGCCGGAAAATTACGTTCACCTCAAAACAACCTCCGCGACGACCGGCGATTCGCGGTTCGTTGCGTTCACGGCGGAACAACTCGCCGCCGACGCGGAAAACATCGTCGCCACGATGGGCTTGCGCGCGGACTGCCCGAACCTCGGCGTCATTTCACTCGCGCATTCCTACGGATTTTCCAATTTGATCCTGCCGCTGCTGCTGCACGGCATTCCGCTGATTCTCGCGCCCGCGCCGCTGCCAGAGACCGTCCGGCGCGTGGCGGAAAATGAAAAAGCCGTCACCCTTCCCGCCGTGCCGGCAATGTGGCGCGCTTGGCACGAGACAAACGCAATTCAAAAAAACGTCCGCCTCGCAATTTCCGCCGGAGCGCCGTTGCCGTTGAATCTGGAGAAAGAAATTTTCGAGGCGCACGCTTTGAAAGTCCACAATTTTCTCGGCGCGAGCGAATGTGGCGGAATCGCGTTTGATGCGACGGAAATTCCGCGCGACGACGCAACGCTGGCCGGAACGCCGATGCAAAATGTAAATTTATCTCTTGGAGAAAATAATTGCCTGTGCGTGCAAAGCCGCGCCGTGGCGGAAACTTATTGGCCGGAAAAATCGGATCCGCTCGGCGGCGGAATTTTTCGATCAAGCGATCTGGCGGAAATAAAAAGTGGAAAGGTGTTTTTGCGCGGACGTTTGGGCGATCAAATCAACGTGGCCGGAATAAAAATTTCACCTGAAATCGTCGAGCGCGCGCTGCGCGCGCATCCGCGCGTACGCGAGTGCCTTGTCTTCGGCGCGCCAAGCCGCGACGCGGGGCGGACGGAAATCATCGTGGCCGTCGTTGTCTCGGACGCGGCGGAAGCGGAATTGAAAAATTTCCTGTTGCGAACACTGCCCGCGTGGCAGGTGCCGCGCGAATGGAAGTTCGTCGAATCGCTTTCAACCAACGCGCGCGGAAAAATTTCCCGCGCGGAATGGCGGCGGCGTTTTACGGATTCTAATCGCACTGATGAGTTTAAGGAAACTCGTCCAGACTAGAATTGAATTGACGGACATCGTTTAATAAAATCATTCTCACCAAATTTGGAAATGAGCTGTCAATCATCTTGCTAAACAAGGTTAAGATGGATGGATGCGCCGTCCGGTGAATTAGTTTATCCCGCTCAAAGTTAAATCCGCCGTCAAAATAATTTTGCCGGCGACTTTTGCCGTGGCTTGAGCTTGAATCAGACCGCCCAAACGTCCGGCGATTTTTGCTTCGAGCGAAATGATTTCGCCCGGTTGGGCCGTGCCGAGAATTTTCACGTTTCGTAGCGCGGTCAGCTTCAAATTTTTCAGCGGCGGAATTTTCGGATCGCTTTGCCCGACGACGCCGGCAAGTTGTGCCGCAGCCTCGACGAGCAGCACGCCGGGAAAAATCGGTTCGCCGGGAAAATGTCCGCGCAAAAACGCTTCGTTGCCGCGAACCTCGTATTCGCCCTCGCCGCTTTGGCCCGGATTCAATTTCGTCAGCCGGTCAACGAACCGAAATTCTGCGCCGTGCGGCAGAAGTTTCAGCGCGCCTTGCAAATCGTCGGCGGAATTCATGGGGCAAATGGATTGATGACTTTGAAATCGTCTGGCGGCGTCCACTCAAAAAAATTTTCGTCCAGCGGCGGATTCAAAACCGCGTTCGTAAAATCATTTCGCATCGTCGAGCCGTCCACAAAAACCAGTTCGGTGCTGGCCAGCGAAAAATCATTCGTCGCCAGACCGATTCGCAGTTCCGGTATCATCCGCAATGCAAATTTACTCTTGGGCTGAAGCGTGAATTGCCAGACGCCATTTGTTTGCACGAGCGACAGGATTTGAAACTGCGAATCGAATTCCTTCCGTTTGCGCGGAAAACCGGCTTGCAACAGCGACATTGTGTCGCGCCATTCGGTCGGCGTGCCGGCGCCGAGCGGATAACGCTCCGCGCGTTTCAATCGCGGATAAATCACGAACATATCGTCGTCATGCCGCAGCGCGATGGTTTGCGCGGGCTGGCCGAGTTCCCAGCGAAAATCATTCTGGCGCGAAAAAGGAAATATGGCCTTTGGCGACAAGCGGCTGGGTCAAAGTTTTCAGCGCGCGCGTCTGGATAAAGTCTGCGGACCAAGTGCGGACATTTTTTTGCGCGGCGAACCACGAGTCCAAAACCGAATTGGTTTCATCGGCGAGGACATTTTGCAACGCTGAAAAAATTCCAAGCGCAAAGAAAAGTTTTTGGAAAATGTTCATTTCGGTTTTTCGTCCGGCCAGACCGGGACGAAGTGAAACCATTGCGTGTGATGCTGCCGGATGACCGGCTCGAACGCACGCAGGATTTGCTGCGTCAGTTCGATCCGCGCGGCGCGATTTCCAACCGCCGCGCGGTCGTAATGTATTTCCGGCAAGATTTGCGCGATGTAGCCGTCCGGTTTGCGGACGATGAAACTGGGCACGATGGCGCAGCCGGAGGCGCGGGCGAGTTCGGCAGCGGCAATCGAGACGGAAAAATTCCTGCCGAACAGTTTTACTTCCACGGCGGTCGGCGCGGGCGGACGATCCACGAGCAGCGCGACGGTCGCGCCTTCCTGCAATCGCCTGATGATTTCAACGAATGCGAACGCATCTTCGCCGACGATCAAAGTCTCGACGCCCCATCGCGCGCGCGAACTTTGGCGAAGCCCGGTCAGTTTTTCGTCCGGCTCGGGCTGCGTGAGCACGAGCAGCTTGACGCCGTGCTGGACGAGAAACGCGCCGCCGAATTCCCAGTTTCCGAGGTGCGGCGTGACGAGCAGGACGCCTTTGCCGCGCGCGTTGGCACGCTCGAAATTTTCCCAGCCGTTCCAGTCCGCGAACCAGCGTTCTTCCACAACACCGCTTTCGTAACGCCACAAATCCGCGAGCTTGACGGAAAATTGCGCGAACAATTCGCGCGCGGCGCGTTCGGCGGATTTTCTGTCGCCGTTCAGGATGGGCAGCAGATTTTGAATCACAATTTCACGGCGTTGCGCGGCGAGCCGCCAGTAAATCGTGCCGCCGATTTTCGCGAGCGACATGAGAATTGACGCTGGCAAAATTCGCGTCAATGTCAGGCCGGTTTGCCAAGTGCGGGCAGAGTATAATTGCGACGGCGCGGAAATTTTTTGCGCGGACAATTTTAATTTTTCGTTTCCAAGAACAAATTTCCACCAGACCGGCAGCAGAAAAACCGAGATCAGCATGTTGCCCGCGATGCCGACGGCGCAGACCCGGCCGAGGCTGGACATTCCCGCGTTGCTTGACAAGCCGAGCGAGCCGAATCCGCCGATCGCCGTGCCGCCGCAAAGCAGCAGCGCGCGTCCAACGGAGCGATGTGCGAGCTGCAAATTGCCGTTGCAGCGGCGCAGCGCGAGCTGCATGAAAATGCTGTAGTCCACGCCCGTGCCGAGAATCAGCGGCAGCGCCATGAGGCTTAATAAATTCCATTGCCAGCCGAAAATTTTCATCGCGGCAAGGAGGCAGAATCCGCTCAACGCCAAAATGCCGAGGCTGAAAAAAATTTCCGCGAAACGCCGGAACGCGAGCCACAGCGAAAGCAAAATGAGTCCGCCCATCGGCAGTAGCAATTTCCAAAGATTGCTTTTGACGGCGGCCAAAACTGTTCCGCCGAGCAATTCCCAGCCGGAAAGCCAGACGCCGTCGCGCGGCAATTGCGAATCAAGTTGCGCGAACGAAGCTGTCGTTGCGTTTGTTTCAGGATACAAAAAGCCGACGGCGTAAAAGTTGTTGCGGCTCGCGTGCCGCGAGTTTTTCAAAAATCCAAGTGTCGAGAGGATTCGTCGGCCAGAAAACATTTGTGGTCAAAATCGCGCGCCGCCAGGTCGCAAGAATTTCATCGGTCAAACCAAGCGAGCTTTCGGCAAAACCGTTTGTTGCGGCGGCGGCGTGAATCGCGTCATGTTCAGAAAATATTTTCTGAGCGGTTGCTCTATTTTGATTTTGAAATTCCGGTCTTGGCCAGAGCGCGCTCGGTAGCATGAAGCCGGAAAGCGTTTGATTTGAAACGGCGGCGTTGAGCGCCGGCAAAACGGCGTCGAGTTTTTTTGCGACTTCACTTTCGTCATGGCCGGAAATGACGAGCCAGAGCGGTTCGCGTTTCTGGCCGAGATTTTTTTTGATTGCATCGAGCGTCGCGTAAGCCCGGCTGCCGCGCGGTTGCAGGGCGTTTGCGCTGGCGTCCATTTTCGGCAGGCCGCGCGATAAAATTGCGGCGCAGAATAAAATTAAAATTACCGTGATTAGAAATACAATTTTTGTGTGAAGCGAAAAACGTAGCGCAGGCGTCCCGCGTGTGCTTTGCAAATTATTTTTCGCAGGCAGGATGCCTGCGCTACTTTGCTGCGGATGCATCCGGTTCGGAAACAGCGGCGGCAGAAACGCAAAGATCATCACGAACGCCGAGAGCGCGACTCCGATACCGACGAGTGAGCCGAGTTGTGCGAGGCCGGGCAATCCGCCGAAATTCAAAACGAGAAACGCCGAAATGGTGGTGACTGCCGCCCAAAAAATCGCGGGCGCAATCGCGCGGCGGACTTGCGGAATGGACAAACCGGGATGCGCGAGCGCTTCCTGATAATGCACGACGGCGTAATCCACCGCGAGGCCGAGCAGAATCGCCGCGAAGCCCATGCTGATGACGTTGATCGCGCCGAAGATTAATCCACCGAGCGCGAGCGTCGCGGCCAGGATCAATGCAAGTAAAGTCAAAAGCCAGAGCATCGGCTTGATGCGCCGGTGCGCGAGCCAGAATAAAATCGCGATGATGACGGACGTGCCGCCGGTGGACAGCGTGATGTCGTGTTTCATGCTGCCGGAAATTTCGGCGACGAACGCGGGGCGTCCGGTGTAGCCGATTTGAACTTGATTTGTCGCGGGCAAACTTGCGGCGGCAATTTGTTTTATCGCTTTGAACCAATCGGTGCATTCGCGGTAGCCGGCCAGATCATTTTTTGCGCGGACAAAAATGAGCCGGAACGTGCCGTCGGCGGATAAAAATAAATTTTGCCCCTGCAAAAAATCCGGCGCGGCAGAATTTTGCGGCAACTGCGTGAAGCCGAGCGGATCGTAGCTCAACCGCCCGATTTCATTGGGCGAAAGCGTGGTGGCCAGTTGGTCGCGCGTGGCTGCAAGAACACTGGCAAGATTCGTTGCAGAAAGTTGCGCGGCGAGATTTGCAAATTTTTCCGGCGGTTGGTTGAGCCAGAGATAGGCGATGAGTTCGGCGGTCTGGTCGGGATGTTCGAGCCACGGCGGCTGCCATGTGGCGTCGGAAACCAGATTTGTTTCCACGCGCAAGGTTTCCGTGATGGAGCGCGCGGCATTTTCAGCGGCTTCGGCGTCTGACGCTTTTACAGTGACGATGAGTTCGCGCGCGTTGGTGAAATATTGCTGGTAAATTTTGAGGCCTTGGACGGCGGGAACGTTCGCGGGCAGCAAATCGAGAACCTCGACATCAAAATGCAGGCGCGCAAGTCCAGCGAAAATCGGAACGAGCAGCAGCAGCCACCACCAGCGAAACCATTTCATTGGAAAAATTCCCCCTCCAAAGATTCGCCCGTGTGCGGATTTTCCAAACGCCACGAATTTGTTGTCAAGTTTGTGAACTGCCAATTGCCGTCGAGATTTCCGCCGAGCAGGGCGCGCGGCAGTTGAAACCAGCCGAAGCGATTTGGCGGCGCACCGTTTCCGTGCCATGAAAATCTGTCGGCACCGAATTCAATCTGCCATTGGCCGCCGGAAACTTGCGCGGTCACCAGCGGAAAAGGCATTTTTGAAAACTGGATGAAGAAATTTCCATCCGCGTTCGTCGCCAGCAGCAAATCGCCGGCGAGTTCGGGGCGGTTTGACGAAGGTTTCCAAACGGCCTGTCCTTGCTGGACGCGCCAGCCGGGCGCGGAAAAATCAGCGGGCGGCAACGGATTGGCCGTGCGGCAGCCCGCGCAAAACACCAATGACCACGCGGTTAAAATGAAAATCGGGCAACGCACGCGCACTCTTTCAATTTCGGTTGGCCGCTTCAATTTTTCACGGCGCATTCGGAAATTTTGGATTCCTTCGCGCGGCCCGGCAAAAAGGAAATGCGCGGGACGAGCGGCCAGCGTTTTTGGAGTTTGACGAGCAGGAAAAAATATTTCAACCGCCAGCGCAGGCTCCAGCCGCCTTCGAGTTCGCCCGCGAGGACGGCGTTGACGGCGGACGGCAGATCGTGATGGTTGCGCGGCTGCAGAAACAATTCCATGAACGGCGTGGTGTAATAATTTTCCACGACGTGCCAGTAAAACATCAGGCCTTTGCGGACGCGTTTTTCGTAACTGGCGAAAAGGCGTGCATTGGGCTTGCCGCGAGCGATGGATTTTTCAACGACTTCGGCGGCTAGTTTTCCCGACCACATGGCGAGAAAAACTCCGGCGGAAAAAATCGGGTCGAGAAATCCGGCGGCGTCGCCCACGCGCAGCAGGCGGTCGCCGGTAAATTTGCGGTTGTAATAGCTGAAATCGGTGGTCGTATGCAGGTCGCCGATGCGGCTGGCGTTTTTCATGCGCTCTTTGACGGGCGGACTGGAATCAATCCAATGCTGGAAAATTTCCGCCGGCGTGCCGCCGAATTTCGCAAATTCATCCTTGTCCACGACGAGGCCGACGCTGGTTTTTTCGGCGGTGAGCGGAATGATCCAGAACCATTTGTTTTCGAGGCGGACGATGACGGTGTCGGTGCTGGCGTCGCCGTCATCGCGGACGACATTTTCAAAATGGCCGAAGACGGCGAGTTTTTTCCACGTCGGATGCAGCTCGCGCAGATTTTCCTGGTTGCCGGTCAAATTGCCGCGCCCGCTCGCATCAATCAAAAAAGCCGCGCGGAAATCATGAATTTTTCCATCCGCGTCGCGCGCCTCGACATTCACGCCGCCGGGATCGGAAATGGTTTTTATCACCGACCAGCCTTCGCGCACATCCGCACCGGACGCGCGCGCGTGCTTGAGCAAAACGTGATCGAACGACGCGCGCTCGACTTGGATCGCCTCCGGCTCGCGGTTGAACCTGCCCTGCCGAAAAACGAAGCGCGTGCCGATGGAGCCGTTGCCGAGTTCGAATTGCGCGCCGAATTTTCGCGGGAAACCGGCGGCCTGCAACGCGGGCAGCACGCCCATGTCGCGGAAAATGGTCATGTTGCAGGGCAGCAGCGATTCGCCGACGTGGAAGCGCGGGAAAAATTCTTTTTCAAGGACGAGCACGCGCTTGCCCGCGCGCGCCAGAAATGTGGCCGCGCTACTGCCGCCGGGTCCGCAACCGATTATCAACGCGTCGTAAGTGTCCTGATTCACTGCCAGTAAGTTTGATGATGTGATGGATGATGACAAGCTTGGAAAACTGCATGCTCACCTTGAAGGACATAAAAATCATTAGAGGCATTGATAGAATCTAACCTTCGTCAATTGCACGCCTATTCCTGTTCTTAAATTTTTGGCAAGAATTTCCTGCTGGGTTTGATTCGACAACATTCCTATTTTTTGAGCGTCCCCAAATTCACACCGAGTTAGCGTGAATTGATGAAATGCGACCATCATAATAAGCTGGTGGACGGACAAGGGATCCATTATTCCAAAGTCCCCAATGCCTCCACCTCTGATAGCGCGGCGGGCTGCCCGGCTGGTAGGCTGGTGAATTTCACACGTAGAAAACGCCCGCGCACACCTGACTGCGCGTTATCGTTTCGTACTTTTTCAACGCTGATGGTTTTGGTATGGTCGGCGACGAGCCGCCAATTACTGCTGCCGTCATCGGAGACTTCGATTTGGTAACGCCAGTTGCCTTCCGTCGGAAACGTCAACCTGATTTTGCTGACGGTCACGATGCGCTCTAAGTCCACCCGCAGCCATGCATTCGTGTCATCTCCGACCGCCTGCCAGAAAGTCGCTACATTGCCGTCGTTCGCCAGCCAGCTGCTGTGGCCGGGCGCTTCGCTGCTGGCACGGACGGGATTTTGCAGGCCAAAACTAGTGTCCGGATTATTCACGGGCAGACCTGTGAAGCGCACATACGGACGCGCCTTCACCGGAGGTGTTTGTCCCGGAATGAATGTGGGTTCGCCAAGCGACGTTATTTCAACCGTCGCGTCCTTCAATCCCGGCGATGTGGCGCGGATGACTGTTTCCCCGGCGTAATAGGAACGGAATTCAATCGCCGCCTGACCGTCGCGGATGGCGATGTCCGAATCTGGCGCGAACGTGATGGACGGACCGGTCGGAAATTCGCCCGGGCCGGATTCAATCGTCAGCGTCACGGGCGGACAGTTGCTGATCGCTTTGCCGTTGGCGTCCAGGACGGTGACGATGAGTTGCGCGTCATCCGTGCCGTCCGCGCTTTGCAAAAGTGTCTTATCGGCGTTCAATTGCAGTCCGGCGGGAACGCCATTCGTCGGCCATTCCGGCGGCGGGAGGTGTTTGTATTCGTTGCGATACCAGAAATACTGCCGCTTCGGCAGCCGGAAATAATCATTCATCCCCATCGCGCCAAAATTGCGCCCGGCGATGCTGCCGTGGTCGAACGCGCACCAGAGCGCCTGACCGCTGCGCCACGCGAATTGCTCCTGCTGAAGGTCGCCCCAGCCCGGCTCATAGCTGCCCGGCCGGTCGGTCATCGTGGAGCCGTATTCCGTGACGACGCTGGGAATGCCCGGATTCATAAACAACCGTGCGCCGTCGCCGTTGTAGCCGGCCACGTCGCCGAGTTTGTCAATGTCACCGCGCTGGCAGCCGCCGATCGCCGCCGGGCGCGTCGGATCCAGTTCATGCGCGAGCGCGACGGTTTGCCTGAGCAGTTCGCGCACCCGAGGCAATGTGGATTTTTCCGTGAAGAATACTTCGTTGTCCATGCTCCAGACGATGATGCTCGGATGATTGCGGTTGATGCGAATCATGTCCCTCAAACTGTCCTTCACGCTCTGGTCAAACCCCGGTTGGTTTTCTAGCTGCGGCGGATAGGCGCTAGCGCCCCACGGGTTCTTGAACGGTGCCGTGCCCCAGAAACAATTTTCCGACCAAAACAAAATGCCCAGCCGGTCGCACGCATCGGCGAAAGCCGGAGCGTGCGGGTAATGCGAGCCGCGGATGAAATCAAACCCCGCATCTTTGACCATTTTTACGTCGCGGTAAAATCCGCTGTCGGCCACGGCATCGCCCCATCCCGCGTGATCCTGATGTGCGTCCACGCCTTTGAAATAATAATGCTCCCCGTTCAAAAAAAATCCCTGGTCCGCCGTGAACTGGAACCAGCGGAAACCGAGCGGAGACGTGAAATCATCCACGGCCTTGCCGTCATCCAGCACCATCGTTTTTACCGAGTAAAGATAGGGATGATTGGGATGCCAGAGCTTTGGGTTGGCGATGGTCGCGCTAGTTTGGTCGAAAATCGAAGTTGAATTCGCCGCGACGGTTTGAGTGGATTGCATTTCTGCCACGAGCTTGCCGTCGGCGTCAAGCACTTCAGTTTTTACTGCCGCCGATTTGGACTTGCCGGAGTCGTTCACAATTTCCGTCTTTACATTTACCGTGCCGGATTCCTTTGACACCTGCGGCGTGGTGACGAAGGTGCCATACCACGCCACATGCAACGGCGCGGTGACGACAAGTCGCACATTGCGATAAATCCCGCCGGAAAAAGTATGCTCGCCGGCGCGCGGCGCAATCTGGGCATTCCAGAAATTGTTCACACGCACGGCCACAACATTATCGCCGGTCTTCACCGCATCAGTGATTTCAAAGGTAAAGCCAGTATAACCGCCCTTGTGCTCGCCAATTCGTCGGCCGTTCACAAATATTTCCGCCACTTGAAACACGCCATCGAACTCCAAGTTGATGTGTTTGCCTCGCCATGCTTTCGGCACGGCAAAATGTTTTCGATACCAGCCGTAGCCGACATAAAACTTCGACGAGGCGAAATACGGCTCGCTGAAGGAATGCGGCAAACCGACCGAATCCCACTTCACATCATCAAATGTCGAAGCCGAGGCATCTGGAAAATCGCCCAGTTGAAAATTCCAGTCGCGATTGAAGTTCAACATCTGGCGCAGGGCGGATTCACCGAAACCTTCAGAACTAACCGTTACCAGCAGCACGGCGATGGCAAAACAGTTTCGAATCAATTTCATAAACTTCGCGGTTGCTAAAAATATCACCGTCGTTTTAACGACTGCCGAAATCCATTTGGATACAATACTAGTGAAATTTATCTGGCAACACGATGGTGGGCTTGGAAAGCGATGTCTTCATAAAATGTTTGGAGGATTTTATTTGTAAAGTGCCCATTTGTCGCTATCCAAGATGATATTTTGATGTCAGTCTGCTGCACATTTCACACAATCGGGGCAAGGCCACTCTTTGCATAAGTAAAAAAAAAGAATAATTTTGTATTATTGACTTGCGATTCTTTTTCCGTGACAACTTGGCTAGAGGAAATCGGAAACAGAACTGTTCAGGAGTTTCAGTGCATATTATTACCTCATAATGAGAAAGTAATAGCGTGGCAAAGTTGGCCAAAACCGGTAACAACCCAACACAATGGATACGGCAATCATACAAAAATTCAAGGACGCTGAAGCACAGTATCGCGGCATGTTCGAAAATGCCGTGGAAGGTATTTATCAAAGCACACCGGATGGACGCTACGTCACGGTCAACACAGCTTTGGCCAGGATGTATGGTTATGAGCACCCGGAAGATTTGATGAATCTGGTATCGGACATCCAGAATCAAATTTATGTTGATCCTTCGTTTCGGGAACGTTTCAAGACTGAAGTCGAACAAACAGGTTTTGTTCGTGGATTGGAATATCAGGTGAGGCGGCGCGATGGCAGTTTGATTTGGATTTCCGAAACGGCGCGCGCGGTGCGCGACGCCAACGGTAAAGTCCGCTACTACGAGGGATTCATTGATGACATCTCGTCGCGCAAGGAAGCCGAAGCCGCACGTGCCCGGATGGAAAAACAAATGATTCAGGCGCAGAAAATGGAAGCGATTGGAACATTGGCGGGCGGTATCGCGCATGACTTCAACAACATACTCTGTGCGATCATTGGTTACACCGAACTCGCGATCAACGAACGCGAAGTAAGAGGCACACCGCTCGAAAACCTTCAAATGGTTCTCAAATCTGCCCATCGCGCCACAGACCTCGTTAAGCGGATCCTCACATTCAGCCGCCGTACTGAGACGGAACGACGGCCAGTCAAGCTTGTTGCCATTCTCAAGGAATGTGTGAAGCTCTTAAGCGCGTCTCTGCCTTCATCCATTGAAATTCTACTTTCGATAAAAACTGACGAGGATGTGATTGTGGCCGACGCGACGGAGATGCATCAGGTCATCATGAATCTAGGCACGAACGCTGCCTACGCCATGCGCCAAAAAGGTGGACGTTTGGAATATGAACTTCGAGCGTTTGAATTCAGCGCCGGGCGGACAGTCGCTTCGCTTCCCAGTGGATCTTACGTTTGCCTGACTGTTCATGACACCGGTCATGGGATGAGTCATGCGGTTATGGAAAATATATTTGAACCTTTTTTCACAACCAAACCCACCGGACAAGGAACTGGATTGGGACTTGCCCTTGTCCAAAAAATCATCGTTGGCAACGGCGGACATATCACTGTCGAAAGTCGGGAAGGTCATGGAACCACCTTTCGCATTTATCTGCCAAAGTCCCAACAACCTCCAGCGACGCTTGCTACGACCGAAGAACAACTTTTGCCTGGCCAGCATGAACAAATCCTTGTTGTGGATGACGAAATCGCCGTCCTCAGCATGATTCAACAATACCTTCGCAAAATGAGTTACCGTGTAATCACACGCGCTGACAGTCTGGATGCTTTGGAAACCTTCCGCCGCGAACCCGATAATTTCGATTTAATATTGACCGACCACACGATGCCCGGTTTGCAAGGCTATGAACTTGTCGAAAAGGTGGGCGACATCCGCCCGGATGTGCCCGTCATTCTGATGACTGGCTTGAACCAGCCGCCCGATTTTACTGCATCACCTTATGCTTCCCTGCGGACTGTTGTTCAGAAACCCATCAATTTCTTCGAACTCTCTCGTCATTTGCGTCATTTTCTTGACCAGTCCAATGCAAAAAATCTTCAGTCAATTGAAAGCGGAAAATAGTGATGCGACTTCGGAGTTCATTCAATGTTAAAGCGGATTTGTACCGACTTGAAATCAATCCGCTTAGGAATCGACTTATTTCCGTCGCGAATAAAGCCAGCCAGCCGATTTTATTGTTCAGGAGGGTAAAGGCGGATTTTCTTTTGGCGTCAGTTCTTCGACTTTCTGTTTCAGACATTCCGGACACATACCATGAGATGTCCGCATGGCGAATTTTGAGTTAAAATATTCTTCCATCGTAAGCCATTCATCATGGTCGCATACTTTTCGGCACCAACTGCATACCCGCAGAAATTCCTCAAGGTAATGCAAATGTCCTAGCAGCCGCCTGGTCGCCAAATGAACCCATACCCATATCAATAATACCACAATGGTTCTGAGTATTGCCCGGTGCCAGTTGGGAACAAATGACTCTCCAAATAGAAAATAAGGTATCCTTATCGCTTCTGTCAGCCACGAAAGCACGATAATAAGAGAGAAGCCAAAAGCTTCAATCCAGAGGATTGAGTTCACCCGTTTTCTAGTTCGTTTCATTGGCTTAACTTTGATCGTCGTGAAAATTATTGTCCAGAGAAAGTGACAATTCTCGACAGTCGCGCGTTCAGTTAATAAACTGCCAATCGCATGACGCGCACGGAAAAACTACTGGCCCAGCTCATTGCGCTGCCCAGCGTGAATCCCGCCTTTCTGCCACCGCGACATCCCAATGCCGGTGAAAAGTGCGTCGCGGATTTTCTCGCTACCGTGGCGGCGCATGCCGGACTGGAAATCGAATTCCAAAAAGTCCTGACCGGGCGATCCAATGTTATTGCGCGTTTGATTCCGAAAAATAAAATCAAACGAACTATTTTACTCGCGCCACATCTTGACACTGTCGGTGCGGACGGAACGCGCTTCATTCCGCAGCGCAAAAACGGACGCCTGCATGGTCGCGGCGCATGCGACACGAAAGGTTCGGTCGCCGCCATACTTTCCGCGCTTTGCGAACTTGCTGACGCAAAATCGCGTCCGCTTGAAACGGAAATTGTTTTTGCCGGATTGATTGATGAGGAGCATGCGCAAGCCGGTTCGCGTGCACTGGTTGCAAGCGGATTCAAAGCGGACTTGGCTATCGTCGGCGAACCGACGCGATTGCAAGTCGTCACCGCGCACAAAGGCAGTCTGTGGCTGGAACTGGAAACACGAGGCAAAGCGGCGCATGGCGCGACGCCACAGCTCGGCAAAAACGCGATCCATGAAATGGCGGGAATTGTAGACGCGCTTGAAATGAATTACGCCGCACAATTGCGAAAACGAAAACATCCGCTACTCGGCACGGCAACTGTGAATGTCGGCACGATTTACGGCGGCAAACAACCAAACATCGTGCCAGACAGTTGCACGATTATGATTGATCGCCGCACGTTGCCGGGTGAAACGGACGCGAAAGTTAGAAATGAAATCGCCACGTTGCTGCGCACAAAAAAATTGTCCGCGAGAATTTCCAACACGAAACTCGCGCCGGCTTTGCCGCTGGAAACAAATCACAAATTGCCGCTCGTTCAGAAATTTTTGAAAAGCGCCGGCCAGTCGAAACCGCTGGGTGTCCAGTTTTTTTGCGACGCGGCGGTGTTGTCGGCGGGTGGCATTCCGAGCGTGGTTTTTGGACCTGGCGACGTGGCGCAAGCGCATACGACGGATGAATGGATCTCGCTTTCAGAATTGGAACGTGGGAAGAATTTGCTTTTGAATTTTCTGAAATCACTTTCCTGAACCAAATCGGTTTCGTATTGTCCAACGCTCATGTCCGCAGCCAAAACTGAAACCTCAACCGCAGCCGCGGAAAAGCATCACATCACGTTTTTCCGTCAAAGCGGCTGGATGATGATGGCGGCGACGGCGAGCGGAGCATTCATGTATGCGGTTCATTTCGTCGTTTCGAGGGAAATTCCAAAAGGTGAATACGGTGTGTTTACGACATTGTTGCAGGTCATTTCGCTGATGGGAATTCCGGCGATTGGTTTGCAGCCAGTCATCGCGCAGCAGCAGGCGGCGGCAATTACGGATGAACAACAGCGCGTCGTGGCGAGCGAATTCCGCGCGGTGTGGCGAGTGATTTTTTTTATATGGCTGGGAATGGCGCTGGTCGCAGGCATTTTTTGGCAACCAATACTGGCAGGTCTGAAAATCGAAAATTCGGCGGCGCTGGCGGTGACAGTGCTGATCGGTCTGGCAGCAATGTGGATGCCGCTGGTCATGGGAATTTTGCAGGGGCGGCAGGATTTTTTCTGGCTGGGCTGGACGAACATCTTCAACGGTGTCGGACGCTTCGGAATCGTTTGCATTCTCATTTTCCTATTTCATGTTTGGGCAGCGGGTTCAATGAGCGCGGTGCTTTTGGGCATGATGGCGGTGATCGTGATTGGTGGATGGCTAATTCGTGATGTCTGGAAAATCAAGCCTGTGCCGGTTGCGTGGCGGAACTGGTTAAAACGGGTCATACCGCTGACGCTGGGGCTGGGCGCGGCGACATTCATGTTGAGCGCGGACATGATCTTCACGCAGAATTTTTTCCCGCGCGAGCAAACCGGATTTTACGCGGCAGCGGGAATGATCGGTCGCGCGCTGGTTTTTTTCACGCAGCCGCTGACGCTGGTGATGTTTCCGAAACTGGCGCGCAGTGCGGCGACGGGCGAAAAATCAAATGCGCTGGAACTGGCATTGGGGGCAACTTTGCTGGCAGGTGTGGCGGCGGCAATCGCCTGCACGCTGTTTCCGTGGTTGCCGCTGCTGATTGTGAACGGCAAATCATTTTTGGTCGCGGCATCGCTGGTGACGTGGTTCGCGTGGTGCATGCTGCCGCTGACACTTTCAATGGTGCTCATCAACAGCCTCATGGCGCGTTCAAAATTTTCGGCGGTGCCGTGGCTGGTTTTGGTGGCGATTGGCTATGGCGTCGCGCTGGCGGTGGTTGGCCGGCATGCCGGAAGTCTGGCTGACACGCAATCTGGATTGCGCATGATGATCCAGACGTTGGGCGTGTTCAACGTGCTGATGTTCGCCGTTTGCGCATGGTTCACCTGGGCAAAGAAATCTGCGCCGGAAAATGAAATTTAATTTTTCGGGCCGGACAACGGCCTCGGCGCGCGCAGTTTTTTGTAAATCCAAGCTTCGAACGGACGCAACGGGCGCAACCATTGGTAAAACGGCGAATAAATCAATCGAACACGCACAGTCGAAAGGAACATCGTCAGCGACGAACGGAAAAGCGATGAAGTGACTTTTGAGCCGACTTTGTCCGTCCATTCAGTCGGCACTTCCAGAATTTTGAAACCGGCGCGCTTCATCGAAACGAGCAGATTCACATCAAACGCGAGGTCGGTGATATACAGAGATGAATGGATTTTTTCCACCGCCGTCCGGCGCATGATTTTGCACGGACATTGAGTGTCCTTGATGTGCATCCAAAACAATGCTTCGACGATGACATGAAAGCAGCGACTGATGAATTGTCGCAACTTCGGCTGCGCCTGAAGCAGGATGCTGTCCGGCAGCCAGCGCGAGCCGATGACGCAATCCGCTTCGCCAATCTGTTTCACCAGTTCATGAAAAGCCTTTGGCGACGATGCACCGTCGGCATCCACATAACCAACCAAGTCCGCGAGCGGGGCAAGTTTCAATCCTTCAATGAGCGCGCCGCCTTTGCCGATGGGCTCGCGAAAATCCAGATAGCTGATGCTGAGAAAATCCTTGGCGACGCGCTGGACGACCGCGAGCGTGTTGTCCGTGCAGCCATTGAGCACGACGATGAGTTGAAATTTGCCGGAATAATTTTTAGCGAAATACTGCGCGTATTCGCGCAGCACCGGTTCGATGCGCGCTTCTTCGTTGTAAGCCGGGATCAGGATGAGCAGGCTTGGGTCGGACACGCGGATTCAGTAACAGAAAATTTTCGCGCAGGCAACCGTGGGAAATCAACCTGGACCATAATGAGTAAATGCCCACATAACCCACAAATAAAATAATGCCGGAGTTAAAATTAGGAAACCAAGTCCCATTGGGAAAAATAATCTGCGGCATCTGCGTTTACAGGTAATCCAAAGTGGAATAACCCAAAATGGCCAAACAAGAAGCATAATCGGCCAGACGCCAAACAAAAATACTTTATTAAAGCTATCAGTGTTTGGCCCAATTTGCATCCAAGGCGAACAACTCAAAAATGCTGCATGCAATATACAGAGTATCGAAGCTATTTTATACGGACGAGAGATTGCAGACCAATTATGCCTCGCCAATTTTACTGAACGAATTAGCAAACTGAAACAAAATGCGAGATAAAGAAAAATTATAAGACGGCCAAAAAACGAATAATCCAGAAACAGGGAATCGCTAAAAAGAATGAGATAAAGCAAAAATACAGCAATGACGCCAAAAATTAACGCAGCAATCCAAAGTATTCCAGCCCTGATTGGATTGTAACTGAATGGTTGATTAACAAGCTTAAAGCGTGAGAAAAAATAAAAAGCTGATGCAATCGCAAAAAAAATTATACTCACACCTAAAAACATTAAAATCGGGTTGCCATCCAAAGCTCCTCTAAAATCCACCGCTATTATAGACAGACCATCTGCCGCTAAAAGATAGCAGACAATTCGCAATGCTTTTGAAAGATTTAATGCCATTTGTTAAATGGTTCGGTTTTATTTTGTCTTAATTTTCTTTTTAGCGCGAAACAATTCTTGCCGCCGCGTCCGCCAATCGTTATCAAAACCGCATGGATTCCCGCGAAGCCTTTGTTGCGTTGAACATGATCGAGCACGTCGGGCCGGTGCGCGCGCGGCTCCTGCTCGAACATTTCGGCGACGCGCCAAAAATCCTCGCCGCCTCCAAATCCGAACTGCTCCGCGTCCGCAACATCGGCGAGGAAACCGCCGAGGCGATTTCCACATGGGAAAAATCCGTTGACCTCGCGGGTGAATTGAAACGCGTCGCGGATTTCGGCTGCCACGTTTTGATTTCGTCGGATGAAAATTATCCCGCGCTGCTCCGCGAGATTTACGATCCGCCGCTCGTGCTTTACGTCAAGGGCGCGCTGACCGCGAAGGACAAAAACGCCGTCGCGATGGTCGGCTCGCGGCAGACGACGCATTACGGCATCGAGACCGCGCGCAAGCTGGCGTATCAACTCGCCTACGTCGGCGTGACGGTGGTGAGCGGCGGCGCGCGCGGCATTGACACGGCGGCGCATCAAGGCGCGCTCGCGGCGAAAGGCAGAACGGTCGCGGTTTTGGGAACGGGAATAAATTTAATATTTCCGACGGAAAACGCGGAACTTTTTGAACGCATTTCCAAAAACGGCGCAGTCATCACGCAATTTCCGTTTAATCGTCCGGCGGACAAGCAATCTTTTCCAATCCGCAACCGCATCGTCGCGGGAATGACCTTGGGCACGGTCATCGTCGAAGCCGATTTGCACAGCGGTGCGCTTATCACGGCAAATTTTGCGACGGAATATGGCCGGCAGGTTTTCGCCGTGCCGGGGCGGATTGATTCGCCACGCAGCAAAGGCTGCCACGATTTGATTAAAAAGGGCGCGAAACTTTGCGAAAGCGCGGAAGATATTTTAAGCGAGTTCGAATATCTGTTTCCCGCAAGCAACCGGCCTGCCGCGCCAAATGAAACCGGCGTTTTGCCCGCGCTCGAATTGCCCGAAAACGAAAAACTTGTTTACGATGCGTTAAGCAAGGAAGAGTCGTCCATTGACGAAGTGATTCGGCGCAGCGGTTTGCCGAGCTCCGCAGTTTCAGTGGCATTATTAAGTTTGGAAATGAAGCGCGCGGTGAAGCAATTGCCTGGAAAATTGTTCGTGAAAAATTCCTGAACTGCCTATCATTCAAAGGTCACCAAGACTATCTGAACATCACGAAGGTTCTGCATGCTGATCACAAACTTGGTGCAGCGTTTTCAGGGTCGCGTGCGCGGCACCGCATTCTTGTTCCAGTAATAGAGCCAGAGATTATCCAGCTTGGAATATTCCGCATGGCCGTCTGCACAAACGACATTGACGCCGCCGGGTAACACTTTTACATTGTCTATCACGATAGTGGTTGATTTCACGGGACCTTTTGAACCGTGGCGTGAAATACAGCAGCGCACCATGCCTTGATATGCAGCAACTTGCTGACTCACCAGACCACTACCTGCATATACTTCCCATATGGCATTCTGATCTGCTTTGCATCCTTGGTAAGGCCACAGATCCGCCCATAGGGCATCCATAAATTCAGGAGTTTGCGAAGGATGGATAATTCCCGCATCGTTCGCGAAAAAGTTGGTCGCGTCAGTTGGCATTATCCACCCGCCATTGGCTTGGGACATGGTTTGAGGGTTCCATTGGTAAAGCCATCCGTTCAGTGCATAACTGCCATTGGTGGCAACAACGGTGCTCGCCAGGTTGTTCGGGTTTGAGAGAACGTTCCAAATCCAAGAATTCTGAGCTGTGCCTTGGGCGTTTGGCATGGCTCCCGCTACCGGCTGCGTTGCTAGTGGACATATTCCAACAGCCCGAGTATTACCCGACGCTTGAAGAAGCGTCGTCATCCATAGTTGATTATAATTTTGCCCCCAACCAATAGCTCCATAATCAGTATGATACACCGCCGCTGCCAAACCCAGTTGTCTAATGTTGCTCATACATTGGATGTTTTGTGCCTTAAGTTTTGCTTGGGCTAATGCCGGCAACAGCATCGCCGCGAGAATGGCGATGATGGCAATCACCACCAGCAATTCTATCAAAGTAAAGCCACGGCGTGCAGTCGCGCGCCACGGATCAGAACAAGTAAAAAACTGGTATTTCATAGTTGATCAACCAAGCCGTAATTTCTTTATTAAAAAGACCTAGGACAGGATATTGATAATACCCTGAACAGTCATGATTTTTTACACTATTTTGTTCACGGAGCCTGAGCCCGGAAGAACATGCTCGCACCAGTGGGCGTGAACGTGTATGGCGAAGCGGTATTATTCGTCGTCCACGGACCGGTCAGACTGGTGGCTTGCAGAAGTATTCCATTAGCATAATTCACCTGCAGGCTCAAACCCACCTGTTGTATGCTCAATGTCGGTGTCAATGTTACTTGACGAACGATCACGCAACTGAAGTTGCCGCTTGCAGAGCCACCGCCAGGATTCAGTTGAAGATTTTGCTGAATCGTCATGCTCGCGTTCGTGGCCACGAACGTTCCCACCACATAGTCATACCCACCCATTGTAAATGTTGCGGATACGTCGTTTGAGTTGTTCGGATCCTGATACGACGAAGTTCGCAAGTTTTCAGGGGTGCGACCGTCCACTCCGAACAACTGCACCGAATAGGCCTGGCCGACAGTCAGATTATTAATAGTAATTTGGTGCGCTGGAGGTGTATTATAGGAATCGTAGGCAACATAACCTATAACCGTGTTCAAGTTGGTATCACCAGTGTCGCCGTAGAAAAAATTCCCAGATGTGCCTTCGTAGTCACTTATTAAGCATGAAGCACCGGTTTTGTCGAAGTAAATAACGGTGGAACCATTTGTCACCATCTTAGTGCGAATCGCCTCAGCTTCAAAATATGTGCCAACCGGACCATTCAGGATTTGAGCCGCTGTCAGGTTGCCAAATGGTACCGGAACTGACCATTGATACACAGCACCGGACGAGGGCAACACCGTCAATTGCACCCAACTACTATTGGAGACGCTTAAACTGTTGGATGCTTGTAGGCTATAGTAACCGCTATTGTTTACTTGCAGGTTGGACAGCGTCAAGGTGCTGTTGGTTGCCCCCGGAACGTTCACTGCTCCGCTGCCGTTGCTATTGCGGCTGATCAGCCATTGCAAATAGAGGGGTGCACTCCCTGTAAATGAGGCGGCAAGCTGCACGAGATTATTATTTCCCACATAAACGGTATTGGGTGTAATCGTGGTGTTGGTCGTCACCGTTGGCGGCGAACCTAACACTGTTAGTGTGGCCGGTGGCGCACTGGTCACCGAGCCGGCACCATCGCTCACTATCACAATAAAGTCCTGATTGTTAGTTGACGTCACATTGGAGACACTCAGGCTGTACGATGTTGCGCCGGAGTACTGCCCGCCATTGTTCAAGCTTGTGAAATTTCCGTTTCCAGTGGGCCGGGCCAGCCATTGATAAGTCAAACCGGCAACCGAGCCGTTGGTGCCAGCCGACACAGTGAAAGTCGCAGTCGTTCCGCTGTTGTTGGTTTGGCCGGCTGGGGCTGCATTGATTACGGGGAGAGTCGTAAATGGCACAGTCCCCGCAATAAGGAAATTGTCAAAGTTATGAGTGGCTAGACCATTCTTTACGCAGACAATACCAACACCCGTAATATACCCGGACAGATCGCTGGTGGCCGTATTCCCGATAGCTGGGAAGTTGGCATTGCCGACACTTCCATTGCCACTTAAGGCCAATTGATCCCAATTAGCCGCTGCGGGATCAAATGGTTGTGAATAGGTAGCCCACGTAATCGTGGGGGTCGGGAGAGGGTTGACATTAACGTACCAATTAGTCCCTCCGTTCATTTGAACTGCAAAGAAGTCACTCGCATTTGCGGGATTATATTGCGATTGAATATCTGCAAAAAAGGTCAAATTAGTTGCGGTCGCCACAGCAATTTTAGGCAAAGGCATGTTGTTTAGCTGAGGTGTATTGACATAGCCATTCTCCAATGAGCACGTGGTGTAAAATGCCTCAACAGTTCCATTAAAAGAATAAACCGCTCCGTCGGGTGGGTTGTTGGTATTTCCAAGGTTAAACAGACGGGCATCACCATCTGGTCCTGTCAAATCGTCTACCCAGCCATCAACAGTGATACTTTCATTGGTTGTATAACTGTTTGGAGTTACATCGGGGACTGTTGCATTTGTCATAGCGAAGGTCTGCAAATAAAGGAGCTGGAGTACTGTCAAATTGGCTGGTGGCGCGCTGGTGACCGAGCCAGAAGAGTTGGCCACCACCACCACATAATCGCCGTTGTTGGTCAGCGTCAGATTGGTGATCGTCAAACTGGGTGTCGTCACACCGGAAAATTGGCCGCCATTGATCAGGTTGGTATAGACACCGCTCCCCGTTACGCCTTCCATCCATTGATAGCTAGTCGCCCCAAGCGCCGACACCGTGAACGTAGCCGATGCAGCCTCGTAGGCCGTCTGGCTGGCCGGTTCAGTTACAATGCCCGGTTGACTGCCTGCGGGAAGCACTTCCAAGAGGAAGTCATCATACCCAGCGTAAGTGTTTGTGGCTCCGCCGGCTGCACTATCGTTGGTAGTATAAAAGTAACAGCCGACATAATTGCCAACATCCGCCGCTTGAGCCGTATAATTAATCGTGTATTGCACCCAGCTTCCGGTCAGGGCATTGGTTGTAACTGCCAGCGGAGTGCAAATGTTGAAAGCGTCAGCGGTGGTGACGGCACTGATAAGACCAACGTCTTGCACCGGAGGATTGGTGGCGACCGGGGTAGAAGTGGCCAACGCCCACCAGGAAAGTGTAATCTGATCACCGAGAACCATTTGATAACCGGAAATTTGATATGCGCCGCCATCGCCCGTATCCTCATACGCCCGATATGTGCCGCTATGCGGATTTTCTGCCTCCACGCCGCTATCTGTATAAATTGTTCCAGCATCCTGCCACGGGTACATTTCCAGGAAGCCGTCAGTGATTTTCCCGGCAGCCGGTTCCTCAAAGCCGGGATTGGAATCTGACGCGGAATTTGGTCCGATGGCCTCGGTTTGTGCCAGCGCAACTGTGGCCGTGAGGACGAGTGCCAAACAAAACAAGGAGAGCTTCAAAACAGTTTTTACCATAAGTTTAAAGGTTGGGGTTTTAAGTTGAAAAACAGATCTGTGCGGTTGCTGGGGACTTAAAGCTGTGCTGAGTATCTAATTTTTCGTTCATCAATCAGTCAGAGACAACGCCGCTGAACCGGCTGATTTCACTGGATTTTTCAATTGAGTTAATATGGGCTAGTCCTTAAAATTGACTAGCCTGACAAACATCAGGCTCGTGATTTTTGGAACATGTTTTGGAAGGTTTGCTTATATTTCGTCAATGTTAATCGCAGTGCCGTCAGATGGAAGTTTATGATTCGTGTTGCCATCGTTGAATACAATAAGACTGTCCGGGAAAATCTTAAGCGATTTGTCCAAACCGCGCGAGATTTCCAATGTGTATGCATTTGCAAAACCGCCGAGGAAGCGTTGCAGACACTGCCCGGATACAAGCCCGAAGTGGTGCTCGTGGATATCCAATTGTCAAAAAAGTCCGGCATTGAATGCACCGTCCGGCTCAAACAATTGCTGCCATCGGCGCAAATCATTATGGTCATAACCATTAATGAAGATATGGAACTCATCTCGGCGGCATTGCGCGCCGGTGCTTGCGGTTACTTGCTCAAACGTTGCACATTCGAAAATTTCGTTGCGGCTGTCCGCGAAGTCCGTTTGGGCGGCGTCCCCATGCCGCGCGAAATCGCGTGCAAAATCATCGCCACCTTCCGGAGACCGATCAAAGTTGCGGCGGAATTGGAAGGCCTGAGGCCGAGCGAAAGAAAAATCCTTGAGCTGCTCGCTCATGGCCTGACCAACAAAGAAATTGCCCACCGGCTCGGCTTGAGCGCGGGCACTGTCCGCTGGCATCTTGAAAACATCTATGGCAAACTTCACGTCGGTTCGCGCACGGCAGCTGCGTTGAAGTTCCACTCAATAATATAGTAATGCATTTCAAATTTCTTCTTCCGAAAATCGGCGCAATTTGCGATGTTCGGAAAGTTCAAAGAATTTTCACCGGACATTTCGGCGACGCGATGAGTTCGGCCAGAAGTTTTTCCGTGCGCGTCATGGCCGCAGAATGTCACAGGCAAATGCTCTTTGCCACTTTCTTCTCGACACGGGATTTTTGCAGGCGCTTAATTAAATAATTCTGGTGACCAAAATTTATAAAATTAAATTCCTTCGCCACGCCATCGTCACGATGCTCGTGTTTGCTTGGAGCAGCCTCGCCTTCGGCGGTGAAATTCACGTTGCAGTCAAAAGTGGAGACTTGGAAAAAGTAAAAGCACTACTCAAAGACAATCCGAGTTTAGTTAACGAAAAATTAAATGCTCTATATGGTTGGACTCCTTTATTTTTAGCGACGAATAAAGATATGGTGGAGCTTTTAATTGAAAACAAGGCTGACATCGAAGCCGTTGATAGCAACGGCTATTCTCCTTTGCGCTGGGCAGTAATCAATGACAATAAAGAAGTGGCAGAAACTCTATTGGCACACAAAGCCAGCATTGAAGCTAAAGATCTGGAAAGTTCATTCGGAGAGGCGGTATTTAGTGGCCGCGTAGAAATAGCAAAAGTTTTACTCGCCAACAAAGCAGACGTTAATGTCAAAGAGGGCACAGGCAGCACACCATTATTTACAGCAGCTTGGGAAGGCGATAAAGAAATGGTCGCGTTGCTCATAGCGAGCAATGCTAATGTAAACGTTGGGGCCGGTTACGGACGAACACCCCTACATGCAGCTGTGCAAGGCACCTACCAAGATGTAGCAGAATTGCTTTTAGCCAATAAGGCTGATGTCAATGCTAAGGATGCAGACGGTCAGACGCCTTTACATTTAGCTGCAAATTTTTGGATGACAAACATGACAGCTCTCTTGCTTGCCAACAAAGCCGACGTAAATGCTAAAGACAATAATGGCGATACACCTTTGCACATCGCAGTTTTCACGGGCCATAAAGATGTGACGGAGTTATTGGTGGCAAATCATGCTGACGTTAACGCCAAGAATAACCACGGCGATACGCCTTTGGACGTAGCAATATCACGCCTGCCAATACACCACATAAACATGGTTGATTTTCTTCGTCAGCACGGCGGTCAGGAGTAAATTCTTTCAAACAATCTCCACCGGACATTTCGGCAGCGCGTCGAGAAACGACTGGCCGTATTGCTTCGTCAAAATCCGGTTGTCCAAAACCACGATGATGCCGGTGTCGGTCTTCGTGCGGATCAGGCGCCCGACGCCCTGCCGGAATTTCAGGATCGCCTCGGGCAAAGAAAATTCGCCGAAGGAATTTCCGCCGCGCGCCTCGATCGCCTCGATGCGCGCCTCGATGAGCGGATGGTCGGGCACCGCGAACGGCAGCCGCGTGATGATGACGTTGCTCAACGCCTCGCCCGGCACATCCACGCCCTGCCAGAAACTGTCCGTGCCGAAGAGCACCGAGTCCGTGTCGTCCTTGAACTTCTCCAGCATCGTCGAGCGCGGCGTGCCCGTGCCCTGCACAAAACACGCGACGCCGAGCTGGTCGAAAAACGGCTGCATCAACTCGGCGGTTTCCTGCATGAGCTTGTAATTCGTGAACAGCACGAACGCCTTGCCGTGCGTCTGCGTCACGAAATGTTCGATCCAATGGATCAACGCGTCGCGATAACCGGCCTCGCGCGGGTCGGGCATTTTTTTCACGGCGAACAATTTCATCTGCCGCGCGTAATCGAACGGCGTGCCGACTTGCAGCATCGTCGCGGATTCGCAGCCGACGCGCTTGGAAAAATAATTCAATCCTGTTTGCGATTTTGAATTCGTCGCGAGCGTCGCGCTCGTCATGACGATGATCGTGTCGCTCTCGAACAAACGGCGGCGCAAATAATCCGCCACGTCAATCGGCGCGGCGTTGAGCGAAAGATTTCGGTGCGCCTTGCCGCCGCGTTCGACCCAATAAACATGGTCGCCCGCCTGCTGGCTCAAAAATTCCGCGACTTCAACTTTCAATTCGCCGAGCCGACGATTGCACTCGATCAATTCCTGCCCGATGTCTTTGTCCTCGCTCAATTTGACAAGTTCGCTCACGGCTTCGCGCAATCGCTGGATTGGCAATGTGACATTGTCTTTTACGAGTTCCGCGCGGCGAATTCGCAATTCCGTCCATGCGCGTTTCCGTCCGCCGCTTTCGCCGCCGAATTTTGGTTTTGCCGTCGCCTGAATTTCCTCGCACGCGACTTCGACATTCTCAAAAAATTTATCCGACTCGCTCAAAATGTCCGCGACGAGTTTCACCGCATTTCCTTTGCGCAACGTCGCGAGCAGACCTTTTTCCGTGCGCGGATTCCACAGCCGGTTCAGCGCGTAACGCACCTGCCCGCTCGACACGCTCAAGCCGATGTGCCGCGACGCCACGCTTTCCATCGTGTGCGCCTCGTCAAAAATCACGAAGTCGTTCTTGAACAAAATGCCGCCTTCCATCTCCTCGTCCACGCCGCCGAGCAGCGTGAAAAACAGCGTGTGATTCAAAACCAAAACGTCCGACGAAAGAATTTTGTTCCGCGCGCGCTGAAAAAAACAAACGTCGTGGTCTTTGCTGAAATCGGATTGATAGCCGCAGGTTTTCGGCGAACACAATCCGCGCTCGGAACAAACCTGCGCCCAGACTTTCGCGTCCGGCTCGATCTCAAAATCCGACAAACTTCCGTCCGTCGTTTTCTTCGACCATTCGTAAATGCGCTGCAATTCCTCGGCCTCCGACGACGTGAACAGATTTCCACTTTGCTGCATCGCCTTTTGCAATCGCCGCGTGCAAAGATAATTCGCGCGGCCTTTGAGCATCGTGAAATTAAATTTCACCGGCTCCGGCAGCGCCGCCAAAACGCCCGCGAGCATCGGCAAATCTTTTTCCGTGAGCTGCTCCTGCAAATTGATCGTGTGCGTCGAGACGATGGCAATTTCGGCTTCGCCGTCGCCTGAATTTCCTCGCACGCGATTTCGACATTCTCAAAAAACTTGTCCGACTCGTTCAAAATATCCGCGACGAGTTTCACGGCATTCCCCTTTCGCAAAGTTGCCAGCAAACCTTTTTCCGTGCGCGGATTCCACAGCCGGTTCAGCGCGTAACGCACCTGCCCGCTCGACACGCTCAAGCCGATGTGCCGCGACGCCACGCTCTCCATCGTGTGCGCCTCGTCAAAAATCACGAAGTCGTTCTTGAACAAAATCCCGCCTTCCATCTCCTCGTCCACGCCGCCGAGCAGCGTGAAAAAAAGCGTGTGATTCAAAACCAAAACGTCCGACGAAAGAATTTTATTCCGCGCTCGCTGAAAAAAACAAATGTCGTGGTCTTTGCTGAAATCGGATTGATAACCGCAGGTTTTCGGCGAACACAATCCGCGCTCGGAACAAACCTGCGCCCATACTTTCGTGTCCGGCTCGACCTCAAAATCCGACAAGCTGCCGTCCGTCGTTTTCTTCGACCATTCGTAAATGCGCTGCAATTCCTCGGCTTCGGACGACGTAAAAAGATTTCCACTTTGCTGCATCGCCTTTTGCAAACGGCGCGTGCAAAGATAATTCGCGCGGCCTTTGAGCATCGTGAAGTTAAATTTCACCGGCTCCGGCAGCGCCGCCAGAACGCCCGCGAGCATCGGCAAATCTTTTTCCGTGAGCTGCTCCTGCAAATTGATCGTGTGCGTCGAGACGATGGCTTTTTTCTTTTGCGCGACGGCGAACAAAATCGCCGGAATCAAATACGCGAGCGATTTGCCGACGCCCGTTCCCGCTTCCACGGCAAGATGCTCGCGATTTTGCAACGCACGCGCGACGGCCACGGCCATTTCCTGCTGCTGCGGGCGGAATTCAAAGTTTTTCGCACGCGACAAAATGCCGTTTAGCGAAAAGATTTCTTCGACTTGGGAAATCAAGTCCACTCCGGCGGGCTGGTGTTCGATGATGGAAATCATTCGGTTGAGCACAAAGGCGCGGAGAATGTGCAGGGAAACTTAAGGAGAAGAAATAATTTTTCTGTCGGAATGTAAAAAATTTTTCCAAAATTTCCGATAATTTGAGCAACAGGACTGGACAAGTCGGGCAAACCGTAGCATTTTAAGGCGAGTATGAGCGAAGAAGCCATGAGTAATTTCACCCCGCGCGCACAGCAGGTGCTGGCGTTGGCGCGCAAGGAAGCCGACCGGTTTAACCACAATTTTCTCGGCACGGAGCATCTACTGCTCGGCCTGATAAAGCTGGGACAGGGCGTTGCTGTTAACGTGCTTCAAAAAATGGGTCTCGACCTTGAAACGGTTCGCATGGAAGTTGAAAAACAGGTTGGCACCGGTCCTGATCAAAAAATGATTGGCAACATTCCCTATACCCCGCGGGTGAAAAAAGTCATCGCGCTGGCGCAAAAGGAGGCGAAGTCGCTCAATCACACTTATGTCGGCACGGAGCATTTATTGCTCGGTCTGTTGCGTGAAGGTGATGGCGTCGCAGCGAAGGTTTTGCGGAATCTGGACGTGGACATCGAACAAACGCGTCAGGAAGTTTTGAAGGAATTGGATCCGAATTTTGCCGCGCAACAGGGTGAAGAACCGGGCGAACCTGCGGAAAAATCTGCGGCTGGCGAAAAGAAGGGTGAGGTGAAAACACCCGCGCTCAAGGCGTTTGGCCGCGACCTCACGGAAATCGCGCGCAAGGGCGACATGGACCCGGTCATTGGCCGCAAAAATGAAATCGAGCGCGTAATACAAATTTTGTGCCGGCGCACGAAAAACAATCCGGTTTTGCTCGGCGAAGCGGGGGTTGGCAAAACAGCCATTGTCGAAGGCCTGGCGCAGGAAATCGCGAAGGGCAACGTGCCGGAGATTTTACTGAACAAGCGCGTCATCACGCTGGACCTCGCGCTCATGGTTGCGGGCACCAAATATCGCGGCCAGTTTGAGGAGCGCATCAAGGCGGTAATGGACGAAATCCGCCGGTCGAAGAACATTATTTTATTCATTGACGAATTACACACGATTGTTGGTGCTGGTTCAGCCGAAGGCACGATGGACGCATCGAACATCATCAAACCCGCGTTAAGCCGTGGCGAGATGCAATGCGTCGGTGCAACCACGCTCAATGAATATCGCAAGTATATCGAAAAGGACGCCGCCCTTGAACGTCGTTTTCAGGCTGTCAAAGTGGATGCGCCTTCGATTGAAGATGCCATTGAAATTTTAAAAGGTCTTCGCCACAAATACGAGCAGCACCACAAGGTCGAGTTCACCGACAAGGCCGTCGAGTCTTCCGTCAAACTTTCCGACCGCTACATCACCGACCGTTTTTTGCCGGACAAGGCGATTGACGTGATGGATGAGGCCGGCTCGCGTGCGCGCATCGGCACGATGACACGACCGTCCGAAGTCAAAGCAATGGAAGCCGAGATCGAGGACATCAAGGTCAAAAAAGAGCGGGCGATTAAAAATCAGGATTTTGAAGGCGCCGCCGCGATGCGCGACAAGGAAAAGCAGGCGAAGGAAAAAATGGAAACGCTTTTGCGCGATTGGCGCACGGCGCGCGAAGAAAAGCGCGTCGTCGTGGATGAAGAAGAAATTTTGCACGTCGTCGCTAAGTGGACTGGCGTGCCGCTCAAGCGCATGGGCCAGGACGAAATGGCGCGGCTGCTCACGGTTGAAACCGAGATGGAAAAAACCGTCGTCGGCCAGCGCGAAGCCGTTTCCGCGATTTGCAAGGCGCTCCGCCGTTCGCGCGCGGATTTGAAAGACCCAAAACGTCCGATTGGAACTTTTCTTTTGCTCGGACCGACCGGCGTCGGCAAAACACTTTTGGCCAAGACGCTCGCCGAGCAGATGTTTGGCGACGCGAAATCGCTCATTCATCTCGACATGAGCGAATACATGGAAAAGTTTAACGTCTCGCGGCTCATCGGTTCGCCACCGGGTTACGTCGGTTACGAAGAAGGCGGCCAGCTTACCGAAAAAGTCCGCCGCAATCCGTATTCCGTCGTGTTATTTGACGAAATCGAAAAGGCGCATCCGGACGTGTGGAACATGCTTTTGCAAATCCTCGAAGAAGGCAAACTGACCGACAACATGGGGCGCATCATCAATTTCCGCAACACGATCATCTTGATGACCTCGAACGTCGGTTCGGACGTGATCAAGCGTTCGTCCACGCTCGGCTTCTCGCCGATTACCGACCTGCACACTTACGAAAAGATGCGCGAACGGACTTTGGACGAGGCAAAAAAGACATTCCGCCCGGAATTCCTCAACCGGCTCGACGATGTGATTGTGTTCCGCTCGTTCACGAAGCCGGACTTGATCCAGATTCTCGACCTCGAAGTTGAAAAAGTCTTGGGGCGGCTGCGCCATAAGAGCCTGCACCTCGCGTTGGACGAAAAGGCGAAGGAATTTCTCGTCGAGAAAGGCTACGACCCCGAATTCGGCGCGCGTCCGATGCGCCGCGCGGTCGAACGTTTTCTCGAAGACCCGCTCGCCGAGGAAATCCTCAAGGGTAGCCTGCACGAAGGCGAGCCGATCCGGGTCACGCGCGACGGCGACAAACTGGTCTTCAACCAGAAAGCCGCGACTGTGGGCGCGGTCGTGGGTTGAACTGCCTCGGCGCAAATCGTCACCTTCCCGGACGGTATCGCCACTCGCCCGACGGACAATGGCAGTCTCCCGATGAACGTTGTCAGTCTCCCGGTGAATGCTGTCACTCGCCCGGCGGACATTGCCAGTCTTCCGACGACCGTTGAATGTTCCGTTTTGACCATCGTCACCTTCCCGGCGGATGCTGGCGATTCCCCGATGGACATTGTCTGTGCCGTTTTGACCCTTGAAAGTGTCCCGGTGACGCTTGCAAGTCTCCCGGCGGACATTGACTGTCTTGTTTTGACCGCTGTCAATCTCCCGGACGGCATGAAAATCAAAAAATCGTATCTTTTTGCACTTTTTTGAAAGATTCGGGTGTTTCGCTACGTATTACTATATGAGGGGTGAATACCTCCTCAACTAACAAACAACCAAAACACAAAAAACTATGAACATAAAACAGCAAGCTCATACGAAGATGTTCATCGCCGTGCTTGGCGTTCTGGACAGCTTCAAAACCCTCTGGCAGGCCGTGACCGCCTTTGTCACCGCCCGAAACGCCCTTTCCTCGGCCATTGATGACATCCGCGCCGAGGAACTCAAACAAGCCGGCACGACCACTGGTATAACGCAAAACAAACGCCTCGCGCGTCAAGCCATGTGCAGCGCCGCCGCCGTCGTCGGTGGCGCGGTGGCGCAATGGGCGGAAACGCAGGGCAAGAACGACCTCTTCACCACCGTGGATTTCAGCAACGCCGATTTGCTCCACATGACCGAGGCCGACTGCCTGACCAACTGCACCGCCATCTACAACGCGGGCAATGCGAACATCGCCGCGCTAACCGCCGCCGGCACGCTGGCCGCCGCCGACCTAACCGATCTCAACACCAAGATCGGCGCGTTCAACGCCCTCATCGCCGCGCCACGGCTGGCCAAGACCGGCACGAGTGCCGCGACCAATCTGCTGCCGGACAAGATTGACGCCGGCGACCGCATCTGCGAACGCCAGCTTGACCGTTTGATGCAACGCTACCAGACCAGCAACCCGGATTTCTACGGCGCATATCAAGTCGCGCGCATCATCGTGGATGCTGGCGGCGGTTCAGGAACTCCGCCAACACCGCCACCCGCCACACCGCATCCGTGAAATAAAATTGGGGAACGCAAAGCGGCCTTCGGAAACGGAGGCCGCTTTTTATATTCTGTCGTGGAAACTTTTGCTAAACATTTAAGCCTCCTTTTTCAAAAATACATTGCAGCGGTGAAATTCGAGAAATTCTTTTTGTGGTTCGGCGAAGCCGCCGACGCTCACAATACGATCTGTAATGACGCCCATTTTCTTCATGGATTCTTCGTGAGCCACCGGCGAGATAAGTAATTCGCCACTATTTTTAAATGAAATAAATCCGCGGTCGAACAGATGGTCAATGGTAGGCGTGAGCAGCAGGCCATTGCCTTCAAACAGCCGCTCGCGATTGTCGGATTCTCGCCACGGTTTGATATGGCTGGCAATTAAATGTTCGGGTCGGTCAACTCGCGTCACTCGACAGAAGTGTTCAATGCGTCCAACGTTTTGACGGAACAAACCCTGCCCACGTCGGGCTTTAATGAGTGACTGCTTTTCTGTTTCGCGCAAATGACTGTCTTCGGAAATCTGTTCACATTCGCGTTCTTCCCATTCCACGATACCGCGTAATTCCGGCAATGGTGTTTCTGCCATTTCAGAAATCTGGATGCCTTGAATTATTCCTAAAAGTTCCGGCGATGCGAGTTGCGCAATGACAAGTGCCATTGGTCTTGGAATTTGTGCGAGATAAACACCTTGATTGCCATGGCCGTTGGCGCGAATCGGCGAGTAACGTTCGGGCAACGTCGGCGCGATGGCGTGCATGTGTTGGGTCGGAAGAATTGGATCGGTGAACTTTTGAAAATCAATATCCACTCGCCAACCGACTTCATTCCATGCCTGACCGATGTGTCCGAATTCATCCGGTCGCGGCGAGGTATAACAATGCGTGCGAGCCATGCCGAAACCTTGAACCGCTCCATCGGCAAAAGAATAAACTATATCGCCAGGAGCGACTTCGCGCATAGTTTCATAAAATGGATTGATTTGGTCGTTTCGTTTGCGCTTTGGGGACCAAATGTATTTTCCAAAAAATTCCTGTTGGAAAGTCTGTTTATGGTTGACCCACCAGAAGTTCATTTGGTGTGCAACGTTTTATGCTTAGGAACTCCTCTTAACAAGCTATTTCAGCCAGTTGATTTTGATTTCCTTTTCGAGCGGCTTGAATTCGGCGTCGCCGGTGACGAGTTCCGCGTTTTTGATTTTCGCGAGTGCCGCCGCAAACGCATCGGCGTAGGACATTTTGTTCGTGGCCTTGTAAATCGCGGCCTGTTTCGCCAGATGCAGGTCGGCGTCCACGAGTTCAACCGGCATCTGGGACAAATCGGTAGCCACATCATCGGCCGCGGTTTTGCCGCCCGCGCGCCACATACCGTAATAGACTTCACCCCAATTGACCACGCACAGGAAAAGACGCGCCTTCTCATCAGTGGCCTTGTGGATGAGTGTTTCGACGCCGTCAGCGGCAGTCTCACCCTTGAAGAAGGCCAGCAGCGCCCATGAATCCAGAACTTTGGCGGCCATATTTTAGTTTGATTGACGACACCTCACCGAGAAAGTTTGTTTTTCCCCGACCACCCTCATCCGGCTTGCGGCCACCTTCTCCCGCTCCCGCGAGCGAAGGAAATAGTTTGGGGCGGCCATGTCAGCGGTCTTTCTCCTCGCGCTTCATTTCCTTGAGCGTCTCCATCAGGGGCAGGTGCTTGTATTTTCCGCGCAGGCTCTTGATGTAGGTGCGGGTGATGGGTTTCAGCAAGATGCCTTCCGGCGTGGAAACGACGGTGGCCTTCGTGCCGTCCTCGATCTCGAATTCCTTCCGCAGGCGGCGGGGAATGACCACCTGGCCTTTCGTGCCGAAACTGACGGTGTCCAACTTCAAAGTAGCAATCATGCGTTGAAGTTAAACCAAATCAATAAAGTATGTCAAATATATTGTAGTATGACTTATTAACAATAGTGCCACAGACGCCCCGCCCGTTCGCGATGGAAGGGAAGAAGCGTTCGCGTGGTTCGCGGTTTCGCATTTCCATTTTCGCGCGGAATCCTTACGCTTTCGGCCATGAAAGACATCCCCTCCGCCGGTGCCGGTTCGCCCGATCCGTTCACTTTTTTCAAGAGCAAACAGGTTCGGTTGATTTTTGAAGAATGGATGGTTGATTTCGCCGGCTTCTGGCTTGGATTATTTTTGATGTTCTTGCCGGCGGCGGCGTTCGCCGAGGTCATCCCTTATCCGCCTTATCCGGGCGCAGTGCCGAGCCAGGCTTACAAGGTGACGGTGAACGGACAGCCGGTGTTCACGCATCATTTTCTGACTTACGACCAGTTCAACTGGATGGACTACGCCAGTTTCGGCATGAAGGGAAAAGTCCACGTTGAAATTACCTGCCTCATCAACGAGCGGACGATACTTACGTGCAACATCAGGCCGCTCGCCTACGGCATCCAGCCGAAAATCAGCGGCAATACGGTCAGCTTCGACCTGGATCAGCCGCGCTATCTGGTTTTGTTTTTCAACGACGAGCCGGCCTTCAACAACACCGGACTGATGCTGTTTGCCGAGCCGCCGGAAAAAAATCCCGTGAAGCCCGGCGACCCGAACGTGGTCAATATCATGGACTACAAGGTTGACAACACGGGCAAGACCCTTGAAACCACGAACATCAACCAGGCCATCAGCGACATTTCCGCCCGGCCCGGCGGCGGCGTGCTTTATTTTCCGAGCGGTGTTTATCTGACCGGCACAATTTTGATGAAGAGCAACGTTCGCCTTTATGTGGACGCGGGCGCGATGATTCGCGGATCAACCAAAAGCGCGGATTACACTTCGGCGAATGGTCAGGCGCGCGGAAGCAGAGCATTCATTATTTTTAACAATGTCGAAAACGCGGGTCTGATGGGGCGCGGCACGATTGACATGGAAGGCTATCCGCTGTTGTGGCACGACTTTCAGCCGGACACGGGTGACGGAAGCGCCAGAGACGCGGATGGAAAAGTGCTCGATCCTCACCAGACTGGAATCCGTGGCTATTTGATCAACAACTGCCGCAACATTTCCTTTCAGGATTTGTTGCTGCTCCGTTCCGCCTATTGGACGGTGTTTGTCATCGGCACGGACAATTTTTCCACCCGCAACATCAAAATCGTCAACCGCAAGCAGCAATATCATGATGATGCCTACGACTTCAGCGGCAGCAGCCATATCTTGATCCAAGACGGCTTCGCCATGACCATGGACGACACCTGGGCTTTTTACGAAGGCAGGGACCCGCAGACGGGCGCGGCCCGCGGCGTCGAGGATTTTGCCGTGAAAGGATTCGTCAATTATTCCTATACTTCATCTCTCGCCATCGGCTACGGCGGCGCTCCGCCCATCAAACACTTGCGCATTGAGGACGCGAACTTCGTCGCCAACCACAACAAGTTCGCGATTTGGATTCAACTGACGCCCAAGTATTTCACCGGACGCGGCTATTCATCAGGTGCGAAATTCAGCCGACACGCGATGTTGGACGATTTCCAATTTGTCAACTGCACGTTCGAGAGCGACGGCGGGCAAATCTACATTGATGGCGGCGACATGCCCCTGACAAATTTTGCCTTTGAGAACTGCACGTTCAATAAACCGGGCAAGCCCGGCCTGATCATGGGGCGGCAGGTCGCTCCCATCCTGTTCAAGAACGTCAAGTTTGATGGAACCGTGATGCAAAATGCCGAGCAGTTAAGACAGACCGGCTTCGACCTCTCCGTCCCCGTCAAGTTCGAGCCGTGAGGCCGGCGGCGTTGCTCCGATTTGACGGGTCGCCGCGGAGTGCGTCCATGGCTGAAAATTTTTCAGTAATTTTTTGCGTTGGGTTTAGCATTTCCATTTTCGCACAATATCTTTAAGCTTTCCGCAAATGAAAGGCATCATTCTCGCGGGCGGCGCCGGCTCGCGGCTGTATCCACTCACGCTGGTCGCGAGCAAACAGCTCCAGCCGGTTTATGACAAGCCGATGGTTTATTATCCGCTCACGACGCTCATCGAAGGCGGCATCCGGGAGCTTTGCCTGATTTCCACGCCGCACGATTTGCCGCGCTTCCGGCAACTGCTCGGCGACGGCTCGCGCTTCGGCCTGACCATTGATTATCGCGAACAGGAAAAACCGGCGGGCATTGCGCAGGCGTTTTTGATCGCCGAAAGTTTCATCGGCAAAGACGTGGTGACGCTGATTCTCGGCGACAATATTTTTTACGGCGGCGACACGTTTCAACGCGCGTTCACGGAATTTCAAACCGGCGCGACGATTTTTGGTTATCATGTCAACGACCCGGAACGCTATGGCGTGGTGGAGTTTGATGCCGAAGGTCGCGCGATTTCCATCGAGGAAAAACCGAAGTCGCCCAAGAGCAATTACGCCGTGCCGGGACTTTATATTTACGACAACAGCATTATCGCAGTGGCAAAGGCGTTGAAGCCGTCGGCGCGCGGCGAACTGGAAATCACGGCGGTGAACGTGGAATATCTGCGGCGCGGCCAGTTGCGCGTGCATTGTTTGAGCCGCGGCTTCGCGTGGCTGGACGCCGGCACGAGCAGCAGTCTGCACGACGCGAGCGCGTATGTGCAGACGATTGAAAAGCGGCAGGGAATTAAAATTGGCTGCCCGGAAGAAGCGGCATTTCGCAGCGGGTTTTTGTCGCTGTCAAAATTGGAAAAACTGGCCGGTGAAATGCCCAGGTGCGAGTATCGCGCGTATCTGGAAAACGAAGTCGTGACCGAGGCGAAACGGTTGATGGGCTGACCGCGATTTGAAACCACGGATTACGCGGATTCTAAAATGGAACTGCTTTACAAAGATTTGACCGGAAAAATTATCGGGGCCGCAATGGAAGTCCACAGGGAGTTGGGCTGCGGTTTTTTTGGAGGCGATTTATCAGGAAGCTTTCGAGCATGAATTGAAATTAAGAATGATCAAATTTGTCCGACGAAAACCTCATCGTGTCGCCTACAAAGACATTGTTCTGCGGCATCCGTATATTCCCGACGTGATTGTTGAAGAAAAGGTCGTTGTTGATTTGAAGGCCATACGGGAAATCAGCGCGATTGAAGAAGCACAAATGATCAATTATCTTAAAATCGCAAATCTGAAAGCCGGGCTGATTGTCAATTTTGGCTGCCGGTCGCTTGACTGGAAGCGGTTGGTTTTGACCGAAGCGCCAGTCGTTGATTTTAAAAATCCGCGCAATCAGCGGTTTCAAAATTTGCAAAACTAAGATTTATGATCCTGCTCCTCGGTGCCGCTGGCTACATCGGCGAAGCGTTCGCAAAAGAAATGCAGCGGCGCAAACTGGATTTCATGCCGCTTTCACGTGCGCAGGTGGACTATGCGCGTTTTGATTTGCTGCTGGAATTTCTCAGGGCGAGAAAACCGGCATTCGTCGTGAATGCCGCCGGTTACACCGGCAAACCGAACGTGGACGCGTGCGAATTGCACAAGGCCGACACGCTCGCCGGGAACACTTTGTTGCCGCAGACCATCGCCCACGCCTGCGCGGCGGTTGGAATTCCGTGGGGGCATATTTCGTCCGGTTGCATTTATTCCGGTGCCAAAATTATTGAGAATGGCAAAACACGCTTCGAAAAAGATTTGACCAAACCAGAATTGCGCGCGCTTGTGGAAAAATCGCCCGACGGAATTTCTGGTTTCACCGAGACGGACGCGCCAAATTTTTCCTTTCGCGACGGCCCGTGCAGTTTTTACAGCGGCAGCAAGGCGCTGGGCGAGGAAGCGATCGCCGGCATCGGCCAAAGCTACGTCTGGCGGCTGCGGATTCCGTTCGACGAATTTGACAACGCGCGGAATTATTTGAGCAAGGTGCAGCGTTACGCGAAAGTTTATGACAACGTGAATTCCATTTCGCACCGCGCCGATTTCGTTCGCGCCGGCCTTGACTTGTGGGAAAAACGCGCGCCATTCGGCATTTACAACGTGACGAATCCGGGTTTCATCACCACCAAGCACGTCGTGCAGTTGATTGAAGAATATCTGAAGCCGGCCAAAAAATTTGAGTTCTGGGCGAGCGACGAGGAATTTTACAAGGTCGCCGCCAAAACGCCGCGCTCAAACTGCGTCATGGATGTTTCAAAATTATTGGCGGCGGGTGTGAAGATTCGCGGTGTCGAGGAAGCATTGGAACATTCGCTGAAAAACTGGAAACTTGAAAATTAAACTGCGGATGGACACGGATAAACGCGAATTTTTTGGCAGGATAATTTTTATCTTTGTCCATCCGTGTTAATCCTTGGTTAAAAATATGAACCTTCTTATCACCGGCGGCGCGGGTTTCATCGGCTCGAACGTGATTCATCATCTCGTTGAGCGCGCCGAGATTGCGAAGCTCGTCAATCTCGACTGCCTCACTTATGCCGGGCATCTGGCGAATCTTGAAAAAATTTCCAAACATCCGAAATATGTTTTCGAGAAGGTGGATTTGCGCGACAAGGCCGCCACGTTGAACGTCGTTGAAAAGCACGGCATCACGTATGTGATGCACCTCGCGGCGGAATCGCATGTGGATCGTTCCATTTCGGGACCGGGCGATTTCATTCAAACGAATGTTGTCGGCACTTTTAATTTGCTGGAAGCCTGCCGTGAATTTTGGGGAACAAACTTAACCGGCAAAAAATTTCACCACGTTTCAACGGACGAAGTTTACGGTTCGCTCGGCGCGACCGGCCTTTTCACCGAGACGACGCCTTACGCGCCGAACTCGCCTTATTCCGCGAGCAAGGCTTCGAGCGACATGCTCGTGCGCGCGTATCATCACACTTACGGTCTGCCGACGGTCATCACAAATTGCTCGAACAATTACGGCCCGTATCAATTTCCGGAAAAACTCATTCCGGTCGTCATCCAAAGCATCCTTGCGCGCAAGCCGGTTCCGGTTTATGGCGACGGGATGAATGTGCGCGACTGGCTCTATGTCGGCGACCATGCCGAAGCGTTGTGGACGGTGTTGCAAAAGGGAAAACTTGGCGAGACTTACAATATCGGCGGTCACAACGAGTGGGCGAACATCCAGATTGTTCAATTAATTTGCGATACGATTGACGAGTTCGCGCCGGAACTTGGCGGCAATTCACGCAAGCTCATCACGTTCGTCAAGGATCGGGCCGGTCACGACCGCCGTTACGCCATTGACGCGACGAAAATTCAGCGCGAACTTGGGTGGACGCCCGCGCACAAATTCGAAGACGGTATTCGCGAAACGATTCGCTGGTATCTCGACAACCAGGCGTGGGTGAAAACCGTGACGGCGAAGAAATAACCGAACGCTTTAACCGGAAGTGCTTTCAAATAGTCTATCAAGACAATGTCCAAGCTTCGTCAATTTTTGTTTTGCCTGTTGTTGATCGCGTTTTCCTTGAACGCGCGCGCGGCGGAAACCAATTTGCTCGTCTGGCACAGAACGATTGATCACGTTGACGCCGATGTGCGCGGCCTGGAGTTGCCGCAATTGCTCCAGCAGATCTCCAACGAAACCGGCTGGCGCGTTTATGTCGAACCGGGCGCGGCGCACACCGCCTCCGCAAAATTTCAGGGCGAATCTTCCGGCTATGCATTGCGAATGTTGCTCGGCGATTTGAATTTTGCGCTCGTGCCGCAAACGAACGCCGCGCCGCGGCTCTACGTTTTCACCACCAAAATGGAAAACGCGACGCGGCTGGTGCGCGTCGCGAAGAACACCAAGGCCAGACACGTCGCCAATGAACTGCTCGTGAAACTCAAGCCGGGCGCCAGCATTGACGCGCTGGCCAGACTGTTTGGCGCAAAAATCACCGGTCGTTTTGACAAGCTCGGCATTTACCGGCTGCAATTTGCCGACGCGTCCGCAACCGATGCGGCGTTGAATCAGCTTCAGGATAATCCCGACGTGGCCGACGTGGATTACAATTATTACTTCGACCAGCCGCCGCCGGTGCAGGCGCTCGCATCCGCGTCCCTGCCGCCAGTGAACTTGCAACTCAGTCCGCCGGGCAGTTCCGGTCGCGTCATCGTTGGACTGATTGACACGGCGGTGCAACCGCTCGACGGTTCGCTGGACAGCTTTTTGCTCAAGCAAATTTCCGTTGCCGGTGACGCGTCGGCAAACGGCACCGACCTCTCGCACGGCACGGCCATGGCGGAAACCATTTTGCGCGCCCTGGGAATTTCCAGTGGTGGCAGCACGTCCGCGCAAATTTTGCCGGTGGACGTTTACGGCGCAAACCCGGAAACAACTTCATGGGACGTGGCGAACGGCGTCATGCAGGCTGTCAACAACGGCGCGACCGTTCTCAATCTCAGCCTTGGCGGTTCAGGTGACAGTTCCATTTTGGACGATGTGATTCAGCAGGCGATTGCGGACGGCATTCCGGTTTTTGCGGCGGCAGGCAACCAGCCCGTATCCACGCCCACTTATCCGGCGGCAATTCCCGGCGTCATTGCCGTGACGGCCGAGGAAAATGGGCAAATTGCGTCCTATGCGAATTATGGAAATTTTGTGGATTTGGCCGCGCCGGGTACGACCGTCGCTTATCTGGGCAATCAGCCGTGGCTGGTGGAAGGCACTTCCGTTTCCACCGCTTACCTGACCGGCATGGCGGCGGGAACCAAGAGCACGACGGGAACTGGTTGGCCACAAATTGAAACGGCGATGCAGCAGAAGTTCGCCGTTCCCTCAAAATAAAATTTTTCGCGCCTCAGTGCGACATGCAGCCGAGTCTGCCAAAAGCGACGACGAAGGCGATGAACGCGATGGCGAACAGCCACGGCTTGCCCGCGACCAGCAGCAAAATTCCCGCCCCCAAAATCGAGGCCATGATCAAATAAACCAGAACTGCCAGAGCAAGTTTCATTGGCTCAACTGTAAATGCTTTGGCGTCCGTATGCAAGGAGATGAAAAATTTTGGTAGTCACATACATTCATCATTAAAAAGAAAACTACGTTCTCTGATTTCTTGTAAGTCTGGCTTTTTGCCGATAACAATATTAACGGTATCAGGCGGTGGGCGGCCATCATGGACATTGACTACTATTAATTTAACCATTATATGGTTATTTCTTAATGCTCCAGTAAGCGCTCTTGCTGCATTTAATGGAATCCAAGATTTAGGATTGTGCTCGTATGCCGCTTGTCCAAATCCTGTCCTCACACTAATAGTAACACCATCATTGGGATCTAACTCAATTGGACTTGTTTCAATCCATCCTACATTGTGTAAAGTCTCAGAAAGTTTGTTAAAAAAATCTGCATCTTCATCATCATTTTTTTTAGCAGCAATCGTAATTGCAAATTTTGTTCCGGAAAAATTTGTTAATTGGCTGTCATACTCAAAAGTTCTTGGAAATAATGCCATTTCAACCTCTATTCTTGATTTGATGGAGTCATCTAGTTGTGCTTCGAGTGCTATATTATTAGAGCGCAGTTCTTCGATTGTTTCCGCAAGCATGAGGTTTGTTAAAACAAGCTGCGCGTTGGTTATTCCGATATTTGCAGCAAGCAATTTTGATTCACCGGCGTCATTTTCAGCAACTTTAGCTTCATCAAATGATGCTTTGGCTTCAGCGGTTAGGTCGGCAATTTTCTGGCGTGCAATCAATGTGGCTTTGAGCCCAGCACCAAACTCTAACCCCAACCCCAAAACAACTAAAATCACAGATGCGGCTTCAATCCACCAAAGCCACCAAACATCCTTAATCAGTATTGATTCATTACGATGGTCTTTCTTCCATTTGATAACTAAATCAATTATTTCCAGCGCAACGCCAAAAATAACTATAGCGAAGCCAATATATGCAGCCGATTCACACGAGTCTTCCGATACAGAGGAAAAATTCATACAGGAAGCTGATGCCTGCTTGCACGTCTGTCGTTGAACCATTGCTGGAAGGATTCCAGGTAGAGATAAATCACCGGCGTGATGTAAAGCGTCAGGCATTGTGAAACGACCAAGCCGCCGACGACGGTGACGCCGAGCGCTTTGCGCGATTCTCCGCCCGCGCCGATTCCGAGCGCGATGGGCAGCGTGGCCATGAGCGCGGACATCGTGGTCATCATGATTGGCCGGAAGCGCAAGAGACAACCTTCGTGAATTGCGTCGGCGGCGCTTTTGCCATGCTCGCGTTGCGCGTTGATGGCGAAGTCAATCATCATGATGGCATTTTTCTTCACGATACCAACGAGCATGATGAGGCCGACGAAGCCGTAGATATTCAGGTCGAGATGAAAAATCATCAACGTCAGCAGCGCGCCGAAACCGGCGGACGGCAGGCCGGACAAAATCGTCAGCGGATGGATGAAACTTTCGTAAAGAACTCCGAGGATGATGTAAATGACCAGAATGGCCGCGCCAAGCAACAAGCCCAGTCCTTTTTCGGATGACTGAAACACCGCCGCCGAGCCTTGAAAACTGCCGGTAATGGTTGCGGGCAAATGCAAAGCGCCTTCAATTTTTTCGACTTGAGCAACAGCGGTGCCGAGTGAAACGCCGGGTGCGAGGTTGAACGAAAGGGTGACGGACGGCAACTGGCCGACGTGCGAAATACTCGTCGGGCCGGTGTTGCGTGTGAGCTTGGCGATGGCGCTGAGCGGAATTAATTTAGCCATGCCGTTGGTGTCGGTGAACGAACTGGTGATGTAAAGCCGCGCGAGCGCGTCGGGATCAAGTTGAAATTGGGGCAGAACTTCAAAGACGACCCAGTATTCGGCGATGTCGGTATAAATCGTGGATGATTGGCGTTCGCCAAAAGCGTCGTAAAGACCGTTTTCAACCTCCTCCGCGGTGACGCCGAGTGCGGCGGCTTTATCACGGTCAATCTCGACGTTGACCTGCGGACTGGCGATTTGCAAATCGCTCGTCACGTCCTGAAAGCCCTGTTGCTGCGACAATTTTTGCATCAAAATCGGCGCCCAATAGAAAAGTTCGTTCACGTCCGTGTCTTGCAAGCTGTATTGATAGAGCGATTTGGTCGAATTGCCGCCGATGCGAATGAGCGGCGGATTTTGCATATAGACATTGATACCGGGAATTTGCGCGAGTTTGACACGAAGTTCCTGAATGATCTGGTTGGCGCTCAATTTGCGTTTGGAGAGGTCTTTCAATCGCATGAAGAGACGGCCATCATTCAAAGTGGCGGATGAACCGCTGGCACCGATGGAGGACATAAAGCCGTCAACATTTGGATCGGCGGCGACGATTTTCGCCGCAGCTATTTGATGCTGCTCCATGGCGTCAAAGGAAATGTCCTGCGAGGCTTCGGTAATCGCCGAAATCTGGCCGGTGTCTTCGTCTGGAAAAAACCCCTTGGGAATCACGTAAAACAAAATCATTGTCGCGATAAAAATCGCGATCGAAATCCAAAGCGTCGTGAGCCGGTGGCGCATGGCCACCTGCAACGTGCGGTCGTAGCCGCCGCGCAGTCTGTCAAAAAAACGCTCGAAGAAATTGTAAAGCCGTCCGTGCTTTTTTTTACTTTCCGAATGTACGAAACGGCTGCACATCATCGGCGTCAACGTCAGCGAAACGAAGCCGGACGCGAGAACGGCCACGACGATCGTGACTGCGAATTCATGCAGCAGCCGTCCAAGCAAACCGCTCATGAACAAAACCGGAATGAAAACCGCCGAGAGCGAAAGTGTCATCGAGATAATCGTAAAGCCGATTTCTTTTGCGCCATTGAACGCGGCTTCCATCGGCGGCTCGCCGTTTTCCATGTGGCGCACGATGTTTTCGAGCATGACAATCGCATCGTCCACCACGAAGCCGACGCACAGCGTCAGCGCCATGAGCGACAGGTTGTCGAGGCTGTAATTGAGCAAGGACATCACGGCGAACGTGCCGATGATGGACATCGGCAGCGCCAGGCTCGGAATAATTGTCGCCGACAAATTTCGCAGAAAAATAAAAATCACCAGCACGACGAGGCAAACAGCCAAAAACAAAGTGTGTTCCACATCCGCCACCGACGCCCGGATGGATTGCGAACGGTCAAAAAGAATGTCCAGCTTCACCGCCGCCGGAACTTGCAAGCGAAATTGCGGCAACATTTTTTTGATGTTGTCCACCACTTCCACCGTGTTCGCGCCCGGCTGCCGTTGAATGGCCAGCACGATGGCGCGCGTATTGTTATACCACGCCGCGACTTTGTCGTTTTGCACACTGTCGAGGACATTGCCCAATTCCTGCAAACGCACCGGATTGCCGTTGCGATACGCGACAATCATTGGACGAAACGCCGCAGCATCCTCAAGCTGGCCGTTGGCCTGCACGACGAACGCCTGATGTTTGCCGTAAAGCGTGCCGAGCGGCTGATCAACGTTACCTGCTTCAATAGCCTGCTCGACTTGATCAATGCCCAAGCCGTAAGCCGCGAGTTTGTTCGGGTCAACCTGAATGCGCACGGCATATTGCTGTGAACCATAGACGTTGACTTGCGCGACGCCGTTGACCATCGAGATGCGTTCGGCGAGCAAATTTTCCGCGTAATCGTCCACTTTGGAAAGCGGCAGGGTCGGCGAGGACATTGCAATGAAAAGAATCGGCGAATCCGCCGGGTTGACTTTGCTGTAAGTCGGTGGCGTCGGCATGTTCGGCGGTAATTGTTTCGCTGCTTTCGCAATTGACGCCTGAACGTCCTGCGCCGCAGCGTCAATGTTGCGGTCGAGGGAAAATTGAATCGTAATTTGTGAAACGCCTTGCGCACTGACTGATGACATCGAATCCACGCCCGCAATTGTCGAGAATTGTTTTTCCAGCGGTGTGGCCACGGCGGAGGCCATTGTTTCGGGACTCGCGCCGGGCAGACTCGCCGAGACGTTGATCGTCGGATAATCCACGCTCGGCAAATCGCTCACCGGCAATTCTCGATAGCCAATGATGCCGAACAGCAAAATGCCCGACATGACCAGCGTGGTCATCACCGGGCGGCGGATGAAAAGTTCTGGAACGCTCATGGCGCGCTGGTTGCTGAAGCCGTTGGCGCAGGCGGGATCGAATTCTTGACGCTTACTTTGACGCCGGGTGCCAGCCGCAACTGCCCGTCGGTCACGACTGTTTCGTCGGCTTTCAAGCCTTTTTCCACGACGGTCTTGTCATCATAGGTAATGCCGATGGTCACCGGACGTTCTTCAACGACTTGAACGGCGGCGTTTGTCGGATCCGCTTTAACGACATAAACAAATTGGTTAGTCTGTCCCGTTTGCACCGCCTGCGTCGGCACGACAATCGCATTCGTCAATTCCGTAAGCGTCAGTTCCACTTGCACAAATTGTCCCGGCCACAACGCTCTGTCTTCGTTCGGAAACGTCGCCTTAAGCAGGATCGTGCCGGTCGTTTCATCAACACTGTTGTCAATGAACGTCAAGTCGCCTTGCGGCGGCGCCCCATCCATGTTTTGAAAACTCGCCGACACTTTTAAATTTTTTACGCGCATTTGCCTTTTGATTTCCGGCAGGTATTGCTCCGGCACGGCGAACGCGACGTAAATCGGATGAATCTGGTTGATGGTCAACAACGCGTCGTCCGGCGCTTTCACGACATTGCCAACATAAGATTGCAGGCCGCCTGTGACGCCATCCACCGGCGAATCAATGTGGCAAAATTCCAGATTTAACAAAGCGTTGGTTATCGCCGCCTTGTCCGCCGCCACAACGCCGGTTGCGGTATCCAACGCCGCCTGGTCCGTGTCCAATTCGTCGCGCGAAACAATTTTTGCGTCGAATAATTTCTGTTCTCTCGCAAAATTCACCGTTGCATATTCCAACTGTGCCGCGTCACGTTGCAAATCCGCGCGCGCCTGATCCAACGCCGCCTGCGTCGGCCGTGGATCAATCGTGAACAGCGGGTCGCCTTTCTTTACTTCCTGTCCCTCCCGGAAATGAATCACGCTGATCATTCCTTGGATTTGGGAATGGATCGTCACCGTCGAAATCGCCATCACGTGGCCGACCGGCGGCGGGTCAATCCGCACCGGCACATTTGTCGCGATGGCTTTTGCAATAAGCACCGGCACGTCCGGCGCGCCAGCATTTTTGTTTCCGCGCGAACAACCAGCGGCCAGGATCACAACCATGAACGCCGTCCCGACTAAAATTGAATTTTTCATGCAGTTTTCCTGAAATTAATTTTGACGCGTTGCGGTTTTCCCCCTTTAAAAGCCGCCGCGAATTTTTTCAAAAATTCAGCGCGTTCCTTTTGAAATCTCGGATCGAAAACTGAACGTCCCATGATGAGCCGTGTCAATTGCGGAAACGCCACCGGGAACATGATGAGCGAGCGCATCGTGAGCATCACGTGGCGCGGGTCAAATTCATCCGAAATCTGGCCGCGTGACTGTCGTTGCCGGATGCGTTGCAGCCCGCGCATCGTAGCCTTGCGCCGGGATTTTTCGTCAATCAACTTTTTCCCGGGGCTTTGCAGCGCCTCCCATTCCAGTAAACGAATCCAGTCCGCATCCTTGCACGAAGCTTCAAACCAAAACGGCAGGGTTTCCTCCGGCTCGCCGGACAAACCTTCGGCCCATGCCTGACGTTCGGCGAGTTTGCGGCGAAGCACCTCGCGAAATAAACCCTCCTTGTTGCGGAAATAATGGTAAAGCATCCGCTTGTTGATGACCGCGCGCCGCGCAATCTCGTCCACGCGCGCGCCGGCAAAACCGTTTGTGGCGAACTCCCTTAAGGCGGCGGATAAAATACGTTCGCGGGTGCGTTCAGGATCACGCTCTGCCACATTGCGGCCGGTTTTTTGAAGGTTGCTCATGCAACTTTGCGCATAAGTAACCATCAAGTTACTTAAAAAGCAAGCGCGTTATTTACGGTAAACCGGAGGGGTTTTCCGCCTGAAGTTCCTGCTTCATTTTCATCATGGCTTCCTGCGAAATGCCGTGCGATATGGACGCGCCAAACCGGCGATGCAAATACTCATCAACGCGAATCCATTTTCCTTCATATTTGACCTGGCCGCTCCATGCGCAAACAGTCACGAAATTTTGCAATTTTTCAATCCGTCGCATGATCAAACGAATTGCCGCCAGTGAAATGATGACGGCGATGACAACCACATACGAAAGCATCCGATTAAACTTTGCCTGCGCTTCAACGCGTTGCTGCCGTATTGAGAGCAAACGATTTTCTTCTCGGTGCATGGACGCAAGCGTGCTCCGAACCTGTCCCAGAAAATTATTACCTTGCTCCTCCTGGCCCATTAAGACGAAGTTCTGCGCCGATTTTGAACCAGCTTCTCGTTTTGCAATATTCTCTTCGGCGTAAAGAATTTGGTTACTGACCAGAATTTGAATTTTTATCGCGTTGGTCAATTGAATCGGATTATCTGCAGCCAATGTTTTTAACTTTTCGATTTCCGGCCAGATTTGTGCGACGCTGTTGGTGTAAAATTGTAAATACCCTTTCTTGCCGGTCACAAAATAATCGCGCTGGCCGTTTTCAATGTCCGTCACGCGTGTGCGTATGCGTTCGGTTTGATTCAAAACTTTATAGGAATGTCCTACCCATTGGAACGCGTCCACGAATGCCGCATTGGAACGATACGACAGCCAGCCCAGCGCCAGAATGGCAATGAGTGGCAGAAGAAATCCCAGCCACGACAAATTTCGGCCAAGACGTTGCGTGATGTCCATGAACGTTTTTTATTTAGACTAAAAGCGATGGCCTTTCAAGATGCCATTGCGTGCTTTGTTCGTAAGCGTGCGCGATACGTAAAATGGCTTCTTCACCAAACGGCTTGCCCAGCAGTTGCAGGCCAATTGGCAACTTCGGTTTTTTTGTAAAACCACACGGCACACTGATACCACAGATGCCTGCGAGATTGCACGAAATAGTGAAAATGTCGGACAAATACATTTGCAACGGGTCGTCTGATTTTTCGCCAATTTTGAACGCCGCTGTTGGTGTCGTTGGCGTGACAATGGCATCCACCATTTTAAATGCGTTCAAAAAATCATTTCGAATGAGAGTGCGGACCTTTTGCGCGCGCAAATAATATGCATCGTGATAACCACTGCTCAAAACATAAGTGCCGAGGATGATGCGACGTTTCACTTCGTCGCCAAATCCCGCGCCGCGCGTCTTGCTGTAAAGTTCAAACGGGTCTTTTCCGTCCACGCGCAAGCCGTAACGAACGCCGTCAAATCGTGCGAGGTTCGCCGACGCTTCCGCCGTCGCGATGATATAATAAGTCGCCACCGCATAATCCGTATATGGCAAAGAAATTTCCATAATTTCCGCGCCGAGCTTTTCCAATTGTTTTACCGCTGCATCCACCGCTGTTTTTACATCGGCATCGAGTCCGCCAATCATATGTTCTTTTGGCAAACCGAGTTTCAGTCCTTTGATTTTTCCGTCGAGCGCGGCAGTGTAATTCGGAACGGGTTGCGGCACGCTCGTTGAGTCGCGCAAATCGTGGCCGCTCAAAACGCCGAGCAACGTTGCGCAATCAAAAACATTTTTGGTGAGCGGCCCGATTTGATCGAGAGAACTGGCGAACGCGACGAGGCCGGAACGTGAAACGCGACCGTAAGTTGGTTTCAAACCGACGCAACCACATAGCGCCGCAGGCTGGCGAATCGAACCGCCAGTGTCCGTTCCCAAACTCGCAACGCACTCGTTCGCCGCGACGGCCGCTGCCGAACCGCCGGACGAGCCGCCGGGAATCCGCGTCGTGTCCCACGGATTTTTGGTGACGCCGAACGCGGAATTTTCCGTCGAACTGCCCATGGCAAATTCATCCATGTTCAAGCGGCCAAAAACGATCGCGCCCGCCGCCTTCAATTTTTCAACGACGGTTGCGTCGTAGGGCGAAATGAATTTGCCAAGAATCTTTGAGCCGCAATTGAGCGGTTGATTTTTCACGGCGAGAACGTCCTTGAGCGCGATTGGAATTCCGAGCAAAGGTTTTTGCGCGTGCGCTGTGCCGAAAGAAATTTGTTTGTCCGCCGCATCCGCCTGCGCGAGCGCATCCGCCTCGTCATAACTGATGAAGGCGTGAATTTTTCCATCCACGCGCCGGATTTGGTCGAGGCAAGACTGCGTAATTTCGCGCGCGGAAATTTCGCGCTTGGCGAGCTTGGCTGCAAGTTCAGAAATCGTGAGTCGGTTCAGCATCGGAGAAAATTACTCAACGATTTTGGGGACGATGAAAAGACCATTGGCTTTTGACGGGGCATTCCGCAAGGCGTCTTCGTGCAAGAGTGACGGGCGCACTTCATCGGCTCGGGTGACATTAACCATCGGGACGGCGTGAGCAGTTGCCTCGATGTCCGTCACATCGAGTCCTTTCAACTTTTCGATGTAGCCGAGGATGTTGCCGAGTTGTACGGCGAGTTTTTTTTCTTCATCGGGCGTGAGCGCGATGCGCGCGAGATGCGCGACATATTTTACATCAATTTCAGCGGCGGCCATGAGCCAATTAAAACGGAAAATGTCTGCGCGGCAATTTTTATTCCTCATCAAACTTCCGTTTGACGAGTGCTTCAATTTCGGCAATGGCCTGGTGAGCGTCGTCGCCGTAAGCGTGTAATGTCAATTTGCTGCCGGGACCGGCGGCGAGCATCATCAAGCCCATGATGCTTTTGCCGTTGATTTTTTCGCCGTCCTTTTCGACGAAGATGTCGGATGCAAACCGGTTAGCCGTTTTGACGAAAAGCGCGGCGGGCCGGGCGTGGATGCCCAGCTTGTTCGAGATGGTCAACTCTTTTGTGAGTGTTTCGGCTTCCGCCAGCTTCTTTGCGCTCATTGTTTTGTTCATCGTGACTTTAACCGTTGGCAAAAGGTTGTGCCACTTAAATTTACGTCTGCGGCGGCGGTGCGCTGGCCATTTGCGCGAGGAGCCGGTCGTTCAATTCCTGTGCTGCGTTCTGGCCGGACATCTTCAGCTTGGTTTGGAATGCGGCGACTTCAATCAGTCGCGCTAAATCGCGTCCGGGGCGAACCGGAATGATCATGTGCGGGATGTCCACGCCTAAAATCTTTACAAATTCCTGTTCCATGCCGAGGCGGTCCACGTCGGTGACTTCGTTCCAAGGTTTGAGCGTGATGACCAGGTCCAGGGTTTTTTCCTTCCGGATGCTTTTGACGCCGAACATGGAAGCGACATTGATGATGCCGATGCCGCGGACCTCCATGTGATTGCGCGTCAGTTCCGCGCTGGTACACAACACTTCGCGTCCGTCAATAATCGTGACCTTGATGACGTCATCCGCCACCAGGCTGTAGCCGCGTTCAATGAGCGCAAGGACGGCCTCGCTTTTGCCGATGCCGCTTTCGCCGCGCACAATCACGCCCACGCCAAGAATGTCCACCATGCTGCCTAATTCCGTGCCGCGTGGCGCGAACATCATCTCGAGCGCAAGCGTTGCCTGATTGATGAATTTCATCGTGACCAGCGGTGTCTGAAAAATCGGCACACCCGCAGTTTGAGCGGCTTGTAAAAATTCCTTGTCCGGTCGTAAACTGCGGCTGAAAACGATGCATGGGATTTTGTAAGCGAACAAATAAGCGTAACGCGCCTCGCGTTCCGGGCGTGACAGCGAACGCAAATAATAAACTTCCGCGTGCCCCATTGCCTGCACCCGCTTGTAGGCGAAGTAACGCGTGAACCCGCTCAACGCGAGACCCGGACGATTCACCGTCGGCTCGCGAATGATGCGCTTTAATTTCGTCTCGCCGGCGAGGAGCCGCATTTCCAGCGCCTCAGCATGTTCCTTGTAGAATTGCTCGACGGTGACGGATTGGTGTTGCATAAAATTTACAAATTAAATTCCGGCCCCAGATAAATTTCCCGCGCCTTCGGATCATTCGCCAGAAACTCGGACGAACCTTCCACCAGCACCTGACCTTTGTGAATGATGTAGCCGCGGTCAATCAATTTCAAGGTCTCGCGCACATTGTGGTCGGTGATCAAAATTCCCAGACCGCGCTCTTTCAACCGGCGCACAATTTTCTGCACTTCGTAAACCGCAATCGGGTCAATGCCGCTGAACGGCTCGTCCAACAACATCAACTTCGGGCTCGTCACCAGCGCGCGCGTGATTTCCAGCCGGCGCTTCTCGCCGCCGCTCAAAGTATAGGCTTTGTTTTTGGCGATCGGTGTCAAATCCAGTTCATCCAGCAGATATTTCAAACGCACCACGCGCTCATCGTTCGAAATTTTGCACGTTTCCAAAATGGCCAGTATGTTTTCGGCGACTGTGAGCTTGCGAAAAACCGACGGTTCCTGCGTTAAATAACCGATGCCCAGCCGCGCGCGTTTGTGCATCGGCAAATTTGAAATTTCGCGGCCTTGAAATTTTACCGAACCTTCGTCCGGTTTCACCACGCCCACAACCATGTTGAATGTCGTCGTTTTGCCCGCGCCGTTTGGTCCGAGCAATCCGACAATTTCGCCCGCATTCACATTCACCGAAACACCGTTGACCACGCGACGACTGCCATATTCCTTCACCAGTTTTTCCGTGGCAAGCAGCGAGCCGTTCGATTGTGGTGCGGAGGTTTCCATTTCACTGTGGTGCGATGGGTTTGTTGGAGTTCGTTGTCGGAGGCGAATTTGTGTCCGTCTCCGCGCCGTTTAAATTTTGACGAAAAATCATTTTTTGGTTGGTTGCGTTCAAATGATTATTCGCGCGATCCCAAATAATCACATCACCCGTGAGCGTGTCCTGTGCGTTGTCCATTTCTGGATTGCCCGTGAGCGTGATGGTTTCATTCGTCACCGAACCTTGCACTTGATAATCATAGACCGCCTTGTCGCCAGTCGCATGGACGGCCTGTCCTTTTTCGTCTGTCGCATCAATGACAACGTTCGTCTCGGCGACAATATGATTTACGTGTCCGCCAGATTGCGGCAAATCCGCGACGAGCCATTCGCTGGTCAATTTCATTTCCGGGTCATCCACGCGAACGTGTCCGCGATAAATCACTCGATGGTTCGCCAGATCAAAATCCGCGCTGTCGGAATTGATTTGTGTCGGTGGTCGGGCCGGTTTTGGCGCGGGAACAGAATTGGTTTTCACCAGCGCCAGATTTTCCTCAACGGCATTGGTGTTTTCCGCAAAGGCGTTCGTATTCGTTTGCGCACGAATGCTCAGGCCGCACAAGGCAGTAATTGCGATGAAGCAGAAAAATTTCACAGCTTTGATTTAATCGGATGCATTTTCAATTACAGTGCGCACATGATTTGAAATTGTGAGGAACGAATCGTTTTGCCGCCACAAAAAACCATCGCCCTCGACCCGGAATTTTCCGTCGCCGGTTTGCACTTCCAAATGCCCGGGCGAACTGGCTACGTTGTTGAGCGTGTCATAAACGCACTCCGGCGCACGGGCGACAATTCCCGGTTTTCCATCAACGTCAAATGTTTCCAATTTGAGTTGTTTGATCGCGAGCAGTCCGCCCGACTGTGGCTGCGCCTCGCTGCCCGACAAACGCGACTTAATTTGCTGCTCATGCGGCGCGTCGTAATATTCAACCGAATTGAAATCGTTTGCCCGGCCCGCCGTTTCTTGCTGCGCACTCGAAATGGCGGCAAAAAGCAAAATCGCGCCCCCGATGAAATGTTTTTGCGCGATGTTTGTTTTGATTTTCATTCCGCGTAGTGCGCTTCAAATGAAGCCCATTTTCCCTGCACTTTCAAAATCATTTCCACAATTTCGCGAATCGCCCCGTGCCCGCCGCGCGCGCACGTAACGTAATGCGCCGCCGTTTTTACTTCGCGGATTCCGTTTGCGACCGCGACCGCCAGACCGGCGCGTTTGAGCGGCCCCAAATCCACAATATCATCGCCGACGAAACAAACTTCATCCCAGGTTAATTTCGTGCGCGCCAAAAGTTTTTCAATTGCACCAACTTTGCTCAGGCGGTCCTTTTGTTGGACGAGAAAATCAATTTTCAACTCGCGCGCGCGCATTTTTGTCGCGCGCGACGGACGCGCCGAAACCCAGCCGATTTTAAAACCGGCGCGACGCAGCAAAACCAGCCCCAATCCGTCCTGAATGTTGAATTGTTTGATTTCACGCGCGCCGCCGATGAAAATCGAGCCGTCGGTCAACACACCATCCACGTCGCACAGAAACAATTTTACCTTTGCCAATTTTGGCTGAAGCGCGCGTGAAATTTTGGCGGCCATATCAGCGGACGGCATTGAAAACTTTGAGCAGGCTGCGCAGCAACGCGGGCATTTCGGCCAGCGGAATCATGTTCGGCCCGTCGCTCAACGCGCGCACCGGTTGCGGATGAGTTTCGATGAAAATGCCGTTTGCGCCGGAAGCAAGCGCAGCGCGCGCGAGAACAGGCGCAAATTCGCGCTGACCGGACGATTTGTCACCACCGCCGCCGGGCAATTGCACGGAGTGCGTGGCGTCGAAAACGACCGGGAAGCCAAAATTTTTCATAATCGGAATCGAACGCATGTCGGCGACGAGATTATTATAGCCAAATGTCGTGCCGCGCTCGGTGACGAGGATTTTTTTTGCGCCCGCGCGTTTTGCCTTGTCCACGACTTGCCCCATTTCTTGCGGCGAGAGAAATTGTCCTTTTTTCAAGTTCAGGATTTGTCCGGTCGCGGCGGCGTCCTCAATCAAATCCGTCTGGCGTGAAAGAAACGCGGGGATTTGCAAAATGTCGGCGACTTCGGCGGCGGCGGACGCCTGCGCTTCGTTGTGAATGTCCGTCAAAACCGGCAAATCAAATTCCGCCCTGACTTTGGCCAGAATTTTCAGGCCACTTTCCAGACCGACGCCGCGAAAGGATTTTGCTGAAGTGCGATTGGCTTTGTCGAAGCTGGCCTTGAAGACGTAAAAAATGCCGAGCGACGCGCAGGTTTTTTTGAGCGACGCGGCGACCTGCCGGCACAGCTTTTCATTTTCAATCACGCACGGCCCGGCGATCAAAAACAACTGGCGCGGCGAATTAAGATTTTTCCAGATGGCGTCATCGTTGAGCACGCGGAAGTTTTAGCAGCGAATCAAAGGAAAGTAAATGCAGCGGTTTAGTCACGGATTTTGGTGGGGCGAGCGTCCTTGCAAGCCGAAAGGTAGGGACATCCCGCCGGGATGTCCGCCTCGGACGGCTCGGCGAGCCGTCCCTACCCATCAATAAACCAACCCCAGCACAGGCGCATCCTGCGCGACTACCCTTTGACTAATTGGTAGCGGCGTAGATCGCAAAAGTTACGGTGACAGCAATGCGCGATAAAATTGCTCGCTGAAATTGGGCGGCACGTTGTTTGTATAAACCCAACTGCCCGAAGTCAAAGTGTTCGTTGCGAGAGGCAGCCAGTTTTGCAAATCGGCTGAAGTTTGAAGCACAATTGTCTGGCCGGAAACTCCGTTCACGCCAATAGCGAATTGCGAGTTGTTCAGTTCTGAAATTCCCAAAACCGGCGGTTGCAGATTGGAGATTATCTTGACCAATTGAGGCATATAAAGATAACGAGTATGCACGCCGTCTGTCATTTTTGTATAAACTGCATAAACACCCGGCGGAACATTCGTTGTTTCCAAGCTGGCAGTAATTGGCGTGATAGATGATACGCTGTTATTGGCCAAATAACCTTGGATGGCAAGCGTGCTGTTTGTGTTGTAAGGATTAAGGTCTCGGTCAAAATATATTTGGGTTGTCACATAGTTGGAAGCACCGCCGTATTGATAATAAAATTCTGTGGCAATTTGCTGGCCTGCCAAAACGATGTTTGTTCCAGTTAAATAGAATTTAATGATGTTCGGCCAAGTGCCATTGTTTGATGGTAGCGCAGTTCGGTTGCCGAAGTTTCCAGCACCCAAATCCCATTGTTGATTGTAACCATCAATAATCGGCGGACTTGTACTCAAACGATCACCGCCACCAATAAGATAATAAAACCCTGCAATTTGGCCGTAATACTCGTCAGTATTCCACCAATTAAGACGCATTGTTGAATCAATGGTACGCAAAAATTCAATTCCATCAAGAATCGGCTTTCTTTTGTTTTGAGGCGTCCAAACGACGGATGCACCAAATTTCAGACGTCTATAACCTAAAAGCCAAAGACCTAAAGGACTAAACAAACTCAATAAATATCCAACACAAGAAAAGAAATCCCCAATAACTGGCAATTGATATATTTTCCTCAAAAATGTTGGCGGATATGACTTCATTTTGGTATCAAAATTATAATTCTTATGACGATCGCGCATCGGTAGTCGAAGGCGGACTGCCGGCAATGAGACTTGAAGTCAGATAATAATAACCATCGCTGTAATAGAAATACATTTCGTAAATTGTAAAATTGGTGCCTAGAAAATTGTAGTAATTCGGAATTTGATCAGCCATTGCAGTTACCCAGCCTTGAACACTATCATTAAGACCGTGCGTGATAATCGTCACGCCCACAGCTTTCGTGGAATGGGGAATAAGTACACTCAAGAAAAGAAGCGTGCCGAATAACAGCTTTCTTCCTGCTGCGTAAATGGACAATTTCCTCATAAGCCCAGTCGGGAAATAACAAATAAATTCCCTGCGCACAATTGAAAATTAAGACAACGCAGAACTTAATACATTGCCTGCACCGTCTATCCCAAAACGGTTTCAGGAGATGGGTTTCCATCCGCCTGCATCCGATTTCCGTCATCGCCATGTTTCGTGCGCCGAGCCGTCTCAAAAGATTTGATTTAATGTCCGCAAGATTGGTAGGGACGCACCGCCGGGGCGTCCGTTCGTTTCATCGGACATCGCGCCGCGATGTCCCTACGTTTTAGCGCCGTCGGGGCGGCATATTCGGTGGGGCGAGGCTACTGACGAGCCGGCTCGCGAGGACACTCGCCCCACCAAATTTAGGATTTCGCTGGCAGAATGAGACTCCTAACGTCGTCTTCGCGGCTTTAACTGTTAAACAAGATTTTTGAATAAAAGCAGGGATTTATTGGATTTTTCACAGATTTTTGGCCACCTGACACGAACTTTTGGTCGTCTGACATGAATTTTTGGGCGATTGACACAAGTTTTAAGTCATCTAACACGCATTTTCTGCCATCTGACACGAGTTTTTCAGCGATTGACAAGAATTTTTTGACTGCTGACACGAACTTATAGGCATATTACACAAACTTTTATTCTCATGACACGAAATTGTTATCGCCTGACATGAACTTTTGGCCGTCTGACACGGGCAATTCTACGGCTTGCACCGAAAATTTGTCGTTCAAATCACCGTCCCGTGCTTGATGACGGCGTTTTTGGGGATGATGACAATGCCGTCACGGATGAAATAGAGTTCGTGGTCAACGCTTTCAGATTTTCCGGCGGGCGAAATCGTGACGTTGTCGCCGATGCGCGCGTTTTTATCAATGATGGCGTTTTCGATCCTGCAATTAGCGCCGATGCCGATGCGCGGTTTGCCTTCGCGCTCGTTTTTTTGGATGGATTCCTGATTTTCGTAGTCATCGCTGCCGAGGATGATGACGCGGTTCAGTTGCGTGCCCGCGCCGATAAATGTCCGCAGTCCGACGATGGTGTTCTTGATTTGCGCCTGATTGATGATGCAACCGTCGGTGACGAGCGCGTGTTCGATTTGCGCGCCGTTGATTTTTGAACCGGGCAAGTAACGCGGCCGGCTGAAAATCGGCGCGCTCATGTCAAAAAAGTTAAAGCGCGGCAATTCGGAAACAAGATCGAGGCTCGCCTCAAAGAACGAACGGATCGTGCCGATGTCCTCCCAGTAGCCTTGAAAAATGTAGGAGAAGACGCGTTGCGAATTGATGGCGTGGGGAATGATATGTTTGCCGAAATCGGAGAGCGGATTGTCGAGCAGATCGCGGATCAGTTGACGGTTGAAAATGTAAATGCCCATCGAGGCCAGATATAATTCGCCGCCGTCCTTGATTCCCAGTTTTTTATGCCATTCCGGCTGAAGATGCAGCGAATCAAGCAGCGCCGGGTCTTTCGGTTTTTCCTCAAATCTTGTGATGCGCCGGTCTTCGGCGATTTGCATGATGCCGAACGAATGCGCCTCCTTGCGTCCGACGGGAATCGTGGCGACGGTGATGTCAGCGCCGGTTTCGATATGTTGCGCCAGCATCACGCGATAATCCATCCGATACAACTGGTCGCCGCTCAAGATCAGCAGGTAATCGAAATCGTGATTCAGAAAGTGAATCAGGTTTTTTCGGACGGCGTCGGCGGTGCCTTCATACCACGAAGTATTTGTAAGCGTTTGTTGGGCTGCGAGAATTTCCACAAAGCCGCTCGTAAACTGGTCGAACTTATACGTCCGAGAAATGTGCCCGTGCAGCGAGGTGGAATTGAATTGCGTCAAAATATAAATGCGCCGGAAGCCGGAATTGATGCAATTGGAAATCGGAATGTCCACGAGCCGGTATTTTCCGGCGAGCGGCACTGCCGGCTTGGCGCGGTCTTTCGTCAGCGGAAACAGCCGCGTGCCCTGACCGCCACCCATGATGACGCAAAGGACTTTGCTGACGTTGATGGATTGGCGGCCTGTGTGTGACATAAAATTAGCATGCAGAATATATTGTGAGTTGCCGCCGCAGACAAGCAACGGATTTGGTTAAGTGAATTTTTTGCGGCAATTGACTTGATTCAAAACTTTTGAAATGCTGCCCGCGAAATCCGAAAACAAACCTCAAATCAATAAAACCATGAAAAAAAGACTAACTTACGTTTCTCCACTTCAACTTGGAATTGTGCTCGGCGTTCTTTACGGAATCATCGCGCTCATTTTTGTTCCATTTGTACTTCTCGCCACGTTGTTTGGCGCCAAAGGGGGCTTTATCGGCGGCTTCTTCGCGATTTTTTTGCCGATCATTTATGCCATACTCGGATTTGTTGGCGGTATCATTTCCGCATTCGTTTACAATCTCGTCGCCAAATGGACTGGCGGAGTTGAATTTACGACTTCAGACGCCTCCTGAATCAATTCACCTTCGTGTCGTGCACGATGAACGATGCAAATTCATTGTGATGCTGCGGCGGAATGCGGACTTTAAATTTTGCGGTCTTGCCATTGTAACGGCGCTCAATCACTTGCCCGATCTTGTGCAATCGTGCGATGACGGCGGATTGTTCGTGCGGCACGCGCAGTTCGAGGAATTCGCGCGTTGGTCGTAACTGCGTTCCCAGTTCCGCAAGCAAAGTTGAAATGCCTTCGCCGGTCGTCGCGGAAATTCCGACGGCATGCGGAAATTTTTCCTGTAAACGGTTCAACGTGCCGTTGCTATCGAGCCTGTCCATTTTGTTAAAAACCATGATGGTGGACTTTTCGCCCGCGCCGATTTCGGCCAGCACGGCGTTCACCGCCGCGATTTGCTCCTCGGCCTGCGGATGACTGATGTCCGCAATGTGCAATAACAAATCCGCCTGCACGACTTCTTCCAGCGTCGCCTTGAAAGCCTCGACGAGTCCGTGCGGCAATTTGCGAATGAAACCAACCGTGTCCGTGAGCAAAACATTTTGGTTCGTCGGCAATTTTAAACGGCGCGTCGTCGGGTCGAGCGTGGCGAATAAAATGTCTTTGGCCAAAACGTCCGCACCGGTGAGTGCGTTAAGCAAAGTGGACTTGCCCGCGTTCGTGTAACCGACGATGGATGCGAGCGGCCAGTTGCTGCGCTGGCGGCCGGCGCGTTGCGTCGCGCGCTGGCGGCGAACTGCGTCGAGGTCGCGCTCGATTTTGTCAATACGTTCCTGAACTTTGCGGCGGTCGGCTTCGAGCTGCGATTCGCCTTCGCCGCCGCGCATTCCGATGCCGCCGGCCTGTCGGGACAAGTGGCCCCAAAATTTTGTAAGCCGTGGCAGCAAATGCTGGAGCTGCGCCAGTTCGATCTGCAACTTGCCTTCGCGCGTGCGGGCGCGCTGCGCAAAAATGTCGAGAATGAGCGCCGTGCGATCCAAGATTTTGCAGTTGAAAACTTTTTCGAGGTTGCGGCTTTGCGCGGGTGAAAGTTCGTCGTCAAAAATCACCGTGTCAACGTCATGACGTTTGCAGAAACTTGAAAACTCCTCCGCCTTGCCCTTGCCGATGAATGTGGCTGCGTTTGGCGATTCCATTTTTTGAATTCCGTCGCTGACAACTTCCGCGCCGGCGGTTTGCGCGAGTTCGGAAAGTTCCGCGAGCAGTTCGCGCACGTCCGCGCCGTGGCGCGATTTGATTTCCGCGCCGACGAGAAAAACCCGTTCGGATCGCGTATTTCTGGTTTTGACGAGTGCTTTCAATATTTCTGTGCAGGTTCAACATACTTAAACAGCCGGCGAAAAGCCACTGCGCAAAAGCTGTGCTTTACTTTTTGCGACAATTACGCTTTTTTTTAGCCATGAAAAAGCTTTTGTTTACCGCCATTCAAATTTTCTTCATTTCATTTTTGTCCGCCGTTTCCACTGCTCAATCGCTTCCGAAAATCGAACTCAAACAGGTTTTTCCGAATTTAGAAATCCAGCGCCCGATCTGGATGAGCGAAGCACCGGACGGTTCGGGACGATTTTTCGTCATCGGCCAGGCCGGGAAAATTCTCATCGTCCAAAAAGATTCGGACGGCAGCGCCGCGAAGGAGTTCCTGAACATCGAAGACCGCCATCCTTATTTCGACAATGAGGATGGTCTGATGAGCATTGCGTTTCACCCCGGTTTCAAAACGAACGGTTTGTTTTACATTTATTATAATCAGAAAAATCCCGAGGATCAGAATTCACAGCCGCTGAATTTTCCGTTTCGCAGCGTCATCAGCGAATTCAAAGTTTCCGCGAGCGACCCCGACAAAGCCGACATGAGTTCCGAGCGAATCATTTTGGAAGTGCAACAGCCGTTTTCGAATCACAAGGGCGGCGAACTTGCGTTCGGCCCGGACGGCTATCTTTATCTCGGTCTTGGCGACGGTGGCGCAGGTGACGATCCCTTCGGCAGTGGCCAGAATACCGCGACATTGCTCGCCAAAATCCTGCGTATTGACGTGAACACGCGTAGCACAACTATGAATGGCTGGCACCGGCAAAAATTAGAATACGGCATCCCGTCGGATAATCCGTTTGTGAACGAACCCAATATGGGCTTCGGCGCGCGCAAGGAAATTTTTGCTTACGGACTGCGTAATCCGTGGCGATATAGTTTCGACCGCGAGACCGGCGCATTGTGGGTCGGCGACGTCGGTCAGGATTTATGGGAAGAAGTTGACCTCGTTACCAACGGCGGCAACTACGGCTGGAGCGTCCGCGAAGGCGCGCATCATTTCAAGCCCGGTCCGCCCGGCGCACAATATATTGATCCCGTCATGGAATACACCCACCGACCCAATCTCCAATCGCAGGGTATGTTCCCCGACCACAGCATCGGCTTGTGTGTTATTGGCGGTTACGTTTATCGCGGACAAAAATATCCTTCGCTTGATGGCGTCTACGTTTACGGCGACTACAACCTTGGCACCATCTGGGGATTCCGCTACGATTACGACGCATACAAAGTGACCGCTGAAGGGACGCTGCTTCGGCAACCTCAAAACATCTCTAGCTTTGCCGAAGATCAGGAAGGTGAGATTTACGCCATCATGCTCAGCGGACAAATTTACCAAATCACCGTGCCGTGATCTAAAAACATCGTGGTGTTGCCGAACTTGCCGATTTAGACTACGGCAAGCCAAAGGATTTAGCACAGGTTTTGATTTTTCACAACCGCTGCTCAAATGATAAAATTCCCGATGGGAAAAATCCCCATCGGGAATTATTGCTGGTAATGCTTAATTGACACTCACGTCAATCTGCTTCGGCTTGGCTTCCTCGGTTTTCGGCAGCGTGACGGTGAGAATACCGTCCTTGTATTGCGCTTTCACCTTGTCCGCCGCAACCGGCGCAGGCAGCGTCAGGGCACGTTGGAATTTTCCATAGTAGCGCTCCTGCCGATGGACTTCGACGCCTTCTTCGACTTTCTCGACCTTGCGTTCGCCGGAGATGACGAGTGCGCCGTCCTGCAATGAGACGGTAATGTCCTCGCGTTTCAGTCCGGGCATTTCCGCGCGGATGATGAAGTTATCCGCATCTTCATGGACATCCAACGCTGGTGCCCACCCCGTCAACGGTGATTCAAACAGACGGTCGAATTCATCCTGCAAGTTCGCTAGTCGGCCAAACGTCGGCCAAGCCAGTCCGGGTCGTTCATATTGTATCACTTTCATAACTTTTCCTTTCGGTTTTTGTTTTGGTTAAATGTAGTTGTTCCAACAAATACATGTTTAGCTTGAGAAATGCCAACGGAACGGACGGCGAAAAACCATTGAAAACCAATGTGTTTTGTGATTTTCAAATTCCTGTAGTAAGTCGCAGAGGAAATTTTTGGCACAAAAGCTGTGCCAACCGTGTCAAAAATTCCCTTTCTCAATTCTGACAATAAAAAAGCCCCAAGCATTTTCGCTCAGGGCTTTCGTTGAGGAAAAAATTCAGTCAAACGCGTGACCCGCGCAGCAAAGCACATCCTTGATTTTGTGCCGGACAAGTTCCTTCACTTTCGTTCGCGCCGGGGCAAGATATTTGCGCGGATCAAATTCTTTGGGATTTTCCCAGAATACTTTTCGGATCGCCGCCGTCATAGCCAGTCGTAAATCCGTGTCAATGTTCACCTTCGTGCAGCCCGTGCGGCGCGCAACTTCAATATCGGCTTCCGGCACGCCTGCCGTGTCTTCGCCCATCTTGCCGCCGTATTTATTGATTTCGACCGCCAAATCTTTTGGCACACTTGAAGCGCCGTGCAACACGAGCGGATAATCTCCCATGCCCGCGTCCATCAACGCCTTCTTGATCGCCTTCAACCGTTCCAAATCCAAATGCTGTTCGCCTTTGAATTTGTAAGCGCCGTGGGAATTTCCAATCGCCACCGCCAGCGAATCGCAGCCGGACTGCTTCACGAAGGTCACCGCTTCGTCGGGATTCGTGTAATGCCCGCTCGTGGAATGGCCGCCACCTTCCTCGCCTTCATCAAACTGCGCGCCAACCAGATGGCCGAGTTCTGATTCCACCACGCAATTGTGTTTGTGCGCGTAATCCACGACCTTTTTCGTAATCTCGACGTTTTTCTCAAACGGCTCGTGGCTCGCGTCAATCATTACGCTCGTGAACCCTTCGTCAATGCACTCCTTGCACAACTCGAACGAATCGCCGTGATCCAGATGCACTGCGATGGGAATCGTGGACAAACTCACCGCCGCCTCGATGAGTTTTTTGAGATAGACCGGATTGGCGTATTGGCGCGCGCCTTTGGAGATTTGCAGCATCACCGGCGCCTTTTCCTCTTCGCACGCCTCGATGATGGCCTGAAGCAGTTCCATGTTGTTTACGTTGAACGCGCCGAGCGCATATTTGCCTTTCAACGCCTTTGCAAAAAGTTCCCGCGTATGTGTTAATGGCATAATTCTTTTTAATGTAGTCGAATTAAATTCGATTCTTTCGACAAAGAAAAATGATAGTCCAATCCACCCAAAAGGAAACAAAAATTACGGCCTCAAATCACTAAGCACCGGTGAATTGCGAATCACGATATTTTTGACCGAATCGAATTTAGCGGCGGTCACACCAGCAGCGAGTTGCGCCTTGAAGTTGTCAATTTCCAATCCGTCCATGTCCACGCATTCGATGGCGGGTCGCAAATCTTCCGTTTCAAAACTCGTGTGGATGTTCGCCAGTTCAAGATCACGGACGTGTCGCGCAAAAAGTCCATAAGCGGGCATGACGCCGCTCGGTTCGGGATAACCCGTGCCAAGTTCCTTGGGAACGTTGTGGGCTTGTTTCCGGGTGCCGCCGCCGTTGAAAACGAGTCGGATATTTTCCAAGCGGATGCCTTCAACGGGCTGTTCCGGCAGGCCGGCAATCTGGATGCCGCTTTGTCGGTCAACGCCCGTAGCGACGACATTGGAAATCAAAATGTTTCTGATGCGGCTTAGCGCAGTCACGTCCGGGCCGCGATCGCGATTGCCAGTGGTGATGTAAATCGGATAACCCACCACGTCCATCATGGCGAGGTTGTTGATGGTGATGTTTTCCAGAATGCCGCCGTCCACTTCTTCGAGTGCCAGTCCTTTGCATCCGCGAAAGGTGCAGTTGGCGACGGTGACGTTGCGAAAGCCGCCGTTGGATTCGGTGCCGAATTTTATGCGACCATTGCCCCGCGCTGGCTGCATGGTTCCATCAAGCAAAGTGCCTTCTCTGAAACCGGAAACTTGACAGTTTATGATGGTCAGATTTTCCGTGATGACATTCCGGCCCAGCGCTAAACTGCTCTTGGGGCAAATGCCGTCGTCGTTGGGTGAATTGATGCGGCAATTGGAAACCATCGTGTTGCGGCAGCAATCAATGTCAATGCCGTCGCGGTCGGTGTCCATCGTCACATTGTCCACCGTCAGGTTGTCGCAGCCGGTGGCGAGCACCGCAAACCAGCCGCCGTGATATATGGTAAAATCGCGCAACCACACGTTGCGGCAAAGTTTGAGTGCGATGGATTTGTTGGCCGTGACGGGAGGTGCGACTTTTGAATCGCGCTCCAGGCCGCCGCCGTTGATCATGCCCGGACCGGTGATGGAGATGTTCGTCAGATTCTCGCCCCAAATCAGGCTGTTGTGGAAATAAGTGTGGCCGGCATCCTGATAGGCTTTGCCTTCAAAAGTTTCCGACGGGTCATAGTCGTTGAGATTTTGCGGTGCACCGAGAATCACCGCGCCGGCATCAAGATACAAATTGATGTTGTTCGTCAGCCGGATGCTGCCGCATAAATAAGTTCCCGCCGGAATGAAAACCGTTCCGCCGCCGGACTGAGACGCCGCTTGAATCGCTTTGTTGATTGCCGGACTGTCCAGATTTTTACCGTCACCCGCTGCTCCAAAATCGCGAACGTTGAAAACAGTTTTTCCATCCGGTGAAGCAAAAGCCGACAGGAGAAAAAATAAAGAAATGAAAATAACTAGCGTGCGTAATTTCATTTTTTGATTTTGGGCGATTTTTCTCAAGTTGGCAACCGGCGACGAAATTCCGCGCAGGCTTTGGCCACGTCCAAGGCATTGAGAATCGCCGAGACGACGCAGACGCATTGCGCACCTGCCAACAGGACCTCGTCGAGATTTTCCAGATTGATGCCGCCGATGGCAAACCACGGAACGTGCACATTCGCCGCCGCCCAGCGGACATACTCAAGCGTCACGGGTTTGGCGGTCGGTTTAGTGCCTGTCGCAAAAACCGGTCCAACGGCTATGTAATCCGCGCCCGCCGCCAATGCGCGTTCGGCTTGCTCCAACGAATGAGTGGACAAGCCAATTTGGAGTTTTGAATTTTGAGTTTTGCTTGCCGCGTCGAAGCATTGCGAAGACGGGAGTTCGGAAACATTTTTGTAACCGGCATCAAAAAAATCCTCCTGTCCCAAGTGGCAAAATTCCGCGCCAAGCTTGCGTGCAATTTCCAAATGATCGTTGATGACAAGGGCGACGTTCGCGCGCTTTGTGATCGGCAGAATTTTTCCCGCCATGCGGCGGATTTCTTCGGGCGAAGATTTTTTAGCGCGGAGCTGGATCAAGTCCGAACCTCCGTCGCAAAGTTGCTGCGCGACAATTTCCAGAGCGCGGCCATTCAGATAGGCCGTGTCCACGAAAGTGTAAAGCCGGCAATCAACGAGCGGTTTCATCGGGTTTTTGCGAACATCATTTTCCAAAATGTCTCTGACTGAAAGATGAATTTGCCGAATCGCGTTTGCAGCATCGGCGAAAACATCAGCCATTGCAGCCAATTTGCCCAGCGCAAACGCTGTGAAAAGTTTACATCGCACGCGCGCGCAATTTTTTGTTGCGCTTCGTTCCAGAAAATCTCGCCGCGACTGAAAGCGGTGAGCGGGCCGGCGGCCAGTTGCGCCGATTCAAACGCGAGTGACATCCCGTTGCCCGTGACCGGCGGAATCATCGTCAGCGCGTCGCCAATGCAACATTTGGATTTTTCGGAAGCACGTTGCGGTTGCAGAGACAGGCCGGCGACGGAACAAAATGAATCTTCAACAAATTCCGCGCGCGCGAGCCGTTCGTTTAGAGCGGTTCCGGAATTTCCGCGCAACAAATCAAATCCGTTTTGTTGCGGCGGCCTGGAACTGTTCCGCCGAAATAAACCGCATACATTTACTTCTCCGGCGTTCAACCGGCAAAGGCCGACGTAGCCATTTTGGAAAACATGCATTTCCAAATCGGCGGCAGGCGAAACATTTCGCGCGTGTGCCTTCAAACCAAACCAGCGCCAGCCGTTTTCCGTCGGCTGCACGCGCCGTCCGTTCGCACGCACGACGCCTTCGCCCGATTCATCCTGCCGTCTTTCGCCCGTCCGCAGCTCGCCGCCCAATTTTTGAAATTCGTCCGCAAGTAGTTTGTCCATGACGAAACGCGACAGGCAAAGCGCGGGCGACGGCAATTCGCGAACGGGCGATTTTGAATTTTTGTAAAAGAAAATCGCCGAGCGCGCCTTGATCGCGCCGGCGCGCAGGATTTTTTCCTTCAATTCAATCGCGTCGAGAATTTCCAGCCCGCGGCCACTGACGAATTCGCCGCAAACGCGGTGGCGCGGATAATGCCCGGCTTCAAAAACGATGACGGGAATTTTCTTTTTCCGCAAAGCGATCCCAAGCGTCAATCCGGCCAGGCCGCCGCCGACGATTTGAACTGGTTTGGGCGCGTGCATTTCACAAAATTTTTTGCGCGACGAACAAATGGCTGAACAGACCAGCCCGACGCTCGGTCAGCCGCCAGCTTTTATTGTCCGGCCAGAGCGCGGAAATTTCTTGGCGGACAAATCCTGCGCGAATGCTGGCTGCGGCGTCGTGGCGCGTGATTTTGCTGCAACCGATGAGCCGAAGCATTTGCGCGCACGGAAACGCGAAGCGAAACCGGTGCGGTTCGACGGCGATGAACAATGCTGCGCGTCGGGAAACGGCGCGAAGCAGTTCCGCAAGCCGCGCGTCCTCAAAATGGTGCAAAAACAAATTAGCGATGACGACTTCACAGGAATTTTCCGTTTGCGCCCAGTCAAAAACGTCGGTAACGACGAGTTTTGAGTGCCAGCCGAATTTCGCAAAAGCGACGAGTGTTTCCGCGGAAACGCTTTCTTTGCAATCTAGTAAAGTTGCGTTCATGTCCGGCCATTGTGGTGACATCTTTCGCGCGACCCGCAGGAGGAAATTTCCATCACCCGCCCCAAGTTCGGTGATTTGCTTTGGCACGCCGGGAAAGTTTTGCTGCAAAACTTTGGCCATGATTGCAATGTTACCCATCCAGGAATTGACGCGGCGCAAATCGCGGCGCGAACGGAGCGCGCGCTGGTCGTTAGGCGGCAATGTGTCCAGAAATTCAGATTGAACAACCCGCTTCATGAACTTTGCACCTTCAACAATGCGCCGTGACAACTGAAGCCTGCGCCGAATGAGGACATCCACCATAAACCGTCCGGTACTGAATCGTTCAAAGCGTTTTGCAAAACGAAAAAGACGGTCGGGCTGCTGACGTTGCCAAATTCGTGCAGAATAGCGGCACTGTGGCGGATGTCGGACTTGGTCAAGTTGAGCTTGTGGCGCAGCGCCAGCAGCACGTCACGCCCGCCCGTGTGCAAAATCCAGCCGGTGATTTTTTTGCGCTTCACTTTGGCGGAAACGAGTGATTTGGAAAATAATCTGGCAACCTCGTCGGCGGCAATTTGCGGAACTTGGGGCGACAAAATGTTTCGCAACATTCCATTTTTGTGGCTGAACCGCAGCGCGTCACGTTTTTCAGGCAAAAGATTTGACGAGTGAAATTTCCACTCGACGCGTCGGCGATTCCGCGATGGTTTATCCGAGAGAACCGCCGCGCCCGCGCCGTCGCCAAAAAGACAGGCGCTGATTAGAACGCCCGGGTCGTCGTCGAGAAAAAAGGCGGCGCTGCAAATTTCGACGCAGACAGAAAGAACTTTTTTTGCACGACCGGCGGCAAGAATTGATTCCGCCGCGCGCAAATTCGGCAACGCCGCGCCACAGCCTTGGCCGACGAGGTCGAGCGAGAAAACATTCGGTCGCAAACCGAGTTTTTCACCGACGTAGCTTGTAAGTCCGGGACAAAGATAGCCGGTGCAGGTGCTGATCAACACAGCGTCAATTTTATTTACGGCGCAATTCGCATTTTTCAGCGCGCGTCTTGCGGCCTGTGCGGCGAGCACGGGCGCGTGTTTTGTGAAACGCGATTGTAAAGCGTCCGGCGTGATTTCAAAAACTTCCGCGATTGAATCAAGCGCAAGGTGGCGCGAATCAATGCCGTTGTTGCCGCAAAGGACTTTTTGGAGAATGGCGCGCGACCTCGGTTTGAGTTTTGGAAATTGCGGCGCATTCTGCAACGCATCCCAGCATTCGCGTTGCGCGTAACTTTGCGGCGGCGTGGCAGTGCCGAGTCCAATAATGAACATGAAGAAAGGTTAACGTGCGTTGACCTCGCGCGCCACCAATGAATAGAGACTTGAAACGGCCATTTGTTCCCGCCGGTGTGAATTTTTGCGGGAGTTATGACGGCGAGACCAAATAACCGAATCGCTCCCGGAATTGTTCCGGCATTATTGAAACAACGGCTGCAAGCTTGGCGAGTTGCTTCGAATCTTCAAAATCTTCGCGTTCGAGCCGAATCATATAGGCGCAGGCGCATTCGTAGGCTTCGCCGTCCACATTGACGCGCCGTGTTTGCATTCGCCCGCTTTTCGGATCGAGCATCTTCTCGAACGGCAATGGAATCATTTTGCCGTCCACGAAGCTGATGATTGCACCATATTTTTCGGATTCGGGTGAAAGCAAGAACTTCACCGCGCCGTATCCGAGGTTGCGCGTGTATTCCGCATCAAATGGAATTGGATCGGCGCAACGCAATTCGTAGCCGAGGTCTTTGTCAATGAAGGTCATTTTGATGCCCAGCTTGTCGAGACGCGCGGACAAAAGCTCCTTCATCAGGCGGCCAAATTCGATTTCGCCGAGGCGCAAATGGCCGTGGTCGTCGCGGATGACTTTGCCGAAGCGTTCAAGTTGTCCGTCAGGCAATGCCTTGATCAAACCCTGTTCGCCCATGGATTCAATCAAACCTTCGGCAAGAACGACGATGCCGTATTGCGAGCCTTCGACCCGGCGTTTGATGATTGAGCCGATGATGATGTCACAGACTTCGTCAACGCTGACTTGCCGGTTGCGAAATTCTTCGGGGATGATGGCGAGCGTTGCCGCCGCCGCTTTCGCGATGCCGAGCGCAAGATGTCCCGCCGCACGGCCCATGCTAATGATAAGATACCAGCGCGATGTCGTGCGCGCGTCTTCAGCGAGATTCCGGACAATCTGAACACCATAATGCCGCGCTGTTTCAAAACCAAATGTCGGTGTCGAGCCGGGCAGCGGTAAATCGTTGTCAATGGTTTTGGGCACATGCGCCACACGGATTTTTCCGTTGCTGCGACGCGCAACATGGCTTGCTGAAAACGCCGTGTCGTCGCCGCCGATAGTGACGAGTGCAGTGATTCCCAATTTTTCAAATACATTGAACAAATTCTGCATGCTCGTCTCGGATTTGGCCGGGTTGGTGCGCGCCGTGCCGAGAATGGAACCGCCGCGCAGGTGGATGTCCCGCACATCGCGAATGGCGAGCGGCTTGCATTGTTGCACCTCGCCCTGCGCGAGCCATTTGAAACCGTCGCGAAAACCGATGACTTCAAATCCATTGTTAATGCCTTCAATGGTGGCCGCCGCGATGACGCCGTTAATGCCCGGTGCTGGGCCGCCACCGACCAAAATTCCCAATCTGCCTTTGTTCATGCGCGCTTGTTCAGTTGTTGTTTGAAAATGAGAACCGGCGAAAAGTAACCGAATGGAAAAAAAATTCAATTCCATTCTTGCCGCAATAAATTCACAATCACGGAAATGAACCGGGCTGTTTTTCTCGACCGCGACGGAACGCTCATCGCGGAAAAAAATTATCTGTGCCGCGCCGAGGATGTGGAAATCTTCCCCGGCGCGGGCGGCGCGCTGAAAAAATTGTCCAACGCGGGCTTCAAGCTGTTCATCGTCTCGAACCAGTCCGGCGTCGGGCGCGGTTACTTCACGCTTGCCGACGTTGACCGCGTGAACGAGCATCTGGCCCGCGAACTCGCGCGGGACGGTGTGCGCTTCGAGAAAATTTACATCGCGCCTGAAGCGCCCGACCAGCCGAGCCGTGGCCGCAAGCCGTCGCCGCAATTTTTATTCGACGCGCGGGACGAATTCGGTTTGAACCTCGCGGAAAGTTTCATGATCGGCGACAAGCTGATTGATCTGGAATGCGGCTGGAACGCGGGCGTGAAAAAGAGCATCCTTGTCCGGACCGGCTACGGCGCGGAAACCGAGCGCGCGGCGGCGAACAAATTTGCCAGCGCCGTGATCGTGGATGATTTGAACGGCGCGGCGGAGTGGATTTTGGGTGCGTTGAATGGTTAAATTGTTGAATTGTTAAAACGATTTATGCGCGGCTGCCAAATCCGATTCAACGATTCAACCATTTAACCAATTACAAAAAATGTGCGGCATCATTGGATTCGTTGGGAAAAAATCGGCCTCGCCAATTCTTATCGAAGGATTGCGACGGCTGGAATATCGCGGCTACGACAGCGCGGGCGTGGCGCTGTTGCACGAAGGCAGCATTCTTGTCCGCAAGAAAAAAGGGAAAATTGAGGAAGGTCTCGCGCGACTTTTGAAATCCGAGCCCGTCGCGGGAAATCTCGGCATCGGCCACACGCGCTGGGCCACGCATGGGATTCCTTCGGATAAAAATTCCCATCCGCACCTTGATCAATCCGGCAAAATCGCCGTCGTCCACAACGGCGTCATTGAAAACTTCGACGCGCTCAAACAACGCTTGCTCAAAGCCGGACACACTTTCAAATCTGACACGGACACGGAAGTGCTTGCGCATTTGATTGGCGTGCATTACGAAAAATTAAAGGTAGGGCGCGTCGCTCCGCGCGCGCCGGGCATCGGCAAGACAGAAAACGGCGCGCACGGAGTGACAAGCCCTACCAACGACATTTTAACCCAAGCCGTCTGCGCCGCGCTGCGCGAAGTCATCGGCACTTATGGACTCGCGGTGATTTGCGCCGACCAGCCGGATACGATTGTCGGTGCGCGACGCGGTTCGCCGCTCATCATCGGCATCGGCTCCGGCGAAAATTTTCTCGCCAGCGACGCCAACGCCATCGTCGCGCACACAAAAAAAGTCGTCTACTTGAGCGACTACGACGTTGCGACCGTCACCAGCGACCGCTTTGATGTTTTGAATCTCGGCACGGACACCGCGACCGTCCAGATCAGCAATCTGGAATTTTCGCAGGAAGACGCGGCGCGCGGCAAGCACGCGCATTTCATGCTCAAGGAAATTTACGAGCAGCCGCGCACGATTGAAAATGCGTTGCGCGGACGCGTGGACGCGGAAGGTGCGACCGCGAAATTCGGCGGCCTGAACATGAGCGTGTCGCAATTGCGCTCGATTGACCGCATCGTCATCGCTGCAAGCGGCACGAGCTGGCACGCGGCGCTCGTCGGCGAATATTTAATCGAGGAACTCGCCCAGATTCCGGTCGAGGTCGAGTTTGCGCACGAATTTTGTTATCGCAACGCGCCGCTCGAACGCGACACCGTGCTGCTCGTGCTCTCGCAATCCGGCGAAACCGCCGACACGCTCGCCGCGTTGCGCGAGGCCAAGCGTCGCGGTCATCGCGCGCTCGCCATCGTCAACGTCGTCGGCAGCACCATCGCGCGCGAATCCGACGGCGGCATTTATATGCACGCCGGGCCGGAAATCGGCGTCGCCTCGACGAAGGCATTTGTCTCGACTTTAACCGTTTTGTCATTGCTGGCCGTGCATTTGGGACGGATGCGCAATCTTCCGGCGAAACGCGCGCTGGAAATTCTGCACGCGCTCGAAGCCGTGCCGAAACAAATTGAAAAATTGCTCGCGCAAAATGATTCGTTGAAAAAAATCGCGAAGAAATATGCGAAGGCGGACGATTTCTTTTTTCTCGGACGCGGCTACACATTCCCAATCGCGCTCGAAGGCGCGCTAAAGTTGAAGGAGATTTCCTACATCCATGCCGAGGGTTATTCGGCGGCGGAGATGAAGCACGGGCCGATCGCGTTGATTGATAAAAAGACGCCGACGGTTTTTCTCGTTCCGCAGGATTCGATGTATGACAAGACGATGGCGAACCTCGCGATGATCCGCGCGCGCCAGGGCCCGATCATCGCGCTGGCGACCGAAGGCGACAAGGCGATCAAGAAAGTGGCCGACGACGTGATTTACCTGCCGCGCGCGCTCGAACCGATTTATCCGATCCTGGCGACCGTGCCGCTGCAACTCTTCGCGTATCACATCGCCGTCGCGCGCGGCTGCGACGTGGACAAGCCGAGAAATCTGGCCAAGAGCGTGACGGTGGAATAACAAAGTTCGCCGCTTGCGGGCGCGGAGTTTTTGGGATAAAAGTAATTCCATGAGCGCGATTACTTTGAAAGCTCACTACGACGGCAAAAAAATTTGTCTGGACGAGCCTTTTGAACTCCAGACTGATTCAAAGCTGATAGTGACCGTTGTGCCTGACGATTCAGCGGAAGCTGAACGGCAGGCGTGGCTGGCTGCATCGCAGGCCGGGTTCGCCCGCGCCTATGGCGAAAACGAGCCGGATTATTCCAACGCCGTGCTGCGCGAAACGCCGCCGAGCAAATGAAAGAAGGGGACGTAATCCTCGTCCCGCTGCCGCAGGCGGACGGCCAACACAAACCGCGTCCGGCAATCATCTTGAAAATTATCCCGCCGTTCGGCGATTTTCTGGTTTGCGGTGTCAGCACTCAATTGCGCCAACAGGTGCGCGGCTTGGATGAATTGATTTTGCGAACGGATAAAGATTTTGTGGAAAGCGGGCTGAAAATGGATTCACTGATTCGAGTCGGTTTTCTGGCGATTTACACCCAACAGCAAGTCATCGGAGACATCGGTGAAATTTCTGCTGAACGTCACCGGCGTCTGTTAAAACAACTTTCGGAATTTCTAGTTTCAACAAAACGGCTCGCATGAAAATCGTTGGCATCATTCCCGCGCGGTTCGCTTCAATGCGGTTTCCCGGCAAGCCGCTCGCGCTCATCGCGGGCAAGCCGCTCATCCAGCACGTCGTCGAGCAATGCCAGCGCGCAAAATCGCTTTCAGAAATAATTGTCGCGACAGACGACACGCGCATCTGGGAAGTGGCGCAAAATTTCTGCCGCGTGGAGATGACGCTCCTGGAACATCCGAGCGGCTCGGACCGGATTGCGGAAGTTGTCGAAAGAATTTCCTGCGACGCGATTGTAAATATTCAAGGCGACGAACCGTTGATTGAGCCGTCGGTGATTGACGTGGTGGCGGACGCGCTGGCGCAAAATGAAATGTCCACCGCCGCGACGCCGATCAAAAATCTGGCCGAGCTGGACAATCCGAATGTCGTGAAAGTCGTTGTCAACGCCGCCGGTCGCGCGTTATATTTTTCGCGGCGCACGATTCCGTATTTGCGCGAGGCCGCCAGCCGTCCGGTGCCGGAGCAGTTGGCGGCGTTTCCTTTTTTGAAGCACCTGGGCATTTACGGCTACCGGCGCGAAACGCTGCTGCGATTGGTGAGATTTCCGGTGTCGCCGCTGGAAAACGCGGAGAAGCTGGAGCAGTTGCGCGCGCTGGAAAATGGCATCGGCATCGCGGTCGTGCAAGTGGATTATGACAGCATCGGCGTGGATGCGCCGGAAGATGTGGCGAAAGTGGAAAAAATTATTAGCCATGGATGAAACACGGATTGAACACAGATTTCGAGCGAGCAAAAAATAGTTTCATGCTTTGCATTCGTGATTGCATTTTGAAGGATTGCCACCAAAATTATTAAAATGCAAAATTTTCCGATTCCGAGACTTGATGAACATCACGAGTTAAGAAAGGCTCTTCTAAAATACTGCCGTCTGCAAAAAGGTGAATTCTGGCAAAACCCTGCGGGCAATCATCGCGTTGGCTGTTTTGACGCCACAAATTCTGAGGAAATAAAAGAACTGATGGAAGGTAAAAAAGCTGTTCTGGCACTTCATGATCCGCCTTACAATCTTGTGGCTTTTGAACAAAGAGAAATCAATAAATTCATCTCTTGGTGTGAAGGCTGGATTGCCAACACATCAAATTCTCTCAATCAAAATGCCTCGTTGTATGTTTGGCTTGGTGCTGACCAGCGAAATGGATTTCAGCCGTTGCCGGATTTCATGATAATGATGAGGGAAAAAGATTTTTCACCCCGGTCTTTTCTCACAATGCGGAATCAGCGTGGTTATGGAACGCAAAAAAACTGGATGGCCGTTCGCCAGGAATTGCTTTACTACACGAGAGGAAATGCCGTGTTCAATGTGGAGGCAGAATACACTGACATTCCAAAAATTTTGAGAGGGTATTACAAAGAAATTAATGGGAAAGTCACTGAAAACTTTGAACGGAGCAAATCTGAAAATATTCGCGCAGGAAATGTCTGGGTGGATATTCAGCAGGTGTTTTATCTGATGCACGAAAACGTAAATGGTTGCTATGCACAGAAACCTCTTAAATCTTGCGAACGAATTGTGAACGCCAGTTCAAATAAGGGTGATTTGGTAATTGATTTCTTCGCTCATTCCGGTTCTACCCTCTTATCTTGTGAAATGCTAAATCGCCGCTGTTTCACAGCTGATATTGACCCAGTGTTTTGCGAAATTGTAATTCGCCGATTAGAACATTTTAGAAAGACTGGAAAAACTGGCTGGCAAAATAGCAATCCATTCCACATTGAACTTCACGAAGATATGACGCTTCGAAAGATCATGGCGGAAATTCAACCCGTCAATGGATTCAATAATGAAAAAAAGAATTCTCGGCAAAGCAAGCAGCCAGCAACAATGTTGCTAAATCTAGGGGCTTAACAATTTGCAAAGCTCGTCATAGGTGAGGGTCTGATAGAGATAGTTATCCAAGTGGAATTGAAAAGTATCTTGATTGATATGAAACTGGCCCTCGCCTTTGTTTCCTTTATGTTGCTTGTCTGAATAGTGAATTTTACCACCGAAAACGCTCTCTTTAATTTCCTTACTTTTTATCCGAAAAATTTTGACGCAATCCGAGAAGAATAAACCGTAATATAAAACGTCGAACTCCACCCGCTTGATTTGTTGCATATTGCAATCAAAATCATTTTGCTTCCACTCGGAAAACAAAACGTTTCTCTTTGCACTCGTCGCTTCTTCAATGCACTGCAAAACTGTGTCTTCGTTTATGGGCGTTTCTGCTTTTTTCCGAACCACTGAAAATTTAACCTCAATTCGGTGACGTTTGATGTCATCATAAAGATCATGAAATTGGTTTTGTGCTTTGCCGCATTTTTCCATCCGCTTGACCATGAACTCGGCAACCGTGCCAAAGCGACGGGTGAACAAGGAAAAAATTCCATCTCGAAGTGTGTCACCGTCCATGAATTTCCTTTTTGATTTCTTTGATTTTCGGAAAAAGTTCCCCGATTTCCATTTCCAGTGCGGCTGCGATTTTAATGAGATTCAAGGTGGATACATTCCGCTCACCGCGCTCGATTCCACCATAATAAGCCCGATCCAGTCCGGCAAGATGAGCCATTTCGTCTTGAGAAAGTCCTTTACCTTCACGGTGAGAACGGATTTTTCGCCCGACAGAAAGTAAAAGTTTATCTTTCACTAGACGTATAATATGAAATTTGAAGCCTAAAACACCACGGTCTATAAGGAGCATTTTTCATGCAAAAATGAAATCTCCTAAAAAATCAGTCTCACACATTGAAAAATTCTTCCGCGTTCGTTTTATTGCCTTAATTTGCATCCGTGCTTAATCTGTGGCTCGAAATAATTTAGAAATGAAATATATTTTCGTAACCGGCGGCGTGGTGAGTTCGTTGGGCAAGGGCCTGACCGCCGCCGCGCTCGGCACGCTGCTCGAAAATCGTGGCCTCAAAGTCACGCTGCAAAAGTTTGACCCGTATCTCAACGTAGATCCCGGCACGATGTCGCCGTATCAGCACGGCGAAGTTTATGTGCTCGATGACGGCGCGGAGACCGACCTCGACCTCGGCCATTACGAGCGCTTCACGAACGTCAAGCTCACGCGCCTCAATAATCTCACGAGCGGCCAGGTCTATCAGACCGTGCTCAACAACGAGCGCGAGGGAAAATACCTCGGCAAGACGGTCCAGGTCATCCCGCACGTCACGGACGAAATAAAAAATCGCATCCACGCGCTCGCGGAAAAATCCAAGGCCGACGTCATCATCACGGAAATCGGTGGCACGACCGGCGACATCGAAGGCCTGCCGTTTCTCGAAGCCATCCGCGAATTCGCGCTGGAAGTCGGCTACAACAACGCGATTTTTTTGCACGTCACTTATGTGCCGTTCATTAGGGCGGCGGGCGAATTGAAAACGAAGCCGACGCAGCAATCCGTCGCCAAGCTGCGCGAAATCGGCATCATGCCACACGTTCTCGTTTGCCGTTGTGAGAAGCCGCTCGACAAGGAATTGCGCCAAAAAATTTCCATGTTCTGCAACGTGCCGCTCGAAGCCGTCATCGAGGAAAAGGACGTTGACCATTCCATTTACGAAGTGCCGCTCATGCTCCAACGCGAACGCGTGGACGATCTGGTCTGCCGCCTGTTGCATCTCGACACGCCCGTCGCGAACATGGCGCACTGGCAGGAGATCATCCGCAAACTCATCGCGCCGCAACATCGCGTGCGCGTCGGCGTCGTGGGAAAATACATCGGCTTGCAGGACGCATATAAATCCGTCTACGAGGCGATCATCCATGGCGGCATCGGCAACGATTGCGGCGTGGAAATCGTGCAGGTGGACGCCGAGGAGATCGAAAAAGACGGCGCGGAAAAAATGTTGCGCGGCCTCGGTGGAATTTTGGTGCCCGGCGGATTCGGCGAACGCGGCGTGGAAGGAAAAATTCTCGCCGCGCAATACGCGCGCGAAAATAAAATCCCTTACCTCGGACTTTGCCTCGGAATGCAGATCGCGACGATTGAATTCGCGCGCAACGTTTTGAAGATGCCCAAGGCGCACTCGACCGAATTCGATCTGCACACGCCCAATCCCGTCATCGCGATGCTCGACGAACAAACGCGCGTCACGAAAAAAGGCGGCACGATGCGGCTCGGCGCGCAGGCGTGTCAACTCACGATAGGTTCGCAAGCCGCAGAACTCTACGGCTCGTTCGTCATCAACGAGCGCCACCGCCACCGCTACGAATTCAACAACGCCTACCGCGAAAAATTCGAGAAGGCCGGATTTATTTTCAGCGGCCTTTCGCCTGACGGCAAGCTCGTCGAGGTCATCGAACTCAAAGACCACCCGTTTTTTGTCGCGAGCCAGTTTCATCCTGAATTCCAAAGCAAACCGCACCAGCCGCATCCGCTGTTCAAAAGTTTCATCGCCGCCGCGCACCAGAACATCCATCACAAGCCGCTGTAACGTCCCGCAAACCAATTCTCCCTCTCTGCACGCCTTTCGCTCGATGGATTTTCTAAATAACAGATGTGCGGGGATATCATCCACTTCTCATAAATTTTTCACACTTGAGCTGAAAATTGACACCTGCGTCCCGCGTCTCTAGCCTTTACCGATGTCTCGGTTGCCGTTTGAACTGCTCCTCGCGCTGCGCTACTTGCGGCCCAAACGGACGTTCGTCTCCATCATCACCCTTATTTCCATCCTTGGCGTCGCATTGGGCGTGGCCGTGCTCATCATCGTCATCAGCGTCATGAGCGGGTTTGGCCATGATTTGCGCGATAAAATTCTCGGCTTCAACGCACATCTGAAAATTTTCGAGAACGGCACGACGATGGAAAATTACGAGCACATGATGGATATGGTCGCGGCGAACAAAAATGTCCGCGGCGTTGCGCCGTTTGTGCTCGGGCAAGTGCTCCTGGAAACCCAGCCGGCGGACACAAATATGGAACAATCGCTGGTCGGCGCGCCGTGGCTGCGCGGTGTTGACCCGGCCCACGAAGCTGATGTGAGCGTTCTGCCCGAAAGCATCAAGAACGGCTCGTTCGATTTGACCGGACACGGATTAGTCATCGGCAAAGATTTCGCGGAAAACATGAATCTGACCGTCGGCGACCGCGTTTCGATTTATTCGCCCGCCGATTTGAAAAGAATGAAAGAGCACCAAGGCAAATCGGACGAGGAAGCGGTTTTGCCCGACGATTACACTGTGACCGGAATTTTTGACGTGGGATATTTCGATTACGACGCGAATGTCGTCGTCACGTCGCTCGAAAACGCACAGGAACTCTACAATCTCGGCGACAGTGTCCACGGCTTGATGGTCATGCTCAACGATCCGTATCAGGCGGCCAAAGTTCGCGGCGAATTGCAGCGCACGCTCGGCGGAAATTACCGCATTACGACCTGGACGGAGGAAAACTCGGCGCTGCTCGGCGCGATTCTCGTGGAAAAAAACGTCATGTTTTATCTGCTGTTTTTCATCGTGATTGTCGCCGCGCTGTGCATCTTGAGTGCGCAAATCACGTTCGTCGTCCAGAAGACGCGTGAAATCGGCATGCTCAAGGCGCTTGGCGCGACCAACTTCCAAATCTCCAGCGTGTTTCTGGGCCAGAGCGCCATCATCGGCGTGCTCGGGGTGCTGGCCGGTTACGGCCTCGGCATCCTCGCGCTCGCCTATCGCAATGAATTTCTCCACTTCATGAACCGGCTGACCGGCTTCGAACTGTTTCCGGCCGCGATTTACGGTTTCGGTGATTTGCCGGCACAGGTCATTGGCAGTGACGTTGCCCTGATCTGCGTCAGTTCATTTGTCATCTGCATCCTCGGCGGCGTACTGCCCGCAGTTCGCGCCGGTCGGTTAAAACCCGTGGAGGCGTTGCGCTATGAGTGAACCGTTGCTGCGCGCCCGCGCCCTCACAAAAACCTATGCGATGGGCAAACGCACGCTCGAAGTCCTGCGCGGCGTGAACCTCGATGTGGCGTGCGGCGAATTCCTTGCGCTGCGCGGCGCGTCCGGTGCCGGCAAAAGCACCCTGCTCCACTTGATTGGCGGCCTCGACTCGCCGAATGCGGGCGAGATTTATTTTGACGGGAAAAACCTCGCGACATTTTCCCAAGGCGAGTTGACGCATTTCCGCAACCTCCGGGTCGGCTTTGTTTTTCAATCGTATCATCTGCTGCCGGAACTCACCGCGCTCGAAAATGTCTGCCTGCCTGCGCGCATCGCCCGCGTGCCCGCGACCCAAGCGGGAGCGCACGGACGTGAACTACTCGAACGCGTAGGTCTGGAAAATCGCTTTGATCACAAACCGTCCGAGCTTTCCGGCGGCGAACAACAGCGCGTCGCCATCGCCCGCGCGCTCATAAACGAGCCGGAATTGCTGCTGGCCGACGAACCGACCGGCAATCTCGACTCGCACACCGGTGGCGAAATTATTGAACTTCTCAATAATCTGCGTGTCGAAAAGCGGATGACACTTGTTATCGCCACCCACGACGCCAAAATTGCCGCCTCCGCGCCGAAGATCATTGAACTGGTGGATGGCCGGATCGGCGATGCAAATAACAGTGGTTGAAAATTCGCCGTCCACGTTTAATTTTAATCTGCCATGCTTGAAGATCGTGATTATATGCGCCAGCCGGCTTACGAGCCGCGCAGGTCGTTCACTGTCGCGCTGCTGATTGTCAACGCGAGTGTATTTTTGATTCAGCTTTTGGCGTTACACACGGCAAACGGACCAAACATTGAAGACCAATACTTCGCCTTAAGTCTTACCGGTTTGAAACACGGCTACGTCTGGCAACTGCTGACCTTTCAATTTATGCATGCCAACTGGCTGCATATTATTTTCAATTCGCTGGCGATTTTTTTCTTTGGCCGTCCGGTTGAAATGGCTTTGGGCCGCGCGCACTTTTTGACCTTGTATCTTTCCAGCGGCGTCATTGGCGGCCTCGTGCAAATGCTGTTTGCGCTTTTATTTCCATCCTTCGACGAGTCGGTGGTTGGCGCCTCGGCGGGCGCTTATGGTCTGGTTGCGGCTTTTGCCGTGATGAATTGGGAAGAGCGATTCACGCTGCTGATTTATTTCATTCCCGTCGCGATGCAGGGAAAAACTTTGCTGTGGGTCAGCATCGCGATCGCTTTGCTCGGCATGTTGACGCCCGGGAGCGGCGTTGCCAACGCTGCGCATCTCGGCGGCATTTTGACGGGATTTTTTTACGTGCGCCAAATCGTTCAAGGCCGCTGGCACCTGCCGCAATGGAAATTTCCAGAGCGCCGCGCCGCGCCGCGCGAATTCGTCGCCGCCGGAGCGAGTAAAAACAAGAGTGTATTTTGGCGCTCTGCCGCGGGCAAACCCGATGATAATTCTTCCACCGACGAATTTTTGAAAAATGAAGTTGACCCGATTCTCGAGAAAATTTCCGCGCATGGCATCCAAAGCCTGACCGCAAGCGAACGACAGGTTTTGGAAAAAGCCCGCGCGAAGATGGACCAGCGCTGAATCGCGAATTGCGCATCGGCAAACGCCGCCCCATTTTCCCAGACGACGATTTATCGTTTCAACGACGTAACGATTCCATTATCTTCACGCCATGATTACGCGCTATTCCCGCCCGGAAATGCGGGCCATCTGGACGGACGAAAACAAGCTCCGCATCTGGCTGCAAATCGAACTGCTTGCCAGCGAAGCGCTCGTCAAGCAAGGCATCGTGCCGCGAGCAGACTTTGCCAAGATGAAAGCCGGCGCGGAAAAATGTTTTGCCGACACGAAAGCCCTGACCGAACGCGCAAAGGAACTGGAGAAGACGTTGAATCACGACGTCATCGGATTCACAACGGCCGTTGCTGAAAAAATAAATGACCGCGCCAGCCGCTGGCTGCATTTCGGTCTGACGAGCAGCGACATCGGCGACACCGCATTCGCCGTGCAAATGACGCAGAGCGCAGATATTTTGATTGCCGATGTGGAGAAGTTGCTGCCCGTCATCGCCCGCCGCGCGAAGGAATACAAATTTACACCCTGCATCGGGCGCAGCCACGGCATTCATGCCGAGCCGACGACGTTTGGTTTGAAACTCGCGCTCATGCATGACGAATTTCGCCGCGCACTCGAACGGCTCGAACGCGCCCGCGACGTTGTCGCCATCGGTAAATTAAGTGGTGCGGTGGGCACAAACGCGCATCTCTCGCCGAGTGTCGAAGCGTTCGTCTGCAAACAACTTGGATTAAAGCCCGCGCCGATCGCCACGCAGGTCGTGCAACGCGACATTCACGCGGAATTCCAAACCATGCTCGCCCTCGTCGGCGCGAGCATTGAGCGTTGGGCGGTTGAATTCCGTCATCTGCAGCGCACCGAAGTTCTTGAAGCCGAAGAGCCATTTGTCAAAGGGCAGAAAGGTTCGAGCGCCATGCCGCACAAGCGCAATCCAATTACCTGGGAACGACTTGCCGGTCTCGCGCGTGTGTTGCGCGGCAATGCCGTCGCCGCGCTGGAAAATGTCGCCCTCTGGCATGAGCGAGACATCAGCCACAGTTCGGTTGAGCGAATTATTTTCCCCGATTCCTGCACGCTGCTCGACTATATGTTCGGCCTGCTTACGCGTCTGATGGACGGCCTTGTCGTTTATCCGGCGAACATGGAAAAAAATCTCGGCCTCTCGCTGGGCATGTGGAATTCGCAGACTGTCCTGCTCGCGTTGATCAAAAAAGGCCTGACGCGCGAAGAGGCTTACAACCTCGTTCAGCGCAACGCAATGAAAACGTGGGAAACCAAACACGCCGGTCGCGATGACGCTAATTTTCTCGAAGTCCTGAAATCTGACCCCGATGTGGCGAAGCATTTCAAGCCGGGCGAACTGGAAAAACTCTGTTCGCTCGAATTCCATTTCAAGGAAGTGCGGAACCGGTTCAAAAAACTTGGTCTGTAAATCGTAAAAGATTCAGATCGCGTTTGGAGCTTGAACAAAATTGTGAATCTGTTACGTTTAACCATAAATCATAAAAAGCCTAGCATTATAGGGGTAACGAACAAGAAGTGTGAGGTGACTGGACTTTACTTGTCAACCGGCTGCGAACACGCCAATTGCGTGGAATTTATAGAAGGTAATATATTTCCCGCTTGTAAGACGTGTCTCAAGCCAATCTCTTGGTTGCTTCAATATCCTTTCAATAATTAAATATCAAAGTAGCCACTGACCAAAATGTTCTCTTGAAAAGTAAAGCCGCTTCCGATACTTTCCTTTCAATATAAACAGGGCATGAAGGGTGATTATTTCTCAATTTTCGCGGTCATACTTTTTTGTTCCACCTCCTTCGCCACCGAAACCTTTCGCGTCGCTACTTACAACGTCGAAAATTATCTGGATCAACCAACCCAATCGCGCCACTTCGTCAAATCCGCCGAAGCCAAAGCCAAAGTCCGCGAAAGCATTGAAGCAATAAAACCCGATGTGCTTGCGCTCGAAGAAATGGGGACGACAAACGCGCTGCTGGAATTGCGCGCGTCGCTCAAAACCGACGGACTGGATTTTCCGTTTTGGGAACACGTCAGCGGCGCGGACACGAACATCCACGTCGCCGTGTTGAGCAAATTTCCCATCGTCGCGCGGTATCCGCACACGAACGACGAATTTCTTTTGGACGGAAAACGTTTTCGCGTCGGCCGTGGATTTGCCGAGGTGGAAATCCAGGCCGCGACGAATTTTACCTTCACGCTCATCGCCGCGCATTTGAAATCGAAGCTTGCCACGCCCAACGCCGATGAAGCCGAGGAGCGTCTCGCCGAGGCGAAAGTTTTGCGCGGCATCATTGACGAACATTTCAAAGAAAATCCAGACGCAAAACTAATTGTTCTCGGCGATATCAACGACTTGAAAAATTCCGACCCGATCAAGGCCATCATCGGGCGTGGAAAATTCAAGCTCACCGACACGCGCCCTGCCGAGCGTAACGGCGACAACGCGCCCGCCCAGCCGCCATATTTTGAGCCGCGCAACGTGGCGTGGACCTATTTCTACGGCGCGGACGACACCTACGCGCGCATAGATTACATTTTGTTGAGTCCCGCGATGGCGTGCGACTGGGTGAAGGCCGAGACTTACATTCCCACGATTCCGAACTGGGGCAAAGGTTCAGACCACCGGCCAATCGTCGCGACGTTTGAAGAAAAATAAATAAATTTATGAATCAACTTTTTCTGCTGCGGCAGTTTCTGTGACTTGTGAATTTAATTTGTCTTCACCTTTCGAACCAACATTCTTAAAATTTTCCTTAATTTTTTCATCTAAAATTTGCGCCCACGTTTTCTGCGTTACAATTGCAAAAGGAACTGTCACAGAAATCGTGGCAAACAATTGATTTGGATTTATATGAGTCTTTTTTGCAGAGTTAATCCGTTGGACATTCACAAATTCTTTTAAGATTGGCCTCCATTCAATTGCTTGTAATTTATTAAGCTGAAAAATTTTCCAAGGTCGTTTTGATATTTTTATGTCGGGCATTAATTCACCACCAGCAAAAGAACGCAATTGACCAGAAAAACAATTCTCGCCAGCAATTTTCTGATATTTGTCTTTTGCTGTTAATGTAAATAATCGCAATTCACCTTCAAATGGTTCAAGTTGAAGCAAAATATGCCGACTTGGTTGTCGCCATCCAAGAACCACTTCATACGGCGTCATTTCCATCAGTTTTTCCGTAGCAAATAATAATAATTTCAAAACATCTATTGCTTCCGCAACACGTTTACGAGTTGGCACTTCGTATTCATGCTCGATTAAATTTCTTTCAAAATTAAGATTTGAAAGAAGAGTAATTGGCAGCAATCCAATCTCATCCAGAACTTCAAGTTTGGCAGGAAAATTCCGGTGCCCAAAATGACGAAAAAGACCATATTGTTGGAGCAAATAATCCACTTCAAAATGAAGTGCACGTTTAACATTCCCGAAAGCATTAACTAATCCTTTTGGCGAACCCTCCGCTAAATCTGCTATTGCAAATTCTAAATAATCACTCGGAAGTGCTGTTGTTTTATACGGTGGTTGAAGACGACCTACAAAGCGCGAAACTGTCAAATAACGAAATGGAACTGGCTCGGCTTTAGCATAAGTAAAATAGAGAGACATATTTTACGTCGTAAAAAAATCACAACTTCTCCGGCCTCGACATCAAATCCGCGATGCGCGAAAGCAATCGTCCCGCCGCGCCGCCGTCCAGCACGCGATGGTCGAAACTCAACGTCAGGTTCGCCTCCATCACCGGCACGAATTGTTTGGTCGCCTCGTCCCAGTTCGGCGCGCGCCGTCCCGCACCCATGCCCAGCACGAGCGTCTGCTCCGGCAGCGGAATCGGCGTCGCCCAGATCAGCCCGAACGTGCCGTAGTTCGTCACCGTGGCGATCGATCCGCCGGTCGCGTCCGCCGGCAGCTTGCGCTGGCGCGCGAGTTCCACCAGTTCGTTGTAGCGCACGACGAGTTCGGACAAGGATTTTTTGTCCGCGCCGCGCAAAACGGGAACGAGCACGCCGTCCTCGGCCTCGACCGCGAAGCCGACGTCAATGGAACTCGGATGAACAATTTTATTTCCGACGAGCCGTCCGGCGGGCGCGGAATTTTCCGCGAGCGCAATCGCCAGCGCGCGCAACGCGTAAAGCGCCGGGCCGGGTTTTGGATTTGAGTTTTTCCGGTGCGCGAGAACGGCGTCGAGCGCCACTGGCAAACCGACCGTCGCGAGCGGACGCGTCCAACTGCGCCGCATCGCGTCGGCGACCGCGACGCGCATGGAAGACGCGCCGCTCATTTTGTGTTTGTCGAGACTGGCGATGTATTTCTCGAAATCCTCGACGGTCACGCGCCCCGCTGCGCCGCTGCCCGCGACACCCGCCAAATCCGCCGCGTGCAAACCGAGTTCGTCCATGCGCGCCTTGAGCCGCGGCGAAAGATAACTTGCGCCCGCCGCGTTCGCGGGAACGGGCAATCCGCGCACGGTCGGCTGCACACGACCGCTTCTCCGATTTGAATCTGATTTTGAAAGCTGTTCTGTTTCGGAAGTTTTTGCCGGAGCAATGTCGAGTCCAAGTCTTGCGGCTTCTTCTTTCGTCGCTTCAATTTGTCCGAGCGTCGCACCGACGGCGTAGCTTTCATTCAACTGCACGCTGAATTTTTCAATTTTTCCTTTGCACGGCGACGCGACGGTCATCGTGGCCTTGTCCGTCTCGACTTCAATCAAATCCTGATCGGCCTCGACACTGTCGCCGGGCTTGACGACGAAGTTGACAATTCTGGCCTCGGCGATGGATTCGCCAAGCTGCGGCATGATGATGGGAATTTTTGGCATAATTTTTAACAACAAAGGAGCAAAGAAACAGAGCTTTGAAAACAAAGATTCCGATTCTTTGTTCCTTCGTTCCTTTGTTGTTCAATTTTCATGTTCTCAAAAGTTTTCGCGCAGCGGCAGCGACAGCGCGCGCGGTCGGACGGTGCGCCGTCCACAAATTCGGATGATACGGCACGGGCGTGTCTTTGGCGTTGAGTCGTTGCGGCGGCGCATCGAGCAGTCCGTAACCTTCGCTCGCGACGCGCGCGATGATTTCGGCGGTGACTCCGCCCCACGGCCACGCTTCTCCGACGCACAGTAATTTTCCCGTCCGCGAAACGCTGGCCATGACCGTGTCCGTGTCGAGCGGTTTGACGGAACGCAAATCTACGATTTCAATTTCCCAACCTTCGGGCGCAAGTTCCGTCGCGGCTTCGAGCGCTTCGTGAACCATCGCGCTGTAAGTCACAATTGTTAAGTCGCGGCCTTCACGGGCGATCCGCGCCTTGCCGATCGGCAATGCTTCGCTCGGCAATTTTTCGGCTTTCAAATGACGGTAAAGAAATTTGTGTTCGCAGAAAATCACGGGGTCGTCGAGCGCGACAGCTTCGAGCAACATGCTGTAGGCATCCTCGACGGTCGCGGGCGTCAGCACGATGAGGCCGGGATAATGTGCGTAAATCGTTTCGATGCACTGGCTGTGGAACGGTCCGCCGCCAGACGTGCCGCCGAATGGAAGTCGCACAACAATCGGACACGGAACATTTGTGCGCCAGAAAAGCGTCGCGGCCTGGTTGACAATCTGGTTGAAACCGACGGTGGAAAAATCGGCGAACTGCATTTCGATGATCGGGCGCAAGCCTTCAATCGCCGCGCCGACGGCGAGGCCGACCATCGCGTCCTCGGAAATCGGCGAATCGAGAACACGTCCGGGAAATTCCTTCGCCAGATTTTTCGTGGCCTTGAACGCGCCGCCGAATGCGCCGACGTCCTGCCCGTAAATAAAAACACGCGGATCGTCGCGTAGCGCACGTGCCTGCGCTTCGCGGATGGCGTCAATGTAGGTGATTTCAGTTCCCATTTTCTGCGTGCGTCTCGCCCAAGTGTTCGGAAGAAATTGCTGACCAATTTTCCGTAAACGGATCGGGCGCGGGTTCGCGCTGGACTTGCGCGACGGCCTCTTCGATTTCACGGATGGCATCGCTGCGCCAGACGGCGATTTGAGCGGCATCGGTAAGTTTATTTTGCAGCAAAAATTCCTCGGCGACTTTTAGACAGTCGCGTCCCAGCGGGGAATTTTTTAACTTCGGGTCAACGTAACTCGAATCGTCATGCTCACCGTGGCCGCAAAGCCGGAGCAATTTTGCGACGACGAGTTGCGGGCCTTCCCCTACCCTTGCTTTGGCAACGGCGTTGCCGACGGTTTTCAAGCACGCGGACAAATCCGTGCCGTCAACTGAATGTGATTCGACACCGTAACCGACGGCTTTGTCCGCCAAATCGTCGCACGCAAATTGAAGCGAAGTCGGCGTCGAGTAAGCATATTGATTGTCGGCGACAATCAGAACGAGCGGCAATTTTTCAGCGGCGGCCTGATTGAGCGCTTCGTGAAACGCGCCGGTGGAAGTCGCGCCGTCGCCGATGCACGCCGCGCCAACCGTTCCGGAAATTTTTTTGAAACGGCGCGCAAACAAAACTCCGTTGACGACGGAAATCATCGCGCCGAGATGGCTTATCATCGGAAGCTGGCCTTCCTGCGGTTTGCCGCGATGGACGTTGCCGTCGCGCCCACGCATCGGGCCGAGGGATGAACCGAGATAAGTTCGCACGGCGTCCAAAACTGTTTCGCCAAACGCAAGTCGCCCTGCTGCGTCGCGTATGAGCGGCGCGAACACGTCGGGTTTTTTTAATGAAACGCCAACCGCTACACTCAAGGCTTCCTGACCGCGGCCAAGAAAAACGCCACCGTGAATTTTTCCGGCGCGATAAAGCGCGGCGAATTTATCATCCAGTAGCCGCGCCAGCAGCATGAAGCGATATGCGGCCAGATATGTTTCGCAAAAAGCGGCCGCATTCTCTGCGCGGGGCTCAAGCACCGTTTGCAGCATGGCGGGATTTTATCTCTATTGCGCCCTGCCAGCAATGTTTCTTTCGGAATTGAAATTTTTGCAGCGGAAAAAAACCTTTTGGCCAATCCCAGAAATTCGTGTTAAATGGTCGCCCGTTCAGACAACTATGAATGAAGCCGTTTTTCAAATCTTGCAAATCGGAAACGATTCGCAAATGCCGGAGGTTTTGTCGAACCTTCTGCATGAGGATGGCATTGTTGTTTCATTTGTGCATGACGCGGACGACGCCTTCACAGCCATTCACGAGCGACACATTGATTTGCTGCTGGTTGATCTGGAAACATCCAATGCCGAGGGTTTCAAATTGTTGCGTTATCTCAAAGACAACCCGCCATCGCCGCCGATGTTGATTATCACGCTCACCGCCCCGGACGATGCGTTGGGGAAATTGCGCGCGTTTGACCTTGGTGCCACTGACTGCGTGAACAAACCGTTTGATCCGGCAGTTTTCCATGCGCGTTTGCGCGGCGCGCTGCAAACGAAAAGGCGGTTTGATAACTTGATCCAAAAACAAAGCGAATTGATTGAAGCCCGGCTCGCCGCCGAGGCTGACGCCCGCTCCAAATCGGATTTTCTCGCCGCCATGAGCCATGAAATCCGCACGCCGATGAACGGCGTCATCGCGATGGTTGGCCTGCTTCTGGAAACGCCGATGACCGCCGAGCAGCGCGGTTATCTCGAAACGATTCACACCAGCAGCGATGCATTGCTCACGATTATCAACGACATTTTGGATTTTTCAAAAATTGAAGCGGGAAAAATGGAATTGAATTCGCGGACATTTGATTTGCGCGCGTGCATTGAAGAAACGCTTGATTTAATGGCGGCGTCCGCGTTCAAAAAAAATCTCGAACTCATTTACGAGATGGAAGACAGCATTCCGGCTGCCGTCGAAGGCGACTCGCTTCGTTTGCGGCAAGTGCTGGTGAATCTTTTAAGCAATGCGGTGAAGTTCACCAAAAGCGGCGACGTTTTTGTCCAAGTCAAATTGCTTTCCGCGAAAACTGACAGCACGTCACTTTTGCATCTGCATTTTTCGGTGCGCGACACAGGCATCGGCATCGCGCCGGACAAGCTGGCGCGATTGTTCAAACCATTTATGCAGGCTGAAACTTCTACAGCGCAACGTTTCGGCGGCACCGGTCTGGGCCTGGCCATCAGCAAACGGCTGGTCGAATTGATGGGCGGCAAAATGTGGGCTGAAAGCGTCCCGGGCGAAGGTTCGACTTTTCATTTCACGGCAAATGTTCTCACGCAACAGCCAGTCGCGCCGTCCGCGTTGCAAAGTCCACAGCCGAAATTGGAAAATTTGCGCGCGCTCATTGTGGATGACAATGCAACGTGCCGCCGCGTACTCGGCGAACAATTAACCAAATGGCGGATGATTCCCAAGAGCGCGGAAAATTCGCAGCAAGCCCTCGAATGGCTTCGCCGGAGTGAACAATTTGATTTGGCCATTCTCGACTGGCAAATGCCGGACATGAACGGCCCCGCGCTGGCCCAAGAAATTCGCAAACTGCCGAATGCCGCCGCCATGCCGCTGCTGTTGCTTACGCCTTTGGGCGCGCACACTGACAGGAAGGCGGTTGCAGACGCTGAATTTGCTCAATCCATCGCCAAACCAGTCAAACCCGCACAACTTTGCGAAATACTGACACGCGTTGTTCAGACTCCAAAAGTCGCCGAGAAAAAAACGACTGCAGCACCAGCACCATTATCTTCGCTGAAAAACCCTGGCGAACTTCTAGCGCAGCGGCTGCCGTTGCGGATTCTTTTGGCGGAAGACAATGAGTTGAACCAAAAAGTTGCCTCGCGTATTTTGCAACAAATGGGCTATCAGCCGGACATTGCCAATAACGGGCGGGAAGCACTCGAAACACTTGAACGGCGGTCGTATGATTTGGTTTTCATGGACTTGATGATGCCGGAAATGGACGGCCTCGAAGCGACCAGCACCATTCGCGCGCGCCAAAAGGATCCGGCGGCGTATCCGAATTATAACGGCCGCATCATCATCATCGCCATGACCGCCCACGCCATGCAAGGCGACCGCGAGAAATGTATTGCATCGGGCATGGATGATTATCTGGCCAAGCCCATTCGCCCGACCGACGTGCGCAGCATGATCGAGCGCTGGGCTTCCCCAAAAAATGTAACAGAAACTGTAAAGGCTGCGCCGTTGCCGGAAACTCCAAAGCCGGTGGTGGAAGAACCAGCGGTGGACATGAGCCGCATGGCCGATTTGACCGGTGGCGACGAACAAAGTATGCGTGAATTGATCGAAATGTTTTTCAAACAGACTACGCAGCAACTGGCGCAAATCGAAACGGCCATTCGCGAAAAAAATTCCGATCAACTCAAACACGTCGCGCACAGTTGCAAAGGCGCGAGCGCGACACTCGGCATGGGGCCGTTCGCAAAACTATTGCTGGAGCTGGAACAGCAGGGCAAAACGAACGCGTTAACCCATTCGCCGCAGGTTTATGAAAATGCCCTGAAAGAATACAAACGCATCCAGATTTTTCTGGCCGCGCAACAAAGTAAAAATCCTGCCGCAACCGCAACGTCATGAAAAAAGTGCTTATCATTGAAGATGATCAAATCATCGCCAACATTTATCGAAACAAGTTGACGGTGGAAGGTTATCAGGTCGAAACCGCATCGGACGGCGAAGCGGGATTGGCGCTCATCGCCAGCTTTCAACCCGGCTTGGTGCTTTTGGATCTCATGTTGCCAAAAATGTCGGGCGTCGAAGTCATAAAACAAATACGCGCCGGATCTGAATCGGCCAACCTGCCGGTCATTGTCTTCTCGAATATCTACATGACAAACATGATTCAGGAAGCATGGAAAGCCGGTGCCACAAAATGTTTGTCAAAGGCGAGCTGTTCGCCGCAGGAAGTGCTCGATCTCGTCCGTGCGACCATCGGCGAAAGCGGCGCAATTCCACACACACCAGCCGCACCGAAACCAACCGGCGATGCGGCGGATGCGGAATTTCAGGGCGAGCTGCGAAAATCTTTTGTTGATAGTTTGCCTGCCACGCTGAACACGCTGCGTGCCGCGTTGCAAAGCCTGATTCGAGCCGACAACGAAGCAACGCGGCTCAAAGAAATTCACGAACTTTACCGCCGCATTCACGCGCTCGCCGGCAACGCGGGCGTCACCGGTTTTGTGCAAATCACAAAAATGTCCGGCGCACTCGAAGCCTTCCTCAAGGAAATTTACGAAAAACCGAAGAACATTAACCAGTCCACTTTGCGCACCGTTGCCAGCGCGATTGATTTTCTCGGATTTCTTTTCGAACACGGCCTCGCGCCGGAAAAACAGGAATTTCCCGCCGTCAACGTCTTGATCGTGGATGATGAAGTCATTTCGCGTCGCGCCGTGACTTACGCGATTGAAAAGGCGCAGCTTCATTGTATTAACGTCGAGGATCCCAATGTCGCGCTCAATATGCTGATGGAAAATAATTTTGACCTCGTTTTTCTGGACGTGGACATGCCCGGCATGACCGGCTACGAACTTTGCACCAAGATGCGCGCGCTGCCGCAGCACAAAAAAACGCCGGTCATCTTTGTCACCAGCCTCAGCGATTTCGACAACCGCGCCAGTTCCATGATGAGCGGCGGCAACGATTTCATCGGCAAGCCGTTTCTATTCATCGAACTGACCGTCAAGGCGCTCATTCATGTGCTGCGCGGCAAATTGCAGCCGGCAAAATAACACTGTTAAAGTGAGCGTGTTCTCTCTTGTTGGCCAATAACACTTGCCAATTCCGTTTTTTTTCCTAAAGTAAGCGGCCACTTTTCAAAATATGCACATGAATCGTTTGAATGAATTTTTGGCGCAGGCTGCGCCGTTGGCAAGCCAGCCGCAGCAGCCGATTTGGATTACGTTCGCGCCGTTCGCCCTGCTGATCGTTGTTTTTTATTTTATGTTGATTCGCCCTCAGCAACAGCGCGCCAAGAAGCAGGCGCAATTGCTCGAAGCCCTCAAGTCCGGCGACAAGATCGTCACGTCCAGTGGCATCATCGGGATCGTCATTTCGGTCAAGGATAAAACCGTTTCACTGCGTTCCGCCGACGCCAAAATGGAAGTCACCAAGGCTTCCGTGACGGAAATTCTCGAACGCGACGGCGACGCCTCCGCATCCTGAGCTTGCCATGAACCGAAATAAGTTTTGGACATTTGCCTTCGTCGTCCTTGTCGTTTTGTGGTCATTTTACGAAATTTATCCGCCGACCTCGCGCGACTTGGTCCAGCAATTTGAATCGCGCGCGGAAAATCAGGACGCGACGTTCACGAACATTTTGCAGCGGCTTGCACCGTTGCAATCGACGAATGCAAGCCGCGAGTTCGCCAATTTGCAGGAAGCCATCGGCACCAACGATATCCAGCCGTATTTTCCATTCGTTGACGCGAAGAATGAATTATATCCGGCAACGTTCATTTTGAACCAGCTCCAGCGCGATGCCTCAGGGCGCATCAAGCTCGGCCTTGATTTGCAGGGCGGCACGTCATTCCTCGTCGAGATGGACACGAACAAACTGGAAAATCCGAATGAAGCGAACGAAGCATTGGCACAAGCTGTCGAGGTTTTGCGCAAACGCGTGGACGCTTTGGGCGTGGCCGAGCCGGTGATTCAACCGGCGGGCGGCAATCGGATTTTAATTCAACTGCCTGGCCTCGCTGAATCGGTGAAGAGTGACGCCAGGAAAAACATTCAAAAGGCCGCCTATCTGGAATTTCGGATGGTGAATGATGACAGCGATGACATTATTGCCAATCATGAACCGATTCCACCGGGCTATGAATTGCTCAAGTATGTTGAAAAGCGCCCCAATGAACCGCCGGTGATTGAACAATTCATAGTGAAGAAAAAGGCCGAAAACGGTCTTGCCGGCGACATTGTGAAAAGTGCCATGATGGTGCGTGGAAATTTAGGCGAACCTCAAATCAGTTTTACGCTCACCGACGATGGCGCGAAAAGATTTGCTGAAACCACGAGCAAATTCGCTCCCGAAGGAAATGTATATCATCGCATGGCAATCATTTTGGACGGCGAGTTGTATTCAGCACCCAGGATTGACGGGGCAATTGAAACCGGCACTTGCGAAATCACGGGGCAATTTACGCCGCAAGAAGCGCAGAATCTGGCCAGCGTCCTGCAAAACCCGCTGCGCGCGCCGCTCAAAATTGTTTATTCGACGGATGTTGACCCGACGCTCGGCAAAGATTCCATTCGCAGCGGCATTCGCGCGTCCATCGTCAGCGTCATTTTGGTTTCCGTGTTTATGCTCTGCTATTATTGGATTGCCGGCATCACGGCGAACATCGCGCTCATCACCAACATCATCATTTTGCTCGGCGTCATGTGTTCCATCGGCACGACGCTCACGCTGCCGGGCATCGCGGGCGTCGTTTTGACCATCGGCATGGCCGTGGACGCGAACGTGTTGATTTACGAACGTCTGCGCGAGGAAATTGCCAAGGGCAAATCACTGCGCGGCGCAATCGCCGCCGGCTACGCGCGCGCCTTCGGAACGATTTTCGACTCGCACGTCACGACACTGATTTCGTCCATTATTTTGATTTTCATGGGCACGGGCGAAATCAAAGGATTCGGCGTTACGCTGACCATCGGTATCGCCGCGAGTTTGTTCACGGCGCTCGTCGTGACACGATTGATTTTCAACTTCCTGCTCGATCGTAACATTCTCAAATCGCTGCACATGTTTCATCTAATTAAGAGTGCGAAAGTCAATTTCATGAAAATCGCCACGCCATTATTCATCATCACGTGGACGTTCATTGTCCTGTCGCTTGGCTACGGCGTTTTTGAACGTGGTTCGAAATTATTCGGCGTGGATTTTCTCGGCGGTGACAGCACGACATTCAGCTTCGCGCAAAAACCGGACGTGGAACAAATACGCGGCGCGTTGACGGACATTGGCGAAAAAGGCGCGCAAATCCAATATCAAAGGGATGTCGCCGGTGCCGGAACGGAAACGTTGCGCGTGACGACTTCTACCGGCTCGGCGGAAAAAGTTGAGCAGGCGCTTGAAACGAAATTCCCGCAGGCGCAATTCAAGGCCATTGGCCAGCAGCAGGTCGGCGCGGTCGTCGGCAAGGAAATTCAACGCTCGGCCATTGTGGCTTGCTTGCTCTCGTTGTTCGGTATTTTGGTTTACGTCGCGTTCCGCTACGAATTTTCCTTCGCTGTCGCTGCGGTGGTTGCCGTGATACACGATGTGCTGCTCACCATCGGCTGTTATTGTATTGCCAACGGCTTTTCGGGACGCGAATTCAACGCCACCGTCGTCGCCGCCGTGTTGACCATCATCGGCTTTTCCATCAACGACAAAATCGTCATCTTTGACCGCATTCGCGAAGATTTGAAACTGGGAATACGCGGCTCGTTCAAAGAAGTCATCAATCAGGCGCTCAATCAAACTTTAAGCCGCACCATCATCACATCCGGCACGGTGTTTCTGGCCACGCTCTCGCTCTATGTTTTCGGCGGCGGCGTCATCAACGATTTTGCCTTCACCTTTCTCGTCGGCATCATCACCGGCACCTATTCGTCGATTTATGTCGCCAGCGCGCTCGTGCTCTGGTGGCATAAAGGCGAGCGCCCGAACATTGGCGCGTCGCAGGTGAAAATGTAAAACATCACGCCGGCGGAGATTTGATCATTCCACTGACTTTCCCGTTTTTTGAATCGGTTTTTTCATTTTTAATCCGGGTTCATCTGTGTTCATCTGTGGCTGAATAAAAATGAAATTCCGCTGGTCACTCGCGCCGCCGCAACCGTTGCTTGCCGGACAACTGGCGTCGCAACTTAAAATCTCGCCGCTGTTCGCGCAATGTCTGCTCAATCGCGGTCGCAGTGAAATTTCCGAGATTGAAAATTTTCTCCAGCCGCGCCTTAAAAATCTCGCCGACCCGTTTCTGTTGCCGGATATGAATACGGCTGTTGAGCGATTGCTTCGCGCGCGCACACATAACGAATCGCTCGTCATTTTTGGCGATTATGACGTGGATGGCGTGACTTCCACCACGCTGTTGCTTGAAGTTTTTCGCGCGCTCGGCTTGAAAGTGGATTTTTATTTGCCTCATCGCTTGGACGAAGGCTACGGTTTGAGTGCCGACGGTGTCGAAAATTGTCTCAAAAAATTCCCGACGACTTTGTTGCTTGCCGTTGACTGCGGCTCGACCGCCGTTGAAACAATTGCTTCACTTCGTGGATGTAGTGTAGATGTAATTGTTCTCGACCACCATCAGGTTTCAAATCCCGCGCCGACCGCGACCGCATTGGTTAATCCTCACGTCCAATCCGCCAGTTCCCAACGCCCAACTCCTTTCGCTGAACTTTGCTCCGTCGGCCTTGCTTTCAAACTCGCCCACGCGATTTTGAAACGCGGACGCGAAACCAACTTAGCCGGCGCAGCGGAGTTTGATTTGCGACCGTTGCTCGATTTGGTCGCACTGGGCACGATTGCGGACATCGTACCGTTGGTTGGCGAAAATCGCATTCTCGTTTCCGCCGGATTGCGCCAATTAAATCAATCGCAACGTCCTGGACTTATCGCGCTGAAAAAGGTCGCCAAATCGCCGGAAAAAATCGGTACATTTGAAGTCGGTTTTCAACTCGCGCCACGCTTGAACGCTGCCGGCCGTCTTGAAACCGCCGAAGAATCTTTGCATTTGCTCCTCGCAAAAAATTTGGAAGAGGCATTGCCGCTGGCGCAAAATCTTGATTCACGGAATCGCGAGCGTCAGAAAATTGAACGCGGCATCTGCGAAGAAGTCATTGGTGCCATCCGCGCGAAATTCGATTCGCAAACCGATTTCGTCATCGTTGAGGGGCAATTGCTCTGGCATGTCGGTGTTGTTGGCATCGTTGCCTCGCGTGTGCTGCAGGAATTTTATCGGCCGACGATTATCATCGGCGGCGAAGGCGAAGAATGGCGCGGTTCAGGCCGCAGCATCGCCGGTTTTGATCTGGCCGCCGCCTTGCAAGAGTGCGGCGATTTGCTTTTACGCCACGGCGGTCACGCCATGGCGGCCGGCTTGAGCATCGTGCCGGACAAAATTGATTTGCTACGACAGCGATTGAACGAGCTGGCGCGGCGCAGTTTAAAACTGGAAGATCTGCAGCCGTCGCTGCGGCTTGATGCGGAAATCGGCCTTGATGAAATGACTTTGGAATCGCTCGTCGAACTTGACCGTCTAAAACCGACCGGCCAGGGCAATCCGACCGTGCAATTTTGCACGCGTAGTTTGTTACATCAACGGCCACTGCAACGAATGGGCGCGGACAAGCAGCATGTCAAAATGTGGGTGACAGACGGCATGGTCACGCATGAAGCCGTTTGGTGGAATGGCGGCAACCAATCGTTGCCGGTTGGAAAATTTGACCTCGCGTTCGTGCCACAAATCAATCAGTTCAACGGGAGAAAAGCTGTTCAACTCAAGGTGCTTGATTGGGCGTAAAAAGGCGCGATAATTATTAAAATCATGCTATTCAGCTTGTTTCCGAAGCCGACAGATTCAGTTTGAAGCCTCAAGTTCGGTTTTTGATGGAAGCCATTTCAACGACCCATTTTGAAAAGATTGGCCAAGTCTCCAAATTGGCCGGTTTTATTCCCCAATCTTGCATGAAGTGAGGGTTATTCTATTTACGACTGTCCTCAACCCAAGAGACCGCATAGCGGACCAAGGCATTAAAGCTTTTCAATTTAAGCTTCCGGCGGATGCTGCTGCTATGTGCATTGACCTTCGCGCCGGACAAGCCAGCTTGAAGGGATATTTCTTGTGTGCTTTTGCCATGGCCAAGCGATTCCAGAACTTCAAGTTCAGAATCTGTAAGCTGATCGAGCGCCTCAGCTTTTTTTTCAGACGGTTGTTTTAATGAATCTTTGGCAAAAACATCTTCACTGACATGGATATGACCAGCCAGCACGTCACGAATTGCGAGGACTATCTCTTGTGGGTCTGCCTGTTTCATGATGTAGCCGTCTCCCCCTGCGCGCAGAACGCGTTGAGCATAAAGGGCTTCGTCGAACATGGAAACAACCAACAACTTAACTACGAGCTTCAAGGCCCTGATTTCCTTGATTAGTTCCAGTCCACTTTTGTCGGGCAGGCCAAGATCCACCACCACCAGATCTGGTTTGAGTTTTATTATTAATTTAAGGGCTTGCCTGGCGTCGCCCGCTTCACCACACACCGTCAAATCATCTTCTGCGTTCAACAGTTTCGACAATCCATCGCGAAAAACCGGATGATCTTCTACCAAGAATATCCGGCTTTTCTGCCCATCTATTATTCTCATCTTAAGGGGCTTCGCCATATTCGTCTGAAATTTTTAAAATTCTACCTTGTGCCTCTCGGCGCACAAGTTAATTGAATGAAAAACGTTCATTGTTGACATTGGGTTCGCTGATTACCCATCTGACAATGCTAATTTCTCAACCTGTTTCTTTCTTCCTAAAAATTTTAGCAGGTCGATTTCCAGTTTTTATGTCCTTATACTGACAATTTATGTCTCAAATTAGCATAGAAGGTAACGGAAATGCCACATAGAGTGTGCATGGATAAAAAACAAAGTATCTCTTAACCAAAAAATTGTGCAAAATAGTTTAGAGTCTCATTTAAGAACCGTGCTGCTAGTTGATGATAATGATGATACTCGTCTTTTAACTAAGTTGTTTCTGAATAACTTTGGATACGAGGTGGATTGCGCAAATTCTGGAATTGAGGCTCTCGTTTGTTTTAATCCCACCCTCCATGACTTGGTCTTAACCGACAATTCCATGCCCGGCATGACGGGCGGTGAAATGGCGCATGTTATCAAACTGAGATCCCCATCCACGCCCGTGGTGATGTGCTCTGGGAATCCGCCCAATGATTGTTCTTCTATCGATGTAGTTATCAAAAAGCCAACCCATCTCCTCGCCATCAAAGATGCCATAGACAAGCTGCTGGTGGCTAAATAATTCCCCCGACGGACAGTAAATCTGACTTGCGACGGCTCACCAGCAGAACCGCAACCTTAATTACAACGACCGAACTGTGCGCATCCCATACAGCGTTGGGAAATCGGCTCCACAAATCTCTCATGGTGGCTGTTTTCAGCGTGTGACAATATCAATCGCCGAGCCAAACCGCGAGCATACACGTAATTTGAATTTGCTATTTTTGAAATGCCACTTCGAAAAGTCTCGCCGCAATTTCTTTTCCAATTCATTTTACCCATGTGCATCTGGCTCATTTACGGCTAAGAGATTTTCGCAATTATGCCCGGCTGGACGTGGATTTCGCGTCCGGCTTCCATCTACTACTCGGCGACAACGCGCAAGGCAAGACGAACATCCTCGAAGCTATTTATCTCATGGCTACGCTGCGGTCGTTTCGCGGCGTCGGTGGTGCGCAGATGATCCGGCACGGCCAGCGCGGCTATTTCGTCGGTGGAAAAATAGTCGGGCAGGGCGAACGCGAAATTAAAATGTTCTGGTCGGCGCACGAGCGGAATTTGTCGCTCGACAGCCAGCCGGTGAAAAAAATTGCGGACTATTTTGGAGCGCTGCGGACGGTGGTCTTTTGCACGGAAGATTTACAACTCGTCAAAGGCGCGCCGCGCGCGCGCCGAAGATTTTTAGATTTGCTGCTCGCGCAAACAAGTCCGATTTATTTGCCACTGCTCCAGCGTTACATGCACACTGTCCGCGCCCGTAACGCACTGCTCAAGCAACATTCCAGCGACGAGGCTGCGCTCGACAGTTTTTCGCAGGAACTTGTGAATCTTGGCGACGAAATCACCCGTGCGCGAAGCGAACTGGTGCCAAAATTTTCCCCGCTTGCGCGGCTGGCATATCGTCGCATTTCCAACGATGCGGAGGAATTGCGAATCGAATACCGATCCAGCGTGAAAAGTGATTTTGCCGTGGAACTCGCACAGTCACGAGCGCGCGAAAAGACTTTCCGCGCCACGCTCGTCGGCCCGCACCGCGACGATTTGCAATTGTTGCTCAACGAAAAGTCCGCCGCGCAATTCGGTAGCGAAGGCCAGAAACGCACGCTGGCGATTGCGCTGAAAATGGCGCAGGCGGAATTTTTCGCGGGCATTCACGGTTCGCCGCCGATTTTGTTGATTGACGATGTGATGGGCGAATTGGACGTAAAACGGCGTAGCGGATTTTTGCCGTTGCTTGAACACGCACGCAAAACTAGCGGTCAGGTTTTTTTAACCGCTGCGGAAGAAAACTGGCCGCGCGAGCTGGGCAAAGATTTGCAGCGTTGGGAAGTGAAGACGGGAATGCTGAAAAAGTTGGCTTAGCTTTGTCTTTGGGTTCCATACGGGGAGCAAAACGCTTTGGCTATTCCAACTTGTTTTTGTAAATCATTTCCGTGGTGAAGGATGATTCAACGCGCGTGCCGTATTTGTCGGCGTAAAGCTGCGTGTATTTCGCGCCAAACAAAAGGATTTGCGCGGAGTAATAAATCCACAACAGAAAAATGACGAGGGAGCCGGTTGCGCCATATACCGACGCAATGCCGCTTTTGCCCACATAAAATCCCAGGACGCATTTCCCGAAATTAAAGAGCAGCGCCGTGATGAACGCGCCGATCCAGACGTCGCGCCACGCGATGATCGCGTCCGGCAGCAATTTGAAAATTAGCGCGAAAAGAACCGTGATGGTTCCCAAAGAAAAGAAATAATCAACGATGGCCCAGACGATTTCGTTTCCGGGAATGATGTCGCTCATGTAATTACTGACGACAGCCAGAACCGCGCTCAGCACAAGTGACACCATCAGCAAAAATCCGATGCCAAAAACCATCGCGAACGAAAGCAGCCGGGTGCGGATGAAATTCTTGAAGCTCAGCCTTCTTTTTCTAACGTTCCAGATGGTGTTGAGCGCATCCTGAAGTTCCACAAACACGCTGCTCGCGCCGACAAAGAGCATCACGAGGGCGACCGCCGTGGCCGTCAACCCCGTCTTTGGCTTGTCCGCCGCCACTACAAGCGTCTGGATGGCCTCCGTTCCCCGGTGTCCAATGAGACTGGAAAGCTGGTCGAACAATTCATTTTGCGCCGTATCCTGGCCAAACCACAAACCGGCGATGGCCAGCACGATCACGAACAGCGGCGCGATGGAGAACAACGTGTAATACGCCAGCGCCGCGCCAAAGCGCGGGAGTTTGCTGGCGGCTACGGCCCGCGCTGTTTCCAAGAACAATTCCGCGATCATTTTCAGATTCATAAATCAGTTCAAATTTATGCCTAAAAGTAGCGGACTGTCCGGCACTTTTGCAAATTGCGAATTGTTCATGGCCAAGTCATCATCCGGTGACGCTTGAAAACGCTACACAAATATCTGACCTGGCAAGTGCTTGCCTCGTTGCTGATGACGTTGACTGTGTTCACCTTCGTATTGTTGCTCGGCGACGGGTTGAAAGAAATTCTACCACTCCTGATTGATCGCCAGGCGCGATTCGGCACAGTGCTTAAAGCCATTAGTTTGTTGATCCCGTTCCTTTGGGTTTTCGCGCTGCCAATGGGTTTGCTCACGGCCACATTACTGGTTTTCGGCCGTTTCAGTGCGGATCAGGAATTGACCGCCGCGCGCGCCAGTGGTGTCAGTTTGCTTTCGCTTATCTCGCCGGTGCTTTTGCTCAGTTTATTGTGCTGCTGCATCAGCGCGTGGATTAACGTGGATTTTGGCCCGCACTGCCGCGTCGCTTTCAAAAATTTGATTTTTCGAATTCGCGCTGAAGTTGTGAACGCACAACTACCCGAAGGCCGGTTCATCCGCGATTTTCCCGGTTACATTTTTTACGTGGGCAAAAATAGCGGCGGCAATCTCGAAAACGTCATGGTGTTCGTACTTCAAAATGAAACGAATGTCACGACGACCGTGCGCGCGCCGCGCGGCCGACTGGAAGTGGACGTGCCGCACAAGCAACTCATTCTTCACTTGTCTGAAGCCCGTAGCGTAACGACGACCGATTCTCACGTGAGCATCGGCTCGTCACCAGAACTGATTTTGAATTTCAATCTGAACGCGCCGACGAATCAAATTTACAATCCCAAAATCAGCGACATGTCTTTCCAGCAATTGCGCGCCGAATTGAATGACTTGGAGCAAAAGATAAATTTGCCGCTGGCGACGAACGGAGCTTCTTCCAATGATCTGCGTGCTCAAATGCGCGAGGCGGAAAAACAGCGAAACGATTTGACCGAACCGATCCGCGTCGAGATGAACCGGCAGATCGCATTTTCGTTTGCGTGCTTCGGCTTCACGCTTATTGGCATTCCGCTGGGCATTCGGGTGCATCGGTGCGAAACAAATATCGGCGTTGCCATTGCGCTCGGACTCGTGCTGGTTTACTACGCTTTCATCATGCTCGGCGAGTCGCTGTCCGCGCGGCCCGAATTTGCGCCGCATTTAATAGTCTGGCTGCCGAATTTTATTTTCCAAGCCGTCGGCGCAGTTTTACTCTGGCGCGCGAATCGTGGGATTTGAAACATTATTTTTTCCGCGGCGGAAAACTTTTCCAATTGCCGCCTGGTCAACCGGCTTGACGATCAATTCATCAATGTTCACGTGTGGCGGACGGCTGGTGACCCAGACCAAAATTTCCGCGATGTCTTCAGCGGTCAACGGATTCATGCCTTGATAAACTTTTTTCGCGCCAGCCGCGTCGCCTTTGAAACGCACGAGTGAAAATTCCGTTTCTGCCAAACCCGGATCGACCGTGCCGACGCGAATGCCCGTCCCGAGCAATTCGAGCCGCAACGCGCGGGTGATTTGCAATTCGCCCGCCTTGGCCGCGCAATAAACCGCACCGCCTTCATAAACCGCGTGGCTGGCGACCGAGCCGATGTTGATGATACTCGCGCCGGCGTCGTGTGGCATGAGCGGCAACGCCGCGCGGGTCATCCGCAAAATGCCGAGCACATTCGACTGAATCATCGCTTCCCAATCCGCGTCCTTGCCTTCGGCGACAGTGTCAAGTCCATGCGCGCCACCGGCGTTATTGATTAGCGCGTGAAGATTTGATCGCTGGCCAATTTTTTCTTTCGCCCAAGCGACAAAAGTTTCGACGCTCGGAGTTTTGCTCACGTCCAGTTCGTGAAAATGCGCTGCCCCCGCGCCCGATTTTTTTGCTGCTGCCGCGATTTTTTTCAAGCGGTCAACGCGTCGCGCTCCAAGCAAAAGTTTTGCGCCCGTCATGCCGAACGCCCGCGCCGCTGCCGCGCCAAATCCGCTCGACGCGCCGGTGATAAGAACCCATTTATTTTTCAATGGCGATTTCATGGTGAAAATTATTCCGAATGGTCGTGTTTTTCCCCATCGTCCTTGCGCAAAAAATTGAACGCATCGGACAATTTGTCGAATAAAAATCCCACGACCAGCGCGCAAACGCAGCCAATGATAACGGCGGCGACTCGGTTCAGCGGACTGTGCCAGCCAGCGGTTTCACCGGTGAGCGTCACAATGATAACCGCCACAAACGCCGGACGTAGCGCATCGTCCTGTTTCAGAAGATAACACAACAGCCCCGTGAACAAGACGCCGATGGCCATAGCCATAATTGGTTGTCCAATGATGACGAGCAACACCGCTCCGCCAAACGCACCTGCCAGGTTGGCGGCTACGCGCAGCAATGAGGCTTGAAGCGACGAATGCAAATTCGGTTGTGTCACAAGTACGGCGGAAACCGCCGCGACCCACGGCGCTCCAGAGAAATCAAAAAGTTTGTAACAGAGTGCGCCAATGACGGCGGCAACGGTTGCCTTCGCGGAAAAGATGATGGCTTCAAAGTGGCGCGGTTGCATTTGGAGAAATTCAAAGAAATTTCAGAATTTGACATGCCTATGTTTTCTTTCACAAAATTTTCGGCGAAGGCTGGTGGAGCCGACAGGATTCGAACCTGCGACCTTCTCATTGCGAACGAGACGCTCTACCAACTGAGCTACGACCCCAGCAACATATGGCAATTACTATGCTATTATTCTTCAAAACGACAAGTTTTTGCCGACAAATAAAATGTCGGCGGATTTGGCGAACACACGATTACATCGCCAAAATCCGCCGACGTCCGTTTTCTCAGAAAACGGAGCGCCCGTTCTCATTGGGCGGCCAAAACCTAACCCATCATTAACATGTGACAAGTGATTTTTTAAAATAATTTCCATCTTCATTTTTGGGTTCGCATCATTTCAAATTTCTTTACATCCTGTCGGAACAGTTTGAAGAATTGAATATGCTGAGAAACCGCCGGATGCTCCAACTCGCATGGCTTTGGCTTTGCGGTTTTGGTTGCTTGTATTTAGCAAATGCGGAGACGTCGAAATCCGACAGTCCGTTCATTGTGGATGTTTGGGGCACTGAAGAGGGACTTCCGCAAAGCTCGGTCATTTCCGTGATTCAGACAAAGGACGGTTATCTCTGGCTTGGCACGCTTAACGGTCTGGTGCGCTTTGACGGAAATCATTTTACCGTTTTCGACCAATTTAACACGCCCGGTTTGAGCAGCGACCGGATTGTCAGTTTGTTTGAAGACAGCCGGACGAATTTTTGGATTTGGACTGAATCGTCCGGTTTGGATTTGGTGAAAAGCGGGAAAATTGAAACGTTTAACGCCGCCAGTGGTGCGAGCGGCGAACGATTGCCATACATCTACGAAGACGTGTCCAGCAACATCTGGTTTTACGCGGCGGACGGGCATTTTTTCTCTTATCAAAACGGCAGGATGATTTTTTATGATCCGTCCATTTTTCCGGCGCAGTTATTCGAACAAGCCGTTAAAATAAATGTTCCAAGTCCGTCCGGCGGATTTTGGCGGATGGAAAATGGAAGCATTCAAAAATGGAAAAACAATCAACTTGAAAAAGATTTCGGCACCTGTCCGTGGACAAATGCGTCCGTTACTTCCGCCTGTGAAGATGTAAATGGCAATTTGATTGTCGGCACATTGGGCGCGGGAGTTTTTTGGTTTGATGCAAGCGGGAAATACGAGCGCATTTCAAAAGACGAAGGATTGTCATCGGATTATGTCCTTTCCCTGTGCATGGATCGCGAAGGAAATCTGTGGGTGGGAACCGACGGCGGCGGGTTGGATCGAATTAAAAGAAAAAAGTTTAATACGCCCGGCGAACTTCATCCATGGGACGCGCAATCACTTTCCGAAGATGCGCACAGCGGCTTGTGGGTGGCTTTTGGAGCACAAGGCGCATCTTATTGGAAGACAAATTCCACACAGGATTTTCATGTCAGCCAGTATCACGACGCCTGGGAAGTCTTGGTAGATCACCAGCAACAAGTCTGGGTCGGCACGCGGGACGACGGGCTTTTTTTATTTCAAACCAATCATTTTATTCCCGCGCCCGGCGCGCAGATTCTCGGTCCGCAAATTTTTGCTTTGTTTGAAGATCACAGCGGCCAACTGTGGGTCGGTGCGCAAAATGGCTTAGGCTGTTGGAATGGACAGCATTGGAAAATTTACACGACGCAGGATGGTTTGTCGGAAAATACCGTTCGCGCTATTGTCGAAGATTTCGCCGGAAATTTTTGGGTGGGAACGCAGAACGCAGGTCTGAATTTTCTCCAAAACGGAAAATTTATTTCCTATCGAAGGTCTGAAAACGGTTTGCCCGGCGATGACGTTTCCTGCCTTTACCTCGACAAAGCCGGGGTTTTGTGGATTGGTACATCTGGTCACGGGCTCGCGCAATTTCAAAATGGAATATGGACGCGCTATTCCACAGACGACGGCCTTGTCAGCAACAGCATCGGTTACATCATTGAAGATGATGACGGCAATTTGTGGATCGGCTCGAACGCAGGACTAATGCGAATTCAAAAAAAATCGCTGGACGATTTTGCCAGCGGAGCAACGAACGTTATTTCCTGCCGGACGTATGGAAAAACCGACGGATTGCCCACGCGCGAATGTTCGAGTGGTTCACAACCTGCTGCGTGCCGCACACTCGACGGAAAGATTTGGTTTCCCACCACCAAAGGTCTGGTGTCGGTGAATCCTGCGGAGCTAGAACCAAATCTGCAACCGCCATTAGTCATGATCGAATCTGTGTTGGTTGACGGTCGGGAACAAAAAACCAACCGGCTCGATTCCGCCTGGTCGCAATCCATCGTCATTCCGCCGGGCCGCGAACAATTGGAAATTGATTACACTGCCCTGAATTTTTCCGCGCCGGATGCCGTGCGGTTCAAATATCGTTTGGAAGGCCGCGATACCACTTGGACGGAAGCGCGCGCCGAGCGCGTGGCCAATTATAGCAATTTGTCGCCCGGCCATTATTATTTTCACGTCGAAGCCTGCAACGAAGACGGCGTTTGGAATGAAAACGGCAGCATTCTCGAAATCACGATGCAGCCGCAATTCTGGCAAACGCGCTCGTTTCTTGCCATGATCATTGCGGGTTTCCTTGGAATGGTTGTTGTCATGGTCCGTTATTTTTCCACGCAAAAATTGCGGCGCGAATTGCAACTGCACAAACAACAGGAGGCGCTCGAACGCGAACGCTCGCGCATCGCGCGCGACTTGCACGACCAGCTCGGCGCGAATTTGACGCAAGTCGCGCTGCTCGGCGAAATGGCCGGGGCCGATAAAAATTCGCCGGAAGAAATTGAATCACACGCGAAACAAATTTCCGAAACAGCGCGCGAAACGACGCATTCGCTCGATGAAATTGTCTGGGCCATTAATCCGTCCAATGACACGCTGGAAGGTCTGGCCAATTACGCCTGCAAATACGCGCAGGAATATCTCGCCCTGGCTGGCGTGCGCTATCGCGTGGATTTGCAGATGGAATTGCCACCCACACCGATTCCGCCCGAAGTCCGCCACAATGTTTTCCTCGCGTTCAAAGAAGCCGTTCACAACGTCGTCAAGCACTCGCAGGCCAGCGAAGTCTGGATTCGATTGCGTTTGTCGCCGGAAAGTTTCACATTGGGGATTGAAGACAACGGGCGCGGAATTGGAGACAAAGCCGCGCTGCAAAATCGGAACGGCCTTCGCAACATGAAAAAACGCATGGAAGACATTCGCGGAGAATTTTCCATTTCCGGTAGCGCGAATGCCGGAACGATTGTCCGCCTGCAAATTCCACTCTCGAAAAAATAAATTTATGCCCGTCACCGTTTCCATCGTCGAGGACAGCGACAAATTGCGCGAGACGCTCGTGCGCGTGCTCAACCGCGCCGACGGCTTCCACTGCGTGAGCCATTATGCAAACGCCGAGGACGCGCTGAAAGATTTGCCGCAGGCCAAGCCCGACGTTGTGTTGATGGACATCAACCTGCCCGGCATGAACGGCGTCGAGTGCGTCCGGCAATTGAAAAAAATCGCGCCGGAAATCCAGGTGATGATGCTCACGGTTTATGAGGACACGGAAAACATTTTTGACGCGCTGGCGGCGGGCGCGAGCGGCTATATGCTCAAGCGCACGGCGGGCAAGGAATTGCTCGAAGCCATCGAGGAAGTGAAGCGCGGCGGCTCGCCGATGACGACGCACATCGCGCGCAAGGTCGTGCAATCGTTCCAGCGGTCGGCAGAGGCAGAGGCGCAGACGGAAAGCCTTTCTGAGCGAGAACAGCAGGTACTCGACCTGTTGAGCCGGGGACTGATCTACAAAGAAATCGCGGAGAAACTCGGCATCAGTTACGAGACCGTCCACACCTACATCCGCCGCATTTACGAAAAATTACAGGTGCGGACGCGGACGGAAGCGGTGGCAAAATTTCTACGCCATTGACCGAAATTTGCGAATTTCCATTATTTTCGATGGTTTTATCGTCCCCAGAACTGGTGACTAGTTAAGGATGCAACCTGTGTTATCCTGACTGCGTCGTTGATGCAGAAATGCAGTGTTCCGTGTGTGTTGTAAGGTGTATGTCTGCGGCACCGCATCCGACCAAGACGTTTTTTTGAGCGCTTGTTCTCATCGAGGCCGGAGTAGTGTCCGGCCTCTTTTATTTTTTGCGGTCGCAAACTTCAATTGGCAATTGCCCCCACGCTTGTTAATTTTGCCGGAATGTCCGACACGGTCGTTCTGGCTAAAACGCCTTCAAAGGCAAAAGTCTTTCTCCGCCGGCTGATCACCTCGGTGATTCTCTGGACGGTCGTCATCGCGGCTTTGTTTTCCAACAGCGCACTCATCTCGGACGGCGTTTTTATTTTGGTTATCGTTTTGCTCACCGCCACCGGTCTGATGGAATTTTACGGACTGGCCGAAAAGCGCGGTCTCGTCTGTTTCAAATGGTGCGGGCTGCTCGGCGGAATTTTGCTCACGGTCGGAACGTTTTTGAATCTGACCGGACACCTCGGCACTTCCGGTTCGCCCGCGCGCGTGAACGATTTTGAAACGGGTTTTCTGATTTTGTTCGTGCTCGGTTTGTGCGTGCGGCAATTTGTGTCGAAATCCAACACGGCTGGAATCGCGGCCATCGCCGCGACGCTTTTTGGCCTGATGTATGTACCGTGGCTGCTGAACTTCATCCAAAAAATCAATTTTTTCCCCGGCGTCGAAGGTAAATTTTTTCTGCTCTATTTTATTTTGGTGACAAAATTCAGCGACACCGGCGCGTATGCGGTCGGCTCGCTCATCGGCCGGCACAAAATGATTCCGCGCATCAGTCCCGGAAAAACGTGGGAAGGTTTTGGCGGCGCGATTTTTGTTTCGACGATTGCCAGCCTCGTCTTTGTGCATTTTTTCGGTGACAAAATGGCTGGCATGAATTGGCTGCACGCAATCATCCTCGGCGTGTTGTTGAGTTCTGACAGCCGTTGTCGGCGATTTGATCGAATCGCTTTTCAAACGCGAAGCCGGCGTGAAAGATTCCGGCAAATTTTTCCCCGGCATCGGCGGCATCCTCGACTTGCTCGACAGTCTGCTGTTCAATGCGCCCATCATGTATTTATATCTGCGCCACATTTTGACGCATAGCTCGAATTGAAATGAAAAACGTCGTCCTTCTCGGCAGCACCGGCAGCATCGGCACCAGCACCGTCAAAGTCGCGGAAGATTTGCCGGATCAAATCCGTCTGCTCGCGCTCGCCGCCGGAAACAATTCCGAACTGCTGCTCGAGCAAACGCGAAAGCACAAGCCGGCGGCGATTTCAATTTGTCGACCCGGCAAAAGCGAAGGAACTTCAAAATGCGCTGGGAACTTCGACTCAAGTTTTTTCCGGCGACGAAGGCTTGTTGAAACTGGCAACGCTGCCGGCGGCGGACATTGTTTTGATCGCGATCGTCGGCACGGCGGGATTGCAACCCGCGCTCGCGGCGATTCGCGCGGGCAAGGACATCGCCGTCGCGTCGAAAGAAATTTTAGTGATGGCCGGCGAAATCGTGATGAACGAGGCGCGCAAACATGGCGTGCGCGTGCTCGCCGTGGACAGCGAGCACTCGGCGATTTTTCAATGTCTCGACGGCAAGCCGGCAAATTCCGTGCGCAAATTAATTTTGACCGCGAGCGGCGGGCCGTTCCGCGACAAAACATTTTGGCCGAAAGAAAAATTTTCCGAGATCACGGTCGAGCGCGCGCTCAAACATCCGTCGTGGGTCATGGGCAAAAAAATCACGATTGATTCCGCGACGCTGTTCAACAAAGGGCTCGAAATGATCGAGGCGCGCTGGCTGTTCGACATCGAGATGGCGCGCGTCGGCGTGGTCGTGCATCCGCAGAGCATCGTGCATTCGATGGTCGAGTTTGTGGACGGCTCGCTGCTCGCGCAGCTTTCCACGCCGGACATGTGTTTGCCGATTCAATACGCGCTGACGTATCCCGACCGCGCCGCGAGCGAGCGCGTGCAGACGAATTTTCCAAAAATCGGCACGCTCACGTTTGAAGAACCGGATGTGGAAAGATTTCCGGCAATTGAACTCGCACGCCGCGCCGGTGAAATCGGCGGTACATTGCCCGCCGTGTTGAACGCGGCGAATGAAATCGCGGTCGAAGCCTTTGTGAACCGAAAAATCAATTTTCCGCAAATCACCGAACTCGTCCGCCGCACGATGGACGCGCACAAAGTTGTTTTGCATCCGACGCTGGAACAAATTCTCGAAGCCGATAATTGGGCGCGCAAAGCGGCGGCAGTTTGAAATGGCGGAAAGACTTTTCGCTGCTATAATCTTACGATTGATTTTTATATGGCCATTTTGAACATCATTTATGTCGTTCTCGCAGTCATGCTGGCGTTTGGCGCGTCCATTTTTGTCCACGAGTTGGGGCATTTTTGGGTCGCGCGAAAGCTGGGCATGAAAGTGGAGGAATTCGCCGTCGGCTTTGGCCCAAAAATTTTTGGTTGGAAACGCGATGGTATAAAATATTCGCTGCGCGGAATTCCGGCGGGCGGTTATGTCGCATTGCCGCAAATGATCACCGCCGAGGCGATCGAGGGAAAATCCGAGGAACACGTTTCGCCCGCGCTGCCGTCGCACAAAATCCTCGTCGCGCTCGCCGGGCCACTAATGAATGTCGTTTTCGCCTTTGCGATTGCGACGGTGATTTATTTTGTTGGCCTGCCCGTCGCGGTCAATCCGGCGGTCATCGGCTACGTTGCGCCGGGTTCTGCCGAGGCGAAACTTGGCATCCAAGAAGGCGACCGCATAATTTCCGTGGACGGCGCGAAGGTGAAATCCTGGCAGGACGTGATGCTTCACACGATTGTCGCGCGCACGAATGTCGTGCCGGTCGCAATCGAGCATGACGGCGCGGAACAAACCTACCAGCTTCAGACCACGACCGACAATGCCGTCGGCCTCAAGCTGCTGAACCTCGACCCGCGTGACCATCCGCAAATCATGGAAGTGATGTCCGGCAGCGCGGCGGAAAAAGCTGGGCTGAAGCAAAATGACAAAATCATTTCATTTGCCGGCGTGCCGATTGCCAGCCGCGATCAATTCATTGACCTCATCCGCAAATGCGGCGGGCAGACAAATGAAATCCAGGTTGATCGCGACGGGAGAAAATTGGCATTGAGCGTCACGCCGACAATTGACCCGGCGACAAAAATCGGACGCATCGGCGTCATGCTCGGCACGGATTCGACGCAAGTTTATATTGTCCAGAAACCGGGGCCGTCGCCGCTGGAACAGGTGCGCGACGTTTTCGACAAAACTTTCGAGACGCTCGGCGCGCTGGTTCATAGCAAGGAAACCGGCGTCGGCGCGAAAGATTTGAGCGGGCCGATTGGCATCTTCAGTATGCTGGCCTCGCAGGTCAACACGGATTATCGTCTCGCCTTGAGCTTTCTTGTTTTGCTCAACATCAATCTTGCCATCATCAACCTGCTGCCGATTCCAGTCCTTGACGGCGGCCATATTTTGATGGCTATCATCGAGAAAATCCGCCGCCGTCCGCTGAACATAAAACTTGTCGAGCGCGTCACCACCTGTTTTGTCGTGCTGCTGCTTTCATTTTATGTCTATGTGACATTTTTCGACATCAAACGCATACCGCTTTTCCGCGCCATGTTCAAAGGCGACGTGCAAATCCAGCAAGCCGCCCAGCCCGATGATTCCGCGCCGGCAAAATCCAAGTAATCCATGCGCTACTGCGAATCTCCATTTTTTTATCAGCGACGCAAGACGCGCGAAATCGTCATCGGCGATCCGAAAAACGGCGGCGTCATCATGGGCGGCGATCATCCGGTCGTGAAGCAATCCATGCTGACGTGCGACACGATGGACACGGCGCTGTCGCGTGAAACAAACTTTGGAACTTGTCGCCGTCGGCTGCCAGCTTGTGCGCATCACCGCGCCGACCGTGAAGGACGCGGCGAACTTGCAGAACATCGTCGCCGAATTGCGCGCGCAGGGTTGCAACGTGCCGATTGTCGCCGACATCCATTTCAAGCCCGAAGCCGCGATGGAAGCCGTGAAATGGGTTGAAGTCGTCCGCGTGAATCCCGGCAACTACGCCGACTCGAAAAAATTTGCGACGAAGGAATACACGGACGAGCAATACGCCGCCGAACTGAAGCGCATCGAGGAAAAATTTACGCCGCTCGTGCTCGAAGCGAAAAAACTGAAACGCTGCCTGCGCATCGGCACGAATCACGGCTCGCTTTCGGACCGCATCATGAACCGTTACGGCGACACGCCGCTCGGCATGGTCGAGAGCGCGCTGGAATTTGCCCGCATCTGCCGCCAGCACGATTTTCACAATTTCAAGTTCTCGATGAAGTCGTCGAATCCGAAAGTGATGATCGAGTGCTATCGCCTTTTGGTCGCGCGATTGGAACAAGAAGGCGCGGATTGGAATTATCCGATTCATCTTGGCGTCACCGAAGCCGGCGAAGGCGAGGACGGACGCATCAAATCCGCCATTGGCATCGGCTCGCTGCTCTGCGACGGACTGGGCGACACGATTCGCGTTTCGCTCACGGAAGATTCGCCGCGCGAAATCGAAGTCTGCACCGATTTGCTCGCGCAGATTCCGTTGCTTGCAAATTCAAAAGTTAAACTCGCTGAAAAAGATTTTCCGTTTGACCCGTTTCATTTTGAGAAACGCGAGACGCCGGAAATTGAGCTGAACGAAAACATCGAAATGCGGCGGCGAACAATTGATTCGCGTCGTCGTCACGCGCGCGACGTTGGGACAAAGTCGCGCCGAAAATCCGTCCGAAAGACGACGTGAAGCCGGAAGCGGTTTATGAAGACCTGAACATTTTTGAAATTGATCCGACGCAGGATTTTGAAATCAATTGCGAGACGCAACTGGTCACTGTGAAAGACGGCGTGAATCTTCCGGCCATCACCGCGTTCCGTTTGCTGGCGGCCAAATTGAAAAAACTTGGCCGCAACAATCCAATTTTGCTCAAGGATTGCATCAACTTTGAACCCGTTCCGCTCGAACCGAAAATCGCCTTGCTCCGCGCGTCCGTCGTCATCGGCTCGTTGCTCGCGGATGGGATTGGCGATGCGATTCTCGTTCGCGGCGAAGCGGGCGGCGGACAATCGCTGCGGCTCGCGTATAATATTTTGCAGGCCGCCGGTTGCCGCAGTTTCAAGACCGATTACGTCGCGTGTCCGAGCTGCGGGCGCACGTTGTTCAATTTGCAGACCGTCACCGCGCGCATCAAGGCGCGCACGGAGCATCTCAAGGGCGTGAAGATCGCCATCATGGGCTGCATCGTGAACGGGCCGGGCGAAATGGCGGACGCGGATTTCGGCTACGTGGGCGGCGCGCCGAACAAGATCAATCTTTACGTCGGCAAGACGCCGATCAAGTTCAACATCCCCGAAGCCGACGCGGTGGAACGGCTCGTTGACCTCATCAAGGAACACAACAAGTGGGTTGAGCCGGAGGAAAAAGAAGTGGCGGCAAAAATGTAGACCGGCCTGGCAGTAGTTGCTGTAACAATTGGATGAGCAAGTTAGCACATCATTACCGGAATTTTAGATTTTCCAAGACACCACGTGAACTTTGTTTAATGTGGCGAAGACTTTCCCGTTTTAGATTTGACCCCCTTTTTGGGAATTCTAGTACTTAATGGCACGCGCACAATAATGGTGGTTCCCCGTCCAGGCTGGGAGGTTATTTCGCAGGTGCCGCCCAGGGACAAGGCACGCTCACGCATATTTGTGAGGCCGAGACCATGAAGGATTTTCCTTCCCATCTTGAGGGTTTTGGCATCGAACCCCTTGCCGTCATCCTGAATTTTCAGAACCACTGAATTTCCGTAAAAACGTATTTGCAATTTGACTGATTTCGCTTGGGCATATTTTTCGATGTTGTTGATGGCCTCCTGCACAATGCGAAACAGGTGCAATTCAACCACGGACGGCAGCCGCTGTTTGGGAAGAGTGAGCCGGCATTGAAACTGAAGATTGGTTCGCGATTGGACCTGGCTACAAAAGCTGCTACAGGCGGCCGCCAATCCCAGATTATCCAATTCCGTTGGCCGAAGGTTGTGCGCGATCTGGCGGTTCTCCTCTAGAACCTTTACGAGCAGGCGGTCGCAACGGCGGAGAATTTCTCTGGCCGCGGGTTTGAGTCCCGGCAGGTTGTCTTCCACTCTGCGAAGTCGCATCTTCACCGAGGCAATCATTTGGTTGATACCATCATGCAATTCCCGAGCGATGCGCAAGCGCTCGGCTTCCTGAGCTTTAATAATGCGTTGTGGCAGTGACCGTAGTTCTGCTTCGGCGCGCTTACGCTTAGTGATGTCGCGAATATATAGCGTAAACATCGGATGCCCCAGCAGGCGGATCTGGGTGATGGTTAATTCTGCAAAAAACTGGCTACCATCAACTCGCAGTGCGGGCATCTCAATCCGGCTGCCTTGAATGGGACCTTTATCGCCGGCAAAACAATTGGCCAGACCCGTCTTAAACCATGGTTTGAACGATGGAGGAATCACCCCCATCACATTTTCACCGATAAATTTGGAATGGTTGTGACCAAAGATTTTTCCCGCAGCGGAATTCAATTCAGCTATCCGCCCTTCATGGTCAATGGTGATGATGCCATCCAGCGCCGCCTGCATGATGGCCCGTTTACGGGCTTCGCTTTCGCCCAGAGCATCCCAAGCTTCTTTGCGCTTGGTAATGTCATCAGCAATGCCAACAATTCGGTAAATTTTTCCGGAAGCATCGCTGATGGGAAAGGCGCGATCTTGAATCCACCGGATTGAGCCGTCAGGCCGGATAATGCGATAGATTTCATCGTACTCGCCTGTTACCTGTTTTTTGAGTGCGTTTTCAGATACAAGTTTGCGGTCATCGGGATGAACAGATTCAATCCAGTTTTGAGGTGAGGCGTAAAGACTGCTGCAGGTTTGCCCCCAGATTTCTTCATAAGCCGGACTGACATAGATGATTTTACTTTTATCGATGTTGCTCATCCAAAAAACTTCCCGGATGTTGTCCGCCAGTTGCCGGAATCGTTCTTCGCTGTCCTGAAGGGCTTCCTGTGCCTGTTTGCTCTCGGTGATATTGCGCACTACGCTTAACAAGCCGGCGGGCTGGTTATTGAAACCGAGCGAAACTGTCGCGCTTAATTCAACCGAGATGTGAGTCCCGTTTTTTTTAAGCATCGTATATTCGACATTCCGAATGATGCCGGCTTTCAGCGCAACCGTGATGTCCATCTTGATGCGTTCATGCTCATCTGCTGGTGTAAGTTCAAAAATGCTTTTTTGGAGCAATTCCCCGGTGCTGGAATAGCCGAGTATGGCCACCGCCTGTGAGTTGACCGCCAATAAGCGGCCTTTTGGGTGAATCAAGCAAACCGCATCTGGCAGAATGTCAATCAGCCGGCGATGATGCTCTTCGCTGGTTCGGAGTGCGGCGGTGGTGTTGCGGAGCCGCACCAGCGTCTGCACCCGCGCCAATAGTTCCTGAACTCCAAACGGCTTGACGAGATATTCATCCGCGCCGGATTGAAAACCATTTACCTTATGTTCGTCGCTCGTAGCCTCTCCAGAACACAAGGCGACAAAAACATCTTTCAGTGCCGGATCGCTCTTGATTCGCCGGCAGACTTCCACGCCGCTGACATCCGGCAACCGGACATCGAGCAGCACCAAATCTGGAAAGCGTGTCTGCGCCAATTGGAGTCCCTGCATGCCGGTTTCCGCCTCCAGCACCTGGTAACCTTCCTCGCGCAGACAAGTTGAAAACAGTTCGCGGATTTCGCTGCTGTCATCCACCACCAGTATTGAACTGACTTTTTTCATCTCTGCTGTTGCTTTTTATAATTTTCCAAATTTTATATATAACAAAACGCTTGTGGCCAAAAGCAAATAAAATTGCAACCGCGAACGGGTCGCCTGTAGAGAACTCTGGAGCTTGACACCCGCTGGTGGACAAACAAGCTAATGGGTGTGAACCAATTGCTTTGGTATGTCGCCCATACACGCCCGCGCCGTGAGAAAAAACTGGTGGAATATTGCGAGCGGGAGAAACTGGCTGCTCGTTTGCTTTGTTACCAGTCGGTTCATAAGTATCGAGGGAAGACAGTCGTGTTCAAGAAGCCGCTTTTCCCGGGTTATGTTTTTCTTCACATCCCGGCAAACAAGCGCGGAATGGTTCTGCAAAGTGATCATCTGGCCAATCTCTTGGAAATTGCCGACCAGGATTTATTTATCCGCCAACTGGACGAGGTCATGCGCGCATTGGAAACCGATTTGGAAATACGCCTTGCGCCGACGATTGGTGAAGGCCTGCGTGTCAAAATCAAAAGTGGCCCGCTGCGGGGAATCGAGGGCTGGGTGGAGAAACGCTATGGCATGACCACGGTTTTGCTTCGGCTAGATTTTATCGGCCAAGCGGCGGCTGTTAAACTCGAAGCCGCTGATTTGGAACTAATTTGACCGTGGAGGCAGTCTAAACTGGTAGTTTAGGTGGAAGATGAACTGCTAATAATTTGTCGGACAGGGCAAGTTAACAACGCGATAGAAGCGCTGGTGGAACTGACTCATGTTTGTATCCACAAACATAAATGGGGCGGTATTTGTGCAGACCGAAACCCAGTCCACGAGATTGGTGGAAGCTTGCACCGTATATAAATAATTACTAACGCCATAAATGTAATTGGTAAAGCCAACCTGGCCATTAGTAGAGAGATTCGTAGATGGGGGAGGAAGTGGGATTAACATGGCCGGCGAATAAGGCACCAGATTGGTTTCGTTGGAGAAGCTACTTTCAACACCATTAGCACCATAAGATGTTGCGGTGAAATAATAGGTCATGTTCTCGGATAATCCGTTGATGATTGTATTCGTCACGTTACCAACATCAACCGATGAGGTGTAAACATGGCTCGCTACGCCGTAATATATTTTGTATCCAGCGACATACGGATCAATGCTCGGATTCCAAGCTAGTGAAATGGAATCGGCTTGCAAGGTAGGCAATGCGATGAGCATCATCGCACAAATCAACCATTGCATTAAAAAAAACTTCGCGCCATGGTTCCAAACTAAATTACTTGGCTGCCTCATAATGGGAGTAAAGCAACAATCACTGTCAACTTGTGAGGGAGTAAAGCACAATCGTTGCCAACCTGTTAACTAAAAGTTAAACATTAAATTTTCGAATTGTCAAATAGCAAAATCAAAAGCCAAATGTATTCTTAAGAAAAAATTTGGCGCAGCGGTAGGGAGACAGAAACTACGAAATTTCTTAAGATTTTCTCTACCATTAAACGTCCAAACGGGCGTATGAATCGGCATATTCTTTTGCATGTGCTGGTTGTGCAATGCGTTAAATGTCCCAAATATGTATAAGGACGCGTAATTATGTATAGATTTTGAGGCAGATTCGCCGCTTAATGTAAAACCATAAAATTAATGGTTGTATGCCGGTCTGTCTGACACGTCGGTACAGGGAGTACGCGGCTTTTTACAAGCAATAATGTCTTGCGTTCATAGAGAGAAGAGATATCAGTATGCAGGTAACTAAAATGAAAATGCCGGCTGTAAAAAGTCAGAATCATGAAGCTGCCTCGGATGCAGGTCAGATTTTTGCATTAATGGCTCCCGGCTGTAATCTTTTCATAACAATCAGGATTCATTCGAAAATAATTTTTATTTAGAGGTGTATACTGAACAAGCAAGACCATCTAGCACTATCTTTGGCACGTTTAAAATCTCCTGAAGAATTGGAGCAAAACCGGGAAGGATTGACTTTTTTATTTTCCAAAGGTGGCGTTGGCAAATTCACCTCAAAAATAGCCACGCACCGCCTTATGCCGGGAGATATACTGGTTTTTAATGGAGCCAATGGTTCCAAGCTTGCGGCATGGAATAATAAGGGAGAGTTTCTTTTTTGGACTTTTTCAGTATGCTTTGAAAATTTGCTTCCGTTGTTCTCCAGCAACGAAATCAGCTTGCTACACAATATTACCGAAGGCTTTAAGGCAACCAAAATTTATCGGGGTAGCAGCCCCTTGGCGTCGGAATGTCAACGACTGCTAGAGGTAGTTCCCCCTCAGTTTAATCTGGATCATCGTGGCCAGCTAATCCGGATTGTCGCTACCATCTTGTCTGTGGAGTTCAAAGAAGGGCAGTCCCAGCGGAGCGGCTATGTCCGTACGGAAGACCACATGGTTCAAGTTTTTGAAAAGCTTTCGGCGTCCGAACTTATTAATCTTTCCGTGGGTGATCTGGCCGACAGGTTTAGTTGTAGCCGCCGCCACCTCAATCGTCTGTTCCATCAACATTTTGGTGTTTCCGTGGCTGCCTTGAGAATGGAGATGCGCATGCTTAAAGCCATATCGTTGTTGCGGGATTCAAATATAAAAATCATCAACGTGGCTGAACAATGCGGATTCAACCATCTGGGACTCTTTAACACCTGCTTTAAGCGGCGATTTGGCACCAGCCCGGGCCGGTGGCGCAAGTCAACCATTCAAGCCGCCAGTGCGCCAGCACGCAAGCTTGAAAACAAGCCACTCTGCCCACTACAAGCTACCGGTTCATGCCCGCTGGGTGGCAAGCTTGAAGTCTTCCATCCGGCGGTTGTGACAACCATTGCCGACAAATTAATAGACGGGGCAAACATTTTGCAGGATCTGAAGCGTCGAGATTTGACGTTTGGGTCCCAAGCCTTGTCAAAAATTAAGCACAATTTGTCTGAAGCAAGAGCGACCAAATAATAGCTGTATTTGAATATATGCTTTACCTTTATAAAAATGATGACGAAGGAAAATCCAATTGGTTGCTAATACCCTTTTCTGTTCAACACCCTCATTTCTTGTCAACAAGGAAAGAAATTTGCTTCATATCAAGAAGCAAATGAAATATTTAATTGGGAAAAAATCATAAAACTTTATGTTTTCAGCTTTCAATTGCGCTCAAATACGGGGAAAGAAAATCCGGCCTGATGCTCATTCGTTAACTGAACGGAGCGGGGTCTTTCGCGCAGTTTGTCCACATTGGATTGCGATTTTCATGCTTTTAACGGCTTTGTCGGCATCGGCGCAAGAGGCCTTGCAGAATTCGCTCGCGGGCGACGCAGCAGCGGACTCTCGAAGCCAGCAGATGCAATCTCAAAATTATACGTTTAAGAATGGTAACTTTCGAATGTTGATTCTCCCCTCGCTGGGATTTGATTGGAATGACAACATTAATATTTCGCAAACGAATGTCATGGATGATTTTATAGTGATGCCATCCGTTGGAATTACGGCCAGTTACCCGCTTTCCGAGCGCAACCTGCTATATCTGGACGTTTCTATTGGCTACGACTGGTATCTCAAGCACTCTAATTTGAGCACATTCGATTTGAATTCCTCTTCCGGGACGGGTCTTTCATTCGACCTTGGAATCAAGGATTTCACGATAAACTTTCATGATTGGGTAAGTTATGTTCAGGATTCGTCCCAGAACGCAACCGTGGCCAACACTGCCAGCTATGGCGCTCTTCAAAATACCGCCGGGCTTTCCAGCACTTGGGACTTGAATCAAGTCAATTTGTCCATGGGGTATGATCACCAAAATATTATCGCCACCAGCAGTCAATTTTCTGACATCAATCATGCTTCGGAAATGCTATTTGCACGTGCCAGTTTTCAAGTGCATCCCAAAGTAACCGTCGGCCTGGAGTCCACCGCCGCCTTCACCACCTATGATCAGACCATTTTGAACAATAATGATGCCTACACGGTCGGCGCCTATGCCGAGCTTCGGCCCGGAGCGTATTTTAAATTTACTGCTCGCGCTGGCTATTCAATTTATCAATTTCAAAACACGAGCACTAATATCCAAACCTCAAGCCAGAATTCGTGGTATGGCAGTATAAACATCTCTCATCAACCGACGGATTTCGTGAGCTATTCGCTTGATGCCGGACATGAAATTCAACTCGGCGTCCAGTCGGATTTGGTCGAAGACTGGTATGTTCGGCCGAGTATTACCTGGAAAGTCATAAACGGCTTGGACATTCTAACCTCCTTTTCTTATGAACACGGCGATCAGGGTGTGGGAAGTGTGGGAAGCTTGCCAGGAAATCCCAACGGCACTTATGACTGGTTCGCCGGAGAGTTAAGTTTCCAACATCCGCTCACCAGCCGGCTCACATTGAGTTTGGATTACCGTCTTACGATGCGCTCATCCAGCACACCCGATGATGGGTACACTCAAAATCAGGTCGGGCTTTTATTAACTTATCACCCCAAATGAACTGTTGCTTAAACCAGATATCCGGCCTAAAATTGCCAGTGGGAAAAAGGTGGAAGAACTTTAAATATCAACGGTTTATGCGCATCTTGAAATTAAACATAACGGTCACGACCGGACTGGTTGTGTTTTTCGCAGCCAGTGTTCTGAAGGCGGCGGATTCGGTGGTTACAAATGCGCCCGCCAGCAGCCCAGCCAGTATGTTACCGTCAGTGGTGGTGTCGCCCAGCTACACAAATGCCGCCAACATGCTGGACGACAAATACCGGCTGGCGATTGGCGACCAATTGAGCTTCCAGATCATCGAAGATGAGGATGACCCTGTGCATCTCGTGGTTACCGATTCGGGCGATTTGCAGGTTCCCTATATTGGCCGTTATCCGGCGGTCGGCAAAACTTGCAAGGAGCTGGCGCTGGCCCTGAAGGTAGAACTGGAAAAAGAATATTACAAGCAGGCTACCGTCATCATTGCTGTTGATTTGAAGCCCGAGAGCCGTGGCAAGATTTATCTGGTAGGTGCCGTTCGCGACCCGGGGCCAGAGGATATCTCCAGCGACGAGGCGTTGACGGTAAGCAAGGCCATTCTACGAGCGGGTGGTTTTACCGATTATGCAGATCAAAAAAACGTCAAGGTGACACGTAGCACGGGAACTGGCCATGGTGACGAAAAGACCTTTATCGTGAATGTGTCCCAGATTTTTGAAAAGGGCAATAACGAGGATGACCTGACGTTGCAGCCCGGGGACCTCATTTTCGTTCCTGAGCGGATGATTCGGTTTTAAGCAAACATGAAAGATTTGACACCAGTTTCACCGTCGGATTCCGGCTTCCAGTTGATGGAACCGATGGGGAACAGCCATACCCCTCCTGTCTCGAAGTTTCGCCCGCAGAAACTATTATTTTATCTGCGTAAATTTTGGTGGATACCGCTGGTTACGCTGATTGTAAGTACCGGCACGGCCATCGCCATATTTTTCTACACGCCGCCCACGTTTGTATCCTCCGGAAGCATGTGGGAAACTGAAAAGTTACAGTTGCCGGATGGAGCCGCCTTCTCCGACGACTCTGGCAACAGTTCTGCAAGGGAGAATTACCTCGGCACGCAAGACGAATTGCTTCACAGTGAAATGCTGAGGGACCTGACACTGAATCGGATGGGAGCGTATGCCACGAATCAGATTATACGAGACAAGGATGGCAATCCGCTCCCAGTGGATATTGAAGTTTACTCCTCGCCGAAAAGCTCGGTTTACACGGTTGAAGCCCGTAGTGCCAACCCGGCCTTCACCTCGTCATATCTCGACGCCCTCATGCAATCGTATCTGGAGTATCGCAAAAATGTCCGGGCGCAGGTTTCAGGTGACACCTTAGCCTCCATTTCAGAACAGGTTCAGCGGCTGGAGCGGGATATGAAAGCGGGTCAGGATACCTTGAATGAGTATGAACAGAGCAACAACTTTGCGGTCTTGCAGGAGGAAAGCACCATCGAAGCATCCTACCTCGTCAAGTTAAAAACTGAATTGTCCGACTATCAACTGGAGTACCAACTGCTCGCAGCCAAGGAACTAGAGGCGGATTCAGGCCAGTCCGAGGCAACCAACAACAGTGACACGATTTTTAATTTGCTTAGCAGTTCCGGTTCCCCGACGTCTACTTCATCCGACCGGATGGATGCCAGCAAGCAAATTGCGATGCTCAAGCTGGATCGCGAAAAACTATCCAAATATCTGCTACCCAAGCACCCTAAAATGGTCAAGCTGGATGAAGAAATTGCCCGCGCCCAAAAACTGCTGGATGTTTACAGCCAGCAAAACCACGAACAGATCGCCGCCGCCCGCCAAGCACTGCAAATCAAGATTGACAGCGTCGAGCAATTTATTACGGAGTGGGAGACCAAGGTTGCCGACGCTAACAAGCGAATCGCCACCGCAGACAGTCTCAAGCAGGATGTTCTCCGCAATCAGGGAATGTATGACCGGCTCTCGGCCCTTTTGCAAAACGTGGACATCAGCAGGAATATCGATCAGGAAACCCTCGCTATTCTTGAACACGCCTCACCGGCGACACGTTCATACGATGAGGCAAAAACCATGCTGATCCATTCCATCATCCTCGGCCTGGGCCTCGGCCTGGGGATTATTTTTCTGATGGCCGTGCGCGATGACCGGTTTATTTCCCTGGTCGAAGTGAACGAGAAGTTCGGCGACAGCGTGGTTGGTCAGGTGCCGGAGATTCCCCAATTTTCAAGCGAGGATTCGCTGGCCCTCTTGGAAAGCGACGATGACCGTCATATGTATGCCGAGTCCTATCGCAATCTTCGTTCGGCGCTCCTTTATCTGTCGGTCGAAGGTCGACGACCCAAGGTTTTGCTCATCACCAGCGCAGTGCCAAATGAGGGTAAATCGACGATTGCCACTAATCTAGCCCGGGCCCTAGCCTTGGGCGGTTCCAAGGTGGTGCTGGTGGATGGAGATTTGCGTAAGGGGCGTATTCATGGAATGTTGAAGTTGCATTCCAAACCCGGCTTAAGCGATTTGCTACGCCAGCCCGAATATGCCGGGAAATTTATACAAGCCACGGATCTGCCGAATTTTTCCTTTATTGCCCGGGGCAGCATCACCCGCAATCCTGGCGATTTACTTTTGAGTCCGGCACTGGATCAGATTCTCGCCCAGCTCCGTGAACAATATGATTATGTGGTGATTGACAGTTGCCCGGTGTTTGCGGCGGATGATACATCCACCCTTGCACCCAAGGCAGACGGCACGCTCTTTGTGGTGCGCAGCCGTTTTTCACATGCCCGGATGGTTCGCGACGGGCTGGAACTGCTCTTCCAACGTCAGGCCAAAGTATTGGGATTGATTTTGAACCGATCAGATTCTTCCGTCAGCTCTTATCACTACTACAAGTATGCCGAGTATTATTCGTCGGCCAAGGACGTGGATGAGGCTGAAGTTTCTTAAATGCATGCTTTATAAGCCCGCCCACCTACGCGTGGGTAATGAAATGGGAAATTGAAGGAAATGGCTGCCACCCGCAGCGGGGAGACTTTTTTGGGTTTTCCTTAGGAAAGACAATGAAAATGGCGATCATCAGACACGTAGATTGCAGGTGCGAAAAAGCATCTGCGAATTGACCGGCACGAAGTGTCGCTGGTCATTATGCACTTGCACCAATTGCGAATTTCCGATCCTTGACATCTGATTTCGTGTCTTCCGTCTACCAGCCATCAGTCAAGGTTCCCGGTAAACCATGCCGTTGGTTACTTCGCATAGCGTGGCTATTGGCTGCCGTCGGCGGGTTTATTCTGATCGGCTATGTTTTCCGTGCGCCGCTGCTCACAGGTCTGGCCAAAGCGTGGGTGGTCAACGAACGGGTGACCAAAGCGGATGCCATTGTGATTTTGGGTGGTGGTGTCGAAAACCGCCCGTTTGTCGCCGCCAGATTGTTCCATGACGACGTTGCACCCAAGGTTCTTTACATGGACGTAAAGCTTGGTCCCGCCGAAGAGTTGGGCGTGGTGCCATCGGAAGAGGAACTGACGCGGCGGATTCTGCTGAGAAATAACGTCCCCGAATCCGCCATGCAAGTGATCGGAAGCAATGTGGCCAGCACTTATGATGAATCCCGCGCCGTTCGGGCGTGGATAAAACAAACCGGTGCCACCTCAATCATACTCACTACCGAACTGTTTCACACCCGCCGCGCCCGATGGATTTTTCGCCGGGAACTCCGTGATACGCCGGTAAAAATTTACGTTGTCGCCGTGGATCCAGTTCGCTATAAAATAAATGATTGGTGGCGAAACGAGGAAGGCCTCATCCAGTTCCAAAACGAAATTATCAAATCCATTTATTATTGGTTTGTATATTAGATTAAAGCAAAGATTTGAAGACTACCTTGATGGAAATCCACGAGGCATGCTTGAAAAGAGAAAACTGAAATAAATTTCGATTTTCAGCTTACATACTTCAACTTTCAGCTTTTTTACTTTCATGGAAATTGAGCTCCGTATCCGGCCCAACAAGGCCATCGCTCTGGTTGATTTCGGCGAACTCTGGCGCTATAGAGACCTACTTTTTATGCTGGTCTGGCGCGACTTTGCCGTCAAGTATAAGCAGACCATCCTCGGTCCCATCTGGTTTCTGCTCCAGCCTTTGCTGCCCGCGCTCGTTTTCACCCTCATCTTTGGCAGGGTGGCGCATATGTCCACTGACGGGCTGCCCATCTTCCTTTTCATGCTCTGCAACCAGATTATCTGGGGTTGCTTCTCAACTAATTTTACTTCCATTGGAACCGCGCTGATGACCAACATGAACATATTCAGCAAGGTCTATTTCCCCCGACTGATTGTTCCTCTTTCAGCCCTCGTCTCCAACCTCATCACACTGGGTATTCAGCTTGGGCTGTTCGCCGGGTTTTACGTTTATTACAAGTTCTACACCTCTGATGGTGTCCAATTGCATCCTTCGCTGGCCCTGTTCTGTCTGCCATTCGTCATCCTTTACCTCGGGGCCATGAGCATGGGCTTCGGTCTGTGGATGGCCGCGCTGACCGCCAAATATCGCGATCTGCAACAGTTGACGATCGTCATAATCCAGCTCTGGATGTATGGCTCCTGCGTCATTTTCCCGCTCTCGCAGATTTCGCCGGAACATCGGACACTGTTCTCCATTAACCCCGTCATTTTTGCCACCGAAGCCGCACGTTACTGCCTACTCGGTCATGGCACCTTGTCTTGGGGAACCGGTCTCTGGTCGGCGGGCATGACGGCGGTTGTCCTATTAAGCGGCCTGTGGAATTTCAACCGCACCGCCCGCACCTATGTGGACATTGCGTGAAAAATCAAAACAGAAATTAAGAAAATTGGAATAAATTTCTGCTTCCCGTATTTCTTTTTTCCCCATGTCAAAATCTATCATTGAAGTCAAAGGCATTTCTAAGCGTTACCAACTGGGCGCGATTGGAGCCACCCGTTTGCGGGACGACGTGGAACGTTTCTGGCACCGTCTTACCCGTAAAGATTCGACCTCTCAACTCTCAACTTCCAATTCCCACCCCGCTTCCTCTTCTGAATTTTGGGCTTTGCGGGAAGTGTCCTTCGAGGTGCAGCCCGGCGAGATCGTGGGTGTCATCGGCCGGAACGGTGCCGGCAAAAGTACGCTGCTCAAAATCCTGTCGCGTATCACCGAACCGACCGTCGGCGAGATTATCATGCGTGGCCGAGTAGCCAGCCTACTGGAGGTGGGCACCGGTTTTCATTCAGACTTGACAGGACGGGAAAACATATTCCTCAATGGAGCCATCCTTGGTATGAGCAAGGTGGAGATTCGCAGGAAACTTGACGAAATCATTGCCTTTGCCGAGATTGAGAAGTTCATAGACACGCCGGTGAAACGTTATAGTAGTGGAATGTATGTGCGGTTGGCTTTTGCCGTGGCTGCGCATTTGGAACCGGAGATTCTGATTGTTGACGAAGTGCTGGCGGTTGGAGATGCGCAATTTCAAAAAAAGTGCTTGGGGAAGATGCAGGATGTTGCAACTAAAGAGGGGCGAACAGTGTTGTTTGTCAGCCACAATATTTCGGCCATTTCAACATTATGCAATAAGGGAATTCTGCTACAGAAGGGAACACTGGCTATGGCGGGATCAGCAAAAAAAACCATTGAAACCTATCTGTCTAGCTTTGACCAGGACAAAAGGATTGTCAGTGTTCCGGAACGTCGGCCTGGTTCTGGAGAATACCGTTTCCAGTCAGCCCTAACATTAAAAAATTCTTTTGGCTGCGAGGAAATAAAGGCCATTGAATTCCATATTAAACATCATCATGGCCGGGTCGGTCGCTTCTTCGTTTCCGCACATGTTGTGGATATGAACGGCGTGATCATAGCCCAATGTGATTCACGGCTTATGGGGGTATGGTTCGAAGATGCGGCAAAAATTGATGGCATCTTCAAACTTGAACTGCCCTGGCTAAAACCGGGAACATATACGGTGGATATGTTTATTTGCTCAACGATGATTGTCGATCAGTGGGAAAATGCCTGTCATCTGGAAGTTTCGTCACTCCTCCCATACGAACATTCTGCAGGTGAGGATGCCATTCAGCGCGGTCATGTCATCGCAAAGTTTGACTGGTTAATTAATAATAATGCAAAGCAAAAAGAAAATTTAAAGTAGAAATAAATTTTAGATTTATTGTGTGATTACAACTTTCAATTTTTTCAAAACAAGTTTGTCATCCTTGTAGTTTACTGAGGTCATCGTTTCAATCGCAATTTGAGCCAGTCAGATTCAAAGCGGGCGCTGCTTTTCATTACCAGAGATTTTCCATCATGCCATGGTGGTAATGGAGTTTATGTCCATGACGTTTTAGTCAATCTGGCGGTAAATGGATTTGAGGTGCATATTCTTTTGCTGGAGCCTTATTTATTCACTGGGCGGTTGCCATGGGTTAAGACCCAATTTCCTGATTCGCCATTTCGAATGGTATATCCGGGATACGTCAAAATCGGGGGTAGATTCTGGCATCTTAAAGGTATTTTTTGTTCCATCCGCAACAGATTGTCGCGTTGGTTCAAATTTATCAATCCAACGCCACCGTTAGCAGAGCCGCCATGGGGCACCGAATTGACTCCAGAGGAGAGAGTCTGGGTGCAGTCCGCCCGTTTTCAAAAAAAATGGGACGTGGTTATTTGCAATTATTGCTGGCTTGCAGACGCACTCACTTGCTTTGAACCGAAAATACGAAAAGCCGTATTAACGCATGATGTGTGGCATCAGCATTTATATCGCAAGTCAGACAATTTACACATGCAGGCCTTGAATTGCGAGAAGGAAACAGCTTATCTGAATCTGGCCGATATTATAATCGCCATTACGCAGCGGGATGGCGATGTTTTCAAAGAGATGGTGAAAACGAAAAAAATCATCGTGGCACCGATGTCGTGTTCACCGCGCTTTAATAACAAGCCTCCTGAACCGGGCCGCCTTTTGTTTGTAGGCGGCAGTTATGTAGCCAACGTGGATGGTGTGAACTGGTTTCTGAATGAGGTTGCTCCCCTGCTGGAAAGCAAAAAACCCAATTGCTTCGAACTTCATGTTGCCGGGGCAGCAGGCGATGGACTGGCTGGAAACGGAAACGGAATCAAGGTTGTTAAAAAAGGATTTGTTGCCGACCTGGACATGGAATACGCACAGGCTCAAATCGTCCTAGTTCCCCTTCTCGGAGGCACCGGTTTGAAAATCAAATTGGTCGAAGCCATTGGGCATGGCAAAGCAATAATCACGACCCGTGCGGGCGCGCAAGGTGTCGAGTCGCTGGAGGGACGGGCATTTGTGATTGCGGAGTCAGCGGAAGAATTTGCCCGTGCCGTTTTGGAAATATCCGAAAATGAGGAAAAGCGACTTGCCCTCGAACTTGGCGCACGGGAGTCGGCCATGAATGTTTTTTCTCCGGATGCCTGCTACCGGCAGCTCGTTTCAGAACTAAAGCCAAAAGAAAATTTGCGCGACAACTAGCATGAACCGGAAGGCAAAAAGATTTCATCGCTTCAACTTTATAAATCTTCCCGCTATCATCTGCACATATAATGCACGACTAGATTATTTACGCCGGGTATTGGACGCGCCGAAGGAATAATTAGAATCGCGTGGATCGAAAACATTCCAGCTTTGCCGATAAATACCGTTGTGAACTTTTACAAACGATTTCGTCTTACGCCCATGAAGCGACGATGAGGAATGCCTTCGAAGCTGGGAGGACGTCGGTGATCAATGAATTAAACATAAATTTCCGTCAGGCTGCGAAATGAATTATTATCAGGAATTGACCAAAGACTGCCCGCCGCCGACCGGGAATATGTTCGGTGGCAAAAGTGATGGCCATGCTGAACGCTTGGTGGAGGCCCGGCGCCTTACCAGAATGATGCAGGTCCAGCGTCCGTTTTGCTTCCTGCGTGTCGGCGACATGGAGCTTGGCTATCTTCTGGCCTGTCAAACTAACCAATTGGACTGTTTGGTATACACCGACGGCCCTTTGTCAGGCACGCAAGGTTGGGCCAATCCCGGCTTGGGACCGAAATATGCCGAACGTTTGTGGAAAGTTTATGAAGAGGCCGACTATGTGGATTTCCATGAGCGCAACTGGCCGAACGAACATCTGGTCAAAAAATTAAAGCTGGAAAGGAACCCGGGGACTCACCGCAATCCAAATAAAGAAACCTCCGTCCTTTTCCTGACATGGGTTGAGCAGGAGTTTAAGGGGTACTGTCAGGGTCGCCGGATTGGCTTTGCCGGAGCCGAGGCCGGCCTGCTCCAGCTTCTTTCCGAGAAGCCTGAATTCAAGCAAGCCGCAGCCAGCTATTGGCCGGACAAGTCGGAGATGTTTTTTCATCAAGCCCGGAACGACGGACGAAATCTTGATGCCAACCTAGATCTGGTGAAAGAGGATCTTCGTAAATTTGTAACCGATCACCAACTGGACACGCTTTTTATTTCGCTGGGCGGCGGCGCAAAAATCATCGGCTTTGAACTGTCACGCGAGCTGGGAATCTGCTGCTTTGATTTCGGGGCCATGACGCGCGCGTTGACTTATAGCGGCTGCGATGGAAATCGCATGGCGCGTTCCCCACATTCCCCGTTTCTTTTCCGCCTCCCATTTGGGGTTTATATGGACGCGCTCGAAAAAGCCATGCCGAAACTGACCCCGGCGGAACTTCTGGCCAAAGCCCATGGCCAGCTTATTTTGGAGGTGATGAAAAAGGAAATCGGCTGGACGTTCGCCTTTTGGGAATATGACTTTAGCAGGGAAAACCGGATGTTTTTCAAACAAGCATATCGGGTTTATCTCATCCGCTACCGGCATCTTTTCAAGGCCAGCCCGGAAGCGAGAAAGGAAAGGATTGGCTTTCTGCATTTCTCTGGAACGCATGGGTTGACGATGGAAGGCCGTTTGTTTCTGGCTCTGTTTCGCGTCAAGGGGATGGTTAGCCGTTGCTTTGGCATGAGAGCAAAAAACAAAGAGATTACTGCTCACGGATAATACTTAACCAGAGGTAACCATATAAAAATTGCCTACGTCACCACCTACGATGCCAAAGATATCAGCAACTGGTCTGGCTCAGGATATTTCATCTGGCATTCACTGGCGCAATGCGGAATTGATGTTGAATTCATAGGTCCGCTTTTTCTGCCTTCAGGCACCAAGAAAGTGCTGATGATGAAGCAACGATTTTACGCGAAAATATTGCGGAATTTTTACCTGCCGGAACATGATGTTATCGCGTCGAAAGCCTATTCTCGCGAAGCATGGAAGCGGTTGCAAAATTTCAGCGACATTGAAGCTGTCGTAAGCCCGGGAACGATACCAGTGGCTTTTCTTCCCGGAAAACTGCCGTTGGTGACCATCGAGGACGCCACTCACAGGGTATTATTTGATGCTTATCCGACATTTAAAAATTTATGTGGAGCCACCCGGCGGCACGGCGATCAAATCCAACGGAGCGCCATAAAACGAGCATCTGCTTCAGTGTTCTCTTCTGATTGGGCGGCGACAAGCGCCGTCCGAGATTATAACGCGAACCCGGAAAAAGTTCATGTTGTTCCATTTGGTGCCAATTTTGAGCGTCAGCCTGCACGCGAGGATGTGATTCGTGCCATTGATTCACGTGGTCATAAAAAAATTCGTTTGCTGTTTATTGGAGTTGAATGGGAGCGGAAAGGCGGCCCGGTCGCTTTGCAGGTGGTTCGGACATTGGTAAAACTGGGCATTCCAGCCCACCTGACTATAATTGGATGCACCCCGGTCATTTCAAATGAAGATGCCGATCATGTATCCGTGCGCGGCTTCATAAAAAAAACATCCGATGGGCAGCAGGAAATATTCAATGAGTTTGGCAAGGCTCATTTTTTAATAGTTCCTTCTGTGGCGGAATGCTACGGATTGGTTTATTGCGAAGCGAGTGCTCTTGGTGTTCCCGCCATTGCAAGAAATGTGGGAGGGGTTGGCACTATCATCAAAAACGATGTCAACGGACGCCTGTTTGATTTTCAAGACTCGCCCAAAGACATGACGGACTGGATTCTCGGTTATTACATGGAACCTAAAAGATATCGTCAACTTGCGTTGTCTTCATTGGCAGAATATGAATCCCGTTTGAACTGGTCGGTTGCCGGCCAGAAGCTGCGGACGATTTTGAAGAATGCAATAGATCGTGCGGAACAATGAACTTTCGCCAGTTTGATTCGTCGCTTTGTTGGCTCAATTCGTGGCAAAGCAATGAATACCAATTACGGTCATGAAAGTTCTTCACCTCGCCACTTATGACAACTTTGGCGGCGCCGCCCGTGCTGCCTACCGGCAACATCTGGCTTTGCGCAGTGTAGGCATTGATTCCCGAATGCTTGTCAGGCATAAGCATACGGATGATCCGCATGTCCAGGTTTTTGCCGGCAACCGCGATTTGTGGTCACGCGTGGACCGGACGCTCCGTCGCGCTTGGATCAACCGTTGCGAAAAAAAATCCCGTGCCAACGGTGTCACCGGGCTGACGGATCCGCGGGCGGATTTGTTACGGCTTGCCGTGACGGAAATAGCCGACGCAGACGTCATCAACCTACACAAGACCGAACACTTTGCCGACCTTCCGTCATTGCTGGCATCGCTGCCTGCCGGCAAACCGGTGGTTTTGACTTTGCACGACTTGAGTCCTGTCACCGGCGGCTGTGATTATCCGGGTGATTGTGAACGTTTCACGAATGCGTGCGGTCATTGTCCGCTCCTGGATTCAAACCGGGAAAATGATTATTCCCGGGACATTTTCCGGCGGCGACAGGTGGCTTATGGTATGCGGTCGCAGAAGAATTTTGCCTTGGTCGCCAACAGCCGATGGACCTTGGAAAATGCCCGGCGCAGCGGACTGACGGCAGGCAGGCGATCCGAACTCATCCATTACTGCTTGGATCAAGCCATTTATCAACCGGCCAACCGGGCGATTGCGCGTGATGCTTTGGGCATCGGCCCGGATGAAAAGGTGATCTGTTTTGCCGCTCATGACTTGAGCATCCTTCACAAAGGTGGCGTCCAACTGACTGAAGCCCTAGCCGGACTGAAATTCGATGCTCCGATCCACCTATTGACGATGGGTTCCGGCCGAATTTCGGCACCGTCTCAATTCAAGCACACGCATTTCGGACGGATTGAAAGCGATCCGTTGCAAAGCCTGATCTATCGCGCCGCCGATGTGTTTGTGATTCCTTCATTGGAAGAGGCTTTCGGCCAGACCGCCCTTGAAGCCGTGGCCTGCGGCGCGGTGGTTGCGGGTTTTTCCGTCGGCGGCATTGCGGACATTGTCCAGACTGAGTTGAACGGACTGCTGGTCGGACGCGGCGATTCCAATGCTCTGGGGCAGGCGATAACGCGGCTGTTGAAGGATCAGGCATTAAGATTCCGCTGGCAGAAATCCTGCGAGGCTTGGGTGAAAGAACGGTTTTCCTTTGAACGTAACGCAACCGCCTATCGCGAGTTGTATGAATCGTTGCTACCAGCACGCCCGCAAAAACCATTTTAGACTTGGCGCGAACAGACAAAATTTTGTCTACAGTGGCTGCGGCTGGAACTCGCAAGTTGAAGATCGGCATCAGCATCTGGAGTTTTACGCCCAATGCCGGAGGATTGCAGGCTCATGCGGAACTACTATGCAGGAATCTTCTGAAGCGAGGACATGAGGTTGTCGTGGTTACGCGCGCGGCAACGCATAGATTACAAGGGAGGGATTATCTATTCTTCAATGAGCCTGAATCCAGCCTTGTTATCAACCAAGTACCAGTCAAACCGCTTAAATTCTCAAAAGCGTGGCTGCCCGTGCTCTGGCTCCTTGGGAAATGCGTCGTTAGGCCACGCCTCGCAGGATTGGGCGTAAATTTATATCGGACTGTTGCCAGAAAATCGGCGCACGATGCTTTCACTGGAATGGATATTATTCATCATATCGGCGAAGCCGCGCCATTAAATGGTTTTGCCGCCGCCGATGCTGCCAAATACTGGCAAATTCCCTTTGTGGCTCAGCCGACTTGTCATCCGCATCATGTTGGCGACTCTCCGCTGGATTTGCGTCTTTTTGCCAAAGCGAACCGCTTGCTGGTTCATACAGAATACGAAGCAGCTTACTTCCGCCAAAAGGCTTTCCGCTGTCCGATTGATGTGGTCGGCAACGGGATAGAAGACCGGGCCGATGGAGATGGTGCGCGTTTCAGAAAGAAATTTGGCGTCACCGGATCTTTCATTTTGTTCATTGGGCGAAAGGAACTGCAAAAGGGTTACCCGTTGCTTTTGGACGCCTTTAGGTTCGTTCGCCAACAACGGCCGGACTTGAGTTTGGTTTGCATGGGGCCCGGGGGATTAGAAGCCCTGCAGTCACCGGTTGACGGATTGTTCAATTTGAACTTTGCCTCCGAGGATGAGAAACATGATGCCTTGGCGGCATGCACCTGTCTTTGTGTGCCTTCGGAGGGGGAATCCTTCGGACTGGTATTCATGGAAGCAGGACGCTACGGCAAACCTGTCATAGGCCGGAACGTGGTTGTATTGCGAGAATTATGGAATGATGGGGAGGCCGGTCTCATGGTAGGCAACCCGGACGATGTGCATAACCGCGCAGAACTTAATCCGCAGGATCTCGCTTCGGCGTTGCTTAAGCTACTTTCAGACCCCGCTGAGTGCCAGCGCCTCGGCAGAAATTTACGCAAGGTCTCGGAGCAATTTGTCTGGTCGCGGATTGTTGAACGTTTTGAGGCGAGCTACTATGAAGCTTTGAACCAAGCTCATCAGACATCCTAGGTTAATCGTACGGCAACTATAAACGATCAAATGAAGAAGATACAAGACCCCAACGAACTCATGAAACTGCCGCGTGCGATTCGCGCATTTCGTTGGCGGTTGCCATTGGAACTCGGCCAGTTGGTGGCAAAAGCAACCTATAAGCCGTTTGGAAATTGCTTTGATACGGCGGCGATACGGTTTTTTTTACCCGGCCGCGGCTCGGAAACGGAGGACACCTCGGTTACCACCAGTCAAAGAGAGATTCTACTGGCAGCGCTAAAGCAAACGGAGCAGATCCAATTGCCCGCTGTGGAAGTAGGTGCTTGGCGCGGCGCAACCACCGTTGCATTGGCCGCCACCACCAGCCGGACAATTTATGCGGTTGATCCTTTTGCCGGTTACCCCGGGGCTGAATCCGACATGCAAATCATGCTGGATCGGATCCGTCCGATCAGCCGGATAAAACATATCCGGCTGCGTTCGGGCGGAGCGGCTGAAGCGTTGGCTCAAGAACGATTCAGTTTTATATTTATTGATGCCATCCACGATTATATCAATACGTGGTTTGATTTTCTCGTTTGGGAAAGATTACTGGCTCCGGGCGGCGTGATCGCATTCCACGATGTGGACGATCACGTCGGAACCAATCTGGCGTGCCGACGCATCCTACGGCACAAAAACTATACGGTCTGGGGTTATTGCCCCAACCTCGTTCTTTTTGAAAAAACCTCGGACGTTTGAAAGATCGAAGCATGGTTGCCCACTATTTGTCATTCCTTCCCGGCGGAGCGGGCATCGCTGCGCAACGGCTGCATCTAGCCTTGTGCCGATCAGGTATCGAAAGCCGGATGTATTTTGGTGCCGGTGAAGCCGTGGACGCCACCATGATCCCGGCGTTTACCAACCGCTCTTTTTTCTGGAGAAATGCGGCGGCACTGGCGATCAGTTTGCGCAACCGCCATGACATTCCCGGAGGCTTTGTGACCAGCCCGCGCTGGATCCGGCGCACGCCGGTTCAAGGTTTTGGTCAGACACCAGAGATTGTGAATCTGCACTGGGTGGCGCGCTGGCTGGATCTGCCCAGTTTTTTTGATTCACTGCCAGATGGCCTGCCCGTCATCTGGTCGCTGCACGATCTGATTCCCATCACCGGCGGCTGTCACTATCCAGGAGGCTGCGAAGGCTTTACAAAAGAGTGCGGCAATTGTCCGCAGCAAAAACATCCTCATCCCCGCGATGCCACTCATAAATTTTTTCGCATCAAAGAAAAAATCTACGCCGGAAAAAATCTTCATTTCGTCGGCAACAGCGAGTGGACTTCGGCACAGGTCCGACGGTCGGGTTTGGCGAAATTTGCCCGTACGATCCGCACCATTCCATTGGGACTGGATGTGGAGCAGTTCAAGCCGGCGGAAAAAAACCATGCACGCCGCGCCTTGGGGATTTCCGACGACCGTTTTGTGGTCGGCTTCGCCTGTTCAGATGTTTCCGAGGAGCGCAAAGGTGCCAGTCTGCTGCGCGAGGCGGTTAAAGCCCTGGCCACTCAAAATGTTTTGCTGCTCACGTTTGGTTCGGGGCGCTGGCCAGAATCTGACGGCGTGGACACCTTGCAACTCGGCCCATTGAACAGTCCGCGCCTGCAAAGTTTGTTTTATTCGGCACTCGATGTGTTTGCCACTCCCAGCCGGGTGGAGACGTTTGGTAACACAGCGATGGAAGCCATGGCCTGTGAGACTCCGATCGTGGCCTACGCCACCAGCGGGTTGATGGATGTGGTGGCGGATGGGGAAACCGGCCTGCTGGAACGGGACATTGGCAGCGTGTCCGGCCTGGTCCGGATGTTGCAATGGATGCGGGAACATCCCGTCGAACGCCGCAGAATGGGCGTGGCGGGACGGCAGAGAGTCATCCAGCATTTTACAGACAACTTGATGGCGGATCGTTATGCTAAACTGTATGAGGAGTTACTGGACACCAGGACGAAGTCGGCCGACCGTTGAATTTTAATCAAATATCTTCGAGTGAAATCCTTTCTTTCAGCACAATACAGTTATCTGTTCCAGACCTTTCCCTCCCGGCGCAGCGTTCGACACAAACTTTTCATCGTAGTTGAATCAGTTCAGTTGCTGGCGAAGTATGGTGCGTTCCAGCGATCCTTAAAGAGCAGTGATGCCCCGGCACCGACCGCTGGTGTCAAGCAATGCACGGTCATCCTGCTGAGTCATAACCGACCGCAAAACCTACCGTTGCTGGTCAAGGGCGCATTGAAAAATGCTTTTGTCAGAAAGGTGGTTGTTTCGAACAGCAATCGCAGCGTGCGGATTGCGGATTGGGTGAAAGCCGGTGATCCGCGGCTGGTCCTGGTGGATGAGATTAAACCCACCCGTCCGGGTTATCGGTTTGTTTTGGCCGCACAGGAGGAGGGTAATTATTTTCTTTCGATTGATGACGATATTTTTTTGACGCCGCAACAATGGACAAAATTCTTTCAATGCCTGTTGGTCAGTGAAGCGGTGCCTCACGGACTGACCGGTAACTTATACAAGCCCGGGACGGCTTCTTCCAATGGTAGTCCGTTTCATCATCTGAGCAGTGTGGATGCTGAAGTTGACGTGCTCATCGGGGCCTATGCGTTCACCCGCCGCCATTTGGAAACACTTTTTGAACTCGCCCGCCGGCTGGGATGGGACGATCTGACCAATCTGGCAAATGGCGAGGACGTGCTCTTGTCCTTTGCAGGGGAACGACGGCCGCAAATTCATGATTTGGGGCACCTTTTTTGTTGTGCGTCAACTTCCCTGGAAGGCGTGGCGTTGTGGCGGACATTGCATGACTTTTGGAACGAGCGCGCAAGACTCTTTGAGCGTGCGCAGACAACACGGGCGGCCATGGATTTAAGGTCTCCTGCTTTGTGATCACTTGTTGCACATGACTGTGTCTGTGATGATCACCACTCGGAATCGGGTGACAGATTTGCAACGCACCTGCCGGATGCTGCGCGCGTTGAACCCGGCTCCGCTGGAAATATTGATCACAGCGGACGGCTGCACCGATGACACTGTTCAAATGGTGAAATCTGAAATGGGAAATGCAAAATTGATTGTGAACCAGATAGGCAAAGGTTCGGTAGCGTCGCGCGACCGGATGATGCGCGAGGCACGCGGCGACTTGGTTCTGGCTTTGGACGATGACAGTTATCCAGAACAACCGGATTGTATCTGCCGCATCGTCCCGCTCTTTGAGCAGAATTCAAAACTGGCGATTGCTCATTTTCCACAACGGACGGATGAGTATCTAGAAACACTCACACAGACGGATTTCGGGACAACGCGATTGACGCGCTCTTTTGCCAATTCCGGGGCGATGTTGCGTCGTTCGCTCTATTTGCAATTGCCCGGATTTGAGACAGCGTTCTTCCATATGTATGAGGAACCGGATTACGCGCTGCAATGCGTAGCGGCGGGGTATGAAGTCTTGTTCACCCCGCTGATTACAATCCGACACCATTGGTCTGGTCGAACCCGCAGCGAGATGAGAAATCATCATCGTCATTCGCGTAATGAATGTTGGAGCACGGTGATACGTTGCCCGTTGCCGCAAATGCCGTTTCTGGTGCTATATCGCGTCCTGTCTCAATTGCTTTATGCGTGTAAACGGGGGCCGAAATGGGTTCTTCGTGAACCGGTCTGGTGGTGGCAAGCCGCGGCTGGCATAAAATATTGCCTGTCCAAACGTCGTTCCATTCCCTGGCCGCAATACCAGAACTGGCTTCGACTCCCTTAAAAATACATTGGCGCGAGGATTGCTGCTCTGCTATCCTGAATTTGAGGTTGGAGTTAAGAATTATGAAATTGCTAGAGCCAGTCAAAAACACCCGGTGCCTAGGCGCGGGAGGTGTGTGTGGCCGCTGGTTCCTCCTGTTGACCTGCCTGTCATTGACCGGGTTTGGAATTTCAAGTCACGCGCAAAACTTCCTGAATGTAACCAATTACGGCGCGATTGGCGATGCGGTCCAACTCTATGTCAATACCACGAGCAACTCGGTTTTAGTTACTACCACTAATCAGGTTCCATTATCGGCTATCGGAGATTCGATAGAGGTTTTCGGAGCAGGAACGCCCATAGTTACGCCTCCTTCTACGCTTCCTTCATCGTCCAATAATCAGGACTTGGTGGCGACCATCTTGGGCGTAGTACCTGAAACGAACATTCTAGGCGTCGTGACTGAAACGACCATCACCATTTCGCATATCTGCCAGCAGAAACTGACCAATACTTTCGCAACCTATGGATACAACAACACGCCGGCATTTATGAGCGCAATTGCCGCCGTTACGAATAGTACAGATACGAATGACACTATTTACATTCCGGCTGGCACATATCTGTGTTTAACCATGCATTACAATGGAACTTCGTTGCAATCGGCTATTCTGGTCCGGCGTGGCGGGATAAATTTTATCGGAGCAGGAACCAACTCCACCACCTTGTTGAGTGAAGGAGCTTGGACGCTTGTTTCCGGTGCGGCCTCGCGTGGTTTTTTGGTTGAGATTTACCCGGTCATACCAATCATCTATAACTATCCAGTTTCCTTCTCCGATTTAACGATGGATGGTGGTGTCCAGCAAGGCAACACCAGCATTCATGGCTTTCCGGCCAGCACGAAGGACGGAACCGGATGGGATGAAACGCACTGTGCCTTTATATTGGCTGGGGGTGCCCCCACCAACCTGAACTACACATACTTTACAAATGTGCTCGTGCAGCATTGGCGGGGCGAGGAATTTAAGAGTATTGACGGCAGCACGAACGGCCACATTGGAATTTATAATTGCACGTTTTCAGATGGCAACGCCACCGCTTTAAACGTCTACCCGGCGTGGGATGTCAGGTCCAACTTATTTGTGAATCTTTTCCAGATTGCGGAGTATTATCAGGCGTATTCCTTGTTTCCCAGCTACTTTGAATATAACACCTGCACGAACATCACCGGAAACGGTTTTGCCGTCAACGGTGGCAAGGGCAACAATCCTCCATTTAACATCGTAAGTAATCTGTTTTATTTCGGCGGCGCGTCCGGCAGCGGAAATGGCATCGAAACAGTTCCGGCGGACAATCTTTATGTCATGGACAATGTTTTTTCTAATGTTGGAAATTATGTTATTAGTTTCGATCTAGGAGCCGCAGGCTTTCAGGGGACGTTTTATAGCAGTAATATTGTCATTTCGGGGAATACGATTGTGAATCCGTATATCTTTTTGGAGTTGGGGGGAGGTTCCGGCCCGAATGATCTGCAATCAGTCATGAATGTTAACATTAGTTCCAATGTGTTGCTCAATCCCGAAACTGGCAGTATACATCTTATACAAAGTTATTATGGATGGACAACGAATATCCATCTTTTTAAAAACGATTGCAGTGAGTTTATAAACGATGCGGTTTATATTACGAGCGCAACTGTTGGTAATCCTTATCCTCTGGTAGATACGGATAACATATACTGGACCGGAATCCTGACCGATGGAGAATTTGGATTTACAAATAAAACTTCTTATATAAATGGTTCTCGTTACAAATTAATTTACCCTTATTCGATCAACATGATCATCTATCTCGACGACACTTCTCCCAATAGCATACCTTTTGGAGCAGAGATGCTTTTTACAAACAGCACGAGCAATGGCCAGTCGGTTCCAATTATTCCAAGCAGCAATCTGCAAACCCCACCAATCATGGTGCCATACGGCCAGACCGTCACTTTTTATTGGCAAAATTGGGACAATTCCTGGTCAACCAACGATCAACCTCCTCCCCCTACCAACCTTTATCCAAATTACTAAATCAGAGTTGAAATTGGTAAAGCTGAATTAAAACAGAAATTAGAAAGCAGAGATCGGGAAAGTTGAAATAAATTTCTGATTAATAAATTTCTATTTTCTATTTTGTTTTGGGACAATGTCTTCCAGCCTTCCCCAATATTCCGCTTGGATTTGCAGTCAAATCGGGGCGCGCGAACATTTCGCAGTCCCCCAGGCTTTGCATCAGACCGGGCGGCTGGCTGCGCTTTACACTGATTTTTGGGCCGGCCCGACCATCCGCAAACTGGGAGTCGGCAGGCTGCGTCCACTGGCGGCGCGGTTTCATTCGGAGTTGGGAAAAGCAGAAAAGGGAAGGCAGAAAACAGAAATTGTTTCATGGAATTTCCGATCCCTTTGGTGGGAATGGCACCTTCGCCGAAGAGCGGAAGGCGGAAACCTGTATTTAGGGTTCATTGAGGTTGGGAGCCGGTTTGCCGTCCGGGTCAGAGAGGCTTTGAAGCGCCGGCCTGACTTGAAACCGGACTCGACTTTTTTTGCCTACGATACGGGGGCTTTGGAGACGCTGAAGTGGTGTCGGGAACAGGGTATCAAATGTATCCTGAACCAAATGGATCCGAACCGTGTAGAAGTAGAACTGGTTTGTTTCGAAGAGAAGCAATGGCCTGGCTGGGCGTTGGAGGCCATCAAGGTTCCGGAGCAATATTTTGCCCGGCGCGAACAGGAATGGTTCCTGGCAGATCGTGTCGTGGTAAATTCCGAATTTTCCCGCCAAGCTCTGCTCCAACAGGGCGTGCTGCCCGAAAAATTGGCGGTGGTTCCGTTGTGTTTTGAAACCAAAATAGAAAATTCTAGAGTAGAAAATGGAAATCAACTTCGGCTTTCAGCTTTGAAATTTTCGCCATCTTCTCCTCTGAAAGTCTTGTTCCTCGGCCAAGTTATTTTGCGCAAAGGGATACAGTATCTACTTGCGGCAGCGCGACAACTGGAGCGGGAGAATATTCATTTTGACGTGGTGGGACCAATCGGCATTTCCCGGGAGGCAATGGCAACTGCGCCGGGTAATGTGACATTTCATGGACGCACCGGACGAGATCATGCCGCAGTCTGGTATCGGCAGTCACATCTGTTCGTGGTGCCGACACTCTCAGATGGTTTTGCCATCACGCAATTGGAGGCGATGGCTTATGGGTTGCCCGTCATCTCCACAGCGTGTTGCGGGGAAGTGGTCAATGATGGCATGGATGGGTTTGTCGTTCCGGCGCGTGATGCCGGGGCGCTGGCGCGGACGTTTCAACGGTATCTCGCGCAACCGGAATTACTGTCATCCCAGTCGGCGGCCGCCTTGTTAAAAGCCAGACAGTTTACCCTCGACCGGTTGGCGGCCAATTTGACGTGTTTGGAAACAAGTTTGCGGGCTTGAAATCTGAGGTCGGAAAATAGAAACAGAAAGTGAAAATGAATTTTAGTTTTCAGCTTTAATTTTGTGATTTATTTTTCAACATTTCAAATTTTCACCTAAATTTTGACTTTTAACAGGCTGTTCCATTACTCATGTCAGAAACATTATCCATATTGCCCTTCTCATTTTGGGTGGTGATCGCCTTTCTCGTTGGTGGCGGGGTTTGGTCATTCCGACGGATGAACGATGGCACTGGGCTTCCCATGTTGGTGGTGCTGGGTACTGCGGCGGCTTGGTATGTTGGCGATGCCTTCTACAATGATTATGCCAAGAACCATGCCAAGCTGTTCGATGCTGGCACACTATCAGGCGCCTGGTGGCAGGTGGCTTGGTTCTTGGCAGTTTTCCTCGTGATGACACCTCCCACTCATCAATGGTTAAATCGTCGCTACCTGCAGCGTCACAGCGGGGTTATGCAATTGTTTAAACAAGGCGTTGACCAGCCGGAGATACAAAAATCGTTGAACGCATTGTTCCGGGGTTGCGCCTCGGTCTGGATCATTCTTTTTGTGATTGCTGTAGTCATTCTCAAGACGGAAATCATCTACTACCTCTTCCCGTTTTTAGGCCACAGCGCCACTCCCTGGTCCCATGGGCGCATCGGGGCTGGACTAGATTTTTTGGATATTTTCGCCGTCTATCTGCAACTGCTGGTCGCCGCGATGTTCGGTGTGGTGGCGGCGCTGGCTACGGATCCTCGCATCCGCCGTTTCGCTCTGTTTTTAATCCTGCTGACCTGGCCCTATTTCATTTTTGACCGCACACGCAACTCAATGCTGGCGATAACGATTCCAGCCGTGTTGAGCTGGGTGTTTCTGCGGCTGCGTGGCGGAATGTGGAAAAAAATCGTGGTTTTGCTGGCGGTCTTTCTTGTGGTCAATACTTGGATGAAGTTTATCATCGCCAACCGCGGCACCATGAACATCACCGCCGCTTTCGAACAAAAGGGATTGGATCTTGCCGACCAAAAAAAAGTCCACAACGAGGGACTGAATATGTTTGAGGAATTGTGCTGGGTCAGCACCTTCATAGACAAGGGCACCTATCATGTCAACTGGGGGGCGCGCTATTTTGCCGAACTTGTGAATCCGATTCCGCGTGCCCTCTGGCCCGGCAAACCCCTGATCGGGATAGACTATGCCATCGCTCGCGGCATGCAATATGGCAGTGAAACAGATGCGTCGGGAGTCGTTGCCACTGTTTCCACCGGTTTCATCGGACAGGGAGTGGTCAACTTCGGGCGCTTTTTTGGGCCCATGGCGGCGGCGCTGTTAATGTGTCTCTGGGTAGCGGCGCTGGCACGGCTGGATTTGAACATTCACGCGCTTGGCCGGCTACCCTTGTATAGCTTGGGAATGATTCTAACATTCAATCTGGGCCGTGACATTACGCTGATCACTCTTTATCCATTTTTATTTTGCGCGATGGCCGTCTGGTGGATAGACCGTCGGCGACCACAGGTTGACCGGCGGGAAGCGACGGCGACGGCGGTGGCCCAGCCAGTCGTGCGCCGGGCCTCCGGCCAACGATTGCCATTTGCCCGACGACTGTCTTCGGGCGGATTTGTGAAAAGAAAATCGTCTGGAAGTGCGATGGTTCATTCCCAAACGGGTTTGAAAAAACGCAGCGTCACTTCCGACAGCGGACATCCTTCAACTTGAATTGAAATCACTTGATTGATAATAAAACTTGGACAATTCCGAAACATTACGCGCCGCTTTTGTCGGGAACGGGTTGCCCAAAGAAACCCGGGTAGTCATTTTGTTCCATCGTTTTGGTCCCTATCATCACGCGCGTCTGAACGCTGCGGGCCGGTTGATGTCGGTTTGGGGGGTGGAATCTTGTACTATGGAAGACACCTACGACTGGGCCAAGGTGGAGGGTGCGACCGCTTTCACGAGAGTCACGCTGACAGACCGCGATTCCGGTGAGCGACAATGGAAGCAGGAGTTTCAATTTAAATTGTGGCACGCGCTGGACGAAATCAAACCGCAGATGGTGGTGGTTCCTGGTTGGTCGTCCGCTGATGCCTTGAGCGCGTTGTGTTGGTGCGGGGAAACAAACACCCCGTCCGTGGTCATGTCCGAAAGCACCGCGTGGGATGAACGGCGGGTTGTTTGGAAGGAATGGATAAAAGGCAGGTTGGTGAATCTGAATTCCGCCGGATTGGCAGGAGGCACGCCGCAAGGTGATTATTTGTCCCGGCTTGGCCTCGCTCTTGAACGTATCTTCCTCGGCTATGATGTCGTGGACAATGACTACTTTGCGGCGAAGGCTGCGGAAATCAGAAATCAGAAATTAGAAATCAGAAATCAGCACGGTTTGCCTGAAAAGTATTTTTTGGCGAGCGCCCGTTTCGTTGAGAAAAAGAATCTGCCACGGTTGATTGAGGCGTATGCGCGGTATCGCAAGCTGGCCGAAAAAACGGGAGAAAGAGCCGGGACAACAGAAGTCTGGGATCTGGTTCTACTCGGTGACGGCCCGCTTCGATCCGGCCTTTGTAACCTGATTTCCACTCTCCGCTTGGGTGACTGCGTTCATCTGCCCGGCTTCAAGCAGTATAACGAACTGCCAGTATATTTCGGGCTGGCCGGCGCTTTTGTCCATGCGAGCACGACGGAACAGTGGGGCCTTGTCGTGAACGAGGCGATGGCCTCGGGTCTGCCGGTGCTAGCATCCAGCCGCTGCGGGTGTGCCGCAGATTTGGTGCAGGAAGGCGTAAACGGTTTCACCTTTGATCCATGGAACGTGGAACAGCTCGCACAGTTGATGTCGAAAATTTCCGCTGCCAGCTTTCCACTTTCCGATTTTGGCGCTGCTAGCCGACGCATCATTTCCGTCTGGGGACCGGAACAGTTTGCCAACGGCCTGCGTGATGCTGTCACCATGGCTCTGAAAAATCCGCGCCCGCGAGCTGGGCTTCTGGACCAGTGGCTCTTACGGTTTGCACTTGCCAACGCTCTTAAAAGCTGAAATTCATTTCCATTTTTCTGCCTTCATTTTTACGGTTTGATCTTTGGTTTTCAATATTTCAGTTTTTGAATGATCAAGTCGGCTCATCTTACGGGTTCGATTTCGCGGAAAGCCGGCGGCCTTTTTGATGCGGTGTCGCGTCTGGCTAAGTCGGAGCATGAACTGGGCGCGGAGGTGAAGGTGTTAGGCTTGTGGGATGAATTTGCCGACGTTGACCTCAAAGCTTGGAACCCGGTGCCGGTCGCAGTTTTCAAGCCGTCCTGGCCGAAGATGATTGGCCGTTCGCCAAAATTTCTTGAAGAATTAAATGCCTTTGCACCGGACATCAGTCATACCCACGGCCTCTGGCTTTATCCCAGTATCGCCATTAAAAATTACAGCCGGGTAAAAAACCGGCCTTACCTCATTTCACCCCACGGCATGCTGGACAGGTGGGCGTTGAAAAATTCGCATTGGAAAAAGTTGATCGCATACTGGCTGTTCGAGCGGGAACATTTGCGCGGAGCGCGCTGTCTCCGCGCGCTGTCGGTGTCGGAGATGCATTCCATCCTTCAGTTTAAGCTTAAAAATGACATTGCCGTCATTCCCAACGGAATTGATCTGCCGACGGGGGTTACAGCTGCGCCTCCATGGAGTGATGTCGTTGAACCGGGAAGAAAGGTGCTCCTCTTTTTGAGCCGGATTCATCCGAAGAAAGGACTTGTCAATCTGCTCCGTGCGTGGAGCCAAGTGCAAGAGGCGGGCGGCAGGCCGCAAGAATGGATGCTGGCGATCGCGGGCTGGGATCAAGGCGGACATGAACACGAACTCAAGCAATTAGCAACCGAGTTGGGGTTGACATGGACGGACATCCGGGAGCAGGCAAGAGGGAGCGCGAATGGCGAAAAAATCTTCAAGCCACAAACTCCGTGTTCCGTGCTTTTTCTGGGGCCGCAATTTAACGCGGACAAGGCCGCCTGTTATCATCATTGTGATGCGTTTGTTCTACCTTCGTTCAGCGAAGGGGTGCCAATGGTGGTGCTTGAAGCCTGGGCAAATTCCAAGCCGGTCGTCATGACGCCGGAATGCAACCTTCCGGAAGGATTTCAAACCGGTGCAGCGCTCAAAGTAGAAGCGACTGGAGCCAGCTTGGTGGCAGTCCTGAATGAACTGCAACACATGACAGACGCCGAGCGGGTGGCGATGGGAAGCTGCGGGCATGACTTGGTGGCGGAAAGGTTTACCTGGTCGCAGGTCGGGAAGCAAATGCAGGCGGTTCATGAATGGATTTTGGGAGGCGGAGCAAAACCTGATTGCATCCTGAACGCCTGATGGTTCCAATGCACGTTTTGAATTCACACGACGACGGCCCTTGCGTAGCATCCGCCATGCTGATGAACGAAAATTCGCGCATTTATGTGGCCGGACACCACGGGCTGGTGGGCAGCGCCATCTGGCGGGAACTTCAGCGGCAGGGGTTCAAAAATCTCATTGGCCGGAGACAGCTGGAAATCAATTTGCTGGACGCTGCCGCCCTTCAGAAATTTTTCGCGGACACAAAACCAGAGTTTGTTTTTGTGGCAGCGGCAAAGGTTGGCGGTATCCACGCGAACAGCACACAACCAGCGGAGTTTCTTTTTGAAAATTTGCAAATCCAAAATAATCTTATTCACACGTCGCATCAGATGGGGACACGGAAACTTTTATTTCTCGGCAGCTCTTGCATTTATCCCAAGCTCGCACCGCAGCCGCTCAAGGAAGAATATCTTCTCACCGGCCCGCTCGAACCGACGAACGAATGGTATGCCGTCGCCAAAATCGCGGGCATCAAAATGTGCCAAGCGTATCGCCGTCAATACGGCTGCGATTTCATCAGCGCTATGCCGACGAATATGTATGGGCCGAATGACAATTACGATTTGCAGACCTCGCACGTTCTGCCCGCGTTGATCCGAAAATTTCACGATGCCAAAACAAATTCCGCCGCCGCCGTCACTTGCTGGGGAACCGGAACACCGTTGAGGGAATTTTTGTATGCGGATGATTTGGCGGGCGCGTGCGTTTTTTTGATGCAGAATTACAGCGAGGAACAATTCATCAATGTCGGCAGCGGCAGTGAAATCACCATCCGCGAATTGGCGGAACTGGTGAAACACATCGTTGGCTTTTTCGGTGAGATTGTCTGGGACAAATCAAAACCCGACGGCACGCCGCGAAAATTGATGGACAGTTCGCGTCTGTTCACGCTGGGCTGGAAACCTAAGGTTGATTTGGCATCCGGCATCCGGCTGGCCTACGAGGATTTTCTTTCCAAGCAGTCGCGCGGAAAATGATTCAGCTCGCGACACGGCCTTTACCGGACAGATGGTCTTGCACCAGTTTCACGTCGGCGTCCACCATCAGCTTCGCGAGCGCATTGAAAGTCATTTTTGGTTCCCATCCGAGTTTTTGTTTTGCCTTTGAATAATCGCCAATCAGCAAATCCACTTCGGCGGGGCGGAAATAATTCGAGTCAATCTCCACGTGCTTCTGCCAGTCGAGGCCGACGTGCGCGAAGGCGACTTCCAGAAATTCCCGCACGCTGTGCGTTTCGTTGGTAGCGATGACATAATCATCAGGCTTGCCATGCTGCAACATCAGCCACATCGCCTCGACGTATTCTTTCGCGTAACCCCAGTCGCGCTTCGCGTCGAGGTTGCCGAGAAAAAGTTTCTCCTGCAAACCGGCCTTGATGTGCGCGACGGCGCGGGTGATTTTGCGCGTCACAAAAGTTTCGCCACGGCGTGGCGATTCGTGGTTGAACAAAATTCCGCTGCACGCAAACAAATCATATGACTCGCGGTAATTCACCGTAATCCAGTGCGCATAAACCTTCGCGCAACCGTACGGGCTGCGCGGATAAAACGGCGTCTTCTCACTCTGTGGAATGTGCTGCACCATGCCGAACATTTCGCTCGACGACGCCTGATAAAATTTTGTCTTGATTCCTGTTTCGCGGATGGCTTCGAGCAGCCGCACCGCGCCCGTGGCCGTGATGTCCGTCGTGTATTCCGGGCAGTCGAAGCTCACGCGCACATGGCTTTGCGCGGCGAGATTGTAGATTTCGTCCGGCGCGATTTTCCCGATCAAGCGCGACAGCGCGCTCGCGTCGCTCAAATCGCCGTAATGAAGTTTCAATGAAGTTTTCGCGACGTGGGGATCGGCATAAATATGTTCGAGCCGGGACGTGTTGAACGTGCTGGCGCGGCGGATGATGCCATGAACTTCGTAGCCTTTGGACAAAAGTAATTCCGTCAAATAAGAACCGTCCTGCCCCGTGATGCCGGTGATGAGCGCTCGTTTAGCCATAAATTTGCCAACATAGTTGGCGAGCCACCAAAGCAACGCAAGTCAAACTTCGATGCCTCATCAAAACACCTGAGAACCGTGTAAAGGGTAAATAGAAGTCGAAAGGGCTTGTGACTTGAATTTACTGTGTCGGATAGTTGGGGACGGCGACAACGCCAGCGGAGATTTTTTACATAAGACGTGACGGCTGAAATTGAATTTGTTTAAAGTAACATCTGTGAAAGTGGTGGAAACGTTATAAATAAAGTATGAGCGAACCACAATCCAAGGCTGGCAGCGGCCAATCCGCTTTTAAAACGGAAAATCGTTTGTTGCTGGTGGATTTGTCGCGCTATTTTCCGGGGCAGTTTGACCGTGGTGCCGGCGTGGTGAAAGAAGGTCTTTGGCTGGTCATCAGCCTGGTTTTGTTCCAGTTGTGTCCGTTCAGTTTTTCCGCCTTGAAACGGGTAGTGCTGCGCGCATTCGGGGCAAGTATCGGGCGGAATACTACCATTAAACCACAGGTCAAAATTACTTTTCCGTGGAAGCTGACGGTTGGAGATCATGTCTGGCTCGGTGAGGAGTGCTGGCTGTTAAATCTGGAGCGCATGGTCATCGGGAACAATGTCTGTATTTCCCAACGCGCTTTTCTTTGCACCGGCAACCACAATTACAAAAAGTTCACATTTGATTTAATCACCCAACCAATAAAGCTGGAGGATGGTGTCTGGATCGGTGCTGGTTGCTGGGTCGGCCCCGGGGTGACGGTTGGATCTCATGCGGTTTTGACGGTGGGTTCAGTGGCCACCAAAAACCTAGCCGCCAATGGAATTTATCAGGGCAATCCAGCCGTGCTGGTAAAGCAACGCGTCATTTCTTGACACATAACTTGGGAAATTAACATTAAATATGACCAATCCTGAAGAATCATCCGGCGCGGCGTCCATCCATTTGCCGGGACAAGCGGCAACTCCGGGCAAAAATCGCTACCTCCTGAAATGGGCGCTGGTGATCTTGCCTTTGGGCTATCTTTGGTTCCACTTGGTTGACAACTTATATCTGGAATGGACAACAGACCCGCAATATAGCTACGGCTTAGTCGTTCCGCTGCTGGTGGTTGGATTGTTGCTGCGCCGTTGGCAGCATATTGCCAGACACCAGTGTGCTTCGGTGGCTGGGAATCCGTGGCTGGCGGTATTGCTCTGCGGCCTGCTCGCGTTTTTTTATCTACCTACCCGACTCGTTGAAGCGGCTACGCCGGAGTGGCGGCCGATTCAATGGTCGTTGGGAATTCAAATAGTCGGGCTGACCCTCTATGCCATTTACCTCGCTGGCGGGAAACGCTGGTTGAAACAGGCCGCCTTTCCGGTGACTTTCTTTTTGGTGGCGATTCCGTGGCCCACGCTTATTGAGGCACCGATCATTCAAGGATTGAGCCGTATGAATGCCGCAATGGTGGTGGATGTGCTGGGCATTCTGAACGTGCCGGCGATCCAACATGGTAACTTGATTGAAGTAAGCACGGGTATAGTCGGCATCAACGATGCTTGCAGCGGCATCCGATCCTTGCAATCAAGCCTGATGGTTTCGCTTTTTCTCGGGGAATTTTATTTGTTTGGCTGGCGGCGACGGCTGTTGCTGATACCCATCAGCTTTGTCCTGGCGATAATATTGAACCTGTGCCGCACATCACTGCTCACTTGGGTGGCGGCGAAAAAGGGGATCGGGGCCATTGCCGAATATCATGACGAAGCGGGGTGGACAATTCTGCTGGTTTGCACTGCCATGCTTTGGACCGTAGGTTGGCTGTTAAATCACCAGCATGTTCTGCGCGGAGATGATAATGCGGCGGCAACAGACGACTTCCCTGCCACGGATGATGACAACGGCGACAAAACCCGCCGACGGATGAATCGTCTCGGCATCCTTTTGATGATTTGGCTGGTTGTAGTCGAGAGCGGGGTTGAGCTTTGGTATCGGATTCGTGAATCACATCTGAAACCCGGCCCCGCATGGTCGGTGAATTTTCCCGAGGCCAATCCCACCTATAAAAATTTACCACTGACTGCGGAAGAACATGAACTACTTCGTTTCGATCAGGGACAGAAGGGGCAATGGCAGGAAGCGGATGGTACTTTGTGGCAGGCTTTTTATTTCAATTGGTTGCCCGGACGGGTCGCGGGTTATCTAGCCAAACGGCACACGCCGGATATTTGTATCACCGCGAGTGGTTTTAAGATGATCTCGGGGCCGACCCTGATGGTACTCAACGTAAATAACGTGGAGTTGCCAATGCGCCATTATGTTTTTACAAGTAATAGCGGCCTATTGCAGGTTTATCAATGCCATTGGCAGGCTGGTATGGGGAGTAACACCTACACGGCAGACGAATCGTCACGACTCAATCTCATTCGGAGCGTTTGGGCAGGCCGGGGAAACAAAGGACAGAAGGTTTTAGAAATAATTATTACAGGTTGTGATGATCCCGAACTGGCAAAACAGGCATTGATGCGCCAACTGGTCAAATTGATCAAAGTGGAAAATTAAGCGATGCGAACGACAAATCTCACGCTTGAATGAAAATCCTCATGCTCAACCAGGTTTTCTATCCCGATATTGTCGCCACCGCCCAATACTTGAGTGATTTGGCAGGAGCGTTGGCAGAACGTGGCCACGAGGTCACTGTGGTGACCAGCCGACGGGCGTATGAGCATCCCGAAACCATTTATCCCGCAAGCGAGATTTGGCGTAGCGTGAAGATTCTCCGTATATTTTCTACGCGCTTTGGCAAGGGTGCCAAGTGGCGGCGCTCGGCGGATTTCGCCAGTTTTCTTTTTTTCAGTTGTATCCGCCTGCTTTTCCTTCCGCGACAAGATGTAGTGGTAGCCTTGACCACACCACCTTTAATTTCATTCCTTGGCGCGTGGCGGGCGAAGTTGTGGGGGGCACGGTTCTGCTACTGGATTATGGATTTCAACCCGGACGAGGCTATCGCAGCGGGCTGGCTGCAGGCGGATTCGTTTGCGGCAAAATGGCTGGAGCGGATGTCGCGATTTAGTCTGCGTCGGGCGGACGGCATCATCGCACTCGACCGGTTCATGCGCGACCGTATCTTGAAGAAACACATCGCGATTGAAAAGATCGCCGTGATCCCGCCCTGGTCGCAGGACAAGCAGGTGACATTTGACGCTGTCGGTCGCGAGAAGTTTCGGGCAACGCATGGCCTCGCCGGAAAATTCGTCGTAATGTATTCAGGTAACCACAGCCCAGTTCATCCGCTAGACACGCTTAAGCAAGCGGCGGAACGGCTGCGCGGGGAAACGGATATCGTCTTTTGCTTTATCGGCGGCGGGAGCGAATTTTCCCAAGTCAAAAAATGGGCGGCGCACAATCCACAGGTGCTGTGCCTGCCCTATCAACCGCTGGACAAATTGTCCGCCTCGCTTTCAGCGGCAGACGCACATGTCGTAGTGATGGGCAACTCCATGCTGGGGTTGGTGCATCCGTGCAAGATTTACAACATCCTGACCGTGGGATCGCCGGTGATTTACATTGGGCCGGAGCCAAGCCATGTCACGGACATATTCGCCGGTTTAGAATTGCGCTATCCCCGGGCATTCGTACGACACGGCGCAGACGGAGAGTTGGCAAACAAGATTCATCAATTGCGTCGGGTGTGCGCCAACCACCACCAGCCGTCCGACGTCGAAACGCAATTTTCACAGGCGGCCTTGTTGCCGCGCGTGGTGGCACTGATTGAATCAATAAACCAGCAGGATTGGTGCCATGCATAACTACGATTTGAATCTACTCTTTGCATATGTTTGGTGATTTAGACAAGTATATCTTGGTTTTTCTTGTTGGATTGATTGTGACGTACCTACTCACACCGGTAGTGCGCAGGGTGGCCATTCGGTTTGGGGTAGTTGACCTGCCAGACTCACGACGACCGCATAAACGTCCGACCGCGCGAGGTGGCGGGGTGGCTGTGGTTTTTGGTGTTCACGCCGCGTGCTTGATGGTGTTTTTATTCCCCTGGCCTCTCTTGGACAAGTCACTTGATTTTGTCTGGTGGCAGAAATTTGCTTTCGCGTCACTGGTTTTGCTGGTGGTCGGAGTGATTGATGACATTCGTGGAATGAAGCCGTGGATCAAACTCGGCGGACAGGTGTCCGCCGCCTTGATTATGTGGTTTTCCGGAACTCGATTTGGCCAGCTATTAGGATACGACCTTCCGGCACCGGTGGATTGTGTGATGGTGGTAGTCTGGCTGGTGGCCATCATCAATGCTTTTAACCTGATTGACGGGCTGGACGGGCTGGCATCTGGTTTGGCTATCATTTCTGCCGTGGGGTTGTCCGGTATTCTGTTGATGCAGCAGAATACAGGGGAAATTTTGCTGCTTCTCGGTTTTATCGGAGCCTGCCTTGGATTTCTACGTTATAATTTTCATCCGGCCAGTATTTTTCTGGGTGATACCGGAAGCATGTTCATCGGGTTCACGCTGGGGGTGGTTTCCCTGCAGACGTTCAACAAGAATACGTTCCTGATTTCCATGACTATTCCCATCATGGTTTTGGGCGTGCCGATTTATGACGCACTTCTGGCGATCTGGCGGCGTTCGGTGCGCTCGTGGGTCAACATTAAAAGTGATGGTCCTAGGCGTGGCATCATGCAGCCGGACGTGGAGCATCTGCACCATCGTTTAATTAAGTCCGGTTTCAGCACCCAACGAGTGGCTACTTTCCTTTATCTGCTCAACGGCGGCTTGGTGGCCTTTGGCTTGTCCATTATGCTTTTCCAGTCGCACGCGGCGGGCATCTTCCTCATCGCATTGCTCGCTGGCGTGTATGTGTTGATGAGACAGCTCGCCGTCATTGAATTGCGCGAAACAGGCAGCGCGATATTGACGGGCTTGCGCCGTCCCACGCACTCGACTTTCAAGGCGCTCGTTTACCCAGTCTGGGACATGGCCTGGTTGGCAGGTTCACTGGCTTTGATCATGTGGTTCATCGAGAAGCAGAGGGTGGATTTTTGGCACACTTGGTTTGTTGATTTACCAATTTGGGTGACACCTACTTTCTTGCTGCTCGCGCTTTCCCGTACCTATGTTACCTATTGGCCGCGAGCTCGGCTCCGTGATGTGTTGATGGTACTGTTTTGGTTGGAAACGGGAATTCTTTTCAGCCTAGGCCTCGCTTTGATCATTGATCCAGTGGCTGGTTCAACATGGATTCTGCGAGCTATCTTGATTTCAGGAATAAGCCATCCGGTTATCATGACCTCGAGATTGATCGACCGGTGCATTGAGGAACTTGTATTATGGCTGAAACGTCAAGGCGATGCCGCCGCTGAAGCTGAAAGGGTTCTGCTATACGGGGCAGGGATTCGAGCGCAATTGTTTTTGAAAGACCGCGCAATGGAGATCTCTAAAAAACTGGATGGACGCCAGATTCTAGGATTTATTGATGATGAAAAGGGATTGCATTTCCAATGGGTTTATGGGTTTCTTGTGCTGGGTGGTCTCAAAGAGCTCCCGCTGTTGATCGAACGGAAGAAAGTGAGCCGCGTCATCATAGTTTCGGAACTGTTGCCGGAGAGCCGAACTACCATTCAGGAAATTGCGACTCGGAACGGGGTAAAATTGAGCGAGTGGAAACCCGAAGAGCATGAGATGGTTCTGCCGGCAACCTGAGGCTGCGCGAACAATTTAAATATTTTTAAATACAATCCGTCGAAAATTATGCGTAAAATAATCATCGTTCTCTCATGCTGCATCGTTTTGCTGTTGCTGGGTTATTCTGGCTATCGTGGTTACCAAGTATGGAAGCAAAGCCATGGGCTGGCCATGGCCAAGGCATATTTTGCCAAAGCTGATGCTCGTAATGCCATCCTTTCCTTGCAAGAGGTGCTCAATATTAACCCTCGGAACATTGAAGCTTGCCGTATGATGGCAGGTTTAACAGAATCGGTGCGATCTCCCGGGGCTTTGGTATGGCGTCAGCGTATTCTGGAACTGAACCCTAATTCAATTGAGGATCGTTTGTCTCTGGTGCAGGCAGCCATTATTTTTCAGGACTATCTTTTAGCCTCAAACACACTGGCGGGCGTGGTCGGTGCTGATAAAAATTCCGCTATTTACAATAATATCGCAGGCACAGTGGCCCTTGTGGGGGGGCAGCTTGATGAAGCCGAGGCACACTTTAGTGAAGCTATCCGGCTCGATCCCTCAAATCCAGTTCCCCAGGTTAATCTGGCTGTGGTGCGACTTCACAGGACCAACGCCCTAGATATGGCTGAGGCGCGCATCGCCCTGCAACGGGTTATCATGAGTTCGACCAACGCCGCCCTGTGTAGTCAGGCCCGTCGTGAATTGATTAATGATGCGATGCGTTTCAATAATATCCCAATGGCTCTGACTCTCTCAAAGGAACTGACAGAACAATCTAATTCAGTTTTTGCTGACAAATTGTTGCGGCTCGATGTGTTGTTGAAAATTGATGATGACGAATTTAAACCCACGCTTACCTTGTACCAACGTGAGGCTTCAATCAATCCCACAAAAATCTTTGACCTTGCAAATTGGGAGATGAACAAACTTTCGCCGGCCCATGCGCTTAACTGGTTACAGGGCCTTCCGATGCAGACTAGGACCAACGAGCCAGCGGTATTGCTGGCCGCCCAATGCCAATTACAAATGGGTGACTGGCACGAATTGCAAGTCGCCATTCAGCAACAAAATTGGAACGAACTTGAATTTATGCGACATGCGTTTTTGGCCCGTTCCCTACGCGAACAGGATCTGACAGAGGCCTCAACTGCCGAGTGGAGCGTGGCACTGAAATTTGCCAGCGACCAAAAAGGCACCTTGATTGCACTTTTCCACCTGGCGGCAGAGTGGCGATGGAACAGCGAAGCGGAACAGATACTGTGGACCGTGGTGAATAAATACCCGGAGGAAAAATGGGCGACCCCCACTCTGGCTCAGGCGTTGTTGGCCTGGCACCGCACTCGTTCTTTGATGGAATTATTCGACATTATCTACAAACGGAATCCGGACGATCTGGACACAAAAAACAATCTGGCCATGACCGCCATGCTTTTAGGGGCGCAGGAGCTCAACCCCTACGATCTAGCTCAAGAAGTGTATGAAAGAGCTCCTACGAATCCATCCTATGCCTCTACCTATGCCTTTTCGCTGTACTTGCAGAAAGAATATCCCGAGGCACTCAAGGTCATGCAGCAACTCACCCCAAAAGAACTGGAGAATCCTTCGACTGCCGGTTATTATGGCCTTATTCTCAGGGCCAACGGCCACATGGCAGAGGCAATGACTTTTTTGAACCGCTCTTCCAAAGGGCTGCTATTGCCCGAGGAGCAAACTCTTTTTGATCAAGCCAAGGCAGGTTTATAATTTTCACGTTGCCGGTATTTAAGCCGGGTGGCAACGGGTGATATACGGATGTCCAACAGAAATTTTAGAACATTCAGGAGTATAACAACTCAGGCCGGTCAAAAGACCGGCCTGAGTTGTTTTGAGGATTCCAACTGAACTGAAAATCGGATTTCCGTTGACGGAGAAGGCAATGTTTTAATCCCGCCGTCAAATCTGGATTCTCAGTGCCACGATTCATCCAATGAATCATATTTGGGAGCATATCCATAAAATAAATTTCGAATGTCTGGTCGTGTGAGAACCCGATACTGCCACACTTGCACAACAAAACCGAAAGCGTATCCCGCTAAAAACTCTATAGTCGTTTCATGGCTGGGTGTCTTGTGAGTCAATAAATACCGACCGATACCGAATGCCATGACAATAAAACCCCACCAAATGATAACCAAAGCACAAGTGCGCCATCCACGTGAACACCTTCTCAAGCCTCTTGATAGACATAAGCAAAAAAATCCATAGGTTCCACCGATAAGGCACGGTAAAAACATTATACCACTCGCGAAGGAGCCGCCCGGAAGAAAGAGAAGCAAAATGGCCAAAGCGATAAAGGCAAAACACATCGCGCCCGGAAAAAAGAAAAGATAAGAGCAATTGAAAATGAAACTGGAATTTTATACTCCGAGAAGATGGCAAATGTGGGAAGTTTGAGACGAGGCGAAGCCTCTGACGGAACTTCCCCAAACGGGGTCTGGTCAATCGCACACGCCGTCGCATCGTCGGGATACTCTGCGCCGCAATATGGACACTTCTTCATTGGAATTTATAGACGTGCTCGCTGCCGCCTAACGCCCAAACTGAGCCACGCCGGAACGGGGATGTCAACCGCGAACATGGGTCAGTTAGTTATGCGAGCCGAAGGGTTAGATTAAGGTGGGTTGGCAATCCCCTAATCCCACCCACGGCGCAAAGATTCAGGTGTTTCACCACGCTCGCGCAATGTCCGCAAACTCAAAGCGTCGTGCCGCTTGGCCAGCCGTTCGCCCTTTTCGTCAAGCATCAACGCACAATGAAAAAAAATCGGCGACGTCAAACCAAGCGCGCGGTAGAGCAAAATCTGCCGCGCCGTGCTGACGAGCAAATCCGCGCCGCGCACGACTTCGGTGATTTGCATCGCTGCGTCGTCCACAACGCAGGCGAGTTGATACGCGGGAATATCGTCGTGCCGCCAGACAACGAAATCACCGAAACTTTTTCCGGCAATAAATTTTTGCTCGCCAAAATTTCCATCAGTGAAGGAAATTGTCTCGCCGTTTGGAACACGAAAGCGCCAATTGAACTTTTGATTTATTATTTCAGATTTACGATTTGAACGGCAAGTGCCGGGATAAATTGGTTCGTCATCGTCGTTCGCGTGCGGCGCGCTTGTGGCAAACCGAATATCTTTGCGCGAACAGGTGCAGGGATAAATGAAGTTGCCCGCGTGAAGTTTTTCCAGAGCGGTGCGGTAAAAATTCAGCCGTTCACTTTGATTGTAAGGCGCGAATGGGCCGCCAACGTCCGGACCTTCGCTCCATTCAAAGCCGAACCAGCGCAAGTCTTCGAGCATCGCATCCACAAATTCCATTTTGAAGCGCGTGGAATCCAAATCTTCGTTCCGTAAAATCAGAACACCGCCATTTGCACGCGCGCGTTCCTGTGCGATCCAAAATGTTCGCGCATGACCAAGATGCAAATGACCCGTCGGTGATGGCGCAAGACGGCCTCGGTAAGTTTGATTCACGACAACAGAATTAACCACCCGGACATAAGGGCACAAAGTTTTCTTTTCTTCATATCGTTGTGTCTTTACGGTTCAAAACGGTTCATTAGGATTTACCGCCAGCCACGCGGGCAAGCCGGGCAATGGCGCGGACAAAACATTTTGGATTTTTGAAATGTTCAGTGACGTGTCCAGCGCGCGCGGCGGGCCGGAAAAATCCTTTGCCGAGCCGGCCTCAATTTTTGTTTTAATTTCCGGCCATCGCCTAATTAGCAATTGACCGATTTGCCAGCGCGACAGTTTTTCCGCGCCGGCGACGTGAAAAATTCCCGCGAGATTTTTGTCCGCCAGTTCCCAAACCGAGCGCGCCGTCTCGATGGCCGCAATCGGCGAACGAAACTCATCCGTGAACAATTTCATTCCATCGGATTTTTGCAACGACAGTCGCAATTGCTCATTAAAGCCGCGGTTGCCCGCGCGAGAAAGGCCGCCGTTGAGCGACGTGCGCACAACAAGGTGGCGCGGATTTCTTAGAACAATTTCCTCGGCGGCGACTTTTGTTTCGCCGTAAAGATGCAACGGATTGGGCGCGACCGTTTCGACGTAATTTCCCTTGCACCCGTCGAAAATCAAATCGGTTGAGAAAAAAATGAACTGCGCTTCCGAGGCCAATTCCGCGAGCAATCTTGTCACTTCGACGTTTAGTTTTTGCGCCAGTTTTGGATTTTCCTGCACTTCGGTGATGGTGCTGACGGCGGCACAATGAATGACAAGTTGTGGTTTGTCTTTTTCAAATTCGCGGCGGACGGCGGCGAAATCGAGCAGGTCCAATTGTGCGCGATTCAACGCGCGCACGCGCCAGCGCGAGGCAAATTTTGGCGCAGTTTGAACCAGATAATTTCCGATTAGTCCGTTTGCGCCGGTAATCCAGGCCAATTTCATTTCTGTGGAAATGCTGCAGCCGGATTATTCGTAAATTGCGGCAAACGCCCGACCCACAGGCCGCTGGCCGCGTAACGCCATTCCAATTCAGGAATGTCTGGCAGATTTACACTGTTACCCCGGATGATCATGCGATCTTGCGGGCGCATTTTTTTCACCCACGGTTCGTAGGCATGCACGTCGCCGTAATTCCACTCAATTTTGCGAAGCACTTCGAGGTCTTCAGGCTGCATGAAGCCGGATTCAAAGCCGAGAATGTAGCGCCAGTCTGCCGTCGGATTTTTGAAAAACGTTTGGAAAAAAATGTCCATGTCAGAATTGTAAATAATGCCGCCGGGTTTGGGCAGCCAGCCCGCAAGGTCGGGATTATCCGGTGTGAGATAATCGGTCGTGAGATTGGCCGTCCAGCGGCTTTCGCGGTCACTGGTAAACCCGAGAAAAACTCCGCCGGCAATTCCCAATGTGACGAGCAAACGCTTGACCGAGTCAAACGTGAGATGACGCTCGAAATGCTCTTGCAATTCCAGCGCGACCCAGACGAAGAACGCCGGCGTTCCAAAATCCCACCAAAACCGGCGCATTTTTAATCCGAGCAGCCAGCCCAAAACCATCATGATGAAAACCGGATTGAGCCGCACGCGGGGATTCCAGCCGAGAAAGATTTTCCGGCACAAAAGCAACGAGATAACCGCAAGCACGGCGGCGGTATCGCCATCAGAAGGATACATTTCAGGTTCAAGCTGGCGGATGACGACGAAATTTCCAAACACGCCGAACATGTGTCTCACGGATTGAAATAAAAATTCCCACGGATGGCCGGTGAGGGCGCAGCCGAGAAAACTTCCCGCGATCCAACATGCGCCGTAATAAATCGCTGAACGCCAAAATCCCGCGAACAAAATCGCCGCGCCCGGCAATACCAGCAGATACCACGAGCCGTGAATCCATGCGGATGCGGCAACGAGCAAAGGCGTGAGAATCAATGCCAGACGGCACGGCTTGTCTTCATTTTTTTGTCGCGACCACAGAAATAAAATCGTGATGAGAACCGCGTCCGTCAAAATGTATGGCCGCCCGCGCGCGAATCGCGTTGTGCAACTGGGAACAAAAACCGATGCTACAAACAAAGCGGCGAGCCACGCTTCCGGTCGGCGAAACCACGGCAGCGCGCACAACGTCACGAGCAACATCAAAGCAACGACGGAAAAAATGACGAGCGATTCGGCGTCACCTCCGAAACATCCGTGAACCCATGTGAGAATGGTCTGCCAGCCCGGACTCGGATCAATCGGAAAATCACTCCGCATGACGAGGATTTGCTGCCACGTTTTCCCGGAAACAGCCTTGGCCGCGTGGCGCAATGCATCATCGCCTGGCAAAAATCCGTAACTGATGATTTTCAGCGGAATGAGGATGATGGTGCAAACAACTACAATCCAGACAGCCAACGGAATGTAGCGTTTCAGCGAAATGAAGTTCATGACAACTCAGTCAACGAATCGCTTTGTCAAATTTCCATAAGCGTCAATCCGCCGGTCGCGGAGAAACGGCCAGTGCGTGCGCGTAGTGTCCACGTTGGCGAGGTCAACGGGCATAATTAAAATTTCTTCCTTGTTCGTTGACGCCTTGGCGAGAATTTCACCGGACGTTCCAGCAACGAAACTTTGTCCCCAAAACTCAATACCGTCGCCGCTGACGCCGTGAATTTTTTCGTGGCCGACGCGATTGGGCACGGCGACGAAGCAGCCATTGGCGACAGCGTGGCTGCGTTGAATTGTTTCCCACGCGTTGTGTTGATTCGCGCCGTATTTCTTTTTCTCGCTCGGATGCCAGCCGATAGCGGTCGGATAAAAAAGGATTTGCGCGCCTTGCAATGCCATCAGCCGTGCAGCTTCGGGATACCATTGGTCCCAGCAGATCAGCACCCCGATTTTGCCGTATTTAGTTTGCCAGGTTTTGAATCCCAAATCGCCGGGCGCAAAATAAAATTTTTCGTAAAACAACGGGTCGTCGGGAATGTGCATCTTGCGATAGATGCCGAGCAACGAGCCGTCGGCGTCAATAATCGCGGCGGTATTGTGATAAACGCCGGCGGCGCGTTTTTCGAAAAGCGATGCAATGATGACAACTTTGTTTTTTTTTGCGACCTTGCAAAAGGCATCTGTGCTTGGACCGGGAATTTTCTCCGCTAGATTAAAATTTTTATGGTTTTCGCTCTGGCAGAAATATTGTGAACGGAACAATTCCTGCGTGCAGATGATTTGCGCGCCCTGCTTCGCGGCGCGTTCGGCAAGTGTGAGGGTTTTTTTGAGGTTCGTTTCGGGATTGGCCGAGCAAGTGGTTTGCAGCAGCCCGATTTTCACGACGTGAGCGGCGGCGCGTTTCATCGGAATCACTCTTTGCGATGGATGCGGGCGGTGTGCTCGACAAGCTGGGTGCTGCCTTTGGCCACGAATGCCGCAGCGTTTGGACGCGTGTTTTGCCCGAAAAGTTCGCTGATGAATTTGCCGAGTGTCTCGTTCGTCGGGCCGTAACCGCTATGATAGATGTAGTATTCGAGTTTATACATCAACTCATCGCCAGAGGCGAACCGTTCCGCAGGGTTGCGCGCGAGACAATGCTTCAAAATATCGTTGAGCGGGTCGTCAATGCGTGAGTCGAGTTTGCGGAAATCAGGAATTTCCTGGGTGAGAATTTTTTGGCGCGATTCCTCGGCGGTCGCGCCTTTGAAAATATTTTTGCCGAGCAGCAAATGCGCAAGCACAACGCCGGCAGAAAATAAATCGGACCGCTGGTCGGTGATTTGAAAGTCGGCCTGTTCGGGACTCATGTAATCCGGTTTGCCTGCGATGACTTCGCCTTCCTGATCGGTCAAAAAACCGCGCGCTTTGGCGATGCCGAAATCGGTCAGCTTTACGTCGCCTTCGAACGCGATCATGATGTTCTTAAAACTCACGTCGCGGTGGACGATGCCGAGCGGGCGGCCGTCCTTGTCCGTCTTTGCGTGCGCGTAAGCCAGCCCGCGCGCGACGCGGCTGGTAATGAACACGGCCAGTTCCTTTGGCAAGGTCCGGCGTTTGTCCGCGAGTTGACGGGTAAACTGCTCGAGGTTCACACCGCGAATCAATTCCATGCAAATGAGAAAAGCACCGTCAACCTCGCCAAGGTGATACGTCTGGACGATATTCGTGTGAATCAAATCGGCAACGAGCTTGGCCTCGCCGATGAAATTCTCGATGAACATCTTCTGGTTGGCGAAATTTGGACGGATAATCTTGATGGCCACACGTTTAATGAAGCCGCGCGCACCATGCTGTTCCGCCTCATACACGACGCCCATGCCGCCCTCGAAAATCTGGCGGACAATTTCGTAGCGAAATTCGGTCTGGACTGTGAACAGCGGCACATACCAATGGTGAAATAAAGGCTGTTGATGTCAAGCTCCACTTATGTTGCGGGCAAAAAAACTTTGTTTTTTTTACAGTTTTTTGCTTGCACGATTCAGGCGAAGGCTTTTAATACGAAGTAAGTCACATGACTTTTTAACCAAAAAACCGAAAAACACACAACCGAAGGACACCGACAATTATGGCAAAAGCACTCTCAAAATCCCAACTCGTCGCCGCAATTGCTGAGAAAGCTGCACTCTCCAAGAAGCAAGCGGCGGAAATTCTTGAACACCTCGCCTCGCTTGCCTACAAGCACGCGAAGGATACCTTCACGCTGCCTGGCATCGGCAAGCTCGTGCTCCGTAACCGCGCCGCCCGCATGGGTCGCAACCCCAAGACCGGCGAAACCATCCAGATCGCAGCCAAACGCGTCGTGAAATTCCGCGTCGCCAAAGCCGCCAAAGACGCCATCCTTGGCGCGAAGTAGAAAAGCAGGAATTTTTTTCCTCAAAAGGCACTCTGTGAAAAGGGCAGAGTGCCTTTTTATTTTAGAATCGTTTTATTTGAGCCATGCGCCGATGCCATTGCCGGATTTGTTTGTGGCGTTTGGGCAATTCGTAATGAGTGGAATACAGAAAATTTTCCAGCATTCCAAATAAATCAAAGTCTACAAAGCGGGACCTGTCGTCCAAAAGGAATGGTTTGTGCAGTAACATTTGCTCGAACGGAGTTAATTTTTCTTCAAGTTGTTTGAGCCAGAATTTTTTGTCTTTGCGCCATTGGTCAATGCAGCCGCGCCCGAATTTTCTTTCCTTGAACCGCAGGTATTGCAACTGCTCCGATGCCGGGACATTTTCCTGCCAGTATATGTCGTTGAGCCGGAACGTCGCGCCTTCGATTTCGTTTTCGATGAAGCGCCAGAGGACGAATTGGACGCCGCGCCATTTTGCGGGAAACAAACCAAGCTCCAATTCCTCGTCGAGATATTTCGCGATGACCTGCGAATCGTCGGCGACTTCAAAAATCACATTTTTTCCATCGCAAATAATCGGCACGCCATAATAACGCTGCTTCGTGAGTTTCCAGACGAGCGAGCGGTCTTGATTCGGAATGTTTGTGATTTTGAAAGGCGCGCCGGAAAATTCAAGGATACGCCGCTGGACGATGCAGAACGCACTACACGGAACTTGGATCAATTCAATCATTTCAAAAAATCATCGCTGGCCGACGCAACTAATTTAGGATTCGCCCGAGTGCGTGACAAGTGTAAACACCGCTTTACAAAATTTGTAACAGCGATAGAGTCAATTCATGGCTGCCGAATACGACGCAACCGAGTTTGTGGATACTGATTTTCAGGCGCACAAATCGCCTTACGCGACGACTGCTGCGACCGATCCGCTCCGCGCGCCGACCCGCGAGGAAGTGGATCGCAAAGTTGTCGAAGCACAACAAAAACTCGCCGAACTCAAGCGCGCGCAGGACGATTTGGAACGCGAACGCGCCGCGCTCGAAGAATTACGCCGCCGCCAGCTTGAATTTCAAACCGGCAGGCAGGAAATCGTCCATAATCTCACACGCGGGCTCGGCCTGCTCGAAGAAGCCGAATTCAACTCGCGCCGCGATACCGAGCAAATGGTCAAAACCATTACCGATTTCCGCGACGCGCTCGGTAAAATTCAAGCCGTCCGCGACGAATCGTGGACGAAGGAAAATTTCAGCATTGAACTCACCCGTGCGCTGACGACCATCGAAAATGCGCGCATGGAATGGAACGCCGCGCGGCTCAAACTGCCCGTCCTTGCCGGTGAAACCGCGCAAAAGGCAGAAACTGAAAACGCACCCGCAACGCCGGCTTTTCCACTCGCCAACATTGCCTTCGGCCAGCTTTGTAAAATCGGTCTTGCGATGACCTGGCCGCTCGTGCTTGTGGCCTTGGGAGCGCTCGGCGTGCTCGTGGCCGTTTTGCTTTCGCGCCATTAAAATTTGAGGTTGTTGTATGGCCGCGAAGAAAAAGGCGAAAATAATTGACCCGATTTCCGACCGCGCCCGCGCCCTCAACGAACAGATCGCCGCGCTTGAGGCCGAAATCAAAAAGCTCGACACGCAGATCCAAAGCACGCCGTCGCCGCGTTTGCGTTCCACCACCCTGCCGTACGGTGCGACCATTTCGCGTGCGCACGAAACGCCCGCGCCGCCGCCGGTTCGCGACCCGGTTTTCGAAGAGATCAATCAGGAACAGCTCAAGTCGCGCATCGAAACCGCCACGCCCGATCATTTCAACGAACTCGGCGCGCGCAAATACGATCTGCCTGCGCTCGTGAACCGCATCCGCAATTTTTTCCACGGCCCGACCGCGTCCAATCCGCGTCTCGTCACCTACCTCGCCGCCGGCGGCGTGCGCGGCCTGCGTCCGATGCGCTACGAAAAGCGCGTTGCGCGCAACCGCTTCATCGCGCTCGTCGTCGTGTTGTTTCTCGCGCTGCTCGGCATCATTTCCATTTTCGTCCACAACCATTGAATGTCGTGAATCGTTGAAATGTTAAATCGTCGAACTGTATGAAAAATAATTTTGTCGAGCTTTCCATTTCCACGCGCGATGGAAAATTCATCGCGCATTATTCCGAAAAAGGTCTGGCTGAAATTGATTGGCCAAAGGTAGGGTCGGCGCGCTGCGCCGACCGGACATCGCAGCGCGATGTCCCTACCAAAATCAAAAAATGGCATCGCACCACCGAAACGGCGTTGAAGAAAATTCTCGCCGGGGAAAAATCAAAACTGCCGCCGCTCGACTGGACGGGCAAAACGGAGTTTCAAAAATCCGTGTGGCGACAAATGTTGAAAATTTCCGCCGGCAAGACGAAAAGCTACGGCGAAATCGCGTCGGCGATTGGCAATCCCAAGGCCGTCCGCGCCGTGGGCGGCGCGTGCGGCGCGAATCCGGTTCCGGTTTTGGTTCCGTGCCATCGCGTGCTGGCCGCGAACAAAAAACTCGGCGGCTTCTCCGGCGGATTGGATTGGAAACGCAGTTTGCTCAAGCGCGAAGGAATTAAATTCTAGGACAAAGGAAACCCATGAGAATTTCAACGTATATTTTGTTTCTGTCTTTACTGGTCGTCTGTTCATGCTCGACGCATCAGGCTTATTTGAAGGCCAGCAAAAATTACATTGATACTTATCACGACAATCCTCCTAGATATTTTTGGAAAGGCAAGGCAGCCATCAATGGACAAACAGTTTTACTTGGCATCCGTAGTGGTGATGAGCAGAGCCGGACGAACGTTCAAAGATTGATTGGCTCAACTGTTGTGTTTGTTGGTGACAGTGATGAGTCAAGAAAGGGCGTTTTTTCAGATCTTCAAACTCATCGCGTGGATAATTTAAAGTCTCATGATAAAGACATTAAAATTGAAGTTGATATAATTCCATTTCGAGACGTTCATCCTGGAATGTGTGGAAGTTGGGTTGCTGAAGTGCGAGGCACGCTTGAAAGCGTTGATTTTGAAAAACGAGTTATCCGAATCGCAGCGAAACCAGAAGATTGGAAAGTTCGGGCAACTTATTGAAAAATTTTTATTCCGCCGTCAGCCGGATGATTTCGCGCAGCGGCGTCTGCGGTTTGAATTTCACGAAGCGTTCCAGTTTTTTCACGAGCGGTTTGCGGCGGCGCATGTCGTCAAAGCCCGGCGCATACGCCTGTTCGTAGGGAATCAATTCGATTTTTGATTTCGAGCCGAGCGTTTTCACCACGAGCCGCGCGAGTTCGAGCATGGAAACTTCCTCCGTGCCGCCGATGTTGAAAATCTCCCCGCGCGCCTTCCGGCAATCCTGCAAACGCACGAGCGCTTCCACCACGTCGTTCACGAGGCAAAAGCAGCGCGTCTGTCTCCCGTCGCCAAAAACTTTTAGCGGCTCGTTTTTTTTCGCCGCCGCGATGAAGCGCGGCAACACCATGCCGTAACGTCCGGTTTGTCTTGGCCCGACGGTGTTAAAAAGCCGCGCGATGGTGACGGGCAGTTTTTTTTCGCGCGCGTAGGCGAGCGCGAGGAATTCGTCCGTGAGCTTCGAGCAGGCGTAGCTCCAGCGCGATTGTCCGGGCGGCCCGATGAGCAGATCGTCGTCCTCGCCGAACTCCGGCTTGGCGCTCTTGCCATAAACTTCCGAGGTCGAAGTCAGCAAAATTGGCGTGGAATTTTTTGCGGCGGCTTTCAACAAAATTTCCGTTTCGTGGAAACTCGTTTCCAAAACGTGCAGCGCAGATTTGACGACGAGGTCAACGCCGACGGTTGCCGCTAAATGGAAAATAAACTCGGCATTCGCCGCGAGCTGCGGCAATTCTTTGCATTCGGAAATTTTTGACTGGACAATTTTCAGTCGCGGATTTTTTTCGACCGCGCGCAGATTTTTCAAACTGCCAGTTGAGAAATCATCAATTACGACAACTGTTTTCCAGTCATTCAACAATCGCTCGACCAAATGTGAACCAATAAAACCCGCGCCGCCGGTGACTAAAATGTGTTTTGCATTTTTCATTTCAACGCTGCGGCGAAAGCTTCGGCGAGTTTCTGACGATAGTCCGCGCTTTCAATCAGTTTTGCTTCAGCCGGATTTGAAAGATAGCCGCCTTCAATCAAAATCGCCGGACATTTTTGTCCGCGCAACACCTCGATAAATCGCACGCGGCGCACACCGCGATCTTCCATGCCGATTACGCGCAGCAACGCGCTGTGCAAACGAACGGCGAGCTGTAAATTTTGCGCGTCGAAATCGTTGCTCGACAATTTTTCCGACCAGGGATCGGCATAGCCGCGCGTGACGGTTGATGGCATTCCGGTTGGTGTGAAGCAATAGGTTTCGAGGCCGGCCTGCTTGGTATCGGGCGCGGCAGAATTGAAATGCAAACTGACGAACAAATCCGCGTGATGCGCCCCGGCGAACACGACGCGATTGGCATTGGTCACATACACGTCGCTCGTCCGCGTCAGAAAAACCTGCCAGCCTTCTTGTTCGAGCAACGGCTTGATTCGTTTTGCCCAATCGAGCGTGAATTCCTTTTCAAATCGTCCATCCAAAACGCTGTGCGTGCCGGTGTTGCTGCCGCCATGGCCGGGATCAATCACAATGATTCGATTTGTGCCGAACGTCAGCGGCGGTTCGCACAATAGCGGTTCCAGATTTTTTTGCAGATCGAGTCCGTGTAAAAAAACTTCGCGGTCTATTAACTGCGGCTCGAAGCCGAGGTTGATTTCAATTCCATTCCACGTCGCGCCCAAAGTGCCAAGCCCCAGAACCATCACGCCGTTGCTTGAGCCAATCGCATAAGTCGTCACCGGCGAATCGGAAATCCGGTGCAGTTTGCCGATTTTTTGATCCGCCGCCCAACCTTCGAGCGAAGTCCAGATTACAACGGGCGCGGGTTTTGGAACCATCACTGGCGGCGGATTTGTATGAACGGCTATCGTCGAATTTGTTTGAAGAATGATTGGTTTTACAACCTCATTTGTATCCGACCAACCCGACGGGGATTGCGGCGGAGTCGTCGAGCAGCCCGCCAGAAAAATCAGCGCACTAAAAATGATTCTCGCAGTTTTGAACACGCGGCCATTGTGCGGAATGCGAAAACGGACTCAAGATGTTTCGGGCGCGACTTGTTTGCAACGCGAAGTTCAGCCATAATTCCGTGAGTGAAAATTCTCGTTGCCATCACCGGGGCCAGCGGCGCGCTTTACGCACAGCGGCTGCTCGACAATTTGGATTCCCGGAAACATGAAATTCACGTCGTGCAGAGCAATTACGCGCAACAGGTCATCGTCGAAGAATTGCCCGGCGGCCTGAAACTTCCTGATGGCGTGAAGCTGCACAATTTGAAAAGTATGAACGCGCCGTTCGCCAGCGGCTCGAATCCGCCGGACGCGATGGTCGTGATTCCCTGCACGATGGGCACGATGGGCCGCATTGCGCACGGTTACAGCGAGGATGTTTTGCTGCGCGCGGCGGACGTGACGTTGAAGGAAAAGAAAAAATTGATTCTCGTTCCGCGCGAAACGCCGTTGAGTTTGATCCACGTCAAGAATATGGAACTGCTGCTGCTCGCGGGCGCGATTATTCTGCCCGCGAATCCGAGTTTTTATTCCAGCGCGAACTCGGTGGTGCAAATCGTGGATACCGTGGTGGCGCGCGTATTGGATCACATCGGTGTGCCAAACAAACTTGCGCCGCGATGGGCTGAAGAAAAAGAATGATTTCGGTGATTCAAAAATGGGGAAGCTTTGTTCGCTTTTCCCACACCATTTTCGCGCTGCCGTTTGCGCTGGCGGCAATGGTTGTGGCCGCGCGTGACAATCACGGCTGGCCGGGCTGGAAAACGTTCGGGCTGATTCTCGCCGCGATGGTTTGTGCGCGCACATGCGCGATGGCGTTCAACCGAATCGTTGACCGTAAATTCGACGCACTCAATCCACGCACCGCAAATCGCCATCTGCCGACCGGACAAATTTCTTTGTTCAGCGCAATCGCGCTTTGTGTTTTGTCGGCAGCGGGTTTGATTACGGCCAGCTATTTTCTAAATCCGTTGTGCTTTTATCTTTCGCCAGTCGCGCTCGTCGTGATTTGTTTTTATTCGCTGACGAAACGGTTCACGGATTACACGCACGTTTTTCTCGGCATCGCGCTTGCGCTCGCGCCCGTCGGTGCATGGCTGGCGGTGAAAGGGACAAATGTTTCCATGCTCGAAATTTTGCAGATGACCACGCTCGCGTTCACGGTGATTTTGTGGCTCGTCGGCTTCGACATCATTTACGCATTGCAGGATTACGAGTTCGACAAGTCGCACGGCTTGCGCTCGCTCGTCGTGGCGTGGGGACCGAAGAACGCGCTGGCCGCCGCGTTCCTCGCGCACATGGCCATGTGCGGACTGCTGCTCGCGTTCGGATTGCTCTGCCATTTTCGCATCGCGTATCTCATCGGCTGGCTGATCATCGTCGGCTGCCTTGTGCTGGAACACTGGATTGCGCGCCGTCGCAGTTTGAACTGGATCAACCTCGCCTTCTTCCGCCTCAACGCGCTCGTCGGCGCGGTTTTTTTGATTGTTACAGTGGCGGAAGTCGTGTTTCCGTGGTTTAATTTGAAGCGCTGACCTATGGAATTGCAGTTCAAATGTCCGCAATGCAACCGGCCAATCATGAACCGGCGCAACAAGAATTGTTTGTATTGCGGCGCTGGCCTGCCGGAAAATCTGCTGTTCACCAAGGAGGAAGCTGAAATGCAGCTACGCAAACTCGACGAGGCCAACCGGCAGCACCGGGCGCATCAAAAAATTTACGATCAGGAAACCAGACCCGGGATATTTGTGCCGGGAGTCATCTGATGAATTTTTTTATTGAGCGCAGCGAGTTGTGTGACATCTACGACAAAGTCGTCGCGGGCGAACGCATTTCTGACGCTGACGCGCTGCAGTTGTTTGAATCGAAGGACTTGAACGCCGTCGGCGCGATCGCGGATTTTGCGCGGCAGAAAAAAACTGGCAACAACCGCGCCAGCTTCATCATCAACCGCTACATCAACTACTCGAATTACTGCATCCTCTCGTGCCAGTTCTGCTCATTCGCGCGCAAGAAGCGCGACGCGGACGGTTTTCAATTGTCCGTCGAGGAAATTGTCGCGAAAGCGCGCGAGGCGTTGAAGATCGGCATCACGGAGCTGCACATCGTCGGCGGATTGCATCCGTCGCTGCCGTTCAGCTATTACACGGATATGCTGAAGGCGTTGAGCACGCTCAACACCGATGGTAGGGCTGACCTGCCGGTCAGCCCGGACGAGCCGCAGCTCGTCCCTACCAAAAAATTGCATCTCAAATGTTTCACCGCGATTGAAATTTTGCATCTCGCGTGGCTCGGCAAAAAATCGGTTTTGGAAACACTCACCGAATTGAAAGCCGCCGGCCTCGCGTCGTTGACCGGCGGCGGCGCGGAAATTTTCCGCAAGGAAGTCCGTTCGCAGATCGCGAAAGGAAAAGAATCCGCCGAGGAATATCTCGACGTGCATCGCACCTGGCACAAGCTCGGCCAGCGCAGCACTTGCACGATGCTTTACGGTCACGTCGAGAGCCTCGCCGACCGCGTCGATCATCTGCGGCAATTGCGCGCGTTGCAGGACGAGACGCATGGCTTCACCGCGCTGATCCCGCTCGCGTATCAGCCGGAGGACAACGACATCCCCGTCGCGCATCCGCCGACCGGATTCGATTCGCTCCGCACCATCGCCGTCAGCCGCATTTATCTCGACAACTTTCCGCACATCACCGCGTATTGGGTTGGCCTCGGACTGAAGCTCGCGCAAGTCGCGTTGAGCTACGGCGCGGACGACATCCACGGCACGATCATCGAGGAACACATCTTCCACATGGCCGGCGCGACCTCGCCGCAATTGCAGACCGAGGCGGAAATGATCAAAGCCATCCGCGAAGCCGGCCGCACGCCGGTGCAACGGAATACTTTTTACGAGCCGATAAAAATTTTGGAAAATTCTTTGCCCGCTGAATTCAAAGAAAATTCCGCGCGCTCGAAAATGCTCGAAGAAAATCTGGCGACGGCATGACTTCCGCCGAATCTAAAAAATTCCGCATCGGCTCGGTGAATTACCTGAACGCCGTGCCGCTTACGCGTGGCATCGAGAGCGAGCTCATCCTCGCCACGCCTGCCAAGCTCGCCGAAATGCTCCGGCACGACGAACTCGACGCCGCGCTCGTCAGCATCACCGAGGTTTTGCTAAATGACCGCTACGATATTCTCGACGGCATCGCCATCGCGTCGCTCGGCGAAGTTTACAGCGTGATTCTCGCGCACAAAAAATCGCTCGAAGCAGCGGTGGAAATTTTCTGCGACACCGCGTCGCTGACGAGCGTAAACCTTTTGAAAGTCCTGCTGGCCGAACGCGGATTGAAGCCGGAGTTCAAACCGCTGGAAAATTATGAAGCCGCGATTGAAAAAGATTTCGTCCTGCTCATCGGTGACCGGGCGATTGACTTTCAACGCTCGCCGCACGCGCACGAAATTTTCGACCTTGGCTTCGCCTGGCATGAACTCACGAATCTTCCGTTTGTTTATGCCGTCTGGGCATTGCGTCGCGGGATTGAAAACAAGGAGTTGTGCCGCGAACTGCGCGAGGCGAAAAAATTCGGCATGGAAACCCTGGACTACGTCATTGAAAGTCACGAGGAATACGACGAGGATTTTCGTCGCGATTATCTCGAATGGCATATTCAATATCACCTTGGTGATGACGGAAAGCGCGCCATCGCAAAATTTTCCGAACTATTGCGGAAACACAATCTTGGCCCGGTTTTTGAGCCGAAATTCGTTTCTTAGTCAACCATGCGGGCGTGGGAAGTTGATTTGCGCCAAAGCGAAAGTGCAATTTTCAGTTTGACAGAGTGCTTATTGTCCGCGAAATACATTCATTTTGTGCCAGCGTAGCTCAGCGGTAGAGCAGAGGACTCATAAGCCTTTGGTCGCAGGTTCAATTCCTGCCGCTGGCACCATTCAAACACTGACGCGTTCCGGTAAAGCAGACGTCTTGCGCCGAGCCAAAAAATAAGAGCCGACGACCAAAAAAGCTGCAAGAAATTGTGCGGTCAAAGTTTCCACAGTCGGAAAAATTGAAAACCATAAACCGGCCCATGCGGGAATTTTGTCGGCAAGCCAGTTGATTTGGGTTGTGGGAATCCAGTTGGCGAGTTGCATTTCCTGCGCTTGTTCACCAACCATCACGAGCAAAACAAATCCAAGCATGATGCCGGTGAGAACGAGCATTTTGCGATAAGGCAATTTGCGATGCGCGATGAACGTGAGGACCGCGACGATGCCGGAGAGAAAAAGTCCCAGCGCCGCGCCGCCCAAAACAATTTTTCCGCCCATTTGCAGATAGTAAGTTTGCAGGAACAGCACGACTTCAAAACCTTCGCGGTAAAGCGACGCAAAGCCGAGCAGTCCAAGTCCCCAAATGAGTCGAGTTTTTGAAATTTCTTCGTCGTTGGCACTGGCGAGCAATGTCTTTTTCCTCCGGTTGTGCATGGCCATCCAGCCGCCCCAATAAACTTTGTGAAAAAACCAATTCATAACGATGAGCAAAACGACAACCGCGAGCAAACCGGTCGCTGCCTGAAGGTTGAGCGCGGAGACATTTTGGCCGAGACTGTGGACGATTCCGGCGGCAATGAACCAAGTTATTAAAGTGGCGATGAAAGCGATGCCCGCGCCAACAGCGATTGGTTTCCGGTGAGATTCATTTTTGCCGACCATGCTGGCGGTGATTGCGGCGAGCACTAAAACGCATTCCAAACCTTCGCGGAAGACGAGCACACCAATGTCAAGAACCGCAACCGTCGGGCTGGTGTGCGGAAGCGTTGGATCGGGCGCGCCTTTCGCGGTTACGCCCTGCCAAATGAGCAAACCAACGACGGCGGTGACAGCCATTAGCAAAACAATATGAAAAATTGATCGCACGGGTCTGGCCGCAGAGAACATCGCGTCGCGCATTGAATAAACTGCTTCAGGCATGATTAAAATTTTCGCTTTCCAAAATAGCAGCCGATGAAAGATTGGGCTTGCGGTGGCTTGCGGAAAATTAGCCCGGAATTGCGGTTGAATCGCCGCTTGACCTTTGTATCCCCAGCAGATTTACTGTGTGGGTTAGGCATATTCATGTTTGCGCAACTTAAAAGCCTGTTTTCCAACGATATTGGGATTGACTTGGGCACTGCCAATTCTCTCGTTTATGTGCGAGATCGCGGCATTGTCCTCCGTGAACCCTCTGTCGTGGCCATTCAGGCCGGCACGACCAACGTGTTGGCGGTCGGTGAAGAAGCGAAACGGATGCTGGGTCGCACGCCAGGCAACATCATCGCGATTCGTCCGATGAAAGACGGCGTGATTGCCGACTTCGAAATCACTGAGGCCATGCTCCGCCACTTCATTCAAAAAGTTCATCATCGAAAATTGATTGCGCCACGAGTCGTGGTCGCAGTGCCTTCGGGCATTACAGAAGTGGAGAAGCGCGCGGTAAAAGATTCCGCGATTCACGCCGGAGCACGCGACGTGATTCTGATTGACCAACCAATGGCTTCGGCCATCGGCGTCGGTTTGCCGGTGCATGAACCGGCGGGCAATATGATCGTGGACATCGGCGGCGGGACTTGCGAAATCGCAATCATTTCCCTCGCCGGCATCGTTTTCAGCCGCAGCCTGAGGGTGGGCGGAGATGAATTCGACGAAACGATCACCGCGCACATGAAACGTGCCTACAACATGATGATAGGTGAACGCACTGCGGAAGAAATCAAGATACGCATCGGCTCCGCATTTCCTTTGGAACAGGAATTAACAATGGACGTGAAAGGCCGCGATTTAAGTTCCGGCCTGCCAAAAACATTGACCATTCGTTCCGAGGAAATCCGGGAAGCTTTGCAGGAACCGCTTTCGAGCATTCTCGAATCCATCCGCCTCACGCTGGAACGCTGTCCGCCCGAACTCGCCGCTGACCTTGTGGATCGCGGCCTGGTGATGGCTGGCGGCGGCTCGCTGTTGCGCGGCATTGACCGGCTGGTGGCCGAGGAAACCGGGTTGCCCGTGCATCTCGCGGATGACCCCATGAGCGCCGTGGCCGAAGGCGTCGGACGTGTCTTGCAAGAAATCGAGTTTGTCAGACGCATCGCAACCAACGCGAAATACTGATTTCCAGTTCGTTCGCCTGAACCCGAAAATTTCGGGCGGGCAATGTTCAAACAAAAAAATTATATCGCGCTCGGCGCAGTCGCACTGGCAGCACTGCTGATTTTCAGCCTGCCATCAAGCGCGACCATCCGCCTCAAGCTCGCCATCGGCAGCCTGTTTTTGCCGCTGTTCGGTCTGGCCAATGCCGCGCAACAACTGCCTGTTGCTGCCGCCGACTCCATTTTGCCGCGTCGCGAATTGCTCAAAAAAATTTCCGCGCTCGAAAATGAGAATCAACAACTCCGCTTTGAAGCCATGCAAGCCAATGCGACCGAGCGTGAAAATGAACAACTGCGTGCGCAGTTCGGCTGGCAAAAACAGACGGCTTGGAGATTGAAGCTTGCTAACGTCGTCATGCGCGACCCGGCAAACTGGTGGCGCACGGTGCAAATTGACCTCGGCAGCCGTGACGGTGTCCGCGAAAATCTGCCGGTGTTAACGACAGACGGTCTGGTTGGCCGCGTTTTGTCCGTCAACTTTGCGCGCTCACAAGTCGTTCTAGTCGGTGATCCAAATTGCAAAGTTTCCGCGCTGGTTGAAAATACGACGCACGACATGGGCATTTTGACGGCAAGCGGTCCGCTGGATAATTCGTTAGTCGAATTGAGTTATCTTTCCGGCAGCGCGAATTTAAAACCCGGCCAGAATGTCATCAGCAGCGGCCTTGGCGGCATTTTTCCGAAAGGCATTCCGATCGGCCAGATTGTGGATGCAAGCCCGGTTGAATTTGGGCTTTATACCGCTGCGCGCGTGAAACTCAACGTGAACCTCGGTTCGCTCGAACAAGTCTGGGTGCTGTTCCCATGAAAGCACTTAACACAATTTTGATTTTAACTGCCGCGTTTCTCGCCGTTTTCGGCGAAGCGGTGCTGCCCGGCTTTCACAACTGGCTCGGGGCGCAAATTGATTTGCTGCCGGCATTGATGGTTTACGCCGCGCTGAATGGAGGCATGACGGCAGTCACGCTGCTGGCGATTTTCGGCGGACTTTGGTTTGACGCGCTTTCGGCAAATCCGCTTGGCGTGAGCATTCTGCCATTGTTTACTGTGGGGTTTCCCATTTGCTGGCAACGTGAATTGATTCTCCGCGATTTACCGTTCGCGCAATTCATTCTTGGCGCTGCCGCAAGCGCCGTTGCGCCCGTCTTGTCCGTTTTGTTATTGCTGACCGGTGGCCAACAACCATTGCTCGGCTGGGGTTCGCTGTGGCAATGGCTCGTGATGACCGCGGGCGGCGCGGCGGCGACGCCGATTTTGTTTGCGCTGTTCGGGTGGTGTGACCGTGCGCTCGGTTATCAGCCCAGAACCGAAACCAGTTTTCGTTCCGACCGTGAAATCCATCGAGGAAGAAAGTAACAATGCTGATTTTTGACGAACTAAAAAAGAACGATCCTCAGCTTCGGCTGGTGGCGCTGTTGCTCGCCGGCGGTTTGCTCCTCTTGCTCGCGGGTTTGTGGTGGGTGCAGGTTGTTTCCGCGCGTGAATATGAAAACCATTTGGAGACACAATCGTATCGCACCGTGCGTATTCCCGCCGTGCGCGGGAAAATTCTCGACTGCAACGGACGCGTGCTGGCCGAAAACCGCCCGCGTTACAACATCAGCCTTTACCTTGAAGACTTGCGACAGCCATTCGACGCTGCTTACGACCAGTCGCTCGCCCGGGCGCGCGAAACGCAAAAACAATTAATGGCCGCTGAAGAAAAAAAACTGGGGCGTTCACTGACAAAATCCGAACGAAAACTGTTTGTGCTGACGACGGATGAAAGAGACCAATTGCGCGCGCAATCCCGATTTCAGGTGGCAAACGGCGTCGTTGAGCAAATCAGCGAACGCTTGCAGCAGCCAATTCCTTTTGATTCAAAAAAATTCGACCGGGATTACGAAACGCGATTGGCGTTGCCATTCTCAATTGTGCCGAACGCCAATGACATCCAAATCGCCAAATTCGAGGAGCAATTTTCCGGCGGTCTGGGTGCGGATTTGGAGCTTCAATCCGTGCGCGTCTATCCGTTTGGAGACACGGCGGGACATTTGCTTGGTTATTTGCAGCGCGACGACAGTTCGGCGGAAGGCGAAGACGCATTTTTTTCATATCGTTTGCCGGATTATCGAGGCGTCCTTGGCATCGAAGCTGGTTTTGACGCACAGTTACGAGGGCACGCGGGCGAAGAATCTGTGCTCGTGAACAATCTCGGCTACCGCCAGTCGGAAAATGTTTGGACTCAACCCGAACCCGGCCACAACGTTGTGCTGACGATTGACCTCGACATCCAGCAGGCGGCGGAAAATTCGCTCGCGGAACATCAGGGCGCGGATGCGCGTGGTGCGATTGTGGTCATGGACGTTCGCACGGGCGACATATTGGCAATGGTTTCGTCACCGGCCATCAACCCCGATTATCTATCAAACAATCCCGCCTATTTAAGCGATCCTAAATTGCGACCGCAAATCAATCGCGCAACGCAGCAAAATTACGCGCCCGGTTCGATTTTCAAAGTTGTTGTCGGGCTGGCTGCGCTGGAGAAAGGACTCGATCCAGACCAGCCTTATGAAGTGCAGTCCGATCCGACCCGGCCGGGACGCGGTTGTATTTATATTGGCAAACGAAAAATTGACGATACCGCGCCGCCCGGAGAATACGATTTCAAAAAAGCCATCATGCATTCCAGCAACGCATATTTCATAATGAACGGTCTGCGCACGGGCATAGACAACATCATCCAGCTTGCGCAAAGGTTTCATTTTGGCGAACGCGTTGATCTGCCAACACGACAGGAAACGCGTGGCAATTTACCAACGCTTGACCGAGTGCATTCAAACTGGCGCGACGGCGACACGGCGAACATTTGCATCGGTCAGGGCGAACTCGCCGTCACGCCGGTTCAAATGGCCGTCGTCTATTCTGCGATTGCCAATGGCGGAAAAGTTTTGTGGCCACGGCTGGTCCAACGCGTCGAGTCCCAAGATCCCGCATCCGGCGAAACCGCCACAAATTTTCCTTCGGGGATTGTGCGCGACGAACTGGGCGTGCATCCTCGCAGTTTGAAAATTTTGCGCGACGCTATGCTGGCAGAAACCGAAGACCCCGAAGGCACGGGTCACGCGGCCGTTGTGCCCGGCCTCCGCATTTGCGGCAAAACCGGCACGGCACAGGTGATGAACGAACACAATCAGGTGACCGATCATACGACATGGTTCGCGTCCTTCGCGCCGTATGAAAATCCGCATTATGCGGTCATTGTGATGGTCGAGAGCGGCAGTTCCGGCGGCGGTACCTGCGCGCCGATTGCCCACGATATTTACGAAGAAATTATGAAACAGGAAAACGCATTGCAAAGCAGAACACTCGCGCAAGCCAACTGAAAAATGTCCACCGCCAATTTCCAACAACCTCGTCAGCAGATCGAACGCTTGCAATTGTTCGCGCTGGCGGGGCTGATGTTTGTCGGCGCGATGTTTGTTTACAGCGCGACAATGGTGAATGAATCGGCGGCGACGCTGCCGTGGTATGACCAAACCTGGGTTCGGCAAATCATTTGGTATGCGCTTGGAATCGGCGCGGCGGTTGGCATTTGCTTTTTGGATTATCATACGCTGGCGCGCTGGTCGTTTGTGGCCTATTGGGCGACCATTTTCTTTCTGGTCATTGTGCTGATTCCGCACATCGGTTCGATGCGTTTTGGCGCGCGGCGATGGATTGATTTCGGGCCGTTCCAATTTCAACCGAGTGAATTTGCCAAACTTGCGTTCATTCTGGCCGCGGCAAATTTTTTGAGCCGTCCGCCGGAAGAACTGCGCGAGCCGATGATTTTTTGGAAAGGTATTGGACTTTTGATGCTGCCATTCGCGCTGATTTTGAAGGAGCCGGATTTGGGTTCGGCACTTGTATTATTGCCAACCGGTTTGATGATGATGTTTGTCGCGGGCACTCCAAAAAGATATTTGCTGAAATTGATTGGCGGCGTTGGATTGCTGGCAATTTTATTTTTAGCGGACGTTCTTTTTGTTCCGCCGGGCTGGTGGCAAATTCCGATGGAATCCTATCAGCGCGACCGTTTGATGGTTTATTTTGGACGGGATTATACACATTTTGCTCCGCCGGACGCCACGCCGGCGGAGTTGCAACGCCTCCATCAGCAGCAGCTTGACGACGAATATAATGTTCGTCAGGCGCTGATTTCCGTCGGCTCCGGTGGCCTGACGGGCAAAGGCTGGCGGCATGGCACCCAAAACGCCCTCGGTTACCTGCCGCGGGCGGTGGCACACAACGACTTCATTTTCTCTGTCATTGCCGAGGAGGAAGGATTTGTCGGCAGCGTGATTGTGCTCACGCTGTATGCGGTGATTCTCTTTGCCGGATTGAGAATCGCCGGCCGGGCGCGCGATCGCCTCGGTAAAATCGTGGCGGTGGGCGTTGTGACGCTCATCTTCAGCCACGTATTCATCAACATCGGCATGAACATTCGTATAATGCCCGTGACGGGCGTGCCACTGCCGCTGTTAAGTTACGGCGGATCGTCAGTGCTCTGCTCGTTAATCGCCTTGGGCATATTGCAAAACGTACACATTCATCGAAGAGGATATTAAATATGAGTAACAATAACTTTTCGCGGCGTCGCCGCGGAATGCGTTTCCGTCCCAAAGGCGGACTAGGCGGACAAAAACCGGATCGCGATGCGACGCAAGCGCGTGCTGACGTCGTCGCGGAACAAGGCGGAACAGATCGCGTTTTTGAAAAGCGCCACACGCACGAAATCGAACGTGCGGAAAATGTCGCGGCCGGTTTGCCGCCGGAAGGCACGGGCAAAGAAATAACGCCTGCGGCCATTCCTGACAAAAAAGATTTTCGCGAACCGCATCTTGAAACACCCGCGCAGGTGCAGGAGGAAAAATTCGAGCCGGTTGCCATTTCGGAACAGCCGAAAGGTATTTTGGATTCCATTAAAAGTGCCGCGACAAATCTTGTTAGAAAGGTCCAGAAGCTGATTCGGCCTGAGAAAAAAATCCACAAGGAAGTTGTCATCAACGCCGAGACGCTCGAAACGCGCGTCGCCGTGCTGGAAGACGGCAAGCTGGAGGAATTCAACATTGAACGCACGACTGAAGAACGCCTTGTCGGTAGCATCTTCAAGGGTAAAGTCCGCAATCTTGAAGACGGCCTCAAAGCCGCGTTTGTGGACATCGGCTTCGAGAAAAATGCGTTCTTGCATTATTGGGACATCGTGCCGAACCAGTTCGACAGCGGCGTAGAAATCGTCGAACGCGAAGGCAAACGCCGCGACAAGCCTAAAATCACGCAGCGCGACATCCCGCGTTTGTATCCGCCCGGCAGTGAAATCATCGTGCAGGTCACCAAAGGCCCGATCGGCACCAAAGGCCCGCGCATTACGACCAATTTGGTTTTGCCCGGACGTTATCTGGTTTTGCTTCCGAACTCGGATCAAAGCGGCATTTCTCGCAAAATTGAAAGTCAGGAAGAACGCAAGCGCCTGAAAAAAATCCTGCGCGAACTCGCCATTCCCGAAGGCATGGGCGTCATCATGCGCACTGCCGGCGAAGGACAGCAGTTGCGCTATTTCGTGCGCGACGTTGCATTGCTGCTGGAAGAATGGCGCGACGTTCAGGAGAAAATAAAAAGACAGCCGATGGCGACGTGCGTGTTTCAGGAACCGGACTTGATCGAACGCACCGTGCGCGATTTTCTCACCGAGGATGTCGAGCGCATCGTCGTGGACAACCAGAAAGCCTACGACCGGATGCGCGAGATGATCTCGAAAATCTCAAAACGTTCGGCGAACAAAATCAAATTCTACACCGAAGCACAGCCGGTTTTCGACCGCTTCAACATCAGCAAGCAACTGGAGAATACTTTCTCGCGCCAGGTGCATCTGAAGGGCGGCGGCTACATCGTGATTGATGAAACCGAGGCGCTCGTCGCGATTGACGTGAACACTGGACGCCACAAGGGCAGCCGCGATCAGGAAGCGACGATCTTGAAAGTGAATCTCGAAGCCGCCGAAGAAATTACCCGGCAACTTCGCCTGCGCAACATGGGTGGACTCATCGTGCTCGACTTCATTGACATGAAATCCCGCCGCGACCAGCAATCCGTTTATCAAAAAATCAAAGACGGCTTGCGCCGCGACAAGGCCAAGACACATATCCTGCCCATCTCGCAGCTCGGCCTCATGGAGATGACGCGCCAGCGCCACAGCGAAAGCGTCCGCTCCGCCGTTTATGACGACTGCCCGTATTGCAAGGGCCGCGGCAAGGTGAAAAGCGTCGTGACCATGAGCGTCGAGATCCAGCGCAAGCTGCAGGAGATCCTGAAGAAACGCACGCGCGACGAATCGGATTTTCAACTGCGCATCGTCGTGCATCCGACCGTGCTCGACCGGTTGCGCACCGAGGACGAGAAACATCTCATCGAGATGGAGAAACGCTACTTCGGCAAGCTGTCCTTCCGCGCCGACACCGGCATGCACGCCGAACAATTCAAGATTGTGAACGTGGAGAACAACGAAGAACTGGCGAGTGTTGGCGCTTGAAGAAATTTTGAAAACACAAAACGCCTCGCGAGAAACTGCGGGGCGTTTTTTTATTTTTTCCGGCGTTGTTTCAAATCATGTAAAGATTTCAAAACAATTCCGTCTCGAAGGCCGCCATCGTCGGCTTCAGCAACTCGCGCTCCGAGTTCAAGGACAGCATCAATAGCTTTCTTCGAAAACACCTTTGCATTTATGTCTAGCTGTTTGACGCTGCTATCTTTGCGCGGTTCAATGATTAAGCGCAGTGGCCCTTGCATTTTACGGTTCCATAAATTGCATGTCAGACGCACCGTCTTAATCTCATCATGTCGAATTCTTTTTTTGCCACGAAAGAGGCTGCGAAAGATTATTTCGTCCGAAGTGATTGCGATTTGAAAGCTAATTAGCCAAGCAAAAGCAAATCCCGATGTAACGACAGCGAGTATGAGACTTTCGAAGTCAATACCCCTCCAAGCATCTCCCCAAACAATCAACCAAGGAAAGCTCGAAAGCCCTCCAAAAAAAATCCACGTCGGAAGATTTGTGCGAAATTGTTTGTTCATGAAGTTCGTGCAATACGAGTTACAACTTCCCCTTCGTGCTCGGCAACTGGCCGGCGATGCGCGGGTCGTGCCGCCGCGCGGCGTCCACCGCGCGCGCAAACGCCTTGAACAGCGCCTCGACGATGTGATGCGGCTCGTCGCCGTAAAGCAATTCGAGATGCAGATTGCAGCGCGCCTCGTTCGCGAAGCCCTGAAAAAATTCGCGCGCAAGCCCGAACCGGAACGCGCTCGACACGTCCTGTTTTTTTTCGGCCCCGGAAATTTTTTTCTGCGAAAATTTGTCCAGCCCGCGCCAGACCAAATGCGGCCGTCCGCCAAAATCCACGACGCAGCGCGCGAGGCATTCGTCCATCGGCACAAACGCTTCGCCGGTGAACGGATTTTTCGGATGAAAGCCCGCGCCATAACGGCGGATTCCTTTTTTGTCGCCGAGCGCATTTGCAAACGCCTGTCCGAGCGCGATGCCGCAATCTTCGACGGTGTGGTGCGCGTCCACTTCCAGATCGCCTTTGCAAACGAGTTTCAAATCCACCGTCGCGTGTTTCGCGAACAGCGTGAGCATGTGGTCGAAAAATGAAATTCCAGTTTTGACGGAAGCTTTGCCCTTGCCGTCGAGGTTGAGGCGGACGGAAATTTTTGTTTCGTTCGTCCGGCGCGAAATGTTTGCCTGCCGTTTTTTCATTGCAGTCATTGAATCAAAATGGCGCGTGAAAAACAAAGCTCAATTATGCGTCAGGGAGTCGCTGGAGCCAAAATATCTGGCACCAGTTGTTTCAGTTCGAGGTCGGCAATGTGTTTTTGCACTTCTGCGGGATTGGGCGAAACAAGTTTGGCTTGCTGCCAGTGCGCAATGGCGGCGTCAAAGTTGCCGGCCTTTTCTTCGAGTTGGGCGAGATTCGTCTGGAGTTCCTCGAAAATAAAGCGGTTGTCGAAATTTTCGTTGGTCGATTTGAGCCGTTCCGATTGCGGAACGCCGGGCGCTTGCCGCGCCCAGCTTTGCAGCGCAGCCTCCCAAATGTTTCGTGCGCGCGCCGAGTCGCGATAATTATTAAAATAAATGCAGCCTAGCTCAAAAAGCAGCTGTGGGTCATTCGGATTACTTCGCAAGCCTTCGCGCAACACCTGTTCGGCTTCGGGGACTCTGTTCAATTTGGTTCGCAGCCAAAATGCGGTGACGATGTAGGTTCTAATATCTTTGGGATTGAGTTCGGCGGAAAGTTCAAGCCACGGCAAAATTTCACGGACTTCGGAACTTTTGCTCAAGTCATCGGTGGGGCCGCCTTCATCCAAGTGCGTATGACGGTTTGGAATAAAATTGCGGCCAAAGGCGTCAATCCAATCGCGCGCCGGCCCCATAAAGGTGGTCTCTTCGCCTTGATTGTGGCTGGCGATTGCGCCGGTGTCTTCAGCCATGTGCGGCGTTTGGAAAGCAGCGTTGTTATCGAAAATCGTGGGGTAGTAGCCGCTGTGATAATAGGCGTCGGCCTTGACAAAAAAATCGTTCGCAAAAATCCGGCTGCTGTCGCCGAGCAGCAAACTGAAAAAATTGCTCGATTGATGGCGGTCGTTTTCCAGCGATTGAAACTGCGGTTGCAAATCGGCGGCGAGGCCGAAACAAAAAACCAGGAGTACAATGAAGAGCAAAAAAAATGTCCGCGGCGAATTCATTTTTCAATTGACCGACTTGCGACGAAAAACTAGGCAGGCGGCGACAAGAAAAACCATCGTGTAAGCTAATAAATAGATGGCATCAAGGGCGACAAAATTCCAGCCGATAAGCGGCCAATCGTGGACGATTAAATTCCGCATTTCAAACGGAATTTCAAGATGCGGAATTGTAAAATAAATGACGTAAATAATGGAGCGAAGCGGTTCGGATAATGACAGCGCAACAGTATCGAGGTATCTTCCGATGCATAAAATCGTCGCAACAACGACAAAACAAATCGTAGAGTTGGATGATGGCGCGGCAAAAACAAGCGAGCCAAGCAATGTCAGCGCGACGACCGTGCCGAGCGTGAACCAATGCAAAAACGCCGCTTGAAAATAATTCAATAGCGGCCAAGAGTGCTCGCGGCTCGCGGCCAGTGCGCCCAAAAAAACATAAAAACAAATCAAAACCAAGCCGCACGCGAACCAGCAGCCGAGAAATTTTCCGAAAATCAATTGCGTGCGCGACAGCGGTTTGGCCAGCAGCGGCAGCAGCGTCCGGTTTTCCTTTTCCGCCGGAATTTGCCGCGCAGTCGTCGTGATGGCGATGACGAGCGACGAAACCCAGATCAGCAGGAGGCAGAGTTCTTTCAGGTAGCGGATGATTTGGTTGTCGTTGAAAACGTTGACCGACGCCATGATGAGGCAAATGAGAACGGTCAGAATGAATAGAACGTAAAAATCCTTGCGACGATACAACTCCTTGACGACGATGCCTGCAACGGCAAAAATATTTTTCATGACAAAGGTTGTGCAGATTTGTGGCCAATGACCTCCAGGAACGTCTGCTCCAGATTGCTTTGATATTGTTGCGCCAGTTCACTGACCCGACCGATTTTTTTCAGCACCCCCTCATGTAGAATCGCCACGCGGTCGCAAATGGTTTCGACTTCGCCTAATTCATGCGACGAAAAGAAAACCGTTTTACCTTCGTTTTTCAGGCGATTGATGATTTCGCGCACTTTCATCCGGCCTAGCGGATCAAGGCCGCTGGTCGGTTCGTCCAAAATCAGCAAGTCCGGATTATTGATGAGCGCTTGTGCAAGACCGACGCGTTGTTGCATCCCCTTGGAATAGGTTTTGATTGGCCGTTTGCGCACCTGTTCGAGTTCGACGAGTTTGAGCAATTGGTCGATGCGTTTGTTCGCTTCTTTTCGCGGCAGCCCGAAAATTTTTGCGTAAAAGCGCAACAGTTCCTCGGCGGTGAGAAATTTGTAGTAATAGGTCATCTCCGGCAAATAACCGATGCGCTGGCGAGCGATGGGTTGGCGCACATCAATGCCGAAAAGATACGCTGCGCCGCTTTTTGGCGGCACAAAGCCGAGCAAGACATTTATTGCCGTTGTTTTCCCTGCGCCATTCGGCCCAAGAAAACCGAAGACTTCGCCGGCATTCACCTCCAAATCGAGGCTGCTTAAGGCTACTTTGACCGACTTTCGGAATTCACGATTGGCAAATTCGACCCGCAATTTCTCCGTTTTTAGAATTACACTCATGACCAGTTTAAACGGTTTTGCTCACCTCTTAATTAAAAGAAACGTCCGAGTCAACGACTGTTGTCAAAACGGAACGTAAATGCATAAATTTTACGAACGGCAGTCTCCATTCAGTTTCAAATCAAAACCAAAAGAATCTGACACACTATAACTGAGATTCTTGTCGGCATAACGCCTAAATCAATATGTGTGGGGAGCGGACGTTTGAGTAGAAAACGAACAACTCACCGCCGGACTCGAGCTAACTGAGCTGGTGGTGTATACGCCGCCCGCCGGGCAAACGGGCACTGAACTTGAAGAGTTCAGCTTGATATAGGCAGAAACCGTATTAACGTTAGGGACAGTGACACTTGATGCCTGCCCAGTTTCAAGTGCCCATTCGGTGATGGCACTGTCAATCTGTTGGAGGTTATTGATGCAGGCCTTTTGCTGCGAAGTGACGCGGGACTTCACAAAGTTGGGAATCGCAATCGCAGCCAACAAACCGATAACAGCCACCACGATCATAATTTCAACCAACGTGAAACCCGGTTTGCTCCTGATTTGAAGTGGTTTCATATTTTGAATTCGCAACGTGACGAAGCAACCAGCAGTTTAGCATAATTACAGAAATCGTTCACTAATTGCCTTTGCCACTACCAGATTAACACATTAGCGATCGCACCGTTTGTCTTCAAGACAAAAATCAAAAAAGCCTGAAGCACGAGCGCCTCAGGCTTTATTCCTGCAATACTTGAATTAGTATTTGTGCGGAGTGGGGCTCAACGTGGATAACGAACAACTTACTGTCGAAGGCGCACCAACCGTGCCCATAGTATACGTGCCGCCGGCCGGGCAAACGGGAACTGAACTCGCCGAATTCAGCTTGATGTAAGCTGAAACCGTATTAACACTAGGAACAGTAACACTCGATGACTGCCCAGTTTCAAGCGCCCATTCACTGACGGCACCATCAATCTGCCGGAGGTTGTTGATGCAGGCGTTTTGCTGTGATGTAGCACGGGCCTTTACGAAGTTGGGAATCGCAATCGCAGCCAAGAGGCCGATAATGGCCACCACGATCATGATTTCAACCAGCGTAAAACCCGGCTTACGGGATGTGTTTGTTTTTTTCATAGTTCGTATTGTTCTGATTCAAGCGAGGCGTGAACAATGCAACAAGCGGGTTACTATAATTACAGTTTTGTTCACAAATTGCCTGTTGCAGCCAACCTGACCAAAACACTTATTTCACCGTAAAATTTACTTTAAGTGACGAAATGTGTCTGTAGAGTATGACCGGAAAAAAACGTAGGGTTTAGCCCTACAAACTGCCCAAGATGGATCATTTCAATTGCTGGCCTTCATGCCAGCGGACGGCGTGAAAAAGTAGTTCATTTATATTGGTAAGATTCAGTTTCTCTTTGATGCGGGCGCAATAAGCCTGAACGGTCTTAAAACCCACATGCAAATCATCGGCAATTTGCCGGGTGTTGTAACCGCGCCCCAACAATTGAAATACTTCCAGCTCGCGATCGCTTAATTGTTGAATTGGAGATTCATTTGTCGCGGGCAGTCCGCCAACAAACTTATTTGCAATCATCGCTGCAATCTTTTCGCTGACATAGAGTTTTCCTTCCAGAACGGCATGAATTGCTTGAAGAATATTTTTAGTCGTCTCGCGTTTCATGATGTAGGCGCGCGCACCCGCACGCAACGCGCGTTCGGCGTAGAGATGTTCATCGTGCATGGAAAGGACAATCGTGAACACATTGGGATAAATGGATTTTATATTTTTGATCAATTCAATTCCGGAACCGCCTTCCAGCGAAAGATCCACGATGACGATATTGGGTTTGGCAGCCCCAATTAGTTGAAGCGCTTCGGGTGCGTTGCTCACTTCACCGCACACGAGCAAATCAAGTTGTTCGTTGATTAAATTGGCGAGCCATTCACGCACGAGCGGATGATCATCAACCAGCAGGATTTTATTTTTTTTCGACATGGTTTGAAAATTAAAGTGTTTGAGGCAATGTGCAAGTAACCCGCGTGCCGCGGGCTGACAGGCGTCCGATGTTGAAAGTCGCGCCAATCATGCTGGCACGGTAAGCCATGATGCGCAGTCCCATGCCATTTTTATTTTGTGCATTTTCAGGTAGCCCGATGCCATCGTCTGTAATTGTCAAAGTAATCGCACTCTCGGCAGAATCAAGCCGGATGGTAATGTGCTTGGCTTTGCCATGCCTGATGGCGTTGGTAATTGTTTCCTGCGCAATCCGGTATAAATGGGTATTGGCGGCTGCGTCCCGCAATAATAAAGTCTGCGGACATTCGAATTTGCAGGAAATTCTGAATCGCTCACTGATGGTATCGGCTAATTCCTGAAAGCCGTGGATGAGTCCTTCAGCCTGCATCTCAATCGGATGAAGACTGCGCGCCAGCGTGCGGGTGAGATCAATCGCTTCTTCAACCAGTTCCACCAAATGATTTGCCGCCGATTCTTCGGGAAGCGATTTATCCGCCAATTTTTTCCCAAGAACCTGGCCCGCCAACGCCGTGGCCGTCAAATGCTGACACAAACTGTCATGCAAATCATGACCAATTCTCCGTTGTTCACGTTCGCTGGCTTCCAGAAGTTCTTTTTCCAACCGTCTCCGCTCCTGCACTTCTTGCGTCAATGCAGACGTTCGTTCGCTTACTCGATCTTCCAGTTTCTTGCGTAATATGAGAAAATTCACCACCCCCACATAAAGCACAAATACCCACGTGCCATTCCAGATTGGGACAAAAATGCTGGGAAAAGTTGCTCCTGCCAGCATGTTGCTGTAAATCCATACAGTCACACTTAGCAGCGACATCACGATTGCAAAAGAAACTCCAACACGTTGTAACGCAAAAACTATTGGAATCAGGTAGAATATGAAAAATGAAATCTTGTAGCCGGTTACATAATCTAGATATCCAACTACTCCGAGAAGCACGATGCTTAATACGACTGATAACGACTTCGAACACATTTTAATCCAATCAAGCATTTTAATTTTAAGCGTATAATCAAAGATACATTAACAATCTACCACTTGATTTTCGAGCTAAAAAATCAAAAAAGCCTGAAGCACGAACGCCTCAGGCTTTTGTTGCTGCAATACTTGAATTAGTATTTGTGCGGAGTTGGGCTCAACGTGGATAACGAGCAACTCACTGCCGGACTCGCACCGACCGTGCCCAGAGTATACGTGCCGCCGGCCGGGCAAACGGGAACTGAACTCGCCGAATTCAGCTTGATGTAGGCTGAAACCGTTTGAAGACTTGGAACAGTAACACTCGATGACTGACCAGTTTCAAGCGCCCATTCACTGACGGCACCATCAATCTGCCGGAGGTTGTTGATGCAGGCGTTTTGCTGTGATGTAGCGCGGGCTTTCACGAAGTTGGGAATCGCAATCGCAGCCAAGAGGCCGATAATGGCCACCACGATCATGATTTCAACCAGCGTAAAACCCAGTTTACGGGATGTTTTTGTTTTTTGCATATGTAGTATGTTTTCTTTCTGTTTTTGACTTAACAGTGTGAACAGCACAACAGACGGTTTACAATGATTACAGTTTTGTTCACTAATTGCCTGTTGCAACTATAAGTCAAGGCCATTCTAGCACCATCAATGCCAAAGTCAAATGGAAAAAAATGTTTGTTTTTAAGGCTTTTATCACATCATTGTGATAACAAAATCGAGCTTCTGTCCCGGATTTTAGTTTAGTTTGTAACGTTCCTGGACATCCTGATATATGGCCGATATGGCCAAACTTCGCTTTACTCGACTTTATCTGCCGTTTCGTTAATTTTATGGCGTGAGTTTTGTAAACACGTTCAATTCACTGTCACCGGAAAATTATGTTCGGCACTCGTTAATTGCAAAGTCGGATTGCGCCCGCGAAAGCCTCTCAAAATCAAAATTGTCGCTGAACGATTTTGCCAATCTGATTTCGCCGGCGGCGGGCGAATTGCTCGAAACGCTTTCTGCGCGTTCACAAAAGCTCACACAGCAGCGTTTCGGCAAAGTCATCCGCCTGTTCGCGCCGCTTTACGTTTCCAACGAGTGCATCAACAATTGTTCCTACTGCGGCTTCTCGCGCGACAACGCGATCTTGCGCGTGACGCTTTCCATCGAGGAAGTTTTGCGCGAGGCGCGCGAGCTGAAGCAGCAAGGCTTCCGCAACATCCTGCTCGTCGCGGGCGAGCATCCGAAATTTGTCTCGAACAATTATCTGCGCGATTGCGTCGCGGCGTTGCACGCGGAAATTCCCAGCGTGTCGCTCGAAGTCGGGCCGATGGAAACGGACGAATACAAACCCATCGTCGCGGCGGGCGCGGACGGACTGGTCGTTTATCAGGAAACTTACGACCGCGCGATTTATGACACGATGCACACCGCCGGGCCGAAAAAGAATTTCGACTGGCGGCTCGAAACCGCCGAGCGCGCCTACGCCGCCGGATTTCGACGCTTGGGAATCGGTGCGTTGTTCGGTCTGGCGGACTGGCGTTACGAGGCGATTTGCGTTGCGGCGCACGCGGATTTTTTATTGCGCCATTGCTGGAAGGCGCAAGTAACCATTTCGTTACCTCGGCTGCGTCCGTGCGCGGGGGAATTCCAGCCGCTCACGCATCTGGCCGACCGCGAACTGCTGCAGCTCGTGTGCGCGTTCCGGCTGATGTTTCCCGACGCCGGCCTCGTGCTCTCGACGCGCGAACCGGCGCGGCTGCGCGACGGGCTGATCCCGCTCGGCATCACGCTCATCAGCGCGGGCAGCCACACCGAGCCGGGCGGTTACACCGGCGCGGGCCGGGAAAAAATCCATCACACCGAGCGCGGAAAAATTGTTGAACTCGGCGCAAGCGAATGGGCGACACTTTCGGTGGGGCGAGCGTCCTCGCGAGCCGAATCTCAAAACGGCGGCTCGTCCGGAGCTTCGCCCCACCAGACGAACGCGACCGGCCAGTTTGAGATCGCCGACGACCGTTCGGCGGGCGAAGTGGCGGCATTGATCCGCAAACTCGGTTACGAACCGGTGTGGAAAGATTGGGACGCGGCGTTGACGGTGTGAAATAGAAAGCCAAAGGCGAATTATGAAAACATTTTTGAAAATTCTTAAAATTGTTTTTTGTGGGTTTGCGATTATTGTCCTTGCTCTCATCGTTCTTGAGTGGTTTTCGCCAATATCACATGCGCCTCAAGGCAATCGAATGACACTTTTGGAATGTCATATGTATTTGAATGCAGTTAGTCCCACCAAAACAACCAGCCCTAATTTTAATTTTTTAAAGCTTACTGACGATGACAAAGGTCATGCTATTGGCCTCGCAAATTATTTCGACTTTTGGATCAAAACTAATTTTGTTTGGGCAACGAGTTCCAATCGAGAAATTGTAATCGTGTGTCCAGAACAGTTTGACAATATTCCTAAACCGGGATTTTGGAATGCGTTCTGGCGAAATCCTGCACACGCAGTTGGATATTCAGACGGAAGCGCTGGTTTGATTTCGCCAGAACAATTCACAAACTTGAATTTGAGCGGTTTTGTTTCGGCAACGAATTTGGCTGCCAATATTTTCAAGAAATGAATCCGTTTGTCACCGCCAACGGAAAGCCGGTCGCGGCACAACTGCCGTGCTCGCTTGAGTAATTTCTGTTCGCGCAAAAACTGCCCCGCGCAGCACCGGCAATCATTCACGGCACTTGCCGATTTTGCGGCGGAGAGCTAGTCTTTGACCATGAGCGCGGTTTCTCAAGAATTAGCCGAGATCGTGGACGGCCTGCCGGAAGAAAAGGTGCGCGAGGTCGTGGACTTCGCCCGTTTTCTCAAACAGCAGGCTGGCGACCTCGAATGGGAGCGGATCATCGGCGATGCGCGCCCGCGCCCGAAGCTGGATGCGTTCGTGGCCGAAGCGTTGCGTGAAGGCAAATCCGAACCGCTCGACCCGGATAAATTGTGATCTCTAAAGTCCGGCCTGCCTTTTGGCGCGCTTACGACCGGCTCGCGCCGGCAATCAAGTCGCGCGCAAAATCGGCGTGGAAACTTTTCGAGCGCGAACCAAATCATCCGTCATCGCGTTTCAAAAAACTTCAGGCTCACGATAAACTTTGGTCCGTCCGCATCAATGAGCAATATCGCGCCGTCGGCGTCCGTTCCGGCGACACGATTGAATGGATTTGGATTGGCACGCACAACGAATTCGACAATTTGTTTTCGTAAAATGAATTTTGTCACCGCCAACGGAAAGCTGGTCGCGGCGCAATTACCGTGCTCGCTGGAGGAATTTCTCCTAGTGCAAAAACTCCCGACGCGCAGCGTCGTCGTGGAGCACAACGGCGAGGCCGTCGCGCCTTCGGAATTTTCGAGCCGGCAATTGAACGCGGGCGACAAGCTGGAGATCGTAAAAATCGTCGCCGGTGGTTGAACGAAAGCGGTATTATCCGGGTCACAGATTGAATGAGAAAAACTTTTGAAATTTTCCGAGGCTGTTTTGCCTGCTTTGCGCTGATGACAATGGCTGCGGTGTTTTTATTGTCGCCGACTGCCACGCGCGCCCAGTCGAGCGCCGTTATTGGCAAGCCGTTGGACATAAAATTTACGGCGCTGGACGGGCGCGAAGTGGATTTGAGCAAAATGGCCGGAAAAGTCGTGCTGGTGGATTTTTGGGCGACGTGGTGCGGGCCGTGCGTGGCGTCGCTGCCAGACGTGAAGGCGGCTTACGACAAATTGCACGCAAAAGGATTTGAAATCGTCGGCATCAGTTTTGACTCGGACAAACCAAAGCTGGAGCATTTTGTCTCCGATCAAAACATGGCGTGGCCGCAATTTTTCGACGGGCAGGGCTGGCAAAATAAATTCGGCCAGCAGTTCGGCATTGACAGCATTCCAACGCAGTGGCTCGTAGATAAAAAAGGCAATTTGCGTGATTTGGACGGACGGGAGGATTTGGAAACGAAAGTCGAAAAGCTGCTGGCGGAATAATTCCGCTTTCAGTTTTGGCACGCGGCGGTTTAAGCTGTCGCCATCATGGACTGGTTGACGAATTTAATCTGGCACGGGATTATTTGGCATAATGACAAATTCCTTGGCATCGAGTGGAGTGTTTGGAAAATCATCGGCTGGCTGGGCAACGCGACTTTCTCTTCACGGTTCATTGTTCAATGGTATGCGACGGAAAAGATCAAACGCGTGGTGATTCCTGTTGCATTTTGGTGGTTGAGTTTGGCGGGCTCGCTGTTGCTGCTGATTTATGCCCTTCGCCAGACGGATTCGGTTTTCATTTACGCGTATTTGTTTCCGTGGATTCCTTACACGCGAAATCTGATCATCCATTACCGTCACAAAAATGCGCACACTGATTGCGACGGTTGCGGGAAAAAAATTCCGCCACAGTCGAATTTTTGTCCGAACTGCGGCGTGAAATTAAGAGTGCCTGTTACTTAGCCGAAGCGTTTGTGGCGGAAATTCCGTATTTTCGTAAAATCGGCTGAAATTCGAGATGCGCTTGACCGTATGCCTGTAATTGCCCGACGAATTTTTGCATGACGGGAATTTGCGCGCTGATTTGCCGCGCTTGAGGCTCAAGCTTCGCAACATCTTTGCCCGATGCGCGCGCTTGATAAGCAAGATAAAAAGTCAGCGTGCCGCTGACGACGATCAACGCGATGAGCAGTAGCGTCACCTGACTTTGCAATGACGCAATTTTACCGGGCAAATCATTATTATTTTCCAATTCGCTCATAACAGTCAACGGGTTGCGGGTTTTGCTTCAAACGGTTGAATAACCGGATTAATATCCGGATGCGTTTTGCCATATTGAGCCGCATCAATCATCAGAAGATTGAGCCGATTAAAATCCGCCTGATAGCCAATGATCTTAATCTGAAGCGTGCGCAGTTCGCGCGTGTGAAAAACCGTTTGCAGCGCGAAAATGACGCCTAGCACTACCAGCGCGGCCAGCAAGATAGTCAAAATGGCATTTGTAGCTTCACATTTCATAGTGTTCGCAAAACTTTAGCGAATCCCCGGCGAATGTCCACTGTGTTTTCCATCTGAAAATCAAATTGATTTTGCCTGTGGCAAATGGCATTAGTGTCGGCACTCAACTGTGCCCAAAGAAGAGCCAATTGAATTGACCGGAAACGTCACCCAAGTGCTGCCGGGGACCATGTTCCGCGTCGCGCTGCCGAATGGCCATGAAGTTCTGGCTCACATCTCGGGCAAGATGCGCAAAAATTTCATCCGCATCAGCGTCGGCGACAAGGTTAATGTCGAAATGTCGCCTTACGATTTGAACAAAGCGCGCATCACTTATCGGCACAGCTGAATCAAGCACATTTCGTGCATATCACTTTCTATAAAGCGGGGCGAGTTCCAGTTCCGCCAAAACTTTACGGCGGGACGGAACGCGTCATTTACTGGCTCGGCAAGGCACTCGTTGAATTGGGGCATCGCGTGACGTTGATTGCGAACGCGCAAAGCCGAATCCCAGGAGCGGAACTGCAGCCGCTTACCGAAAATGAAAACGATCTGCCCGCATGGTTGAAATTGATTCCCGATTCGACTGACATTCTGCATTTGTGGGACAAAACGGAAGTGCCATTAAAAAAACCTTTCGTGCTCACTGTCGAGGGCAACGGACAACCGGGTGAACAATTTCCACAAAACACAATCTTTGTTTCACAAAAACATGCGGCCAATCATGGTTCACGTCATTTTGTTCATAATGGCATTGATCCGTCCGATTATCTGTTTTCCGAAAAGCGTGAAAATTATGCCGTGTTTCTGGCGAAGGCGCGCTGGAAAGTCAAAAATTTTCATGGCTCGGTGGCTGTGGCGCGCCGCGCCGGAATCGAATTGCACGTGCTCGGTTCGCGCAACTGGCCGCTGAATTTGCAACGGTTTTTTCCAAAAATTTGCGGTGTGCGTTATTATGGAATGCTTGGCGGACGCGAAAAAGCCGAAATCATTTCGCGCGCACGTTGTTTGATTTTTCCCGTCCGCTGGCACGAGCCGTTCGGTGTTTCAACCATCGAAGCGCTGGTTAGTGGCGCTTACGTCGTCGGCACACCGTATGGTTCTCTGCCTGAAATTGTCACGCCGGAAGTCGGCGTGTTGAGTGCTGATGCCAATGAACTCGCCGGGGCAGTTCGCAATCCGCAACAATTTGATCCGCAAGCGTGCCGGAACCGCGTGTTGTGCGGCGGATTCACGCATCTGGACATGGCGCGAAAATATCTCAAATACTACGAACAAGTTTTGACCCGCGGTTCTTTGGACGATGAAAATTCGCCTGTGCCGGCTACAAAGCCGGGTTTCGTGGCGAATCAACTTTTGCCATGGGAAGATTGAGTATAAAATTTCGCGCATGAAAATCAGCGGGTTCACATTCATCCGCAACGGCAATTCCTTGGGTTATCCCTTTGTGCCGGCCATTCGCTCGCTGCTGCCGTTGTGCGACGAAATCATTGTGAATGTGCCGCGTTCGACGGACAACACGCTGGAAATTGTCAAACGCATCGGCGACTCAAAAATCAAAATTCTTAAAACCGAATGGGACGATAACGCGCGCACTGGCGGGTTGATTTTGTCGCATCACACCAATCTGGCTCTTAAGGAATGCACGGGTGATTGGTGCGTTTATATTCAAGCCGACGAAGTGCTGCACGAGGATACGATTCCGCTGATGCGACGGATGATGGAAGAAGAATTAGGCGATTCCGCCGTGCAGGGGCTCATCGTGGATTACACGCATTTTTACGGAAGCTATTGGACGCAAACCTGCGGCTTTGGCTGGTATCCGCAGGAAGTCCGCGTCGTGCGCGGCGACAAAAAAATCCGCTCCAACAGCGACGCGCAAAGTTTCCGCACCATCGAAGGCGAAAAACTCAATGTAAAGAAATCGGGCGGACATTATTTGCATTACGGCCACGCGCGTCACCCGGAATTGGCGCGCCGCCGGTTCCGCGAAGCCTCGCGCCTTTGGCATGATGATGCCGCCGTGGAAAAAATGTGCGGCGGCCGCCCGGAAAATTTTTATGACGACGACCAGAAAGTGAAACCGTTCACCGGAACGCATCCGGCGGTGATGCGCGACATTGTCGCCGCAGCAAACTGGACCTATCAATCGCGCAATCCCTTGATCCGGTTCAAACGCCGCCACTTCTGGAAAGACATTGCTCTGTTGGTAAAAAAAACCACGGGCATCGAAATCGGTGTGCACCGGAATTACCGATTGATACGCTGAATTTGTTACAAAGCCCGATTGCAAGCTTCGATAACCGCAACGGTTTGAATTTCAGGAACTGTTTTCCCTGTTGGCGGAGCAATCGCCCAGGCCGCGTGCTGGAATGGATGCGGATTGCCCGGCGCGTTTGAATTCATGATCATCACCATGCGCTTGCCCATCGCGACTGCGAGGTGCAGCACGCCGGTGTCCGCGCCAACAATGAGCGTGGAAATTTTCATCAAGCCAGCCGTGACCAACAGCGAAGTTCCCGCCGCGACGCAAAAACCTGTCGCGCATGCCGGTTCGAGCGCGATGCGTTCATTCGGCCCGCCGCCAAAAATAATTTGTATTCCGCGCGAGTGAAAATGCCGCGCCAATTCCAAAAATTTTTCCAGTGACCAGTTTTTGTGTGCCGCGCTGGTGAATGGCTGGATGAACAGCGTTGGTTTGGCCGCATCCAGATTTTGCACGGCGAAAAATTTCCGCGCCTCGTCCAGCGCGTCAGCGGGTAAAACATATTCATTGCGAATTTTGCCGGTTCGCAAACCGCATTGTTGCAACAGCGAAAGATTCGCCTCCGCCGGATGGATTTTGTCGTTGCGCCAAATGCCGCGCGTGTAAGTCCAGCCGCGCGCGCGATGATAAACGCTGCCCCAGCGTTCCGGCGCGCCGCTCCACCACGAAAAAAATTCCGTCTCGCCGTAACCGTGAAAATCAATCACCAAGGAAAAATTTAATTCGCGCAAATGGCGCAACAATCGAAACAAGCTCGTGCCAATGGTTTTCAAATTTCCCGAGTGAAAAACTTCGCGGTCAAGCGTGATAACTTCGTCAATTTCGGCAAAGCCGCGCAGCAAAGGGGCGTATTCTTTGGAAACGAGAAAATGGAGTTTGGCGTTTGGAAAATTTTCGCGGGCGGCATGAACGGCGGGCAACGTGAACAAAACATCGCCGATGGATTTGAGCCGGACGATTAGAACGTTTTCGCGCGCATCCATGTTTTCAGGAACGCGATTCATTTTTCAATTTTTGCAACTGCGCTTCGCGGACTTTGGCATAACGCAAAAATGTTTCAAAGGCAATCATGCGCGCAATGGCATAACCCTGCCAGCCATCGAGAAAACCAAGCCGCAAAAAATAACTCCGGACAAAACGCCACCACGGACGAATCCACATTTCAGGCAGGCTCGACCGTAAACCGCGTTCCAGTTTTTGGCGCACGAAAAGATTGCTGACAGAAATCGTTTTCCGCGTGTAGTGATCCAGATTGTCCATGCTGTAGTGCAGCAATTCTCTTTGCAACCGTCCAATTGCACCCTGCACCAAAAGTTTCTCGTGCAAATGGTCGCCAGCCCAATGAGCCTGGTCGCGGCGCCAGAACCGGACTTTGCGGTCGGGATACCAATCACCGTGGCGAATCCAGCGTCCGCAAAAAAGCGTGCAGCGCGGAAAACTGTAGGCGGCGAATTTAGGATTTGTATCTGCGCGCGAAACGGTTTGAATGATTTCATCGCGCAACGCCGGTGAAATTTCTTCGTCGGCGTCCAGCGCGAGGAGCCAGGGCTGCGTGGCTTTTTCGGAAGCAAAATTTCTGTGGGTTGCGTGGCCTTTCCACGGCTCGCGGAAAACTTTTGCGCCGCAAGATTCCGCGATTTGTTCCGTGCCGTCAGTTGTTTTGTCGTCAGTAGCAACGATTATTTCGCTCGTCCAGCCGGTGACGCTGTCAAGCGCGCGGCGGATGCGATTCGCCTCGTTGCCGGCAATCATGCAAACGGAAATGGGCAGCCGTTGATCGGTCATGACAAAATTAAGCCGGAGATTAGGGAAATGAACAAGCGCGGTTTCTCACACGCATTAAAATTGCAATTGGCATTTTGCTCGTTAAAAATCTTTTAAGAATGGCAACTCGTAACTCGAAACCGTTGATAACTGTGGCTATTTGCACGCGGAATCGCGCACCACTTTTGGAAAAAGCTGTTAGCAGTGTCTTATCACAAATTACTGACGACGAGGAATTGCTGATCGTGGACAATGCTTCGACCGATGGCACGGCGGAAAAAATGCGTGAAATGGCCGCCTTCAATCCGTGCATGGTGGTTTGCGGGGAAAATGAAATCGGCATTAGCGTGGCGCGCAACACAGCACTGAAAAAAGCGCGCGGAGAATTTGTTTTATTTTTGGACGATGACGCTGTGCCGGAACTGGGCTGGCTGGCGGCCTATCAAATTTTTTTATCCACTTTACCATCGGAAAAAATCGCCGTGGTGGGCGGAGCGGTTATTCCAGAATATGAAGTTCCGCCGCCAAGATGGATGGACGCAGAAAAAAGGTTTGAAATGGGAAATGAACCGGAATGTTTCCCATTGGGCGGAAGTACAGCTGAAGGCAACAGCGCTTATCGGCGGGTGGCGGTGATGGAAGCAGGCATGTTTGACAAGCAATTGGGACACAAAGGCGGGGCTTTGGGCTATCGTGAAGGAAGTGATCTCAATCTTCGTTTGCAAAATAAGGGTTACGAAATCTGGTGGCTGCCCGGCGCTGCGGTCCGGCATCTTATTCATGCCAATCGCTTGAATTTGGGATGGGCGCTGCGTTCGGCTTTCAATGAAGGCCGGTCAATTGCCATTCAACGGCTGAACAGAAACGCCGAAGCGAACCGTATTGTTTCCCGTATGGTGCGAGTGCTCATTTCGCCATTTCACTTTGGAATAAATCTTATGTTGGCATTTGTTTTATGGCCGTTCCAGCAGGGAAGACTGGCGGCGCGGGCACTTCGACATGCCATGCGCATTGCGGGTTTTGCATGGGAACTTCTTGTCATTTCAAAATAATTCAGTCCGAAGGTTTGGTCGGCCAAAAGCGGCTGCCAAGCACGCGCCAGATTTTTGCTTTGAAAAAAATGACGGAGAGATGGCAAAAGAATTTTCTGACAGGCGAACGGCCGGCGATGGATTCACCCAAAATTTGTTTCAGCACGGCGGGATAATTGTTTTTCCACGCTTCCGTCAAAAATCTCATCCTTCTTCGTTTCGACAAATGCCTCAAACAAACACGGGCGCGTTCCGGCCAGTCCGGGTCGGCCGCATCCAGATGGCTGATAATGATACGATTGGCTTCCCGCCGGCAGGCGCGTTGTTTGTCGCGTGGAAGCTGGCGGCTAAAATTGCTCGTGTGCAGTCGCATAAACGCTCCGATGTGCGGGTCATAAAGAACAATTCCACAGAGGGCAATGCGGGCGATTGTGATATTGTCATTAGCCCAAGTGAATTTGGAAAAAATACCTCCGATGCTGCGAAGAATCTCTGTATTGAAGGCAATGCCAGGGGGAATAAACGGCAATGAAAACAACTGCATGATGGCAACATCAACGCCGTTGATTTGAGTTACTTTACCTTGAATGTGTGACACAGGTAGCCATGGCGAATCTCGAAGAAATATATCTTCACCTAACACACCTTCAGGTTGAGGTCCGCTGTAGACTTCCGAAGCAAATAAAGAAACGTCGGTTCGATCACCGACAACTTGCTGACATCGCGACAAAAATTCTCGGTGCAGTAAATCATCGTCCTGATGTAAGATAAAAAATCGCCCGCGAGCTGCTTGCAATAAAAAGTCAATATTGCGTACAGCACCGAGATTTGCCGGTTGCCGGACAAACCGGAAGCGAGAGTCCTTGATGCCTGCAACGACCGCAGGAGTGTCATCGGTTGAAGCGTTGTCGGAAACAATCAATTCGAAATCAGAACAAGTTTGGCTTAAGGCTGAATTGACTGCCTGCTGTAAATAATTTGCGCGGTTATATGTTGGGATTCCGATGGTAAAATAAGGCCGATGGCTCATCGGCATTCATTATACGAATGCCTTGATATCTTGTATAGCCAGACTTAGCATTACATTATTTAGAATAATAAATACTCCGGAAAACCACACTTGCGAAACAGCATTTGAATTGTTAAACACCATGTGTCAGACGCCAAAATAAATTAATGCAAGTCGTCATTCTTTGCGGTGGATTAGGAACCCGGTTGCGGGAAGAAACAGAATTCCGTCCCAAGCCCATGGTGCCCATTGGCAACCGGCCGATTCTCTGGCACATCATGAAAATTTACGCGCATCACGGCCACAAAGACTTCATCCTCTGCCTTGGTTACAAAGGTGAAATCATCAAGGAATATTTTCGCAATTATCATTGGAACACGAGCGACGTGACTTTGCGTCTGGGCCGCAACCCTCAAGTCGTCTATCACAACCAGCACGAGGAAGAAGACTGGACGGTGACATTACTCGATACAGGGCAGGACACTCAAACGGGCGGGCGGCTGTTGCGCGCGTTGCCGTTTATCAAAGGCGACACATTTTTATTTACTTATGGCGATGGATTAATCGACAGCAACATCAATCAATCCATTGAGTTTCACAAAAAACACGGCGCCATTGCTACAATAACGGCAGTAAAGCCGACGGGCCGTTTTGGCGAACTAGCGATAGACGGACAAACCATCACCGCATTCCACGAAAAACCGGAAAAAGAAAGCGTCTTCATCAGCGGCGGCTTTTTTGTTTTGAACAAAACGATCGCCAATTATCTCGACGAATACACCTGTGTGCTTGAAAAAAAACCGATGGAACAACTGTCCCGCGAGCGCCAGCTTAAATCGTATTGTCACAATGGTTTCTGGCAATGTATGGACACGTTCCGCGAACAGGAGTTGCTCAACAAATTGTGGCAGACTGGCAAAGCACCATGGAAAATATGGTGAACGCTGCCTTCGTCAACTTTTACGCCAGCAAAAGAGTGCTCGTCACGGGTCACACTGGATTTAAAGGCGGCTGGTTGTCACTTTGGCTCAAAAAATTGAATGCGGAGGTTTTTGGACTAGGCCTTGGCCCGCCGACGGATCCAAATTTTTATGAAATTATTCGCACAAAAATCTTCGCTCATGAATGCGAATGCGACATCCGCAATCTGAAAGCGGTTGCTACTGTGTTGGAGCGAATAAAACCTGATTTGATTTTTCATATGGCGGCACAATCGCTGGTCCGCCGCTCTTATGCCGATCCTGTGGAAACATTTGAGACCAACGCGTTGGGCACGGTTCATTTGTTGGAAGCAGTTCGGCAATGCCAACTGCCTTGCGCGATCGTGGTTATTACCACGGACAAATGTTACGAAAATGATGATCGTGAAAACGGTTACCGCGAAACCGACCCGCTCGGCGGCCATGACGTTTATTCCATGAGCAAAGCCGCGTCGGAACTTGTTGTGCAATCTTGGCGAAAATCTTTTTTCATGCCAGATGCGAAATTTGGAAATGTCGCTTCTGGACGCGCAGGCAATGTCATTGGTGGCGGCGATTATGCGGAAGACCGCATCGTGCCCGACTCCGTTCGTGCGTTGATAGCCGGCAAACCCATACCGGTTCGCAATCCGTCGGCCACGCGCCCGTGGCAGCATGTGCTCGATTGTTTGAGCGGTTATCTTTGGCTGGGCGCACGTCTTGCCCGCGCCGATAAACAAACTCCTCTGGCCAGCGCTTTCAATTTTGGACCCGGCGCACAAGCTGATTTGCCGGTCTGCGATTTGGTCAAAGAAATTCTGGGAATCTGGCCGGGCCGATGGGAACAAATCGGTCAGCCAAACGCGCCACATGAAGCTGATAGACTCAACCTTTCAATAGAAAAAGCTGCTGCGCTGCTACATTGGTTTCCAACGTGGCAATTCAAAAAGGCGATTCAGGAAACCATCGTTTGGTATTATGAACGTCACGTAAGAAAAAATTCCGACATGCTTGCTTTAAGTCTCGGTCAAATTGACGCCTTCACTGCCGACGCTGCCGCGCAAAAGGCGGCGTGGGCTTCATCCATTTCCACATGAGTGCCGATTTCGAATGCCGTTCCTGCGGCGGCAAACAGGGACAATTGATTCTTGATCTCGGTGTGCAGCCGCTGGCAAACAATCTTTTGCGTCCTGAAGATTTGGACAAACCAGAGCCAAAATTTCCTTTGCGTCTTTTTTTGTGTGCTGAGTGTTGGCTGCTTCAAATTGGTGATTTAATTTCGCCGGTTAAACTGTTTTCAGAATATTTTTATTTTTCCTCATTCTCCGATGCGATGCTCCGGCACGCACGCGAAGCAACGCAACGTTATCTGCGCGAGTTCTCGCTTAACGCAAAAAGTTTTATTGTGGAAATCGCTAGTAACGACGGTTACTTGTTGAAAAATTTTGTTGAAGAAAAAATTCCTTGTCTGGGAATTGAACCGGCGGCCAATATCGCCAAAGTCGCGCGCGAAAACGGCGTTGAAACACTAACGGAATTTTTTGGAACGGCGCTCGCGCGAAAACTCAAAAGCGAAGGAAAATCCGCCGATTTGTTGCTTGGGAACAATGTTTTCGCTCACGCTCCTAATCCGAACGATTTTGTTGGCGGCCTGCGCGGATTGCTCAAGCCGAGCGGTCGAATTATTTTGGAATTTCCTTATGCCGTGGATTTCATCGAGCGATGCGAATTCGATACAATTTATCACGAACACACTTTTTATTTTTCACTCACAGCGCTCAAGCCACTCTTTGAACGCCACGGCGTTGCCATTTTTCAAGTCGAAAAAATTCCGATTCACGGCGGTTCATTGCGCCTGTTTGTGAGCCATGCAGGAGCGCATCCCGTTCAACCTTCTGTGGACATGGTGCTTTCGGATGAAAACCGGCGGGGTATCGGCACATTGGATTATTACCGCGATTTTGCCCGCCGCGCGCAGGCAATCAAAACGGATCTAGTCGGATTGATTGCCAGCTTGAAAAAGGAGGGAAAGAAAATTGCCGCTTATGGCGCTTCCGCAAAGGGCAGCACATTGTTGAATTTCTGCGGATTCGAACCGCAGACCTTTGAATTTGTGGCCGACCGCAGCACGTTTAAACAAGGTCGGTTGACTCCGGGTTTGCATCTTCCGATAATCTCGGCTGAAAACTTGTTGAAATCAATGCCGGATTATGCACTTCTGTTGACTTGGAATTTCACGGACGAAATTCTTGCGCAACAGGAAACTTATCGCGTTCGCGGTGGTAAATTTATCCTGCCGATTCCGACAGTCAAAATTGTATGAAATTTTCGCCAACCAAACTGCCGGGCGTCTGGATTGTTGATTTGGAAAAACATGAAGACGAGCGAGGTTTTTTCGCGCGAACATGGTGTCGGCGCGAATTTGAAGAACGTGGCCTTAATCCGAATTTGGTTCAGTGCAGCGTGTCATTCAATCGCAAAAAAGGAACGCTTCGAGGAATGCACTACCAAATCGCGCCTCACGCCGAATCAAAACTGGTTCGCTGCACACGCGGTGCGATTTATGATGTGGCGGTTGATTTGCGGACAACCGCGACCACTTACAAGGAATGGATCCCCGTTGAATTGACCGCTAAAAACAATCGTGCGCTTTACATTCCCGAAGGTTTTGCGCATGGTTTTCAAACGCTTGAGGACAACACAGAAGTGTTTTATCAAATGTCTGAATTTTATTTTCCGGAGCTAAGTCACGGCATCCTTTACAGTGACTCGGCGATGGCCATTTCCTGGCCAATCGCCAACCCGATTCTCTCCGAGCGCGACAGGGCTTTTCCTTGTCTAGGGCGGTTTAGTCGCTTATAAAGCCCTGATGAAACAATTCGCATCAAGAATTGCTGTTAAACTTGGGCTGAAAAAGAGCAAATCTAAGTTTGGACGACGTGGATACACTTACGATCAAGACGGGCTGGCCAGCCAGCACAATTGTGATTTCATGCAAGACCCGCGGTTCGCGGAATCATACCGACTTGGCAAACAAACAGGTTCTTGGGGAAACTGCGACATCCACTGGCGCGCCTTCGTATGTTGCTGGGCAGCGGACAAGGGCAAATCGCTACCGGGCGATTTCATTGAGTGTGGCGTGAACAAGGGCGGCTTGGCTCGAACGGTCATTCAATATGTGGATTTTCCCTCCCTGTCGAAAAAATTCTACTTGCTGGACACGTTTCAAGGCCTTTCGGAAAAATATATTTCGTTAGAAGAACGCGCCCGTGGAATTCGACAGGGCGGTTATGAAGAATGCTACGAGGCGGTCAAGAAAACCTTTAGCGGCTTCAATGTCGAAATCATCCGGGGCACGGTGCCTGACACCTTGAGTGCGGTCAAAGCCGAGCGCGTCGCCTACCTGTCTATTGATATGAATTGCATGGAGCCGGAAATCGCCGCCGCCAAATTTTTTTGGGACAAACTTTCCAGCGGCGCGGTGATCGTGCTGGACGACTATGGCTGGAATCCGCACATCAGCCAGAAGCGCGCGTTTGACGCGTTCGCAGCGGTGAGAGGAGTGCAGGTTTTGGCGCTGCCGACTGGTCAGGGAATTATCATCAAACCTTGATTTTATCTTGAGCATCTCTCCAAAAGCGCGCATTTCAAAACTGGCCGAGATTGAAGACTCGGTGCGCGGCTCCAAGCTCATCATCGAGGACGGCGTTTTCATTGATGCGTTCGTCAAAATAAAATTCGTCGGCGGTACGGGCGACATACACATCGGCAAAAACACCTACATCAACTCCGGCACTGTCATTTACTCCGGCAACGGTGTGACCATCGGCGACTATGTGCAGATTGCGGCCAATTGCACGCTCGCGCCGGTCAACCACGCTTTTCAAAGCAAGAACAAACTGATCCGCGAGCAAGGTTTTTTGCCGAGCCGGGGCGGCCTCGTTATCGAGGAAGACGTGTGGATCGGTGCGAATTGCGTCCTGCTGGACGGCACCGTCGTGCGGCGGGGCGCAGTGATTGGCGCTCTCTCGCTGGTCAACGGCGAGGTCGCAGCGTATTCCATCAATTACGGCACGCCCTGTCGACAAGTAGGACAACGCATATGAAATTCACCGTCATCGGCGCGGATGGTTTCATCGGCTCACACGTTTGCAATTATCTTGCGGCCCATAGCAATTGGAAATGTGAACGCATCGGCCGCCGTAGCGCGTTGCCGCTGGGCAAACATTGCGGGCACATTTTCTACTGTATCGGTGTTTCAGGGGATTTTCTACAACGCCCGCTTGACACCATGGCGGCGCACGTCGGCGTTTTGGAACGGGTGTTACGCGAGTGTGGGTTTGATTCCCTGCTCTACTTCTCTTCGACGCGCATTTATCGGCGCTCCGCTTCCACTTCCGAAACGGCGGAGATCACCGTGCAATCGGCAGAACTTTCCGACCTGTATAACATTTCCAAATTGGCGGGTGAGGCACTTTGTTTCAGTGACCGCCGGGAAACGGTGCGCATCGCCCGGCTGTCGAACGTTTTTGACGACTCATTTGTCAGCTCAAGTTTTGTAACGGAACTTTTCCAGCAGGCGAAAAATAGCGGAAAGATTCAATTGCGTTCTACACCGAACTCGGCCAAAGATTATCTGTTGGTAAAAGACATACTGCCGCTACTAGTAAAAATCACTCTGCAGGGACGGGAGCGGATTTACAACGTGGCCAGCGGCGTCAACACCACGAACCAAGCCATTACGGATGTTTTTTCAACGGTATTGAAATGTGCGGTGGATCACACGCACAACGCACCAGTGGTCATTCATCCGTGTATTGACATTTCGCGGATTACTAATGAATTTTCCTTTCAACCCGGTGATTTTCTTGGCAACCTTACCCGCAATCTGACCAGAATTAATTGATTATGATCGTTATCAGCGAAGAACATGACTTCGTTGAAATCCAATCAGCTTCCGGCAAACAGCGCTTTCCGCTGAACAGTCCGGAAGCCTTCGCTGCCGTCTCGAAAGCGTGGCTGCGCTGCGGTTGGGACACCAAATATGTGTACACGTTTACTTGGATGGGTCGCCCAGTCATCCAACTCCCGGAGGATTTGTTGCGAATTCAGGAAGTCGTCTATGCTATCAGACCAGATATTTTGATCGAAACCGGTGTGGCTCACGGCGGCTCGTTGGTATTTTATGCCAGTCTGTTCAAAGCCATGAATCGCGGTCGCGTCGTCGGCATTGACATCGAAATCCGTCCGCACAATCGCAAAGCAATTGAAACTCATCCATTGGCCTCTTACATCACGCTCATCGAAGGCAGCTCAATCGCGCCGGAAGTTTTTGATCAAGCTAAATCGTATGTCAAACCTGGCGAGACAGTGATGGTCGTGCTGGATTCATGCCATACAAAAAAGCACGTGCAGGATGAATTGGAAATTTATTCTTCTTTGGTGACTCCGGAATCATACATCGTCGCCACTGACGGCATCATGAAAAACCTAGTTGGCGCACCGCGCAGCAAACCCGATTGGGGCACGAACAATCCTCATGCCGCCGTTCAAGAATTTTTGAAAGGCCATCCTGAATTCATTTTGGAACAACCACGATGGTTTTTCAACGAAAGCAACGGTCTTTTTCAAAACGTCACATACTGGCCAGGTGCATGGCTGAAACGTTTGTAAATTCTAAGCCGTCAAAACTCATGTCTTTCGCACGCTTTCGCGAATTCATTTCGTTTCAACTGTCAAACAGATTGATTGGGAAAAAAACTTCTACCTTTCCCATTACCTTTTGCATCGCGCACTTCAACAGCGCGGATTTTCTGGAAGTCACGCTCCATGCGATTCGCCGCCATCATCCTGATGCGCGCATTGTTGTCGCTGACTCCCTATCCTTCTGGCCACAATATGTGGCGGCGCGGACGGCCTGTAAAAAATTCTCTGCGGAACTACACCCGTTGCTAGTCAATCATAGACATACCGGTTTGCTGAATTACCTGTTCCGGCAAATCCGCACGGGAATCGGCGTATTTCTTGACCAAGACTGTATCTTGCTTGAACCGTTGAATCCGCTCCTGCAAAAAATAACGCCAGATATTTTGCTGGCAGGGCCGCGTGATGAAATGTGGCTTACACATCCGAACGCTTTCGCACAACATCCAGAGCTGCGAAACGAGCGGCTCCGAACCCATCCTGAATTCATCCATGCAAGCCTGATGATTGTGAACGTTCGTCAATTGCGCGGCTGGATCGGTCGCCGGCCATTTTCCTGGAACTCTGCTTGGGGGCCGCAGCCTCTCGAACGATATTACGGATTTACCGAATGCATCCGAAGAAAAAATCCCGCCGCGATTTTATCACTCGATTCGCAACATACCGGCTATGGTCTCGGAATGGTGTATTGTCACAACGGCCACCCCATTGCCTATCATAATTGGTATAGCGGAAGAGTTTTTGGCCAGATTGGAAAAATGGATGGCCTTCTTGAAGTCGATTGGTTGCAGGCGGAAAGCTCCCGCTTTATTGCAGACTATTGGGCCAACACATTGAAGCTCGACTTGCAATGATTGATACATCCATCAATTTTATCACAGTGCAATTATGAACCAACCCATGGAATTGGCCAGTGGAACAGTGCGCCACGTGCGTGGCGGGCAATTACTTCGCACCTTGCACAGCGTGTTGCCGCTGGGACGAAAATATCATCCGCTATTATCACTGCTCAATTCGTCGCAAGGTTTATTACTTGTTCCATTCAGTCGGCATGAAATTTTTCTTCCGGCTGCCTGGCACAAACTCATTGCCATTGTTTTACTCACGCAGAAAAATGTCGTTCCCGAATTTGAACTGCTCGTGCCTGCTTTGCGACAACTCAAAAAAGGCTGCCTCGTGGATGTCGGCGCGAATCTCGGACTTTATACCTTGTTGATGCGCGAAAATTCGCCGCTGCCCATCATTGCCTACGAACCGCAACCATTTCTTTGCGATTTGATTCGTCGCGACATCGAACACAATCATCTTGCAGATATCGAACTGCGAAATGTTGGCTGTGGCGCGGAACGCGGCGAAGTTCCTTTTTATGTCGGCACAAACGGTTCGGTCGCGCTTGGCCGCAACGCGCCGGTCGAATCGCGTCCGACTTCGCTACCTACGGATTGGGAGCAACGCGCGCAACGTCTTTATCACTGTGATGTCGTGATGAAAGTTCCACTCACGACTCTTGACGAAGATTTGACGCAAGTTTCAGGAATCGCGTTGCTAAAAATTGATTGCGAAGGTTTCGAATACAACATTTTGCAGGGGGCGCGAAAAATAATTGAACGCTACAAGCCGCAATTGTTCATCGAAATTCATCCGGCAGAGCTGGAAAAATTCGGCCACTCGGCGCAGATGGTCGTCGAATTTCTCCGCCCGTTTTATGAACTGGAATTCTGGTGTTTTTATCCGCCGCGCCGCAACCGGCTCGCGCAAAGCATCGCCAAATTTCGCACTCCGCGAGGTTTTCGGTATGCTAATGAAACTGAAATGTTGAACGCCGTGAAAAGCGAACCGCGACCTTCGCAGATTTATTGCATCGGACGTCCGCGATGAAATTTCACTGAATTTCTCATGAACCAATGAATTAAAAACGAAGCCAGCAAGACTATGCTGGACTTGTCATTCAATCGGTGCGCCAATAGGCGGTGAAAATGACTGCATGGGCTGTCCACATGAAAATCTAGCGGCCAAGTCGTTTCAGCAATTTTTCGTGAATTCCGCCAAAACCGCCGTTGCTAAAAAAACAAACAATGTCGCCGCCTTGAACGCTCTTCGCGACGTGCGATACGATTGAATCTACATCAGGCAAATAAGCGGAATTTTTTCCGGAAGATTGCAAATCCTGCATCAACTTTTCAGGATTAAGCCGTTCTTCTGTGCCGATTTGCTCCAGCCGCGCAATTTCGGAAATCACAACCGCATCGGCATCGGCAAATGCGTTCGCCAGTTCATTTTGGAAAACATTCCGCCGGGTCGTGTTGCTACGCGGCTCGAAAATCGCCCAGATTTTTTCGCGCGGATATTTTATGCGCAGTGCGCGCAGAGTCTCGCGAATCGCCGTCGGATGATGCCCGAAATCGTCAATGACCGTAACGCCGCCAGCGATGCCCCGCACTTCCATTCGCCGCTTGATGCCTTTGAACGTGTCGAATGCGGACTGAATTTGTTTGTTCGACAAGCCGCAGTGTTTCGAACACGCGACGACGGCCAGCGCGTTGCGAACATTCAATTCGCCAACTAGATTCAAATGAAACTTGAAACTGGGAATTTCAAATTCCGTCGCCGTTGGAGCATAACGAATGTTGAAGGCGTGGATGGAATTGTTTTCACCGAGACCAAAACGCTTGACCGGACAATGCGTGACGTTCAGCAGCGGCAGAAGATTGGCGTCGTCGCCGTTGCCAAGCAAAAGTCCGTTGCGTGGAATCAACCGGATGAAATGTGAAAACGTTTTCTTGATCGCGTCGAGATTTTCAAAAATGTCCGCGTGATCGAATTCGAGATTGTTGACGATGGCGATTTCCGGCAGGTAATGAATGAACTTGCTGCGTTTGTCGAAAAACGCCGTGTCGTATTCGTCGCCTTCGATGATGAACCATTCGCTATCCGTAAAACGCGCGCCTTGCGAAAAATTATTCGGAATGCCGCCAATAAGAAAACTCGGATTCAATCCGTTATGCTCGAAAACCCAGGTGAGCAAGGAAGTCGTCGTCGTTTTGCCATGCGTGCCGGTGACGGCAATCGAGCGCTTGCCGCGAATAAAAAATTCCTTGAGTAACTCCGGCAGCGAACAGTAACGCAATTTATGGTCGACAATAAATTCCACTTCCGGATTACCTCGTGAAATGGCGTTCCCGATGACGACCAAATCCGGCTTGTGCGCGAGGTTTTTTTCCGCGTAGCCGTCCATCACTTCGATTTTTTTTCCGGCGAGAAACGTGGACATGGGGGGGTAAACGTTTTGGTCCGAGCCGGTGACGGCAAAACCTTTGTCGCGCATGGCTGCCGCCGCCGAGGCCATGGCCGTGCCGCAGATGCCGGTGAAGTGGACGGACTTGATTTCCGATGAAAACATTTCCAGCAAATTAACGAGGCTGGCGCAAAGGCACAAAGGTTTTCCGATTACAAACGGGGCTTGCATGTCTGCGCCGGGTCAACTAGAACTTCATTAACGACAAAAATTATGGCGACTTACACCATCATTGGCGGTGACGGCAAACAATACGGCCCAATCACGGCTGACGAATTACGTAAATGGGTCGCCGAGGGCCGGCTCAACGCGCAGTCACTCGTGAAAGCCGAGAGCGACGCGGAATTTCGCACGCTGGCAACGTTCCCGGAATTCGCCGATGCATTCGGAACCCAGCCGCCCATGCCCGATGCACCGCCGCCGATTTCCGGTTCGGCCGATTGGGCGCAACGCGATTACGATTTAGACATCGGCGATTGCATCCGTCGCGCATGGGAATTGGTTAAAAGCAATTTTTGGCCGATGGTTGGTGTCAATGCGCTGGTGCTGATTGTCATGTTGGTGGTCAATCAAATTTTCGGACTGTTCACACATTCGGCGATTAACGACATGGTCGTCCGGCATCAATTTTCCAGCAACGCCATCTTTGAAGTTATTTTGACGACCGTAATCAGTGCGCCAATTTACGCGATTTTGACGGCGGGTTTGTATAAGTATTATCTCAAAATGATTCGCGGTGAATATGCTGGAATCGCCGATGCGTTTTCAGGTTTTGGCCCAATGACTGTCCAACTGATTCTAGTGGGTCTGGCCATAAATATCCTGAGTATAATTGGTTATGTTTTTTGTCTTTTGCCGGGCATTTATCTGGTCATCGCGTGGAATTTTTCCATCCCTTTAATCATCGATCGGCGGATGAATTTTTGGGACGCAATGGAATTAAGCCGCAAGATGGTAAGCAAACATTGGTTTCTTGTTTTTGGTTTTATGCTGGTCAGCGGTCTGGTGGCAGCCGCGGGGGTGCTGGCCTGTTGCGTCGGCATTTTTGTGACGATGCCAATTAGTTTTGCAGCTATAATGTATGCGTATGAAACCATTTTCAACAAAGCCACGCATATCAGTTAAGGCCGCCAAAAATTATTTCCTCCTTAATCAACTCGCCACGCCCGGCCTTGGTTCGCTGTTGGCAAAATGTTGGGTGGTGGGAATGGGACAACTAATTCTCGCAGTGACGGGTTGTGGTTTGGTCGTGGCCTGGTTTGTAACAACCATGAAAGAGGCTTACGCATCATTCACTGCGGACGCGCAATTGAATCCGAGTTTTTTGTTGTTTATAATCGGAGTCGTTCTCTTTATCGCCGCTTGGCTTTGGGCACTCATGACCAGTTTAAGTTTGATTCATGAAGCGAGACAGAATGAAATGGCTGAATCAGCCAAGCCGCCGCCGTTGAGTTGACGCATTGCGATTTCGGCTGACAAAATATCAGGACAATGAAACTTTTAACCCCTGCATTTAAAATAAGCAAAGTGTAATATGTATAAGATTATCGGAACGGACGGCAAACAATATGGACCGGTCGTCGCAGACGAAATACGCCGCTGGCTTGCCGAAAACCGCGTCAACGCGCATACGCTTGTTCAAAGCGAAAGTTCCCCGGAGTGGAAACCGCTGGGTTCATTTGCAGAATTTGCTTCCGAATTGAAAATTGCGCCGCCGTTGATTACGCCGCCAGCCGCTAGTTCGCGCGCCTCGAATAAAATTGCGGCGGGCATTTGCGGGATTTTGCTCGGCTCGCTCGGTGTTCATAAATTCATTTTGGGTTACACCGGCGCGGGGTTGATCATGTTGCTTGTCAGCGTGCTTTCCTGTTTCATTCTTGCGCCCGTTATGCACATCATCGGCCTCATTGAAGGCATCGTTTATTTGTGCAAGTCCGACGACGACTTTGTGCGCACTTACGTGGACGGACGCCAGGAATGGTTTTAAGCCATGAAAAAATTAACCGCCGCCCAAATCAAATCCGCGCTCGCGACTGTGCCGGATTGGAAGAAAACGAACGCGTTGATTTCACGGACGTTCCAATTCAAGGATTTCCCCGCAGCGATTAAATTTGTAAATGTGGTAGCCAAACTCGCCGAGAAAGCGTGGCACCATCCCGACATTGACATTCGCTGGAATAAAGTGACGCTTGCGCTTACGACGCATGACGCCGGTGGTTTGACGAAAAAGGACTTTGCGCTGGCTAAAAAATTCGACGCGTTGTCTCTCAGTTGAATTTTAACGCGAAGGCGTGGCGCTGGTTTGTGGCAGACGGCCAATCCAGATGTCGCTGGCACCATAGTTCCATTCCAATTCAGGAATATTCGGCGGCGAGCTTCGCGGACTGCGGATGACGAGCCGGTCTTGCAGGCGCATTTTTTTCACCCAAGGTTGGTAGGCTCTTGGATCGCCGAAATTCCACAGGACATCCTGATAAACTTTGAAATCTGCGTCCGACATCAACGCTGGTTCGTAGCCAAGAACATAGCGCCAGCCGGCATTTGGATTTTTGTAGAACGTTTGATAAAAAATCGTCATGTCGGCGGAATAAAGAATGCCATTTTTTTCTGGCAGCCAGCCTTTAAGGTCGGGATTGTCCGGTGTGAGAAATTGCCACGTCAAACTATTCGTCCAGCGGCTGCCGACATCGCTGGTTGTCGCCAGATAAGTTGTCGCGGCCACCCCGCAAACCAGCACAAGACGCTTGAAGGAATCCACGGCCATGCGCGATTGCAAAAACAAATCCAAATCGCAGGCGACCAAAACCATCAGTGCCGGATGTCCCCAATCGGCAAAGCGCCCGGCCTTGAAACTGAGCACCCAACCAAAAAGCGCGAGCCAGAACGCAGGATTGCCCGTCAGTGGACGCCACTTTAATCCCGACAATTGCCGCAAAATCACCAGGCCGCCAAAAATCATTAAACTTAAAATGTCCGGCGGTGAGGGTTGAAATTCTGTTACCAAAGTGCGTTGTGTGTCATGGAGCGCGAAAGCTTTTTGCGCCATGATCACGGCTTGCTCCAGCGCATCAATTGGATGACCGGTCAAGGAAGCGCCTAAAATTGTTCCGGCAAGCCAACTCACGGCTAGCATCAATCCCCAGCGAAATTGGCGCGCGAAAAAAAATGCCGCGATTGGCAAAGCCCACAAATACCAGACTCCGTGGATGAAAATGCAAAGCGCGATCAACGGCGTCATCCACAAAACCGTCCGCCATTTTGGCGGCGATGAACCGTAAGCCTGCCACGCAAAAAAAATGGTCATCGTTCCGAAAATGGTCAGCAGAAACGGCCGACCCAGCATGAAGCGCATCGCCGTGTCCGAAGTCATCACGCTCAAAAGAAATGAAATCAGCCATGCTTCCGGGCGTTTCAGCCACGGCAACGCCGAGCCGACCGCCAAAAGAAACAGTGCGACGACGGAAAACACAACCAGCCCGCCTGTGTCGCACTTCGTCCAGAGATAAATTTGCCGCAGGAAAAGATGCCATCCTAAATTGTGATCAATTTTGAATGAATCGCCGAGTACCAGAATCTCCGGCCACGGTTTTCCGCTCACCGCTTTGGCCGCGTGCCGCAATGCGTCATCGCCGGGCAGGTAGCCATAGCTGATGATTTTGAATGGAATGGCGAGAATGACGACAACGACAATCCCCCAAATCGCCAGTGGCACGTAACGTTTGAAAACTTCCAGCCCGTTTTGTTCGCCGCTGTTGTCTTGCGTCATGGCAGCACTTTTTCAAACCATTCTGCAACCGTCAACGGAAATGCCGCTTCAAAACACCTTCGGCACGCCTTCGTCGAGAATTTTTATTTGCTTCGTCAGATTTTCTTCCGCCGCAAGTTCCAGCAGCCAGCGCGGCGGCTCCGCCAAATCCTCGAACGACAGCTTGAAAGTCCCGTAGTGCATCGGCACGAAAAATTTCGCGCCTAAATCCTTGAACGCTTTGATTGCCTCGTCCGGTCCCATGTGAACTCGCCTAAATGATTCGGGATGATATGCGCCGATCGGCAACAACGCGATCTCCGGCGCGAGCCTTTTGCCGATTTCCTTGAAGCCGTCGAAATACGCGCTGTCGCCCGCGTGATAAATTTTCCGGCCCTGATGCTCCAGCACAAATCCGCCGTAACCGCGATGACTGTCGCGAATCGTCCGCGCGCCCCAATGTTTGCTCGGCGTGAACGTCACCTTCCAGTCGCCCTGCGAAAAACTTTCCCAATGCTCGAGTTCGATGACGCGGGAAAAACCGAGATTGTGCGCGAGGTCGCCCACGCCGCGCGGCATCACGCCGATTTTCGGATGAGGCAGTTTCCGCAAAGTCGGCTTGTGAAAATGATCGAAGTGCGCGTGCGTCAGCAGCACGAGATCAATCGGCGGCAAATCTTTTATCTTCAGGCCGGCGCGCTTGATGCGTTTCAGGAGAAAAAGCCAGTTCGCAAAATTCGGGTCAATCAGCACGTTCAAGTCTGTGAACTGGATGAGAAACGACGCGTGGCCGATCCAGGTGATGGCGACCTCGCCGTGCTTCAATTTGGGGAAGACCGGACGGCGCGGCTGGCCGTGGCGCGGCGTGAACCAGCCCTTCAAGATCAGTTCCTGAAAAAAAGTGCGCGGGTTGAAATGCTTCGCCGGCGTCAAGTCCTTGAACGAGCGCGGCAGTTTCCGGCGCGGCGCGGGATGGCTGGATTTTTCTTTCGTCATCGGCGATTAGACTTTAGCACCCGCCGCGCGTTCGACCAATTTGAAAATTAAAATCGCGCGAGCTTGTCGCGAAGGAAATTTGCAGCCAGGTTAATTGTTAGACGGCCTGGTCATATTTCTTCAAAAACTTGTGGCGGGTTTGCAACAATACCGAAACAACAGCCACGGCCAACACTGCGCCGATCAATTCGCAGTAAAAACTGCCTGCTTGGTTTTTCCAGAAATAACTACCGCCTTCGTCTTGCATGATAGCGAAGGTACTCCACACAAGATAGAATGCTACAAAAAGCGAAAGCACAGTATAAACAAAGCTGCCATACCAAGCCCAAGAGCGGTCAAACAAAAGACCAACAGCGAAAGTAAGCCATCCCAGCGCAAGCACCATAAGCACGGCATACTGTGGCTCAACTAGCAACCACTTCCATGAAAACTCTGACACAGAAACCCAGAGCAGGAAGAAGCTCCAAAGACCTGCCCAAAGCGAATGTATAATTTTAGTTGTAATCTTCATATGCGCTCTCCGCGCCTATCCTGTTTCACGATTTTGACTTTGCTCCCGGCAAAATAATTTTTCAAGCGTTTTCGCTCCGCGACAAAATGCAGACACGCATTTCATTATTTGACATTGACTAATTTGTCAAAGTAATGGATTATTACCTCATGGCTGATTTGGATACTTTAACCCTCACCGCGAAAGGTCAGGCGCAATTTCCCGTCGGTTGGCGGCGTCAGGCCGGGCTGCTGCGCGGCGGGCCGTGCGATGTCCGCGTGATTGACGACGGACGCCAAAGTTTGCTCATCACTCCGCGCGTTCAGAAACGACGTGGCGCGGTTGGTTTGCTGGCGCATTTGAAACGCCAAAAACTTCCGTTTCCAAAAATCGAGCGGCACGTTTTGCCTTACAAATGAGTTATCTCATTGATTCCGATTTGATTTCGCTGGCGCACAAAAAATTTCTGCCTCCGGCTTTGGCAAAATGGCTGGCGCATCACGAAGCGGAAACTTTCATCAGCGAAATCACAATTGCGGAGATGCGATTTGGCGTGGAACGCGCGCCGGAAAGTCATCGCGAAATTCTGGCGGCGCAGATTGCGGCCACCGAAAAAATTTTCGCCGCAGCCATCGAGCGGGTGAATCTGGAAACGTTGCTGCAATGGAAACGGGTGCTGGCCTTTTTGAAAAAAGAAAGGCGCACCGTTTCTTGCGAAGACACTTTGCTGGCGGCGCAATGTCTGGCTGCGGGACACATGATTGCCACAAATAATCTTAAAGATTTCAGACTTTTCGCGCCGCTCGGATTGGAAGCGGTGAATCCGCTGCTCTAATTTTCAAATCTGCGTTTGCGGTTAAAATTTTTTATGGCTGGCTTGGAAAAACAACTTGATAAATTTCTCCTCAAAAAACCCGCGCTCGGCAAAAATGTTTTCATCGCCAAAAACGCCACCGTCATCGGCGACGTGACGCTCGGCGCGCATTCGAGCGTGTGGTATGGCGCGGTGTTGCGCGGCGACATCAATTGCATCGTCGTCGGCCACCACTCGAATATCCAGGACAACGCCGTGCTGCATCTCGCGGACGATTTTCCGTGCCTCGTCGGCAACTGGGTCACCGTCGGCCACGGCGCGATCGTCCACGCCTGCACCGTCGGCGACGAAACGCTCGTCGGCATGGGCGCGGTGATTTTGGACGGCGCGGTCATCGGCCGGCAATCGCTCATCGGCGCGAAGGCGCTCGTGACGCAGGGAACGAAAATCCCGCCCGGCTCGCTCGTCCTCGGCGCACCGGCGAAAGTCGTCCGCAAATTGTCAAAGGAAGAACGCGCCGGACTGAAATGGTGGGCGGAAAAATACGTGGACAATGGGGCTTATTGTTTGAAAAATAAAATTAATGTGGGTGAAGCATCCTGTTCTTGACATTTTCCACTTTGTCATACATCATGTATGACATGAATGTAATTACGCGGGATTTCATCAAGCGATTTTCCCATTTCAAACGTCAGGCCATGGCTGGCTCGCCCGTCAAGCTGGTGGATCGAAATGGCAGGCGGTTTGTTTTCAAGATGGAAAAGCCTTCCGGGCATTTTGGCGCGGGCAAACATTTATCGAAAGGCATTCCGCTTTCGCCAGAACCGGTGGACAAATCTGAATGGAAAGGTCTGATGTGAAGTATTTGCTGGATACCGCGTCGTGGGCCAACGACGTTCTAAATCCTGAAATTGTTCCGGCAAGAATAAAAAATCTTTTGGATAATATGGAGCATAAAGGGCTTTGCTCCATCAGTCTGCTCGAATGTGCAATTCTTCATCGGCGCGGACGGTTGCAGATCAACACGGCGCTGGCGGATTTTTTTCAGCGCGGTATGGCCGCAGACATTGAAGTTTTGGAATTGACGCCCGAAATCGCCGCCGTGAGCAACGATTTGCCGGAGGATTTTTCCGGCGATCCGTTCGACCGCGTCATTGCAGCGACGGCGAAAGTTTTGAACCTTACTTTAATTACCTGTGACGCGGCAATCCGCGACGCTCGCTTTTGCAAAGTGGAATTTTATCCGTTCAAACCTTCGCGGCTGGCAAAATAATTATCGTCGCAACATCCCCGGCAAACCGCCGCCCATCTTGCCCATCATTTTCGAGAACTTGCCCATCTTCTTCATCATCTGCTGCATCTCGCCGAATTTGTTCAGCATCGTGTTCAGTTCCGTCACGCTCACGCCGCTGCCCTTGGCGATGCGGATGCGGCGCTTGGCGTTGAGGATTTGCGGACTCTTGCGTTCCTGCGTCGTCATGCCGCAGATCATCGCCTCCATGCGCTTGAATTCTTTTTCCTGCTTGCCGATGTCCATCTGCTTCAACGCGTCGCCGCCGCCGGGCATCATCTTCACGACGCTTTCGAGCGAGCCGAGTTTTTTCATCGCGCGCAACTGCTCCAGAAAATCCTCCAGCGTGAACTGGCCTTTGCGCATTTTTTCTTCCATGCGCTTCGCGTCGTCCTCGCCGACGGCTTCGGCGGCGCGCTCGACGAGGCTGACGACATCGCCCATGCCGAGAATCCGCGACGCCATGCGTTCGGGATGAAACGGCTCGAACTCGTCGAGCTTTTCGCCGGTGCCCATGAACTTGATCGGCTTGCCGGTGACGGCTTTCAGGCTCAACGCCGCGCCGCCGCGCGCGTCGCCGTCGAGCTTCGTCAAAATTGCGCCGGTGATTTGCAGTGCCGAATCAAAATGCGTGGCGACGTTGACGGCTTCCTGGCCGGTCGCGGCATCAAGGACGAGCAAAATTTCCTGCGGCTTCACGAGGTCGCGCAGGCGGACGAGTTCCTGCACAAGTGGTTCGTCAATCTGCAAACGCCCGGCGGTGTCGAAAATCAAAACGTTGCGGGAATTGGTTTTGGCAAATTCCAAAGCTTCGCGCGCGATTTTCAAAACGTCCGTCTCGCCGCGTTTCAGGAAAACCGGAATCTCGATCTGTTTGCCGAGCGTTTCGAGTTGATCCATCGCCGCCGGACGATAAACGTCCGCCGCGACGAGCAACGGCTGGCGTCCTTGTTTTTGCAAAAGCCGCGCGAGCTTGCCGCTGGAAGTGGTTTTGCCCACGCCGTGCAAACCGACCATCAGGATGCAACTCGGATTTGCGTCGAGCTTGAGCGCGGCATTGGTCGAGCCGAGCAAATCCACAAGTTCATCGTGAATTATTTTTACGATTTGCTGCCCGGGCTGAACACTGGCGACGACTTCCGCGCCAAGCGATTTCACTTTGACGCGCTCGATGAAATCGCGGGCGACCTTGAAATTAACATCGGCTTCGAGCAACGCCATGCGCACTTCGCGCAAAGCGTCGCTGGCGTTGCTCTCCGAAATTTTGCCGAGGCCGCGCAGATTGCGAAAAGCGTTCTGGAGTTTGCTGCTTAACGAGTCGAACATTTTTTCATTTTAGCGCAGAGACGCGGAGACGCAGAGGGAAAAATCATTCAGAGTTCAGCGTGCGCGGTTCAAAGTTTTCAACGCTGAAGCCTGAACGCGGAACTTTGAACTTGAGCAAAGTGAAATCGTCTGGCTTAATTTACGGCTCGCGTTTGAGCGGGATGGTAGGTTACCCAAGTGGCCAACGGGGGCAGACTGTAAATCTGCTGACTTACGTCTTCGATGGTTCGAATCCATCACCTACCACCATCTCTTTTCACAGGGTAAAATCATTTTTTAATCAATAAATACAAAGATTACATGCGTTTCAAAAATTTCGCTTCATGCGCTTCTGTGCCTTTGCCTTCTCTTGTGTTCCTGTCGGATAAACCCTTAAAAAGTCATACAAGATTTTGGGGCGAATAATGGCGGCGTTCGATAATGTGTGTGGTTCATTCCGCGCCGATGACCGAAATGAGCCCTTTGAAATGCCCGCCAGAATCAATGGTTTGAACCGTTTTCAAACAAAAATGCGCTGCCCGTATTCTCACTTTGAGATTTTGAAAAATCGCAACATGCAGGAAAGCGTTGATTTAATTGAGTGAAATCGCGATTGGAGCGGGCGAAGGGAATCGAACCCTCGTAACCAGTTTGGAAGACTGGCGCTCTACCATTGAGCTACGCCCGCTTTTCGCGCGCACAAATCATAATTCCCCCGCTTGCCTTGTCAATCCGTTCGCGTTATGCTGCCGCGCATGAATTCGCTGCTTCTCACCGGCGGACGGGTGATTGATCCCGCAAATCATTTTGATTCTCCTGCGGATATTCTCATCATTGGCGGAAAAATTTCAGCCGTCGGGAAAAATCTTTCCGTCAAAGCCCTGAAAGAAATCGAACGCTTCGATGTCAAAGGAAAAATAATTTGCCCCGGCCTGATTGATTTGCACGTTCATTTGCGCGAACCCGGCCAGACTGCAAAGGAAAATCTCGCGACCGGAACGGCTGCAGCAGCGCGCGGCGGATTTACTTCCGTTGTCTGCATGCCAAACACGTCACCAGCGATTGACAATTCCGGCACCGTCGCGCTCATCCGCGAACGCGCAACGCACGAAGGTGTTGTGAATGTTTTAGTGGCTGGCGCAATCACGAAAAACATCGCGGGCGAGGAACTGGCCCAGATTGGTTCGCTCAAAAAAGCCGGGATCGTTGCCGTCACTGACGACGGCCATTGTATCCAGAATAACGAACTCATGCGCCGCGCCTGTGAATATGCAAAGATGTTTGACCTGCCTGTAATGGATCATTGCCAGGATTATTCCCTCGTGACCGACGGGGTGATGCACGAAGGTTATTGGAGCACCGCACTCGGCCTGCGCGGCTGGCCGTCGGCGGGCGAGGAAATGATTGTCGCACGGAATATTCTGCTCGCGGAACTGACCGGCGCAAAAATCCACTGCCAGCATCTAAGTGCGGCAGGCAGCGTCGCACTGATTCGCGAAGCCAAAAAGCGCGGCGTGCCAATTTCCGGTGAAGCGTGTCCGCATCATTTTACTTTGACCGACGCGGCGGTTGCCGGAAGTGAAAAATTCTGGGCGCAAGACGGAAAAATTCTGGCTGGTTCGCAAACCGACGAACTTCCGCCGTGGCCCGCCTACAACACGAATTTTAAAATGAACCCGCCGCTGCGTTCCGCGCGTGATCGCGAGGCAATTCTTGAAGGTCTGGCCGACGGTGCGATTGAAATTTTGTGCAGCGACCACGCGCCGCACTGCGATTATGAAAAGGAAGTTGAATTCGATTATGCGCCATTTGGCATCACCGGTTTGGAAACCGAACTTTCACTTTCGCTCATGCAATTGATCCACACGAAGCGAGTTTCACTTCCCGATTTAATTGCAAAATTCACCGTGAATCCGGCGCGTTTGTTGAAACTGAATAAAGGCACATTGAGCGTTGGCGCGGACGCCGACGTCACAGTTTTTGATCCAGACTGCGAGTGGATTTTCAACGTCGAAGAAAGCGCGAGCAAATCCAAAAACAGCCCGTTTCACAACTGGAAGCTTAAGGGCAAAGCCGTGGCGACAATCGTCAGCGGAAAAATCGTTTGGTCGGAAAATCAAGCGCCGCATGCTGCGCACGCGGTTGCTTGATTACTCGTTGGGAGAACGCAATTTTCTGACATCCACTGCTTCCATTCCCGCTGCGTGAATGGCCTGCAAACCAAGTTCAGTGTCTTCGTAGGCGCGGCAAAATTTTGGTTCAATGCCGATTCGTTTCGCTGCTTCGAGAAAAATGTCTGGCGCGGGCTTTTGATTTTCCACCATTTCGCTGGTCACAACGGCGTCGAATAAATGGCGGATTTTTAGATGCTCAAGCACTTGCACAATGATCTGTTGCGAACCGCCAGAGGCGACAGCCATTGGAATTTTTCCATAGTTCTCTTTTGCAATTTCCACTACGGCCTGAATCGGCCCGACTTCCGACATGAGCGGTAGATAGACATTTTCCTTTTCGTGCGCGGCTTTAATGTAGTCAAGTATGACACTTTGTTCCTCGGCGAGCATTTTCAAGATATCGCGCGACGGCACGCCGCCAAGCGAATAAAACCGGTCTTCGGGAAAATGGAGTTTGTATTTGGCGGCAATCTCCTGCCACGCGCGCCAGTGCAACGGCATCGTGTCGGCCAAAGTGCCGTCACAGTCGAAAACCAATCCCTTGATGTGTACGGGTAATTTCATAATTTTAATACTGAAAGTTTTTCTTCCAAATCGTGCGTTATCAACGGCTCGATAAGCGGGTCAATTTCACCTTCAATAACGTTTGCCAAATTATACAGCGTCAGTTCAATGCGATGATCGGTGACGCGGTTCTGCGGAAAATTGTAAGTGCGGATTTTTTCGCTGCGTTCGCCCGTACCGATCTGGTCTTTTCGCTGCGCGGCATATTTTGCATTTTCCTCGGCGATTTTTCTTTCGAGCAAACGCGAACGAAGAACTTTCATCGCTTTGATTCTATTTTTTTGCTGTGAACGCTCGTCAGCGCAACGGACAATCAATCCCGTCGGCTTGTGGATGATTTGCACGGCGGAATCCGTTGTGTTCACGCCCTGACCGCCTTTGCCTGATGCGCGGCAAACATTGATTTCAATCTCGTCGGGTTTGATTTCGAGGTCAACTTCCTCGGCTTCGGGCAGCACGGCGACGGTCGCCGTGCTGGTGTGAATACGTCCCTGCGCTTCGGTTGCAGGCACACGCTGGACGCGATGCACGCCGCTTTCATATTTCAGCCGCTTGAAAACATCCGCGCCCGTCACTTCAAAAACAATCTCCTTGAAACCGCCGAGATCGGACGGATTGGAATCCATCGGCTCAACTTTCCAGCCGAGCGCTTCGGCGTAACGGCAATACATCCGATACAAGTCTGCGGCGAATAGCGCGGATTCCGAGCCACCCGCGCCCGCGCGAATTTCAATAATCGTATTGCGCGAATCCGTCGGGTTCGGCGGCACAAGACCGAATTGAATTTGCTGCGACAGTTTTTTTTCTTCCGCTTCGAGCCGGGCGATTTCTTCCTTCGCCATTTGCGCCATTTCCGAGTCCGGCGATTCGGTTTTGAGCAGCGAGCGATTTTCTTCCAGGTCGGCCAGAACTTTTTTGTAACTGTCGCCGGTCACGATCAATTCCTTCAGCCGCGAATATTCGCGCGACAATCCTTGCGCGTGCTGCGGATTGTCAAAAAGATTCGGGTCGCTTAACGCCGTTTCCAATTCAGCGAAGCGCGAGCGAAATTTTTCGATGTGCGGTTTTAAATCCATTTTTATTTGCAAATTATTTTAACCACGGGCGGACACGGATAAACACGGTTTGTAATTTTTTATTTGTGTCCATCTGTGTTAATCCGTGGTTGATTTGAAAAAGAAATCCGCCCGCTCACGCAAACGCGCGGGCGGGCGGAATGAAATTGGGCAGCTAAACTTTTTTCTTTTTCTTCGTCGCGTGTTCGGCCTGCGCGGCGGCGGTCTTGGCGGCGCGCTGCTGGAATTTGTCCACGCGGCCGGCGGTGTCCACGAATTTTTGCGTGCCGGTGTAGAAGGGATGGCACGCGTTGCAAATGCCGACGATGATGGTCTGCTTGGTGGAACGCGTCTTGATCACGTTGCCGCAGGCGCAACGGATTTCCGCGTCCACATATTTCGGATGAATGTCCGTCTTCATAAAAAGGACGGTTAAACTATCACGGTTTTGCCGGATGACAAGAGGGAATTTTTGAGGCTTACATACGAATTGATTTACATCTGAAAGTTGATTATTGTATCGGCAATGAACGGATTGAGCGAATATTGCAAAGATGCGCTGAAAATTGCCGTCGTAAAAAACCTCGGTGCAGGCGAAGGATTTTCTGCAAAAATTCCTGGTTTCGCGGGCTTGGTTGTTTTTGCTCCGACGCGCGCGGAAGTGCTGGCCGAATTAAAATCTGCGCTCGAAGGTTGGATTGAATTGTCTTTGGAACGCGGCGACGGTTTGCCAGCGCTTCACGATTTGGAAGCGGTTGCTTAATTTGCAGAAAGCCATTCTTCGCGGCTGATTCCGGTTTCCTTCAAAATTTCACTGACCATTCCCACGCCCAAAACTCCGCCGTGCGGATTTGGAATTGGCAGTTTCATCGCGCCGCGAACCATGAATTGATGTTTGCCGCCGGAAAACGGTCCGTCCCATCCGAGATTTCGGAGACGCTTTATTAACTCGCGTCGTGTGACTGGTGTTAGTCGCATATAATTTTCGCTTTCTCTCAAATTTTAATTCCACTCGCCACTTGCCGTCTTGCTTCCTTTTGGCTTTGAGCCAAAAAAAAAACAAAAGAACTGCCTTTCGGCTATTCTTTTGTTTTGTTGCCCCGTTTTTAATCGGGGTTGAGTATTGTTTAATTTATCTCTTTTAGTGTGTCAAACTATTTTTGAAAACTTGTTGAATCAGTTTGTCGAAACAGGCCAAATATGTGGCCAGGAAAATAATATGGATAATTCTGAAAACGCACAGTCCGTCTCCAAATCAAAGCGCATCAATTACCGCAAGGTGGCATTTGATAAATATCCGTCCGTTTGCGCGCACTGCGGCTTTGGAATTAAGGATGTGTTGGAAGTCGCACACATAGATTGCAACCGCGCCAACAATGCAGTTTCAAATCTCATTATCTTGTGTCCGACGTGCCACAAAATGCACGATCTCGACTTGATCTCAACGGACACCATTATCCAAATGCGTGACCGCCCAAAAATTGTTGTCTGGGCAAAGCGCATGAAAGACGCTGGAAAAAAAGCCGCAGTGAGTCGCGCCAAAACATTGCAAAGGCAGAAGTGGCAAATGGCTGGAATTAAGGCCGCGCAGACACGCGCCAAAAACAAATCGAAATCCGAATAAATTTTAGTTACACGCCGCCAATCCACTTGCGGTCTTCCCAAACGGCTTTGATTGAAGTCAGATTGCGCGAGTCGAAAATATTTTTCGCGGCGGAAAGGATTTTCCCCTTTTTCAGATTGTTGAACGCGTCGCTCGCGCTGATGGCGACGAATTGCAGCACGCTCGGGTCGCGGTAGCAGTCAATCATGCAGCGCGTGCAGCCGTCGCGGATGAGCTTCGAGTCGTCCCATTCCCAGACTTTGCACATCGGCTTCTCCCAAAAATGGCAGCGATACAGGTCCAGATTCCAGTCTAGGTAGAAATATTTGTGCCCGCCGAGGCAGCCGAATTTTTCCTTCTCGCCGCGCAAATGCCGCTGCATTTCGTCGAGCGATTCCGTCGGGTTCACGACGGGATAGCCGCTGTTGTGCTTCATCGTCTTGATTTTTTCAAATAGTTCGATGAGTTCGGTCTTGTTGAAATTAACAAGGCCGCTGTCGCTGAAACTTAAATAACTGCTTGCGAGCGAGGTCAGCGGATAACTGAACGTGCAGCTTTTGAAGCCGAGCGTTTCGAGAAATTCCGGCAATTTTTCGTAATCTTCAATCAACCGGCTCGCCGTGATGCTCGCGGTGGTTTGAATTCCGACGGAATGGAAAAATTCGTTCGCCTTTTTTATTTTTTTGCAAACGTCCGGCAGGCCGCGATTTTTTTCGTGCGCGTTGATGTCGTGCGCGTCAATGGACATGATGACGCTGGTCAAGCCGTCGCTCGCGAGGCCGCGCATATTTTCGTCGTTCCACAAACCGCCATTCGTGCAAATCATCGGATGAATGCCGCGCTCCGCCGCGTAGCGCGTCATCGCGCGCAAATCGCGATGCACCATCGGCTCGCCACCGACGAAGAGCAGGTAGCCGATGTGATTTTTCACCGCGATGTCAATCACGTCGCGCGCTTCCTGCAACGTCACGCTGCGCCGCGCCTTGGGATCAAACTTGGAGCGCGCAAATCCGCAGAAACCGCAGTCGGCGTTGCAGATGTTCGTGATGGCAAATTGAAGATAACCCGGACCACCGTGGTTCAAAACTTCGCCGATGAGTTTGAGTGTTCCTTTTTTTGGCCGCACGACGGGCTTGGAAAAATCAATTTCCGGCAACGACAAGGATTTTATTTTTGTCGCGGTCGGCTTTTCGGTAATGGCAGTATCGTTCATTAAAGCTTTTACATTGTGTCGCTGAAAGGTAATGCGGGCAAACTTTCTTTCGCGTGAATTGTTACAATGATTTTCCCTTTGCGTAAAAGGCTTAAAAAACTTAGGATAATTGCGGTTTGTCCGATGGTGTAATGGTAACACAGCGCCCTTTGGAGGCGTTATTCATGGTTCGAATCCATGTCGGACAGCCAATAATACCAATGAAAATGCGCATTCTGTGGATGTTTGCACAGAATTTGCACGACAACCAGCTCGAACTGCTGACCGTCGCGTGAGATTCCCCGTCATCATCCGACACCGCGCCAGCAACGCGAAGATTTAAGCACCGGGCGGAAAGTTCGCTTTACCGCGTCTTGATACGGTTCTCCGCCAACCACGCTGCACGAACTTGGCGATGGACTCCGATCCGTTACTATTGTGACACAGATGGTGATGCACAGGCTGTTGCGTTTGCCGGTGGTGGTGTCCACGCAATAATATTTTCCACCGCGACTGCCGCGACAGGTTAAGCGATAACGTGTTTTCATAATTTTCACGCAATCGCAAGAATGCCAGAAGCCGGTTCCGCAGTGTTAGCTAGTAACGGGCGAGTTAGAGTCCGTTACGCCAAGTTATGACGGAGTAGGAAAAGAGGTGTCCGTTTTGGTGTCCGTTTGGACTCCTACACCTCCCAAACCACTACTGCACACGCAGTTGGATTTGGAGGCGGAGGTCGGAATCGGGCGGTTCACCGTCTATTAACCGTTAATTTTCAGGTATAAATATACGAAATTTCACCAATAAATGCAAGGGTTTTTTCGCTACTCATCACGTTTCCGAACGAACCCATTGCCTTTCCCTTTACTGAAGTTTCTACTGAAACTTTTGCTGAAGGTTAAAGTGGCCACTTTTTAATAACTAATTTTTGCCGCGTCGTATCGTTGGATTGGGCCGAAGACCTTGCTCGGATCAATTGGCCTTCATATCGGCCACAGAAAATCACGAGCTTGGATTTATCAACAGAGCTTCCTGCTCCAGTCCCGCGTTGTAACGGTCAATCAGTTCGACCACGCGAAGAATAGCGGGCAAGTCCGAGCGTCGTAGTTGGGCGAGCATCACCTGGCTGTTGCCTTTCTCCAGCAATTCTCGGTTGGAGAATTTGGCAAAGCGTGCTTCCAAGTCGGCGGGTAAATGGAGAATAACGCGTTTTCCAAGCCGTGCGTGAAGTCGCTGAAATTCGGACAGACCGACTGGGTCGTAGTCCGGCAGATGAAGCAGATTAAAACTAGAGTCAGTCATGCGAGCCAGCCAATCAAGAGCGCGATTTGAAATCCGCCCGTGTCCGTAAATTATCAAGCCAATATCAAGATTAAGTTGTTCAGCAGCCGCGAACACCGCCGGGTTTTCGACTAATGCGGACGGGCCGCGCAATTTGTAAGGACACTCCCGCGTAAGTAGGAATGAAAACACGCCGTGCGTGGCCGTGGCCGTGGCGACGGCGACGGGCTTTCCGTTTTTGAGCAACGCATCGTCTCGCCAACCGCGCATGGAAATGATTTCATCCTCGCTGTTCTCAGTTGCCTTTGTGTTTCGGAAACGACCAACCCCAGCGACGCGACCACCCGCATTTGGCGGCAAAGCGGCGTCGGGAAAGCATTGCCGACAAAAATCATTCAAGGCTTTGGCGTCGTTTACTACCAATCGGCGACCTGCGCCGCTGCGCTGCCACACCAGCACTCCACCCGCAAGAAGCGGAGCAACGAGTTTGAGAAATGCCTGACCACATTCGCTCGCCGGCAACGCACCGCCAGCAACTAGGGAACGCAGCTTTGTTTCTGATTGAATCTCGTGTGTCATTTCGTGGCGGCTGTCCCATGGCGCTTGACGCCCATACGATGCCGCTTTCGCAGGACGATTTTCCCGTTTTGGGGCTGCACGAAGTAAAGTGCATCCACTTCGCTGACCGCTTTTGGCGCGGCAGTAACCGCAATGAAGCCAAGCCGCCGTGCTTCACTCAAAATTGCCCGTCGGTTGTCGTCGTCGAGGCTTTCAATTTCGTCGAGATAGAAAGGAATTTCACAGTCGTCCCGGCGCAACTGGCCTTTCAGGAGCAGCAGATTGAACAGAACTTTGATTGAAATCGTCGTTCCGTGTGACTCGATTTCTCGGAGGTCGTGGTAGGTCTGGCTGTGTCCGTCAGCACGGGTCACGGTTACGCCAAGTGTGAATAGGTCAGCGAAACGGATAACAGATTTCCCTTGCAGGTAGGCGCGAAAATTGGTGATTGCTGATTCCTTCTGCGGATCGCGAGAGAAAAGGCCGCCGGGATCGAATGCCGCGATCTGGCCTTTTTGTTCCGAGAACACAGCCACGTCTTTGCGTCGGTCAGCCACTTCTGCTTCGAGCACTGTCACTTTACCTTCGAGCGTAATCTTCGCTTCACGAATCTTCACCAGATTTTCCTCATGCGTCTTTTCAAACTTCTGCCGCTTGGCGCGCAAGTCTGTCCAGCGCCACAAGAGTTCGCCGCGCGCCGCTTCGCGCACTGTGAATTTGCTAACCAGCTTTTCCACGAAAGTTTGATTCTGTCTAAACTTATCCAACTTCTCCTTGTGCTTCAAAATGCTGTCGTAGTCGTTGCCAAACAGTTCGCGGGCGTCGAAGGCCGTGCGATTGGGCGGAATGTCCGCGAGCATAAGCAGACAGTCGCGCATTTGCTCCTGCGTGATCGTGCTGAGCGTGAGCAGGTTTTTCAGCGTCTCGCGGAATTGGTGAAATTTTTCGCTGTCCCGGAGGGCAACAATGCCTAATCCGCGCGCCTCGCCGCTGGCAGGCGGCAGCAGCAATTCCTTGTGCTCCTCGGCGGTCTTAATCTTGCGGAGGTTTTTGAGCGACAACTGCGCGTCCACTTCCCTCGGTTCGCGAACCTGATTTTTTTCATTGTGAAAATCGGTTGGAACAAACGGCCCGCTGTAACAAAAACGTTCCGGTTCACCGCCGCTAGTCTTGCTCTGCCCACGCCAGCCGATGACATGTTGGCCGGTCACGCCCAGACATTCAAAAAGAATGTAACTGTATTGATTCGGAAAGTAGAATTCGCGCGTTTGTTCCGGCGAGTGCGCTCCAAAGTCCATGTGCCGCCGGTCGTTCAAATAGAGAAACTGGAGGGTTTTGATGAGTGTGGTCTTGCCGATGTTGTTCGGCCCAACGATTTGCAACGTGCCCGCAAGTTCAACTTCCGCGTAATCATAGACGCTGGAATTGATAAGAATCAGGCGTTGAGGTCCAATAGGCATGGCTATTCTTTCGTTGCGGTCTCGTTCTGATTGTTTTCGATGGGAACAGTTTGGGTTTGTTCCTCTCGTTTGCTATCGGTGGCTGACAGTTCAAGGCATTTCGAGAATACGCGGTGAAAGGGGCGCAGGAAACGAAACTCATCTTCGCCCAAGCCTTTGATTTTCACCCAGCCGATTTGCTCCATGCGATTTAATACCGCCCTCAAATCGTTCGTGTCATGCACCTCAACCTGTCGCAGCAGCGACGTGTAGCGGTCGAATGTGAAATGCGGCAGGGTCGTCACCAGAAAATTTTGGCCAAAGATGAATTCTTCGATAGACCGGCCTTGATTGGACGCGTGATCAATCATGATGTAGGAGAACACGGCGATGCGTGGCAGCGTATCGGGAATGGTTTCAGGGTTCTCCGGCTCGAAATAAAAAAACTCGCGCTCATGGCGAACCAAGATGAAGCCGAGCGCCGCAAAGTAGCTGGCATATTCCTCAAATCGCGGGCTGGCAAGAGCGGAGAATTCAGGCTCATCATCCGGGCCGAGATGGCAGCCGCGTTTAAGGTGGTCAAAAATACTCGTCAGATGAGGAAGCTCGTTCATTTGGAAGTCAGGGCTAGAGGTGAACCAGTGATTTCGCCATCGGCAGTGGTGTAAGCGTGTGGTGTTTGATCTGTGAAAATGGCTCGAAAGTCGCGGTGAAAAAGCAGCCCGCTGAAACCAGCCAACACATCCGACGTGTTCCGTTCGGAATGATTCGCCACGAACCACTTCATCAAGTCCTCCACTGGCAAATCGGCGCGCACGAGTTCGGGCAGCGAGTCCAGCCAGAGCAGGCGGACAAGCGCGCCAGGATCATCTTTCTCGGCTACGAATTCCAAAACCGGCGGCGGTTCGGGTGGATGTTCAAACACGCGCCGCAACGCCAGGGCAATTGCCGCGTCGCCCGGCACATTCTGATAGCGCCAAACGGCTACGCCGATGAGATGCTCGTCGCCCCACCGCGCCAGCCCTTCTGCCTGCAACTTCTCCAGCGCACGCGCCGCCCCCTCGGCTATGAAACTCGAACGGCGCAACGATTCGTAGAGCGGTTGGATCTCTTTCCGACATTGCGTGAAAACTCGCAGCGCGTGGTCACCCACCAACCGCAGGAAGCGAATATTGCGGACAAGCACCGGATGATCGTTGAACAATGCTTCTTCGCGGGCGCGATGCAGCAGCCGTTCGGTTTCGTCAAACGCGGCGCGCATCGTGCCGTCGGCGCGGACGATTTCAATCATCGGCTCGACGTAACGCTCCATCCAATGAACGATAAGCCGATACTTTTCGCGCACCGAAACGCGGGCACGTTCGGTTTTGTAACGCGCAACCTCCGCCAGAATTGCGTGCTGCGTTTCGTTCAGGTCGGCATGGATTCGGCGCAACGTCTGGCTGATTTCATCGAAGGCGAGCTTGACCCGCTGGACATCCTCCTCGTCAAGCGCGCGACTGAGTTGCTTGCCGGTGGTTTCGAGCGACATCACATAACCGCGAATGATTTCCGGCGTTGCAGGATTTGCCTCGTTGTAAAGATACGTCAACAACCGCGCCACCGGATCGGCCATGAAGAAAAGTTCACTGCCCGGTTCGGTCGGAACTAGAATCTGCAACTCGCGTAATCGCCTTGATGGATTCGCCTGATGATGGCGTGCATACGCTCTGCCTGTGGGCGAGTTCCCTGTGAATAACTTTTTTGATTTATTTTAGACATGGGACAGCGGATGTCTCACCCACCAATGTAAACTTTCATTGAAAATTAAAAAAGAGCTTTCTTCAGCAGCCAGCGTGAAGAAGCAAAACCAACATAAATATAATGGGAATTTTATGTCTCGGCCAGTCGGTTCAAGGAGGCACTGACAATTTATACGGATGACAAGCACCAGTTACTTGATGCCGTCAGAAAATCTTCGCATCGGCCTTCGGCGACGGATTTGGTCAGCAAGGAAATATTCGAATCAACCGAGGAGACGATTGCAAAAAGGCCATTGCCGCCGGTGGATGTGAGAAATGTTCAAAAGCTGATGCTCGCAAAACAAAAAGCAAATTCGTTCAGGAACCAACAGCGGAGAAGCATTAAGATTTGAAACTGGCAATCTGATATGAAATTCGACCTGAATGGATATGCGTCAGAATGCGAACGTCATTGGACGAAACGTGGCCCGGTTTCGATACCAAAACGGCTGGTCGCAGGATGAGCTTGTCGGCAAAATACAACTGCTGGGATTTTATATCACTCGCGACATATTGGCCAATATCGAAACTTTACGTTCTATCGTGACCGACAAGCAAATCGTAATTTTCGCAGAAGTTTTCGGCGTGCCGGTGGGCGATCTTTTCCACCAAAACGAAAAATCAGCGGACGTATCGTCGGATTAGATGCTTAAACAGAAAGGCAGCATCAAAAATTTGATGCTGCCATGCGTAGCTGCTTTTTTATTCGGCAGTGTTTAGGAGTTTGGCCAATTCGGAGCGCGGCACTAGAAATTTCCCGCGTAGCACCCGGCACGCCTTGAGTTTGCCTCGTTGAATCAACCGATAGGCGGTATAATAATGTATCCCAAGCATATCGGCTGATTCTTGAATCGAATAAGCGAGCCGTTCTGTTGTGGCCGGAGCTGTTTCTGTTGTTTGTTCGTTTTTCATTTTTCAGTTTTGTTTGAGTGATTGAACGGATGTCGTTCAAATCCGCAATCGGCCTGACGTCGTGCCCGGCTTTTTTATTGCGAATGAAAACAGAATTTCGCGGATTGAAGGGTGAACCAAGCGGAATGAATTCAGGCTGCAAAATGTGTGAACAATTCGTCCTTCATCTGAACGTGGTTTCGGTTAAAAAGAATCCCATGAGCAGTCAATTGCCGGCTCCCGCCGCAAGCAACACATTTGAGCGCATCAAGCGCGTCAACGCCGAAGGCCATGAGTTATGGTCGATGCGCGCGATTTAGCGCGCGTGGTGGAATATCTGAATTTCCGCAATTTCCAGCCGGTGATTGAAAAGGCGAAAGAAGCCTGCGCGAACAGCGGCCATGCGGTTTCCGACCATTTCGTTGAATCCAACGAAATGGTCAGCATTGGTTCGGGCGCACAGCGGACGATTGAAGATTAGGCGATTTGCTGCGTGGCCGGCACTGACCACCGTTCAGGCTAAAATGTATTGGCCGACTTTTTTGGTGCCAACGCGCTTCACCAGACCGGCTTTGATCAAAGGTCTCAGCAAATCCAGCGTGCCTTGTTTGGACACGCCGAGCGCGTCCCAAAGCTCGCGTGGAGTCATGCTCTTGTGGTCGCGGAGCAACTGCAAAAGCTGTTCCTGTTTCGGGCGCAGAACGAGCTTCTCCTGCCCCGGTTGGGCAGAAAGTTTCTGCACGCGTGTCCAGACGCGCTCCAGTGTCAGTAATAATCCTTCGGCACAGTATTCTAGCCATCGGGATAAATCCTCACCTTCGCGACGCACGCCGTCCAGCGCCTCGTAATAGCGCGGACGGTTCTCCCAATAAAATTCGTCCACGGAAAAAATGTGGTGCGTGTCGAAGCCGCGCCGGTAAAGCTCCCACAACGCCAGCGCCCGACCCGTGCGCCCATTGCCGTCGGCAAACGGGTGGATCGCCTCAAAACGATAATGCACGATGGCGGAACTTAAAACCGGCGACAAATTCGCCGCTTCCTTGTTCCACCACGTCAGCAACTCGAACATCAGCCCCGACACATCGGCGGGCGGCGGCGGCACATAGCGCCCAACGCGCACGACCATCGTGCGGTAGCGTCCCGCCGTGCCCTGATCCATCACGTCGCCCGCCATGATTTTATGCAACCGCAAGATTTCCTCGTGAGAGATGATTTTCTTGGCAGCATTCTTTTCCACGAACCGCAGGCCGGCGAAATAGTTCACCACTTCCCGCTTGGCGCGGGCAGCAACGGCGGGAATTTCCCGGCCCTCCTCCACGGCGCGGACTTGTTCCAGTGTGAGCGGATTGCCTTCGATGGCCGTTGAGGAATGGGTGTTGCGCGTCCGGGTGTCTTTTTGCAAGGCTGGAATCCAGCGCACCTGCACCGTGCCGGCCAGGATGCGCTCACGCAACGCGGCGATCTGCTCCACGCGGGCGAGCAGTGCCGGGGTGATGGTGAATTGTGGCTGATAACTCACGCGCGCAACCTGCCAGTAAGTCAAGTGTAAGTCAAGTTTTTAGTCAAGTCGTATTCATATCGGAATTATGCAGCTTTGAGGATTTTAATCGGGGGTGAAACAGTGCGTTCAAGCAAAGGGCAAATCCATTTCTCGGAGCCGATTTGACCTGATTCGGTTAAAAGCTCGGCGATGGACCAAACATGGTCGGTCAATCTCGCCGCCATTGCCGGGGTTTCACCTCGGAGCGATTTATGAACGCGGCAAAAGTTGTAGTGTGCGATGGAGAGCGCTACAGAATTTTTGAGATGTTCAAGTTTTTTGGAAAAGCCCAGTGTCAAGCGGGTCAGTCGCCGGTTGAAGAGTCGCAGGTTCAAATGTGTCCGATCAATATAGGAGGTGCTGATTTTGTCGAATCGAACCGGCCCAAACACCTGCCGTTTATAGATGGTCTTCACCCGGCTCGGCTCATAACGTCCTTCCGCTGTATTTGAATCCTTCGCCCTCGGATGGATAAACTTTTTACTCACCTGGCCATAGGCTGCCTCGCCATAGAACGCCCACTTGACCTCGTCCTCAAAAAGTTCGTAACCATCCGTAGAAAGCTGGAATGGTCGCGCGACCCGCAAGTTTCAAGTCCTGCATATATTTTTCAATCGTGGAAGAAGTGCGTTTGCCGATCATCCAATTGATGATGAACTTGCTGTCCGCGTCCACACCGAGGAAAATGGATTGCCGTCCTCGTTCGGAGTCTCCGGTCAGGTTGTTTTTTTCTTTGCAACCAACAAAACAAAACATTTCGTCAACTTGGACGAAAGGGAAATTGACCTCACGCACCATCTTGTCGAGCAAAAATGCGGATTTGCTGCCCGCCACTTCCAATACCGCCTGAATGGTGTTCGGATGCGTTTTCGTGAGCCGCGCCGTGGCGCGGACGCCCACGCCTTCAACCAGGAGATTTACGATTCGTGTTGCCCTTTTGAGCGGCGTTTTGAGCCTGCCTAATGGCCGATACGGAATGTCGGAAAAAGTTTTAGCGCATGAATTACAGCGGTAACGCTGGCAGCGTTCCCCGCGCCCAAAAAAGCCAAATTTGTTACAGCCAGTTTTACAATGAGGACAAATCATACCCATCAACCTCCTGTGGATACTATACACGAGGCGAACGAAACATTTGTTAAAGTTGTGCGAAATTCAAACGTCTTTTCACGGCGCGGGCCGGCGGCGACGGGCGGCAATCTATGCGCTCTTTCAAAACTGCAAGCTCATTAAACATTCATTGAGGGTGTCACAAGGTAGGTATTCGGCACTTCTTCCAATGGCAGAGCTTTTTTCTTGTCCGTAACCACCTTGTTTTTAGACTCTGGCAGCGCCGGTCGCTTCACAAAAATCTTATCGCCGGACGCGTCCTTGCCGGGCTTGCGTTGTGTGGCGAAGAAAATGGCATAATCCAGTTCTGTGCCGACGGCCTTTTTGGCGAGCCATTGCTTTTGGTATTCGTGTTTCAAGTATTCCACCAGATACCACAGTGCCCACCTTCCACCCCGCCGCGCTAGTTCCCGCCGCATTTTGTCGGCCTGGCCTTGAATGGCATAACGGGCCTTGGGAAAAGTTTCACTTTTAGCCTTGGTTTCCAGCTTGTTTGCTTCGGATTCAAGAGCGTCTTCGGTGAATGCCGCCAGATGCTTGCCGAAGGTTTTCTTTTCCTTTGCCAGTTCCTCGTCGTCCTTATCGCCGCCGAGTTCTTCATCCAAAATGGCGCGGCCCAAGTCCGGCGTGCCGGTCTGGTGCAATTCCACCTTTTCCTCCAGCTCGGCAAAATGCTTTTTGAATTCGGCTAGATGCTTGTTTTGGATGGCCTCGCGGTTGGTTTTTTCCTCATCCGTCCATTTCTGGACGAATAGCACACTGGTCTTTGTGCCGGTGTGCGGTTTGAAAGTATTTCCGTGCAGACCGACGACGGCAAGAATCCGGCACCGTTCGCCGATGTAATCCCGGAGCGCCTTGTCGGAAGCATTATTGAACCGGCCTTGCGGCAACACCACAGCCATGCGCCCGCCGGGTTTCAGGAAATCTAGGTTGCGCTCAATAAACAATAAATCACGCCCGACGGCGGTTTCATATTTGCCGGTGGATTTCTTGCCGAGTTCGTATTTTGCGATGATCCGAGTTTCCTTGATGTCACCAGCGAAGGGCGGATTCGCCATGAGCACATCGAAATTGAATTCCTTCCACGAGGTTTTGTCTTTCCGCAGTTTCTTTAGCCGCTTGAAGCCTTCGTTGTAGGTGTCCGTCCAATCCTCGCTTTTGGTAGTTTCGTCCCACCGGTCATAATCTAGCGTGTTCAGATGGAGCACGTTCGTCTGGCCGTCACCGGCAATAAGGTTAAGGCAGCGAGCGACACGCACGACTTTTTCATCGAAATCAATGGCAAAGACTTTTTCGGCGACGTAATCGTAGCAGGGTTGCGGCTTCTTCTCCGTGGTGAACATGTCCGTTTCTTTGAGTCCTTCTTCGCGGAAAATATCGCGCCAGACTTTGAAAATGGAATGGACAGGGAAGCCCGCCGAGCCGGACGCGGTATCAATGATGAATTCTTCCCGGTTGGGATTCATCATCTTCACGCACATATCAATGACGTAACGCGGCGTGAAATACTGGCCTTTCTCGCCTTTGCTGGATTTGCCGACAAGATATTCAAAAGCTTCGTCCACCACGTCGAGATTGGAATTGAACAGCTTCACGTTTTCCAGCGACGCGACGCACACGGCCAAATGCGATGGCGTGAGTTTAATTTTATCATCGTCAGGAAATACGCCCTCCCATTTGCCCTTGGCCTTGTCGAACAATGCCTGAATGCGCTGTTTTAGTTCGCCTTCCGTGCCGGTGTTGCGGAATTCCAACGGGCGCTTGCGGTTCTGCCCGGAGGTCATTTCATCGTAAAGTTTGGTGAAGATGAGTTTGAAAAGTTCCTCAAAAACGTCCACGCCCGCGTTGGCGAGAACTTCGTCCTCCATTTCCAGAATCAAATCCTTGAGCGATTTGTGCTCGGTGACGAGCTTGTCGCGCTTGATAAGATCGTCGAGCGTGAATTTCTCGTTTATGATTTCCGTGAGCGTCTGGTTGACGTTCGGCAGGTCGGTGAGATCGTTGAAATAATTCGGGTCTTTGCGGTTGTAAAAAGAATACTGCTCACCGTTTGACCAGACGCCGACCGGCGCACCCGTCCAGTTGCAATAAGATTTAAGCTGGTCTTTGCCGTCTTTCAGCTTCGGCTTTTTCAACTCCACGATGATGAATGGCACCGTGACGCGCTCCTTGTCAAAAACTACGATGTCCGCCCGTTTGACCTCCGTGCCTGCGTTGACCGGCCATTCGGCAGTTATGCGGGATTTCGGATAGCCGTATTGATTCATCAGCTTGTGAATCCAGAGCTGGCGAATGATTTCTTCCGGCTTGGCGGGGCGGTCTTTGTCGGAAGCGAGACATTTGATGTAGGGCTTGCCGTTTTTCTCAAATAACAGCGCTTCGATGGCTTTGAGCGCTGGCTGGTCAAAGAGCGAAAGGCGGTGATGCGTTTCGCTGTCCCGGAAGATTTCAACAAGGGTCGTCGGCATGGCGCGAACGATAACAAACGCAATGCGCAGGCGGAAAGACGAAAGAAAGTTTTGCGCCGGACGCGGCGCGGCAAGGCAATCTTGGGTCGGCACGCTTCGGTCAGCGGTTCGGCGGGCGGAAAAGTGAAGTGCAGGTGCAGTGACGGCTGGAACGGAGCCGGAACGCGACGACCGCCGCCGTGCCGCTGACGGAAGCTAAACGCAGATGCGATTTTCATTTTGTGCCGTGACGAGCGCATATGAAGCAAAGCGAAACGTGTGTTGCGGTCCAACTGTGACTACGCTCGCGTCGCCAAAAACCTATGGCGATTAAGGTTTCACGCTGGAAGTGTCACGGTCGTCGGTGGAAAAGGTGAATATCTGTGAACCTTGACCGGCTATTCGCCGGACAATGGATGCCCAGGCCCAGCCTTTTGGAAGTTGGTATTGGCCAAATTCATTCATCCCTTACGCCTCGTTGCTTTGGCGGGCTTGGTCTGCGAAAGTTCTTTCTCCAATTGTGCGATACTCGGCAGAGCGCTCTGGAGTTTCTTCGGCAGAGCGCGGGTGAGCTGGTAGTCGGAAACGCCGATGGCTTTGTCCATGCCGCGCAGGGCATACTCGGCAACGATTTTATTTTTTTCCTCGCAGAGGATGAGGCCGATGGAACGCTGATCGGAGGCGTGCTTCATGCGGTCGTCCACGGCATTCAGATAAAAATTCATCTTGCCGGCATATTCCGCCTTAAACGCGCCGACCTTCAGGTCAATGACGACGAAACAGCGGAGCTTGAGATGGTAGAACAGCAGGTCTATGTAGAAATCGTTGTCGCCGACTTCCATGTGAACCTGACGACCGACAAAGGCAAAACCGGTGCCGAGTTCCACGAGAAAATCCTGAAGGTGGCGGAGCAGACCGGTTTCGAGTTCGCGCTCGTGAAAAGGTTTTTCCAGAGTGAGGAAATCGAAGAAGTAGGGGTCTTTCAGAAGCTGTGACGCGAGGTCTGATTGCGGCGGCGGCAGGGTGCGCTGGAAATTGGTGACGGCTTTGCCGTGACGTTCGTGCGCGCGGCTTTGAATCTGGAGCGAGAGGACATCGCGGCTCCAGCCATGCTCGAAAGCCTGCCGGGCATACCAAAGGCGCGTGGGCAGGTCTTTCACTTTCTGGATGAGGATGACGTTGTGCGCCCAGGTCAATTGGGCAACGGCCCGTTGCCAAATTTGGGCGTCGTCGGATTCTGCGGGTAATTGAGACACGGGCGGCAACCCTTTTTTACTGCCGGTGGAATCATCTGACAATTTGGCAACCGCCCGTTGCCAAATTGGGCCGAAAGCGGGATATTCATCAAAAAACTGAATCATCAGTCGAAGATTGCGCGCGGAGAAACCCTTGACCTCCGGCAAGTCGTTGTGCAGATCAGTCGCCAGCCGGGGCAGAACGGCAGCGCCCCAACCTTCATTTTTCTGTCGCTCCGCCAGCACGCCGCCGATCTCCCAATAAAGCATGAGCATACTGGCATTGCCCGCCATCGCAGTGCGCACCTGCGCGGTGCGGATGCGCTGCTTGATGTCGGCCAGCAGCCCGGCGTAGTTCCCGGCGGTGGCGGACAGAATCGGTTTGTGATTTGTTTTGCTCATGTGACCAGCACCAGATTGAATTCATCCAGAATGCGATTCAAGTCATTCCCGAAAAGTTGATGGGCTTTGGCCATGCAGATTGGCGGGCATCGTAAATGGCGGCAAAATTTAGGCAATCGTAAAACAAAAACGTCGTGAATCGGCAGGCAAAGATCAGACCGACGTAAAATCTTTTCTGTCACGGGTTGTGACAGATTTCGAATATTGTCACAAAAAGTATGAAGTTTTTGTGACAAAAACAAACTTCGTTTCATCCTAACATTTCAGGCAACTGCGTAAATCATCGGCACCCTTCGGTCGGCGGTTCGGCGGGCGGAAAAGTGAAGTGCAGGCGGAGAGACGGCTGGAACGGAGCCGGAACGCAACGACCGCCGCCGTGCCGCTGACGGAAGCTGAACGCGACTGCGTTTATTTATTTCGTCCGCGACGAGCGCGCGTGAAGCCGCAGCGGAACGCGTGTTGGTCGCGGCGTTCCCCACTTGCATTCCAGACGGATTGTGCTAATTGTCAAATTGAGACAGGACGAAAGTCTGGATTCTCCTACTTCGCTAGAGTCGGCGTAAGCCGGTTCGATAATGCCTTCAAATCCTATTATAGGTCAGGTAAATACCTGTTTATACGCAGGAATGCGTCCTCAACTGAGAGGAAATATATTGGCGAGAGCCTGACTGCCGGTTCGCTGTCAGCTTGATGACCCCCACTTCCAAAACGAGTTTTTGGCGGTTGGTTTTTGAATCCCGATGTGCCGAAAAGTTGTTATGAATTCATAACAACCCTCATGTCGGAATTTGCTTAAAGTAGGAGAAAAGATGAAAGGAAAACTATGGAAATAAAAAATGACGTGCCGGAGTCTGATGCTCTGACCATTGACAAAGCTGCGTCCGTATTGGGTGTTCACGAGTTTAGCCTGCTCTCGCGCATTCAAATGGGCGACATCATCGCTGCGCGATTGCGATCGGGTGAAATGGCGATTCCTGCCAGTGAATTGGAACGGCTGTTGCACATGCCGGTCAATGTATCGGTAATTTCAAGCCAAGATGCAGAAACTCATTTTTCTGACAATCAACTTGGAATTAAGCATGGGTGGGGCGGACTCAAGCGAAACGGAGAGTCGGTAAATTATTCTGTGCCCGGCTACCCTTTCCGGTTCCCGGAAAGCGAAATCAAAGGCTATCGCGCCGCCTTCGGCGTCATTGCCAACGAATTTCAATCGTTGGGCGAATTGAGAAAGCAGTTGGAAAAACCGGCGGCGGTCGTGCCGTCGCCTGAAAAGGAAATCTGCATGTCACAGCTTGACGTCTGGCAGGTGCGTTCAACTTTGTTGAACCTCGGCCAAAGCACCATTCTGCTTTGCCAGAAGCAAAACGACTTCGCGGTGATTGAACGATTTCGCGACAACGTGCCTTACGCCAAAGCCAACGGCATCGCGGAAATTTTGCTGGAAAGAAATGATCCCCGCGAATTGGCGGCGGCTTTTGATGCCAATGCCAGACACACGCTGGAATTCATGGCGAGCAATCAGGTCGCCACGGCGCAGAAGATCATTTGGGGACAATTTCAAGAGCATCGCCCGGCGCGGCTGGTCGAGGCGATTTCGGAGCGTTGCCGCCTGGCGGTCTCGGATGACTATGAACCAACTCGATCTGACTCCGTTAGCGAGTAGTGGGCGAGTTCGTTTCGGATTGTAGCCGACTTGTGCGGCTACTGAAACTTTCACTGAAACTCGGCCTTTTTTTCGACATTTTCCTCACAAATCCCAACAAAAGGGCTGGAGGCGAGGGTCGGAATCGAACCGACGAATGAGGCTTTTGCAGAGCCCTGCCTTACCACTTGGCTACCCCGCCGCAGAGAAACATGAAGTTAATTTCACTTCGTGCATGAAGCAAGTTTAAGTTTCACTGGAAGGTTATTTAACTGGAAAAACCCAACTCGTGCCGACTTTTCCACAGTTCCTTCGGCTCGAAAATGCCAACCGGCGTGATGATGCCCGTAATTAAATCCGGAGGAGTTCCGTCGAAGCCTGGATTGCGCGCGCCGCTCGTCGGATTTGCCACGCGAACGTGTTCCCGCTGACCGCGCTTGTTTACGCCCCAAGCGCCTAAGACTTCGCTCTCATGCCGCTCTTCAATCGGGATGTCGAAGCCGCGCTTCAAATTCCAATCAATCGTTGAAAGTGGAATCGCAACATAAAATGGAATGTTATGACGTTTGGCCAAAACCGCCTTTGTGTAAGTGCCGATTTTATTCGTAACTTCGCCGGTGTGACCAAGTGTGCGATCGCTGCCAACGATGACCAAATCAACTTCACCGCGCTGCATCAAATGGCCAGCGGCGTTGTCGGCGATAATCTGATGCGAAATTTTTTGCTGGGCTAGTTCCCACGCCGTGAGTGTCGCACCTTGTGAACGCGGGCGCGTTTCGTCGCAGAAAACGTGAAAATTTTTCCCCTGCGCTTGCGCGGCATACATCGGTGCGGTCGCCGTGCCAACGTCCACGAACGCGAGCCAGCCCGCGTTGCAATGCGTGAGGATTTTCATGCCGTCGCGAATCAACTTCGCGCCGTGCCTTCCGATTTCTTCGCAATGTTGCACGTCTTCGTTCGCAAATTCCTCGGCGGCGGCAAGCGCGAGCGATTGTTTTTCTTCGATGGTTTTGCCAACGCGCATTGCGGCAAGCAAACTGTTCATCGCGTTGATGGGATCTACAGCGGTTGGCCTCGCAACTTTAAGCACTTGATAAATGGTTTTGATGTGTACGGAAAATTTGTTCAAATCACTTCCGCGAAAAGCAAGTGCGCCCTGCGCCAAACCGTAAGCCGCTGTCGCGCCAATCGCGCCGGCACCGCGAACAACCATTTCGCGAATGGCGGCGGCGGTTTCGCGGAAATTTTTTGTCGCGACGATTTTGAATTCGTGCGGGAGCAATCGTTGTTCGATGAGCAGAACGGCGTTGCGGGCGCGGTCGAAAGCGACGGTGCGATAATATCGGGTACGTCCGTAAACAGTGACGTTCATGCGATCGCGTCAGCGGACTTTGACTTTTATCCGGCGGATTTTGGCTTTGATGTCGTGGTAAACTGGCTGCTGGCGAAGTTTGCGAAGGTCTGGGTCCTTGGCAAGCCAGTTGAAATCGCAATAGCCAAGATTAAACGCTTTTTCCAAAGCGACCGCCGCATGGTCAAATTGGTCGGTAAGCGAGTAGCTGCAGGCAAGGTTGTAAAAAACGAACGGATCGCGGGGCCGAATTCGTGCGAGACGTTCGTCCACTTTGAGCCCGTCAACAAAACGACCTCGGCGTGTATAGTGGTCGCCCAAAAGTTGAAGCGCATCCACGTATTCTGGATCGCGGCGGACAAGTCCCTCCATGAATTCGATCCTCGTGTCGAGGTCGCGCTGTTCCGAGCGCGTCATTTTTTTTCTGGTATTGCTTTTGACCGGCATACAACGTGCCAAGTTTGGCAACCCACCCAGCCAAGTCAAGTGGCGGAATGTGAAAAACTTTTTATGGCGTTCAATGGCGCGTTGCGACAGAATCTCACCTGACCTCCATACATTAAATTATGAAATGTTTCGTCACCGGTGCTTCCGGTTTTGTCGGCTCGAACCTGGTTCATGAACTGCTCGCGCGCGGGCATCGTGTAAAGGCGCTCGTGCGCGCGGAGAGCGACTTGCGCGGCTTATCCGGCGTGGAAATCGAATATGTCACCGGCGATTTGAGCGACCGCCAATTTTTGAGGCGCGAAATGGACGGTTGCGAATGGTGTTTTCATGTCGCCGCCAGTTATCATTTATGGCTGCCCGATTACAAACCGATGTATCTGACGAATGTCGAAGGCACCTACAACGTCATTTATGCGGCAAGTCACGCCGGCTGCCAGCGCGTCGTTTACACAAGCACGGTAGGTTGCATCGGTTTGCCAAAAGAAGTGGACGGCAAAGTGGTGCCATCCACTGAAGCCGACACGATTTCCGATGAACATATCACCAACGATTACAAACGCTCCAAATGGGAGGCGGAAGCGATCGCCGCAAAATTCGCGCGCGAAGGCGTGCCCGTCGTCATCGTCAATCCCAGCGCGCCCGTGGGCCCGCGCGATGTAAAACCGACGCCGACCGGTCAGATCATCGTCGCTTTTCTCAATCATGAATTGCCCGCGTATGTCGAAACCGGTTTGAACTGGGTTCATGTTCGCGACGTGGCGATTGGCCATATTCTCGCTGCGGAGAAGGGAATCATCGGCCAGCGCTACATACTCGGAAACGCGCAGGGAAATTGGACGATGGAAGAAACACTCGCCGCGCTTGAAGAAATCACCGGCACAGCCGCGCCGAAAACCAAAGTGCCACACTGGGTCGCCATGGCCGCCGCGCACATTGATGAAGGAACTTCTTTTTTCACCAGAAAACCCCCAAAAGCGACGCTGGCCGGCGTGCGCATGGCCAAATACAAAATGTGGTATAATCCGACCAAAGCCATCCGCGATCTCGGCCTGCCGCAAACGTCGCCCAAACAGGCCTTCGCCGACGCCGTCGAATGGTTTCGGGCGAACGGGTATGTGAAGAAGTGAAAGTTCGTGAAGAAAATTTATGCCCTAACGATCCAAAGCTGGACCACGGCCACCGGAGCCGGACTCTTGCTTGCAATGATGATGTTCAAGTTTCATCTGACGGCCAAAATTGAAACGGCGTGGCCTTTGGCTCCAGCACGGTGTTAGGCGTCAGGTTGCATTCTTTCGCAGAATGAGTCCAGACTTGGAACCGTTATCAATAATTATCTCACGGTCATCCATGTGGATAATTCGCATTTGCGTGATTTGCGGCAACTGGGCATTTGGCCGATAGGACTTTGTCAGCGTATTAATTAAGAATCCATTCCGGACTTGAAATGTGCCTTCGTTGGTAAGAACCCCTTCAGCGGCAGAGTGCGTGAACTGTAAAACATAACTGCCGTCCGGATGAACATTCAGCGAGCCATAGCTTAAAACCCACGTCCCCGGCAAACTCCCAAAAATCTTTGCATCCCGTGAATGTCCGACATGCCACCAAGCCAGCAAGGTGACAACAACTAACAAACCAATTGTTAGTCCGAGGGTGATAAGTTTTTTCATGGTTTACTTAGTATGCTGCCTAACGAAAAAAGCTGAGCCACCGCCGACTCGCGGCGTGAACCGCGATAGCGGAACAGCAAGCGCCAACGGCGGTTGGCTCCGGCGACTTGTTAGGCGGCATTTGTCCTCCTTCCAAACCAGCGATTTGATGATGGATGAAATAACATAACCACCGCGATGATGTCCAAAATGTCACTCGACCAGAACCAGACTGTCTGAAATATCGAATATGTCAGATGGTAACGATGCCACAAGAATGGGTCATCGCAAACACAGAAGACTGTGTAAATGGCGACAAACCATCGCGCCCAATTCTTCCGACGAAATGCAAACCAAAGCGGGACAAAATCTAAAACCAAACCGAATCCGAAAAAATAGTAATAAACGGACATATTCCAAGGACCATAAAAAACTCCCGCGACGTTAGCCACGATAGCAACAAGCACCAAAAAATAAAGTGCGAGCTTAACAGCCATCGGGCGTTCGGTGCTATGTCGATTATGTCCATGCGTGTGATGCTGCCTAACTCCGAAAACTGAGCCACGCCAGAACGGGGATGTCAACTGCGAAACTTGCTGTTGGAAAAGCTGGCGCACAAAGTTCATTTTCATTTGAGTTAAAAGCACATAAATTAAATTTTCTGCGCTTTCCAAATTTTGCGGCTTTGCGGTTTTATTTTTGCAAGATGGCTGAAGGTGAGGCAAATTGAGGCGATGAGCGCGCCGGAAAAATTTCTCAAAGGCCGATTGCTGCTGGACAGCGGACAATTGGGTGGCTCGTTTTTTCAGCGGACGGTCGTGTTGATTTGCCAGCATAATGGCGAGGGCGCGTTCGGCCTTGTGCTCAACCGCTCGCTCGGCAAGACCGTCGGCGAGATGATCGTTGCCGATTTGCCTGATACCCTTAAGGAATCGCCACTTTATCTCGGTGGACCGGTGCAGCCGTCCGCGTTGAGTTTTTTGCACACGGATAATTTCATTCCAGACGCCGACGTGATGCCGAATCTCGCGCTCGGCCATTCGCTCGACGAACTTGTGGATGTCGGCGAATCCTTTTCGCCCGCGAAGAAAGTCAGATTGTTCGCCGGTTATGCCGGCTGGAGTCCGGGACAACTTGAAAACGAAATGAAACGCAAGGCGTGGCTGACGTTTCCCGCGTCGCTCGAACTTGTCTTTGAAACGCCGCCCGAGCAACTCTGGCAGAAAATCTTGAAGAGCAAAGGCGGCTGGAAAAATAAACTGCTCTCGCAGATGCCCGATGATTCGTCGTTGAATTAATTTGCTTCAACACGCAGCAAAGCCGCGTCTGATTTCGCCAAAATTTCCGCCCGCTCCAAACTTGCCGGAATCAAACAAAATTGTCCGGCAGATAAATTTACGGTTTCCAAATCGCTTTTGATTTCAATTTGCCCGCTCACCGCCGCGACAATTTGCGGTTTTTGCTCCTTCAGTTTTGCGAGCGCACCCGTTTTCATTTCCAAATTCTCGACGTTGAAAAGTTTGTCGCGCACGAGCGAACGCGATTTGATTTTTCCGTCGCCGGAAAATTTCTCCGAAACCAGTTTCGGTTCAAAGTCATTGAAATCAATGCTCGCGAGCGATTGCGCGATGTGCAGTTCGCGCGGTTTGCCGTCAAGGCCAACGCGATTCCAGTCAAACACGCGATACGTCGTGTCGGAGTTCTGCTGAATTTCAAAAATCACGAGACCCGCGCCAATCGCATGGACGCGGCCGCTCGGCAAAAACATCGTGTCGCCCGCGCGCACGCGCACGCGATGAAAACAATCGGCCACGCTGCCGTCGGGAATTTTTTTCTCAAACTCTGCGCGCGTCACGCCGCGTTTCAAACCGACGAACAATTCCGCGCCGGGCGCAGCGTTGGCGATGAACCACATTTCCGTTTTCGGTTCGCCTTTGAGTTCGGCGGATTTGTCTGCGGGCGGATGGACTTGCAGCGACAATTTTTCGCGCGCATCGAGAATTTTTATCAAAAGAGGGAAACGGTTTTCGCTCGCCGGTTTTGCGTCGCCGAGCAATTCGAGCGCGTGATTTTCCATGAGCCAGTGCAGACTTTTTCCGGCGAATGTTCCGTTGGCGACAATGCTTTCGTCGCCGGGCCGGTCGGAAATTTCCCACGATTCGCCGATGACTTTGCCCGGTGGCAGTTTTTTTCCGTAAAGTCTTTCGATTTCGCGTCCGCCCCAGATGCGTTCCTTGAAAATCGGATGAAAAGTGAGCGGATAAAGCACGGGGATTTTTTACGCGGCGGACGCCTGCGGAACCGCGTCGTTTTCGGCGGACTCGATTTTCTCGATGAAATGTCCATACCCGCGGAATTTTTCGTAACGTTTTTTCAGACGTTGGGCTACCGGCAACGCGAGAATTTCTTCAAGATGTTTGAGCAGATGCGTTTTCAGATTCGCAGCGGTTACGGCAATGTCCGTATGCGCGCCGCCGAGCGGTTCGGAAACGATTTCGTCCACGAGTTTGAATCCAAACAAATCCTTCGCGGTGATTTTAAGGGCGGCGGCGGCTTTGGCGGCGGCGGCGCGGTCTCTCCATAAAATCGCCGCGCAACCTTCGGGGGGGATGACGGAATAATAGGCATTTTCCAAAATCAAAACGCGGTCGGCCACGCCGATGCCAAGCGCGCCGCCGGAACCGCCTTCGCCAATGACGGTGGCGATAATTGGCACTTCGAGCAACGTCATTTCGCGGAGATTGACGGCGATGGCTTCGGCGACGTGGCGTTCCTCCGCGCCGATGCCCGGATACGCGCCCGAGGTGTCAATCAATGTGATGATGGGTAGGGAAAATTTATTCGCGAGGCGCATGAGGCGCAGCGCTTTGCGATAGCCTTCAGGATGTGCGGAACCGAAATTGCGCAAAATATTTTCCTTTGTATCACGACCTTTTTGCGTGCCGATGACGACGACGCGGTGTTCGCCCAGTTTTGCAAAGCCGCCGACCATCGCGCGGTCTTCGGCAAAAAGCCGGTCGCCATGCAGTTCGTGAAAATCCGTGAACGCGAGATTGATATAGTCCAGTGTGTAAGGGCGCTTGGGATGACGCGCGAGTTGCACGCGCTGCCACGCGGTCAGGTTCGTGAAAATATGCCGCCGGGTTTCCGCCAGCTTTTTTTCGATAAGCTGGATTTCTTCATCGAAGCTGATGCCCAACGAATGTTTTTCCGGGTGCTGGCGGAGATCGTCCAGCTTGTTTTGCAGTTCGATGATCGGTTTCTCGAAATCGAGCTGATGTTTCATGCGTTTTGAATTTTAGACGTTTTTGAAATTTCAAGCAATGCGGAATTCCGCGCTTAAAAATGCAAAAGGCCGGACTTGCGTCCGGCCCTTGCTGGTGACGAGGTTTACACGCCTTCACCAAGGCGCTCAGAAGGGCGACGCGACCAACTTGGGGTCGCTGTCTCGAGCCGCGCCGCGAGCAAAACCTCTCTGCCAACCCTAAACGAACAGCGAAATCATTCGCTATAGTTAAGACCAAGCTGGGGCAAATATGTTCAAACATTTTTTAAAAATCTATGGGGTGTTCACCCTATGCGAAAATGCCGTTTTTATTTGGAAATTGAGTGGAAATCCGCAATTAACCGTCTGGTTACAAACTTAACCCGGCGAAAAATCGCTGAAAATCTTTGTTTGTAGACGCGATTGAATGACTCGTGCCAGCGGAGTTTTGCCGTCCGGGAAAAGCGATTCGCGCAGGGCCGTTTGTTTGCCCGCGCCCGAAGCCAGCACCCAGACGCTTTTCGCGGCGGCAATGGCGGCGTAGCTCAACGTGACACGATCCGGCGGCGGCTTGGGTGAATTGTTCACGGCACAGAAAATATCGGCGGGCATTTTCCCTTCCATTTTGCCCGGAAACAAAGACGCGACGTGGCCGTCCTCGCCCATGCCGAGAAAAATCAAATCCAGAACCGGCTGGCCGGCGGAATTTTTCGGCGCGACGTGGCAAATGTCCATCGTGGCTTTTTGCGCGGCGATTTCCGGCGAATCTTCGCCGTGGATGCGGTGGATTTGCACGTCGTTGATGCGCAGCGGCGCGAAGAGGAGTTCGTGCGCCGCGCGGAAATTGCTTTCCGCGTCGTCCGGCGGGACGCAGCGTTCGTCCGCCCAGAAAAAATGGACGAGACCGAACGAAATTTCGCGTTCTTTGGCCTGCTCGACGGTTGCCGCAAAAAATTTCAGCGCGATGCGTCCGCCGGAAAGCGCGACGCAATGCGGTCTGGCCGCGTGGTTGGCCGCCGCGATTTCGTCCAGCCACGCGCTGGCGGCGCGCGCGGCCAGTTCGTCGGCGCTGGCGAAGGAAATGAGTTCAAAGTTTTTCATTTCCAATCGTTCGTGTCACGATGTTTGCCAAGACCAACAGCGTCAAATTCGTCATGAGCATTTTTCCGATCAACTCCGAGAAGTTTTAACACGCAGTTTATTGCGTTTTGTTCGCGAATCGGTTCAAGCACGCGCGAGCCAGCGTTCCAAGCAATTGCGCTTTGACTTCCATCTCCACCAAAAAATTCAGCTTCAATGTAAGCAACTAATCCAGTGGTTGAAATTCGCTGCGCCCATTCTTCAATTTCTGGAAATAGTTTTTCAAAACCTTCGACTTCAATTTGACTGATTGCATCAATTTCTTCACAGAGTTCATCGGTGATTGGAATTATTGCAATATCTTGTTCGAGCAAAACAATTCGGGCGCTTTGAAACAATGAAACATTTGCTTTCAAAGTTTGACTTTTGCCAATTAAGGCTTGAAGGAAATAGCCCATGTTGATTTTTATTTTATCACCTGCGGCTCGTGCCATTCGTGGCCGCTTTGCGCGAGCAGGTCGTCGGCGGCGATCGGGCCCCACGTGCCGGCGGCGTAAAATTCGCGGTTCGTCAGCGGCTTGCCTTCCCAGCCTTTGCGGATGGAATCCACGATCTGCCACGCGGTCTCGACTTCGTCGCGGCGGATGAAGAGCGTCGCGTCGCCGGCGATGGCGTCGAGCAGCAGGCGTTCGTAGGCTTCGGGCGTGTAGGCGCCGAATTCGGAATCGTAGCTGAAGTGCATCCGCACGGGCCGCACGCTGGTGCCGATGCCGGGAACCTTGCCGTTGAAGTGCAGGGAAATTCCCTCGTTCGGCTGCAGGCGCAAGGTGAGGGCGTTCGCGTCCAAAGTATTTCCGCATTGCGCGGCGAACAAAACATTTGGCGTCGGGCGAAATTGAATCCGCACTTCGCTCGCGCTTTGCGGCAGGTTTTTTCCGGTGCGCAGATAAAACGGCACGCCGCTCCAGCGCCAGTTATCAATCAGCAATTTCATCGCGACGAATGTTTCGACATTGGAATTCGGATTCACTTTCGGTTCCTGGCGATAACCGGGACGCGGCTGGCCGTCCACGGAGCCGGCGAAATATTGTCCGCGCACGACTTGTTTCGCGACATCGGCGGGCGTCAAATGACGGATGGATTTGAGCAATTTCACTTTTTCGTCGCGCACGGCTTCGGCTTCGAGCGACACGGGCGGTTCCATCGCGATGAGCGAAAGCACTTGCAGCATGTGGTTCTGCACCATGTCGCGGATCGCGCCGGCTTCCTCGTAATAACCGCCGCGCTCGCCGACGCCGAGTTTTTCGCTGACGGTGAGCTGGACGAAGTCAACGGATTCGCGGTTCCACAGCCGCTCGAAAATGGAATTGGAAAAGCGGAACATCAAAATGTTCTGCACGGTTTCCTTGCCGAGATAATGGTCAATGCGGCAGACCTGCGACTCGTGCGCGTAGCGCGTCAGCTCGGTGTTCAACGCCTGCGCGGACGCGAGGTCGTGGCCGAACGGCTTCTCGACGACGAGCCGTTGCCAGCCGTTTTCGCCGCCATTTTCGCGGTGCAGCAATTTTGAATCGTGCAATTGCTGGATGACATCGGCGAACTGGCTGGGCTGCGTCGCGAGATAAAACAAAAGATTTTTCCGCAACGGCGCGCTGCCGAACGAAGTCAGTTTTTGTTCGAGCTTTTGATACGCCGCCGCGTCGGTCAAATCGCCGATGCAATAAAAAATGTTCGCGGAAAAATCTTTCCAGACCTGTTCGTCCACGGGCTTGGTGCGCGAAAACTGGTCGAGCGCCGTGCGCAATTCCGTCCGCCACGATTCATCCGTCTTGTCGCGCCGCGCGAAGCCGATGATGCGATACGCCGGCGGCATCTGCTTGTCCTTGGCGAGATGATACAGCGCGGGAATCAGCTTGCGCGCCGTGAGGTCGCCGCTCGCGCCGAAGATGACGATGGTGCAAGGCTCGACGGCCTTGCGGACTTCGCTGATGTTGCAGACTGGAGATTCTTCAGATGGTTGAGTAACGCTCATGCGGGAACAATGGCGCAGCGCGCGGGAAAATTCAATCCACTTGTAGGAGACGACGTAAGGAGTCTGAAATTTTTCGCATTTATATGCACTGCAATTTTGCGCGCGTTCACCAGACGTTGCGCGCTATGCCCGGGATGGAAGCGTGGATTTCAAATCACGTTTGTAGCTTGAACGAAATCGTTGGTTTGATAAATTAAAAGCATGAGCAAGAATAAATTTAGCATAACTGTTCAAAGTGACGACTTCCCATTTATAGTAAGATTACGCGGCTTGGCTTTGTTTTGCCAAAATGAACTGAATGACGAAACGGAGACGCGTTCAATGGAAGAAGAATGGCTACAACGCAATCATAAAGTGTCATTTCATTTCACCAGTAAACAAAATCGCAGTAATTTCATTCAGGTAGCTAAAGAGTTTTCTAATCCCCAATTGTGGAAGATAAATGAATTATACCCGGAAGATTGACGCATGACAAAACAGGAGTTTCTTCGGTTGCTTTCCATCCAGCGCGATCTGCGCGATCATCGTAAGCATCAGCGTCGCCCTATTCCTAGCAAAGCAAGCAGCAAGTCTAAATCAAACCTAGTTAGTGCTTGGAAAACCGTCATTCCCGGCGGATCGGTTGAGACAAACAGACGAAAGCACTGATTGAATCGAAACCATACCACTACCAATTTTCTCGCTTCGCAGAAAATTTTTCCGCAAAATCTTTTTCGCGCGCATGAAAGCAAAAATCATCATCACCCCGAAAAAAGCCGTCGTTGACCCGCAAGGCATCACGGTTCTGAAAGCCCTCGAACACATGGGCCATCGCGGCATCAAAGCCGTCCACGTCGGCAAATATCTCGAGATCGAACTCGACGCCACCGACAAAGAAGCAGCGCGCAAATCGCTCGACGAAGCCGCGCACAAATTTTTGAGCAACCCCGTGATTGAAGATTACCGATTGGAAATCGAATGAAGCGTAATTTGTTGAATCGTTACATCGTTGCATCGGGTGACGATTCACGATTCAACGATGCAACGATTTAACGCCATGAATTTCGCCGTCCTCCAATTTCCCGCCAGCAACTGCGACCAAGACTGCGTCCACGCCGTCCGCGTGCTCGGCCACACCGCGAATTTTATCTGGCACAAGGACACCTCGCTCGGCGACGCCGACGCCGTCATCGTGCCCGGCGGATTCAGCTACGGCGATTATCTACGCTGCGGCGCGATCGCGCGGTTCAGCCCCGTGATGCAGGCCGTGAAACAGTTCGCCGACGCCGGCGGCCTCGTCCTCGGCATCTGCAACGGCTTCCAGATTTTGTGCGAAGCCGGACTGCTGCCCGGCGCGCTCATCCGCAACCGCGACCTGCAATTCCACTGCGAACAGGTTTTTTTGAAGACGAATAATTTTGAAACGCCGTTCACCGGCAAAATTCCGGCGGAGAAAATTCTGAAAATCCCCATCGCGCACGGCGAAGGCTGCTATTTCGCCGACGAAGCAACTTTGGCGAAATTAAAAGCGAACAAACAAATTCTCTGGCAATACTGCGATGCGAACGGAAATTTAACCGACGCTGCAAATCCAAACGGCTCGCTGCAAAACATCGCCGGTATCTGCAACGAACGCCGCAACGTCGCCGCGCTCATGCCGCATCCCGACCGCGCGAGCGAGGAAATCCTTGGCAGCGCCGACGGCAAATTTATTTTTGAAAGCATGATCGCCGCGCTGCAAAACAAAACGGCGGCGAAAGCGGCATAATTAAATTTTGAAATGACCGAACCCGCTATCACACCCGAACTCGTCGCCAAACATAATTTGACGCCGGAGGAATACGCGCACGCCAAAGAAATCCTCGGCGGCCGCGAGCCGAGCTACACCGAGCTGGGAATTTTTTCCGTCATGTGGAGCGAGCATTGCAGCTACAAAAACACGCGCCCGCTGCTCAAGACGTTCCCGACCAAGTCGCCGAAAATCCTCGTCGGCGCGGGCGAGGAAAATGCCGGCATCATTGACATCGGCGACGGCCTGGCCATCGCGTTCAAGATCGAATCGCACAATCATCCGAGCGCGGTCGAGCCGTTTCAAGGCGCGGCCACCGGCGTCGGCGGCATCGTGCGCGATATTTTTACGATGGGCGCAAGACCGGTGTGCGCGGTGAACTCGTTAAGGTTTGGGCCGATCACAGAAAACGAAATTAAAAAGAGGAGCGCGCCCGTCTCGGGCGCAGCGGTTGACGCCTCGTCAATCGCGAACGGGAGCGCGAACGACGGGGCGTCGTCCGCAACGCGCGAGGGCGCGCGTGATCCCCAAATTGCGAACAATCGCAGATTGTTCGCCGGCGTGGTCAATGGCATCGCGCATTACGGAAATTGTTTTGGAATTCCTACAATCGCGGGCGAGGTTTATTTCGACAAATCCTACGAAGGCAATCCGCTCGTGAACGCCTTCTGCCTCGGCGTGTTGCGTCACGAACAAATCGCGCGCGGCGCGGCGAAGGGAATCGGCAACCCCGTTTTTTACGTCGGCCCCGCAACAGGTCGCGACGGTCTCGCTGGCGCGGCGTTTGCGTCCAAAGATTTGACCGAGGAATCCGCCGAGCAACAGCGCGGCGCGGTGCAGGTCGGCGATCCGTTCATGGAAAAACTGGTTTGCGAGGCGTGCCTCGAACTTTTGGCAACGGGTTGCGTTGCGGGAATTCAAGATATGGGCGCGGCGGGATTGACTTGCTCTACTTGCGAAACGGCGGCGCGCGCCGGAACTGGAATCGAAATCGAACTCGACAAAGTTCCGCAGCGCGCACCGAACATGACGAGTTACGAAATCATGTTGAGCGAATCGCAGGAGCGGATGCTCATCATCGTCCACAAAGGCCGCGAAGCCGAGGTGAAACGCATTTTCGATAAATGGGATCTGCCGTGGGCGGAAGTCGGTTTCGTGACGGACACCGGGCGGATGGTCGTGCGTCACGGCGGAAAAATCGTCGCCGACATTCTCGCAAAAAAAATCGCCGACGAATCGCCGGTCTATCAGCGCGAATCGAGCGAGCCGGAATATCTGAAAGCCGTCCGAGCCTTCCGGCTGGGCACCATTCCCGATTCCAAATCTCCCATCTCCGATCTGCTAAAACTTTTGGCGTGGCCGAGCATCGCTTCGAAGAACTGGGTTTATCGCCAATACGATCATCAAGTGCGCGACGGTTCGGTGGTTTTGCCCGGCAGCGACGCGGCGGTCATCCGGATTAAAGCAGATTCAATTCCGGTGATGACCGAAGAATTGAAAACAAAAATCGGCGACGCGAAAGTTTCCGAAAAACTCATCGCGATGACCGTGGATTGCAACGGCGTCTACGTTTATCTCGATCCGTATGAAGGCGCGAAAGCCGTCGTGACGGAAGCGTGCCGAAATCTCGCGTGCAGCGGCGCAATTCCGCTCGGTGCGACGGATAATTTGAACATGGCGAATCCGCACAAGCGGGAACTTTTCTGGCAAATGCGCGAATCCGTGCGCGGTTTGGCCGAAGCCTGTAAATTTTTCAACGCGCCCGTCACCGGCGGAAATTGTTCGCTCTACAATCAAAATCCTTCCGGCCCGATTGACCCGACACCGACGGTTGCGGTCGTCGGCATCGTGGAAAAACCGGAGCACGTCACGACGCAGTGGTTCAAGGACGAAGACGATGCGATTGTTTTGCTCGGCGAAATTGTTGACGCGAGCGATCCGATTCTCGGACTTGGCGGCAGCGCATATTTGCAAGTGATTCACGGCAAAAAAACCGGCTCACCGCCGCGCTGCGATTTGGAAACGGCAAAAACTTTGCACACGACGCTGCTCGGCTTGATTCAAAGCGGCCTTGTGAAAAGCGCGCATGATTGCAGCGACGGCGGCCTCGCGGTTTGCCTGGCGGAGAGTTGCATTTCACAACTTGTTGCACGCGAAACACCGCGCTTGATTGGCGCGCAGATTGATTTGTCGGCTTTTAAAAATGTTCGTCTCGATGCTCTGCTGTTTGGCGAAACGCAATCGCGCGTCGTCATCAGTTGCAAGCCGCTCGATGCCGTGAAAGTTGTCGAACGCGCCAAGCTCATGGGCGTTTCCGCAGTTCAAATCGGCAAAGTCGGCGGCGATAAATTGACGGTGAAAACGGCGAACGCAGAATTTTCCGCCCCGCTTACGGAACTGCATGACACATGGTGGAATTCCATCGCGCGGGCGATGGCGTAAAATTCATTTGAACGCAAATCATCAAATGTTTTCCAATCCTCACGAAGATTGCTTTCGGTTTCAGGCGCAGTTTTGTAATCTTCGAGCCGACTAAATGCGACAATTTTTCACCATCGCCGTCAATGCGTTCATGGAGTTGATTCGTCAGCCAATTTTTCTACTGCTGATGACCGGCTCCGTTTTGTTTGAAATTTTTCTCGCCGTTCCTTATTACTTCGCGTTTGGCGACGAGCCGAAACTTGTCGAAAACTCCGTTTTGGCCGTGATGCTTCTGTCCGGCTTGTTCGGCGCGGTGTTGAGCGCGTCGTCGTCGCTCGCGCGGGAAATCCGCAGCGGCACGGCGCTGGCCGTGTTGTCGAAGCCGGTCGGGCGCGCGCAATTTCTGCTGGCCAAGTTCGCCGGCCTCGCGGCGGCGCTCACGGTTTTGACTTATGTAAATATGATTGGCGTGCTGCTCGCGAGCCGGATGGCGTTCGACGCCTACGGCAAGACGGATCTGCCCGCCATCGGGATTTTTGGCGGCGGAATCCTGCTGGCCTATGCGCTGGCGGGTTTCAGCAATTTTTTCCTGCGGCGGACGTTCGTGAGCGATGCGGTCTTTGGCATCCTGATAATGACCACGCTCGCGGCGTTCCTAGTTTTTCAATTCACCATACAAATGGAGAGTCTCAGCACGGTGGCGGCAGTGAACTGGAATCTTTTGCCGGCGGGAATTTTGATTCTGTTCGCGCTGTGGATTCTGGCAGCGCTGGCGCTGGCGTGTTCGACACGGTTCGACACGATCCCGACGCTGGCGATTTGCTCGGCGATTTTTTTGGTCGGGCTGATGTCGGATTATATTTACTCACAGGCCGGTGGGAAAATTGAAGGCCATGCGCCGTGGTGGGCTTCAGCGCTTTACAGCGTCATCCCAAACTGGCAACTTTTCTGGCTCGCCGACGCCATCGAATCGGGCAAGAACACGTTTCAATGGGTTTACGTCGGCAAGGCGTTCGCCTATATGGTTTGTTATGCTGGCGCGGCATTAGCTGCGGCAACGGCACTGTTTGAAGAACGTGAATTGAATTAAATGGAACGAAGCACACAAAAAAGCGGACTTGTAAATCTACTCGCCACGGCGGTGGTGTTTGCAGCCGCATTCGCGACGACGATTTATTCAAATTCACTCGCCGGGCAGGCTGCCTGCATTTTCCTCGGACTCGGCGCACTCGTCGCTTTCGTCAGTTGGTTTCAAACAAGACTCGAAGAAAACGAACGGCTTGAAAAGCTCGAAATCGAAGAACTCGCCCGCAGCAAAGGCGACTCGACACTATTTGAATCGAAGGAAACCGAGGTTTTTCCGGTGCGACATTCGCGCGAGCAATTCGAAAAATTTTTCGTTCCCGGCTTTTGCGTGCTGTTGTTTTTGCTCGAAGCGCTCGGCGCGTATTTGCTCTGGATTTCCAAATCCACCGCGACCATCCCGCCCGAACGCGTCATGGAGGCGATTTCATTCTTCAGCATTTTCGCGTTGCTGTTGTTTTTGCTTGGACGATTTTCCGTGACTATCGCGCGGCTCGAAGACCATCGTTTGCTGCGTCCTGGTGCCAGTTTTCTTTTGCTCGGCGCGTATATTTGCTTCGTCACCGCGCTCGGAATCGCCGGAGTCAAAACAGAATTTCTAAAAACCGATTTTTATGTCGCGCGCGCGCTGACCGTCTTGCTCGGCTTGATGGCGGCGGAAATCCTCGTGACACTGCTGCTGGAGATTTACCGTCCGCGTCTCAAAGGCCGGATTGCGCGCCCGCTTTATGACAGCCGCCTCGTTGGCCTGCTCGCGCAGCCGGAAAGCCTGTTTACGACCGCGGCGCAGGCACTGGATTATCAATTTGGTTTCAAGGTTTCCGAAACATGGTTTTTTCAATTCCTTCAAAAAAGTCTGCCTGCGCTGTTGCTTGCGCAACTGGCCGTCTTGCTTTTGTTCACGTGCGTCGTGTTTATTGACGCCGGCCAGCTCGGCGTGCTCGAACGTTTTGGCAAGCCGGTCGCCGGACGCGCGGTGCTCGCGCCGGGCGCGCATTTCAAATTGCCCTGGCCAATTGACAAAGTTTATCGCTATGCGACCGAGCAGATTCAGACTTTCGACGTTGGTTTCACCCCCGACGCGCAAAGTGAAAGTGAAAAAACGATTCTTTGGTCCGTGAGCCACACAAAGGAGGACAATTTTCTCGTCGGCAATCGCGCGCCGATCACGATTCCAAATGAAAATTCCGATACCGGCGACACATTGAAAGCGCCACCAGTCAGTTTGATCAGCGTCAGCATTCCCGTGCAGTTTCAAATCACGAACGTGCTTGATTGGGCTTACAACAACGCCAATCCGAACGATCTGTTGCAAGACCTTGCGACGCGCGAAGTGGTTTATTTTCTGGCGGGCGTGGATTTGAACGACGTCATGTCGAGTGTGCGGCTCGAAGCCGCGCAGGAATTGTGCAACCGCATTCAGGCGGACGCGAATGAATATCGGCTCGGCGCGAAAATTGTCTTCGTCGGTTTGCAGGACATCCATCCGCCGGTGAAAGTCGCCGGTGATTACGAAAAAGTCGTTGGCGCGGCGCAAACCAAGCTGGCGAAAATTCTCGCCGCGCGCGCCGACGCGATCCGCACGAACGCGCTCGCGAGCGCGAACGCATTTACGACAACAAATGTCGCCGACGCGACGCGATTGCAACTGGGAGTTTCCGCGCAGGCGCGCGCGGCGATGTTCACCAATCAAATTGCCGCGTTTGACGCCGCGCCGTCGGTTTACAAACAGCGTGCGTATTTTCAGACGTTCGCCGATGCGACGGCCAACGCGCGCAAATATATTTTACTTGTGACGAACACAACCGACGTCATCGTTTTTGATTTGCAGGATAAAATTCGCGAAGACCTTTTGAATTTAAACGTGTCCACCAATTTACCATGAAAAGAAATATATTGACCGTCGTCATCGGCGCAGTGCTGATCATTATTTTTGCGCTGCTGCTGTTTGTTTTTCAAGTGCGTCTGTCCGAAGTCGCCGTCGTGACAACGTTCGGCAGGCCGACGCAAAACATCACCGAGCCGGGCGCGTATTTCAAATGGCCGTGGCCGATCCAGAAAGTCTATAAATTCGACAATCGCGTCCAGAATTTTGAGGACAAATTCAGCGAAAATCTCACGGCGGATAATAATAACCTGCTCGTGACAGTGTATGTCGGCTGGAAAATTTCTGACGCGAAGGTTTTCTTTCCTAAATTTGCCGGTGGTTCGGTGGAAGCCGCGCAACGGCTGCTTGAAAGCGTTTTGCGCAGCGCCAAAAGCGCGGTCGTCGGCAAACATCCGCTGTCCGATTTCGTGAATGCCGACCCGAAGCAATTAAAATTCGATGCCATTGAAAATGAAATCGAGCAAGCCGTGCAATCGCAGTTGCAAACAAACAATTGCGGCATTGAAATTTCGTTTCTCGGAATTAAAAAACTCGGATTGCCCGAAAGCGTGACGCAAGCAGTTTTTGAGCGCATGACTTCTGAACGGCAAATCCTTATCAGCCGCTCGCAATATGAAGGCGAAGCCGAGGCGCAAAAAATCCGCGCCGCCGCCGACCGGCAGGCGGCTGAAACCATCGCAGACGCACAGGCTGACGCGACGCGCATTCGCGGCGAAGGTGAAGCTGAGGCGGCCAAAACGTTGCCGGTTTTCCAGCAAAATCCCGAACTGTATCTTTATCTTTTGCGCGTGAGCGCATTGCAGCAATCGCTTAATCAAAAGGCGACTTTGATTTTCGACGAGCGCACGCCGCCATTTGACTTGTTCACGAGCATTCCGACAAATGCGCCATGAGTGACGAAACCGAACAACATTCGCACACACCCGACGATGCGGGTTCGCAGGCGCTGGCCGAGGCGTTGCGCAGTAGTTTTGCGATTGTGAAATTTGCTATGGCACTGCTCATCCTGGCGTTTCTCAGTTCCGGTTTTTTCACTGTCGGTCCGCAGGAAAAAGCCGTCATTCTCCGTTTTGGCAAACCCGTTGGCGAAGGGCAAAAAGCGTTGCTCAATTCCGGACTGCACTGGTCATTTCCGTATCCGATTGACGAAGTGGTGAAAATTCCAATTACGGAAATTCAACATGTTTCCTCGACCGTTGGCTGGTATTTTACGACACCCGAACAGGAATTGAGCGGCGAGGAAAATCCGCCAGGCCCGTCCCTGACACCGGGCGTGGATGGTTATGCCATCACCGCCGACGACAACATCATTCACACACGCGCGACGCTTTATTATCGCATTGAAGACCCGATTCAGTACGTCTTCAATTTTGAGAATGCGTCGAATGCCGTTCAAAACGCGCTGAACAACGCGCTGATTTACACCGCCGCGCATTTCAACGTGGACGATGCGCTCTACGGCAATCTGGCCGGCTATCGTGAAGCCGTGTCCCAGCGCGTCGCGGATTTGGTTGAAAAGGAGCAGCTTGGCGTGGTCATTGACCAGTGCGAAATCGAAAACATTCCGCCGCGGCAACTGCAAGACATTTTTGCACAAGTCACCGCCGCGCGGGAAAATCGCAATAAAGTGCTCAATGACGCGCACAGCTACGAAAATCAGGTTCTTAATTACGCTAGCGGGCAGGCCGCGACCATTGTCGCCGAAGGTCAATCCGCCCGCGCGCGCTACGTCGAATTGCTCACGGCCGAAGCGAAGCGGTTCAGCGACTTGCTGCCGAAATACGAAAGCAATCCAGGCCTGTTCGAGCAGCAGACTTTGATTACCGCGATGAGCGGAATTTTAACAAACGTGCAGGACAAAATTTATTTGCCCCAGCGCGCCGATGGAAAACCGCGCGAACTTCGGCTATTATTAAATCGCGAGCCGCCGGAGCAGAATCCTGCGGCGCAAAGTCCGTAAAATGAAAATGGACGCGATGCAAAAGCGAAGAATGTGGAAAGTGGCCATTGCACACTTTGCTCTGACTGTGTTTTTTGGATTTGCGTTTGTGTCACAAGGTTGGATTTTTTCAGGCACACGAGAAAAATATCTTTGGATTGAAGCTTGGCGCAATTTGAAGCTGGATGCTTTTTTGATATTGCAGCCGCAATTTTGGTTCTTGAATACAATTTGGGAATTTCAAACAGCAAGAGACATTTTGTCTGCAATTTCATTTTGGGTGCGAATTTCAATTTTCTTAATTTCAATTCCACTTTGGAGCATTTGCTTCAGTTGGCTTTATGTTAAATTTACAAACTGGCTGAATCGTTTCCCAGTTCTCGGCAAAAAAGTTTTTGAAATCGTAAATCGCAAATCATCAATCGTAAATTTTTTATGCAAGTCACATCCCTTTTAAGTCAGCACGAACATGAGCACGACGATTCACGCGGCTGCGGTCACGACCACGAACATTCCGTCGTGCATCTGTGGCAGGCATTCGCCGGCGCGGTTTTCGTCCTCAACGCCTTCGTCGTGGACTGGCTGTTCGATCAAGGCCAGATTGCTGCCAGCGCCAGCGCGTTCATCGGCGCGGTGATTCTCATTTATCCCATCGTCGTCACCGCCATCAAGGATTTACGGCATGGCCGCTTGAGCATCAACGAACTCGTCGCCATCGCCGTGCTCGCGGCATTCGCGTCGGGAAATTACAAAACCGCCGGCATCGTCGCATTTTTCATGCTTACCGGCGAAATCATCGAGACGCGCACGGCTGAAGGTGCGCGCGATTCCATCGAATCGCTCATCAAGCTAACGCCGACCAAAGCGCGGCGTTTGACGAAAGATGGAAATGAAGAAGAAATCGCCGCCAGCCAGCTCGCGGTCGGCGATACAATTAGAATTCGTCCCGGTGACAACGTCGCGGCGGACGGAATTATTTTGAACGGCCAAGGCTCTTTCAACCAAGCCACCATTACCGGCGAATCGCTGCCTGTGGATAAAAAATCCGGCGACGAAGTTTTCGCCGGAACACAAAATCTCACCGGCGTTCTGGAAATCAAAGTCACGCGCGCCGGAACGGACACGACGCTCGGTCGCGTGCGCGAACTCATCATCGCGGCGGAAAAAACCAAATTGCCAATCCAAAAGATCGTGGATCAATATATGGGTTTTTACACGCCGCTCGTGCTCGTCATCGGCGCGCTCGTCTGGGCGTTCACGCATGATTTGACGCGCGTCATCGCCGTGTTCGTCGTCTCGTGTCCGTGTGCATTTATTTTGGCGACGCCGACCGCGATGGTCGCCGCGCTTTCCGCCGCCGCGCGTTTGGGAATTTTGATTAAGAACGTCGCTGACATCGAACTCGCCGCAAAAATAAATGCGTTCGTCTTCGACAAAACCGGCACGCTCACGACCGGCCAGCTCGCCGTCAGCCGACTGGCGCCGATTGGCGAAACGAAACCCGCCGAACTTTTGCTGCTCGCCGCGTCCGCCGAAAAATACAGCAACCATCCGACCGCCAAGGCGCTCGCGACGCTCGCGGGCGAAGCCGGAGTGCCGCTGGCCGAGCCGAAAGATTTTGCCGAGACCGCCGGTCGCGGCGTGAAGGCGGAAATCAACGGCGCGAAAATTCTGGTTGGCCGCGCGCAATGGCTCAAGGACAACGGCATTGACGCGAGCTTCGAGAAATCCGTGGACTTGAACGAGACGGAAGGCTGGAGTTTGATTTTCGTCGCGCAAAACGGCAAGTGCGTCGGCTGGGTCGGAATGCAGGATCAGACGCGCGCCGAGGCGAAGGAAGCGCTGGCGGAATTGAAAGAAGCCGGCGTCCGCCGCATCGCGATGATTTCCGGCGACCGCCAAGTCGTCGCCACGCGCGTCGCGAATGAAATCGGCTGCGAAGAAGCGAAGGGCGATTGCCTGCCGCAGAACAAGGTGGAATTTGTCCGCGCGATGAAATTGAAAGGCTACAAAGTCGCGGTCATCGGCGACGGCGTGAACGACGCGCCCGCGCTCGCGGCGGGCGACATCGGCATCGCGATGGGCGCGGCGGGCAGCGAAGTCGCCATCCACAGCGCGACGATCGCGCTGATGAACAACGACCTGCGCCGGCTGCCGTTCCTCGTGAAACTTTCGCGCAGCACGCGCGCCGTCATCAACCAGAATTTTGCGTTCGGCGTGTGTTTCATCATCGTCGGGCTGTCGGCGTCGGCGTTCGGTTACATCGGCCCGATCACCGCCGCGATCCTGCACGTCATCGGCACGCTCATCGTGATTTTCAACAGCGCGCGCCTCGTGCGCAAAGGCGAGGAACTGGAACATTTCCATCCCGAACCCATCGCCGACAAACACGACCACGGCTCGCATTCGAAGCCGACGGGCGAACTGACGCCGAAACTGGCGTGAAATTTTTTACCACTGATTGACGCTGATAAAATTTCAGCGCAAACTTCGCGCATGGCAAAGAAAACCACTGCTAAAACAACCGTCGCTTCTCCACGGTTGAAATCTTCCGCGCTTCTGGACACGCGCCTGATTTATTGCGGCGACAATCTGGAACAACTCAAGAAACTGCCCAACGCCTGTGTTGATCTGATTTATATTGACCCGCCGTTCAACTCGAATCGCAATTACGAAGTCTTCTGGCCGGAAACGAGCGAAAGGCGGCGTTTCGATGACCGTCACGAATCCACGAGGGCTTACATTGATTACATGAGGCCGCGCTGCGCGGAAATGTCCCGCGTCCTGAAAAAGACCGGCAGCTTTTATTATCACTGCGACTGGCACGCTTCGCATTATGTGAAGGTGATGCTTGACCAGATTTTCAGCGAAAATAATTTCCAATGCGAAATCATCTGGCATCGGACGCTGGCAAAAGGTCTGGCCTTTAATGGCTTTCCAAACAACCACGACACGCTTTTTTATTACGGTGGCGGTGGCGAACTCACATTCAATCGGCCTTACAATCCTTACGACGCGGACAATCTTGATGAGAAAACTGCTGGCAAGTATTGTCACCGCGACCCTGATGGACGGCATTTACCGCCTCGATAATCTGATCAATCCCAATCCCGACCGACCGAATTTGACTTACGAATTTTTAGGAGTGACGAGCGTCTGGCGCTGGACGAAAGACCGGATGGAAGAAGCTTACGAGAATGGAATTGTTGTCCAGACGAAGCCCGGTGCAGTGCCGCAAATGAAGCGTTATCTCGACGAACAAGAAGGCCGTCCGATTGACAGCGTGTGGACGGACATTCCGCCGATCAATTCACAGGCCAAGGAACGGCTTGGTTATCCCACGCAAAAACCGCTCGCGTTGCTGGATCGAATTATCCGGGCGAGCAGCAAGGAAAACGATATTGTGCTGGATGCGTTCTGCGGTTGCGGCACGGCGCTCGTTGCCGCGCAAAGACTCAAACGGCAATGGATTGGCATTGATATTTCGCCGACGGCCTGTCGTGTCATGGCGAAACGGTTGCGCGATGTTTGCGGCCTGCCTGAAAATGAAACGCTCTGGAAATCACAACGCGGTTTCATCGTGCGCGATTTGCCGAAGACCGAAAAGGAACTCCGCAAATATCCGCACTTTGAATTTGAAAACTGGGCGGTTGTTGCGCTCGGCGGCATTCCAAACAAAGTGCAAGTCGGCGACATGGGCATTGATGGCCGCATTTATCCGGTTTCATCCAGTGCCGCGCCGCGCAAGAGACAGGAAGGCGAACTGGCCGTTGAAAGAACGCTGGTATCCGATTCAAGTGAAGCAGACCGACAAAGTTGGCCGTCCCGACATTGATTCATTTGAGGCCATGATGATGCGCGAAGATTGCGACAAGGGATTTTTCGTCGGCTTTGATTTTTCCAGCGACGCGCTGACGGAAATCAGCAAATTTTTCAAACGCACCGGCAAAGTCATTCAAGCCCTGACCGTGCGTGAAATTTTGGAAGAGGAAATTGCGATGAAGCTGGCGTAAATTATGAAAACATCATCTGTAAATCAGATCGCTATTTTGTTCAGCCTTTTTTGTTTCTTTACATCGCCAGCCTTCGCGGCGACACAAATCAGTATCAATCCCAGTTTTTCGGTGTTCAGCGGCACAAATCTTGTAGTGTTGAAGCAATTAGGTGAAAATCAAAAATCTCTAACAAATTGGCCTGCTATTGTAACATTGTTGATTGCCACAATGGTAGCTTTGGTAGGAATTTTTCAATACTGTCTGGCAAGTGACAAATTAAGATTGGACTTGTTTGACAGAAGGTTTGCGGTTTATCAGGCTACGAAGAAATTTTTAGAAACATCACTAGGAAAACCAAAAATTGACTCGCGTGATCGGGAAATTTTAAGAAATGAGACTCAAGTTGCCGTATTTTTATTTAATGACGACATTGTTGAATATATTGATTCACTTTACAAAAAAACATCAGACCTCGAAGCCTTGGAACAAAAACGCGTGTCGCTTCCGGCTGGTTCAGAACACAAAGACTTGATTGAACAAGAAGACAAAATGAGAAAAGAATTCAATGACGAAAGGTCAAGGCTCAAAGATGCCAAAGTTATTTTTTCAAGGTATTTAGGATTCAAAACTCGGAGGTGGCCGTTTTTGAGATTCAAGGGTTGGAAGTAGCCATTCATTTGATTCAGAATTGTTTCACGTCCGCCCTCATCCCGCCCTTCTCCCAACCGAGAAGGAGAATCGTTCGCCGTCTCCTTGAAAATTCGCGCAATTAAAAAAGCGGCCTCCGTTTCCGAAGGCCGCTTTGCGTTTTCAAATTTGATTTTACGGATGCGGTGTCGCGGGCGGCGTTGGCGGAGTCGCCGGAGCGGTGGTGCTGGCGGGCGGAAAGGTGTTCAAACGGAATTGGTCGCGGATTCCGGCGTTGGCGGGATTGCTCACCGGCCATTGCAGGTCGGCGGCGTTTTGAATCGTCAGCAGCCGTTCGTATAAATCGGCGGCATCGGTGTTCTTCGTGCTGGTGCGTGATCTTTCGCCCCGCCTTTGTCGGCTTGTTGTGTCACGCGCAACCGTTCCGAAAGTCTGCCGCACGGTTGTGAAAGCCGTGGTCTCGGCAGCCGTCCAGCCTTTGAGTTGCAGCGCGGGCGAGTTCGTCGCGGTTTGAACTGAGGCGATAATGATGTCGGCGCGTTTCAGAATGGAGGCGAGGTCATGCGGGCTGTTGATGCCCACTTGAAATTCCTGATGCAGTTTCACGTCTGCCCGGCAAAGGCGAGTTTGGCGGTTTTGCGCGCCTGATTCATCCAGTTTTGCAGTGAGTCAAGATTCGCGTGCTGCGTCGGCGTGAGGTTGCCGAGTTCGCCGTGGGCGGTTTTCTGGCTGGAAATATCGGCGGTGACTTTTCCGAGCGCGGTGGTGGTGTCGGCAATGTAAGTCGCGGGCAAACGCGGCGCGATGGCGGGATTCGCCGTGGCGGCGGCGATGATGAGTTGGGCGTTGTATGTGAGCGTGGCTATCGGGAAGTGCGGGATGTGGTTGCTCATGAGTTTTAGATAATAATTTTGGTTTTGGCTGTCAAAATAATTTTTCATGGCGGGACGGCATGAAACACCTAAATAGCTCTAAAACAGGAGCTTGGGATTATATTTTTAGCGCGCAGGATTTCGCGGGAACGACCTGGGATTTTGCGGGAAAAGGTCAGGATTTCACGGGAGCAAGGCAGGATTTTGAGGGAAGGATTCAGGACTTCGCGGGAGATGTCCGGGATTTTGCGGGAAGCAGTTGGGATTTCGAGGGAGGAGCGCAGACTTTGCGGGAACGATTCAGGATTTCGCGGGAGGCATCCGGGATTTCATGGGAGCGGTCAGGACTTTGCGGGAATGACACAGGATTTTGCGGGAGCAGTCCATATTTTCTCGCATGGCCGGAAAGTTGCCAAGCGGCTTGCTGGCGATTGCGGGTTCGACTAAACTTTCAACATGATTCCTGACTGGAAATTTGCAGACGCAAGAATGACGACGGAAACCGAGAGACAAAAACTTTCCCGGCTGGCTCACCGAGCACGGCTTGGATCAGCGTGCCAAACGAGCGAGCCGGAAAAAATACGATGCCGCGCTCGCGCAAGTGCCGGATATGCCGCCAATGCGCGGGGATGAATTGTCCGTAAAATAATTTT